>NZ_JH413811.1:180192-202673 GCF_000162755.2 Legionella drancourtii LLAP12
ATCATGAATTAGCGCTACCGCAGAACTCACTGCCAATCGATATTCAAAGCGCATGGCAATATAAATCATCGTCGCCAATAAGGAAACCAGTACTGCTAAAGCCCCTTTAGTTGCGAGCTCTTGACCTACTTGTGGACCTACAAAGTCAACACGTTGCTTCACCGCCCCCGGTAACACGCTCATTACTTTATCAACCAAATGCGATTGATCTTGATCTTGTCTTGGCGCAATGCTAACTAACACATCTTTAGAAGTACCATAACTCACTACTTGGGCTTCTTTAAAACCTGCGTTGCTTAAACTATCCCTAATCGCTTCCAAATCGGCAGCTTGAGGGTAAGACAATTCAATTTGGGTTCCGCCTGTAAAATCAAGCCCCCACTTCAAACCATGAAAAAGCAAAGCACCAATCGAAACAACAAAAATTAATATGGAAAACAGGGCCGTCCAACGACGAGCACCCATAAAGTCCACTTTTGAATTTGGATTAAAAAATTCCATCTGAGCCTCGTCTTAAATACCTATAGATAATTTTTTAACAGTACGACCACCGTAATACCAATTCACAATGGCACGGGTGAAGGTAATTCCTGTTAGCATGGAGGTTAATAACCCTAAAGACAGAGTTACCGCAAATCCACGTACAGGGCCAGTACCAACTGCAAAAAGAATAATCGCTACAATTAAAGTAGTCACGTTCGCATCAAGAATGGTCGAGAACGCACGCTCATAACCAGCATAAATTGCCGCCTGGGGAGATAATCCATGACGCAATTCTTCACGAATACGTTCATAAATCAGTACGTTGGCATCAACCGCCATACCAACGGTAAGAACAATACCCGCTATACCTGGCAAAGTCAGAGTTGCATCAATTACCGATAACAAGGCACACAATAAAACCAGGTTCAGCATCAGCGCAATATCAGCAATTAAGCCAAAGACACGGTAGTAAACTAACATCAGGATTAAAATTAACCCCATACCTACCTCAAGGGAAACAATCCCGCGACGGATATTTTCTTTACCCAAAGTAGGACCGACCGTACGCTCTTCTATAGGATAGATTGCCGCAGGCAGTGCCCCTGCTCTTAACAGTAAAGCCAGATTACTTGCTTCTTTACTGTCCGTAAGACCGGTAATTTGGAAATTATTACCTAAAGCATTTTGAATTACTGGTGCACTAATAACACGCTCTTCTTTATGCGTAACACGCGTATCCACGCCATTAATTGTCTGGATGGCATTTTTTGTTTCTACATAAACAATAGCCATACGTTTACCAATATTTTCACGAGTTACTTTAGTGAATAAACTTTCACCGCCCCCGCCTAATTGGATTTGCACTGCGGGCGTTGCTGTTTGCTGATCGAAGCTAGATACCGCCGAGGTAATTGAATCCCCACTTAATACTACTTGGCGCTTTAGCAGAATAGGATGTCCATCCATCATATACAGCTTATCACTTACAGGTACAGAACCCGTTTGTTTGGCGATTTGCGGATCATTATCCTGATCGACCAAATAAAACTGTAACGTTGCCGTACCCCCAAGAATCTGCTTTGCCCGCGCAGCATCTTGAATTCCGGGTAAATCGACAGCAACACGAGTAGCGCCTTGCTGTTGCACAACCGCTTCACCAACCCCTAATTCATTAACACGATTACGTAAAATACTCATGGTTTGTTCAATCGTATTTTGACGCATTGTATTTAATTCAGCCGGTGGAATTGAACCGACAATTTCGTTATCCGCTTTACTTTTTACAAAAAGTACATCAGGCATTTTTTCTCTTAAACCTGCAAGAGCACGTTCCATTGATTGCGGATCACGGAAGCGTAAATTAACACCCTTATCGGCAACATAACGTATGCCCGAATAACGCACGCCAATTTCACGTAAGGATTGACCAATATTTTTCATGATCCCTTCGTAACGACGGCTAATTACACTGTCTACGTCTACTTCTAATAAGAAGTGTACCCCGCCCCGCAAATCGAGACCTTGCTTCATTGGTTCAGCACGAATGGCACGCAACCACCCTGGAGTTGACGGCGCTAAGTTTAGAGCAACCGTGTATTGATTACCCAAGGCATTTTTAATTGCATCGCGAGCTAAGAGCTGAGAATCAGTCGAGGCAAAAATAATCTCAACGCCTTCGTTTTGCGCGGAAACGGATTTGTATGAGAGTTTATCTTTTTGCAGAATACCTTCGACTTGCGTTTTTAATTCATCATAATCTACTGGCGTTTCAGCTGAAATTTGCACAACAGGATTTTCTGTGTACAAATTAGGTATGGCGTAAATAAACCCAATGATGGCAATAACAACCAGCATCAGGTTTTTCCATAGAGGATATTTATTTTGCATATTTCCGTGTCCCTATGACTGACTTAAAGAGATTTTAAAGTGCCTTTTGGCAATACAGCAATGACAGCGCCTTTTTGTAAGCTAATCTCTACGCCTTCTGCAAGACTGACTTTAATGTATTGTTCATCTAAGCTAACTACTTTAGCTAACATACCACCAGAGGTAATAACTTCATCACCCTTCTTTAAACGACTTATCAAATCACGA
This sequence comes from Legionella drancourtii LLAP12, assembly GCF_000162755.2. Taxonomy (GTDB): domain Bacteria; phylum Pseudomonadota; class Gammaproteobacteria; order Legionellales; family Legionellaceae; genus Legionella; species Legionella drancourtii. The sequence continues at coordinate 182,770 of NZ_JH413811.1, forward strand.
TGTTCTTTTGTCTTTTTTGTTTTGTGGTCTAATCAGCATAAAATAGAACAATACAAAGATAGCGGCGATCATAATGAGCGAAAAAGTTCCATCTGCTTGAGGTGATGCAGTTGTGCCTGCGGCGGCCAAAGCATCGCTAATAAAAAAACTCATAATATCTCCTAAAAACGGCTATTAATTAATCGCGTGACATCATATAGCGAATTGCTCTGAAGGTAAATGAATCCAAGAGGAAATCCCAGGCTAATTTTTGAAGAGAAAGATTTTTGTAGGGTAAAAGTCTTGTATAGGTTGGTGCTCAGCACCAACCTTACATTAAACTTAAAAGTTGTTGGGTTACTTTTCTCGGATCTTCAGCTGCTGTAATCGCCGAAATAAGCGCAACCCCACTCACCCCTGTTGCTACAACATCAGGTGCACGTTCAAGACTTATCCCACCAATTGCCACTAAGGGATAATGCAAAGTACGCATCCAACGTCGCAACATTTCCACGCCCTGAGCTTCAAAAGCGAGTTCTTTACTAGTAGTTGGATAAATTGGGCCAATAGCAACATACGAAGGACAAATAGCATGCGCACGCGCCACTTCATAATAACAATATGTACTCACACCAAGCAAAAGTCCTTTACGCCGAATTGCATCAAGATCAGCCGTATCTAAATCGGATTGCCCCAAATGCACCGCCTCTGCATCCAACTTTAACGCTAAATCCCAATAGTCATTAATAAATAGAGTCACTTGATGTTGTTTTGCTAACACAATACTACGTTTCATTTCCTCTTCAAGAGTCGGTGTTCGTTCCTTAATACGCAATTGAATAGTTTTAACACCAAACTCGACTAAAGTTTCTACCCATTTAAAGCTGTCAACGACCGGATAAAGTCCTAAATAATGGGTATGCTTAAACGCCTCTGGCGCAGCAAATAATGGCATTGCTGCTAAATAAGGCAAATCAGCCTCATCCTCAGGAAAACCACCATAATAAAGATCGGTTTGTGCCAAACGGATTGCCTGATGTAGGTACATTTTCGCAATGACAATCGCATCTTCTGCTGGATACCCCAGAGCCAATGCAGCAGTAATGGCGGCTGAAAAAACCGCCCCGGCTACTGGATATTTGGCATCAGAGTAACGACGTTGTGTCAGCCAAAATGAATTACTGCCATTAGTCCAGTAATCATGAACCCATAATGACTCATGCATCTGTTCGCCTTTAAGCAATACACTTTTCACACCAAAAGCTAATAACTCCACCGCAGCATCTTTGATGGCCTCATGAGAATTAATAGCCTGGTTTAAAATAGTTTCTGCCTCATGAATATCAAGTACTAAAATATCAACCTGATGCAACATACCATACATCGCTGTTGGAATAAGCGGTACATCCAAAACCAACGGCCCCGAATAATTAGTTAAAAAACCAATCGTAGCCGCAAGCTCATTGGCCGTTTCCAATGCCCCAAATTTAATTGCTGCAGGCATGCCTTCTGCATGGACAAGTTCAAGACCAAATCCACGTAAGGTTTGTGCGTCCGCGTCAGTTCCTGCAATAGCCCACACAGTTTTCATAACTGCACCTCCTGATGCCAAAATGAAGTATCAATCGTAGCTTGGTAGTTAATCTGCACAACAAGCGATCGGCTGTAAATCCGAATGAGGCATTTTAGGCAATAAACTATTTGTATAACAAGTACTCACATCAAAAGATTCATTAATCACGCCCAAATGTCTACCAAAACGTGCCACTTTATTCCAGTCTCGTTCTACATTTAACAACGTTCGCGAAAAGAATGGCAGGGTTCGCATAAAAATAGTGTGGTACATTGGCGTGCGTAATTGCGGTTTAGCCTGGCATAATCGCTCATAGGCTTCATCTGGATATTCTGTAGTGAATGCCGCACCACGCTGGGTTGCATTAAGGAAACTCTTGATTAATTCGGGCTGCGCTAACATACGTTCAGGTACAATAAATTGAATAGAACAAAAACAGCAACAGCCCAATCCTGCCAATTGGTCTAAACGTAAAAAAACAGTTTCACCACGTAAATGCTCTAACTCAACGCGTTGAAAATTGATAAAACCAATCCCCGTATCAATCAAGTCACGACAAATAGCATCCGTAACATTCATACCAATGCGCACTGTTTCATAACTGAAAGGAGCTAGACCGGCCAATTTTGCTAAATCATCAATAATGATTTTGCCAAACTCCCCAATATACCCCACCCGCTTGCCGACAATATCTTGAAATGAATTAATGCCACTTGCTTTTAGAGCAATAAGCCCCGTAGGTGGCTCATCCAATAAAGTACCAATTGAAGTTAAAGGATAACCCTTAGCCCGTGCTGCCACAGTATGAATCATGGCTTTAACACCAAAATCAACATGGCCTAAACCAACAATTTCAGTCACATCACTCGGATCACTGGGTTCTAAAATAGCAAGCTTTATGCCTTCTTCTTGGTAATAGCCTAAAGAATGGGCGACATAAATAGGTGTATGGTATGGATTGGCATACCAATTAAGTAATAAGGTTGTTCTTGAAGATAATACACTCATTGCCATTGCTCCTTATGTAAATAAAATAGAGGATGGCAGCGGCTTTCGTGTTTATGGAGAACCAAAGAAATATTAATCTAAATTTAACAGTTAAGCCAGCCTCTAAGCTTGTTAGAGTCAGAAATTCATTGCTAAAGTTAGATTAAAAGGCGTTCTTACGCTGGTATGACCCAGATCAAGTTCAACGGGTATTTCTCAGTCGTTTTCACGACACCCCGCGCCATCTAATTTGAGTATATCCTAGCGGGTTCAGGAAATCGTGTCAAACCTTATAAAAAATAGTTCTTTTATATACAGCCAGGGGTCAATATAATGGAGCTAACGAATAAGGATAAGGATAATTACATGTCTCGTCATCACCACCACCATCGCCATCATGGTAATTATCAAGCATCAAATAGCTTAACATTGATACTCTTAGGTGCATTTATAGGATCACCGTTAATTTTCTGGTTCGTTTTTTTTCAATTGGCAACAGCCCCGACAATGGCCATTACAGCGTTAACTGCTACAGGCAGCGCTTTGTTTAGCTTTGGTATTGGTGCACTGATTCTTTATGCATCGATTGGCGTAACCTATTTATGTTCCGCTGGCCATGAATGTTATAAAACAGAGAAAGGACCATTAGATATTCTTAAGTCACGTATGATCAATCAAGATGAACTAAGCGTTACAGGTGTCCTAAACTCAATTGGCGCAGCACTATGGTCACCGTTTATAATACTTGGTGGATTATCTGGCATAGCAATTAAAGCCAGTGTACGTATCTTTACTAGCCCAATTTCCGAACAATCCAACACGACGAATAAAAGCTCGTGTAGTGAAAATAGTGATGGAAGTTCTTATTCTACACTGATGTCTTGCTTGGGAGTAACAGACAATCCACAGCCTAATAAGACTCATCAAAGAAGCAGTAGTGCCCCAATCTACACGAGCCTCTATCCAGATATCAAACCAGGCAGCGCTGAGAGAAAGCAAGAGCCACCTGTCGTTAATAAAATACCACATCAATAGCAACATATTCTGACGGCTATTGATGCACACCGAGCTTAAGAGCTTAAGATCTTAAGGTTGAGAGCAAGCGATTAGGATGTTGTAATAAATTAATAGCATCGAAAATATTAGAAACGACAATATCAGCAGCGTTCAATGCTTCAACCGCAGTTCCTTCCTTGCCTAAAATAAGAATACCGACAGCAGAATCTTTCATGACTTGCTGATCATTTCGCCCATTACCTATAGAAACAGTTTCTTTAGCATTTAATTTTTGTAAATAATTTTGTTTAGCAAGGCCCTGCTCCATTGGCGGGACAATCAAAACATTACAAGGGATTCCTTGCAACTCACTTTTAGCGGTTCCCAAGCTATCACCAGTTACAACATGAATCGTTACTTTTTTAGATAATTCAATCAACTCACTGGCAACACCCGTTATTAAAAGACCATCGACGGCCAAGGTACCATTGTAATCCAATATAACATCATGAATTGTTAAATCAGTAAATCCTGGAATATTAACTTTGATCATGGAATGCCCCATTTATTATTGATCCAAATCTAAGCTTAACTGTTTTTTACTATTTAGCCATCCCCAAAACATGAATATTGGATTAAAAATAGGAGTTCGTTCCCTAGGCAAAACATGCTCAAATTAAATACAAGCTATTTTCTGTCCTATAATTAAAAAAACGCATAATTACATTAAATATATGACTCAACAAAAACACCAACTCGCAGATATCAATACTCGCTTATTAAAAGTGATCGTTGATCGTCAAAATTCAACTACCGAAGTAGCGAGTGCTTTATTTCTTATTTCCGCAAGCTATTATGAAAATTATAATATGGATGACCCAGCTACATTTACAACAATGAGCAGGTACGCCAATATTTATCTGCGCAATGAAATACGCCAATCCATATTATCGGGAGGAGCTCCTGAAAAATTGCGCGATAACCTGGTCTATTGGCTTGATGTAATGGACAAACTACATCAAAAAGGCGATTACAATTCTGCGGTAATCATCAGACTAGTCGTTGATGAATTAGAATTTAGTAAAAAAAATGATTCATTACAAAAAGCGTTTGCCATCTTGCCCCCCAATGCAAAAAAAATGATGGACTTTAAAGCAGATAAAAACCTAAAAAACCTGTCTTATTACAATGACAAAACAGTGGCCATACCATACCTGGAACTCTTTTCATTTAAGCAAGCCATAGCAGAAGAAGCTAAATCAGAGAAAGCAAAGAGAGAGATTGAAGACCTGAAGGCTCTTGATCAACAAGTAAAAACAAAAACAAAGGTGCAAGTAAGCCAAGAAATTGAAAAACTAAGTTCCTTGATACAAACTTTAGAGCGTTATCAAGAAAAACATAAAACCTCTGAAAATAGTTCAAATGAAAAAGTAATTCGAACTACCGCTCTGCTCAATTGTCTCCAGGATGAGTCTCTATCGTATAAACAAAAAGCAGAGGCATTAAAAAATGTCATTAATGAAGCCCATTCTTTAAAACATACCAATCCAATTAATAGCCTTATGGGCAAAGATTTTACCTTGATAAAATTGGCTAGAGACATCCTCCCTTTAGTACAAGCTTTAGAAATCCGTGCCGGAATAAATACTTCTGTACCAACAATTGCAGTCCAAGCAAATGAAAAACCCGCTCCGACTCAAGAAACCTCAATAAGTGACCAGCCATCTCCCCCTACAAACCAGGCGGCATGGGCTCACGCTAAGCCTCAAATGGATAAAAGAGCATTAGAAGAAGTTAATTTCATGAAAAAATTAGAATTAGGACATGCACGAGTCAACCATTTTGCGGACGTTCATCAACAAATCCAACAAAAAGAAAAAAATGATACGAAGGTTGAACAGGTGCAGTCTGTAATATCACCACCCAATTTGGCGGTACAAATACCACCGGTGGAAAAGCCGGCAAAACCAGATGTTAGTATCGTGCTTAATAATTTAATAGCTAGTTACACAGCAACTGATATTCAAGGATTTCAACATACTTGCCAACACCTAATAGACCAACATGGCCTGCTAGCATTTAAAAATACCGTTGATGAGATGTTAATCGATAAAACGGTAATTAAAAAAATTCAGCGTGATGATAATTTTGCTAGCGCCTTAAAAGTGCTCAATCAACAACTTATCAATGCCACTGCAGCTACTTTTTCATCGGTTATGTTGGAAAGTGCAAAAAAGGTAGCACAAACAATATTAGACCTTGCCAATAAACCTCCAGAATATTTTCACGAAGAAGCTCAAAAATTAGCCCTGCAAGCGATTAGCAATGAAAAAGAAAATGCACAAAAAAATGCAGCCCATACGATTAAAGAGATCAATGAACGTGAAGACACCGTTGAGAATAAAGAAACAGCGATTGCGCACATTAACAATGAACTGGAAGAAAAATTAGCAGATATCGAGCAAAAACCTCGACCAATAGACTATTATGTTGAAAAAGCGCGTCTAGCAAACATAAGCAAATATAAATACTTCACTCAAGATGCATCTCAGAGCTTTGATTTAGCCTGTGCAGTAATTAGAAAAGATATTCTCTCTAGCACATCACTGGAGAAACGCACGCTCATAATGGAGCGTTATATTTTAACTGCGGAAAAACTGCTTGCCGAAAATCAGGTTGATGCGGCGAATGTCATTGTTGCTGCCTTACAAAAAGGAGACATATGTCGTTTAGAGGTTACGCAAGGGGGATTATCAACTTACGCACAAAACGCCTTCAAAAACATGTGCGAATTATTCACGCCTATGGATAATTTTGCCGCGATGCGTCACTACATTGCCGCTAATAGCGGTGCCTATCTGCCCATCCAACCGCTTATTTCTGACATAGACCATATACCCGAAGAAATTATTACAAGCGATGAACACGGACATACACAACCCATAAAAAATAATAAAATTTTCGCAAAAATACTCGAGAATTGTCAAAAAATACACACAGCCACCGCCTCAGGCATGCGCAATAATGCCTTGGCACAGGAGATTAACAAAGATAAACAAGATGTGAGCGCTCTTCCCATGGAACAATTTGACGCATTTATTAGCGCACATAATCGGCGTCAAAACGCGCTTGATAGAGACTTATATAAGCTTTCCCGAGAAAAAGAGCCCAAAAATGAAAATAAACCACTTAAATCAAGCGCGATTATGAGTGATATTGAACATGTGTTGCATCCTACTTTACCGCAAAAAATTCGTGAGACACTCGATACTGAATATAAAAAAATAAACCATTGGGCAACGACACAACATGCAGGCACAGAAGGTCATTTATCTATAAGCACAGTTGAAGCCTTAAAAGAAGCCCTGAATAATGAATCAAATTTTACTGCAAATATTCAACAACTGAAAAATTTAGTTATCCTTCTTAAACAAGAAAAAGGCCTCACATCAAAAGAAAAAGACATTCTCAATAACTATTTACACAAAATCGATAATCTTATTAATTCCACTAAAGAATTCTGGGCTCCCATAAGAAATAGCATCAATGGTTCAGAACCAAGTCCTGAAGAACTAATAGAAAAACTACATACTCAATACGCCTCCCCAAACTTCAGAAACATTATGGATCAGCTCACAAGCCTAATTGGTGAGAATCAAGTTAAAGTAGACAATATTCACTCAAAATATACGGCAAAAAATCCGCAAATGTTAACCTCAGCAGCATATATAGATGCAGCAACAAGCATGAGTGATAAATCAGGAACATGGCAAAATGTAACATTAAATTTCAATGCCTTTTCCTTTTTGCCTACCCAGCGTTTAACTCGAGTGGTTAAACCTCTAGAAGCAATACACGATGCCCTTAGAAAGGAATCTGGCTATGTCAGTCTCCCTGAAAATGAGAGGTCAAATCATCCCCTCCAAAAGCTAATAAATCTCAATCAAGAATCAATTAATACAATCAATAAGGAAACCCATAGAAGCAATGATGAACAGGCAGCAAGGGAGATTAGGCAGGCAACCCAAGCACAATTTGCTCAACTTAAATCGCGAGGAAAACAAACTGGTGTATTAAAACAAATTTTAAATCTCAATTTAAATACAAAACTGCAAAATAATTCGCTTATAGAAGTTGGGCGTTTCCCTGCTTATTTACAAGAGTCCTTATTACTGGCTTATCCTGAAACCTTTAAGCGAACCGCTAATGGGGAATTTGTCGCTGTAGAGGAAAAAGCCGCGCCTATTTATGTGGCTCTTGGACTTGATGCACAAAAAACGGGGGCAACGCTTGAACCCAGTAATTTTAATGGAAAAGAATTAGATAATTTATATCGCAAGGATCAGAACCCGCTTTGGCTTGTTTTAAAAAGCACAAAACCTATTGATGAACATTTTAGTGCTGAAGAAAAGATTCAAACCTATGTCGCTCTTGCAAAAGCCTATAAAAATCAAGAAATTGGTAAAAAAAATAAATACCAAGGAGCATATAAAATGTTAGCAGCTGCGCTTGCAGTCGCTGATCAGGAGACAAATGAAGCTAATAAAGAACATTTAAGCGCTTATATTGTCAATACGTTTAATGCGAATAGCGAACTGGGGGCCTGGATAAATAGCAAAGTTAAAAAAAATGCAGCCAGGAAAGAAGCCTACCCTCTTATCTCGTATATAGAAAATTTAAGCAAAACGATAAAGCCTTCTGTTGAGCGCGCTGAAAAAATAGACACCTCACCACTACCACAATCATTCGATGTTGTCACATCACCACTGGAAGAGGTGCATCAACAAGAAGAACAGGATGAAACAAACATTCCTGCCCCCCCTTTCGATGAAGTAGAAACCACGCTCAATACCAAACATATTGTATATAAACCAGAATCGGTTGTTACTTATCTTCTTGAGCGTAATAAAATGAATGCAGAGGCAATTCGCTCAACATCTAATGAGCTGAGCGTCACTTCCAAGAAAGGTGAGCAATTTATATTAGAAGAACGTCCTCAAGCTAATCAAGTCCGTTGTTTTGATGTAACGCATCATACAACACATGAAAAGACTGGGGTACCAATTAAAGTGCAGGGACGTTTTATTTACGAAAAATCAGATACAAATACCCTGAGCAGTACGGCAAAAAATCAACGAGACAACAAAACAAATCCAGGAAAATATATCATCCATAAATTTCCTACAAAAGCAGATGGGGTCTCCGATGCAGATCTTGAAGCGGCCAGGGTAAACTTTGCCATGACAGTGGCTACTCAGGTTCTAGCCAATATGAAAGCACCGCCTTCTAAAGAAAAGCCTATTCGTTTGCAGAATGGCAGCGCGGAAGAATTAAAATATTTATGGACTGCATTTGCAATTCTTGGTGAAAAAATACCACAGATGAAATTTAGCGCCAATGCAATTCACGTGGCCTCATATAAATTTGATGCGGCCCAAGAAAAAGGATTTTTTGGATATAGCAGCAACTCTCTTTACAAAACCGCATTTAAAACACACCACTCGGAAGTAAATGACTATGTAAACATGGCTAAAGAGCAAGCTGCGGAAAAATTGGATGATAAAGGCACTAAAGAAAGCGTCAATCATTTCCGTGACTTGAAAAATGGATTGCATGACATCAAACAACAATCAACAACATTAGAGAAGGATGAGGAGAGCGATTCGACAAGCGATACCGCCCATCTTGGCTAAGATGGTTTATGATACATCGGAAGCCCGGGCGATAACGACAATGACTGATATTCCCTACTCACCTATTTACTCTTTGCCATCCAAAATACATTATGTTGGATTAAAAATCTCTGACATAACAAAGGAGTATGTTGTAGCAAATGATGAAAATAAGCTTTGGTAAATCGCTGTGAACAGGTAGGACAAACACAATCAGGATCAATCGTTTCAAACTGCATTGCCGTACTCGTGCTGGTCAAATCAACCACTCCATTCTGACTATATACCTGGCCACAGAACGCGGCTCTTGCCGGCTCATCAGTCTCGATTAATTTGATTCCTTTAGCGCGCAAAGTCTGTATTAATTCAACATTAAGCGTACCCGTCACATAACGCGCTACATATGACCAATGATCTAATTGCACTATTGTCGATTCATCTACATAATTAAAATAAACACCATATGACCGTACTACCTCATGGAAACGCAGATCGTCTGCATGAATAAAAGGCATAATAGAATCAGTCCATGCATCCCAAATATGCGGATAATCCTGGAGAATGTTCTTAGGCAAAACAACCGCATCAGGTTTTAGATGTTGGATTAATTCGATGAGCTCAAAAGCAGTTAGTTTTGTTTTAGAACCATCATAAGGTGACTTAAGCGTATAAACTCCTTCTCGATTGGCCACCAAGGACATTGCATTTAAAATAAGTGTGCCAGACCATCCCAGATAATGCCGTAAATCAGTTATTTTTTTTAATAACGCAACCCCTGGCTTGTGCAATAAAAATTCTAAAGAATAGGATACTGTTGTGACTTTGGCTTCTTGCCAATTTTCTGCGGTAAGGCACAAACCCGCTTCTGAAGTCAGAACGGGTATAAAATTTTGCACTGCGAACATTCCCATCTCCCTTTAAAGCAATAAACTTGTGTCACCATAACTAAAAAATCGATAGCCTTTAGCAATTGCTTCCTGATAAAGCATCATTGCTTCTTTATAACCAATAAAAGCAGAAACCAGCATCAGCAAGGTCGATTCAGGTAAATGAAAATTGGTCATTAGGCCATCGCAAATTTTAAATTTGTATCCTGGATAAATAAAGATATTAGTGTCCCTGCTACAAGGAGTTAATACCCCTCCCTCCTGAGCTGCACTTTCAAGACTACGAAGCGCCGTAGTACCAACTGCAATGACACGATTACCCGCTGCTTTAGTTGCGTGTACCGCAGAACATAATTCAGGATTTAGGGTAAAATGCTCACTATGCATTTTATGTTCTTTAATATTCTCGCAACGAACGGGTCTAAATGTTCCCGCACCAACATGTAAGGTAACATGCGCAATGTCAACGCCACGTGCATGCAAACTGGCTAAGACTGCTTCATCAAAATGCAATCCTGCTGTCGGCGCGGCTACCGAACCTTCGTATTTTGCATAAACAGTTTGGTAGCGATCTTCATCCATTACCTCATCACTGCGCGTGATGTAGGGAGGTAAAGGCATATGCCCTACGCCATGCAATAATTGCAAGACATCAATATTGGATTTACAAACAAACAGGTCATCGTGTCGCTCTAATACCTCAAGTTGTCTATCTTGCTCCAGATAAATTAAAGCACCCGCTTTTAACGCTTTACTGGCTTTAATGTGCGCAAGAAACGTAAATTCACCAGTAATACGCTCAACCAGCAATTCAACCTTACCACCAGTAGCTTTATGCCCATAAAGACGCGCGGGAATTACTTTAGAATCATTCATGACCAGCAAGTCACCAGGTTTTAGAAAATCGGCAATGTCTCTAAATTGATGATGGCCATACTCCCCTATGTGACGATTATAGGTTAATAATCGCGAGTCACTGCGATTAGCTAAAGGATACTGCGCAATTAACTCTGAGGGTAAATCAAAGTAGAAGTCCTGTTTATTCATGGTGCAACCTGAAAATAAATTGGCGCCATTATACACTGAATGTAACGTTGAGTGTAGTTATAGGCTCAAGTTGAGACGAGATAAGACCTTACTCAATCTATTATCCCAAATTCACATTACTTATAAGAACTGAATTCCTACTTAACAATAAGGTCCAAACAGGCGCTACAACTACGGTAAAAAAGAGGAATAACAAAGCAGTTGGAAGACCATTATTAGTCAATAAAGCAAAAATAATAGCCAGAACATTTAATAAACAAAGCCAAAAAATTGCCAGTGTCCATTTTCGCCAAGCATTCGATACACTTGTAGATTGCTGGCTTGTTTTATAAATAAGATAGACCCCCACACCGCCAATAAGAAATCCCCAAGCGGTTAAAATTATACCTAAATATTGAACTACCAAGAAAACACTCCAAAAGCCTTGGAGCAACTCAGGAGTTAAATTAAAGTTTCCAATTAACAGCCAACACGTTAATAAGCTCAGATCAACAAAAACACCGATAAAACCACCCGCAAATAGACAAAAAGCAGCCATGCTCGTATTGAAGGTAACGCCAAAAATCCGTCGAAAAACAAGGCCCAAAAGCATCATGGCTGTATCGGCAATAGTAAAAATAAAAAAAGATAAACCATAATAAAACCAATATGGTTTCAAGTGCTGCATAGATTGCACCGCTACGTCAGCGGTATAATGGGTTGACGGTAGATAAAATATGGGCGCAATAATACCTGCATAGAAATAAACGATGCCCCCCAATAACCAACCGAAACCATAAATATGAAGAATACTGCGTGCAAATCGATTAGTTATATTCATATAAAATGCAGTCCATGACTCATGAAATACAATAATATACTCTAATAATAGCTTATATTAGATGACTATCTGAAAAACAATAGCTTTTTAACATCATCTCACCTAAAACTCCGGTAATTAAAGTGCCAATAATAGTACTGAGCTCACAAGAAAAATTAATATCCTTGTTACATTAGGATATTGATACCCTTTAAATGTTCTTTTTCGCTGCAATTGATCGATTAAATATACCGGAAGTGTCGTTATAGTAAATAACAGGATAATTAAAGATATAGGCTCTGCGTATTCATGAAATGGCATTATGTTAATCAAAAAGGTTAAACCAACCTGTAAGATTTCACGATAGTAATAAACCATCCATAAAGCCAAGTAATCAAAAGTGTATACTAACCAAGAAGCTATTAATAAAGGTAAAAATAACTTAACCCCCTTGATTGCAAATAATTTTTTAAACATGCCAATAAATTCTTGCGCAAAGAAGACCGCAATAGAGGCACCTAAAATTACCAAAGCCAGAGTTAATAACATCTACTTGTTCCTTTTCCGCTGTAACTGTAAGTATAGATCGCTAAGATTTACATTTCGTATAGGTTGGGCTGTAAAATCCAATATACGAACACAATCACAGTTACCATAAAACTTATTCACGCTATCGTTCTTCCAATGCTTCCCAGCGTGCATAAAATGCCATCAATAAAGCTTCATCCTCAGCCAAGCCTTGATTTATTTTTGCAATAGCCTGAGCATCTTGTTGATAAAACATGGGGTCAGCCATTTGTAATTGCAACTCAGAAATTTTCTTTTCTAACTGTTCGATTTTCTGTGGTAGTTGCGTTAATTCACGCTGCTCATTAAAGCTTAATTTAGCTGATGCTGCACTACGTTTTGCCACCGGGATGGCCTTATCCACAACATCGCGCTCTTTCTGCTGTTGTTGTTTTTTATGCATCTTATAATCATCATAACCACCAACAAACTCGGCAAACTTTCCAGCTTCTTCATACACCAAAACACTGGTCACAACTTGGTTAATAAACGCCCTATCGTGACTAATTAAGATTAATGTCCCCGGGTACTCACCTAACATTTCTTCCAGAAGTTCTAAAGTTTCAATATCCAAATCATTGGTTGGCTCATCCATGACTAAAAAGTTAACGGGTTTGGCAAATAATTTTGCCAGCAATAGGCGATTTCGCTCGCCACCCGACAAAACAGAAACCGGTTGATTAAAACGTTCTGGTGAAAATAAAAAATCACGCAAATAGCTGGCAACATGTTTTTGTTTACCATTAATGGTTACATAATCAGCACCATCACCAACATTAAACATAACTGTTTGGTCTTCCTGTAATTGACGACGCAACTGATCAAAATAAGCCACGCTTAACGAAGTACCCCGCTTTATTTCCCCTGAATCAGCGTGCAATTCACCAAGCAATAAACGCACTAAAGTAGTTTTACCGCATCCATTAGGACCAATAATGCCAAGTTTATCACCACGCGTCAGCAATAAAGAAAAATCCTGTAACAGCTTTTTTTGCCCTAAGGAATAATTCACCTGATTTGCTTCAATCACCATGGAACCTGAGCGACTAACATCTAAAGAAAGCGACTTAACTTTTCCTAATTGATTACGACGTGCTTTATATTCTTCGCGTAACGCTTTTAACGCACGAACCCTGCCTTCATTTCGTGTACGTCTTGCCTTGATTCCAGTGCGAATCCACACTTCTTCTTCAGCAAGCCGTTTATCAAATAAATCATTTTGTTTTTGCTCACTAAGCTGAATGGACTCACGTCGCTCCAGATAAGTTTCATAATTACAATCATGCTGGTACAGTGTGCCACGATCAATTTCCACAATCCGATTGGCTACTTGCCCTAAAAATTCCCGATCATGGGTAACCAGTAATACGGAACCTTTAAACGTTTTCAGATAAGACTCCAACCATTCAATGGCTTCAATATCCAAATGGTTTGTGGGTTCATCCAATAATAATAAGTCTGGAGAGGCAATCAGTGCGGCAGCCAATAAAACACGGCGTTTCATACCGCCAGATAGGCTATTCATGCGCTCATTGGTCGTTATACCCAAACGGCTGGCCATAGTTTCAATGTGCGGCAATTTATCCCAAGCATGCAAGTTATCCATGCGCTGCTGGCAAAGGGCCAATTTATCCATATCTCCATGTTGAGATAAGTCATTAAATTGAGCCAAAACTTCACCCACTTCCCCCAAACTTTTCACTAAAAAATGATAAACTGACTCATCACCTGTAATTGGAACTTCTTGGGTTAAACCAGCGATACGCAAGCCAGAGAGTTGATTAATTTGCCCGCTATCGGGAACGATATCACCTTGCAATAATTTTAATAGTGTGGACTTCCCAGCACCATTGCGACCAACCAAAGCAATTCTATCATGCGGTTGTATTTGCCAATCTGCTTTGTCCAGTATTTGATTGCCGGCGATATTAAGGCTTAGGCCATGAAGGGAAATAATGCTCATCGATATTAACTCTATATTCTACATTCAACGCTCGCCCCTAAGACAAAATGCTTTAGGGGAAAAAAATTTATTCCTTGGACGCAGGTAAAACCATCACCCCATCCATTTCAACCTGCGCATCGCGTGGTAAGGCAGCAACACCTATGGCTGCTCGTGCAGGGAAAGGCTCAACGAAATAATGCCCCATTGCTTCATTAATTAAAGGAAAATGGCTTAAATCAGTAAGATAAACATTTAATTTTACTATGTTGGCTAAACTGCCACCAGCCGCATTACACACTGCTGATAAATTTTCTAAAACCTGGGTAATTTGTAATTTAATGTCTTCACTGCACATTTGCATGGTTTCAGGATCCAGTGGTATTTGTCCTGAAAGATAAACCGTAGTTCCACATTGAATGGCTTGTGAATAAGTGCCAATAGCTTCTGGAGCTAATTTGGTATGTACCGGCTGCATTAATTATCTCCTTGTTTTTTTCTATATAGACGCAGGACTACTTTATTCGCCCGCAGTCGACGCATGACACGCGCTAAGTGGGTTCTATCAATAACACTAATTGAAAAAGTCACGGCATTATGACGACCATCACGTGGATCCACACTAATATTACCAATATTCGAGCCCGCCTCTGAAATAGCTGTTGCTAAAGCAGCTAACACGCCACGCTCATTAGCGACATCAACGGTAATATCCACCCAGTATTCGCCTTCCACCTTATCATCCCAACGTAAGGCAACAAATTGTTCTGGGCTGAAACGGTTGTTTTTTAAGGTGACGCAATCACTATTGTGCACAATAATTCCGCGCCCCTGTTGGAACACGCCAACAATACTGTCTCCAGGAATAGGTTGGCAACATTCACCAAAATGTACCACCATCCCCTCGGTTCCTTTAATTGCCAATGGACGTGCTTTACCACTGCGATCGAATTCGTTCGCATCCTGAGTTACAACTAAACGCTTGGCAATAACCATAGCCATTTGGTTGCCGATACCAATTGCGTATAATAAATCATCTGTAGTTTTATAATGTAAATCACTTAGCAATGCATGTAACGATTCAGGTGGAACCTTAGCATAATCACTGGATAATTCAGTAAGTGATTGCTCTAACAAGCGTTTTCCTAGAACTATAGATTCTGCATTTTGCTGACTTTTTAAGAAATGACGAATATTAGAACGAGCTTTCCCGGTCACGACAAAATTCAACCAGGCAGGATTAGGATGTGCACCTGAAGTAGTAATAATTTCTACTGTTTGACCATTAGACAGAGGAATACTGAGCGGCACCAAGCGGCGATTTACTTTGGCGGCAACACAACTATTGCCCACGCCTGAATGCACCGAATAAGCAAAATCAACTGGCGTAGCCCCTTTAGGCAATTCCATAATATGGCCTTTGGGTGTAAAGACATACACTTCATCAGGGAACAAATCAATTTTAACGTTTTCAATAAACTCCAAAGAGTTCCCGGTACTGCGCTGCATTTCCAACAGACTCTGCACCCACTCCCGAGCACGCAATTGCGCCTCATTCACTTCAAGACCTGACGATTTATAAATCCAATGCGCAGCCACGCCATTGTCAGCCACTTTATCCATATCACGAGTACGTATTTGTACTTCTAATGGCACCCCAAAAGGACCAAACAAGGTTGTATGTAAAGACTGATATCCATTCGCTTTGGGAATGCCAATATAGTCTTTAAAACGCTGGGGAACAGGCTTATATGTGCAATGCAATGCACCTAAAATACGGTAACATGAATCAATGTCTTCTGTAATTACCCGAAAGGCAAAAACATCAGTAATCTCTGTAAATGATGCCTTTTTCAACCGCATTTTTCTATAGATACTGTATAAGTGCTTTTGACGACCGAAAACTTGCTCATAAGGAATGTTTAACTGCGCCAGAGCTTGCTGTAAGTCTCTTTCAATGGTTTGGGTTAATTCGCGACGATTACCACGTGATTTTTCTACTGCTGATTTTATGGCCCGATAACGCATAGGGTATAAGGCTTGAAAACCCAAATCTTCAAGACCAACGTAAATGGAGTGCATCCCCAAACGATTGGCAATTGGGGCATAAATTTCTAAGGTTTCGATGGCAATACGCCGACGTTTTGCTGGCGGCATGGCCCCCAAAGTACGCATATTATGCAAGCGATCAGCCAATTTGACGATAATCACGCGAATGTCTTTGACCATGGCCAACACCATTTTACGGAAATTTTCTGCTTGAGCTTCTGCTTTCGATTCAAATTTTATTTTTGTAAGTTTGGTAACGCCATCGACTAAAGCCGTGATGTCTTCACCAAATTGGCGGGTTAAATCTTCTTTGCTAACAGAGGTATCTTCAACAACATCATGGAGCAAAGTAGCCATAATGGTTTGATAATCCAGGCGCATTCGTGCAAGGATTAAAGCGGCAGCCACAGGATGAGTAATATAAGGCTCACCTGAACGGCGCATTTGGCCATAGTGTGCTTTTTCAGCCACCAAATAGGCTTGGTAACATTTTTCTATTTGAGCTTGTTCAAGATAGCATTTTAGCTCCTCATCAAGCTCCTTAAAGTAGCTCACGTAGCACTCCCTAATATCCAACATGACCATACCTCACTTTTGCACCCTACATTGGGCACCAATTTGCGGATATACGGTACGTAGATTGAGCCTAAGGCTCAACAACATATTCCCCGAAAAACATACTCTTATTTAAATAATAGCCCAAACAGCATCAGTCGATCTGTAATGTAGCTTGAGCTAAGAACTCAACCTTGAGCGCGCTCATGCTCTGTTGTTGGGCTAAAGCCCATAAGCATCAAGTTAAGGAATTTAACTTTGTCTATCCTCGATCCGTTCGGCCCGAGTAAACGCTGGCGCAAGGCTTCAAGACAGCATAAATGCCTCTTCAGCCCAAACGGTTTTGGAGTGTACAAAAAACTTTTTTCCCTTAGCTTTACACCTATAGTCTTTAAGCCCTACCTACAGGAAATATGCTGTTTTTTAGAAAGATAGGAACTTATTCTTTGTTTAAAATATCAGCAGTTACAAGACCTTCTGCAATTTCACGCAAAGCGACTACAGTTGGCTTATCATTTTCCCATTCAACCATGGGCTGATCGCCACGAACGGCGATTTGTCGCGCACGCTTTGTAGCTACCATGACTAATTCAAATCGATTTGCTACGTGCTCTAAACAATCTTCAACTGTAACTCGTGCCATAACTGTCTCCTCTGGTAACCAAAACTTCTTATTTTACTGCGATGACATCAGGAATGAAAGTAATTTTGCTTGTTTATTTACCTGCCGTTCAGTCCGCAGGCGATTTGCAATCACTATCGCTTCTAAATCCACAGCCGCATGTTCAAAAGTATCATTCACAATCAAATAATCAAACTCAGAATAATGACTCAGTTCATCCTGAGCTTTTTTCATCCGATCGCTGATTACTTCATCTTTATCTTGGCGACGATTCATTAAACGTTGCTTGAGTTCCTCAATTGATGGTGGAATAATAAATACACTCACCGCGTCAGGGAAAATACGTTTAATCTGCGCCGCGCCTTGCCAATCAATGTCCAGAACCACATCAATTCCACATTCTAAACGAGCATTAATTTGCGCTATAGAAGTACCGTATAAATGATTAAAAACTTGTGCATGCTCTAAAAAAGCATGATCATTAATCATCGCCATGAATTCTTCTTCACTAACAAAAAAGTAATCTACACCGTGTGTTTCTCCTGGCCGCATCGCGCGCGTCGTATGCGAAATGGAAACCTCTATTTTATCGAGAGTTGCGATTAAATTTCTTACTAAACTTGTTTTGCCCCCTCCAGAAGGTGCTGCAACAATAAATAAATTACCTGAATATTGACCCACAATAGTACTCACTCAATGTTTTGAATTTGCTCACGCATTTGCTCAATTAACACTTTCATTTCCACAGAACTCTGTGTTAATTCAACCGAATCAGATTTTGAACCTAAGGTGTTTGCTTCGCGATTGAGTTCCTGCATCAGGAAATCAAGACGTCTGCCGGCTATTTTATCGCAATTTAAGGTTCGACTCACTTCATTAATATGCGTTTGTAATCGATCTAATTCCTCACTGACATCCAAACGTGCGATAATCAAAGCGATTTCTTGCTCAACACGAGGCTCAGGTACCTCAATTTGCACCGCGTGCAAACGCGTCAACAATTTATCTTTAATTTGCTCAGCTTGTGTGGCGACTATGGACCGTGAACGCACCACTTCGTTAGCAAGTTCTTGCAAACGTCCATCCACATGAGCTTTTAAAGCCCTACCCTCTGTAACCCGCACCTGTAAAAGCTGCTCAATTGCCTCAGCAAACAAGGACTGGGCATTTTGCGCGATTGCTTCTACATCAGGAGTACTGACTTGTACTACACCAGGCCAGGAAAGTATATGACTCACGCTTAAATCATTCGCTAAATGATGAGAAGTAGATAATTGATGACTTAAATCCACTAAGACATTAACCATGCCTGTATTTATAAGCATAGACTGATTATCAGAACTTATATCCTGATACTTAAGCTGGCACTCTAATTTACCGCGACTTACTTTATCGCGTAACACAGTACGTAACTGCGTTTCAATAAAACGAAAAGGCTCGGGCAAACGAAATGAAACATCTAAATAGCGATGATTCACAGAGCGAATCTCCCAGCATAAATTCCCCGCGTCAATTTGTTTTTGCACTCGAGCAAAAGCGGTCATACTTTGAATCATAAAAATACCAATGAATAAACCTTGTGCGAATATACATCAATTTGAGATGATTGGACAGTGCGCTATTAAATAGTACATCAGGCTATCTAACTTACATAAAATACCCAAGCAGTTGTATGCTACCTGGGTAAATTTTTATAATGTCATTGAAGGGTTTTCCTCTGGGCTTTTTGAAGATGAGGGTGAGCCTGAACCGGCTTTTTGCGCAAAAAAAACAACTGTTTTTTCAGATAGCTTGATTGGTGTCGTCGTCGGCAATGGTTTCATGGGCTCAAAACTGATATCAAGAAGCTTAACCATATCCTCTAAATAAGATTGATCCATTTTGGCAAGAGCAAGAAGCTCTATAGCTTTAAATTCTAGTTTATGCGTTCTCGTAAATAACACTACAAAAGCATTTAATCTATCAAGATAGTCTTTAATTGCTACTTTAGGCGATAAATTTGGATTAATAAAATCAAACTGCGCGATGTCTTTCAATGTATTTGAAATCACCATATTAGGCTTATCTAATTTATCCATTGAGTTTTGTAATATACTGCTGAGAAGTTCCATATTAGCTGCATAAAGATTAAACAGCTCCTTATCTTGAGAAGATTCAGCCTTTTTCTCCACAAACAGTAGATGACGAGAACACGCTTGCACCGCGCTATCTAATTGCAATAACTCGGTT
>NZ_JH413812.1 GCF_000162755.2 Legionella drancourtii LLAP12
TAAAGCTTAGCAACGATTAATTTATTAACAAGGGTTTCATCAGCCGTTTGAATATCGAAATGTTGAATCTCATCTTGTCCATATTCTATGGCCAGCTGTCCAATATCGGTAAATTTATGAACATATTCTGGCTTTTTTAAGGGCGACTTAAAATGCTTTAATTCCTTATTGCGATATAAAACTAATAAATCATCATCAATAATTGATAGCAAAGAGTCCAGATAGCCTTCATGACCAAATAAAATATTTAAAGTTTTCATTACAAAATGGAAAGGTACCTGTCTCTGGCGATCCCCTACTTGTTTTTGATCAAAAAACCAAATGTTTTGAAGATTATTTTGAATTTCGGAGATCATAAATAAGACGCGTGTCCATTTATTGATTACTACCTTTAGCTCATCTTTAATTAATGGTTCTTTTAGTTGGCCAATGCAATATTTTTTCATTAATAATTTGATATTTTCTATATCATAGAAATGAGCTTGATTAAGCTCAACAGTCATATCAGATCCAGCCAAGCTTTTTATAAGTCGATGACCACCGGGATGGGTTTCAGCAATAGCGGTCAAATCAAAAACCATATTTTCGAAAATTCCTAGTATCCTTCCAGAGGCATTGCTACGTGCAATTTCGTGCCTTTTGTAAAACGTGTTCTGGTTAGGATAATCTATCATTTTTTCCTTGGCTTTCTCCTCGATATCAATCCCTAGCTTACGCAATGTTTTTTTTCTATCATCCATTCCTTTAACAAAGGAATAATGGAGCCCTCCCCATGGAGTAAGCCCTGTTTGCTGATTCTCTTTTGTGCTCGAGCTGCCTCGTTCATTACCATTGGTTGCTAAACGGCCTCCAAGAAAAGACATTTTTAAATAACCAAAGGCTTTCTTTCTGTGGCTTTCAAGCAGGCTATTGCGGCCTGTATAGGAGGATACAAGGGTAGCATAAGCGTCTCTCAAATCCTTATGATGATTATCTTTAACAAATTGGAAGAGTTGTTGGCCTATTTTTTCAACAGCAAGTATCAGCTTTTGATGATTTTCAACAAGAAAACCAAAGCGACTCTGAATATTCTTACCCATTTTAGAGTCATATTCTTCTCTGGCAATTAATTTATCAAGAATATGAAAAATGGGTGAGTCAGCGCCAGTATTTGGTGCTTCATTAGGGTGAATTTTTTTACCAATAGTAGGCGATGTTTTTGGCCATATCACTTGATCAACATAATACTTGCTTTTTAGTTTTGGGCTCATGAGCATAAAGGTATTTCTTACATCCAAAACTATCGCACTAATATTTTTCATAGTATTAATGATAACAGATATGCTCGGCGATGCTTGGTTTAGTTCTCGTTCTAAATTTCTTAATTGCTCTATTGCGGGAGCAAAGTGAGCCTGCATTAAAGGGCCTGTTACTAAAGTAGAAACGAGTTCTTCTTGATTATCAAAATAAGGAGCTTGTAGTTTTAATGCATCAATTTCTATGTCCTGTAAACGAAATTTTTGAGTATTCAGAGAGTCTTCTTTAAATTGCCAATTAGCTAAAAAATCCTCTAGGTAGGTTCGTCCCACATAAACATCCAAGGAGTCTTTATTTTCACTATTGAATTTTTTATTAATTCTTTTAGCAATTTGCTCTAAGGGTTGTTTAATTGCGGCTGGCAAGCTGTCATTTTCAGTACAACCGTTGGGATAAAAATAGGCGTGTGCAAAACCGCTAACGATAATAGATGCTCTTAGTAGATATTCCTTAGGCAAACTATTTTCATCTGCGTCTAATACCGGCATATTCTCTAAGATATTTTTGACACGAAAAGTAGCGATATAATCTGGGAGATTTAAGGCTAGTTCATCCCATAACCTATGGCTTTCTGGCATTCGAGTAACAATATTTTGAACATTAGTTCCAAGCTCATAGGAGACAGGGGCATAGTAGTGATTTTTAAGGGCTTTAATCAACTCTTCCAACATTGCAAAATACTCCACGATAAATATTAGTAAGAAGAAAATTTTGTCTTTTATTCTTCCATGAAGAGCGACCATTATCCAAACATTCTCTTTTGTTGTCAAACAAAAATAGGAATATCGACGAAATCAATTAACTATTTTGAATTTATTATTTTTTTAAAGCGCAATTTTCTATTGGCAAAGATTGTTTATTTTCAGAAAATAAATTGGATAGTCTGATTATTATTGACTCACCTTGATCATATAATTAGAATTATATCGGCGTCAGTAAAGTGCAAGTACGTTGAAAGCTGCATTTGAAGGTACGCTAGGCTGTAGTGAATTACAGCTTAAAACTCCTATTTCTTTGTTTTCTGCCACTAATTGGCAGTGTATTCACAACTGTATTTAATGATGAGTATTAATAAAAATTAATAGTGCAATCTAATACCTGGCTATAAAAGGAATCACCATGCGATTTAACTCTGAAGCTGAGAGAAAGCAACATTGTCAAGCGAACTTGATACCACAACAACTTTGGCGTACTTATTTCTTTTTTGATTCGCAGCTTTCTGAATTTGAACTTGAGATTATGAATAAGGTAGACGAGTTTGCTCTTCCTTCACTTGATTTCCAAGCACTTCCTGATAATAAAAAGCGTGCTATTTGGCTTGCTTTTGTCTTCAGCCATCCCGATGCAAGTGATGATGCGTTAATGCAAATAGCTCATCAATTGACCATTAAACCACAATCACTCTTTCTTAATGCTATTGCTTATGGAAGAACAAGCTTCTTTGAAAAACTAATATCTATCTATTCGGCCAGTTTAGAAGAAATGATTATCTCTGATAATTATCGTGCATTTTTTTTAGCTACCGAAATGGGGCACTTGGCGATTGTAGATCGCTTATTAAGAATCGTAAATGAACGAGGCCCACACCAGCTACAAACGATGATTACAGCTGGTGGTGGCTATGGGGCTTTTTGTAATGCAGCTCACTGGGGGCATCTAGCCGTTATGAAACTTTTGGTAAGAGTCTTGGGAGAGCTTGAGCCAGAACAAATGCAAAGCATGCTTGTATCTAATAATTATTATGTATTTATTTTAGCAGCCCGCAGCGGGCATTTATCTATGATGAAATATTTAATAACCCTCGCACCAGAAGAAAAGATACAAGCCATGCTCACAACTCAATATTATGATGCTTTTCGTTTCGCAGCTAGCAATGGTTATTTGGAAGTTATCGAATACTTACTATCACTTTCACCCGATAAGGTGCAGGCGATGCTTAGCGCAGATAATTACTCTTCTTTCAGAAAAGCGGCTGAAAATAATCATGGCCCACTTGCTAAATATCTTCTCAATTTTTCCTCAGTATTTGCTTATGCAGAACGACATGACCATGAATATGGAATAACCTATATTTATCCTTTTGTTCAAGAACGCCTAGATATCATCCGTAGCCACCGAGAAAGGCTAGAACAAGAAAGTTCCAATATGATTTTTGATCTTGTTGAGCCTGAGGAAGCCAAATTAGGTTTTTATCTAATAAGAAATTTAATTCGGCGTAATGATGCTACCTTAACCGATGAGATACGGTTTCTTATAGAGATTCCCGCTCTTATAGCGCTGGCACACAGAGCAATCGATGGTAATCAAACTAATGAATTATTACGCTTAGCCCTGAGAGTAGGGAACCAAGCTGCTGCTGAGCTCTTGCTTGCCCTTCCTTCTGTCCTTGAGCTAGCCGAACAACATAATTATTACCGCGATGAAGCGCGCGGTGCTTTTGATTTACGCCAATTGGCCCAAGACAAAGAATCTTCTGTTCAAGCGTTAAGCATTGTAGAGCAGAAATCCTTGCAGTTGGCCGATAAGCACTATGGGCCCATGATAAAGCAGGCGGGAGTACCCCACATTATGACTGCTCTAAGATATACTCTAGCCCTTCGCTATGAGCAAAAACCAGCTCAGATTATTTGTGACGATGGGAGCACTCTTGTTTTACCTCTTGAATGGCAAGACTTTCAAGCTTTGCTACTCACCACCAAGGAAAAAAATCTGGCTCTTCAAGCTTATTACCAACATACAGACCATACTGCTTGGCGTTATCTATTAAAGCCCAATCCTTGGATGGCTGAAAATGCGTCTTATGTTTATGTTAATCCAAATAAGACAAGTGAGAGATGGTCTACCTTTGAACAATATCAGCCGCTAATTGTTATGCTCTTTTTAGCTGCATTGGACGAAGAAATTGCTAGCTATGGTGGCTATACTCCCGAAAATCGACTTGAGCATTTTATTGCCGAACTAGCCTACATCGGGCGTGCGCATAACTGGGATGAGAGCCGTTTTAAAAGAAGTACAACAGGAAATTTTATTATTGATAAAAACGGTAATCGTATTAGTGAAGAATGTGACGATTTGCGAGGCGATAAGCCTAGTTGTTTTTCAGGCGTTAAGCGAAGGCTCTTTCAGTCGGTTCTTGGGAATCCTCTTTTAAAAATTCTTACGGGGGATGATATTAAAGAAGAACTCCGTTCTTTTGTCCGCGAACATTTTAACGTTATTATTAACGATGGAAATCGAGAAATACTGAAAAAGGCCTGGCAAGCTTATATTGATGAATTGGACAAAGAAGCTTTAGACCTTTTAAAAAAAACCTTAGATATCAGTATTACACAACAGGAACACTTCCTAGACTTAATGAAAAATAAATATGGCGAGCAATTTACCTTTTTTCAAAGACAAGTCCTAAAGGCTTTTGCCCTCGACTCTAAGGATGCTCATGCTTCTCGATTCGAATATGTGGGTTTACAACAATTGCTTCAGGGAACCGCCGTTTCTGGTTCGCCGAGTAATATAGGCTTTTTTGCACAAACACCTGATCCTATAAATATAGTAGAAAGCCCCCAATCAAATCTTACTGGTTAAGGCATTTATATTGCTCAAATGTTAAGACTTGTAAGACGGTAGATCGAGGTAGAAAAATAGGCTCTACACCAATTGAGGGGGCACTTTAATCGTATTAGTCTAAACTAACCTATTGATTTGATGGTCAAAAAGGAGATTAAAGTGCCTGGATATAATCTTATCCTAAATTTACCTGGATTTTCCATAGTAAAAGTGAGTGGTTATCACCCATTAATATTAGATGTGGTGTATCAACGAAAAGCACGGTGTTCCCATTGTAAAAGCAAAGAAGTAAGGAAGAAATCCAGCAAAATAAGAGAAGTTCATCACGAGTTAATCGGTCATAGAAGGGGTCCTGGGTGAGTAGAACGGCCAGATCACTCCGACCGAACCCTCCTCAGAACCGGATATGCAGAACTACCACATCCGGCTCCCGATAAATCAGTGTCCCCACACATATTGGGTTTTTCCGCATATCGAGACCAAACTGGCAATCAAGAGTTAATTCATTGATTTTACAAGCATCTTATTGGGTTCTCTATTTCATAAAATAGAATCCATAGCCCACAAAATGGCTTCGCTAAGCAGACTTTCCTTTCAATAAAAAGTCATTTAGTTTTATATTTGTCCTAATATGTCATACCATTGCTTAATTGGGCCAAATATGCGGAAAAACCCGTTAGTAGTTGTTGAAACTGCATCCCCATTCCCCATAGTCGCTTTGATATCAGTCGTATTGCATCCTGTTAAAACAATGGCCGATACTGCAACTGCGTTCATTAACATGAATCTTATTTTCATTATATTCTCCATCTTTATATTATATTGTGATGTATTAGGCGATAGGAGTATCTCAAAAAAACTTATAACTTGACACGACATATCTACCCAAAGCCTTAATTAAAATTAACTGCATCGGCTATTCTTCAGGGAGTATGCCATCATCTTGCGTTGGCCACGCTTGTAGCGGATGGTGTCCAAAACAAAATAAATCGGTAAAGAAGTTTTTCGCACAATCTCTCTAATCATTTTTAATGTCCTTTGTAAAATATGATATATCGAATACAGTATTATTATATCACTTACGGCATTTCATGCAAGCCATATTTGACATTTTTATATCGTATTTGAGATAATAATTTTATTAAAGATATTTTCAGAGGATTTCTATTGGGTACTATGGACTGGAATAAATTAGCTTCTGGGATGCTTAAAGCCGAATTAAAGCGACGCAACATCAGTTATGAGCAACTTGTTACCCTGCTCAACACCATTGATGTACACGAAACCCACGCCAGTATATTAAATAAAATGAGCCGTGGCGCCTTTCAATTTGCCTTCTTTTTGCAATGCGCCGCTGCAATTGGAATGACCAATTTACGACTGGATGATCTGGCACCCACAACACCTGATGCTAAATCACGTTAATGAACATAAGGCCTCATGTTGTTTTTGCTGTTTAATTAGGGTTTAATCACACTTCCTTGTTCCCAAGAAAAGAACCATGAATAAAGACGCAAATTGGTATGGCCTGAATATGCTGCCCTTGTATATTGAGATAAGCGAAGGCCAACTTGAAGCATCAGTTGAACAACTCAATAATCTAAACCAAGTCCAATCGAAACCCCATGTACTTGATAGTGAGACCATTGAGCGAATCATTAAACTGCACAGCGCTCAAAATGCTGATAATTGGGTCTTCTTCGAACAATGTAAAAAATGGCGCAATGAAAATCCCACAAATAAAGAATTAAAACTCATTGCTCAGGTTGAAAAAAATACTAATCAGCTTGAAGAGGTGAATAATAAAATTTTAACTTTAGCTAATTCATTTAAAGGGAAGACTATTGACAGCATCCTTGGTAAAGGAGATTTTGAGCTGGGCCTTGAATACCTGTTAAAACAATTGACAGGATCTAATTCATAACGATAGAGACAAGAAATAGAATACATTTCAATACTTGGACAATACAAAAGTCATCTAAAAATATACAGTTCAAGGCCTCTTCATTATTCACTAAGTTTGTCATGAAGTCGCTAGGCCTGGGAATCACAGTAATCAGTCTTAGTGAATATATCTATGAGTTAGATTCAATTTACGTGTGAACTGCCCTGCTCAATAGTTAGCTTAAATCCCAAACCTTTAAGAATTAAACCAAAAGTATCTAATCTTGGGTTACCCTTTTTAGATAATATACTATATAAATTTTGACGATTTAAATGTGTTTTGCGAGCCAGTTCTGTCATACCACCTTGTGCATCAGCAATATTACGTAAGGCAACAAGCAACGCTTCTGCATGATTATCTATTTGATATTCTTCTAAGGCAACCTGTAAATATCCATACGCTTCTTCAGGATCTTTTAAAGAAGCAATAAATTCATCATGATAGCTTTCTGTATTTTTAATTAAATTGTCTCTATTCATGATCTCGCTCCAATAATTCCTGCCAATACATTTTGGCGGTTTTGATGTCTTGCACTTGACTGCCTTTATCGCCACCGCACAATAAAATAACAATCACACCACCCTCTTCTTCAGCAAAGTAAATCCGATATCCAGAGCCGAAATCAAATTTTAATTCACATACTCCATCACCAAGTGGCTTATAGTCACCATAATTTCCCATCTCAACTCTGTCCAATCGTCTTCTTATTCGATGACGAGTTACCGGATCTTTAAGGCTATTGATCCAATCTACAAAAGGAACAGCTCCTGATGGAGTACTATAGTTTCGTAATGTGCGATTTTTTGTTTCTTTCATAGTTAATTGTCGTATATAAACGACATAAAGTCAAATCACATATTGAGCTATCTAACTACTTTAATTTCGCTCATTTAACCTACCTTCTAAAACCATAAAATATAATGATAACGTTTTTTAAATGATACCGATATTATATCGTTATCGACATGCCAGTCATTCCTCAAAAATCAATAAAGTAGAATGCTGAGCCCAATGATTATTGCAAAACAATGATCTTCTGAGATGTTCAATTAACAAAATTGAGATTGAAAAAACTAGATAAATCCGAATTGGCGGTGTCTTTTTTGTCAAAATCGAGCCGACCACATAAAAATTTTTCTGCTTGAAACAATAAATAATATCGATATAATAATAAAAACGATATTAAACTGTTATCACCGGAGATCGTCTTGTCAAAAATAACTTACCTACTGGTTGCTCAGCGGTGCAATCAAATGGAGCTCCTGGGTAACAAGCCGTCTGTGCGAAAAATTATTTCTGAGCTTGGTGGCTCTTTCACTGTTGTTGCTGAATATCTAAAACAGTGGCGTGAAGAGAAAGAATTGGCTAAAGAGTCTGATATGGCGATATCACCGGAATTACAACAAGCCATCCTAGCTGAATACAGCTTGGTTGCTAATAAAATGAAACAAGAGCTAGAAAACAAAATCAATGATCTCAGCCTTGATTTAAATGAAACTCAAGAAGAACTAAACTCATCCCTTAGTATAATAAAAAAACTAGAGACTCGCGTTGCAGAACTAGAACGCACCGCACAAGATAACTCCCTAACTTATGAAAAAAGAATATCTGCAGACGCCTCTACCATTGAATTTTTAAAAGACGAAAAACAAAATTTACATAAACTATTAGGTGAAGCTAATAAATTAAGACATGAAGCGGAACTTCGTGAAGCAATTGCCAATACCAAGGTAGAAGCTCTTGGAAAGTGATTTCCTTCTATCACTAGAGTACGCCCTGTGATAATTTCTAGGTCCTCTCAATAACACACTTATTTTTACTATCAATATTACTTAAGAGGCCGATCAAGAGTCCATAAAACAGTGCAGGTAACAACACCTAACAAATTAACCACTGGAAACACTTGTTATTTACTGCCTTGCTATTATGTCTTAAAATGCCAATTCATTGTACAAAACCAAGGTATGCTTAAGATGACTATCGAGCAATTCATTGAGTCAATATCAACTATCCCCTATCGCTCCCTTGAAAAAGAGTTTGACTTTGCAAGAAAAAATCAAGCACTGGTGACGCCTCATCTTTTAAATATTTTGGAAAAAACTTTAGAAAGCCTGAACAAAGAGTCAATCAAATCACGTTCAGCGCACGTTATTGCCATTTACCTATTGGCACTGTTTCGTGAACAGAAAGCTTACCCATTAATTATTGAACTTTTAAATAAAATGCCAAACAGTTTTGAGCACAGTCTTTTTAACGACGAAATAGAAGATATGCCTAATATTTTAGCCTCTACTTTTAACGGAAATATAGAGCTTATTTATAAGTTGATTGAAAATATTAAAGCCTTTGAGTTTGCACGAATTGCAGCTATAGACTCATTAGTTGCCCTATGGCATACCAAACAGATCTCACGTGAATCCGTTATTGCCTACTTTGGTAATTTGCTGACAAATAATTTTAATAAAAATAAGGATACTAAGTTACAACCATGGA
This sequence comes from Legionella drancourtii LLAP12, assembly GCF_000162755.2. Taxonomy (GTDB): domain Bacteria; phylum Pseudomonadota; class Gammaproteobacteria; order Legionellales; family Legionellaceae; genus Legionella; species Legionella drancourtii. The sequence goes on from NZ_JH413812.1 coordinate 9,299, forward strand.
TTATCCATTCCGCCTTAAGACTCTACCCAGAAGAAATCATTAGCTCGATTCGTTTAGCATTTTATTTTCTTGGTGAAGACCTATATTGGTCTAACGATACTTTAATCTTGCCTAATGAATTTGAGACAGCGATGAAAAAAGGCAAAGAATATGTTTTTAAAACCTATCTAGATAAAGATAACCCCCATATCATCACGTGTCTTGCCGAAGAATTTAAGGACTGGTGCTGGTTTGCACCAAAACCACAATACCAAATTCGAGCAGAAGAGATGCTAGAACCAATAGAAGTAGTTGAAGAACAAATCATTTTAGAAGAGAAAGGGATTAAAGAAGAAGATATTATGTTTGTTGGCGATGATAAACACATGGCTTATTGTCACAAATTATACGGCGATTTCAATGAAAAAGGCTTACAATCTTTGCAAGAAAAATACGATACCGTCCATATTAAGCATGCCAGCGAACTAGCAAGCAAACTTCAATATCATGCATCAGAGCTAAAAGAAAGCATAGAACTCATGGAACAAGCAAGTAGAGAGCTGATTTATGGAGAAAGTCCCTTTTGCAATAATTACAAGATTGATGAGCAAGGTGACATTGGTTATTTTGCCAGTGAGGAGCTCTGCCACGTAGCATCTTCAATTGAGGATATTATCGCTCAAATCAGCAAGAAATTAGCGCCACTTGGACGCTTATTTCCTACTGAATCGGATGATGACGATGTTTTTTTCCACAAAGAAGTTGATGATTGGCTAGATGACCCAAAAGGGTACCGGCATGGTAGCCCTTCTTATTTTGATTAAAAGGCTCTCAGTATTAGGGGTTAATTCCATATAGCTAAGTGCTGCATCTGCTAAAAGAGAAGAATGATTTTTTATCACATATTTTTTTGGCATACAGATCGATGAGACTTAAAACACGATCTGGCATGGCAATATTAATGCGCTTTGCCCTACCCGATATTTGGCCGAACCATACGATTCATTATCCAATAACAATCCTTCTAAATGGCATTCAATCGCCTGAATAGCATCCAGAAATATCAGGGGCACTGGGGTTGGAGTTTAGAACCCAAAAAGTAGCCAAGATCTTGTGTTCAAATTTTCCGCAACAAAAAAGACATCCTCTTATAGCCAAAAGAGGATGTCACCAGCACCCATCTAGGTTTTA
>NZ_JH413813.1:0-12849 GCF_000162755.2 Legionella drancourtii LLAP12
TCTTATAAAAATCTTTTAAAGCAATTTATGGGCAAATACATTTCCGAACTGTAAGCAATTGTAACGAATGGAATGGATTAATTACAGCCAATTTTTAGTGTTAAAAATCAGATAAAACGACATTGATTTATCCATGTTAAAGAAATGACTAAATACACCTCATAATTACAGAAAAAACCGGTGAGGCATTTGATGCTTTCTTAGAAGGTTTATATGAAGTTAATTAAATAAATGGTCTATTTCTTTGATAACAAGGCATTTGCACCAAGTTCGGAGCCCCATACTAAAAAAATACCCCATTGAATTAAATAAAATTTTAGTGAAAATAATACCCGATTCTCTTAATTCCTTATCAAGAAAATACCTTGATTTTTGACAAAAAATTTTATTATAAATAACAATAGGATATTGACAATATTTAATATTTATGGAGAATGGCGCAAATTAAAAACAACAAGGCTGTTAAATTGTATGTTTGAATATATAGTAGAATTATATTTGCAAGAAAAAAAGCACTATGAAAAGAAACCGGCTCATTATACATGGACTATTGATAATTTTTATAAAACAATTGCATCAAGTAATAAACACAGCAAGTCAATCCCTGCTATAATTGCCTCAGATTATAGATACAACGAGTTAATCCATACAACCCCAGAAGATAACCCCACGTTCTGGGCCAATTTTTATATGGCATGGGCTATTAAATCAATTCAATCGAATCCCAAGCCAAGTTCCAGCAAAAAGATAGATATCAACTTTCCAAGAGAAAGACCTTATTTTTACTCAGAAAAATATTGCTGAACCGCATTCATGATACTAGGAATGATCGTACCAGATAAACAATTTGACAGTAGCGCATGCGCAAGTAAATACTCCAAAGAAGAGGGAGGATACCTCTCACGATTTAGCTCTGAATCTACTTACGAAACAGTATTTAAAAGAAACTTATGCGAAGATGATATTAGTTCTTTTTTAGAATGCACCTCTATCGAAGAAACAGAGCTCCAACGAGTTTCTGACGAAGAAGCAACGCTCCTTTATAAAATTGTAGAATTAAATGATGACACTACAAACTCAAAACAAATTAAAATTTTACTTGACAATGCCACATTTAATTATGATTCCACAAAAGATGGGATGACTCCAATTACATTTAACGGTAATATTAATTATCAAGAAGAAGAAAACGGCTATACTGCATTAACCTTGGCAGCCCATAAAAAGAAATACCGCCTAGTAGAGCTTTTATTAAACCTTGGAGCTGATCCGTTAATTCAAAACTATAATTTAGAACTCGCAAGTGATTTAGTTCCCTTTGATTCGCCTCTTTTCACCATGTTAAAAGGCTATGAACTGATCTATGCAACATTCATTGGTGATTTAAAAAAAGTAACATCCATACTCAATGAAGGAGCTGATATTAATTTTCAGGGTTTGGGGGGCTATACAGCGCTATTAATTGCTATAGAGCAAGATTTTGCTGACTTAACTGAATTACTATTATCATCAGGCGCTGATTTAACAATAACCTGTGCCGATGGACAAGGAGCATTTGAATTAGTCAATAGCGAGGGAGTCTACAACATACTGCTTAACACAATTGAAATACCTGAAGAAGAAGAGGAATATCCTCCTGAGGAGGATATTGAAATACCAGAAACAAAAGAAAAACAAATATCGCCTCCTAATAAAATTATTGAAATACCCGAAGCCAAAGAAAAACAAATATCGCCTCCTAATAAAATTATTGAAATACCTGAAGCCAAAGAAAAACAAATATCGCCTCCTAATAAAATTATTGAAATACCTGAAGCCAAAGAAAAACAAGTATTGCCATCTAAAAAAAATAAGAAGCTTGTTTCTGAAAATGTGGTCATTGAGAATGAAGAGAATCGTGCGGCAACGCCAATACAAGAAAATCCCAACTCTTTTTTTTCTAGTGTAAATAGTGTGTTTTCTACCGTATCAACTATGTTCAAAGGGTTAAAATTCTACTGATTAAAAAAACAGGACATTACCATGAGTAAAACTGATTCCGATCAAAAATCAAAAGCGTTACTTGATGAGCTAAGCTCTGATTCACCACAGTCATCTAAAATAGTAACGCTTATAGAAGAGGGAGCTGATTTAAATTATCAGTCCCCTCAAAATGGCTACACGTCATTAATGTATGCCGTTGAATTAGAGAACTACCCACTTGTTGAATGTTTAGTACAAATAGGTGCGAACCCTTTAATCAAAAATCATGAGCAAAAGATAGCAAGTGACTTAATAGAAAGAGATACCTCCATATACAAGTACCTTAAAAATAATGAACTTTTATTTGCAACTCACGATAATGATGTGGCAACAGTTAAAGAATTAATAGCTCAAGGAGTTGATATTAATTTTCAAGGTGCGGGTAGATACAGTGCGCTATTAATTGCAGTTGAACAAAGTAATCTGGAATTGGTTGAACTCTTTCTAACAAACGGTGCTGATTTATCTTTGATGCGCTATGATGGTCAAGGTGTTTTCGAATTAGTTACTGATTCATTGATACACATAATACTTCATAAGGGAGAACCTCTTAGCGATGAACGCAAGAAAAAATATATAGCAGAAAAAGAAGAAATTAGTGATGCGAAGCTCTATGAACAAGCCCGTTTAAAAACACTGGAAGCCAGAAAAAATCAGCCCTTTCATGTCAGTCAGTTAAAAATATCTCGAGTCAAAGCGCCAGCAAGTGAGGCTCAATTAATGCAGCTTGAACAACACTTTGGCCATCCCATACCCGATCAACTCAAAGAAATATTTAGAAATTATAATGGCGGCACCCCGAAACTTAATAAGTATGGAGATTATGAAACACACGATTCAATTGGTTATTTTTATACACTGAATGATGATAAGGATAATGTCAATAATGTCTGGAATATAATTAAGAACTTAGGGGAAATTTTAGGCCCAGATACCTTACCTTTTGCAGAACACTCCTATAACTCTGTTTACTATCTAAAATGGGAAGAAAATCAAGCAAAGGTATATTTATTAATGTGTGGCACCTTTGCTCTTGAACATCTTGATGACGAGGAGCTTGACGAATTGGATGACCAAACACCCCCCACAATTATAGAAAAAGCCTGCGACGCATTTGATGATTTCTTAGAAGGTTTATATGAAACACACTAAACAAGCATATAGTTGTTACTTTGAAGTTCAATTGTATGAAGAAGATTTTGGCAAGAGTAGAGAAAAACATAATCAGATCTGTAATGAACTTTTATTGCAACAACTCGAGCAGCTCTCTCAAGAAGGCATACAGTTTTGTAACGAAATTACTAATGAAAAATTAATGTCAAATATTTCATCTAACATGCAAGCAGCACCAGATGCATTTTTTGTTTGGGAACATTGTTCCAGCTCCACGGCAATGGGACAAAAGGGGATCATGCGATTAATTCCCAAAAGTCAGCACACAAATTCATCTGAATTTTGGGGCATTATACATCCTGACTATAGAAAAAGGGGCGGTTATCACGAGTGGGCAGTGCCTTTTGGTGCGCCAATTGAGCTTCTCAGAGCAGATTCAACGAAGCTCAAAGATATCGACTTAAAAAAAATCTCTGACGCAACAATTGAATCATTACCTAATTATTTTAAAAAGGCTGTGCTTAGTAATAATTTAACAAGCGTTGCACAACTTATCAATCATGCAAAGCAGATAGACTGTTCTCTTTCGAAACTCAAAGAAATTCTTAACCAAACCTATACTATTGGGGCTCGCGAAAAAAAAACTACATTATTGCATATCGCATCCAAATCAGGCAACGAACCGTTAATGAATATATTAATAAAATATACGGATATTCAGCCTCATTTTACACAAACAGTAGATCATAAACTAGAAACACCGGCACACATTGCCGTGTACAATAATAGACCGCTTCTATTGAAAAAATTGATTTTAGCCGGAGCAGATTTATCGAAAAAAAATCATAAACAAGAAACTGTTCATGATATGATAACAAGACTAAGATTTCACTCTTGTAAGAAAGTTTATGATGATGCATTGCAAATAATTACATCCCATAGCAACATATCACACGATGACACCTCAAACACTCCTCCTAAAGATAAGACAAAAACAAATATACCCTATCGCGATCCAACGATGGTTTATGGCAATCAACCCAGTACATCCAAACAATCAAGTTCAAGTGGGTCAACACAGTCTTCTCCCCCTGTTTTTAACGGAAATTATACTTTTCAAGATGTTCTTAAAAAACAATTTGAAAAAACTACGGCAAGTCATTTTATTAAAAAAGCAGAAGTACAGCGCCCTGTTCCTAAAACTACATTTGTTGACCTCCTTAAAAAACAATTCGGTGAACAAAATAAATGCCATTTTACGACCAAGGCTTTTGTGCATCAATCTAAGCACGGTCAAGATAAACCAATTTTCGCCCCAAGAAGCCCAATTTTTTGGAATGAGCGTAATAAACGGCTAATTTTATTGAAACAAATACAAGTACAACAAGAGCAGCAAGCTATTAAGGCACAAGAGCCATCACAAACGAAACAACTACGTCCTGTGCAGCCAACACTTCGTCCGTCGCAGCCAACACCTCGTCCGTCGCAGCCAACACCTCGTCCGTCGCAGCCAACACCTCGTCCGAATACTCAGCAAGCAAGAGAGGCTCGACAACAACAAACACTACAAAAAATGCAAGAAAGAACCAATCAAGCAACACAACGAGTGCAACAAATACAAAAATGTCAGGAACAATCAAAACAACGAGATCAACAACGTGCACAAATAGTGGAGCAAAAAATTCAAGAAAGAGCTAAACAAGAACGTGTTCGACAACAAGGATTCCAACAAATTCAACAGAGAGTTAATCAAGAACGTGCTCGGCAACTAAACCCGCAACCGCAAACACGAAACCAACAGCCACGATCAAATCGAAATGCTCCCCCTCCTCCCCGAGTCAATCGTCCACCACCTCCACCGCCTCCCCGTGTAATTCGTAGATAGATGCCTGTAGAAAAGGATTTCTACATACACAAAAGGCAATGAAGAAACCGAGGTCATGCCTATCATTTAGAATAAAAAATCTCTTAATATGGATGATTTTTAGTATCCATAAAAAATAAAATTAATTATGGTGATTAAAAAAATGTTTGACTATTTAATAAAGTTATATTTACAAGAAGAAAAAGAACATTTCGCCGAGCAGTCTGGCTATTGGTGGACTAGAGGTAGTTTCTTTAATCTTATGCAAGAAAAATTTGCCAATCAGATAAACGACACACCAGAAAATAATCCTCGATTCTGGGTCAATTTTTACATGGCATGGGCAATAAAATCACTTATAGTACAATATGTACAAAAAGGTATAGGATTAAATTCTAGTAAAATAGAAATTGGCCCTGCTTATCCTATACCCTCTTATTATTCCATTAAGCACAGTTGGACTGCATTCATGATACTAGGAATGATATTGCCAAATAAAAAATTTGGTAGTCAATTACTATATGAATATGGGATTGAAAAAAAAATCTTACAAGAAGAAGAAGGATACATTTCACGATTTAGTTCGAGATCTCTTTATGAAACAGTATTTAAAAAATATTTGAATGAAGAAGATATTAAACTTTATTTAAAATGCACCTCAATTAAAGAAACGCGTCCGGCTAGGATTCATGAAAAAAGAAAAGAAATTTTAAAAAAAATTATAGAATTAGATGATGCAACTACTAACTTACAAAAAATAAAAGCTCTGCTTGATAATACAGCCATTCAACAATCTAAAGAAAAATGGAGTGAGTATACTGACTCTGATGCTAATATTAATGTTCAAGAAGAAAATGGCCATACAGCGCTAATACAAGTTGTTCGTCACAAAAAATACCAAATCGCAGAGCATTTACTAAATTTAGGTGCTGATCCATTAATAGAAAATTGTAGTTCTGAAATAGCCAGTGATTTAGTTCCTTCTGATTCACCATTTTTTAGAACTTTAAAAAATTTTGAGTTGTTATATGCTACGCTCAACAAGGATTTTATGAAAGTACGATCCATACTAAATGAAGGGGGTGATGTCAATTTTCAAGGTTTTGGCGGCTATAGCGCCCTATTAATTGCTATAGAGCAAGACTCCGCTGATATAGTCGAATTTCTATTATTATCTGGCGCAGATTTATCATTAACACGCGCAGATGGACAAGGCGCTTTTGAGCTAGTTACTAATACCGATGTATTTATAATACTTCAAAAAGCAACTGTAGAAGCAGATCTTCCTGACGGAGAGGTAGAACTAGAGGAGGCATTAGAAGATGAGTTAGAAAAAGAATTCGAGAAAGAGCTAAAGGAAGAAGAAACTTCTGAAAATGAAATTGTAGAGGATAAAACGAAGAATATCGTGACTAATCAAACACAAAAAAACGCTAATTCTTTTTTTTCTAGTGAAAGCAATACCGTGCCAGAAGGAGATATCCTAGAGTACTTAGCATTAAATCATATTGAGCTATAAGCCAATACTCATTCTTTGAAAAATGAAGGGCATTTTAATAGAGCATTTTAGATCATTGCATGCTCCTTGAATAATGCCCAGGGGGTAGATTCAATAACTACCATCCGAACAGAAAGGCATTAAGTGGCTTCTTTAGCCATACTCAGCTCCAAAAATCACCTCTTTTACAATAGATTATTGCGATGATAACAATTCCTGTTCCCTATATTTTATCAACGCCACAACAATCTATTTATTCTCTTTTACCCAAATTTACAAACCTAACCAAAAGGTACTCGACCTAACAAAACTAATATTAAGTAAATTACTAAGATAAGAACGATGATTCCCGATGGTCAATATCCCCATTCTCTACTGTGACCCCAAGTTGGTAAGGCGCCAATCAAAAGTAGTATTAACAATACTAACAATATTGTACCAATCATTATATTCCTCCTTGAAAACACCTATCTTATTTAAGTATAGCTTAAGAATCTAGATCGCCACGCGACCACCTTGTAAAAATATTTACCAATCACATCCATGACTTTATCAAGCGGCTATATGTTTTTCTTGAATAAGAACAATATTAAATTTCATCCAAATCTAAAAAATATTTTAGATTGATGAGATGAGACTAAAAATAAAAAAAACCTTAATTTTTCTCAAGAAAAGTGACATGACGCTCAAGATGTGATCTCATACTCCTCGAGGCGCAAAAATTTAATATATATATAAGGAACAATATATAATGAGAAAAACAAAATGGCTGATGACCCTGGCAATTATGTCTACAACCAGTCAAGCAATCTCGGCTACGTACACCAACGACCGTCTTTCATTGAATGGCTCAATAGGATATTTGGCTGGAAAATCACAAGAATATGTTTATGACCGTAATACTGGACACAAAATTAGCCAATTGAATTGGCGGATTAAAGGGGATGCGGTTATCAAAGGCGAGGCAAATTATAAACTACGTCCCTGGCTGGATGCAAATGCCCAAGGGTGGATAACCCTGGCAACAGGTAAGGCCGTTATGGATGATTATGATTGGTTAGTCCCAGGCCAAAAACATTGGAGCCACTGGTCGCACCACAATGATACCGATCTACGTCAAGGCAATGAGTTTGATTTAAGTCTTCGTGCCTGGTTTTTGCAAAAACCCAGTTATCAACTTGCTGGCTTAATCGGCTATCAAAGAACCTTATTTAGCTTCCTGGCCAAAGGAGGTTGTTATAATTATGATAATGGCAATTCAATTGGCTGTTTTGCCGATAATGAAAAAGGAATAGGCTACAAACAAACATTCAAAACACCCTATCTTGGTATCGCCGGTAAATACTTAGTGAAGGCCTTTGAAATCAATGGCTTATTCAAATTCAGTAACGAGGTTAATGCACGCGATGTGGATCAACATTTTCAACGTAACCTTACATTTAAAGAAGGTTCTAATCATTTTAAATTTTATAACCTAACAGTCAATACTGGCTATCATGTAAAACCCCACATAAAACTCTTTGCTGAAGGCGACTTTAATTATTTCCCCCATAAAAAAACCAGTACGTCCATTAGAGATAATAGCTCAGGAGAGATGGCGTTCACAGGAAGTGGCTCTTCAGGGTTAAACAATAAATACCTTATTATTTCCTTGGGTGTTCAATATACGGGAATGGCCGGTTAACCTAACATAACATTTAAAAACAACAGTAATGGGTGAAATTCACTCATTACATTTAGACTCGAATGGCGTTAAGTTAAGCCTCGGGACGTGATCTATGCTTAAAAAAAATGTAAAAACTCGCATGGAAACGCTAATGCTACTTATGGTAATACTTCCTGGTTCCACACGTAACGAAAATACACGAATGGATGCAACAGACAATGCCTACGGCACGTTGTATAAAGGAAAAGCGGGAGTATATAGTCATTTCCAGTCTTGTTGTAGAGAAAACACAGCCTGGGTGAGGCATTGCCCATCCCAGACTAAAAAATTAACTAGCGAGTTCCTGCGCTTATTGATGCGCTTTCTGTTTCATTACTGTCAGCAAATAATTTTTTCATTTGTTCCGTAATCAAAGCCATCATCGTTACAGCAGACATCACCCGAGCGCCACGTGGGATAACTCCGGTAAAAAATCCAGGCATTCCTTTTGACGAATACAGTTTATGCATCGTGGTTACCAGACCGTCTGATTCAGAAGGCGTAGCTGCTTGCTGAAGGGTTTTCACCGTATCAACACCTTGAGAAGCTAATGTAGCCCCAATCCCTGCTAACATGCCTGCCAATATTGAAGAAGCAAAATCATGAGGACAATGTGTTTGAATTCGTTCTTTCAATACCGGCGTTACTCCTAAAAAAAATGTCGTAAACATTCCTTCTCTTAACATGGTTGCCAATAAACCGGTATACACACGCGAATACCCATTTTGCTTTATTAACTGTGCTCCCGCAGCATAAAAACTCGTTTTTTGATGTGTCATGATCATTTCTGTAGGGCAACTAACCAGGGAAGAAGCAGCTCCTGCAGCAAATGCTGTTATTAAGTTCTGTATGGTACTCAATTCATTACTATTGCTAAAAAAACGCTGTTGAAAAAAACGATTAAGACCTACTTGTATCGCCGTTATGGGAATCATACTGGCCGCATTGGGCAAGATGCCCCGATATAAAATCCATGGATTAAACTTGATGGTCTCCCCTTTTTGCATTAAGGTTTTTATCGTCCACAAGGGATGATTAAGCCCTACTTCCCCTGCGCCAGCGGCGATACCTGCAATAATGCTCTGAGCTACGCTCAGTCCCGCTTTTTTTTGTTGCTGGGAATCTAAATTCGTTTGCGTCATATTCTTCTCCAATAATTTAGTCAAATAGTTCTAATCCGCTCGGTAACACCTCCCTAGGGAGGGGCGAATAATTTGAGACCACCCTAGGGATAGAGGAGAAAGGCGAAAACCACCGCAACATAGAAGTTTAAAGAAGAGAGCAAATTGCAAGAAAATAGCGCCCATGCAGAAGAGTCTGCGGAGAAAAGAACGCTAATTTTATGATTGCAAAGGCACATAATGACATTATAATTTTTAACTTAGACTTTCAAACTAACATATTGAAAGGTAATTAATCAACATGTAAACTGAAAATAAATTATTGCAACAAAATTGTCTGGTAATTACCCGATGCCTAAAGTAATAATATTCCAATTAAATTGCTTATTGTCGATCAAATGGCCGTTCACGACTCACTTATAGATTTGTTAGTCAAGCTTAATTATACCAACGATAACAAAGGTTGTTGCCACGGCATTAGCTGGCGATGGCTCGAAGCCAGCCTGTTAGGTGAGGAAAAAAGATTTGACGAACGGATTCGTCGAATTCTGGCAACTAAGAAAAATATAATTCATAGCTTAAATACTCTAAAAACAAAAAAAGGAAGGAACCTGACTCAAGAAGATAATAATCTATTGGATATCACTGCTTTTTTAAACAGCCTAATACTCTATCAATACCCAACTAACCATTATCCTCTTTTTAATGACAATCTAAATCAGCAAAATATTGAGGCAATTGCCAATTTTGCGGCCTCTGATGCCATACAATCACGCGGTGGATTAGTTATCCTCCATTCTGAACCAATGATTTATAATATTGCAGAAATTGCCAAATACTTAAATGATTTAGCACGTATCTTAGAAAAAAATAGCCAACTCCCAAACCAAGTCTTTGGTATCGAGTTAATGAATCAAAATCATACTATGGCTCTTTCGTATATTCGCGGCAAGGGTTGGCGACTCATGGATATTAATCAATATCCAACTAAATTCTTTAACCTCAAAGATACGGCTCGACTTGCTCATAAAATTGCAAGCGGTTTTAAAGAAAAACCTAACAGCCCTTATACAGCCTTTAATGTGCGTGTCATCACCACAGGGAACTACCCGAAACTACCCCAGTTAAAAAATGCATTGGGTTTATTTAAAAAACAACATCACCTGACTAAAGCAATGGCACAACGCACAGAAGCAGTTAATTTGCTTTATATTGCTGCAAAATATGGACATCTAGAAACAATAGAAGAATTAATTAAATATAAAACTAATCTTAACGTTTCTGATGTATATGGCCTAACCCCGATTCATTTAGCGGCAGATTATGGATACGAACACATTGTTGATCTATTGGCACAATATATTGATGTTAATCTTACTGATTATCATTATTGGTCAGCGGTTGATTTCGCAGTAGACAAAGGCCATGCCAAGGTTATCGCTGTGCTGGCGAAACATGGTGCTGATTTCCAGAGCCGCGATATAAAAAGATGTACATTACTCCACACCGCAGCGGCCCAAAATCACCTTGAGGTTATTTCTGAACTAATAAAAAATGGCGTCGATCCCAATGCTGTTGATCTATTTGGCGAAACAGCAGTGCACTATGCCGCGATAAATAATCATCCCGAAACCATTATTGAATTTGCCAAATATAAAGTTAATTTGGATACTCCTAATGATACCTATTTAACGCCAATGTTCTACGCAGCACAAAAAGGGTATCCGAAAGTTATTGCGGCACTCATCGCGTGCGGGGTTTCGCCACGAACCACAGGTCGATTTAAGCAAACACTGGCACATTGTGCAGCCCAATATGGCCATCAGCAAGTAATCGCTGATATAGCAAGCAAGGGTGTTAATCTCAATGCAAGAGATGCATTAAATTGGACTGCGGCACATCATGCCGCACGCAACAACCATCCGCAAGTGATTAGAGAATTGGCAAAGCATAACGCTGATCTTAATGCTACTGATGCCTTAGGCCTAACACCAGCATACTATGCATTAATTAACAATCATGCCGAATCTCTTGCCGCCCTGGTAAAGAATGGCGTTAAATTAAATAAAATTGGTAAATACAATTGGACTTTTGCGCATCATGCTGTAATAAATAATCGCCCTAATATGTTAAAAGAATTAACAAAATATGGCGTTGACCTTGAGGCCCCTGATATATCCGGTTGGACACCAGCCTTCTATACGGCCCAATATAATTATCCTGACTGTATTCCAGAACTGATAAAACAAGGAGTTTCCCTAGATAAAAAAGATAACTTCGGCTGGACTCCTGCCCACTATGCAGCCCAAAATGGATTTCATGAAGTCCTTGCTAAACTGGCAAAATATGGTGTTGCGCTGAATACACCTAATACCCAAAGTCTATCTCCATTATACTATGCTGTCCAAAAAGGAGCGATTGACGCAGTTATTGAGTTAATCAAAGCAAATGTGAATTGCTTTAAACCAGCGATTATTTCTATAAACGATTGTAAGGCATTATTCATTAACCACAATCAAACAATTACTGCTCGAATGAATTATTTCATCCATATCAATCAAGATAGGCAACAACAAAAAATTGCCATAACCCCTCGTAACATAGCTTATATTATGGGACAAGAATCAATTATCCCTATACTTAATAAAACAAAGAAAATTCAAGCGCTTTATCAGAGCATGAACCTGTTCCAAAATTATGGGAAACAATTAAGTCCGGTGACAAATCCACAAGAAAGAAAAAAAGCGCTTCTTTTAATTAATAAACTAAAACAACAAACGGACTATTTTATATACGCGCTATTTAAGACACATGACAAGAATGTAATGAATACTGCTCAAAAAACATTTCAAAGCACGCTAAATCAATGCTTTATGGAGATGCGCGTGCACAAAACCGCCTGGAGACCTTTTTTAACACCAATAAATTCTGCAGCTAAGGACATAGATTTATTGCCGTTGGCACCGCCGCCCCCCAGAACAGAAGCTGGATTTTTTAGGCCCAAAACACAACCAAGAGAATTAGCTAGAAATCAGAAAAATTTGGGATTAACTACGCAACTTGTACTCTGATACCTCCTCATACTCATTGAATAGTAATGCTATTTTGCCTAAAACCATTCTAGCGTCTGTTGACATTTCTACTATCTTGGCCAAAATAGCAAAATGGCAATCGCCCCTAGTAAAACATTAGAAATTAAAAACTCAATGCAGTATTAAGTGCAACTCTAAGAGTTAAGCGCTATACTTGCTCTTTTTTTGTGAGGATTATCCCATGCGCCCCAGTAATCGTGAGTCCAATCAACTTCGTTCCATTAAATTAACCAGAAACTTTACAAAACACGCCGAAGGTTCTGTTCTTGTAGAGTTTGGCGAAACTAAAGTGCTGTGTACTGCCTCAGTAATTGACGGTGTGCCTCGTTTTATTAAAGGTAAAAACCAAGGCTGGGTAACAGCAGAATACGGCATGCTTCCCCGCGCCACACACAGCCGTACTGAGCGCGAAGCAGCCAAAGGCAAGCAAGGCG
>NZ_JH413813.1:13129-50466 GCF_000162755.2 Legionella drancourtii LLAP12
TTATGCTCTGCTTCGGTGCTCAAAAATCAACTCATTCTGGCTCAATCTAGCGAAATGTCAACAGCCCCTAGACTTTTAAAATAAATTCTTATCCACCGCAGCCCCTTGTGCCACATCTTTTGAAATAATATTCTTATTCACTAATTCAGTTAAATGCTGATCTAAAGTCTGCATCCCTTTGGTCTGGCCAGTTTGAATAGAAGAAAACATTTGCGCTACTTTATCTTCACGAATCAAATTACGAATGGCGCCAGTACAAATCATAACTTCCAAAGCAGCAACACGCCCCCCACCAGTCCGTTTCAACAATGTTTGCGCAATAACAGCCTGCAGTGACTCCGACAACATGGAACGTACCATGGCTTTTTCCTCTCCAGGAAATACATCAATAATCCGGTTAATAGTTTTCGTTGCCGAATTGGTATGCAAGGTGCCGAATACCAAATGCCCGGTTTCTGCGGCAGTCATCGCCAAACGAATCGTTTCCAAATCACGCAACTCACCAACCAGAATCACATCAGGATCTTCACGTAAAGCCGAGCGCAAGGCGGCATTAAAGCTGTGGGTGTCTTTATGCACCTCACGTTGGTTTACTAAACATTTCTTGCTTTGATGCACAAATTCGACTGGGTCTTCAATCGTTAAAATATGTTCGTAACGCGAGGAATTGATGTAATTAATCATCGCCGCTAAAGTGGTACTTTTTCCTGAACCTGTAGGCCCAGTTACCAATACCAGTCCCTTAGAAAAACTGGCCATTTCTTCAAAACTCGGCGGTAAATTCAATTCGTCCAAACTTAAAATAGTAGAGGGAATCGTACGAAATACCGCACCAGCACCACGTAAATGATTAAAAACATTTACACGAAAGCGCGATAAGTTTGCTATTTCAAAAGAAAAATCCGTTTCTAAATGCTCTTCAAATTCTTTTCTTTGCCGATCATTCATCACATCGTAAATAATTTTTATTACCTCTTTATGCTCCAGAGGAGGTAAATTAATTTTACGTAAATCCCCATCCACACGAATCATTGGCGGCGATCCTGCAGATAAATGCAAATCAGAAGATTTATTTTTAACTGAAAACGCCAATAACTCAGCTACATCCATAGCTCAATTGTTCCTAAATTGTGTAATAATAGATTAGCGCATGAAATGTTGCTCGGCAAACATTATTTCTTTTGCTATTGTTAGCGTTTTAGCATTACAAATTAAAACATGAACCTTCTACAAAACCTAAATCATATCAAACAACTCATTAAACAAGCAGAATTAAACAGCGGCAGAATGTCTGACGAGGTTTTACTGCTTGCAGTGAGTAAACAACAAAGCATTAATGCAATTACAGAAGCATTCCACCTTGGAGTAAAGCATTTTGGGGAAAATTATTTTCAAGAAGCGCAATACAAAATAAACGCATTAAAAGACTTGCCTCTTTGTTGGCATTTTATCGGCCCCATCCAAAGCAATAAAACAAAAGGCATCGCCAGTCATTTCAGTTGGGTCCATAGTGTCAATCGCAAAAAAATCGCCTTGCTCCTTAATGAACACAGACCGACCAATTTAGGCCCACTGAATGTCTGTATCCAAGTTAATTTAATCGATGAAGAAAGCAAATCAGGAATTATGCCGGCAGAGGCTGCTGAGCTAGCCGCAGCGGTTAGTCAATTGCCTCACCTTAGACTTAGAGGATTAATGACCATCCCTCCCCCACAAAAAGATCAAAAAAAACAATATGACCTATTCATGCAGCTAAATCAACTCATGCATGCACTGAATCAACAACTAGGGTTAACCATGGATACCCTGTCAATGGGAATGAGTGACGATTTAATGCCAGCAATTAAAGCTGGGGCTACCATAGTTCGTGTTGGACGTGCTATTTTTGGTGAGCGGCAAAGCTGATATACTAGCTGCCGTGCTATTATTTAGATGCTATAGGGGCAAACATGTCGGGTTTAACAGCAGTAGGATTATTTGTTGTTTCATTATTTTTTTCACTTCTCATTTTTACTATATGGCTGCGTATGGCTTTGCGCTATTTTCGCATTAGTGCGTTAAACCCCTTGAGCCAGCTCATTCATACGATTACAGATCCACTAGTTAACCCAATACAACAGCTGTTCAAACAAAAACCGAAACCTGGACAAAAATATGATGTAGCTGCAATTAGTGCATTAGTTCTAGTTGAGATCTTTAAAATACTCCTCATTAGCCTTATTGCCTTCCATGGCGTCATGCCAATGGGTTATTTTTTAGTTTATGTGATCGCAGATTTAATCGTCCAACCTTGTGATCTACTCTTTTTTGCTATTTTAATTCGCGTGATTATGAGCTTTGCAAATCCTGCTTGGAATGGTCCAATCGCAGATGTTTTACGCATCTTAACCGAACCACTTTTAAAGTATGGCCGACGATTTTTTCCGAATATCTCTGGTTTTGATTTTTCGCCTTTCCTCATCCTTATGGTCTTAAAAGTAATCACCTTATTTATTAACGCCAACCTGCCCTGGAGATTATTATAAAACAAACTATACTTACATATAGACGACGGACAGCAAGGATGAAATCATGAAATTGACTCATAGTGTGAGTTTAGCATTGGTTCTTTTACCCTTTAGTCTATTTGCTGATACGCAATCGTTGTATTGTCCGCAGAATCATGCCTACATTAGTATTGGCATGACTCCCGATCAAGTTATTGCTGCCTGCGGCCAGCCCGTAAGCCAACAAGATTCGAATCAACCCGTAACGCAAAAAATTCCAGTGCAACAACTAATTTACAATAATATGGGTACTAGCTCTGCGTTTTACGGCGTGTGGAACGTCTCCACTGGTAGCAGCGGTTCACGACTGGAAGTTAGTATTGTTGATAAAAAAGTAAAAGACATCAAATTAAACAGTTCAGATACCAACGCTGCTTCTATTTGTAGCGGAAATAGCATTCAAGTTGGCGATCCAGTAGAAAAAGTTTACTATTCCTGTGGAAGTCCTTCCTTGACGAACAATACGTACATTAATGAAATAGTGCCAACAGCACAAAAACCGCAGGTATGGATCTATCAATTCGATCAATATCAACCACCAGTAACCTTGACTTTTGTTGATGGCAGACTAAAATCCTTCAATTAATTAATTGAGGTACTACTCTAATGTCCGAAACCGTAGATGATATCACTATTGCCTTTAGTGAAAATGGCACTGAAACAACCAAGGAACTGGATAAACAAGTATTAACTAAAGGTGCGTGGACTACCATCATGTTTAAATATCAAGATTGGGATAATGCCAAAAATGATTATGGTCCAGTGAAATATACTATTCGCCGTTATCAAAAGCGTAACAATCAATATTGGCAAAAATCCAAATTTAATATTTCCAGTGCCGACCAAGCACAAAAGATTGTTGATATTCTAAGTGATTGGTTAAAATAATTTTTTGTAGCCGGATTAGGTGAAGTCTAATCCGGAAATACAACACCCATGCCGTACAATGAGCTCCCACCTTGCTACTAAAAGTAACTGTAACTGAAATCGTGAAACGTTCCGGTACGTTATTTTTCACAAACTAAAATTACTTTTCAAGTCATTGCAAATTGCGATTAACTGACGCATTATGCTATAGTTAATTTATATTTATATGAGGGAGATTGACATGGCTCAATCGGTGAGATTGTCAGATACATTAGTCAAACAAGCTAAAGCAGTGGGTGAGGTAATGTCTCGCTCTGGAGCGGGACAAATTGAGCATTGGGCAAAAATAGGAAAAATCGCAGAAGACAATCCTGATTTATCTTATGCGTTTATTAGGGATAGCTTGTTAGCAAAAGCAGAAATAGATAATGGATTGGTTGATGATTATGAATTTGACCATTAAACAATCCAACTCTTTTAAGAAAACCGTAAAAAAATTGCCTAAACAATATAAAGCAATCCTCGATGAAGATGTTAGGAAATTAGCTAATGCTCCTGAAATTGGGGAGCGCAAAAAAGGAGATTTGGATTTTTTAAGAGTTCATAAATTCAACTTATCAAATCAGGAAGTATTATTAGCCTATATGTATAAAAATGAAGAGCTCGTATTAACCCTACTTAAATTAGGAACTCACGAAAATTTTTACCGCGATATCAAAAACATCTTTTAAAATCGATGAGTTTTCAACGAATAATAGAATACCAAGATGCGCTCAAGAAAACCTATTGCATTCAAATGGCGTCATTTTAGGCAAAATAGGGTAATTTATAATATATTTAAATTTCATTAAGAATAAAACCATTATTCGTCACAATTAAAATCAATTAGCTTTAATGATATTTCATTTGAAACTTAATGAAATAAATTAGTCCCCCTTGGCCTATATCCGTGTAATAGGCCCGGGAGAAATGTCAAAATCTCGATGAACTATCGGATTTAAATGTAGCTGACCTGTTACATATCTGTTAATAAATTAGTTACTTGTAATGAAAATACCTCTTCATGTCTTCAATGCCTCGCATAAAATTATGTAAATTAAAAAACTACACTGGTGATTGGCGTAGCTTTTTTAAATCACCTCGACGCTGTTTGCTAGCAAGTCGTTTCTTGACCGACCCTTTAGATGGTTTTGTTTTCCTGCGCTTAATAGGTACTGAACTTACTTTTTTAATTAATTCAACTAAGCGCGCCAAAGCATCAGTCCTATTTTTCTCTTGACTTCGATACTTTTGTGCCTTAATAATGATCATCCCATCGGCTGTAATACGATTATCTTTTAATTGCATTAATCTGAGCTTATACTCATCAGACAAATTAGACTGTGCGAGACTAAAACGCAGATGAATGGCGGTAGAAACCTTATTCACATTTTGCCCCCCAGCCCCTTGGGCACGAATGGGAAGCAACTCAATATCTGATAGAGAAATGAAAATACTGTTTGTTATTTTTAACAAAATCATCCTACGTTAGAACAAATAAATGCTGATTGTATCTCAGATGCTTGAATCATATCGACCAATTTTTTCTTTAATGCAGGTAAATCAGTAGTGCTTCGAATAGTGCGTAAGACATTCAATGCCTGCATATCTTTTTGCGCAGCAATGTCAGCACCGCGCATATGATTCACACCCCTGCTTCCATTTACTGTTCCAGAACGCATTATTGCGAAATCAACCCCCATTATATTTCCTGCTAATTTAGCATCTGGCCACCAAGGCTCAACTTTTTTAGTAAGATTATTAAAATAGCTTAAAACCCGATTAAATGTTTCACTATTAAATTCAGGTGTCGGTTCAAATGGCACTTCTGGATCACAATAATGCTGAGCGACATGAGCAGGAAGATAGAATTCTGCCATCCCTATTATTTGTTTCCAATGCTTAAGCTTAGTATGCCAATCCCATTGGTTAAAATATTTAACAAAGGTTTGAAGTGCGTTGATAATAGCAAAATCATAATGTTTTTCATTATATTCCTCACCATTTAACACATAACGGATCCCATTTTTTTCAAGTCCATCAAATTGGCTTAATAACTCAACAGCAATCCGCTTACCCTCTTCGTGTTGAGACAGACAATTCAAGATCATTGGCCCCATATATTTAACATCCAAAGCCCATAGGATGTATTCCCAAACCGTGATATTTTCAAAAACTCGACCCGACTTATCCTTTATAAGACCTCTTTTTAATAGAAGCTGAGGATATTTTTCGAGCATTTCTTTTACTTTAGATTGTGTTCCTTCAGTTACGTACTGCGCCAGTCTAACCCTTAAACGTTCAGGTTTAGATAATTGATAAAAATGGCGACAGGTAAAGGCAAAGCTATCATGTGCTTGTGGGTGTGGTTCTAAATTTAGTCTAATAATATTCGTTAATTCATCAGCTAATAAATTAAATAGAGAATTACCGGTAGATTCTGCTTTTTCTTGCATGGGGATAGCCCTCATTAAATGAGAGCTGATGGTACATCAAGTGCTATAATCGAGCAATATGCATTGCTACATCAATGATGTTCATGTCGTCAACCTATGTAAGAACTAATCTGTCCTGGAAACAGTGACAAAGCCGCAGCCTCCAGAACCGCTCTAATCAATCCACTCTAAACCAGAATGCATCCGTGTAAAATAATCGTCAACCATTGATTCTGAAACCATCTCCAAACTATCAGGATGCCAACGAGGAGTCTTGTCTTTATCAATTAATAAAGCACGGACTCCTTCATAAAAATCACTACCATGCATGAAATGACTAACAAGGTTATAATCCATTTGTAAACACTGGTCTAAACTTAAGCCTTTAGCTTTTTGCAATTGCGCTAAAGTTACTTTAAGACTGATTGGTGATTTTTGTGACAGTGCATTATCAATACTTACAGGCCATACCCCATCTAAATCTTGCAAAGAAGACTTAATCGTTTCTACCGTAGAATGAGCAAAACAAACATCAATGGCTGGCTTAATCTGGCTGGGCTCTACTGTAGAAGACTCTGTGACATACTCATACAAGCACTGATCAACCCCCTTAAATGCATCCACTGATAAATCCGTATTCTTTAACGTATTTAACAGGGCAGGAATTTGTTCTGAAGAGATGATTTGTTTTACTAACCCAGCCCTTAGCGCATCCTGAGGCCCCAGGCGATTGCCGGTTAATCCCAAGTAAATACCTAAATACCCCGGGCAGCGAGTTAACAAATAGCTAGCACCGATGTCAGGAAAAAAACCAATACTTGTTTCAGGCATAGCAAAAACAAAATGATCGCTCGCAACAGGATGACTACCGTGTAATGAAATCCCTACACCGCCCCCCATAACCAGACCATCGATCAATGAAATATAAGGCTTACCTAAATGATGAATAAAATGATTTAAACGATATTCATGCCAAAAGAATTGCATTTGTTCTGAGTCATTTAAGCGACCAGAAAAATAAAGTGAGCGTACATCGCCTCCGGCACAAAAAGCATTGCCCGGAACTGCCTGGACGACAATAGCATGAATGTTGTCGTCTTTTTTCCAAAGACTTAATTGTCTTTGCATGCGCAGAATCATCGTTAACGTCAATGCATTTAATGCACTGGGCCGATTTAAGGTGATTAATCCTAACTGACCTTCTTGTGTAAAAAGCACATCATCAGTCATCATTATATTCCCTTAAATTGTGCAACTCGTTTACCTAAAAATGCAGACACGCCTTCTTGTTTGTCCTCAGTTGCACATGCCTTAGCAAAATGAATTGCTTCTAAATGCAAAGCATCGGTCAAAGATAAGTCATAACCATGATCAATCGCTTCCATAACTCCAGCTACGGCAAGCGGTGCCATACTTAAAATACCTTGCAACATAGTTTTACCATGCGCCAACAGGGCTTCAGGTTCGACTACCTCACTAACTAATCCCCACTGCAACGCGGTTTCCGCATTGATAAAACGAGCGGTTAAGCATAAATCCAAAGCCCGACCTTTGCCAATTAAACGCGCCAGACGTTGCGTACCACCATAACCTGGAATAACACCTAATTTGACTTCAGGTTGGCCAAATTGTGCCTTGGTAGAAGCAATTCTGAAGGTGGCCGAAATGGCTAGCTCGCAACCACCACCAAAAGCAAAACCATTCACCGCAGCTAAAGAAGGTTTGCCTATAGTTTCTAATAAACGAAAAACTTCTTGGCCATAACAGGAAAATTCGTAACCTGTTTGTGCCGTACATTCAGCCAATCGGTTAATATCAGCACCCGCACAAAAGGCCTTACCATTGCCAGTAATCATGATGGCTTTTACTTTGGGATTGTTTTTTGCTGCCGTTAATAATTTTGCTAAAGTAGTTAACACTTCGGTACTTAAAGCATTTAATTTGTCTGGTCTATTCAAAGTAAGCAACAATATTCCCTGGCTATCTAATTCTTGTTCAATTAAATTCATTAATTTAACTCCTGTTAATAACGTAATTAGCACAAAACATAATCATCATCTAAAGTTGTTTTTGCAATAATTTCACGCATGATCTCATTCGTCCCTTCAAGAATTTGATGCACTCGTAAATCCCTAAAGATTCGCTCTATTTGGTAATCACGTAAATAACCATAACCACCATGTAACTGCATTGCTTTATCACTAATATGAAACGCAACATCCGTCGCTAAGCGTTTTGCCATAGCACAATACATTGGTGCTCGCGGATCATTGTTATCCATAGCATTCGCTGCTCGATAAACCATCAAGCGCGCGTTCTCATAATCAGTAAGCATGTCCGCGAAATAAAAACGTAATGCCTGCATGTCTTTTAATGGTTTGTGAAATTGTCTGCGTTCACGCATATACTGTTGCGTCAAACGCAAACAGGCCAGTGCCCCTCCCAAGGAACAGGAAGCAATATTCACACGTCCACCATTTAGTGCATTTAAAGCAATTTTAAATCCGATGCCCTCATCGCCGACGCGATTTACAATAGGAACACGGCAATTTTCAAAATAAAGCATGCAGGTTGGCTGATTTCGCCACCCCATTTTTTTCTCTAATTTCCCGAAGGTTAAACCTGGAGTATCTTTTTCAATTAACAAGCAACTGATTCCATGATGACTTTCATCTCCAGTGCGCACCATACATAAATAAACATCACTAGCAGATCCTCCAGAAATGAAGGCTTTGGAACCATTAAGTACATAATAATCACCATCTTTTATGGCTTTAGTTTTTAAAGAGGCCGCATCAGAGCCGGACTCAGGCTCTGTTAAACAATAACTGCTCAATACGTCCATGGCAGTTAATTTAGGTCCCCATTTTGCTCTTAATTCAGGACCGGCATAACGATCGATCACGGTGGTAACCATGTTATGAATAGAAAGATAAGCACTGGTACTGATGCAACCAGTAGCTAATTGTTCAAATAATAAAGCCGAATCTAAGCGCGTTAATTGCGAGCCCCCGATATCTTCGCGCGCCATCATACCGGCCATACCTAATGCAGCAGCTTCACGTAAAATATCAATAGGAAAGTGACTATGGTCATCCCAGGTGTCTGCCATAGGGGCCAATTTATCGCGCGCAAAATCAGCGGCCATTGCTCTAATCTCTTGATGTTCTTCAGTGAATTCAAAATCCATAAACCATCCTTAGAAAATTTTGTTATAACAATACTATTAATGTAATATTATTGCTAATTTTTCATTGCCGTAAAAGATGATGCTGCAAAAATTACCTCGATCTTTTTATGAACGCGATACCATTATTGTTGCCAAAGAACTTTTAGGTAAATACCTCGTTCACCACGAATGCATAGGAAAAATCGTTGAGGTTGAAGCCTACCTTGGCCAACATGATTTAGCCTCACACACAGCCAAAGGCCATACCCCAAGAACAAAAGTGATGTTTGGCAGCGCAGGTCATGCTTATGTCTATTTAATCTATGGCATGCATTATTGCACCAATGTGGTTACTGAACGCGAAGGCATTGGCTCAGGTGTCCTGTTACGTGCCTTAGAACCAATCCAAAACGTTCTAGGGCGCACACAAGGCCCCGGCTTACTCTCTAAAGCCATGCATATTGACAAGCAACTGAATGCACATGATTTGACTAGCAATACCTTTTATATTGCCGCAGGAGAAAACGAAGAGCCACTAACCATTGTCGAAAAACCAAGAATCGGAGTGCATTATGCAAAAGATTGGGCTGAAAAATTACTGCGCTTTTATATTAAAGATAATGCTTTTATTTCCAAGCCATAATGATATGATTGCCACTCTTAAGCGCTCGTGAAAAAATAAGAATACGTACATGGAAACTTTAGCCCCAACCACGACAACCAATAAAAGTGCCCTGACAGTACTTAAA
This sequence comes from Legionella drancourtii LLAP12, assembly GCF_000162755.2. Classification (GTDB taxonomy): domain Bacteria; phylum Pseudomonadota; class Gammaproteobacteria; order Legionellales; family Legionellaceae; genus Legionella; species Legionella drancourtii. The sequence continues at coordinate 22,935 of NZ_JH413813.1, forward strand.
GAATACTTTGGTTTTGATTCATTCAGAAATCCACAAGAAGACATTATTAAAGATGTTATAGCGGGCAATGACGTACTTGTTTTAATGCCCACTGGTGGAGGAAAATCTCTTTGTTATCAAATACCTTCGCTCGTTAGGCCCGGTGTAGGTATTGTAGTTTCCCCATTAATTGCCTTAATGGAAGACCAGGTAACAGCGCTAAGATTACAAGGTATACGTGCCGCATACTATAATTCCTCGTTAACCAGCGAAGAAGCCAAAAAAGTATTGGCTCAATTACATAATGCTGAGTTAGATTTACTGTATATTGCTCCAGAACGTCTTATTAGCGCCTCATTTCTCGAACGCTTACAAGAATGTCATATTTCCCTATTCGCTATTGATGAAGCCCATTGTATATCCCAATGGGGGCATGACTTTCGCCCTGAATATGCTGCATTAGGTTTATTAAAAGAGCACTTTCCTACTATTCCAATTATTGCCTTAACCGCTACGGCCGATAAACAAACGCGTCAGGATATTGTCGTTAAATTAAATTACACGCCAAAAAAATACATTGCTTCATTTAACCGCCCTAACATTCATTATAAAGTGGTTCCCAAAACCAATGCGGCCAAGCAATTAAATCAATTCTTACAATCAGTTGAACAACAATCTGGTATTATTTACTGTGGTACGCGTAATAGCGTTGAGAGTCTTGCTGAAAAGCTACAGGATATGGGCTTCAAAGCACGCGCCTATCATGCCGGTCTTTCCCATAAAGAACGCAAAGAAGTACAAAATTTATTTCGCTATGATCGCATTGATATCGTGGTTGCCACGATTGCCTTTGGTATGGGGATTGATAAGCCTAATGTCCGTTTTGTTGCACACCATGATTTACCTAAAAATATTGAGGGCTATTATCAAGAAACAGGTCGGGCCGGGCGCGATGGCTTACCTGCGCAAGCGCTACTTCTCTACGATGCAGCAGATAGCGCCAGACTACGCTCATGGATTATTAATACGCCACTGGATGAACAACGCCGAGTAGAAACCAACAAATTGAACCACATGCTGGCTTTTGCAGAAGCGTCCCATTGCCGACGTCAAATCTTACTACGTTATTTTGATGAGCCCTGTGATAGCGAATGCAAATACTGTGATGTATGCGACAACCCACCAATAACCGCCGATGCAACTGAAGATGCGCAGAAATTCTTATCTTGTGTTTATCGTCTACGCCAAAACTATGGCTTAACCTACACCATAGAGGTATTACGTGGCAGCGCCTCTGAAAAAATCAAACAATTTGGCCATGAACAATTAAGTACCTTTGGTATTGGTAAAGATAAGTCCCCTCATTACTGGAAACAATTGGCTTGGCAACTCATCCATAAAGATTATTGTTTCCAGGACATTGCTCATTTCAATGTATTAAAACTTACACAAAAAGCGATCCCTTTACTCAAAGGAGAAGAAAAAATCGCGCTGACTATTCCCAATAATGACCTTAAGGGCAGCAAGAAGAAAACGAAAGAACGTCGCTCAGGAGAGTCGAGTAATAATCCTTTGTTTGAAGTATTACGTGCCTTAAGACGCAAACTTGCCGATGAAGAAAATAAGCCTCCATTTATGATCTTCAGCGATGCCACATTACATGCAATGACGGAAGCTAAACCACAAAATACCGAACAGTTACTTGCTGTGCCAGGAGTTGGTCAACATAAATTAGCTCATTATGGCAATCATTTTCTCAAGGCTCTACAAGAATACAGCGTAGAGTAATTGCACTAAATTTTTCCTTACGATATTCTGAGATCTATTGACATTTCGCAATATAACAGTGAAATTTTTCATTTCTATTCGCGCTCATAAGGGCGTTAGAGTGATTAGAAGTGGTGCCTAAGGTCTTATTTTGCGTTGCCTACCAAACAAAGGAGTTACTATGAGTTTACAAGATGTAATAAAAAAAATTGAAAACGATCGTGGAATTGGCGTGTTTTCAAAATCTAATAAAACAATGGATGGTAAACATACTTACCAAATATCCTTTAAACTCAAACCATCACAGCAAGTATTAGCGCAACTAGGAAGTATTCAAGATAATACGAATCCATTATTAACCACCAAAGGAACCATTAAAGCTTCCGGTAATCCAGATATTAGCGTAACAAGTTTTGCCCCTGAAAAATCGAAAAATAAATTAACCATTGCAGGCACAGCAATTGACAAACTATTAAGCAGTGCGCGTATTTATGTAAATACGCATCTATTTCCGGCAGGATACTATGAACGAGTAATACAAGAACATTTAACGACCAAAGAAGATTTACCAGAAGAAAATAAAGGTATTGATTGGGAAAATCTTGCTGTAGGAATATGTCACGCTCAAGAAATACACTTACTTGTAGATACCGTCGCTAGCGATAGTCACCCAGCAAGGGCACATACTACGGTGCTACCAGATGGAACCTCCATTACTGAAAACACGCCCGCACTTTTATTACTTTCAAACCCTATATTAAATCTGAGCAAAACTCATACTAAAGCCCTAAAGACAGAAGAAGAACAAATAAAATTTATTGCTGGCATGTATCGTAATCTGTTTCATGCCACAACCAGTCAAGGACGCAATTACATCGTCATGCCCGCAGCTGGCTTGGGTGGACATGGAGGTACCCCGAAGACATACTTTAAAGCATTAATGACTGTAGCCCAGGAATATCCTGATTTAAACATTATTTATAATGCCGGCGATCACGAGAAAACTTTTGATAAAGTCTTAAAGAAAGGCTTTAAAGATGAAGTCTTTAAAAACAACAAAAAACCAATTAACGTAGTGCGGACCACCAAAAATATTATTTTTGTCGCCGCTCAATTGACCTCTCATAATCAACTCTGCGCAATTCACAATCCATCCAGTAGTAATGTTGTTTATGGAAAAAGTGATGTTGGCGAACACTGGCAATCAGCCGATACCGAACTGCGTAACATTTTTGGTAAGAATCCAGGGAAAACACTTCAAGCTTATATAGGAACTATATCTACCGCCCCATTAGGCAGCTATGGTGTCAATCCAGAAGCATTTAGTCGCATTGAAGAAAATGATTTAGATAATACAATTGTTTTAAATAGAAGTAGAACCAATTCAACTGCAAATAATACGCCAGTAGATTCTACTCATGCCTCAAAAACAGAAGAAGACAATGACAGTAAAAAACGCCCTACCCCTCCTCAATCAAAAACGTCACCAGAAGCACCTGTGGTGATGAAGCCCGCTACAGAGGACATACCGAAACAAACACAAGAACCATCGACTCAAGTGCCGCCACCACCAAGGCAAGAGGATACTCCGAAAAAAGCGGATAAGTCCTCGCAGGATGTACCAGCAGCAACTGACAAAACATCGACTACAGATCAATCAAGTACATCAGGAAAAATCTCAGGCCCAGGTTCAAGTGGCATATTCCCACCCTCGCCTAAGCAAGAGCCTAATAAATCAGCAACAGATAAAACTACAGAAAGAAAATCAGCACTGACAGAAGAACAACTTAAAGAAATTAGAAAAACCATTGATCAATTAACAGGAGAGATGCAAAGCTATTGGCCTTATCCAAATAAAGACGTAAAACAGATCAAAATCAATGCGCTAAACGCTTTAATAATTAATGCGCAAAAAATGACAATTACCGAAGCAGTTACCGCAGTAAAAGCAGATTATCCTCGTGCTACCGAAGGCCGTATTAGTATGCGTACTGCCGATTTACTCCATAAATTAGAGAATTCCCCAGCAAATAAGGTACAACTCTAGGAGCAGTAAGCCCATAGCCATCAAATTCCCTTCTCCCGGTAATGGGCATAGGCATCAAGCGAAGGAAATTAACCGTATCTATCCTCGATCCGTTCGGGCTGAGGAAGCGCTTTAGCGCTGTCTCGAAGCCTTGCATGTCTTGGCACGAGGTTTCGAGATGGCATAAAGGCCTCCTCAACCCGAACGGGTCTGGAAGGCATTTATGATTTTTTCGGGGAGAAGGGCACTTTAGCTTAACTTAACGTTTCGGAGAAGATGCTCATGAACAATTAATAAAGAACCAACTCACGTAATAACGTTGTAGCATAAGTGCCTGCAGGCAAAATAAACGACAACTCTGCAGTATTTTCTGCAATAACACATTCAAATTGCTCTGCATGCAAAATGTTTGCTCGCCAGGCTTCCTCTAATCCAAGCCGTTCTAAACCTGCCAACCACGGTAACCAGTCAGCATATATTTCATTAATTAGAGCTAAGGCATCCCCATTAGCTTTATGTCTGCTTTTTCCTGGTAGCGGGCTTGCTGGAGAAATATCTTTCTTTTTTATGCGCTCACATAACTCTTCCTGGATCTCATCAATAACAAAAATACTGTTTGAACCACTAAGCTGCATTACATCTCCCACCAAAGGCATATTCCAATTATGCTTACGAACACGTTGCGCTAAGATCAAATTGAAGAGCCATGAACGTGCAGCAGAGCAATACATGCCTTTAAGAAAACGATCGTTTACCTTGCGACCATGAACAAGCAATTCTTCTGCTTTAACTAAATTACCCGCTTCATGGCCAAATCGTTGCTCACCAAAATAATTAGGCACACCGGATTGCTTCACTTGCTCAATACGCTGCAGTAAATCATCTTCATTAGAAACTTCGCGCAAACGTACTATAAATTGATTGCCCGTTAAAAATCCTGGCCGCAGCTTTTTATGATGGCGGGTGCATTCCAATACCCTCCAGCCTGGTGCAGCGAGTTGTTCAATACCCGGAATGTCCTCCCCGGGTGCATGCACACTAAGCCACTGCGTCGTTAATGCTTGTCGATCTTTTAATCCGGCATAACTGATCAATTTCATTGGCTTATGAATTAAGCTTGAAAGTGACTTAACCACCTCTTCAGTAGTTAACCCTCTTTTTTCAATTTTTAAAATAATGTGTTCACCTTGACCACTAAATGGTGTATCAAAAAACTCATTAACCTGAAAATCATCAGGAGTATATTTAAAAAGTGCTGTCGATTTGGGCAAATCATAAACACGTGGCCAATCTAATGAATACATTGCAACTACCTTTTAAAAAAATATTCAAAATACGCATAAAATCAAAGATTTTGGTACATACTTAAAAAGAATTCGTAAACTCTATATTAATTAGGGTCCGCTTGACCTTCGCTAATTAAGGTGAAAAAAGGTTGATTTTCAGGTACCGAAAACAGCAAGTTTTCGTCAAAAAAGCAAAAGTGTCAACAACCCCTTTGTTAAATAGGTGGATTAACAATGAAAACAGAACACGCGCCAATACGTAAAGCAGTATTTCCAGTTGCCGGTCTGGGGACACGATTTTTACCTGCAACTAAAGCCGCTCCTAAAGAAATGCTATCTGTTGTTAATAAACCTCTAATTCAGTATGCCGTTGAAGAAGCATATGCCGCAGGCATTCGCCAAATGATCTTTGTCACCTGTCATAATAAACGTGCTATTGAAGATCACTTTGATCTTGCCTATCAACTTGAAAATGAACTCACCGCTCATCATAAAGACGAACTCTTATCCATAGTGCAATCAGTAAAACCAGAGGATATGGAATGTTTCTTTGTACGTCAACCTAAAACACTTGGTTTAGGCCATGCGGTATTATGTGCGGAAAAAATCATAGGTGAAGAAACGTTTGCAGTGATTCTTGCCGATGATTTAATGATTGGGGAGCCTCCTGTTTTACAACAGATGACGAAACTTTATGAACAATATGGACACTGCATTATTGCTGCCGAACATGTTCCCTCAGAAATGACAGAGCAATATGGCATTATTCAGAGTATTCCCTGGGAAAAAAATATGTCTAAAGTGCAAAATCTGGTAGAAAAACCCTTGCCTCATCTTGCCGCCTCAAATACAGCTATTGTCGGTCGTTATATTCTTACTGAAAAAATCTTTGCGCAAATCAAAGCATTACCAAAAATAGAACATAAAGAAATTCAACTTACCGATGCAATCAATAGATTGCTCAAAGAAGAAACCATTTTAGCCTATCATTATCAAGGAAAACGCTATGATTGTGGCAGTGTATTTGGTTTTTTTAAAAGCAAATGTAGACCTTGGAAGAAGTCACCCAATTGAAGGTGAACGCTTTTCCAAATGGCTTTTAGAAGAGCATCATAATTAATAAGAGCTGTTGACATTTCGTGAGCTTGAGCGAAAATGGGTTGATTTTCAAGCATCTGAGCGCATAAGACTAATGTCTTTGTGTCAAGAGAGTAGAAATGCCAATAGGCCCTAATTAATAGAGAATTAGATATGGAATATCCAACAACAAAAAATGCATGGAAAAAACTAGAGCAACACGCAAATAAGTTCATTAAGACGTCCAATAGGTCATCACCGCACTATCATGCGGTAAGTGACAATATTACTCTTGATTACAGCGGACAACAGATTGATGATGCGATTCTTAATACGCTGCTTGAACTTGCTACCGAAAGCAATCTGCAAGAACAAATTAATGCCTTATTAGCAGGACATCCTGTTAATAGCACTGAAAATAGACCGGCTTTACATACTGCGTTACGCGCCCATGATTATGAAATAATACACGTCAACTCACGAAACGTGGTTGCCGATGTTGTTGAAGTCCGTCAGCAAATGAAGCGCCTGTCAACACAAATCAGAAATGGCGAATGGCTTGGCTATTCAGGAAAACCCATTACAGATATAGTGAATATTGGCATCGGTGGCTCAATGCTCGGCCCGTTTTTCTGTATTGATGCATTTAGCGATTATGTAACTGATAAATTAAAATTTCATTTTATCGCGGAAATGGATCCCAAAGCCTTCTCACGAGTTAGCGCCAAACTTAATCCAGAAACGACATTGTTTATTATTTCTTCAAAATCATTTACAACCCCTGAAACCTTATACAATATGGAAAAAGCATTTGCTTGGATGAATCAAAAACAGCATTTTGACAAACACTTTATTGCAGTAACTGCTAATGTAAAAAAAGCCCAAGAATATGGATTTAATCATATACTGGCCATATGGGATTGGGTTGGTGGCCGTTATTCTGTATGTTCTTCGATTAATTTGATCACTTGTATCGCTATAGGCTTTGAACAATTTTCAGAAATGCTGACTGGTGCAAAGATGATGGATGAGCATTTTCGCACAGCCGCGTTTCCCGAAAATTTACCGATTCTTTTAGGATTGTTAGGTGTTTGGAATATTAATTTTTAAAAAATAATAACCATTTAGTGCTCACCTATTCCGAGGATTTAGAATACTTTGTTCCTTATCTGCAACAGCTTGATATGGAAAGCAATGGAAAATCAATTAATAAACAGGGACGACGTGTCGATTATGATACGGGACCTATTATTTGGGGTGGTCCTGGCAATCAAGCGCAACATAGTTACTATCAACTTTTATGCCAAGGTACTCTAAAAATAGCAACCGTTTAATCAGTGTGAAGGCATTCGATGGTCAAGCAATTAATAAAATCTGTCTTGGGCATCAAAGAGTGTTAACACAAGGTGTGACTAGTGAAGAAAATCCTCACAGTTATGTGGCAGGTGCAGTGCCTGTAAATCACTTATCAATTGTCAATTGCACACCGAGAGCATTGGGTTCTTTAATCGCTTTATATGAACATAAAATTTTCGTGCAAGGGGTGGTTTGGAATATTAATTCTTTTGATCAACCCGGTGTTGAAAGTTCTAAAAAGATATTTAGAGAATATGCCTAAGTGATCTTAAGCTCAATCATCAAGGAAAAGGTTCTTGCAAATAGGAACCTTTGCGCATCAAATAAGACCATCCCTTGACACAAACCCAACCCTCTTGCTATCTTTTTTAATTAATAAAAAAATATGAATCAATATGATTAGTAAAAAATCAATAGCAATCATTGGTGCAGGACATCTAGGCAGCGCGTTAATTCGCGGCCTAATCAAAAGTGGCTATGCCGAAAAATCCATAATCGTCAGTAATCGCAACCCTGCTAAATTAAATCGTCTGGTTAATGAACTCGATGTTGTACCCGCTGAAAGCAATAGCAAAGCAGTTGAGGATGCTGACATCCTTATTCTGGCGATAAAACCCCAATTCATGCACGATGTTTGTATGGAAATAGCAGCCAGCGTTCAAAAAAAACGCCCATTAATCGTTTCTTTAGTTGGTGTTACCGAAATCAAGCAAATTGCTCTATGGCTTGGCGCTCACGATCTACCTATTATACGTGTCATGACTAATACACCAATGGAATTTGGCAAAGGCACCTCTGCCCTTTTTGCTAATAGCCTAGTCAATACAGAGCAGAAGTTATTGATTGAAAGCATTTTCAATGCAGTAGGCTCACTATTTTGGCTTGATGAGGAACAGCTCTTAGATCCACTCACCGCGGCGATTGGCAGTGCCCCCGCTTATGTACTTTTATTCATGGAAGCACTACAAAAAGCAGCCATGAGTCAGCATATTCCTGAAAAACTTGCAGAAAAAATTGCTTTTGATGTTGTGGCTGGCACTGCCGTCCTGGCAGAACAATCCGGCCGTTCTTTTGCAGACTTACGTGCGGGTGTTACTACACCCAATGGAATTACAGAGCATTCTTTAAAAGAATTGGTTATTAATGATTTTTTTGATGATTTCAAAAAAATTTACCAAGCAGCTAATGAACGCATAACACAAATTAAAGAGCCGCAAATTTAATCTTAAATTAGCGTGAGTTTTGGATAAAAAATAGAAGAATATCTTAGCTCACAATGATCCGTTCGGGCTAAGGAGGCATTTATTGCCGTCTCGAAGCCGTGCGAATCTTGACAACAAGGCTTCGAGACGGCGCCGGGCACCGCCCCTCAGACCTCATGGAGTTAATGAGCCACCTTTATCAGAGTCAAGTGAATTAAGAGCAGTTAATGCATCCTCCGCGGCGCTTTTGGATTCAGAAACTTTAAGTTGAAAGAAATTAGTACGATAGCCAAAAGTAGTTACAGTACTCACTACATTGCCTAACTTCTTCAAAAGATTAAGTAGATAATCGCCCCAGCCTAAATCTTTTTCTAATATAGGAAGTGCCTCATTTATTGCAGCATCACATTTTTGTTTGAATGCAGTCTTGGCAACTTTTAAATCTACAGCTGGATTAGCTATATTGCTAATAAACTCATCGCGCGTGTTGTTTAAGGCCATTAGCAGCTCAGATGCTTTGGCATGAGCAGCAGGCCATTGATGTTGCTCAATCCCGCCTATTTTATTCTCCAGACCAAGCAAAAGATTATTAATTTTATATTTTAACCCAACTCCAGCTCCTATTCTGTTTAATTCTGCCTTAGCACCTGCATGCCCTTGGGCTGCTGCACGTTGAAATTGCTCTACTGCCGCTGCCTTATCTTGAGCCACCCCACGACCAGAAGCAAACCTTAATCCTAGGCCATATTGAGCCATCGCATGTTCCTCGAGCTGCTGCAAGGCGGTACTGCGCAACTGCCGCTTCATCATTTTGTTCAATCCCACGGCCATTGGCAAGCATAAACCCTAGGTTATATTGAGCAGGCGCATACTCCTGAGCTGCTGCAAGGCGGTACTGCTCAACTGCCGCTTCATCATTTTGCTTAACCCCACGGCCATTGGCAAGCATAAACCCTAGGTTATATTGAGCAGGCGCATATTCCTGGGCTGCGGCAAGGCGGTACTGCTCAACTGCCGCTTCATCATTTTGCTTAACCCCACGACCAGAAGCAAGCCTTAAACCTAGGTTATATTGAGCAGGCGCATACCCCTGGGCTGCGGCAAGGCGGTACTGCGCAACTGCCGCTTCATCATTTTGCTTAACCCCACGACCAGAAGCAAGCCTTAAACCTAGGTTATATTGAGCAGTCGCATCCCCCTGCGCTGCGGCAAGGCGGTACTGCGCAACTGCCGCTTCATCATTTTGTTCAATCCCTCGGCCATTGCCAAGCATAAACCCTAGGTTATGTTGAGCAGGCGTATACCCCTGGGCCGCGGCAAGGCGGTACTGCACAACAGCTGCTTCATCATCTTGCTCAATCCCACGGCCATTGGCAAGCATAAACCCTAGGTTATATTGAGCAGGCGCATGCCCCTGGGCTGCGGCAAGGCGGTACTGCGCAACTGCCGCTTTATCATCTTGCTCAATCCCACGGCCATTGCCAAGCATAAACCCAAGGCTACATTGAGCAGGCGCATACCCCTGGGCTGCGGCAAGGCGGTACTGCGCAACTGCCGCTACTTCATCTTTAGCTATCCCATTACCAGTGGAGTATCGCGTCCCTAAAGCACATTGCGCCTTAGCATCTCCAGCATTGGCTTTTTGAATCAAATCTGTAATTTCAAGGGCATTTAAATCGGACATAAGACACTCTTAACCTAAAGTATAAATTTAAGTAAAGTATACATGAATGACACATATTTAGTCAATATGGGTTTTTATTGACAATGAGGCGGTGCGCGCATCATTTAGAAAGACAAAGCCGATGAATTAGCTATAAAACTGAGTAAGATACATTTTAAGTGCCACAATCAGCCCCCTCATCGTCACACGCAAGAAGCATAGGCGTCAAGTAAAGAAAAAAAGCCCATAATCCGTTCGGGCGTAGAAGGCATTTATTGCCGTCTCGAAGCCCCGTGCCAAGATGAGCAAGGCTTCGAGACAGCGCTAAAGCGCTTCCTCAGCCCGAGCGGATCGAGGATAGGCAAGGTTAATCTCCTTAACATAACGCCTATGCCCCAAAGGAAGAAGAGATTTTCTACGTAGCTTAAAATAAGCTACCCTTTTGCCTATTAACCTAAAGAGGAAATAGGTCTAACCCAAGGATTTAATTTCATCAATGAGGGAGGTAAGCGCTCAATAGACTGTTGCGCATCCGTCATGTTGTTGTATTCGCCCATAGTTAGCACATACCAAACTACTTTATTCTCAGTGTAATGATGTAACTTAGCGGAAGTATAAAGCAATTTATTATTTTTTATGTAACGCTGCATGTCCACCTTATCTGGGCTAGCCACTAATTGGATGGTATATAACTTTTCTGCTTTAGATGCAGTGCCTTTGCCACTTATTGATTGTGCTTTTGCCAGTAGATGGGAACTAATATTGGCTTTCGCATGTATTACTGCTTTATCGGCTATGGCGATAGCCTCGCGCGATAAACCTTTATTGATAATATCCAAATTTTGCTTTTCAGCTAAGTTATGTTCCACTAATTGTCGTGTTACCGAATCCTGCCATGACGCAATTGTGCTCGACAGCGCTTCAGGTTGTACCTCAATAATCTCAGCTTGAGGTGATGCTAAAGCGGTTGTCACATTGGTTGCCGGCTCTTGATAATAAGCATTGGATAAAAACAAACAGGCTGCACCAGCAAGCACTGCTCCCCCCACTGGAACAGCTGATTTTCTGAATAGTTCCCGTATATTGCCTTGAACTTTATTCGCGCAGTTAAATACAAATGACTCTAAGCTACTATTAATTTTAGCTACATTGCCCTTAGTTAGTTGATAAAACTGCTTTAATTGAGCATCACTTAGTGGTTTGGTAATTAAATGAGTAGCCATAGCACGCTGCAATACATAAGTTCGTGCTTCACTTTCAGTCAATGAACTTAATTCTATAGTATGTACCAAATCATTAAAAAATGAAGCGGATAAACTATTCAATGCAGCAACCAGAGAATAATCTGAAATCAAACACAGATGAAAAAAATTAAAATTTTCTTGGTTTTTTATCGCAAGCATCACTTCTTTAATAAAGACTTCCGGCAAATGCTGGGCATCATCAATTATGAGCAAGACATGTGCCCTGCGTTCATTAATTTGCGCTACCAAAGAAGAAATATCGGTATGTTGATCGTATTTCAAATGAAATTGCGTTGCAATATCCTCAATAATCTCTTCCCGGTTGCACGGCGCTTTAACAGTGATGGCCAACAGTTTTATTTGCGGATCCAAATTGTTTTGCAACAAAGTAGCAAAGCAAGTTTTACCACCCTCCTTTTCAGATAAAACAGTGATAAGTACGTTATTAAAAAGAATCAAATGATTAATGAATTCAATCTTTGACACCCAAGATTCTGGTTTTAATAATACCCTTGGCTGTATTACAGCTGCCAAATCAGACTGAAACAATCCCTCATTCATTTTTATTCTCCTTCAACTGCAGCGATAAGCGTATTATATAAAATATCTTCTGTTATTTGATCATCTAGGTAACACATACCAAGCTCTTTGATCAGTACAAAACGTAAACAATTATTTTTAATTTTTTTATCCAGGCTCATCAATTCTCTTAATTGCCTCAAATCAATTGCCCTTGGAATTTTATGTGGTAAACCGGCATTTTGCAGCATTTGTTCTACTTGCGCCACAACTTGTGCATCAATCAAGCCTATTTTTTTGGATAGTAGTGCGGCACAGTATAAGCCTATTGCCACTGCTTCACCGTGCAACCATTGCTGGTAATGCGTATACACCTCTAATGCATGGGCAAAGGTATGGCCAAGATTTAATAAAGCACGCTGTCCTTTTTCTTTTTCGTCTACCTCAACAAACTGCGCTTTAATACGACAACATTGAGCAATAAGTTGTGGTAGTTGCGGATGATGGGCGATTAAGCCTTGTTGTAACGCCTCATTGAGCTGGGTTAAAAATGTGCCGCCAGCAAGTAAACCGTATTTGATTACTTCCGCTAAACCCGCACGAAACTCGCGTTCAGGCAAGGTATCTAGCGTCGCTAAATCAATAAGCACCGCTTGGGGTTGATAAAAACTGCCGATCATGTTTTTACCTTGCGGATGATTAATTGCTGTTTTGCCGCCAACCGAGGAATCTACCTGAGCTAACAAAGTAGTTGGTATTTGAATAAAATCAACACCTCGTTGATAAGTTGACGCAGCAAAACCAGCCATGTCACCAATTACACCACCACCCAAGGCAATAACGGTAGTATCTCTATGATGTCTTTTTTGCATCAACATGTCGTAAATAGCAAACAAGCTATGTTGATTTTTATACTGCTCGCCGTCTTCTAAAATAACTACATCACATTGAATATCAGTAAAAGCTGCCTGGATATATCTTAGATAGAGCGGCGCTATAGTCTGATTCGTAACAATAAGAACCTGCGGGGACTTCACGATGGTTCGTAACAACTCGGGGTAGTTCAAACCATCACGACAAATACGAATAGAATAATGATGCCCAGTTAAAGAAACATCAACCTGTTCATAGGTCTTAAAGTTCGCCATAAATATATTTTATTATATTATTTGCAACCGCTTTGACTGTTAATTTATCTGTTTCAAAACTTACGTCAGCTAGCTCATCGTAAAATGGCTCGCGCTCATCTCGTAGCGATTCTAATCGTCCCTCAAGATCATTGGTTTGCAGCAATGGGCGTTTGGTATCGCGCTTGGTTCTTTCGAATTGTTGTTGCAATGAGGTTTTAAGATAAATGACCGTCCCTCTCCCTGCAAGTGCATTTCTGTTCTCAGGAGTGATAACCACGCCGCCGCCTGTAGCTAAGACAATATTGGTTTTTTGAGTCAATTCATCAATAACTTTTTGCTCACGACGTCGAAATCCTTCTTCTCCTTCTATATCAAAAATCCATGATATATCCGCACCAGCGCGCTCTTCAATGACTTCATCAGAATCAAAGAATTCCAATTTGAGCTCCTTTGCCAAAGCACGACCAATTGTGCTTTTTCCAGCACCCATAGGTCCAATCAGAAAAATATTTCGTACTTTAACTATGCTCATTTTTAATTACATACCTCTTTAGCTGTGGTGTCATAAATTAAACAAGTTATTATAACAGCAAATTATACTTAGCGCAGTTATTAACTGTGCTAATTGTAATGGTTCCATACTAATAGGTTTGTTAATCATTCATTATAATAATTCACAACCCTAAAAATCCCGCCGATATTCTACACAAATACCTACTAAAAACCCATAAAATTATTTTTGGTCAAAAATCAACGGTTTTCCAAACTTATCCAACATCCTTGCTTTATTATGTTCTTGCCCTTCAATTGTGGTAATTGATAAGGAATTTGTGATTATTTTAGGTGTAATAAAAATAAGCAACTCGTCATTTGTTAATGACGATTTGCGTATTTCTAAACAAATTTCCAACCACAGGTAACTGCCCCAGAAAAGGTATTCTGGTAATTGTTCTACTCTTATCTTGTTGATAGATCCCACCAAGAACAATTGTCTGCCCATTACTTACAAGAACATTCGTCTGAATTTCCTTGGTAAGTATAGCAGGAACTCCATTAAATAATTGTGTTGAAGCAGTATCTTGATTAATTTTTAAATCCATCAAGATCTTACTGTCTGGAGTGATTTGTGGAGTCACCCTTAAACTCAATACCGCCTTTTTAAATGCTACAGCAGTTGCGCCACTTGATGTAGACTCCTGGTAAGGAATTTCCTGACCTGAATCAATTACCGCAGGTTGCTGATTTGTCGTAATCAGCCTAGGGCTGGATATTAACTCAGCTCGCCCCTCACTTTCTAGTGCAGATAATTCCAAATCAAGTAATATATTATCACCCAATTTGGCTAAAGCAATACCTACAGAGGCAGGAGTCATCCCTGTTGCCGGTGCGGCAACTAAATCTAAGTTCAATCTTTGAGTATAAGGATTCACATTTGCCGGAGCCGTACCTTGCTCCATTTGATTTGCGCCTTGCAATGTACCACTTAAGTGATTTGGCTTGGAAACCCCCCAACGAATACCCAAATCGCGCGCGAAATCTTTGGACACTTCAACAATCCGTGCCTCAATCAATACTTGCTTAACGGGTACATCCAATTGTTTAATTAATGCCCTTACCTCCTCAATTTTCGTACCACTGTCTTGAATCCAAATGGTATTGGTTCGGGTATCAACACTTATTTTACCCTTTTCCGATAATAAGGAATTTTGTCGGTCTTTAACCAAAATCGCAATATCTGAAGCCTTGGCGTAATTAATTTGCAATAATTCAGAGCGAATAGGCTCAAGTCGTTGAATAATTTGTTGACTCTTAAGTTGTTGTTCCTCCATTTTATCTAAGGATGCTTTCGTATCAATGAGCATTACATTAGCCGTTTGTCGCTTATCTAATCCCTGTGTAGTTAAGATAATATCTAAAGCCTGATCCCAGGGAATATCATTTAACCTAAGCGTAATATTTCCCTGAACCTTATCGCTCACCACAATGTTGATGTGCGTGAAATCAGCAAGTAACTGCAATACGGCTCTGATACTAATATTTTGGAAGTTTAAAGAAATATGCTTCCCGGTAAAAACTTTCTTTTTTAATTTGGCTTGTTGTACCTCGTCAGGCGTTAATGGAAACACATCAACCATAAATTGTTTATTCACCTGATAAACAAAATGCCCAAAATCACCTTTATTCAACAAGGTCATCCATACATTTTTCCCTTTTTGCCGCAGCATTACCATTTGTACTGGACTATGAAAATCCACGACATCAAAACGTTTTATTAGCTCTGGCGTGACTTTGGTGTTTAAAAATTTAACAACAACTTCTTTTCCATTTTGAACAACATCAATCGGTACGCTCGTATTAGACACATCAACAATCGCTCGACCACCCTGCTTATCAATACCACGAAAGTCAAAACGATTGATTTCATAAGCAGCATGAATAGGACGATGAGTCACAAAAATTTCTTTGGTGGGTTCAAATAATTCACTATTTTTGCCATTCAATATAAGGGTATAGACAGAGCCAGTCATTGTTCCTGAATAAGTTACTGAGCGCTCCAAATCCAATATGGCCCGAACACGAGTTCCCATAACCACAATTTTATAAGTTTTTAACGCGCTTAATTTTATTTGCTTCGCGTTTTGTCCTGGAGGTAATTTCAAACTTGAATCAATAAAATCAAGCACAATACGTGCAGGTTTTTGTGTAATAAAACTAGCGGGTTGTTGTTTTATGGGCTCAACAAATTGAAAATCCATCCGCACTTTGTCTTCAGGCAAAGGGATAATTTTTACAGAGATAAGCGCGTTACTTTGTGCAAACACCATACCACACCAAACACTCATTAAAACTAAAAAAACAACAATTTTTCGCACTGCAACTCCCTATCCTACTTCCCGGTATATAAATCAAGAGTGGTTATGTGTTTCTCCCACGCCCCTGAAGAACCTTTGATTGTTTCTTCCAATTTAATTGAATTATTCTTAATCGAACGAATCTGACCATAATTTTGCCCCATGTAATCACCAATGGATACACGAGTAATTTGTGAGTCAGGCTGCTTGATTAAGCCCCATATCTGATTATCCTGAGTTAATGTCCCCACAAATTTTAGGGCATCAAGCGGATAAACTTCCAAAGCCTGCTTCATTCGGTGTTGGTCTGGCGCAAAAAGATCGATCCGTTTTTGCTGATTTGTAGCCTTAAATGGATTGCGCGTGTTCTCATCATTGGGGAATTTAAATCCAGGCAAAGGAGTAAACGAAGGAATAGGCTCTATAGTCCGTGTTTTTCGTTGTTTGACTTGCTGGATGTATTGCCGCAAATCATTATTGTCATCGGAGCATGCTGTCAGCAATAAAGAAAATAAACTGATTAATATTCGCCGCGTCTGATTCATCATTTAGGTACGATATCGATATATTTTAGCAGTGATGTTCATCACCAATTCATCCGCCGAAATCACTTTATGATCCTTCGAGGGTACCCCTTCTATACTAAATTCATGCAAGGTCACAATTCGATTCATTTCAGCCACCCTGCTTAAAAACATAGCCAATTGAAAATAGCGCCCTACCACCGATATTTTTATAGGTAGCTCCACATAAAAATCGTGACTTACCTCCGGTTGTGGAGCAAACAATTCGAATTTAAGGCCTGATGCAACCCCTGTTTTAGAAATTTCTTCTAATAACCCCGGCATCTCGTTTTTTGCTGGCAATTGTTTGAGCATTAAGGTGAAACGATTATTCATAATACTCAGTTGTTGACGATATTCACCTAAATTAAATACCTGACGTTGTTTGTTTTCAAAATCGGCTTTTAAGGTTACTTCTTGTGCTTGTAAGCGATCGTATTTAGCAAAGTTGTCTTGAATAATTAACCAATAGCCCAAGGCAACAATAAGCATGCTTACCCCAAAGAGCACGCCAATTTTGACAGACATTGGCCATTGCCCAACATTTTCCAGTGTTAATTCATTTAAGTTAAATTTATTCATGAAATCCCCCCGATAGGCGATTTAGGTTCAAGAACAAACGTTAATTTAAATTCATTATCCGCGGGCTGTGTTTTATCATCCATTTTCTTAATTTCGCTAAGAACAGGATTATGAAGCCACTCATCGTTCTCTATATTTTTCATTTCCTGAGATACATAAGTGTTCGACTCGGCATAACCTGACAAAGAAATAATATTATTTTTCCTTCAATTTTACTTAAATAGACACCTGAGGGTGTGACTTTAATTAATTCATCAAGTAAATGGACCATTAGTGTTCGTGTGGATTGTAAGTTGCGCACTACAGACATACGGGAAACCAACATACTTCGCACTTTTTCCAAATTTTTAATTTCCCTTATCTGACGGTCATAAACAGCAATTTCTTGTTGCAGCATTTGATTTCTGCTTATTTGGTTATTTACCAGATTAGACGCATAGTAATTAAGCAAAAATACAATGAATGAAGCAATGGCAACACCGACAAGCAAAAACAAAGTAAACAGTTTTTTTTCTTTTTCGCGTTTTTGTTCACGCCAAGGAAGTAGGTTGATTCGTGTCATCGCGTTACTCAATATTCCTTAATGCTAATCCACAGGCAACCATAAGCGATGGCGCATCATTATTTATGGAGTCTAAATGAGCCTTTTTTCCTAATGACATATTAGAAAAGGGATTTGCCACAGTGGCAGTTACCCCTAGTTTTTCTTGAATTGAATTCACTAACCCTGGAAGCCTGCTAAACCGCCTGCGAGCAAAATATGATCAACATTTTCTTCCTGACTTGCAGAATAAAAAAAGTGCATCGTCCGTTTTATCTGCACTAAAATATTTTCTTTAAACGGTACTAAAACTTGCGCCTCATAATCAGCAGGTAACGTTCCTTGTTCTTTTGCTAAAGCAGCCTGTTCAACAGTCAACATATAGTATGCGGCAATCGCCTCTATTAATTGCATGCCACCAAATTTCTCATCACGTGAATAAATTAATTTCATCCCATGCAAAACAAATAAATGGGTGTAATTCGCACCAATATCAATAATTGCAATTGTTTTATCTTGTCCTGCAGCAGGTAAATCTTTAGCAAGTTGCTGTGCTGCGCGCTCTACCGCAAAAGACTCTACATCAACCACCAAAACATCCAAACCAGCCCGAGTCACAGTTTCAACACGATTATTTACATTCTCAGCACGTGAAGCAACGATGAGAACATCAAGCATCGAACGGTTTTTTTCTGAAGGACCTAAAATTTCAAAATCAAGATTAATTTCATCAATCGGATAAGGAATGTATTTATCCGCCTCAATAACAATGAGCTCCTCCATATCCTCATCGTTCAAGCCATCATTAATTTGCACTATTTTGCTGATTATTGCCGCATCAGGCACAGCCAATGCAACCTGTTTACACTTGGTTTGTAATCTATCGAATAATTGTTTAATACACGACGCAACGGCGCCAACATCCTTAATAACATTGCCATCAAGTGCGTGAGGGGGTAAAACTTCGCGTCCATAATTTTCGACACAAAGCGTTTCGCCATTGCCAGAAATTTCTAACATTTTCACGGCTGCGGACGTTATATCTATGCCAAGAATTGAACGATGCTTAGGCTGAAACAATTTGAGCAAACGACTTATTCTTTTGAATCTTCCTTGCATCCAAAAAAACTCCTATAGAACGGATATGATGATGTTAACGTAAGCCATTAAAAAATAGAATGGTTTTCTTTATATTTACTGGATTTAAGCCACAATCAAGAACAACTTCTCACGCTCTTTCATAAAACGTCTTGCGCCGCTACAAAACATTTAATATAGTGAAAAGTCAATCTGTAAGGGAATTTCTCATTTATTGTTTTAGAAAGGAGGTTAAAATGACACGATTGGACGATTTAATTATTTCACTGACAACAATTTTGGTCTGTTATCACGACAGTCAAACTCAAGTAGTTAAACCACGTATTACTGAAGACGACAAATTTTGGAGCAAATCTCGGCAATATGCGATAGACCTCTTAAATGAGGCCGATTATGTCATGGAAATTGACAAGCTAAATAAAGCATGTACTTCTCATTATACGGGACGTCTTCATTTTCTTGATTTTATAAAAGATACAATAATTGATTTAAAAACAAAACAAAATAAAGACACCCCTTTTGATGACAATGAATTGGAGGTATACACCAAAGACATAGCTCGATTATTTATCGACTTTAGAGAACTATTAAAGATACCTAAAAGTAAACATTACGATGTGCAATTTAAAGAAGTTCATGGTAAGACTGCAAATATTTCTTTACCGGGTCTGATTGACGATAGCTATACGCGTTCGTTCACAAACTTCATAAGTAGCAATAAAGAAGAACCCTTATGTAATTCCGGAAAACTTACAACTAAAATATTGCTTGATAGATTTAATATTAAGGCAACTTCCTCGAATGAAGAAATGCACCAAATAGCTAAAATTTTATGTCAGGAACACCAAGATTCCCTATTAGCAAAGGAAAACCAAAAAATAAAAGCCGAATTAGAGCAATCTCAGCATAAAGTTGCCGAACAACAAAGTACGAACGAAAAATTAACTCGTAAAATTGCGGAGCAACAAAGTGCAAACGAAGAGTTAAATCGTAAACTTGCAGAGCAACAAAGTACAAACATAGAATTAAATCGTAGAATTGTGGAGCAACAAAGCCTAATCAAATCATTAGAGCTTAGAGTTGCTGAGCAACAAAGTACGAATGAAGCATTAGCTCACCGGATAGCTGAGAAATTAGAGGAAGAGCCATCAAAGGCTCAGTCGAGCGCAACAGCCCCTCAAGTAAAACCAAATAAAGAAAAAGCACTACCCACACCCATGGTATTCAAAGGGCTTTTTCCTGGATTAAGAGGAACGTTACCTAATGTTCCGAGCACTTTTTCCCCCTATCAGAGCTACTCTGTTGGGTTATTTATGCATCCTAAAAATCCTCATACGACAAGCAGCACTCCATATAGAACCCCATCCCAGGGAGGTTCTAGTAATGGTGAATAAGTAA
Source organism: Legionella drancourtii LLAP12 (assembly GCF_000162755.2). Classification (GTDB taxonomy): domain Bacteria; phylum Pseudomonadota; class Gammaproteobacteria; order Legionellales; family Legionellaceae; genus Legionella; species Legionella drancourtii. Next base: position 43,218 of record NZ_JH413813.1, read on the forward strand.
AATCTCTTGGCGTTTCATTAATTATTTTGCCTTCCCTCTTCAATGAAACGCCAATTAAATTGCAAAATCCCCCTCTTTTTTGTACAAAACTCGCAATCTCATAAGGAATCACGGTATAATGTGATACTAATTTCATTTAAACCAACATGACTCTATGAAAAAAATGGCATACTTCTGGCGTAAAGGTCTATGGGCGCTGATGAGCCTGTTTTTTCTTTTATTAGTAGTAGGTAGTGTTTTATACCTCTACCTTGAAAGCCAGCTCCCCAATGTCGATTCATTGAAAACAGTGCAATTACAAGTCCCATTACAAATCTTCAGCAAAGAAGGCTTGCTTATTCAAGAATATGGTGAAAAAAAACGTATTCCAGTTACCTACGATGAAATACCACAAGCACTGATTCATGCTCTGGTTGCCACAGAAGATCAACGCTTTTTTGAACATCCTGGCGTTGATATAATGGGTCTTGGTCGCGCGGCTGTACGCATGGTCAAAACAGGAACCAAATCTCAAGGTGGTAGTACGATTACCATGCAGGTTGCGCGCAACTTCTTTTTAACCCGCAAAAAAACCTTCTTACGTAAGTTCAATGAAATCATGTTGGCGATTAAGATAGACCGAGAGCTAAGTAAAGAAAAAATCCTGGAACTGTATCTTAATCGCATTTATTTAGGTAATCGTGCCTATGGCGTTGGGGCTGCGGCCATGGTCTATTATGGCAAACAACTTAAAGAGCTTAACCTTTCTGAGTTAGCGATGCTTGCCGGTCTTCCTCAAGCACCATCAACGCAAAACCCTATTGCGAATCCTTTGGCAGCTAAAAAACGTCGTGACCACGTTTTAGAACGCCTTTTGGAAGAACACTATATTAATGAAGAGCAGTATCAAAATGCTATTAATCAACCAATTACAGCAAAATATCATGGCACTGACATCAAAGTAAGTGCACCATACGTGGCCGAAATGATTCGCCAATCTTTATATGATAATTTCGGCCCAGATGCCTACACTAAAGGATATAAGGTTTACACCACGATTGATGGCAACCTGCAAAATACAGCAAATCAAGTCGTAGAAAAGAATTTAATTGCTTACGATCACCGTCATGGCTATCGCGGTCCGATCGCAACCATTGGTGAGCAAGACAGTAAATCCTTGACGATTATTCATAAAAGCCTGGAAAAATACCCTACGCTCAACAATCTGATTCCTGCGGTAATTACTGAAGTTCATGATAAAGAAGTCACGGCAATATTACAAAATGGACATTCAGCAACAATCCCATGGAGTGGTTTATCCTGGGCTAGACCTGCTCTTAAAAATGGCTGGGTAGGAAAATCACCCGCTAAAGCCATGCAAATTGTTGCCATAGGTGACATTGTTTATGTTCATTCAACAAAAGAGCATTGGGAATTAGCGCAGATTCCAGATGCAGAATCGGCAATGGTTGCGCTTAACCCCAAAAATGGCGCCATTGAAGTTTTAGTTGGTGGTTTTAATTTCCAAAAAAGTAAGTTCAACCGTGCAACTCAATCAAGCAGACAACCGGGTTCAAGCTTTAAGCCATTTGTCTATGCTGCTGCATTAAATAATGGATACAGCCTGGCGACACTAATCAACGATGCCCCAATTGTTGTTGATGATCCAAGCCAGCCTAATTTGTGGCGACCACACAATGTTAACTTAAAATTCAATGGCCCAACGCGCTTAAAACAAGCTTTGGTACAGTCTAAAAACCTAGTGTCGATTCGAATTCTAGATGATATTGGCATCAATTACACCATCGACTTCCTGACTCGTTTTGGCTTTAATAAAAAACTACTCCCTAAAGGCTTATCGCTGGCTTTAGGCAGCCTCTCTATTAGTCCAATGGATTTAACCGCTGCATACGCTGTATTTGCGAATGGCGGCTATAAAGTAGAACCATTCCTTATTGATCGGATTACGGATAAAGACGGTAAAATTCTCTTACAAGCCAAGCCTTCTGTTGTTTGCAATAATTGCGATACCAATGTCGATCACTCTACTCTGGCACCGCGTGTCATTCCAGAAGACATTACTTATTTAATGAATTCCGCATTAAAAGACGTGATTCAACATGGTACGGCAAGAGCAGCGCGAGTACTTAATCGTCAAGACATAGCTGGTAAAACAGGAACAACCAATGATCAAGTCGATTCCTGGTTTGCCGGATTTAACTCTGATTTAGTAGTGACCACGTGGATAGGTTTTGATAATCCTAAATCACTTCATGAATATGCCGCAGGCCTTGCTCTCCCTTTATGGATAGACTTTATGAAAGTCGCGCTAAAAGGAAAGCCTGAAAGTGAAATGAAACAACCTGAAAATGTAGTGACTGTACGCATTGATCCTAGTAGTGGCTTATTGGCCAGACCAAATCAAGCTAATGGCATTATAGAATACTTCCGCGATAAGGAAGTTCCTGCAGAAGAAGATCCTACTCCAGTATATAATGCAAGTACCGATCAAGGACAACTTCCAACCGTAGAAGAAAATTTATTTTAAATTCCAATTTTCGATACTATCCGCCGTATTCACACGAGTCGCCTAGTTGCAAGCAACTAGGCGATTTGTTAAAAAGTAAATTATTTCTATCTCAAAGAACTATAATTCTATCTAGCTTCAAAAATAAAGAATTTAGCGAGACTTACCTCACCTCGATCCGCTCAGGCTGAGGAAATGTAAGATTTTGCTCGATTTCTTATCCGAAACTGGCGTTAAATTAACGTGATTTTAGTGAAAATGGAGCACTCATAAAAAGGAGAAGCAATTGAAAAAACGAAAGCTTGGAACCAATGGATTAGAAGTTTCTGCCTTCGGCTTTGGCGCAATGGGAATGAGCCACGCTTACGGACCCGCAAAAGATAAGAAAGAAATGATATCAGTCCTGCGCGCAGCAGTCGAACATGGGGTGACATTCTTTGATACAGCAGAAATATATGGCCCATTCATCAATGAAGAGCTTATTGGTGAAGCGCTGGCCCCCTTCCACGGAAAGGTCATTATTGCAACAAAATTTGGTTTTAAACCGGATGCCACCGGAAAATGGACTGATCTCGACAGTCGCCCGGAACATATCAGGAACGTCGCCGAAGCATCCATAAAGCGTTTGCAAGTTGATGCGATAGACCTCTTTTACCAACACCGGGTTGATCCTCAGGTACCAATCGAAGATGTTGCTGGAGCGGTTAAAGATCTCATTAAAGAAGGTAAAGTAAAGCATTTTGGTCTTTCTGAAGCAGGAGTGAAAACTATTCGCCGTGCACATGCTGTGCAGCCCGTAACTGCGCTTCAAAGCGAATATTCCCTTTGGTGGAGAGAGCCTGAAGAACAAATTTTTCCAACCCTTGAAGAACTGGGTATTGGCTTTGTGCCATTTAGCCCACTGGGTAGAGGCTTTCTTACCGGTAAAATTACTGCTGAGACGAAGTTCGATAGCACGGATTTTAGAAATAGCATTCCACGCTTTAACGCGGAGAATATTAAGGAAAACCTGGCGTTTGTTGAACTACTCACCCAAATCGCCAAAGCCAGAAACGCAACGCCTGCGCAGATTGCGCTTGCATGGATTCTTGCTCAGAAGCCGTGGATAGTTCCAATTCCAGGGACAACAAACATGGAACGCATGAAAGAAAACCTGGCGGCAGCTGAGATTAATCTTACCGCAAATGAGTTGCATGATATTGAATTAGCGATAGCAAAAATTACCGCAAAAGGCGAAAGATATCCTGAGTATCTTCAAAAGCGAATTGATCGCTAAACTCAAATTACAGCTTATCAGATTTTGAGACGTAGAATAAAAAAATAGAGTTCTGCTGCCACTGTCTTACTGCAAAATTGGTGTACCTTCCTACAGTAATGGTAAAAAGATTTCTAATGTTTCCCATCCATGACAAAATGAACCTACTCTTAAAGCAGGCCTTGACTAATTATCTAAGACAATATCGATGTTTCTCGTGCCTAATCTAAAAGAAAATTCGCTTAAATTTTTCGCAACTAATGGACAAGAAATGATTGGACTATGTCCGCAAACCCATCGTTTAATGAACTTAGAAAAATACGAGCGCCACCAAAAACGGGGAAAATATTTTTTCGTAATTTATTGAATACACTCTATTCCTAACATCAGTTATATAATACATTGCTTTAATTTTACCAAAGGACATTAAATTGAAAATTGCTATTATAGGAGGCTCGATAGCAGGCTGTGCTGTGGCTCTATTACTAAAAGATAAATTTGATGTTACAATTTTTGAGCGCTCGAAAGATTTAAAATCTCGTGGTGCAGGGATTACAATTTCAAAGGAATTACTTCAAACACTAATATCTAAAGACCTTCTTGATAAAGAAACAATGGTGTACTCTTCCTCAACTCGGAGTTTTTACTGTCAATTACCAAGTAAACCTGACTATGGCCACTGCTTGTGGAATCAAAATATTTCGATTGTTAGTCTTCACTGGGATACCCTATTTCTTAATTTAAGAAAACGAATACCCGATAAACTATATAAAAATGAGTGCAGAATAATCGATGTAAAACTCAAAGACGGCGAATCTAGCCAAGTAATACTGGCATCCGGTGAAACTCAAGAATTTGATTTAATTATTTTCGCTGACGGCTCGCAATCCATGGGAAGAAAACTTATATCTGAAAGCTCTCAATTGACCTATTCTGGTTATGTAGCATGGCGAGGTATATTAGATTTTGATCTAATAAAAGATAAATCACCTTTTATCAATAACACCCCTTACTATTGTTTTAATAATGGTCATTTATTAGCATATCCTGTCAATCATGATGACATTAAAAAATTAAATTGGGTATTGTACGAAAAATTACCTATAGAAGACTTAGATAGTTTAGGTCAAACAACTCAGATTGATTTTTCAGAAACAGCAACAACACACTTACATCAATTGGCCAATTCCAAACTACCCAAAGCAATTGCTCAGATAATTATCAATACTAAATCACCTTTTATGCAAAAAATTGTCGATGTTGGCGTAGAGAGACTTATTACTAAAGCAGGGCTTTTACTTGGTGATTCGAGTGTTGTGCTACGTCCGCACGTTGGTAGTGGTGCATCGCTGGCTATACAGGATGCATTAAATTTAAGAGAACAACTCGATATTTATGACAATATTTCTCAAGCAATCGCGCAATGGGAAAAACATACTCTCCCAAATAGATTATCAACCTATGCTCTCTCAAAACGAATAGGTGATGCTTTAGTATTAAATCCTAGCTTATGGCAAGGTATGGATGAGTCAAAAATGGACATTTGGTGGGAACAAATCATCCTTGGGGAAAAATGGTACACAACCAATGAGCAAGTTACTCCATCTTACGTCGTATAATTTTATATTTAAATTCAAGAATGCTCGTTTCATTAATAAAAATATATTTACCCACACAAGACTCGTGTATTACTAAAGTAAAAAAGGTCACCCGCCGATCAAAGCTTCGAGTCTAACAACCAAATAAAGGTAGCTGCCTCATTTCAGAAACACGCTCTTGTTTTAATTTAATTCCTATACCCAACAATCGTACAGGAAGGCATTTCCTGGAAAACCCTTCAAGGATTAATTGACTTAAAATAGATAAATCAAGCGTATTGTGTATCCGTTCGACTGTCGTTTGTTGAAAGTCATTAAATTTCAATTTAACAAATAAATTATGAATTCCTACAATTTCACCCGCACGCTGGATTCGCGACTCAAGGCGTACCATTAATTCAGGCAAAGCGGCCAGGCACTCTTCCTTATTGGTCAGATCGCTTAGATAGGTTTCTTCAACACTAATCGATTTTCGAATACGCTCAGGATTCACTGGCCGGTTATCAACTCCTCGAGCTAACTCAAAAAGTCGTTCTCCCATAATGCCAAATTCATTAACTAGATATTCAACAGAATAGCGCTGCAAATCAATACAGGTCTTTATGTTATAAGTCCTTAACCTTGCTTCCATTTTAGGGCCAACACCAAATAATTTTCGCACCGGTAAATTCAACATAAATGCATCAATATCCTCGGGCCGTATCACCATTTGGCCATTGGGTTTATGCCAGTCACTAGCAATCTTGGCAAGACTTTTATTCGGAGCAATGCCGGCACTTGCCGTAAGCTGTCGTATTTGAAAAATACGGGCGCGTATCTCCTGAGCAATCCAGGTGGCACTTCCCTTGCAATTTATAGATTCGGTGACATCAAGATAAGCTTCATCTAAAGACAAAGGCTCAATAAGATCGGTATATTCTGCAAATATAGCCCTAATGTATTGGCTTTCTTTTTGGTAAACATCCATCCGTACAGGTTGTAAAATAAGATGACGACACAGCTTGAGCGCTTGGGCTGTGGGCATTGCTGAGCGTACACCAAATTTTCGCGCCTCATAATTACATGTTGCAATAACGCCTCGACGTGCAGCATCCCCGCCAACGGCAACCGGTTTATCTGCAAGCCAAGGAAAATCACGCATTTCAATTGCAGCATAAAAACAATCCATATCAATATGGATAATTTTTCTTATTTGATTCATTTTATAATTCATGAGTTCTAAAGAATGAATTAACATCTAAAAATTCGCGCTAATATAAGCACACTTGCGGTACATCACTCCATCATGATGGTATAAGGCAATAAACTCCATCTTGATTTTTGTTACAAATATCATATAGCTTAAAATTCTAACTGTAAATCCTCTATTGACGTCAGGCAAAGTTGGGCTGGAAGATGAAGATATTGCCGTTAAAATACTTAATACTCCTAAATACACAGGTTTATTAGAGCACACCATTCATCTATCTTGCTAATGAATGGTAACTTGTGGACTGAAACATCAATTTATTCATCAATTCTACATACCAAAAGAACTAGTTTGAAAATTTCTAGCCGCTTCTATCACGTCAAATGAAATAGCGATATTCTTATTGGCTATAGAATTAACGGAGTCCAAGCAAGGTATAATAGATGCTTCAATTTTTTCTATTAACTCAATTCTACTCTTCCAAGCACCGAACTCCTGGAATTTATTATGCAAATAATTCGGACATAATTCAGACTAACTCTATAGCGGTAATTTAGAATTGAAAAGAGGCTTTTAAATGTTTCACAATATTTGATGGCGGATCGTCCCGGCCCCACTGCCATTAAGTTAAGGAAATCTGTCATTCCCGCACGACCTTGTTGCGTGGATAAATAGAGTGGTAAATAGCGGGCTATTATGAC
>NZ_JH413813.1:51515-65550 GCF_000162755.2 Legionella drancourtii LLAP12
TAGCTTTCGCTTCCACGCAACAATACCTCGCGGGGACGACAGGCTCTGAGACATTTGAAGCATAAAATCCTTAACTTAATGGCAGTGCGTCCCGGACCGTCCCCAATTTTTTTGATTTTTTGTCCTTAAGGTGTAATTTAACTCATATATCCGGTAAACGTCCAAGGTCCGCAATGAATAAATAAAGTGCTATTTGAATTTTAATTGGTTACAATAGTCATATTTTAAATTCATGGATAAACATTATGAGAACAAAACACGATTCTGTACAAATGATGATAGAGTTAGGAAAAATAGTCAAACAGGAATTCGAAGGTCATAACATTCTGGGTTTAAACGATATCATTTCCTGGAAAGAAGGTTACGATTTCAAAAAGACACAAGCGCCGCATGCGTTATATCAAAGACAAATTGCTTCAAGAAAGCCTCTGTATGATGAGGTTAATTTTAAGATCGAGTATTTACGTTCTTATCTTCATAGTATAAGCACTCAATTGGGTATAAAGTATGCTTTTACCGTTTATCGAATTGCCTTATGTCAATTTGGCTTAGGTTTATGTGCTGAACAAGCTCATCTTGCACATTTTATTTTAAAAAAAGTTTGTCTGAATCGAGGCATTTCTATTGATTCCAAAATGATGACCTTATTTAGTCGGCATAACCAATGTACCCATGCTTTTATTCTATATGGATCTAATTTACAAGGTTTAACTAATCAATTTTCTTCACTGCAAGATCTGGATGAAACAGCATATGTCTATGATCCAACTTATAAAATTTTTTCCAGTGCCAAAGAATATGTGAAAAACCTCTATATGGTAGCATTATGTGAAAACTACCAAATGAATAATCTTACTGCTAGGGATGAAGATAATCTATTGTCTCAGGCTAAAAAAGAATCATTAGATGCTATTGAAGATGGCATAATAATAACTCTTAAGCACAGCAGATTTGGTATTAATACGGCATTAGCAGAAAATAAAGGCGACCCTAAAGTTTTAAAAATATTGAAGGATTTTCAAATAGACACCGCCAAACGCCCTTCGATATTAAATCTTTTTTCTCCAATTGATCCCGCAGTGCCTACTGTTTCAATACCCGCTACCCCCAAAACAGGCTATCCTATTTTTTATTTATTTCATGTAAAGCAATCAGAATACAATGCTAAGAAATGGGATGAGCATAGGAAAAAAGCGCTTACAGATCTTTTTGAATATGAACCTAAAAGAATAGCTTGGTAACAATCACCGGGATTACAACGAAACCTGAACAACTAACTCTATATTATTCTGTATTTCTTTGCTCGATCGACCAAGCCTTTATAACGCAGCAACAAAAACATCAGGTGATAATTTCGGCTCCGTTGTAAATAATACTTGTCCTATCTTAAATTAGTGCATGATTAGAATAAAGGCAGGGCTTTTCAGCCCAGCCTTCGCACAGCTATAACATTGAATTAATTAACGACCAGCTAAAGCAATTGCAGCCGGTGTGTACTCAGAACCTAAATCGCGAGCAACAGCTTCAAACGTAATTTTACCTTGATGAACATTCAAGCCATTCAATAAATGTGGATCATTTAATAAAGCTAACTTTGTCCCTTTCGTAATAATGCTTAAAACAAAAGGGATAGTCGCATTATTCAAAGCAAAAGTTGAGGTTCTTGGCACCGCGCCAGGCATGTTGGCAACACAATAGTGAACGACATTATCAATAACATAAGTAGGCTCTTGATGGGTTGTCGCCCGACTTGTTTCAAAACAACCACCCTGATCAATAGCAACGTCAACCAGTACCGAGCCAGGTCGCATTGATTTTAACATCGCGCGCGTTACTAATTTAGGCGCTGCAGCACCAGGCACTAATACTGCGCCGATCACTAAATCAGCTCGAGATACATACTTCTCAATTGAATCAGCAGTAGAATAAACAGTATTAATTTTAGAGCCAAATTGGAAATCCAATTCGTTTAAACGCTGTAATGAACGATCCAGTACAGTTACACGTGCCTCCATACCCATAGCCATACGAACAGCATTCGTTCCAACAACACCACCCCCAATAACAACTACATTTGCAGCTGCAACCCCAGGAACGCCACCTAATAAAATACCACTGCCACCTTGCGCTACTTCCAAGCAATGAGCCCCAGCCTGGATTGACATACGGCCGGCTACTTGTGACATTGGCGTAAGTAATGGTAAGCCACCATCATCTTGAGTTACGGTCTCATAAGCAATGGCAGTGACCCCAGACTCTTTCAACATTCTTGCTTGATGTGGATCTGGTGCTAAATGTAAATAAGTAAATAAAGTTTGACCTTCACGAAGGCGTTTGCATTCAATAGGCTGTGGCTCTTTAACTTTAACGATTAAATCCGCTTTGGCAAAAACCTCGTCAGCACTGTCAACTACTTCAGCACCAGCATGACTGTAATCATCATCAGAGATACCTATTCCCAATCCAGCACCCTTTTCAATGATGACCGTGCTGCCTACACGTACGATTTCACGCACACTGGAAGGAACAAGGCCAACACGATTCTCTTGGGGCTTAATTTCTTTTGGAACGCCTACTAACATAAATACTCCCTTTAATGTTTTTAGAACTCACTTACAGTTACCTTAAGTGTACTAAGAATCCATCACTACACTCAGGACAACAAAATAACAAACTATCGTTTTTTTAATTGTTCGATTAATTGTGGTACCAATTCAAATAAATCACCAATTAAACCATAATCTGCAATTTGAAAAATTGGCGCATCTTCATCTTTATTAATGGCAACAATAATCTTAGAATCTTTCATCCCTGCTAAATGCTGTACTGCTCCTGAAATGCCTATAGCAATATATAGCGCAGGAGCAACAACTTTTCCAGTTTGTCCTACCTGATAGTCATTAGGAACAAACCCTGCATCCACCGCCGCGCGCGAAGCCCCAACTGCAGCACCCAAGACATCAGCTAATTCATCAATTAATTTAAATTTCTCCGCACTTTGCAAACCCCGGCCACCGGAAACAATAATTTTTGCACTACCTAAATCAGGGCGTTCAGATTTGCTCAATTCATGCTTCACAAATTGAGTTCCCGTGGCAATACATTCTTTATTCAAAGTTTCAATAACACAGGCTGCTTGCATTGCAGTTACTGAATTAAATGCCGTAGTTCTAATCGTCATTACTTTAATTGCATCTAAAACACGTACTGTTTCAATCGCATTTCCCGCATAAATTGGATGCTCAAAAGTGCTACTGTCAATAATTTTACTAACATCAGAAATTTGCGCTACATCCAGTTTTGCTGCAATACGTGGAGCAATATTTTTACCAAAGGTACTGGATGAAACAAATATCGCTTTAAATGTATTGGCAACCGAAAGAACCAAATCGCCCAATTGCTCAGCTAAAGGATGTTCGTAGCATGGCATGTCCACATATAGAACAGCATCCACTCCCGCAAGGGTAGCCGCTTGCTCTGCTACGGTTTTACATTGATGCCCTGCAACTAATAAGCTAACGTCTTCACCAAACTCCAATGCTGCGGCCAACGTATTACGCGTAGCAGGATGTATGGTTTGATTATCATGTTCAACAAGTACTAAAGTGCTCATCACATCTCCTTATCAAAGCACTTTGGCTTTATTCTGTAAGTGATCTAATAATTCAGCCACCGATTCAACTTTTATTCCGGCACTACGAACCGCAGGTGCTGTGACTTTTAAAACGTCAACATGTTTCTTCAGTGACAAACCCATATTGTCTAACTCAATAACCGTTAATTCCTTACGTTTTGCTTTCATGATGTTAGGAAGGCTGGCATATCGCGGTTCATTCAAACGTAAATCAGTACTTACTACTGCTGGCAACTTGACGCTTAGAGTCTCCAAACCACCATCTATTTCGCGAGTAACCTCAAGATGATCGCTATGCGCATCTAATTTAGAGGCATAAGTAGCTTGTGGCCAATCCAATAACGCAGCCAACATTTGTGGCGTCTGATTATTATCCCCATCAATGGCTTGTTTTCCCAACAAAACTAAGGCAGGCTTTTCATCGTCAACAATCTTTTTTAATATCTTGGCAACATTAAGGCTTTCCATAGATGCTTGTGTATGGACATGAATTGCTCTGTCCGCACCTAAAGCCAATGCATGGCGCAAAGTTTCCTGGGCGCTGTCCGCGCCAATACTTACAACCACAACTTCAGTTGCCCAGTTATTTTCACGTAACCGCAATGCTTCTTCAACGGCTATTTCATCAAAAGGGTTCATTGCCATTTTGATATTTTGTGTTTCCACTCCGCTATTATCCGATTTGACCCGAATTTTTACATAAGGATCTATTACACGCTTCACTGCAACGAGAATTTTCATAATTCCTCACTGGAAAATCAACACAAAAGCATCTTGCCAGAGATATAGGGGCTAATTCAAGTAGTTAGGTATTCAAAAGTAGGGTTGCACAACCTCACACTTGGTTAAATCGCCTTTAACTACAGGTTCAGCTTCATTATTTTGCAAGGCGCAGGGATTATCCTTTAAAAACTGCAAAAAACCTTGAGCTTTATTAATTGCTAGAGCAGTTTCTCCTCCAGCAGAATAAACCACCGTATTTTTTTTAATTTTATTTAATAAATCTTGCACACCCTCCAATTTAGTTTCGATTGGATCTGAATTCATATCCAGCGTACGCATGTTAACTAAAAAATACTCTAAAGTTTGAAACTTAGTCTTCCCTACCCTATAGCCCAAAAAATATTGTTGCCCCAATAAACCGAGACGTGACTCGATCGGAGAGGCAATAAGTTTTAATTTATAATTTTCAAAATACATTCCGATATGCCTGCTTTCACTTGCCTTAATTAAAGCCTGTTCTAAAGATTCTTGGGTAAACAACTCTGGCAGCTTGGAGGAAACCAGAGGGCTTAAGACAATAGAACCTACTTGTAGCGTTGCTACATAACATTGCAACGATGCTGAAAAAATCATTTCGATTAAACGAACCAACAAAGTTGTAGTTGTTGTCGCCGTTACGGTACTAATTTTTTGCAGCGCATGACCAAAGGACTGTAATTCAGATGAACTACTTCTGCTAATAAATTGACCACCTTTTAATAAAATAAAATAAAGTGCATAAGCAGCAAATAATTCCTCAACAAAAGCGACAGTGCCAATACTAACAAGAACCATTGGCAGAAATGATAATAAAACACGTACCCCTTTAGGCTTAATTTGTCCAACCTCGTCATAGAATTCAGTCGACTCATTCAATAAACTTAAAAGGCTTTCATAAAAACTACGCTCAGTGTAATTTGTGGCTTGTTTTTTAAAATTCTCTAACCATTTTTTGAGATCATCGCGGGTTACAATGTCGTTAAACTTAATGTTTTTAAAATTCTCTGGGGCTATTAGTTTTTGATGACTAAGAGACAAGGTTTTAAAACAGACACCATCATTAATGCCGCACGATAAGACATTCTCAATCCATAGAACTTCGGGTTCTAATAAACCATTCGTTTTCATTTCAAAGAGTGGTGCTAATTTAGTATAGTTTTCTTCGACCTGCTCTTTCTCAGGTCCATTTTTAAGCAACCATTTGAGTAGTAATTGATTGAAGGAGCGCTCTAAGCGTACACGTTCCTCCTCGCTTACCCCCCCCACATAACATCCTTTTTCAGGATCAAACTCAGTATAAATCCCCACTAAAAATTTTAATTCAGTCTCTATAGTCATAATTACTCCTTTAAAATTGACTATTCAACCTAGAGCAGCTGCATTCAAAAAAATGCAACTGCTCTAAATTCAGGCTATGAAGTTAAGGCACATTTTTTAGTAAACCACTTTGTCTCTTTCAGATACTGAGTAAACATACCTACAACCATTAAGCTCAAATAGAAACCAGCCATCACATCACTTAAATAATGATAATACAATAATACTCTTGAAGCAGCGACTAGCAATGCAAGAGTAAGCAACGCATAAAAATAGCGTGGAAACACGACTCCAAGTCCTGAAGCTACACTAATAATTGTTACTGTATGTCCTGATGGGAATGACCAGTAAGCCCCCTTTAATTTAAACCAATAAAAACCAAACTCATTATATGTAAAGAATAAATCCGGACGTGCTCGACTTAGAGTGACTTTTACCACCAAGCACACCAAATTAACAATAATTACACAGCCTAATAGATACCAAGAACGTGCTTCATAGACTGAATTGACGTTTATAAAACGAAAATATAAGGCAGCAACAAAAAATAAAACCATATACGCAATCCATTTTCCGAAGGTGGTCAAAAAGCTTAGCAGATGAATATTCGTTCTAAGATCTAACTGATGAAAATAAGTAGCTAGCGCCCTATCAATGAAAATATAGGATATAACTACCAAAATTGCATAAAGAATAATAACCCATGGTTTTTTCATAAAATGAAATATTTTTTCAAATTGCGTCATCAGTAAGATTCCTTTTATAAAATAAATAATTTTTTTACCTTGCTCATAGTTTAATCACAAAATTTCTTCGTCATCAAAATCATGGTTTGCAGTCTTAAGAGCAGAGTCACGTAAATACCAAGGAATTGTAATCACTACGGTACGCTCATCGCGCTCTAAAAACAGTAAGGCACGTAATCCTGTAGCATGAATATTATGCAATAAATACTCATACCATTTTGGTTCAACCAATTCAGGTATAATAAGCGCAATAATGCGATCTGTCCTTTGTTTTTTGACTTTTTTAATGTAATTAAGCACCGGTTTATAAATACGACGATAAGGAGATTTAATAATTTCCAATTGTGGTATTGCTAATTGTGCTTTTTTCGCTGGCTCCTCAATTTTCTCAGCCCAGAGTCTCTTGAGCCGCTCTACATCTTCAACTCCAGTATCAATAAAAACCGCCGTAATTTCACCTGAAAGAAGCATGCCAAATTGCAGAGCCTTCTCAGCAATACAATCTAATCCATGGATCGGGATAATCACCACTGGTGGCTTTAACTTAGTAGGAAATAACTTAACAGGAACCTCAATTTCATTCGCAACAATCAAATAATGACGCCGTATTCGACTCATGAAATAAGCCAGAAAAGGTGCAATTAAGACGATAATCCATGCCCCTTCCATAAATTTTGTAGCGATAATAATTATTAGGGCAATTGCTGTTATTACAGCACCGATGGCATTAACCGCCAATTTTAAATACCTCTTAGGACTATTATTCCGCTTCCAATGCATAATCATCCCGATCTGGGAAAATAAAAAAGCACTAAAAGCACCGACAGCAAATAAAGGGATTAACTTATTGGTAATCCCTTTAAAAACTATAAGTAAGGCGGCAGAAAAAATAGCTAACAGAATAATACCAACGGAATAAACCAAGCGTCTGCCACGTTCGGCAAAAAAATAGGGTAAATAATTATCTTCTGCTAACAAACGACATACTCGTGGAAAGTCAGCAAAACTAGTCTGAGCAGAATAAGCAAGCACAACAAAGATACTCGCACTAGCGATGTAATAAAAAATGCCCTTGCCGGTAATCGCAGCAACAAGCTGAGATAAGATGGTCTGATATCCGGGCTCCATTTCATCCATTGCGGCAATCTGATAAGCAGGGCAAAGATAGCCAATAAGCAATAAAAATAAAGCCAACGTGCCAACAATAATCGTCAAGGTCAATTGTGCATTTTTAACTGATGGTTTACGAAATAGAGGCACCGCATTACTGACAGCCTCAACCCCTGTCATTGCCGTCAAACCATTCGCAAATGCGGCTAAAAATAACCAAATAGTTACCGTTTCATGAGGCAATGGCAAAATAGGTGGAGCAACCCGTGGCTCTGGATGCCCGCCACTTAGCCAAACATTAACGACACCAATCAATAATACTACTGCAATACAAAATATAAAGATTAAAGTAGGAACAATAAATACTACACCTGATTCACGGATGCCGCGCAAATTAACCAGGGTTAACATCAGCAGAATAACTAAACATAAAGTAAGCGTATGCTCCTGTAACTCAGGAATTGCTGAGACAATAGCGCCAACCCCTGCCGATATGCCTACAGCAACATTTAATAAATAATCAAGTATTAATGAAATCGCCGCCCATAAGCCATATTTTCTGCCTAAATTATCGCTGGCAACAATATAAGCTCCTCCACCATTTGGATAAGCTGCAGCCGTTTGTCGATAAGAAAAGTAAAGTGCCATCAAGACCACAACCACCAATATGGAAATAAGAAATGAATAATTTAAGCCCACCGCCCCCAATGGTAGCAAAATAGTAAGTGCCGCTTCTGGACCATAAGCTGTTGAAGAGAGTGCATCCAAACCAAGTGCAGGCACACCAGTCATCACTGAGAGTTCTTGTTTCTTCATGGATCTTAAGGATAACGGTTTTCCAAAAATTTTATTTATTAATGACATCCTTATCACCTCATATTGAAATTCATTACGTCAAAATAAGCCCATTACGTATAAGAATTTTCTCGTGAAATAAAACAATTGCTATTATTACAACGCACTATTCGCTAAAATAAAAATACATTTATTATTAAGCGCGTTTTAATGCCAGAATTTACTCTCGTACAACAGGTATGCATTTGGGCTCTTCCCATTTTACTCAGTATAACCTTGCATGAAGCAGCTCATGCTTATGTTGCGAACCGTTGTGGTGACACTACTGCCAAAATGTTAGGCCGTTTAAGCTTAAACCCGCTACGTCATATTGACCCTGTAGGAACAATATTAATACCTATATTAATGGGTGTGTTAACACATTTTAATTTCGTTATTGGTTATGCGAAACCTGTGCCAATTAATTGGAACCAATTACATAATCCGCGGCGTGATATGATTTTAGTAACACTCGCCGGCCCCTTTGCCAACCTACTAATGGCATTTTTATGGGCAGCAGGCTTTAAACTTGCCATAAATATGCATCCAGAATCATCCATGGCAGCATTGTTCCTATTAGTGACGGCTCGTGCGGGAATGATCATTAACCTGGTTCTTGCGGCATTAAACTTGCTTCCTATTCCCCCTTTAGACGGTAGTAGGGTAGTGAGCAGTCTTTTGCCTCCCAGAAAAGCAATGATCTATGAACGAATAGAGCCGTATGGATTTTTCATACTGATTATCTTAATGTTCACGGGGATCTTAAATTACTTATTGACCCCCTTAATCAGCATAGGGCTTTCGGCATTAACTGCAATTTTTCAATTATGAATATTCTTGCTGATGGTTCTCTGCCAGGATTAAAGCAAGCATTTCCTGAACCATTTCATCTCACGCTCTATCACCATCTTGATGACGTTGCCCAGTTAATTCCTGGGCAAGATATTCTTCTATGTCGGGCTACCCTAAAGGTAAACCACAGCCTATTAAAAAATCATTCATTACGATATGTTGCCACGGCAACCAGTGGCACAGATCATCTTGATTACCCGTGGTTAACTTCACAAAATATTCAGGTAATTGATGCCAAAGGGTGCAATGCACGTGCGGTTGCTGATTATGTGGTATCTGCTCTTGCTTATGTGGAACAGCATCATCTTATCCAGGGCAATAAAGCCGGAATTATCGGCTTCGGAAAAGTAGGAAGCCAAGTAGCAGCAAGACTACAAGCAGCGGGCTTTGAACTACTAACCTATGATCCACTTAAAGAATTACGTGAACCCAATACCTTCCAAAGTTGTCAGTTTGATGATTTATCTCAAGCAGATCTCCTCTGCATTCATGCAGAATTACATGACACACAACCGCATCCAAGCCTTAATTTAATTAACCAGCCATTTCTTGAGCACTTAAAATCTGGATGTGTGATTATCAATGCAGCGCGGGGCGGTATTATTAACGAAGAGGCATTATTAAATAATCACAAAACACTCAGCTATTGTACTGATGTATACCTAAATGAACCGGCAGTAGATCAACGAATTATTGAAAGAACAACTCTTTGCACACCTCACATAGCAGGACACAGTCTTGAGGCAAAATATTTAGCAGTTGCGATGGTTAGTGAACGCCTGCATCAAATTATCGGACTTCCATCGCCACAGTTTGCTATTCCCGAGCTAAAGCATATTTTTGCTTTAAAAAACGATAAGACCTGGGAAGAGAATGTATTGTCTATCTATAATCCTCTTGATGAGACCATCTTATTAAAAGAAGCGACCGACAAAGAATCTGCTTTTTTGACGCTCAGAAAAAATCATCACCAGCGGCATAATTTTCAGTTGTATGCTAATTCAGCTTTGGATAAGAAGAGTAGATTATTATTGGGTGAGACAGGCTGAACCTCTAATAAGAGAGGTGGGAAATTGTTGGCGAGATAAGCGTGGTGTTGTTTTTACCACATGCTATTAAGGCTCAAAAGTCCGAGTTGTTAAGTATTAATTTACATAATATCAGATACGGCTCTTAAATATTATTTTGTATTTATCAAATCCAAGAAATTTATTTTTTTCACCATAAGTCTTTCTTAGCTAATAATTTTTTACCTTTTTAAAATATGCTTAGAAACAGGCCTCAATTTATCTTATTGTTTATTCAGCTAGGGTTCTAACCCATTGCGCGAAAGCTTCATTTTCAAATTCATAAGTATCTCTTGGAGACTTAAAAACTACATTGCTCAGTTTAGACATTGCACGTTGAACATGTGTAACCTCCAAAGACTCAATACCTATAATTACACGAAGTTTTAAAAGTACTGCTTTGCTAAAAGGCTTCAGCGATGGATCTTGGGCAATCATGCGAACCAACTCTTTTTGCGTTGCATCCAGTGCCGCCCAAGCACCTTCATGATTTTCAGTATGAGCAAGTTTATCTGCCACCATCTTCATCGCGTCTTCCAATGTTATAGATGGATTAAGTATCATTACGGAGCCAGTCAGATATCGGGTTTTCACAAAAGCAACAGGTTAATGTTGCGCTATTGTGTCCTATTTCTGAATTTTCAGTCTTGTTTTCAATCGATTTAATTGAAGCATGTTGAGGTGCTGGTGGTGAACCCTGATGCGTCACTATTTTACTTAACCGCATCCTATAGCGAGCTTGGCGCGCAGCATGATGACGTGTTCCATTAAAGGTAGTTTGATAACGAAAGCCTGCTCGTTTCAGTGATTTTATTCGTGCGCTTGCTGCACAAATAGGGTCACAATAAATGTTGCCACGATCCACACTTACTGCAAATCTTGATTTGTTTATGACAAAGTATGCATTGATATAGTCTGGCTATAGGTTTCATAAGCAATCCATTGCTAATGAAACCTGGTATTTATGTGAGCACCTGATATGCTTTATATTAAGGGACTAGGTTGAGTTTGCTATCGTAAGGGTCGTCAAATCGTTATCGATATCAAACGGGTTTCATTAGTCCCTTAATTTTAGATTACTATATTCGACTGTTCTTTATTTGATCTGTTTTGACTTGACGGGGGATTGGTATTTTGAAGGATATTATTAAGCTGCGTCATTTATTAGCGGGTTCTTAGCCCTGTCTACAAAAGGGACATCAGACCCTGGAGTGATATCTACAAAATCCAGTTCGGTCTGAGACTTGTTAAGTTCAAAAAATTCAGAAAATTTCTTCACAACGCTCCCTGTTTTTTCTAATAATGAAAACGGCACTGAACAATGTAAATAGCCCCTTCGATTGCCTTGTAGACAATTCGGTGTTCTCGATCAATCCTCCGAGACCAATAACCAGCCCAATTATGCTTTAAGGGTTCCGGATCACCAATCCCTTCAAATGGATGACGTGAAATATCCTTAATTAAAGTGTTAATTCTTTTAAGAGTTTTTTTATCAGTAACCTGCCAATAGAGATAGTCTTCCCAACCATGTTCAGCCCATGAAAGTATCATTCCTCAATAATTCCATGTTGGATATATTTTCCAGCTTCCATTTCAGCAATTGATTTATTTAATCTCTCTGCATTTTTAGGGCTGGACATTAAATATGCAGTTTCCTCATAAGATTTAAAATCCTCTAATGACATAATAACTGCAGGTTTCCCATTTTGTCGGGTAATCAAAATAGAAACATGATCTTCGTTTACTTTATCTAAAGTACTTGCCAAATTATTTCGCAAAGAAGAATAACTTAAAACATCCATTAGAACCTCCTAATTAGGACATATACGTACTTATAATTGTACATGTACTTATTATGGTACGCAAGTTACTTTCTAAATTATCTACTTTATATGTCAATAAAACGGGGCGGTCTGTTGAAAAACATGATTAAATAAAGATCAAAAATGCCTTGTAGTAAAAAATGATAAAAAATACTAGTCTCTTGATATTTAGAGCTATAGCAGCAAAATAAGCTTGGATCTGTGTGTTTTGAAACCTCTATATTGAGCGCGTTTTAAATCATGATAATTTTTTAGTTCGTTCATGATTCCTTCAATTTTCCACATCCGCTCGTACAATTTTTCTTTAAAGGATTGTAGATCCATTTCTAGAATCATTTGACTATAAAGCTCCGCATATCGATTTCTTGTAACATAACGTGCCGGCCCTTTATTTTTTAATTTTGCCAAACAAGTTTTTGAAAGAGAGCATCTCTTACAGTCAATAGTTGATGAAATGTAAATAATTGTATCAGTTTGGGATTTACAAGGTCTTAAGAAATTATTTTGAGGGCAAACATAATAGTTATTCACTTCATCATACTGAAAGCCTGGAATAATACTGTTCTCAGAACTTCCGCTTCGAGAGCTAAACAAAGGAATATAGGTAGTTATCTTTTTATCTCTCAAAGAAGAAATAATGTGCCCTGAACCATAGGCTCTATCAGCGATTGTTTCATTAATATTAAATGAGGTTTTATCTTTTACATAATCCAGTTGCTCTAAATAGGGAACAGAATCGAGAACTGCACCAGTAGTTATGTGTATTGCAAGAATGAGCCTATTCTTGCTGTCGCTAGTAAATAGAGCATTGTAAAGCACATCATCCATCCGTTGGCATAACGCGTCGTTTGTTAACTTACACAGCTCTTCTTTTGATATGGGGGTACAGTTCGTAATTGATTATTCATAACTATTAGTATTTGGGGCGATTATTATATTGTAGAAGTAAATTTCTAAACTAGATTCATAGAGCGACTCTTTTATCGATAGCCTATACTAATAAAACTTTGCGGGTGAATCGTCTCTGGCAAAGCGCAAGTAATCCCCAGTCGAGGGCAAAGTGTCTATAAATTTATAAGTTAGTGGACATTTATATAAATAATGAAATAATATCTTGAATTGATTGAAGTACTAATATCCAAATCAAACTGTTACGCCATTAAAAAAACATCCAATACCAACAAAAATTACACTACTAAACTCAGATTCTTTAATCTGTTGATGATGTTTTTTCATTAATTCCTGTAACATTTGTTGAATTTGGTGATTCAAGTGAGGAAGTGGTTCCTGAAAAGTAATGGTAAGAACTCCATTTTTAAAGCAATATTTATTTAATTTATTCAGTAATGAATGTTGAATTAGGTTCTTTAAATTTAAGACTATTTTAGAGTCAGAAACGTATTCGCTATCTGTATATAATATTTCTCTTTTACCCGATGCTTTTGGCTTTTGATTTGTTAATGGCATATTAAATACGGGGGCATCATCATGCTCTATCAGATGTTGATTAATCAAGTCTGATTTATGACCATCAAAGGCTCGAGTACATTCAACATTTCTTATTTGTTTATTTATTTTATCTATCAATTAGCCGTCAAAGGGATAATCATGACCCAAATAAATAAAATGGGAGCATTTTAAGTATTCTGCAGCACGCACTAGAGGTTTAATTTCAAAAAAGAAATTATCTATATTCGGTAATCCCCCATATGAAATAGGAGGAGTAATTTTTTTATGAATATTAGTAATAATTCGTCGACCATAATGATAAATGGCACCTGGATGAACAACAACTACGTATTAGAGGAGCGACTTATTATCTATGGCGGGCTGTGGATGATGTGGGTTATGAGTTGGATGTATTTCTGCAAAAGCGACGTAATAAAAAGG
>NZ_JH413814.1:0-5276 GCF_000162755.2 Legionella drancourtii LLAP12
GGATGACTTACAAGACTTACAATTCGAGGTTATTCGCTGCAAAGAACTTATTCAGTCCGTTTATGAAAAAGTAACCGCCCACCATGTAAAAGATAAAGAAAAATTCAACCTCCTTATGTCAAATCTAGACATCGTAGGCGATATATTGTCAAATTCAGTTGCTCAATTAAAGCGCCCTAATTTGCCAATTAGCAATACATTTAAGGACATGTCTAAATTTGTATTTAATAATCCCAAATTATCACCCAAAATAGCGGTTAACGATTTTCTTGATCAAGTGGCGTCTTTTTTAATCGTATATAATCGTAAGCATCAGCTAGGAATAGAAAGACTTGAGAATCACATTTATGCAGGACTAGAACAATCATATTTAGAAGATATGACTAAGCTTCTTGACAAAAGTCCAGAGCCTAAAAAACCGATACCAAATCCAGGGTCAGAACCAAAATCCACGCCAATCAAAGTATCTAAAACCAAAGTTGGCCTTTTTACTGGAAAATCCGGTTCAATTTCCCCTCCCCTCCCTACAACCACCTCTTCACTCACATTATAAAATGTATCCCAAGCAGAATCTAACTGCTTGGGAAGTTCATCTTATAGCAAACTCCCCCAATCAATATCGTGGATCAAAAGCATCGCGCACCGCATCCGCAAATAAATTAATGGCTAATACTAACAAAAACATAAAAATAAATGCAGCCAACATCGGCCACCAAATTACCGGATCACGTGCTAATTCAAGACGTGCGCTGTTAATCATATTTCCCCAACTAATGGTCATAGGAGAGACTCCTACCCCTACATAAGATAACAAAGCCTCAGCCATCACTAAAAAACTAAAATCCAAAACTAAGGTAATTATAACAATGTGCATCACATTCGGTAATAAATGCTTACGGATAATCGTGAACCAATTAGAGCCCAAAGCACGAGCAGCTAAAACATAATCGACTTCACGCAATTTTAATGTTTCGGCGCGTAATAAACGACACAGGCTCGTCCAACTGGTCACCCCTAAAATTAAGCATAAAGCCAATAAACGTGCATCCGCGCTTTGCGCTAAAGTCGTAAATTCGTCAGGATGACTTGCTATATAAGTTTGCAAGGACAACACAGAAGCAGTAATTAATAAAACCCCTGGAATAGAGCTTAAGGTCGTGTAAATGTATTGAATAATATCATCCACGATTCCACCAAAATACCCGGCAACAATGCCTAAAAATAAAGCTAAAGGCAACATAAATAAGGTGGTTAACAGGCCAATAATTAAACCCGTACGAATACTTTTGATTGTGAAATAAAAAATATCCTGTCCTATTTGCCCTGTTCCTAAAACATGAAATACGCGTGATAGCTCATAGCTAAATACCACAAAAAACGTAAGGAGGCCTAGAGTAATTAACGCGCTAAGGCTAGTTGAACTTAAAACAAAAATCGCAGGCTTACGAGTAAATGCGCGCACAAAAATTACGATAAGCCAAAACGACAACAGTGCGACAATAGTGCCTTTTAACGCCGACCTTAAGCTCGTTTTAACCACGGCCACTTTTTCTGCTTCAGTTTTTACCCATTTTGCCGGATAAACTAAAGGGGCGTAAATTTGCTTCACCACACCATGAACAAGCACCGTATCAGTAACAAATTGATTTAAAGCTAAAGGAGCCGAATAAGTTTTTTCACAGTTGGTGCCTATTGGGGCAAGCAGATTATCCAATAATGAAGTTGCTGTTTCAGACTCACTACTTTGTGTTGAAAAATGAATGGAGTCTAATACGCCGATGGTAATAAAAAACAAAAGCATGATGCCCGCGCTTACAGCTATGGGTCGATGGAGAATGATGGAAAAAGAACGTCTGATGTGTTGCTTGCGTAAGCTAAATAAGATGACGAACACACTTAAGATAAGCAGTGTGAGAAAACATTTATCGGTCCATAGGAATTCAAAAGTCATATTTTTATTCTCAACCTAGTAACTTCCTGTTTCTTTGCATCACTCACGATAACCTTACCCGCGGATCCACGAACATATAAGAAAAATCGGTCAATACCAAACCAATGATATAAAGAATAGACCCTAAAAATACCATGGCCCTAACGATGGCAAAATCCTGTTGTTGAATGGCGTCTATAATATAACTTCCCAAACCCGGCACACCAAAAAAAGACTCAAGAATTAAACTACCCATAAATAAAGAAGGGATCAGCACGACAATGCCCGTTAAGATGGGCAGCATGGCATTTTTTAACACATGTTTAAACATCACTTGTTGTTCTGACAAGCCTTTCGCGCGCGCTGTTTTCACATAATCTTTATTCATCTCTTCTAAAAATAAAGTACGGTACCAACGCCCCCCTGCCCCTAAACCGCTGAGAACAGCAACCGCAACGGGAAGAATAATAAATTTTAAGGCTTCAAGGCCGCCATCATAGCCAGAAATAGGCACCAGGCGCAGAAGCTTACCAAACAAATATTGGCCACCAATGATGTAAAACAAACTGGAAATAGACATCAAAATGATGCACATCACCACCCCTGTTAAATCAAGATAAGTGCCGCGAAAAAAAGCCATCGCCATCGCTAACACAATGTTACTAATTACATCTAAAAATAACACCGGTAAGGCAATGGCCAAACTTGGCCACATTCTAAAACTAATGTCTTGACTAATATCACGGCCAGCATCCGACATACCAAAATTAAAGGTAAATAGCTTCATCGATTTTTGAAAAAATAAAGTGGCCTCAATTTGCTGGAATCCTGTCTTTTGCTCATTAAAAAACAACGGTAAATTATAACCATGGGCGATTTTCCAATCATCAATAACCTGTTGTTGCACATGCTTTTGGCCTAAGTGCATACGTGCTATATCATCAGGTGTGTTCACCATAAAAAATAAAATAAAAGTAAGTAAGTTAATTCCAAACAGAATAGGTATGGAATAAAAAAATCGACGTACTAAATACTTCATCATGGTAAATAAATCCTCTCAGCCGGCTGTTTTTCCTTTTTTAAATAGGCAATAAGCAAAGGCAAAACTAAAATTAAAAGCAGCAATAGCAATAAACCTAAAGGCCAGAAAATAGGTTGATTCCATTCCTCGCGTAAGCGTGCACGCTCAGAAGCATTAATTGCCACGTATTTTAAGCTTCCTAAAGAAATGGGATTGGGTTTTGTATGTGACATCCAACTTTGTGACAAAATAAAACTCTCGGTATGAATGCCCCAGGCCCAAGGTGCATCATGCCGAACAATAGCAAGCATGGTATCAATAATTTGTTGTCTTAATGCATCATTCTTACGATTTTTCATTAAATCAAATAAACGATCAAACTCAGGGTTTTCATAATTCGCCGTATTTTCCCCACCATGCTTCACCTTGCCATTGCCACCATAAAGTTGAAAGAGAAAATTTTCAGGATCTGGATAATCGGCAGCCCACCCCCAAGAAAAAATTTGCGCATTCCCTACCCGCAATTTTTCCTGAAAGCGATTATATAACGTGGCTCGGACATTTAAATCAATACCAATATTAGCAAACTGTTTACGCATCCAATCAAATAAAGCTTTATCTTCCGGACCGCCAGAAGTAGTCGCATCATAATGCAAAATTAAGGCCTTTCCGGTGGCGGGATCAATACCACCAGGGTACCCCGCTGCAACCATTAATTTTCGTGCATCCTGCAAGGGCCGTCGTACGGCTTCGTTATCCTTCCATTCATAAACATAAGGATTAATTCCCGCAACCCCTTCCTGATAACCAAAAATACCGGGAGGAATGGGGCCTTGAGCAGCAATTCCACGACCATTGTAAAAAATGGCAATATTTTCATCGTAATTCAGCGCAATTGAAATTGCTTGTCTTAATTTACGCGCACGCTCACGTGTACCCCCAACTACATTATCCAACATATTAAAACCTAAATAATAAATACTAGGTTCAATCATTTCAGTTAAAGACACTTTTTTCTTTTGCATTTCGGGCGTCAAGCTCGCAGCACCGTGCTTATTAATATGAATTGCCTGATCAAAACTGTCTGCACCAACTGCAGAATTATCATAATAACCCTGCATAAATTTATTCCAGCGCGGAATCGATTCTTTTTCTAAAGTAAACACAACTTTATCAATTAAAGGCAGACGCTTGCCCGCATTGACCAAATAGCCTTTTCCCTTGTCCGCTTGAGAACCGCCAGCGGGAAAATACATTGCACGAAAATTAGGATTTTTATTCAAAACCATCCGGCGATTGGGATTATTTTTAGTTAACATAAATGGACCGGTACCTATAGGATACCAACTAAAAGAAAGATTCTTATCACTCATCCCTGGCTGAGCATAAAAGACATCAGCTTCCCAAGGAACCGGCGAAAAAAAAGGCATTGCCAACCAAAATAAAAACTGGGCATATTGCCCTTTCAAGGTAATCTCAACGGTATAATCATCCAGTTTGTTAACACCTGTTAATGGGTAATTACGCAGATCAACATATTGCATAGTCGTGGGCAATTTCTTACCGAACTCTTTAAAACCAACAATGTACTCGCTCATTAATCCATAAATAGGAGAACTTACAGCAGGATTAGCCAAACGTTTTATTTGATAGATATAGTCATCGATAAGTAATTCACGCGTTCCAGTAAACTTGAAATCAGCAAGTCGATTAATATCATGTTTATCTAAATAATTTACTGACAAATGATGGTAGCGATAATGGCCGGATTTGTCCTTGGCCAATGCGGGATGCGGTTGATAGAGAATGCCTTTATTAATTTGTACGGTGTATACCGTATAAGCGGGTGTAATTGGGCTGTTTTCAGCAATAGGATTGTGCTGAGCATCCAAATATTTTATCTGCGGTAATTGCATCGCCGTTAATGGTTTTAACTGATAAGGTCTTAAAAAATAATCATATTCCAGTAGAGGTTCGTAAATTTGCTCAATAAAAATATACTCATTCATACTATAAGATAATGCCGGATCTAATGTTTTTGGTTGTTCAGTAAACGAGGAATAGTAGATCTTCTTTTTCGCATCGCTTTGTGGGTAGGGATTATTTAAAACCCAAGAATTCGCATAGGAAAAACCTAGACTGTTCACGAACAAAACAATCAAAATCATCCACTGCATTTCTTCTCCCTTTCGTACTTGTTAAGGCCGTGACCTGATAAAGGATTTTATACTTAAAATTTCCCAGAACCTGTCGTCCCCGCAGAGGAGGCACTGCCATTAAGTTAAAGATTTTATGCTTCAAATGTCTCAGAGCCTGGTTGGAACC
>NZ_JH413814.1:5826-9032 GCF_000162755.2 Legionella drancourtii LLAP12
TTCTTCATCTAAAACAGCAATGCCTAAATCATGTGCCTTATCTAATTTAGAACCAGCCTCACTTCCAGCAATCACATAATGAGTCTTAGCAGACACACTACCACTAACCTTGGCGCCTAAGGCAAACAATTTTGCCTTTGCCTCTTCACGTCCCATGCTCGTTAACGTGCCGGTTAATACCACTGTTTTACCAAAAAAAGGATGTTCCTGATTAATTTGTTTCTTCTCAAGCTTTGGCCAGTGAATGCCTAGGGCTAACAAACGCTCAATAACCTGTAAATTATGTTCTTGAGCAAAGAAATGCACTACATAAGAGGCTCCCACTGGCCCAATGTCATTCAGGCTCATTAATTCTTCTTCAGTTGCAGTTAAAATAGAGGGGATATCACCAAAATGCTCCGCTAAAACGCGAGCACTTGCTTCACCAATTTCTCTAATTCCCAAAGCATACAGAAAACGATGAAATGTCGTTTTTTTACTTTGCTCTAAAGCATGCAGCAAATTGTGCGCGGACTTCTCCCCCATTCTGGGAAGATTTGCCAAAGTTGCCACATCAAGTTCATAGAGATCAGGCAAATGACGGATAATACCCTCGTCAACCAACTGTTCAATTAACACCGAGCCAAGACCTTCAATGTGCATCGCTTTACGTGAAGCAAAATGCCACATCATGCGTTTTAACTGTGCCTTGCAAAATAAGCCGCCCACGCACCGAGCAACCGCCTCACCTTCCTCGCGCACCACATCAGAACCACACACCGGACACGATTGAGGCAGATGAATCGTCTTCGTATCTGCAGGGCGTTTTTCTAAAACGACAGACACCACCTCAGGAATCACATCGCCAGCACGACGAATTACCACCGTGTCACCAATACGAATGTCTTTACGAGCAATTTCATCCATATTATGTAAGGTCGCATTACTCACAGTAACGCCTGCGACACTAACAGGCTCCAAACGTGCTACAGGCGTTAAAGCGCCAGTTCGCCCTACTTGAAAATCAACCGCTAAAAGTACGGTCATTTCTTCTGAGGCAGGAAATTTATGTGCACAGGCAAAACGTGGAGCGCGTGAAATAAAACCCAGTTGTTGTTGCAAGGGTATGCTGTCAATTTTGTAAACAACCCCATCAATTTCAAAAGGCAGTTCGGTACGTCTGGCCAAGATATTATGGTAGTACTCTAAACAGCCAGCAATCCCTACCTTTCTTTGCGTTTCAGAAGAAACACGAAAGCCAAATTCCCGAAGTAATTGCAATTGCGCTAAATGACTGTCGGGCAAATGATAACCCTCGCAAGCACCAATGCCATAACAATAAATGGCTAGAGGTCGGTGCGCAGTAACTGCAGGATTTAATTGACGTAAACTACCAGCAGCTGCATTGCGCGGGTTAGCAAAGGTTTTCTCCCCCAATATCTGGGCATTTTTATTGTATTCTTCAAAGCCGGCTTTGGGCATATACACTTCACCACGCACCTCGATAAGCCGCGGTGGCTTATCTGTTCTTAGCGTTAAAGGCACAGAAGCAATGGTTTTAATATTGGCAGTAATGTTTTCACCAGTAGTCCCATCACCACGTGTGGCAGCAGAAACTAATACGCCATTTTCGTAAGTCAGATTAACCGCTAAACCATCCAACTTAGGCTCACAGGTAAAAACCAATTCTTGATTGGGTTCATCCAATTTTTCCGTTACACGCTTGATAAATCCCTGCAATTCTTCATCAGTAAATACGTTTGAAAGAGAAAGCATTGCTTGTTTATGAGCAACGGGCATAAACGCATCAGCAGGTGTACCACCAACACGTTGTGTTGGTGAATCTGCCGTAATTAATTCCGGATGTTGCGTTTCTAACTCGTGCAATGCGCGAAAGCATCGATCGTATTCCACATCAGGAATAAGCGGCTCATCAAGCACATAGTAATGATAATCATATTGTCTGATTTTATCTTTCAGCTCGTTGAGCCGTTCTTTAATTTCATCAATGCTCATTAAAAACCATCCGTAAAAAAGATTCTACGCCATCTCCTCACAAGTGGAGATACTGTTCGCGGGCCATCGAAATCGATGTGAGAACAACGTAAGTTCGAGATAAAAAATCGGAACAAGCACTTATCCCAAACTCACATTAAAACATTAGTTTATCACTAAAAATTATGCTATAGATACATGTCGACTTAAGATGAGGCATGATAAAAATGGACTTTCAACGTGTTTTAACTGCGCTTATATTATTTTTGATGTCAACATTAATCCAAGCTGCCGAAAACCCTGGCATTGCCTTTGTGCACGGAACCAATGATCATCGCAATGATGCCTATGGAATTTACTGGAAAGTCGATTTTATCGACAGCATAGCTCAAAGCTTACCAAATCCTGAAAATTACTATGTAGTCCATTGTGATTACAGTAAATACATGTGGGATGAGGATGCCGGTGATTGCACGGCCGATCAATTATTAAAATTTATAAAGGATAAAAACATTAGCTCGCTTACCATATACACGCACTCCAATGGCGGCAATGTCCTGCGCTGGATTTTATCAAATCCAACTTACAGCACTCGCTACATGCGTCTAAAAGAAAAAATAAGCCAGGTGATCGCCTTAACTCCCTCCAGTAACGGTACCCCAATCGCCGATTTGGTGCTCAGTGGCCATGTTTTAGGCGCGAATTTATCGTGGCTCTTAGGGTTTCAGGGCGATGCCATTAAACAACAACGCATTGGCGACATGCGCATCTATAATGAAGAATTATTATTTGGTACTAAAGGTCGCCCAGTTTTACCAGTACCATTCAAGGCTGTCATTGGTACTGATGTTATTGCCTCACCTTTATCATCTGCCAGCTATTGCAATGGCTATCTACTCAATAGTGGATTAAAAATTTCGAACTTATATCTTGATAAATGTGCTGATGGCTTTTTAAACTGCAGTTCACAAAATGCCGCAGGCGAAGTTTGGTTTTATGACAAAGATAAATTAGAAAATAATCTGACCTTGAGCCATAACCAAAGCAGGCATTCCTGCTTCGGGATGGACAAAATTCTTATTAGTGCCTTGGATACAAAAGGAGCTGTACAATGAAAACAACCCAACTTTTTTTATTGTCTGCATTTTGCTTTTCACAAGCACATGCATACACATTACCACAGCACCCAACTAAGGCTTATGAATGTGATGAGTGCGATAAATTATCTCATG
>NZ_JH413814.1:9868-68535 GCF_000162755.2 Legionella drancourtii LLAP12
AATTAATCCATGACACCGTCCAAAAACAAATGACCGATGTGCGTGAACAAATAAGCCATAGTTTTAAACAACATGCCAGCTCACTGACCTCACATTTACAATTACTTACAGAAGAAATTCGCTCACATCTGCATAGTTTGACACAGCAAGTGAATAACAAATTAACTGAAGGATTTGAAAAAACCTCATCAACTTTCATCGATGTGGTGAAACGATTAACCATTATTGATGAAGCACAAAAGAAAATTACCGAACTATCAAGCCATGTGGTTAGTTTGCAAGATGTACTCGTCGATAAGAAAGCACGTGGTGCTTTTGGTGAAGTGCAATTATCGACATTAATTAGCAATATGATTCCTGCTAACCACTATCAAATGCAATATACTTTAAGCAATCAAAAACGGGCTGACTGTATCTTATTTTTACCGGAACCTACAGGCAATGTAGTCATTGATGCCAAGTTTCCGCTGGAAACATATCAGCGTCTGATTAACATTGAGCCAGGCTCAATTGAAAAAAAATCATTGCAGCAACAATTTCGGCAAGATATTCAAAAACACATTAAAGACATTGCTGAAAAATATATTATTCCGAATGAAACCACCGATGGCGCCATGATGTTCATTCCCGCAGAATCCATCTTTGCGGAAATTCATGCCAATTATCCGGATTTGGTTGCCACATCACAACGCTTAAAAGTATGGCTGGTTTCTCCCAGCACTTTGATGGCCGTATTGACCACCGCCAAAGCAGTACTCAAAGATGATGCTACGCGCAAGCAAGTGCACATCATCCAAAAACATTTACATGCTTTGGCTGATGATTTCCAACGTTTTGAAAAACGCATGGATAAATTATCCAAGCACATTAATTTGGCGCATCAAGATGTCGGCGAGGTAAGCACTTCAGCGAAAAAAATTACGTCTCGCTTTCAGAAAATTGAATCAGTGGATATTCAGTTGGATGAGTTAGAATTAATTGAAAATAATACCTCAGCAACTGAAGAAGCACTGCTTATCTGAACCAGCGATTTAATGGCAGTGAGAAGATATGCAGCGACATCTCGACGCCTTGGCATCAAGATTACCAAGAAGGCTTATGGAGGAATTATCCAACACGCGCCCTTGCTCATAGAGACACTACACTATTTTTTTCTGCATCCAGGTATCGCAACTAAAATGCCCTGTTTGTCCTAGAGGAGCGTTTAAAAATTCAAATCCATGACGGCGATAAAGGGAAATTGCTTGAGTCATACTCGATAGTGTTTCCAAATAAATCGTATAATAATTTTTTTCTGCTGCCGCAGCTAAAGCAAGCCGAAGCAACTCATCCCCCACCCCTAATCCTCGCGCAGCACTAGATAAATACATTTTCTTTAATTCACCGATAGACTTATCGACTCCAGACAGTGGCCCAATGCCAACTCCTCCCAATAATTCATTTGCTTTTTCAGCAACTAAATAAATTTTATCTTTTCCCTGATATGCTTCAAACATGATACTAAGTTCAGCATCACAAAATGCAAACCCAGGTTTATTGGCACCAAATTCTGTTAATACCAATTTAATAAGGTTACTAAGATTAGTATTATCGCGTTTTTCAATAGGCCGAAAGCGAATACCTTGCAAACGGCGAGATTTTTTAAGGGCATTTGCATATAAATTCAATCCTTGCTTTATTGTAGAAACACCTTGCTCATCCAGATAATTCAACGCAGTGAGCACCTGTGCCTGAGCAGCATGGTTAATTTGTGTAATTAATTCCTTACCTTCCTGTGTTAGCGAAATATTTTTTACCCGACTATCAGAGGGGCAATTCACGATTATTAATAATTGCTTGCTTTCTAATGACTTCACCAACTTACTAATGTAAGACTTATTCAATCTTAAATTATTTGCCAATACTTGCTGGGTGATGACTCCTTGTTGTTCACATTCTAGCAATAGGTGTACTTTTGCAAAATTTAAATTGAGCGCTTGATAAGGATTGCCTAAGAATCCAAATTCTCGTATTAACTCACGCGCATAATAACGAAGCGCGTCTACATTTTGATTATTTTGTTTCATAACAAGACCATATAGTTTCCAAAGGAAACTATATTAATATAAAATTAACGAATAGCAAAGGTGCGAATACTTTTTCTCTGCAAACAGGTTTATACAGGTCATACATCAAATTCCTGAGTTTCGCTACACTGTGCCTGAGCGACGCGCCAATGCTCAAGAACTTCGCATCCGAACGTTAAGTTAAAACCAATTTAGTAATTTTTAAATAGATAAAGTTTGGGCCATCTAGCCTAATAGATCGACTGTTGGGTCTTGACCCAACCTACGTATTTTTTAATATCAGCAAATTAAGTGCAACAAAAGCAATACAAAGGTATAATAGCTATTTTTTCAAGCCGATTGCATAAGTCATGACCATGAATACGCTACTTTACCAACCCACGCAAGCCAAACAAATTTGGGCACAACTCCAAGGAAGCAGTCTACCACTGGCCTTGGCTGAGTACTGTCAGCAAACTCCTGGCATCAAATTATTGATTGCTCAAGATAACCTCTGTGCCAATCAATTACAGGCTGAATTAGAGTTCTTTTTAGACCAACAGCATTCGCCCCAGGAATTATTATTCTTCCCTGACTGGGAAACATTGCCTTATGATCAATTTTCGCCGCATCAAGACATTATTTCGGAACGACTCTACACGTTAAGCCGCATCCAACAAGTCACCAATGCCATTGTCATCACGTCAGCAAGCACCTTGATGCACCGCTTGTGTCCGCCTGCGTTTTTAAATCAATACGCCCTCATGCTTAAAGAAGGACAAACGCTGGATCTGTACGCCTTTAGAAACCAATTGCAACAATCTGGTTATCACAGCGCAAATAAAGTTTTGGAACATGGTGAATATTCCTTACGTGGCTCGATCATCGATGTCTACCCCATGGGTTCAGGCTTGCCTTTTCGCATCGAATTGTTTGACGATGAAATTGAAAGTCTGAGAAAATTTGACCCAGAAACACAGCGCACCATAGAAAAAATCACCCAAATTAACGTATTACCTGCGCGTGAATTTCCACTAAATGAACAAAGCCAACTCTTATTTCGCCGCGCATTTCGCGAGTTATTTCCAGGTAATCCGAGCCACTGTCCGCTGTATGAAGCAATCAGTGAGGGACAATTCCCCTCAGGCATAGAATATTACCTACCCCTGTTTTTTGAAAAAACGGTGACCTTTTTTGATTATCTGCCAACCAACGCCAAAGTATGTTTAATTGAAAACATCCAAAATAATGCAGAACAATTCTGGCAAGAAGTAAGTGAACGCTATGAGCAACGACGCCATGATGTAAGCCGTCCGATTTTGACACCAACCGCCTGCTTTATTAATCCAACAGAACTTTTAACCAAAGCGAATGAGTATGAACAGTTACGTTTATTCCATCATGCCTCAGAGAAAAAAGGTGCAATCAACTTTGATATTGCCCAAGCACCACAATTACCTATAGATAGAAAGACCGAAGAGCCGTTAAAAAATCTCCGCGAATATTGCGCCGACACCTCTCGTCGGTATTTGATCGTAGTTGAAAGTGCCGGACGACGTGAAGTATTGCTTGATTTACTCAAACTAAGTGGCATCTTCCCAAAAGTACAAGCATCCTGGCACGACTTTATCCATGATACAGCCCCAATTAACATCAGCACTGGCGCCCTAACCTTAGGTTGTGAATTAACTGCAAACACAACTGTTTTGATTGTTGAATCACAATTATTCGGTGAACAAAGCACGCCACAACGTCGCGGCACACAAAAAGCAGTCGATCCTGATTTAATTATTCGTGATATGGCCGAGCTACGCCTAGGTGCTCCGGTAGTTCATTTGCAATTTGGTGTGGGGCGTTATCAAGGATTACAGCATATCGAAAGCAATGGCGCCGCCAGTGAATTTTTAGTGCTTGCCTATGCCGGCGAAGATAAGATTTATGTCCCCGTTACCTCATTGCATTTGATTAGTCGTTATACCGGGATGGATAGTGAACACGCACCTTTACATAAATTAGGCTCAGATCAATGGCAAAGAGAAAAGAAAAAAGCTGCCGAAAAAATTCATGATGTGGCGATCGAATTACTCGACCTCTATGCCAAGAGAGAAGCACAACCAGGGCATCAGTACGAGTTAAACCATAGTGAATACATCAAATTTGCCAGTGCCTTCCCGTTTACCGAAACCGTTGATCAGTTACAATCGATTAACCAAATCATCACGGACATGCAATCGTCACGGCCAATGGACCGACTGATCTGTGGTGATGTAGGATTTGGCAAAACAGAAGTAGCCATGCGCGCTGCGTTTGTCGCCGTACAAAACAATAAACAGGTCTGTATCTTAGTCCCCACTACGCTGTTAGCAGGACAACATTTTGAATCCTTTAGAGATCGATTTGCTGATTTTGCCGTGAACATTGAATTACTTTCTCGTTTTCGCTCAGCCAAAGAAACCGAAGGCGTACTTGCCTCATTAAAGTCAGGAAAAACCGATATAGTCATTGGCACCCACAAATTATTCCAAAGTAATATCGCCTTTAAAAATCTGGGCTTATTAATTATCGATGAAGAACATCGATTTGGCGTAAAACAAAAAGAACACATCAAAGCCTTGCGCACCCATGTTGATATTTTATCCATGACGGCAACCCCTATTCCGAGAACCCTGAATATGGCCATGGCAGGCATTAGAGATATTTCTTTAATGACCACACCACCAGCGAAACGCCTAGCCATTAAAACCTTCTGGCAAGAGAAAAAAGATTCGGTCGTCCGTGAAGCCATTTTGCGGGAAATCTTAAGAGGTGGACAAGTATTTTTCTTGCATAACAATGTAGAAACCATTGAGCGAATTTGTCAGGATCTGCAAACCTTAGTTCCCGAAGCCAAAGTGCGCAGCGCTCATGGACAAATGCGTGAGCGCGAATTAGAACGTGTGATGTCTGAATTTTACCACCACCGTTTTAATGTACTGGTCTGCACTACGATTATCGAAACCGGTATCGACATCCCCACCGCCAATACCATTATTATCGACCGAGCGGATAAATTTGGCTTAGCCCAATTACATCAATTACGTGGTCGCGTTGGGCGCTCACATCATCAGGCTTACGCTTATTTGTTAACACCTGATGAAAAACTGTTAACCTCAGATGCGGTGAAACGTCTGGAAGCCATTGTCTCACTCGAGGATTTAGGTGCAGGGTTTACCTTGGCAACACACGATCTGGAAATTCGCGGTGCAGGCGAACTCTTAGGTGAAGATCAAAGCGGCAATATGCATGCAATTGGCTTTAATTTATTTATGGAAATGCTCGACAGAGCAGTCAGTGATTTAAAAGCTGGAAAAATCCCTGAATTATCAGCGCCAATGTATCAAGGCCCTGAAATTGATTTACGCATTAGCGCGATTATTCCTGAAGAGTACATTGCGGATATTCATAACCGCTTAATCATGTATAAACGAATTTCCAATGCGAAAGATAAACAACAATTACATGAGCTGCAGATTGAATTAATCGACCGTTTTGGTTTATTACCGCAGCCAGTGAAACATTTATTACTGATCACCGAATTAAAATTAAAAGCACAGGATATGGGGATTCAAAAAATCAGTGCGGGTGCTCAACAAGGTAAATTGGAGTTTAGTGAACAGCCTTCTATTGATCCTGGCGCATTAATTAGCCTGATCCAAGTTCATGCTAAACGCTACCAAATGGAAGGTCCTCAACGCCTACGCTTTACCTTAGACAGTGAAACTCCTGAAGAACGTATTTTTGAAATCAGTTCATTACTGAATAAATTAATGGCTAAAGCGTAGGAAAGAGTATTGACAATTGGTTCACACGACCTAGATGCCTCGGCTTACCGGGGCATCTAGTGAATGGTGAATTTAACATCTTCATTTTAAAAGAAATAAGCCCTTGCGCTTTGATAATAACACATCGCACTGAGATTATAATTCATAAGACTTATGATTTAGCGCATAGAATACATTTGTTCTATTTCTCCTAAAATATTACTTACTGCAAAAGGTTTAAAAAACAGAAAACGTCGTTTTCCACCAAATTTAACAAACTCTTCCTCTTCTTGTCGTTTTAATGTCTTTTCTAAAATTTTTTTTGATCCAATATTATCTGGATGAACTGTAGCGACTATTTCTCTAATCAAACCTTCAAGTGAGTCTGTGGGGGCTTCTGTAACAATATGTTTTATGTATTTCTTACCAAGAATAGCAATTTCAGTACCATATCCCTTTCCCCAAAAGGGTTGGTCAATAATGTAACCAATCTCAGCAACATTCTCATGCCCCACTCCCACTTTAGCAAATCCAGCAACTGAATGATCAATATTGAGACAACCCATAAATTCATTGGTTTCTTTATTAAAGATAGTAAACACCGCAAATTTTTGATTATCGTTCCATTTTTTCATCTCACCTTGGACAAACTCTGTAACCTGAGTCAAAGTCCAAGGCTTGCCTTCACCGAATAGAGCTACATTTTTAGAGTTCCCCAATAAGGCGGCATACTGTTCGATTAAGAACGATTCTTCATTTTGATTAAATGAGCGAAGTACTAATCGTGCCGAACAAATAGTGTATTGGTTTGCGTCATGACAAACCTCTACCACCCCTATTTTTTTAGATGAATAACTTTTTATTGGCATAATCAATCCCTTAATTAGTCACGGAGAATTAACATTAGGTTCTTTTTAGGCTACAACCATTTCACGTCGGTATAAAGGCACTTGTAATAAAAATTCACTGGCATTGTGCTTAACTACGTCTTTGAGGCAATGATTGTGCTCGAACACTTTTTTTTGGCGTTCCGAACTTGTACCCGAATCCATAATCGCCTGGAGGGTGGAAAAATAAGTTTGATAATCCAAGTGTTCAATGTAAGGTTGTAATTTTTCAATCCACTCCTGTAGGTCTTCACGCATTAATTTAGTTTTACCATCCGTATTCATCACTAATTCAGCATCTAAACCATAACGAATAGCACGCCATTTATTTTCTCGCGCCAGCCAATAGGGCGGATATGCTACAGATTCAAGCCAACTGCCATTATCCGTAAACCAATGTGCAAGAGCATGAATAAAAGCCACCAAGGCTAATGTTTCTGATAAAGTAGCAGTACCATCACAGACACGAATTTCCAGGGTACCAAAACCTGGACTTGGTCTTAGATCCCACCATAAATCTTTAAGTGATTTAATTGAATCACAAGATTTCAAACTCTTATAAAGGTATTCAAAGTCTTGCCAGCTACGTACTGGATAAGGCTGTCCTGCTGTCGGAAGCGCCTCATAGGTCGTTGGACGACATGAAGCCAATCCTGTATCAATACCCTGCCAAAAAGGCGAACTTGAAGATAATGCGAGCATATGAGGCAGAAAATACATAAAAAAATTATTAAAGCGGATGCATTCTTCACCACTAGCCATACCCAAATGCACATGCAAACCATACACGCTCATACGTCGAGTGAGCCATTGATTACGATCAATTAACTCTTGATAGCGTGTTGTTGGTGAAACCATCCAATCAGTGTATTTGGAAAATGGATGCGATCCCGTAGTTGAAAATAGAATACCCAAGTCTTTTGTAGCATATTGCAATGCAGCTAAGGTTGTGTAAAGGTCGTCTTCAACGTCTTGAACTGCAACACACTTACCAGTATTTACTTCAATCGTGCTTAAATAAAATTCTGGTTTAACTTTTTCAAGATGAGTGGTAGCCTTTAGCACTTCTTCCGCTCGTGCGCACAGATTATAGCTTTCAGGGTCAATCAATTGAAGTTCAATTTCCACTCCTAAAGTAAGTATACCATTACTGTTAAAGTAAATTTCATCCGCTTCTGAGGTATGCATTGATTGAGAAGCCAATTTGTTTGGCTTTAAGGATTTATTGATTTTTTTATGCATTATTAATCCTCCCTTTATAGGTAATATTTTGAGAGTTGCCAAGGTATTTGGCATTTTGAACGTTAAATCCGCTACTATTTTTGCAGGCGCTTCTATAGTTATATTTAATACTTGGATACAATAGATAATTCCCGTAAATATTAATCATTGTTGATATGATTCGTACACAAATCATTTATCATACTAACGATTTAACGGGGTCATTTCAACCTTAAATACTTAAAAGATCGTTTATGACTCATATCGGCAAAGAGCAAATTGAAGAACAAAAACCTGAAACCCCTCAGTCAGAACAACGCTCTAAAAGCATTATTCTGGCCTTGCGCAAGATCATGCAACAGATGGATTATCACTCCAGACGATTAAACAAATGTTATGGCTTAACTGTTCCACAAATTGTCTGTTTATATGAAATTCATGAAAATGGAATCATGACCTTATCCAGTTTATCGAAAAAAGTTTATCTCTCAATGAGTACACTTGTAGGCGTTATCGATCGTTTAGAAGAAAAAGAATTTGTTCGCCGAACCAGAGACAGCAAAGACCGCCGCATTATTTACATTGACATTACTGAAAAAGGCAATGAGTTTGTAAAAGCAGCCCCCTATCTTCTCCATAATCGACTACATGAAAATCTTCAGGTTTTAAGTGAAGAAGAACAATTAACTCTTGCTAACTCCATCAATCTATTAGTTAATCTCTTAAAAGATATATAAGTTAACATGAGTCCGGGATAAGAAGGTGTGCAGCACCATTTTAATGCCTTGGCATCAAAATTACCAAGGCAATTACGCTACCGATGGCGTAATCCAAAAAACAACCACTTGTTTTTCGGCGGTTTTAAAATAGCGCCAACCTTGCGCATGATAGGCGATCATTTCTTCATTGATTGGCAAATGCTTTGATGCAAGCCATGCATGGGTTCGATTAATGCAGTCTGTAATAAGACGAACATCATCTTTAATATTCTTCCCACAAATAATTGCACCATACTCTTGATTCCATGTTGCATGTGGATTAACCAGTGCCGGCATTTGATCAGGAAAAAAAGGTACTGCACGGGGATGATTTGGCAAATAAAAAGCCAAAGCAGCAGGATGATCCGGCCAACTAAAGCCACTAAGCCAGTTAAATTTTTTCCCAGGAAACTTTTTTTCAAACTGCTGTGCAATAGCTACTGCCATTTCTTTATTGGCTTCCGCATAATCTAAGCGATTTTCTTTCTGAGCTTGGTATGTCGCTACAAATAAAGTAAAAACCAATAAAAAAGTAACGGTAAAAGCCCAAAAATACGTTAACCTCTTAAGCAAGACAGTTAAGGGGACTTTAACTAAATCAACATGTTTACTCAATAGATTAGCCATCAAAATAGGTAATGCAAACCAAACTGATGTAGCCCAACGCTCCATTAAATGAATATTAAAAACAACAGCGCTTACGATTATAAGCGAAATGGGCAGAAAGCAGAGGTAATTTAAAACCCGCTTATTGCTCTTTTCGATACATGGCGCAGCAGACGACTTAGGAGTACGCTGTCTTAATATCAACCAAGTAGTCCAGGAGAGGACAAAATAATAAATGCCACTTAATGAAAAATTAATTATATTTGACAGGCATTCCCATAATGTAAAATTATTTTCGGGGATCGTACTTAAATAGCGGGAAGTATAGGTGCGAAAGGGAAAATCCATCCGCACTTCCCAGGCAATATGAGGCGTTAATAATAATAAAAACAATGCCAAACAGGCATATGGAAATGGGGTTTTATACCAAGCTCGATAACGTTGCTCGACAATCGAAATAATAAATAACGTAAATAAAAGCACCACTGAAAAGTATTTACCCAATATACTCGCAGCTGCTAACACGCTGAATAATAAAGTCCATAGCCATTTTTTAAATGAAGCGGTCGTATCCAGCGAAGCCAGGAATGCAACAGCAGTCCAAGGCCACAAGGAAAATAAGATGGTATCGGCATTAAATTTTACTGCATAAAGGTTATAGGGATAGGCAAAAAGACAGAAAAGCAGAACCAAGAATAAAAATAACTGCGTCTGAGCAAGATTAGATTGCTCCTTATTGGGGAGCAATTGTCTTGATAAACACAGAATGCCTAATAATGCGAGCGCATTATTTAAATAGGACAACGCATAGTATGCTATGGTGGTTGTGGGCCAGAGCATAAACCACCAACGGGTTATCCAACTAAACAGTGGTGGATGTTTGAAGGAGCCCCATTCAAAGGTTTGTCCCCATGCGTAATTTTCAAGCATGTCATGCCCTAGATTAGGCAAGCAAAACCACGCCAGAATGGCAAAAATGGTACAGTGTATGAAAACAGTACGAGATAATAAAAATGAAGACACAGCGCCCAAGACAGTATTTTCTTTTTGAAGAAAATGATGATTAGACATGGTATTTTTATCCATAATAATATCTAATTGATGACCTACAAAAAAATAGTCCCTTATTACCAAACTTTTTCCTATAAACAAGTTTTAGTTTCTTATTAAGGTCTGTTGACATGTCACTAGACCGAGCCCAAACCGGCTTATTTTGAGCACCTAAGCGGAGCATCCATCCGAGGAAAAAATATTATTCTTTGCGCCGCAATCCCGGATTAGGCTGTGCTAATCCGGGCTACGATCGGCCCGATATTTTAACTAGTACCACCTACAGTCAAAGCATCTATTTTTAAGGTAGGTTGACCAACGCCTACGGGTACCGATTGACCCTCCTTACCACAAACACCAATCCCACGATCTAATGCCAGGTCATTACCAATCATACTGATTTTTTTCATGACATCAGGACCATTGCCAATTAGTGTAGCGCCTTTAACCGGTGCCGTAATTTTTCCATTTTCAATAAGATAGGCTTCGCTCGCAGAGAATACAAATTGGCCAGAAGTAATATCTACCTGCCCCCCACCAAAATTCACCGCATACAAACCACGTTCTACAGAACGGATAATCTCTTCAGGATCATGCTGTCCAGCTAACATATACGTATTGGTCATGCGCGGCATAGGCACATGTGCATAAGATTCACGACGACAATTACCGGTGGATTGCATTCCCATTAATTTTGCATTCAATTTATCTTGCATGTAATTAACCAGCACCCCATTATCAATCAAGGTAGTACATTGAGAAGCTGTTCCTTCATCATCAATGGTTAATGAGCCGCGTCGCTCTTTTAAAGTACCATCGTCAACTACAGTAACACCAGGTGCAGCAACCTGCTGGCCAATACGCCCAGAAAAAGCAGATAAGCCTTTACGGTTAAAATCACCTTCCAAACCATGGCCGACAGCCTCGTGTAATAAAACACCGGGCCAACCTGGGCCTAAAACAACAGGCATTGTTCCTGCTGGGGCAGGTTTTGCGTCCAGATTAATTAACGCTTCACGCACTGCTTCACGGGCATAACTTAAAGCATTTTCTTTTTCAGTAAAATAAGAATAGGCCATGCGACCGCCACCGCCTGAACGCGCTGACTCTCGTCGGCCATTTTTATCTTCGACAATAACACTGACGTTGACGCTAACTAAAGGTCTAA
Organism: Legionella drancourtii LLAP12; assembly: GCF_000162755.2. Classification (GTDB taxonomy): domain Bacteria; phylum Pseudomonadota; class Gammaproteobacteria; order Legionellales; family Legionellaceae; genus Legionella; species Legionella drancourtii. The sequence goes on from NZ_JH413814.1 coordinate 21,404, forward strand.
CATCAGCCACCATCTGCCCATGCATGTCAGCGACCATAACTACTTCATAGCAGCCACTAAGCGAAGCATTAACTTGTATCACGCGCGGGTCAATACTGCGGGCCTCTTTATCAATCGCTTCCAATAAGGCAATTTTTTCTTGCTTACTCATTCCTTCAATTGGATTTAAACCACGATAACGGCTTTCAGCAATGGTTTTCACGTGAACAGGTTGCACGGCTTTAGCGCCCGTCAGTGCAATCGAACGTGCCGCATCTGCTGCACGCAGCATGGATGGCAATAAGATATCGTCACAATAAGCAAAACCGGTTTTATCGCCACTTACTGCACGAATACCCACGCCTCGATCTAAGGAATAGCTACCGCTTTTGACCACCGAGTCTTCCAAATACCAGGATTCAGAACTGCAACTTTGAAAATAAAGATCCGCATCATCAATATGATTGCTCATCATTGTTTTAAACAATTTTTCAATACCAGTTTCATCCAACGATGCGGGAGCTAGTAAAATTTGTTTTGCTGTAGTTAGAGCTTCTGTCATTTAATTACCCTTTAAATTTAATACATGATGGTCCACACTTGGAAACGTTTTTCGCAAATGCTGTAGACCTTGCAAATCAATTTCCGCGGTCACTACGCCTATTCCATCCGCTTGCTGCGCGAGCACTGCCCCCCATGGCTCAATAATCATGCTATGCCCATAGGTCGAACGTCCGTTTTCATGATGCCCGCCTTGATTTGCGGCTAATACGTACGATAAATTTTCTATGGCTCTTGCTCTTAATAATACCTCCCAATGAGCAAGACCGGTTACTGCAGTAAATGCAGAAGGAACGGTAAATAACTGCGCACCTTGTATGAGTAGTTGTTGATACAGTTCCGGAAAACGCAAATCATAACAAACAGTTAAACCGATTTTACCAACAGGAGTATCCACGACAACAAGATCATGGCCGCGCTCGATAGTTGCTGATTCACAGTAAGCTTCTTGTGGCGATACACTAACATCAAATAAATGAATCTTGTCATAACGTGCAGCACATAAGCCTTGCTCATCATAAACAAGACAGCTGGCTCTGACTTTGGAACCACTCCCTTTCAAAGGCATAGTGCCTGCAACAACCCACAAACCTAATTGTTTTGCCAATTGACTTATTTTTTCCTGAATTGGTCCTTGACCATAGACTTCACCAATATGCAATTTATCGGTTTCATGACGCCCCATAAAAGCAAAATTTTCAGGTAATAAGACCAGCTGGGCATCATCTTCACGTGCTTGAATCATCAATTTTTCAACTTGTTGCAGATTTTCAACCACGTTTGCTGAAGAAACCATTTGTGCCAATGCAACACGAGCCATAATGAGCCTCAATTCACTGGGGTCTGCTGCAACCACTGCCATTAAGTTAAGGAAATCTGTCATTCCCGCGCAGGCGGGAAACCATCCATGAATTGGCATTATAGCCAGTGAAGAATGGATCCCCGCCTATGCGGGGACGACAGGCTCTGATAAATTTGAAGCCTAAAATCCTTAACTTAATGGCAGTGGCTGCGGCAATAGCCCCTACAAAAATTTAATTCATCATACTATAGAGTAGTATAGATTCTCAAAACAAAATTAATGATACAATTCCAGTGATGCAACAATACCCAGCTACAAACAAGGAAGTTTCAGTTATGGCAAAATTTATTAACGATTTTGCCTCGAACTACTTGAAATATAGGCAACATATCTATACATATGCTAGACTAAATATAAACAAAGAGGAGTTCTACACGATGAACCGCAATGATGTCACGCTAATCAGTCAGCGCAAGGAATCAGTGCTTTCAAGCAATAAGGTACTGCGTAATACATATCTGTTACTTAGCTTAACGTTCTTATTTAGTGCGTCCACAGCTTATTTGTCTCTTACCAGTGGCGCTCGCCCCATGAACCCATTGCTCATGATTGTTGGTGTTTATGGTTTAATGTTTTTAACACAAACGCTACGCAATAGCGTCTGGGGATTAGTTAGTGTTTTTGCCTTCACCGGCTTCCTTGGCTACACTCTAGGTCCAGTGCTTAGTTTTTATATTCATAATTTTTCTAATGGCCCACAGCTGGTTGCTACTGCTTTAGGTGGTACTGGCGTAATTTTCTTTGCTTTATCAGGTTATGTATTAACAACGAAGAAAGATTTCAGCTTCTTAGGTGGATTTCTTTTTGTTGGTACCATGGTGGCTTTGTTAGCAATGGTCGCAGGAATATTCATCCACATTCCTGCATTACAATTAGCTATTTCCGCTGCATTTATCCTGATTTCTTCCGGATTAATCCTATTGCAAACCAGTGCGATAATCCATGATGGCGAAACAAATTACATTTCAGCAACAGTAGGGCTTTTCGTATCAATTTACAATTTGTTCGTCAGCCTGCTCAATATATTAAGTGCATTTTCAGGCCGCGATTAGATTGTACCGGTCTCCTCTACCTGATCCCGGTTTCGACCGGGATTTTTTTTGCATGTTGGGTAAAAGGTAGCTCAAACAATACACTGCATTTAATTAGATCCGTGCCTAAACCTTAGTCCAGACTGAACACTAATTTCCTCACACGGAGTATTTTCATCAGATGTGAAGAACCGATGTCTTAAATTATTATCAAGGGTAAGATTTTTGCTCACTATAGATGTTTGGCAACGCAAGGAGCCATTCATCGTTGCTGCAATTTGAGTCACATTGTGTACTCCCAAAATCCCCATCAACATCCCCTCAAAATTACCAGACCAATCATAAGCATCAAGCAGATCTACTTGATGTACCTGACTCATGCCCAAAGAACTTAAGGATTGCTCAAATTGCATTCTAAATTCATTGAGATCACAACGAAGGACCATAAAATGGCGTCCTTTTTCCCCTAAATCAGCAGCAATACCGTTCATCATCAAAGCCAAAACCCCATCAAATCCATCTGATTTTTTGCAGTATGGGACATATTTAAGTTGCTCAACATTGGAACAATCATCGAGATAAAATAAACAACCAAATACTTTCTTAACAATAAATCCATGTTCTTCCAGTATTTGATATGTCGTATTAATAACACGCGCTTCAAATTGTTCTTTAAGAAAAGAAAAGGTAGCATTAGCTTTAATTTTTTCTTCCTTATCTAAGCCAAAATCTATTTCTGGTTGCTCAAAGGAATGAAGGATAAATTGCCCTTTTCCAAGATAAGCCATTTGTAAATCAAGATGATAAGTCCATTGTGGAATAAAAAGTAACTTCTTTTGTGGGCAGCAAAGTTCTTCTGTAATAAGCTGTATTGCCTCTTCACGTGACACCTTGTTAAAGGCCATAGTGTCTGAAAGAACATTCTCACCAATTAAATAAAAACGTTCGCCAAGCGGATTAATCGCACAGAAAAAATTCCCCCCTTCAAGCATTGTTTTGTGCACTAACGTAGTTTCATTTAATACATCAATGGCTCTATCATTCCACTCAGTAGATGATTTCAGATTAAGCTTAGAGTGATGATGCTCATTCATCTGCAGTGGTTGATAATAAAGACGAGTATTTAATTTTGCTTGCTCCATAAAGAAAGGGGTCATATAGCCGCTATCCTTTTTAATTGGTGCAATCACTTCTTCGCCGGTGGATACCAAATAATCTTTTGTCCAATAGCTCTCACTTAAATGATGGCTTCGAATATCAAAGCCTAAAGCCATGGAAATTTCTTTTATTGATTTATAATAGGGTGAGTCTTGATGAATAAATACCAATGAATTAGCGGTAACTACATCCTCAGCAAAAAGAACGCTGTGATATAACTGATTTAAATCGTCTATGAGTTTACCCGCTAGCTGATAAATCTGTAATGCAGCATCATAAGACTTTTTAAAATTATTCTTTTTTAACTGTTCTATGGCATCGTATAAAGATTGTTCCGCTATTTCTCTTTCTGGAGATTGGAGCTCACCAACGAGTTCAGTTAAACACCCAGTAATAAAGTTAATATTTACTTTGCCCATAATATTTTCATTTAACAAACAAGAAGTCAATTTTAATCCACTTGTATTAAAGAAATATTAAGTGGGTAATATTGGATCATAAAATAGATATAATTACGTGCAGAAAATGCCGCATAATGGAATAAAATTCTTTTGTTGGTACTAAACGAACTGTATAAACTGGGAGGATGTCCCCGGTGCAGCCCAATATGAGGAAGGTCGCTTCGCTCTGTTGTTGGGCTTAACTTGAGGAACTCGGATTAGGATGGGCTGCATAATATCCTGGCTTTTCCTCCGCAATGCTCCGTGTTAATTTTAGCGTTGTTGCCAAATAAAATGCTTCTAACACAGTGTTAAAACAACCACCATCAAAGGCGCTTCACCATGATAAAGCTTGGCGTAAATCGCTTTGGCTTGTTTTGGTGGGTAACCCTGTTGAGGCACCGGCACGTTGTACATCAATCAATACTAAGGGCAATTCAGCAATTACTGCGAGGCCAAGACTCTCACTTTTTAAATCCAAACCTGGCCCCGAAGTACAGGTTAAAGCCAGTCTTCCACCATAAGCTGCGCCAATACATGCACAAATCGCCACAATTTCATCTTCTGCTTGTAATAATTGCACCCCAAAATCCGACAAGCGCGCACATTCATGCAAAATAGCCGAAGAAGGGGTAATTGGATAGCCAGAGACTAACATGGGTATCTGTGTGTGTTGCCACAGTTGCCAGTGCTAAACCTATTGCTTCAACCCCAGTAATTTGTCGGTATTCACCAACCTGGCGATTTGTCTCACCTAGCATATAATCACGACGTGCCAATTCTAAGGTCATCGCGTAATTGTAGCCAGCTACTAAAGCCGCTTCATTTGCTTTGGCAATTACAGGATTTGCTTTAAATTTTTTCGTAATGAATGCTTCATAAGCCTTAGTAGGTAAATCAAATAACCATAATACCAGCCCTAAAACATAAAAATTCTTGGTCTTGGTTGCCTGCGGCTTTGTTAATTCCAGTGCAGCTACTGCTTGCTGGGTTTGCGTGATCAAGGGGAAAGAAACAATATGGTAGTGTTCAGCACAATTATCAAGAAAACGCTTATCCATCCCTGCTTTTTGCCAATCTTTATCCTGATAGCTGTCTTCGTTGATAATCAATAAACCACCCTGATTCAAATGCTGCAAAGAATTTTTCAACGCGGCAAGGTTTAATGCCACTAAACCCGCGGTAAAAATAGCCTGTTCTGCCATGGCCAACTGGAAACCAGAGACACCACAGCTACAGTTCCTGCTGGCGCCCTGATTTCTGCTGGAAAATCTGGTAAAGTACGAACATCACGGCCGGTCAGCGCTGCACTGACGGTTAGTTGCTCACCAACCAGTTACACACCATCTCCTGAATCCCCGGTTATACGAATAACAATCATGTTAGTCGTTGACATAGAGCCTCGCTTCTAGCATTAATTGACGCATGTGTTTTACTGCTTCTTTCATTCCGCAAAATAAAGCGCGAGCAATAATGGCATGGCCTATGTTAAGTTCAAGTAATTCGTTAATTGCGGCTATGGGCTGCACATTGTGATAATTCAAACCATGGCCTGCATTTACAGTAAGATTTAAACTGGCGGCATATTCAGCGGCCTGTTTAATCCGTTTTAATTCGTGCTGTTGCTGCTCAACATGGGTTGCATCCGCATAACAACCGGTATGCAATTCAATTACAGAGGCGCCTATCTCTGCCGCAGCTTTAATCTGATGCGGATCAGGATCAATAAACAAGGACACTTCACTGCCCATAGCCTGCAAACGTTTCACCGCATGCTCAACAGATTTTTGGTGCGTTAAAACATCTAAGCCACCCTCTGTCGTTAATTCTTCACGTTTTTCTGGAACCAAACAAGTATGTTCTGGAGAAATTTCTTCTGCAAAATCAAGCATTGCCTCCGTAACCGCCAGCTCTAGATTCATCCGTGTTTGCAATACTTGTTTTATTACCCGTACATCCCGTGCCTGAATGTGGCGCAAGTCTTCGCGCATATGCAGCGTGATTCCATCGGCACCCGCTTCTTCAGCATCCAAGGCAGCCTGGACGGGATCTGGATAACGAGTACCACGTGCTTGTCGTACTGTAGCTATATGATCAATATTCACACCTAATAAGATTAGCTTACTCATTATGCATCCTACAATATAAAATGATAAGTATAATGTTCCTCCTTCCCTAAACTCAATTAGAAATTGCATTTAAAGACCGCTTCTGAGTTTAGAAACATTTAAGAAGCCAGAAATTACCTTTTTAGATCAGCTCGCTGTACTTGTATCTTTCTATTGCTTTTTTTATGTGGAATAATTACATATCCAAGCAACCATGGCGTTGTATTAAGTAGAGGAATGTCCGCATTTTTCGTTTTCCAGGCATGAATAAGTGTTCTAAACCAACCATTAATGGTTTAATTTCACCTCAATATTTCATATTCAAAAAATTGTTCTATCGAAAACAATTTTTCCCAAAATGGAAATTTTTAGTGCCTTGATTTAGTTGCAAAATCTATTTAGAAGACTATAAATACAATTAGCATGCTCATTTTAAGAAACGTTTAACATGGATATTTTATCTTGTTTAAAAAGCTTTACCGCAACGGTGGACTGCAAGAGCTTTTCTGCGGCAGCGCGCTCTTTATACATATCACCTTCGAAACTGAGCAAACAAATCAGCTGGTTAGAAGAAGAGCTTGACATCGCCCTATTTGTCCGCTCTACAACACGCTTAGTTTTGACTGAGCCTGGTCAACGCCTTTATGAGAAAACATTGGTTCTCTTAGAACAACTAGAACAAGTTAAAGCTATTGTGAATCCTGGAAAAGCAGAATTACAAGGAACCATTCAACTCTATCTTACAGTAACCCCTGCAATACCCTATCTAACCTCATTAAGCATAGAGTTTATGCAGAAACATCCTAAAATTAGTATGGATATTCTGGTGGGTTCAGAAGATGTCGGGATTTATTCATCTACCTTTGATTTGGCGCTCTCCTTTGAGGTGATTAAACATCCCAAACTTAGTTGTAGCAAATTATTTTCCATCCAGAGAAATACATTTGCTTCGCCTGCTTATCTTAAGCAATATGGGAATCCGCACACAATTGAAGAATTGGCAAAACATAATTGTTTAGTGAATACGCTCTATGGCTTGCAGAATAAGTGGATATTCAATAAAAAAATAATTCATGTTTCCGGAAATTTTAAAAGTAATAATGCGTCTGTTTTAAAACAGGCTGCCGTTGAAGGCGTAGGCCTTATTTGGGCCCCTTATTTTTCAGTAACGGAAGAAGTAAAAAAGGGCCTATTAGTTCCCGTATTACCACAAGAAATTTCCCCAGACATTACGCTTTATGCCATCTATCCTAAGCATTTAGCTCATGACCGTAAAATTAATCAGCTCTTGCATTTTTTTTATCAAAAAGCTTTAGCACAAAAAATTATGAAAATTCAAGACAAACAATAGGAATTACTAATACCAACATGCGCGCACAGAAATAGCGCGTGTTTATTAACCATATAATGCTCGCGCCTTAATCTCACGCCCACCAAGCAAATGCTCTATGGCCTTACGCATAATATGTTTCGCTGATTTAAGACAATCAATCTCATCCAAATTATCTGCTGCCAAAGCAAGAATATGTGCTCCAGGAATACCGCGATTAGCGATAATAAAGCCTTCACCAGCAATAAATTGGTACGATAACTCAGCAACAATACAGTCATCAGTTCGTGCCTCATGCGTAAAGGAAAATGAATAGCCACAAACCTTGAGCAAAGTCCATTCAAAGCGCCTTAATAAAGATTCAAGCGCCAAACGATCTTTGGTTAGAACTAAGGCATTTAAAGTAAATAAATAAGCATCAAATAAGGCGGTATCAGGGTAATGCGGACTTAATGCATGATAAAGGATTTCATTAACATACAATGCGGAAAAAAGAGAATGTCCTACAAGTTGTAGCGTCGGGGAAATGCTTTCTATTGTTTTAACAAAGAATCGCTCATATCGTTCATCAACTGTGAGCCATGACGGGGTAAATGCCTGCAAAAGAGCTTGCTTTTTAGGAGTACGCCCCCCTTTGCAAAGACAATGGATTAAACCAAATTCACGGGTAAAAAAACTCACTCTGGCACTAGTATCACCAGACCATTGTTTATGTATGACCCATGCTTCGATGGTCTTAGTCATAACCTAATTGTTTTAACATGCGCTCATCATCAGCCCAGCCGGATTTAACTTTACACCAGCATTGCAAAAATACTTTTTTGCCTAACAATTTTTCCATATCCAGGCGTGCACTCGTTGCCATTTCTTTTAGTTTTTGTCCTTTGTCACCAATAATCATTCGCTTATGATTGTCTTTTTCGACCAGAATTAACGCATGAATGCGCACTAAGTTCCCTTCGTCTTTAAAGGATTCAATATCTACGGTCACTGCATAAGGTAGTTCCTGGCCACAAAAACGGAAAATCTTTTCACGTAATAATTCAGCACATAAAAATTTAGTGGGGCGATCAGTCAGTTGATCATCAGGGAATAAATGAGGGCCTTCGGGCAAATAATTTACTAGTTTTGCCTGTAACTCATCAACTTGTACGCCTGTTTTTTGCGGATATGGGGATAATTGCAACAAACTCATGTTTTTGGCTCATTTGTTCCATCCATGGCAACAATTGTGCTTTATCATCAATCTTATCAACTTTATTCACAACGAGAATGCAAGGCACGTTGGCTTGTTTAATTAAACTCAAAACATACTCATCTTCTTCTTCCCAATGAGTACCATCCACAACAAAGGCAGCCACATCGACATCACGCAATACACTGAGTGCTGTTTTATTCATTAAGCGATTCATTGCTTTTTTACTGCCGCTCTGATGAATGCCTGGTGTATCCACATAAACAAATTGATGCGCACCTTCAGTACGAATCCCCAAAATACTGTGTCGGGTTGTCTGTGGTTTTTTTGAAGTAATACTTATTTTTTGCTCTAAAATACAATTTAGAAGCGTTGATTTGCCCACATTAGGCCGACCAACCAAGGCAATGTAACCGCAATAACTAGACATTAAAAATTTCCTGTATACTTTTCAAACATTTTACCAGTACCACCTGAAAATATCCAGTTATCTGCTTTATCCCACTTGTTATTTTAAAGAAAAACCAAGTATGCTGAACATCATATGCACAAAGAACGATTTTCATGGACGAGTTTGCTACTACAAATGAACACACACAAATTATCGTTCCCTTGACGATTATGCCCTTTAGCCATCAAGCGTCACCAACAATAACCGGAACCCTGTTCAGCACTGACACAAAAAGGTTATCGTGACTTAAATAAGTTAATTGCTTATTTACTAAAAAAACCAACGCCCCCTAACCGCAATAAGCACAGAACAGGCGCAAAAAGTACTGAGCCACCAAAGTGCAGGAAACGTGGGTCGTCATCGCCAATGAACAACGAATTCTCATCCGTCAAGAAAACAAGCTAATGTATTTAGGGTATTTCATTCAAAATGAACTCATCTATCCCTTACCCAGTGGCCAAGATTTATATACTCTAGCTCAAGTCAGCAAGCGCCATCTGTATTTACCAGAATGAGTTAGTCTAAAAATTAAAGCATTCCTTTCACGTACCCCCGGTTTTTTTATTAATATTTACCAGAATATGCATCGATATCATGCGACTTATCGTCTTTCCCGGTCTGCAATTGCTCAAGAATCTGATTATTCTGCCCTTCATTGATATGTTTTCACTGCTGATGCGTCTGGGAATCATGGTTATTAATCTCTTAAGCCGCATATCTGCCTATACTCTAGGACATATTCTTTATACTTTTGGAACTATCTGGGATCCTTCCATAGGTTTTTTATTTTCAGCAAGTGCCCAAGAACTCACACTATTTTTTAACGAGCTAGATAATGTAGCCGGCAAGATGAAACAAAGTATCCTCTTTTTTATTGAAGTTACACGTAGTCATTTATGTCAATGGGCCTTTGTTGATAGTAGGATCCCAAAACGTTGCGAACGCATTCCCCATGACGATAAGGGATGTTTATTAAAAATGCTCCTGGATAAATCATGCGTAAAACCAGAATCAAACCATCTTGCAGTGACGAACCCCGTTCATTCGCAATTGTTTTCCAAATCCTCAGCAATAAGCACATCAGGTCATTCTCTTTCTGATAAGAAACCCTCATCTGAATTAGGTATACTGTCGAATTAAGGCTCTAGCTCCCCCTCTTAATCCCATTTTTTTTGCTAAATAGACATTTAATCCTACAAAAATAAGTTAAAACATAGTAAAAATATCTATATCTATTGAATTTACGCCAATAATTGGTGTTTTATTGATCAGTTTTGTGTATAATTAACTTAACTGGGGCCATCGAGAGAGATTTATGAGCTTAGACAAAATACCTACAGAGAACCAACAGTTATTCTCCCCTACCCCAAGTACTTCGCCCGAATTAAATGAGTGGCTAGACTCCGCTATTGCCGCTAAAGCCGGACAAATGCGCTTTGACCCTCCTTCTGATGAGATAGACTTTGACCCAAACTCACCAATCAACATCAGTCGTTTTGGTTTTAAAAATCCTGGTGACTTAAAAGTCTTTTTATTATCGCCCGCAGGAGAAGCTAAAATAGGTGAAATGGGCGCTAAATTAGCAGAAGAAAAAGCGGTTGAAGATCAACAAAGATTAAATAATCAAGAAGAGGCAAGAATGCACAGCCTCATAAAAATTCATCTGTTACTTTGGTTAATGGAAAAAGAAGCCCACGCTGACTCCTTACTCAGAGAACACATCGATGAGTTCAATCAAAAGGCAATAAATCAAAGCAAACCAGCCCCTCAAAGCACGCAAGCAGCGCCAAAAGCAAACAAAGAATTGCAACAAGCAATGGCAAGCTATGAAGCCGCTATTAGGCAATATCAAGAAGAACACAATAATCTTGCCAAAAATGAAGAAGCACTAGATGAGCGCCTGGCAAGTCTTGAGCAACAACAAACAGCCCTTACAACTAAATACAATGTATATAATGCCAGCCTTGCCGAATTTGCACAGGAGTCTGATGAATATGAAGCATTAAAACCTGAAGATTTAGATACTCTAATTGAGGACCTGGAAAATCACATCCACGCTCAAACGGAAACCATCACTACCTTACTCGAGAGTGGCGATCCAGCCGATGAAGAAGAAGCGCGTCAATTATTAAATAAACAAAATGCATTAAATTTACAAGTAGCAAGCTTAAAAGACTTACGCTCAACACGGCAAGAAGAAAACGCCAAGAAATTTTTTAATGCCGACGGAATACAAGTACCTTCACAAAAAGATGCCTCCTTCATTACCAACCACGATCAAAAAATCGTTAAAAAAGATGGGGAATATTATCTTTTAAAAGCCGATCAAAATATTGATGAGTTATCTGATGCTGACAAAGAAGATGCGAAAGAAGGTTTTAAAAGTGCTCAACACGAATTAATGACCGTTCAAAAAGCAGTTCAGCATACCCATAAATTAGAAAAAAGCTTTTTTGCGACGCAAATTATTGAAGTCACTGCACAAAAAGAACAGAACACCGCAGAAAGAATGACACTGGAAAATCAAATTAAACTGATGCAATCCGTGCGCGCAACCTTGGCTCAACCCAATGCAGGTTTAGAAAAAGATGCGCAGGCAATGCCAACGCCAACAATGTCAGGCAAGATGATAGCGGTACCAGCTCCACCCAAATCAGCCATAACTTTTGCTAATAGTTTGGGGCCTATCTTTGGAAAACTGTTTCCAATGACTAAAGACAAGTTATCAAAGCACGTAGATGAGCATGCAAAAGATCATAAGCTCAGTCCTAAAGACATTAAAGAACTGAAAGAATTTTTGAAAAAAGCCATGGCATTATTAGGTCTAGGCACAATACCCTCACTGGCTCCTTTGCCGCAAACAACCATGGAGTCGTTACTGAAAAATATGGCGCGATTTGGTGCCGATCCTTATAAACCTGGATTAACACCAATACAAAGTCCAATGCAAACACCGAAACCAAGCCCGATGCAACCACCCATGGACTCACCAACGCCCAAATCTACAACTATGCCAAAACCCGAGCCAGAACCAGAACAGCGTTTTAATCCTACGCCTTTGGGTACGAAGCCATATTCATAATAATGGGGCTACGCAATAATATCCGTAAGCTATAGGCTAAGCGATGGAGCTCAGCCTATAATTGATGGGCCATTTGACTCAATATTCGCTTTAACGTTGCTGATAGATACTACTATTGGATCAAACGACCTGACCTACGATGGCATGTAATAAAATAACACTAAAGCCATTCAAGCTCCGCTAACTCAATACCTTATAAAGATACATTTAAGCTTTACAGTCTAGCCTAGTCCGTTTAATATAAAATATTATTGCGTTACCAAAAAACGGAAATCATTATGATCTTAGATAAATTGCTGGGTAATCAATCCGTAATCATATCATTGGATGTCGATGATTTGTTATTTGAACGACTACAACAAATTGCTGACGCTGGATTTTCTTTAGTAGAAATTAACTCTACCGATACTACGCTGTTGACGAAGGCTATTGCCCAATATCCCACGATTAAAATCGGAGCTGGAGGCATCATTGAGGTGCAGCAATTAGAAAATTGCTACCGCGCCGGAGTGCATTTTGCTACTAGCCCAGGATACTTACCCTCCATTGCACAAACAGCAAATATCTATTCCATAAACTACTTACCAGGCGTCGCAACGATTTCAGAGGCCATGGCCGTAATAAGCTTTGGCTACACCCACGTTCGCCCCTTCCCTGCAGATTTAGCTTTTTGTACGGTATTAAATAAATCATTACCGCGCCTAAAACTATTCCCTGCTGAGATTGAATGGGAAGAGGCGGAACATTTTCTAAATTTACCAGCTGTTGCTGCTGTAGGTATCAATAATCCAGATAAAAAACAACTCAGCGCACTTGCAGCAAGTATTTTGATCTAAATTAACGTAAGTTCAAGGTAGGGGCTCGAGCAAGACTTTACCTCAATCTGTTTGGGTGCGCATTAGTATCAAGATTAGCAAGACTGCAAGCAATACGCTAAGAACGTAGTGCATTGTAAAATAAGAAGTTTTAACTTTTCCCATCCCATTTTAAATTATTGTACGACTTAAGTTTAAAAATAGGATATCAATCCATATAATACAAACAAATATAGGGTCAATTAACACCTTAAATATCCCAATCAGTGCGTCTATATGCCCCATTGACAGCATACCTCCTTCCAAATAACATGATTATTCTTTATACTGGCATGTTTTTTGAATTTGGAATTCGCTTTTTATTAGTAATATTTAAGGATTTATATGTCTAAAAATTTTATCAGCAAAATTAAGATACCACTCATTCTTTTTGCGACACTTTTACTTCCTATATTTCTGGGTTCACAAATTCCCCTTGAGATAAAATCCATTTTCTATGCTTTTAGTTTGAGCATAAAAGCGATTCTGGAATTTGTTTTACCATTTATTATTTTTAGTTTCATCTTTTATTGTCTTTCAAACCTGCAAAAAGGAGCTATCTTTTTTGTATTCTTATTAATAACGTGCGTCTTTATATCGAACTTTACCGCATTGATGGTTGGCTATAGTTCGGGTTACGCTGGTCTACATTTCTTACATTTTACAGCCCAAGCAATTAGTACTTCTGGTCCACAATTAACACCAGCCTGGCAGCTGCATTTAACCAAATTAATCTCCAATGACATCGCCCTATTATGGGGTTTTTCGATTGGTATATTTTTTTCTATTTGGCCAAATCCAAAAGCCAAAAAAGTTGCTGTGAAATTAAACTGGTTAGCTAATATCTTTTTAAAGAAAATCTTTATTCCCCTTTTACCTTTATTTATTTTAGGCTTTGTTTTCAAACTGGAACATGAACATATACTGAAAACATCGTTAAGCCTCTACGGCCCTATACTAATTTTAATCATTGCCACACAATGGCTCTATATCAGTTCATGGTATTTAGTCGCCAGCCAATTTTCACTTAAAAAATTCTGCTACTACCTGAAAAATGTCTTACCAGCCAGCCTAACTGGTCTTAGCACTATTTCAAGTGCGGCGGCAATGCCGGTACTTCTTTTATCAACAGAAAAAAATCTGGATGATCCAGAACAAGCGAGAATGCTGGTTCCCGCAATTATCAATATTCACACCATAGGTAGCGCAATTGGTATTCCTATTTTAAGTTTGGCAACCATATTAACCTTTGGTTTACCTATGCCATCACCTTCGGTATTTATTGTCTTTGCTCTTTACACTGCATTAGCAAAGTATGCCGTTGCGGCCGTCCCAGGTGGTGTAATTATCGTAGTAACGCCCCTGTTAGAAGCCCATCTTGGTTTCTCAAGCGATATGATTGGATTAATTACCGCCATTTATTTAATCTGTGACCCTTTTGGCACAACAGCAAATGTTACTGCTAATGGTGTTTTCCCCATCTTATTTACCAAGCTACACAAACGCTTGACGCAATTCTTTCCTGCGGCAGCCGGCGAAAGCCATGAGTCAACTCCTCAATTTGAGCGCCAAGGAAGTGGTCAGCCCACTTAAGCTCGCGGTCAGTTAGAGAGGTTGGAGGCATTCACTCCAACCTCGCAAGACAATAAATTTAACCCCGATTAGCGAAACCATAATCTAGAAATATCCCTGACCTTTAGACAACTCTGCATGACTAGTGACAACAGCATTCATTAATCTATAGCCTCAGTAATATTTAAAATCTGAATGGGTAATTTTGTACAATTACTACACATATTTACCAGGTCTTGATTTTTTCCTTTACAAAATAAACCAAAACCTGTTGAGTCAGGTTTTCCGCAAACCAGACATATTACCACTGAGCTCACAAAGTCTTGCTTAGGTTAACCCCATCATTTTTATATACTTTGGTGATGGTTCACTATTTTCGTTAGATTCTTCGTAGAGCGAATCTTCATCAATACTTGCACGACGTTTTTTTGCTCCAGATGCAGGAGCACCTTCTCTTTGAAAAAATTGATCGCGTCCTGACTCAGAAAAAGATATTCTATTGAAACATTGATGTGATTATTTTTGTTGCTAATGGGTCTTTTATTTATCAAAAATTTGTTGGTTATGCTGTTGTATATTAAGCTGCTGTTCCAGGGCCTCATATCTACATTGTAACTCATCATATTTACATTGCAGTTCATTGTTACGATGTAACAGTTCCTCGTTGCGGATCTGCAGAGTTTCCTTTTTATCTAAATGCTCTTTAGTCAGCAGTCTCACCAAACCACTATCAGCTCCTGATGTAAAATCGCTAATCGCCTCAGCAAGTAAGGTATTCTCATTATTTACCACAATAAAATCTTTTTTATTTACTTGATCAGGGAACTGTTCGCAGATCAAAGTGCAAATTTGTGAGCCTTTATCTAAAAACATCAAGATTACATGACCTTGGATCGCTTGAGCTTCTTAATAACAGCTATCCCCTGTCCGTGGTGTGATTTGATTAAGGACTCATTCAGTGTATTCATATCACCATTTTAGCCAATTAGCCCAACACTTAAATTAATTGGGCGAGTCGTTTGGGTTACCAAATCTTTGAATAAAGCCCATTGTCCTTTGATAGCCAACATCCAAGCTACAGACGTATTTCTTCCTGGATGTCCGTCATGGGTGAGGACTGCATTAAGATAGGATGTACCAATATAATTGATAACGATTTTTGAGCCATTCCAACAACGCGGGACGTTTAAGAGAATCAGCACAACAAATAGAATATAAGAAACTCTTGCGATTAACTAAAGTTGCTTTGCTGCTGCTTTGGGTAAATAAATAGTCAACCACATCAACATGACCATGCAAAACTGCTATGTCTATGGCACTACGATGTTGATCTAGAGGGAGTTGATTTGGGTCGATAACTCTTTCTCCAATAAGTTTCTTGATCACCGCCAAGTTACCTTCTTCTATTGCTTTACGAAATATCACCTCATTTGTCATTTTCTTTTAAAATTTAGAACCAATAATTGTACGCAAAAACAAAATATAGGCACTCTGATAATAAATTATTCTCATTATAGCCAGTTTGATATGTCCTATTTTGTTTAAAATATAGATGGGCAACTAAGCTCCTGCAGCAAGCCACGGAACGTAGGTTATTAAAAGTTCCTCAGCAAACCTGGAGTTCCAAAATTTGCGCTGTGATGCAAAAGACAAATTCAATAGTAAGGCACATTAAACTGATAATAATATATATATACATTTGAAGAGGTTACGTGAAAAGATCCCGTATTACGCTATGTTAATACGGGCTACGCTCATATAAACCGGAAACATCATTTCGGTGAATTACTTACGCGTAAGGAATACATCTAAAACAAAAAATGCCGCGCCTACACAAATTGCACTATCCGCAATATTAAAGGTTGCAAAATGATGGTGTTGGTAATAAACATCAATGAAGTCAATCACATAGCCATAAAATGCACGGTCAATTAAATTACCAATCGCCCCCCCTAAAATAAGGCTAATTCCTGCGGATAACAAGCGTGCCTGATTGGGGATACGATAAAGCCAAACAATAAGAACAGCGCTCATGATTAAACTAAAGCCGGCAAAAAACCACCGATGCCAATCACCTGCTCCATTTAAGAAGCTAAATGCCGCACCGGTGTTAAATGCTAAAGTGAAATTGAGCATAGGAAAGACTGGCAAAGGTTTATATGGGATTAAAGAAACGCCCGCCCAGTATTTACTTGCCTGGTCACAAACAATAACTAAAATACTTAGCACAAACCAATGCCATTTCTTCATATAAATTGCCTCACTTCATCTTGACCGCTAATGTTACCAACACAGCGTAAACAGAGTTCAGGATGCTGAGCATCTTGACCTACATCAGGTCGTCTATGCCAGCAACGCGCGCACTTCTCATGAGTACTTGCTGCTACGTGAATAGCCACACCATATTCGGTAGTCGCTAATCCAGCTGGAGCAGAAGCCATGGGATGTACTGTCGCACCTGAAGTAATTAATAAAAAGCGCAATTCTTCGCCTAAACGAGTTAATTTAGGGAACATATTACTGTCTGCATACAATGACACTTCCGCAGCCAGAGCCGAACCAATCTCTGCTTTTTTCCGTGTTTCCTCAAGTGCCTTATTTACTTCATCACGAATTAAATGCAATTCATCCCATTCAGCCATATTGACCGCATCAATCACAGGCCAATCCTTATACCAAAGTTCGGTGAAGATTGTTTGCTCCGTATAGCCTGGAATATAACGTGCAATTTCTTCAGCCGTAAACGACAAAATAGGCGCTAACCACAGCGTAAACGCTCTAATGATGTGGTACATCGCAGTTTGGCAAGAACGTCGTGCTTTGCTTTGTTTCCCCGTGGTATATTGCCTGTCTTTAATTAGATCCAAATAAAAACTACCCATATCTACAGCACAGAAATTATGAATTTTCTGATAAATTACATGGAATTGATAGCTTTCATATGCGGCAATAATTTCCTCTTGCAGGAGCTGGCAACGCTTGATTGCCCACTTATCTAATTCCAAAAGCTCATCAGCTTGCACTGCTTCTGCTGGCGCAAAGTCAAATAAGTTAGCCAATAAGAAGCGCGCTGTATTTCGAATTCTTCGGTAAGCATCTGCGTTACGTTTAATAATTTCATCGGAAATACTTACCTCATGCCGGTAATCCGTTGATGCCACCCATAAACGTAAAATATCAGCACCATGCTGATTCACCATTTGATCCAATGCTACATAATTTCCCTTGGATTTAGACAACTTTCTGCCTTCGGCATCCACGGTATAGCCATGGGTTAATACCATTTTATAAGGGGCGACGCCATACATAGCTACCGAAGTAGTTAGTGACGAATTAAACCAGCCGCGATGTTGGTCTGAGCCTTCAAAATAAATATCTGCAGGAAATGCTAACTCATTATTTTGTTTTAAGACACAGAAATGCGTGACGCCAGAATCCAACCACACGTCCATGGTGTCATTGATTTTATCGTACAATGGCGCATCATCACCAAGCAATTCCGCCTTATCCATCTCAAACCAGGCATCAATTCCTGATTCTTCAATACGTAATGCGACCTGTTCAATAAACTCCAAAGTTTTTGGATGCAATTCACGCGTTGTACTGTGTACAAATAAAGGCATCGGTGTACCCCAGGCCCTTTGCCTTGATATACACCAATCGGGTCTATTTTCAACCATATTGCTAATCCGTGCCTTACCCCAATCAGGAACCCAGGTCACCTTATCAATTTCTTTGCTAATGTTTGGTCTTAAGTGATTTTTGTCCATTGAAATAAACCACTGCGGTGTCGCCAGGAAAATCATTGGCGATTTATGACGCCAGCAATGTGGGTAACTGTGACGAATCGTATCTCGAGCTAACAACGCACCATTTGCAACTAAGGCTTCAAGAATAGGCTCATTCGCTTTTAATACATGAAGTCCAGCAAATAAGTCCACATCTTCTGCAAAGCAGCCATTCGCTTTGACCGGATTAATTAAAGGCAGATTATAAGCTTGACCAATCACATAATCGTCTGGTCCATGTGCGGGTGCTGTATGTACGCTACCTGTACCTGAATCCGTAGTAACATGCTCTCCTAATACCACAGGAACAGTACGATTATAAAAGGGATGCTTTAATTTTAAATGCTCAAATACCTTCCCTTTAGCAGAGCCTTTAATCGTATATTCGTCAATGCCATAGCGTATCATCGCCGCTTCAACTAAATCGGTGGCTAAGATTAGATAAAAAACCCCGGCATCAACTAAAGAATAATCAATCTCAGGATGCAAACACACCGCCTCATTAGCGGGTAAAGTCCAAGGAGTCGTTGTCCAAATCGGGACGCTTAATTTTTTAGCCTCACCAAGCACATGAAAAGGCGCAATAAACTCTTCTGGATTTATCGCTGTAAATGCCACATCAATTGAAAGAGAAGTTTTTTCTTCATAATCGACCTCAGCTTCAGCTAATGCCGAACCGCAATCGATACACCAATGAACGGGCTTAAAGCCTTGTTGCAAATGACCATTTTGAATCATTAACCCCAAAGCACGAACAATATTGGCTTCATAGCGAAAATCCATAGTAACATAAGGATTATACCAGTCACCAAAGACACCCAGGCGCTGAAACTCGTCACGTTGAATATCAATTTGGCTACCGGCGTATTCACGGCATTTAGCGCGGAATTCCCTTGCGGTAACTTTATCACCCACACGGCCGATTTTTTTCTCTACATTCAATTCAATTGGCAAGCCATGGCAGTCCCAGCCAGGAACAAAAGGCGCATCATAGCCACTAAATGATTTCGATTTAATAATGATGTCCTTAAGAATTTTGTTTAATGCATGTCCGCAGTGCAAATGGCCATTTGCATAAGGAGGGCCATCATGCAAAATAAATTTTTTGCCACCGGCACGTGCTTTACGAATTTGTTCGTATACTTTTTTTGCCTGCCAATCAGCCAAAGATTCTGGCTCACGGGTTGCCAGACTTGCCTTCATTGGAAATGAAGTATTCGGAAGGTTTAGTGTATCTTTATATTCTGCCATAACTGCCCACCACTCTGCGAAGTCGTTAAATTGTTGACGAATGCTTTCGCCACCGCAATATCATCATAAATTTGCGCGATCAAGGCATCCACTGCAGTGAATTTAACCTCATCACGCAACTTGTGCAAGAAAAATACTTGCACTAACTCACCATAAATTGACTGATCAAAATCAAATAAATGAACTTCCAAAATATTTTTGCTACCGTCTACTGTAGGACGTTTTCCTATGTTGGCCACACCATAGACAAGCTGTTGTGAGGCAATAAGGGCCTTAATAACAAAAACACCCTGTAAAGGTACTGATAAACGATGCAGTCCCAAATTCGCCGTGGGAATTCCCCACTGACGTCCTCGTTTATCACCATGCATCACACGCCCACAAATACTATAAGGTCTTCCCAAATACTTGGCTGCGGTTTTCAGATTGCCCTCTTGTAAAGCGGTTCTGATTTTTGTAGAACTAATGCGTTCGTCACTAATACAAAAATCGGAGTACACTTGCACCTCACAAGCATATTCTGAACGGAGACTTTTAAGCAAGTTCACATCACCTTCTCTGTTTTTTCCAAAACGAAAATCTTCACCAACAACCAGATGCTTTACATTTAACATAGAAAATAAATAATGATGAGCAAAATCAGTTGCTGTCGTTTGAGCAACAAGATCGTCAAATTTAATACAATAAATATAGTCAATCTGACACTCACGTAACACAGCCAATTTTTCTCTTAAACTAGAAAGCCTGGCAGGTGCTTTATCTTTTTGAAAATATTCCCGCGGTTGTGGTTCAAATAAAATTAAAACCAAGGGAAGTTTCAGCGCGTCAGCTTTATTCCTTAAAACTTTAATCAGATTTTGATGACCTAAGTGAACTCCATCAAAATTACCAATGGTAGCTACTACGCCTTTATCAAAAACAGAAAAATGTTGAATACCACGCAACAATTTCATTGAATAATTCGATCAGTAAATTAAAACAAAATAGTATACTTGTTTTCTGCTCTCTTGAGAAATGATAACTGGGGGAGCTGCAGGGCCCACTGCCATTAAGTTCCTGCAAGGCTCGCAAGTAATGGAGTCCCTATCAGCATTATCAATGGAGGTTTTTGATTCCTGAATGACATTGGGTTCTCTACATGTGAAAAATAGTTTAAAACTTCCTGCATTTTGCAGGCTCCTTTTTTAGTAAGAGCTAAATATCCCTCTTTTTCACTGATTCTTAAACTATTATTTTTTCATGCGTAGGCCCTAGTATCACCTAAGATCCTTACTGTAATGTGCATGTAGATATATTATTCTCTTTGGTTTTAAGCACCGTATCTAATTGATTACGAACCGCTTGCCAAAAAGATAAGGCATCTTCTGATGACTCTATTTTATGGCAAGAAATAATTATCGCCTGCTTATGCGTTAAATTTACACTCTCTTGTAAGGAAATATTGTATTAACAAACAAAAAAACAGACTCTACGTCCCGCTGCTTGTCCGCGGGACGTAGAATTAGGGGGCAATGCCAAATAAAAAGCCTTAAGTAAGCCCATTAGTCAGTTTGCCAAACCTACACCAATGTTATATAAGGTAATTTCTTATTTCTTAGCATGCTTCTCATCGACTATGGAGCGCACAATCAAAACGTCACACTGCGCATTATGCAAGATTGAATTTGCAGTAGAACCTAATAATAAAGAGAGGCCATGTTTCCCATGACTTCCAGTAACAATTAAATCAATATTACGTTCCTCAGCAACCCTTAATATTTCATTCTTGGTAGAACCAAATTCGATAAATCGGTGTTTCACATCAACGTCTAATTTTTCGGCAAGTTCATTAAGTTCTTTTTCAGCCTGCTCACGGATGGACATTTCTACTTCCGCAAAGCCTGCAAAACCAGGATATGCATAAGCAGGAATAGGTTCAACTACATGAACTAAGATCAAATCAGCCCCATTCTCATCAGCAATTTTCTTTGCCTTATGGGCTGCCAACACGCCTACCTCATCAAAGTCGGTCGCAAACAATACCCTCTTATACATCGTTTTCTCCTTAAAATACTGATGCCTATATAAAGACTAGCAGATTTAAAATTAATTGCATCACCAGAGAAAGTTGTTTACAACAGAACCAGTTCATAGTGCTAAAAACATGGCTCGACTAAATTTAATCAGAAGCTTATGACGCTCGTTACTCTAAATTTTTTTCCCGTAACTTAATCTGTCCCTCTGCTTTGGCAATTGCCTTGCGGATAGCCTGGGCTTCATCGGATTGTGATGGTGCTAATTTAAGTAATTGTTGCCAATAGCTAATTGCATCTTCATAGGCATGGCTTACATAGGCATCCATAGCCAACATAGCTAAAGCATCAGGTTGATTGGAATTATTTTTTAATAATATATTGAAAATTTCCTTAATTTGCTCTGTAAACTGGCGATTATTCAATTGCCATAAGCTATGCGCATAATTTACTGCATATTGTTCTTCATTGGGATTAAATTGGTACGCCTTAGCAAAAGCATCAACTGCTCTTTGTTTTTCATCTTGCCCTGCATACAAACGCCCAAGAAGATACCAACCTTTGGCACTCTCTGGAGAGTCATCCAATTTAGCACGCAATTTATCAATTAGCTCTTGTGGATTCTTAATTGCTTTAAGCATTGCCTCAGCTTGTTTTTGTTTTTCCTGATGTTGGATGTATTCTTGCCACTTGCCAAAACCACCCCAATAGTAATACCCAGTGAATGCCATGCTAAAAATAACTGGCACAAGAAGTAAGCTGGCAATTAAATGACGCCTTAACGGATAAACTATTAAAATACTTGCGACAAAGGTTATCCCAATTAGTACACTTAGCAACCACCACTCATTCATAAGAAACTCATTTACTCTTGTTAACGTACTAGGTGCTTGCTTTAGCTATTAAGCACCATTCTTTTATATGGATCTTTTAGATTTTAGTGAAGATCCTTCTGTCTCAACGCGCGCCCTGCTTAACCCCAAAACACGTTCGCCAAAAAATGACAAAGCCTAATAACAAAAATAAAGCCGGTCCAAACCACAGCAAATAGGTTACAGCCTTCACCGGAGGCTTAAATAAAATAAAATCCCCGTAGCGAGCAGTAAGATAATCACTGATTTCACTATCACTCTTTCCCTCTTTCACCAGCAGATAGACTTGATTACGTAAATCTTTAGCAAGATCCGCGTTGGAATCAGCCAAGTCTTGATTTTGGCAGACTAAACAACGTAAATCTTTTAAAAGATGATTAAATTGAGCTTCTTTTTGAGCAGAATCCAAAGGATAAATGCTGTTTGCTAAAGCCGGGGCAATGCCAAGCATAAACAACAAACTAAAACAAATAAAACGTACACGCTTCATGCCGTCTGCTCCAATTGTTCCATTAAGGGCTTAATTTCTTTTTGCCACAATTCTTGATTCATAATCCCTGCATGTCGGTAACGAATTATTCCTTTTTTATCAACAACAAAAGTCTCAGGCGCCCCATAGACCCCCAAATCAATAGCGACTTTTCCATCACGGTCCTGAGCGACTAGCTTATAAGGATTACCCCATTGCGCTAACCACTGCAAGGCATCTTCGGCTCTATCTTTATAATTCAAACCGTAAATAGGCACTCCTTCACGCGCTAACTGCAACATAAACACTTGCTCATCAGTACACGCTGCACACCAACTTGCCCAAACATTTAATAAAACAACCTGCTCACGAATTTGCTCAGAACGAAAAAATAAATCAGGATGTTGCAGTTGTGGTAAAGTAAAATCAGGTAATGATTTACCCAGCTGAACCGAAGGCAAATCACGAGGGTTTAAAGACAAACCACGCCACAGAAAAATGCTCAACAATACAAAGAGGATAATAGGGATCATACGCCAGCCTATTTTTCTCATGCCTTTGACTCACCCGCTACCCGTTTTTTCTGATAATATCTTCTATCCGTTAGCGCCAAAAAACCTCCTGCCAAAATCATAAAGCCACCAGCCCAAATCCAACGCACAAAGGGCTTGTAATAAAGGCGCACAGACCAAGAATCATTAGATAAAGGCTCACCTAAAGCCACATAAATGTCACGAAATGGTGTGACATCGATTGCTGATTCAGTCATCGCCATTTGGCCAATAGTGTAAAGCCTCTTTTCAGGATAAATCACTTTTGTTTGATCCT
The DNA here is from genome assembly GCF_000162755.2 of Legionella drancourtii LLAP12. Taxonomy (GTDB): domain Bacteria; phylum Pseudomonadota; class Gammaproteobacteria; order Legionellales; family Legionellaceae; genus Legionella; species Legionella drancourtii. The sequence continues at coordinate 45,247 of NZ_JH413814.1, forward strand.
GATGACTGATTTTAAATTGTGCCTGGGTTCCCTTATAATTCGGCCCAACCAAGGGTTTTTGATTAACAAACTCAATGGAATAACCTTCCAAATCTATTTTGCTCCCTGGCTCCATTTGCACATCATCTTGCACACCATAAGTAGTAGATACCGCAATACCAATTACTGTAGCAGCAACACCAAAATGAGCTAAAACCATCCCCCAATAGGATTGACCTACGTGAATTAAACCACCGCGGTCTTTAGCTCGCTTAGCGACAGCCCGAGTCGTACTTAAAATAATCCAGGTCGCTAAAATTAATCCTATAAGTGCGGAGGCAGCAAATTCATGGTGAGTCAGTAACAGTAAAGCAACTGGCAAGACAATGCTCAGTAAAGCAACACGTGAAAGATTCTTAAAGAGAACGCGCCAATTGTCGTTATTCCATTTTAAATGAATACCCAGCCCCATTAAGAGCAACATAGGAATCATTAAAGGCACAAATACAGCATTAAAATAAGGAGCACCTACAGATAATTTACCTAATCCCAAGCCTTCAACCAGTAATGGATAAACGGTCCCCATTAGCACGGTAAGCATGATCACGACCAAGAAAACATTGTTTAATAATAGAGCACTTTCTCTTGAAACAGGGCTCGGGCTGGTTGTCGTTTGTAAGGTTTGTGCTCTAAAAAGAAATAACAACAATGAACCACCAATGACCAACAATAAAAATCCTAAAATATACAAACCGCGTTGTGGGTCTACGGCAAAAGCATGTACTGAAGTTAAGACACCAGAGCGCACTAAAAACGTGCCAATTAAACTCAAAGAAAAAGCAGCAATAGCCAATAACATAGTCCAGGCTTTAAATTGTTGACGCTGTTCCGTAACGGCTAAGGAATGCAATAAGGCAGTACCCACAACCCAAGGCATAAACGAAGCATTTTCCACCGGATCCCAAAACCACCAGCCCCCCCAGCCTAGTTCTCGATAAGCCCACCAGCTCCCGAGCGTAATTCCGGCGGTGAGACAACACCAGGCAGCCAAAGTCCACGGTCTCGTCCATTTAGACCAACTGGTTTCCACTTTACCTGCCCACAAAGCCGCAATCGCAAAGGCAAATGCAACAGAAAAACCAACATAGCCCATATACAACATCGGAGGATGAAATAAAAAGCCAGGGTCTTGTAACAACGGATTCAAATCACGACCGGGTGTATTTAAAATTTGAAACTGACGTAGAAAAGGGTTTGAAGTAGTTAATAAAAACAAAATAAAACCAATACTTAACCAGCCAAGCACTACTAAAACACGGGTACGCATTTCTTTATCCAAACCAGAACTAAAAAAAGCAACCATCAGCGTCCAAAAACTTAAAATCGCAACCCACAGCAACATCGAACCTTCATGTCCCCCCCAAACAGCACAAAGCTTATAAAACCAGGGTAAGGCAAGGCTCGAGTTACTCATTACATAAATAACAGAGAAATCATCTTTTAAAAAACAAACAGTGAGCAAAATATAAGTAAGCGCAATAAAGAAAAATTGAGCTACCACATAGGTTTTCGCAGAATCCATCCAATCACGGCGCTTTAATTGCAATCCCAATAACGGAATTAAAGCAAGTGCAACAGACGCAATTAACGCCAAAATCAATGCAAAGAGTCCTAATTCAGCAATCATGAATCCACCTTTTTAGCCAAAGCGGCCTTAACTTCCGGAGGCATGTAATTGGCATCATGTTTTGCCAAAACCCGAGTGGCTTGAAAACGTTGATTATCCAGCAACCGTCCTTCGACCACCACCCCCTGCCCTTCACGAAACAAATCAGGAAGAATACCGGTGTGTAAAACCGTCACTGTTTTCGTAAAATCAGTAACTTTAAATTCAACATCTAAACCTTTGGATGCACGAATAAAAGAACCCTTTTCAACCATACCGCCAATGCGGATGGCATGTTGTAATGGCGCCTGCCCTTCAGCTACCTGTGTTGGGGTATAAAATAAACTAATATTTTGTCTTAACGCATACAAAACCAGCCCTGCAGCAATGGATAAGACCGCCAAAGCGGATAATAAGATCAGTATTTTGCGTTTGCGCGCTGGATTCATCATATTATCGTTATCGCTTAAACCATTGTTGCTAATTTTGACGGGTCTGTTTCTTTTTTCCATTTCATCCCTAAAAGGTTCATCACGAAAACAACACCGACTAAGCCATAAGCTGGCCAGACATAGATGGAATAACCGCCCATCGCGAACCATTCAACAAATTGATTCATTTAAATTCCTCATCAAATTGAATCTTCACCCAAGCTTGCCTTTTTTCCCTAAGCAGCAATTCTTGACGAGCTTTCTCTAAAATAACCCATAAACAATATAAACAGAATCCAATAATGGTCAGCAATAAGGGGTATAACATGCTGCCATCAATCTTTGGTTTTGCTAGTATGGATAAAGTAGAACCTTGGTGTAAGGTATTCCACCAATAAACGGAATAGTGGATAATCGGTAAATCAATAAGCCCTACTAAAGTTAAAATCGCAATAATCTTATCACCATCTTCTTTATTTTTTACTGCCTGATGCGTGGCTAAAATCGCAGCATACAACAATAACAGAATTAATTCTGACGTTAAACGCGCATCCCACACCCACCAAGCCCCCCACATCGGCTTACCCCAAATACTGCCAGTCACTAAAGCAAGAAAAGCCATACATGCGCCCAATTGCGCCACTTGGCTGATTAATAGACCCGCAATTTTAATCCGCCAGACCAAAAGTAAAACAGAGAGAAATCCCATCCAGCCATAAAGAGCCATCGATAAAAACGCACTAGGAACATGCACATAGATAATCCGAAAGGCATCACCCTGTTGATAATCAGGTGGTGTAAATGCTAAGCCCCAAATTACACCAATGAGCAGAGTGAGCAAGGCACTTATTGCTATCCCTGGAATAAAACGTCCGGCAAAGGAATAAAAAGATTTAGGTGAGGCCAGTTGATATAATAATTTCCACATAGGAATAATTGCGATCAAAAAAGATGGATTTTATCATGTATCAGTTCTTTCGCAAACTAGAATAGTTGATTTGCCAGGAATAAGCACTTATTTAAAAATAAAACTTCTTCTCTCTAAGAAGCAATAAACTTTAAGTAAGTGCCATTAAGTGTAAAAAACCGACGTATTTATTCTCTAATCTGTATGACTTATACGAATTACTCCAGCAATAGCAAAGGGCAAAAAAGAAATAGAAATCAAAGAAATAGCCGATAACAAAGCCAAATAACCACGAACAGGTAAATCTTGCATCGCAATATTAATTGTTCCACTACCAAAGATAAGCAATGGCAATGTCAGTGGCAGTAAAATCAAGGCCATTAACACCCCGCGTTGATTAATTCCCACGCCAAAAGCAGCAACCAAAGCGCAGAGAAATAATAAGGCAGGCGAACCACACAGAACGGTAAGTGCTAAAACCCATACTTCCCATGCACTTAATGAAAATAACAAGGCCACTAAAGGGCATAAAATAAGCAGAGGGAGCAAATTAAATAACCAATGCGCAATCACTTTAGCACTGACTAACACAGGCAACGATTGCCCTGAAACTAGCCACTGCTCCATTACTCCTTGCTCATAATCCTGCTGAAACAAACGTTCTGCTGAAAGCAACATCGATAACAGTATGGCCATCCACACTAATCCTGGCGCGATGGTTCGCAGTAATGCAACTTCGGGTTTTAATGTCAGTGGAAACATAAACAGAAAAATTAATAAAAAAAGAGACGAATTGATTAAGAAACGAATTTGCCGCACTTGAATTAATAGTTCACGACGACATTGTTTGGTAAATAACGAAAATACTGTGGTCACAAACAGTACTCCAGATAATCCGAAGGATTTAATGGTAATTTTTGATGAGAGGTGAGTAAAACCGCCCCCCCCTGCGTTCGGTGCCTATTGATTTTATTCATGATGAGTTCTAGAGCCTTATCATCCAAAGCAACCAAAGGTTCATCAAGTAACCATAATTGAGCATCCGACATCCATAAACGTAATAAACCAACTTGCCTTCTTTGTCCTGCAGATAATAACCCAGAGGGTGAATCCAGATGACGCTCTAGTTTGAAAATTGCAATGAGTTCCTCTATCGACATTCCATTATATTGAAGGTCAAAAAAACAATTCTCTCTTAATGTTAAACTAGGATTAATTCCCGTTTTGTGTCCTACAAAACAGAGTTGACGCTGATAAGCGGCAAGATCCTGATGTATATTTTGTCTAAAAAAAAGGATATCCCCTTCTGCTGGGCGATACAAACCAGCAATTAACTTAAGTAGCGTCGTTTTTCCGGCGCCATTTGCCCCGCGCAGATGCAATAAACCTCCGGCTGGTAAATGAAAAGTCACCTTGTTTAATAAAGGTTGTTCCTGATAATCAAAATTAAGGTTAAGCACATCAAGCATGGATAAATCATTCACATTAGGTGGGTTAGGATTAGCTACTGTCTTGGCGAAATGGTACTAGAACTAAAAAACAAAACAAGTTTTTTTAGTTCTAGTAATCCTAGGACGGTTAACATTTCGCTAGCCTGAGGCAAAAAAAATTGATTATTGAGCACCAAAGCACTGTAAATCAACCTTTTCGGCCTGGATAGCGCTAATGTTAGCCGCTCCTAGGAAATTCCTAACTTTATTGACTTTTCTGTACTAATATCTTGTTTACGCTCATTTACCATATGCTCAAAGGCACGCAAGGAAGAGGTTGGGCGATGAAATCTTAGGCTGATAAATCCTTGGCCTGTAGTCAGTACATCATATTCTACTTTTTTTTGAAATTCCGTGACCAGGTCGTCAACTTCTTGGTGTGTTTTAGCATCCATAAGCTGCATTTTAAAATCTAAAAGAATTTGACTCTTTAGATGATCGCCTTTAAATTTTTGTAAATGTTCTGGCAATCCTGCGAACTTAGTTCCAGATACCTTATATGCGTGAAACCTGCCGCCAGCCTCATTATATATTGCATGACGATAATGATACGCTACATTCCTTTGCGCTACATCCTCTTTTGAATACAACTCAATAATCGGTTTCAAAATAACATCTTTCAGATTTTTAATATCATCCGTTCCTGAAAACTCCTTCTGCATGCGATTACGCGCTTGAAATTCCTCATATTTTGCTGATCCTGCAGATTCTATTGATTCCAGTGATTCCGGCTTTAAAAAAAATATTGCTGCTGATTGAGGAAACTGCGCTAGTTCATAAGCTAAAAAAGCTTTCTCTAACCCCTCATTACGCATAAAGGTATTGCGTCCAGCATCCGGCGCTAAATTTATCATCCGGGCGGTCAATTGATGAAGAGTTGCTAACGTCAATCTGGGGGCAATTGCTAAAACAAAATCATTTATTGCATCTGATTTCCGGTGATTTTTATCGGTAATCGGTTGATTAATATCAACAAAACCCTTTGATTTTGGAAAGGACTTTAAATCCATTAAGGTTTTCAATTCCCGATCGCTAATTGTTCCGTTAATTAGTTTTTCTCCATAACGTTTCATTAATGTATTAGTTTGTTTTAGAAGCATTTTATTCTCTTATTCATGAACTATTTGCTTAATTATAGCGCAAAAAACATGTTTACTCTTGCACACACCAGTATTGAGCGCCATAATCACTTTTTATTTATTTAAAAGGTCAAGAATGGAATTTTTAAGTCAATATGGTTTGTTTTTCTTAAAGTCGTTAACCGTGGTTATTGCTTTTTTAGTAATTTTCGCAGGTTTTTTTGCGTTGAGCCGCAAGCCTAAACCTAAATTAGAGATCACATCATTAAATGAGCATTATGAACATTTGCATTCGTTAATGAATAAAGAAATTCTTGGCCAAAAAACACCTAAAAAGAAAAAAAATAAAAACGCCAAACAACCTACATTGTACGTCCTTGATTTTCACGGTGATATCAAAGCCTCGCAAGTAGAACAACTTCGGGATGAAATCACGGCTATTCTATGTACAGCCAAACCTGAAGATGAAGTTTTAGTACGCTTAGATAGCCCAGGAGGCATTGTTAATAGTTATGGTTTGGCGGCATCACAACTACAGCGTATTCGCGATAAAAACATTCCATTAACCGTGAGCATCGATAAAATTGCAGCCAGCGGCGGGTATTTAATGGCCTGTGTAGCTAATCGGATTATTGCAGCTCCTTTTGCGATTATTGGCTCCATAGGCGTGGTCGCCCAAATTCCTAATCTTCATCGTTGGCTTAAAAAACATGACGTTGATATCGAATTATTAACGGCAGGTGAATATAAGCGCACCTTAACGCTTTTAGGTGAAAATACCGAAAAAGGGAGGAAAAAATTTCAGGAAGATTTAGAAAAAATTCATACCGCATTTAGAAATTACATTGCCACAAACCGTGATCAGCTTGATATGGATAAAATTGCTACGGGTGAACATTGGTTAGCAAAAGATGCCTTGGAACTGAATCTTGTCGATAAGCTGTCTACCAGCGATGAATACCTCTTAGATAAAGTATCAACATACAAAGCCTTTAAATTAACCATTCCACCTAAAACATCATTGGCAAATAAATTACTCAAGCCAGCGCTGCGATTCATGCATCCTTGGGGTTAGCCAATCACAGCCCGGATTTAGGCAGCAGCTATAATTCGGGAACGCTATTCGTTCCTACAGCCAGATTACCCTGCCAGCAAAATAAAAAGTAATGGTGTATAATATATATATATATTACCCAATGGAGTGAATGAGCAATGAGCGACATGAAATCTAAACTACCTGACTTTAAAGAACTGGCTTCAATGACAGGCAAATTATATAACGATATAAAAACGAGTGTGGGGCAAATTATTCAGGATTATAAAGATATTAGAGCTCAATCTGGCGTAGATGGGGACACTTCCGAAGAAGTAAAACCCGAGGCGTCTAAACCCGCTAAGGAATCAAAAACCGAAGAAAATCAAAAGTAATAGCGCATTTAAGATTTTAGCAATAACTCCTGGGAGAATATCCAAATCTTGATGAACAGTCGGGTTTGAAAACAGTAAGATGTGCCAAATACGACTGTTCAGAGGATAGGGCCGCCCTGCTACAGATTTTAAGAACATAGCCTGGATGAAGGCAAGGCGCAGTAATCCAGGCTATCTATATTCCAAAGAATATATTACTAGGCCTCCGCTCGTTCAGGGCGAGTAAGTCCATACTTACGCATTTTTTCAACTAACGTTGTACGTCTCATATTTAGATAGCTAGCAGCACGTGCAACAACCCAATCGAATTCATTTAATGCCTGGCTAATCAAAGCTAATTCCGTTTTCACGAGATGCTCTTTTAAATCGATCCCCTTTAGTGATGCTGACAGCGATTCTTGCTTAATAACTTGCCATAAAGCCTCACGCTCTGATAGTTCCACCATACACGAAGATTTATAGTCACCGCGAATACGCAGTGGTAAATCATCCTTATTGACAATACCATTAGGATAAAGAACGATTAGACGCTCCACTAAATTAGCTAATTCACGAATATTACCAGGCCAATTGTATTGTATTAAAGTATTCATAGCATCGGGCATCAAACGAACTATAGGACGACTCTCACGTTCCATTCGAGAAATTAATTCATTAAATAAAAGTGGAACATCTTCTCCTCTTGTCCGTAATGGGGGCATTTCGATGGGAAATACGTTAAGCCGATAAAATAGGTCTTCTCTAAACTGCCCCTCTTCAATGGCAGCTTCCAAATTTCTATGAGTCGCAGCAATAATGCGTACATTCACGCCAATACTTTTATTAGAGCCTACACGCTCAAAGCACCGCTCTTGTAATACACGCAACAACTTAACTTGCATGGCTAATGGCATATCCCCGATTTCATCTAAAAATAAAGTACCACCGTTCGCCAATTCAAATCGCCCTTGTCTCGAAGTTACCGCCCCTGTAAAAGCACCTTTTTCATGACCAAATAGCTCACTTTCTAATAGTTCAACAGGAATGGCACCACAATTAATCGGTATAAATGGCTTGTTTGCACGTGATGAAAGCGCATGGATATTACGTGCAGCGACTTCTTTGCCCGTTCCTGATTCACCTAAAATTAAAACACTAGCTTCAGTATTCGCTACTTGCTCTATAAGCTTACGAATATGAGCAATAGCATCACTATTCCCCACCAGGCTGCGAAACACAGGGATTTGTTGAGCACTTGTCAGAATCGATTTTATTGTGTCGCGGGTAATGTGGCATTGATGCAATGCATCCAATATTTGGGCATAGCTAAAGGGAAAGGGCAAACAGGTAACTACATTCCTATCCATACGCTGTTCGCTATTTAATTGTTTGCCAATGACGATTATTGGCACATTGATAAACTGTTTTACCAACAAATCCAACTCATTTAATGTATCTTCAACTGTCTCACATGCGCCAAGAAGAATAACACCGGGTATTGTATTAGCAAGCCTACTCCATGCACCAAACTTAACGACTTCGGTCAATTCACCGATAAACTCAAGTACCGTACTTAATTGATCACTTCGCCTTGCATTATTATCAATGATAAAAACCTTGTCCTTACTACTCATAAAACTATCCTTAACTTATCAAAATAATATGGCTTAGCGATAACAAACTATTATTTTAAATGCATTACATTGATTACCAAAACATAACTCTTGGCTGCCAATGCTCTGAGTTGCACTTACTTGTGTTTCTTTAACAAAATGCTTAGCTTGTATAAAACCCATGCGACTACAAAATGAATTAGCGGCGCGTAAACCACAACCACTGTTTTTGTTATAACACCAATCTACACGATAATGATTAAAACGCGGATCAACAAATCGCTTCTTACGATAATGGTAGGGCTTAGGCGGAGTATGCACCAAATTAGTAGAACAACCGATGGTCATAAAACCATTACAGCGCCATCCCTTACAGCGGGCGTGGCTAGAGATATAATGTGTTAAACCAATGTTGTACGCAATAACATGTTGGCTGGCATGATCATAACCGAGCATTTGACAATAACGGTTAGCAACCGCTTTACCGCATTCTTTGCCATCAACAGTACAATAATCCAGGCGCCCGCCATTATACGTTGGATGCCAAAAATTTCGGAACGCCTTATTTTGCTTATCAGTAGAAGTTGAATGGACTGAAAAAGAACAAAGTAAAACAACACAAACCATTAAGTATCGAAAATTGATCATTAAAACAATCCTTTAGCGATTATAAGCCCATGTTAGCTTATGAGGCAGACAGGTACAAGAGCACAGAGCGGTTAAATAAGGCCATTCACGGCATTTAATGCGACTTAAACCAATTGAATGGGAAGGTGGAATTTAAACAGGGTTATCACTATCAACAAACAAATGTTCTAATTTAAAATAAGAAGCAAGATACTCACCCAAAGCCTGGATACCATAACGCTCAGTAGCATGATGTCCACATGAGTAATAATGAATACCAAGCTCTTTAGCCTGGTAGTACGTACGCTCAGATATTTCACCACTTACATAAGCATCCACCCCCAAGCGATGAGCCTCTTCAATAAAATCTTGAGCCCCACCACTGCACCAGGCAATACGACTGATTGTCTTATCATTACCGGCAATGGCTAAGGGTGCACGCTCCAACTTTTTGTTCAAAAACGCACCCAACTCTGCATGAGTCATGATTTTTGGTAAATGGCCAGACCAAAGTAAATTATCCGTACTGCCTGCACGATGCATTTGGAGCGCATCTACTTCAAATAATTTAGCCAAACAGGCATTGTTTCCCAATTCAGGATGGCAATCTAGCGGTAAATGATAAGCAAAGAGATTAATATCATGACGCAGTAACTTATTAAGGCGTTGACGTTTCATGCCGGTAATTACGGGAGCTTCACCACGCCAAAAATAGCCATGGTGCACCAATAACGCATCGGCCTGCCAAGCAATCGCCTGCCTAATTGCCTCTTCAGAAGCAGTCACTGCCGTGCAAATACGCTGGATGTCATCCTTGCCCTCAACCTGCATACCATTGGGCGCATAATCATTATAACGATCGCAACTCAATAATTGATGCAGGTATGAAGTCAGTTCTTTGTGCGTAATCACCTGTCAGTAACTCGCTTAATATCAGCACCTAATAAAGAAAGTTTCTCTTCGATACGCTCATATCCACGGTCAACATGGTAAATACGCTCAACGGTTGTTTCACCATCAGCAACTAAGCCTGCTAAAATCAAACTTGCTGAAGCACGTAAATCAGTTGCCATAACGGGGGCACCCGTTAATTTTTCAACACCATTGATGATGGCTGTATTCCCATTCAATTGAATTTGTGCGCCCATACGTTGTAATTCTTGTACGTGCATAAAACGATTTTCAAAAATTGTTTCCACAATTGTTGAAGAACCATCAGCTACCGAATTCATTGCCATAAACTGAGCTTGCATGTCAGTGGCAAATGCCGGATAGGGAGCAGTAGAAATATTAACTCCTTGTGGGCGCTTATTGTGCATATTAAGACTAACCCAGTCTTCACCAATGGTTAATTCAGCGCCCGCTTCTTCAAATTTACACAGTTGCGATAATAAGGTGTCAGGACGTACTCGTTTAACCGTGACATGACCACGAGTCAGAGCACCAGCAGCCAGATAAGTACCTGCTTCAATACGGTCAGACATTACTGAGTAAGCACCACCAGATAATGCCTCAACTCCTTCAATTTCGATAATTGAAGTTCCTGCGCCAGAAATTTTGGCACCCATTTGAATTAAGAAATTAGCCAAATCCACTACTTCAGGTTCACGTGCTGCATTTTTGATAACCGTTGTACCTTCAGCCAGAACGGCAGCCATTAAAATGTTCTCTGTACCGGTAACAGTAACTGTATCAAACATGATTCGCTTACCTTGCAAACGACCACGTTTGCAACGCGCATTGATGTAGCCATTTTTAACAGTAATATCAGCGCCCATTGCCTTTAAAGCTTTTAAATGTAAATCAACCGGACGTGTACCAATAGCACAACCACCTGGCAATGATACATCCGCTTTACCAAAGCGCGCTAACATAGGTCCCAATACTAAAATAGAGGCCCGCATTGTTTTAACCAAATCGTAAGGTGCAACAAACTCGTTCACTTGGCAGGCATCAACCTGAACATTCATTTTTTCATCAACAATCAAATGAGCGCCTAACTGACCTAATAACTCCATCATCGTGGTAATGTCTTTAAGATGGGGAACGTTGGATATCGTCACATGGTCACTGGCAAGTAAACTAGCTGCCATAATCGGTAAAGCTGCGTTTTTTGCACCTGAAATAACCACCTCACCATTTAATGCCTTACCGCCGTTAATTAATAATTTATCCATGTTCTCTCCCCCATTCTTCTTTTGTCCACGTCTTCATGCTAATTGCATGAAGCATGCCAGTGGTAATAAACTCTTTAAGTTGTGCGTAAACCCACTGCTGCCGAGCTACTTTAGATTTATCTATAAACACATCACTAACTACGGTCACCTGGTATTGATAACCGTCCCCGTCCACTTTAACGAAAAACACCTCGTCAATGGATCTAAGTTTTTGTTCAACATCTTCATTACTTAACATTAAAATTAGCTCACAAATTCAAATAAATACAATTTTCTACTAATTATGTAGATTGCGCCATAAGGCTGAACGATCCTTCACCAACCTACCGCAAATAGTGACAAAATAACAACTTGGGGAATTATAAAATACTAGGCCCTACACTGCTTCCAAGATATTTTTCACACCACAAAAATCCGCCAAAGACCGGGTCTCTGAGGACATACCGATAATCTCAAAAGTCTTATTATTTTTTTTACACAACTTTCTGGCTTCTATCAGCAATGCCATCCCTGCACTATCACAATGAGTCACGTCGCTTAAATCAAGGCTAAAATGATCATTTGTGTTATCCATTAAGGCTTTATAGAGCTGCGCTCGCACATCAACTGCTGATCTGAAAGTAAGCTCAGCTCCTGGCTTAAAATGAATAGTCTTCACCTTAAGAAGCCTTTTTAATTTGTTTTTGCTGCATTTGTTTAATCAACTCATCAATACTGGAGTTTTGCAATGCTTGGGCAAATTGCGATCGAAAGCTTTGTAATAAACTCACACCTTCAACACTAATATCATAAATTCGCCATTGACCATTTTTATCTACCAGACTATACGTTAATGGAATATTTTGACCTTGTGAGCGTACAATCAAGCTATTCACACGCATAAAACGGGAATTCAACGCTCCTCTTACTGGTAAAAATTGCACTGTTTCATCAGAGTATTGTGCTAAAGGACTAGAATAAGTACGAATAACCAAACGAGTAAAGGCTTGAGAAAATTGCGTTCTTTGTGCTGCTGAAGCCTTATTCCAGGCTTGTCTTCCTAAAACAGAACGTGACATACCGGCGACATCAACAATCGGCAATAAATGTTTTTCTACCGCACCATAAATAATATTGGGATCACTTTTTAAACTGGATTTATTTTCTTTCAGCGTCGAAATGATGTCATTTGCAGTTTGTTCTAACATAGGAACAGGGGAGCCTTGAGCCATCATCGCTGGAGATAAAATCACACCGACAACTAATAAAATTGTTTTTAGTATTCTCATGTCTCACCTTATTTTTTAATATTAAATAATAATTGACCGATTAAATTTTCAAGAATAATTGCTTCTTGCGTTTTTGCAATCACATCGCCATTTTGCAAATAGGGATGCGCTTTATTCTCTTCATCATCAAAACCAGGAACAATACTAATATAATTAGAACCAAGCAAACCTTGAGTTAAAATTCGTGCCGAAGAATCTTCATAAGGTATTTTTTTATCGCTTTGTAAGCGCATGGTTACCTTAGCATTAAGCTCACCAGGTTGTAATTCAATGTGTGTTACCTCACCAATTTTAACCCCAGCCACAGTCACTGGTGCTCGCACTTTTAAACCACCAATATCGGTGAAATCTGCAGTCACATTATAACTCTTAGCAGACATTAAATCAGAAATATTACTGACCTTCATTGCCATGACCAGTAAGGCCAATAAACCAAGCAACATAAATAGGCCAACACTTACATCCACATAACGTTGCTTACTCATTTACCAATCTCCAATCATCATTGCAGTCAACAAAAAATCAAGTCCTAACACAGCAAGCGAAGAATAAACTACTGTTTTGGTCGTCGCTTGACTAATACCTTCTGCGGTAGGCACGCACTCAAAACCCTGGAATACTGCTATCCAGGTCACAACAAAAGCAAAAACTAAACTCTTGATGATACCACTCAGTACATCGATACGAAAATTTACTGCTGCTTGCATGTTGGACCAAAAGCTACCTGCATCAACTCCTAACCAATGCACACCAATGAAATAACCACCCAAAATAGCTACTGCTGAAAAAATTAAGGACAACACCGGCAATGTAATAAAGCCAGCCATAAAACGCGGATAAATAACACGGCCTAAAGGGTCAACACCCATCATATCCATACTGGATAATTGCTCTGTCGTTTTCATCAGACCAATTTCCGCCGTAAGCGCAGATCCTGCCCGGCCAGCAAATAATAAGGCACTGATTACCGGTCCTAATTCTCTGGAAATACTTAAAGCCAATAACTGTCCCAGTTGACTCGAAGCACCAAACTTTTGCAATGTATTATAACCTTGCAGACCCACAACCATACCTATAAATAAAGCAGAAACCACGATGATTAAGCAAGATAATACACCAACAAAATAAATCTGATGACATAATAAAGGCCATAATCTTGAAATATTGGGTCTTCTAAACAGCATAAAAAATAAAAATAGCCCGGAAGTGCCTAAGTCATGTAAAACACGAGTACCGCGATTCCCTAACCGCGTGATGAACTCAAGCATCTAATAGCTCCTCTGTGTAAGGTCTGGCTGGATAATGAAAAGGAACAACACCATCCGCTTCCCCATGCATAAATTGTCTGACCTGAGGTTCTAATGACTGTGTTAATTCTTCAGGAGTCCCCTGCCCGATGATTTTTCCACCAGAAATCAGATAAATGTAATCGGCAATAGAGCACGTTTCCTCGACATCATGAGACACAATAATTGTTGTCGTATGCAATAACTGATTTAGGCGTTTAATCAAACGCACTAAGACACCTAGAGAAATAGGATCTTGTCCGGTGAATGGTTCGTCGTACATCATTAATTCAGGATCTAATGCGATGGTGCGCGCTAAAGCAACGCGTCGTGCCATACCGCCTGAAAGTTGTGCTGGCATTAACCCAGCAGCGCCACGCAATCCTACAGCTTCAAGCTTCATCAAAACAATGTCGCGAATCATAGACTCATTTAATTGCGTATGTTCACGGAGGGGGAACGCAACATTTTCGAATACTGAAAGGTGCGTAAACAAAGCCGAACTTTGAAACAGCAATCCCATATCACGCCGTGCTTCATACAAAGCTTTTCGAGGTAATTGATGTATATTCTGATCATTAACCTGAATAACACCACTATCCGGGGTTAACTGGGCACCAATCAATTGCAACAATGTTGTTTTTCCAGAGCCACTAGGCCCCATAATGGCAGTAATTTTACCCTGCTTTACGACCATATCAATGTCATTGAAAATGCGGCGACTCTCGCGAGTAAAGATTAGATTATTTATTTCAACCCAATTTTCAGGCATACGTTCAAATTCCAATGATGGCCAAAAGTAGAAGTATATACTGGTTCCTAAAAAAAAATGAGGCTTTTAACTCTATTTAATCTAAAAAATTCAATTTCAAAAGCTTGAGCTGTATGTTTTTGCCATAAGTGATCAATAATAAAGCACAAATTGACTCCCCTTTTGCAACGACGAGTCATTGTGTTAGAATGAAAACTAAACAAAAAATACACAGAAAATAACCTATGAATTTTTGTACACTTGGACTTGCCGTTATCGAAACCGAAGCACAAGCGGTCTTTGAATTAACTCAACGCATTGATTCTCGGTTTGAAAAGGCCTGTGAATTATTACTTGCATGCCAAGGGCGTATTGTCGTAACGGGCATGGGCAAATCAGGACATATTGCTAACAAAATAGCGGCGACGCTATCCAGCACGGGCAGTCCCTCATTTTTCATGCATCCAGGTGAGGCCAGTCATGGTGATTTAGGTATGATAACTCGTCAGGATACAGTTATTGCGATTTCAAATTCGGGCAACACTACTGAATTAGTTACCCTACTCCCTTTATTAAAGCGTTTGGAAGTGCCACTCATTACCCTAACCGGTAATACTGAATCAATCCTCGCGCGCGCTGCGGACATTAATTTGGACGTCAGCATTAAACAAGAAGCATGTCCACTTGGCCTGGCACCAACAACCAGTACAACGGTTTCATTGGTAATGGGAGATGCCTTAGCGATAGCCTTATTGCAGGCAAGAGGATTTAGCGAAGAAGATTTTGCTTTATCGCATCCAGGTGGCGCTTTAGGAAAACGCCTCTTACTGCGCGTTGATGAATTATGTCATCAAGGCAACGATCTGCCGTTGATTAGCGAAAATGCCACAGTTAGCGAAGCACTGATTGAAGTAACCAATAAAAAACTTGGAATGACCTGTGTCGTGGATCAAAAAGGTTATCTTGTGGGCGTATATACAGACGGGGATATTCGTCGTACCTTAACACGGCAATGTGATATTAATACAACACAACTTAAAGAGGTTATGACGCGTAGCGCACGGACTATCCACAAAGGAATGCTGGCCGCTGAAGCCGTGGCCATCATGCAAAAACACAGCATCACCTCTTTGATTGTAGCGGATGATAAAAACCACCCTATTGCCGTGCTTCATCTTCATGATTTGTTAAAAGCAGGCGTATTTTAAATGAATAAAATATTAGAGTTGGCAAAAAAAATACAATGCCTCATCTGCGACATGGATGGTGTACTAACTGACGGCCTCTTATACATTGATAACCATTTTAATGAGCTAAAAACCTTTCATATTCATGATGGCGTCGGATTAAAATTACTCATGGCAGCAGGAATTGAAGTAGCCGTCATTACCGGATCACGTAACGCCGTGGTTGATCACCGCATGCAACAATTAGGCATCAAGCATTACTATAAAGACCAATTAGACAAACAAGCAATGTACCGGCAATTGAAAAAAACACTAAACCTTGAAGATGAGCAATTTGCTTACATTGGTGATGACCTTCCTGATGCACCGCTCATACAACAAGTAGGCTTTGGTGTTGCAGTGGCTAATGCCGTACGCCAGATTAAAGAAATTGCCGATTGGCAAACAGAACTTCCAGGTGGTCGTGGGGCAGTACGCGAATTATGCGACCTTATTCTCAGCGCACAGAATAAAATGGACTTGGCAATCACAGGTTACTTAAAACAATGAATGCAGCAAAGCAGGTTATCTGGCTTTTTTTCACGTTAATCACCCTGGCCTGTTCAGGATGGTATTACAGTCACTCATCGCTGATCACGCGATTGGATCGTGAAACCTTAGCCAATTCAGTAGAAATGACCGTTTCTCATTTAAAAGTACGCCAATTTAATACGGATGGTATGTTGGTGAATCTATTAACTACCCCCATAATGCAACATATTCAAAACGGCGACGTGTACCTCTTCCAAAAACCACACATTCTAGTAAGCCAAGAAGAGCAACCGCCATGGGATATACGTTCCAATAATGGCAAATCTGTTGAAGGGGGTAAGCGCATTACCTTTAGCGGAAATGTTATTGTGCATCAAAAACCAGGAAATAAAACGCAAGAAAGTACGTTAAAAACAGAAGAGGTCATTTATTTTCCTAATGAAAAAAAGGCAAGCACTGATCTTCTGGTAACCTACGAGCAACCAGGCAATATCATCCAATCAGAGGGTATGAATGCTTATTTGGATGAAAAAAGAGTGGAATTGCTCCATCAAGCGAGAGGAAGTTATGTTCCCAAAAATGGTTAAGCACATGCTGTATCTTATACTCATTATGCTAACCGGTGCAGCGTATGCCCTGCCTACAGATAAAGAACAAGTGATGCATGTCATGGCTGACTCCGCTGATTTAAGTCAACAAGATCATAAAGGAACTTATGTGGGCAATGTTGAACTAATCCAAGGTACCACCAATTTACGCGCGGCCAAAGCAATTACGCAAGGGGATGATAAGAACCAGCTCGTCTTAGCTATAGCCAATGGCAACAAAGAAAAACAAGCACATTATTGGGCCATTACCGATCCCAAGAAGCCTCCTTTTCATGCCTATGCAGATACCATCCGTTATTATCCCCTACGCCATTTGATTGAATTGATTGGCAATGCTCGTGTAGAACAAGGTGATAACTCATTTAGCGCCGCTAAAATAACTTATGACACCATAAAACAGCATGTCCTGTCTCAAGGAGATAGGAAACAAAGAATAACTATTATTTATCACCCTGAAAAGAAACCAACATGAGTTTATTAGAAGCACGAAACCTAAAAAAATCATTTAAATCACGAACCGTAGTGAATGGTGTTAGTATTCATATTAATAAAGGCGAATGCGTTGGTTTATTAGGACCTAATGGAGCAGGTAAAACGACTTGTTTTTACATGATCGTCGGCCTGCAATCATGCGACAAAGGACAAATTTTTTTGGATGGGCAAGACATAACGCTCAATGCCATGCATCAACGTGCACGTTTAGGCATCAGTTATCTCCCCCAAGAAGCCTCTGTCTTTCGTAAACTGACTGTTGCTGAAAATATCATGGCTATTTTGGAATTACGTCCTGATTTAAATGAACAGGCACGCCAGGAAAAGTTGGATTTATTACTGCAGGAATTTCATATTACGCACATCAGTAATAGCTTGGGGATGGCATTATCTGGAGGCGAGCGGCGGCGTGTTGAAATTGCCCGGGCCTTGGCTATTGAACCCTCATTCATTCTTTTGGACGAACCTTTTGCAGGGGGTAGATCCCATCTCGGTTATTGACATCAAAAAAATTATTCAGCATTTATGCAATAAAGGCATTGGCGTTTTAATTACTGACCATAATGTTCGTGAAACATTGGATATTTGTGAACGTGCATATATTGTGAGCCAGGGAAAAATCTTGTGCGAAGGTACGCCGGATGTAATCCTTGCGAACCAACAAGTGAGGGCTGTTTACTTGGGTGACGATTTTACTTTGTAAGTTATGGAACTATGCTGCTCATCATTGACAATTATGATTCATTTACCTATAACCTGGTACAATATTTTCAATGCTTACAACAAGAAGTAGTTGTCTATACCCATGATCAAATCAGTTTAGCGCAAATTAAAAAACTAGCCCCTGCGTATCTGGTCATTTCACCAGGACCTAAAGCACCAGATGATGCCGGTATTTCCATGGCGGCAATCCGTGCGTTTTATCAAACCATTCCTATATTAGGCATTTGTCTTGGGCATCAATGCCTCGCTCAAGTATTTGGCGGCCAGATTATTTCCGCACCAGAAATCATGCATGGAAAAACATCAGTGCTCCAACATAACCAGCAAGGCTTATTTCAAAATATTCCAAATCCATTTCAAGCGGCGCGCTACCATTCCCTTGCCGTTGACCAATCCAGCTTACCTGACTGTTTTTCTATTGATGCCTGGGTAGATGATACAATTATGGCAATTTCGCATCGTCAATATCCGGTTTTTGGTCTACAATTCCATCCAGAAGCTATTTTGAGTCAATACGGTCACCAATTATTAGAGAATTTCTTACGCTATGAAACCCAATCTTCTATTTGAACATCTACTTGCCAAACGCGATTTGAATTCAGAGCAAATGCAACAAGTAATTCATGCATGCATGTCAGGCCAATATAATGACCTGCAAATTGCCACTTTTTTAGCATTAATGCGGATGAAAGGCGAAACAGCCAATGAATTAACCGCCGCCGCGCAAGTGATGCAACAATTGGCGCATTCTATCGATTTGGGAACTAATTTAATTGATATCGTAGGTACTGGAGGTGATGGTAAAAATACCTTTAATGTCTCCACTGCATGCAGCTTTGTAGTTGCCGCTGCAGGAATTTCGGTGGCGAAACATGGTAATCGCTCCGTCTCCAGCTGCAGTGGCAGTGCCGATTTATTAGAGCAGGCTGGCTTTGTGCTTAATTTGTCAGATCATCACATGCAGATCTGCCTACAAAAATGTAATTTAGCGTTTTTGTTTGCACCCAGCTATCATCCAGCCATGCGACATGTACGTACAGCACGCCAACAACTCGGCATTAGAACCTTATTTAATTTGCTTGGCCCGCTAATTAATCCTGCTCGAGTAAAAAAACAAGTCGTCGGTGTCTTCTCAACGACTTGGCAGAAACCGTTGGCCTCGGTACTTGCTAATTTAGGCAGTGAACACACTTTAGTCGTTAGTTCTCAGGATGGCTTGGATGAAATCAGTATTGCCGCACCAACACACGTAATTGAATATCAACAAGGTCAATTTACTGAATGGATAATTAACCCAGCAGATTACAACATGCATCATCATTCTTTAGACGAAATTATTGTTGACTCGCCGAGCCAAAGTTTAGCAATGATTCAATCCGTATTTTCGGGAAAACCAAGTGCTGCGCGTGATATGGTACTTCTTAATTCGGCAGCGGCAATTTATTGTACCCATGAAAATATCTCATTCACCCAAGCCTTAGAACAAGCTAAAACAGCTATAGACAGCGGCAAAACAAGCGAATGTTTTAACCAGCTCCGTCAATTAACCCAAAATTTACCCAGGGTCACATCATGAATAGTGTATTACAACGCATCGCCCAACATAAATTAGAAGAAGTAGCCTTAGCGAAGAAAACAAACCCGTTAAACTCATTGCCACAACCACATTTGGAACGACGCGACTTTATTACAGCGTTACGTGCCAATACAACTCCGGCCATTATTGCAGAAATTAAGCGTGCCTCCCCTAGCAAAGGATTAATCAGAGAAGATTTTGATGTGGCACAAATCGCAGCAATCTATGCTCAACATGGTGCACGTTGTTTGTCAGTACTAACGGATATTAAATTTTTTCAAGGTCACCCTGATTATGTAGCACAGGCTAAAACACACTCCCATTTACCCGTACTACGTAAAGATTTTATTCTTGACCCCTACCAAATTCATGAAAGCTTATCTTTAGGCGCCGATTGCATTTTATTAATTGTCGCCCTATTAGACGATGCACAATTAGCAGATTACTGTCAGTTAGCACAGGAACTCCAGATGGCAGTTCTGGTAGAAAGCCATACCCGAGAAGAATTAGAACGCGCCTTACACTTACCTACGCCTTTAATTGGAATTAACAACCGCAGCCTACATACCTTCAAGACAGACATTCAGCTTAGCATTGAATTAAAAGAATCTATTCCCAATGATCGTCTGGTAATTGCTGAAAGCGGGATTAATACGTATGCCGATGTGGTATTAATGCAATCCCATGGCATTAACACCTTTCTTATTGGCGAAAGTTTGATGCGTGCAAACGACATAGGTAATGTTTTAGACAATCTGATCAAAAGTCATGATTAATTATTGGACTCGCTAAATGGTGCATTACTTTTTTGAATGCTATTCGTTTACACAAACCCGTAGATTAGTCGTTTACCCCATTAGCCATCAAGCTAAGGGAAAAACGGCTTTTTAATACCCCCCAAACTGTTTGGGTTAAGTGCCATCTCGAAGCTTGTGTCAAAACCAGCAAAACTTCGCGACTGCGCTAAAGCGCTTCCTCAGCCTGAACGGATCAAGGATAAACAAGATCACTCCTGTCTCCCGTTGCAGGAGTAAGGAAGTTTTCGGCTTAGCTTAACCGCCATGAGACATTTGACCCAACCTACACATTCTAATGAACCGTACCCATTAATCTAAATCAGGTTCCGGTGTTTCTATTGGTTCAGGTTCTGGAATAGCAGGATCATTAGGCTCTAGTGGCTCTGGATTTTCTGGGTACTCATCAGGAACATCTGGAAACTCATTAGGCTCAGGTATTTCACTGTCATTGTTCAAAATAATCTCCCATATTTGCACCCTCACATAAAGTATAGCAAAATCAGGTTCCATCACATACAGATATGAAGATACAATAAGCATTTAACTCAAGGATAAACATAGATGAAAGTAGCTGTAATCACCGGTGCGGCAAATGGTATAGGCTTGGCTTTAAGCCAAGTTCATTTACGACGAGGCATCACAGTAGTCATGGTTGATAAAGACAGCAACAAGCTTCTTCACGAGGCGGAACGATTAAAAACAGAATTTCCAGAAAAAATTATCGCCATTTCCTGTGATGTAACGAATAAACATGAAGTAACACAACTGGCACAACAAACACAAAATGAATTAGGCCGTGTCGATTGGCTCTATAATAATGCCGGTATTATTGGCCAATTAGCGCCAGTTTGGGATTTAAATCCCGAATACGTACAACAAGTAATGAATGTAAATTTGCATGGCATGCTGCACATCATTCAAGCCTTTACCCCTTTTTTATTTAAACAAAATATTCAATCGCATATTATCAACATGGCAAGTTTATATGCATTATGCGCAAGCTCACAAACGGCGCCCTACTCCATGTCCAAACATGCCGTACTCGCCTTATCAGAGTCCTTATATTTTGATTTAACACGATTAAATAAACCGGTTGACGTTTCCGTTGTCTTTCCTTCATTTACCGATACGGGATTACTCGCCAATAATACCGAAGGAAATTCATCCTTTCATGATGCATTGCAATCCTTACTATCTCACTCGCGTCCAGCCATGGATATAGCCGAATACATCGTGCAAGAAGTGGAACAAAAGAAATTTTACATTTTTCCAGATAAAGAAGTTAAGGGCTATTGTGAAGAACGAACGCAGGCGCTTTTATTACAAGAAAATCCACATGTTACTAATGTAGAAAAATTAATGAGTGCCTTGATAAGGCGTCAAAAATCACGAACCGACTCCTAATAAGTAACGGTTGCTGTAATTATAATATTACATTTTACGGTGCTGGAAGAGTGCTATATAATTATCGAATAAGTGATAAAAGATCTAAATGATAGGAGTCCTAGACGGTAGGTGCTCCTGCCAGAAAAATGGATTTACTTATAAAATTTGTGGCTTGAGTTTATGGCTTATTCCTGTATGAGACGACTATTTGTCCTTTTATAGGATAAAATCTTTTTATCTAGTTTCGCCTCGCTCTATAGCTATAGAAACCCATGCGTTTTAAAGCAAAGAGAAAGCTTTAGTATGACTTAAAGGCTAATGATGGATCAAATACACAAATTACAACAAAGCAACTTAAAAATTTTAACGTTGATACGGTTAGGTTTTAATCTGCTTAACGAACGCGATCCGTTACAAATGCTTAAGCTATTTAGCCATACAACATGTAGACTCATGCAGGCTAAAAGCATGACCGTAGGGATTATTGAGGATAGCGAACACTTATCAGGAAAATTTCACACAACAACCATAAAAAACGAACAAATAGATTCGCACCATAGCAATACCTGTTTGCTAAATGATGCCATATTACGCCCGTTATACTACGGCCAAAACATTTTGCATTATTCTAAATTAAGCTCATCTCTACTAAACGATAATAATCAAATGAACACCTTTTCAAATAGCTCCTTTTTAGGAGTACCAATTCGCTCATCAACCCAAACACATGGAGTAATTTATTTTATTGGTAAGCACAATGAATCTGAGTTTAACGAAGAAGATAGGTATATCGCTGAAATTATGGCCGCTGAATTAGCGCTACTTTATGAAAATATTAAAGTGCATGATACTCTTCAACAGTATATATACAAACTGCAACTTGAGATTATCGATCTTAAAGATATTGAAATCGATTTGCGCTATAAAGAAGAACGCATTAAATTAGCTTTAGAAGTAGATCAAATGAAATTAGCGCAAATTGCCTGCATTAACTCTATGGGAGAAATAACTTCCACTCTAGCACATGAACTAAATCAACCACTAACAGTTATCAATGCATATATTTGTGGATGTCTTCGGAGAATAGAAAACGGGGCTCAAGAAATAACACCGATCATCGAAGCTATGATAAAGGTCAAACAGAATGCAGAACTTGCCGAAGAAACGCTCCATCGTATGAAAGAATTCGTTCACAAAGGTAAATTGCAATATGATACTTTAAATATTAAAGTCTGTTGACATCAATGCGAATAAAATTCGTATTATCCAAGTGTTATTAAATACTATTCATAAGTGTTAACGGCGGCA
>NZ_JH413815.1 GCF_000162755.2 Legionella drancourtii LLAP12
CATAGCGCTTGATTAATAGTTTTTTTGAAATATTTGATGTTGGTAATATATGCTTTGTCATCAATAATGTTGTAAATAAGCTAAATCATATTCTAGTATTGTTGATGTTCGTCATGAAGCATTCCTTGAAACTTAAGTTAATTTCGTGCGATATGGTAATCAAAGTTGAATAAAGTTAACAGTTTATTCTTAATTCATGTGTTACTAATTGAGTTAATTCTCTAATACTCTCTTTGACTTGAATAATAGTAGGCAAAACTTGAAGAACCTGCTCAATACCAATATCCTGCTGCTCTTTATCAGAGCTAAAAGAACGCTCTATATTATACACCAACCAATTGATCCAATTGCCCAGAACACCATAAAAGGCCGCTTCCAAATGATCGTGATTTATTGTTATTCCAGAAGATGCGTATGTCTTTAACATTTTTATAAATAAAGGCTGATGAAACAGTTGAGTAGTAATTCCACTCTAATCAAGAGCACAATTGACTATTTCATAAGTGGGATTAAGTTTTCGCGCAGATTCCCAATCGATAAGAAACGGAGCATCATTTTTATCCCATAGAACATTTTTCTGATCGAGATCACCATGGCTTACTACACTGCTACTTTGTAGAATAGGTATTGCTTTTTGATAGAGGTCGTTAAGCTCAATTATAATCCGTTGATTACTTTTTAATTGATCCTTAAACACCAAATTTTGGCTTGCTGACTGGTCTATTAACACACTAATTTTTTCATTGGGATGAATATCAAATTCTTGAGCGCTCAGTTCAGGAACATTAAGATTAATGCGATGAATTTTAGCCAAGAAAGTGGCTATTTTAAGCGAATGCACTTCAGATATAGCGTCTTTATCCAATGCTTTTGCTGTTATCCAAGGATAAACAAGAAAAGTCTCATCTTCTGAAAGGATTAAGTAATTATTTTCTAATTTTAGAGCATGAACTGCGGGAATAGTACGCTGGGAAAATTGGAAGGCTATCTCTTCTGTCAATTCATATTGGGATTTAACTTCTTCAGTTAACTTAATCCTTTTATTGAGCTGTTTTACAGCAAATTGCAAGCCATTGCATTCCAAATACCACATTTTATGTAAAAGACCGCCGTAAACTCTTTGAGGCAAGTCGCAAGGTTGCTTCATCTTTAATTTTTTACAGATTGTTTCCAGTTGATTTTTATTCACTATGAGCTGCCTTAAGAATGCCTTGTGTTTCTAATTCTTCGTTAAAAAATTTAACAAAAAATGTCTTGCTTAACTTGGGATTTTTTTTATTGATTCTCGTAAATTCTGCCATGAAACCACACTTTTTATAAAACTCTGGAGCTTGAAAAGCACTGGTCACTAAATTGATATTATTAAAGCCCTGCCCTTTGAAGTGATGCTCTAGAGCAAGCAATAGCTGCTTGCCATACCCTTTACCACGATGAGCACTGTCTACCCAAATATCATCCACATAAATTTCTGAAAACGCAGTAAAGGCATTAATCACACCAAAAACTTCCCCTTGGGCAGAAGAAATGGTCACTGAAAAACGTCGATAATTAACGTCGATACCATGCTGAGCCTCATAGGCAATAAATCCTTTTGTCATGCGTTTTTCCGTAGCTTCATCAAGTTCATCAACAAATTGGATTTGATATTCTTTCGTGCTTTCTAAGGGTTCCCCTGAATTCTGTACATTACTATCAAAACGAAAAATAACTCGTTGCGGTTGATGCGGATCATAATTGACTGTTTTGATTTCTTCCTGGTAATTACCCAGTGTAATTTTTGAAATAGTATTGCGCCAAAAGCTAAGCCCTCGCTTGTTTTCCGGAATCACAGAAACTTCCCATAAGCCGGGATGCATTTTCCAAAGTTCAGAGGAAACCAAATATCCTAAACCTTTGCCTTGAAACTTAGCAGTAATGAAAAACTCGCCCATATTCCACGCAGTATCCGGGTAAATTCCTTCTTGATTTAATAAGGCAAAACCCGCCAATTCATTGCCTACTTTAATCAGAAAGGCTTTTCTTGTCGGTTCTTCAAAGTAATTTTTAAAGTCAAAGCTTTCATACAAGCCATCGGAAGGTAAAACCCAATCATCTGAAATAAAACCACAGTCACGCGAGAGTTCATATACATAAAATCGAGCCATGTTTTGGATGATAGGATAATCATCTAATGTTGCTGTCTCAACTTTTAAAGCAGATTGTAATTCTTTGATGTTCACAGCACTTTCCTTAAATACAGTTTCGCCATATGACCTTCATTCTGATATCCAAGCGATTTGTAAAAATTATGGGAGCCCTCTTTCGCTCGCCTAAGTCCCGATGTCAAGTCAATGATACAGGGACTAAATTGCCTGGCAAAATCCTCAACAGTAATCATAAGCTTTTTACCTATTCCTTGATTACGATAACTTTGGTCGACCACAAGGCCTTCAATATGAAATCTTGTTGTTTCGGAAACAAAAAGATAGCTCTTGGACCAGGCAATCCAACCAACAACTTTTCCTTCAATTTCCGCAAGAAGAACACCGTAATGCAGTTCACTAGTAAATAGTTCAAGTCGTCTTTGCAACTCATCAGGCGATTGCGGGTAACCCAATTGTCCCATTAAAGGTAGAAGATGTTGAACATCATCAATTAATGCTTTGCGGATAATCAATTCAATGGACATTTTATGGCTCCAGATTCACTCTATCGCCAGATAGATTAGGCGATGAAATCACCAAAAAAGAAACCAAATTTCCTGAACAGTTTTTCACTTTATGGGCTGCCCTTGCTTTAATAGTTATTCCTTCCTGTTCCTGTAACACTTGTTCATCATTTTCAAACTCAATAACCAATTGTCCCTGTAAACAATAAAAAAATTGCTCTGTTTCCTGATGATAATGCTTTATCTCACAACTTCCTGCGGGCATCGTTTCATAAATAACACTAAACTGACCATTATTTTTTAACCACCACCCATCACAATCTTGTCCCCACTTAAAATGAGAGGCATTGTTTATTGAGACAACCTCTTCGCTCACTACAGACTCTGATACAGGTAATTTTGGTTTTTGACTTAAGCTTGAGACTGAATCACTATTAAAGAGTCCGATATCTCTTGTTTCCTGAAATTCTTTGCGCAAAAAATAAAAAATAGATTTTTTTTGAAACCCGTGCCGCTCAAACTCAAGTTTAAACCCTAATTTTTTATAAAATTCTATTGCTTCCCAATCCATGGTGTTGACTGTTGCAAAAGCACAACCTTTTTCATTGCCATACCTCAATGCCGCTTGCATGAGCTTCGTTCCCCATCCTTGATGTCTGATGGACTCACTCACCCAAAGATTATCAACATGAAGACCTCCATAGAGAGTTCCGCCACTACAACCACCCACAACGCTATTGTCTGCATCACGAATAAAGCATGCAAAGAAATCTAAGGATTCGAAGCCTCTTTGTTGTTTGGCGTACGCCTTAATCCCATTTGTTAATATTTGAACATCATCAGGATCTGGATTTTCTAAAAACGATAATTTTAAAGTCATCTCATTTATTCCAATGTAGGAAGCCAGGCACCATGCTCAACATAGCTTGCCTCATCACTGCCTGACCATGGTGGCATGGTAACGCAAATAAACACCAAGTCTGCTGCATCACTTCGGTATTGAAAATGTGCTCCCAAGGGAATATCAATGCTGATTCCAGCAGTTAAAGGAGTAATGCTCTCTTCGTTATTTAACTTACGCCAAAGTGCACCTTCCCCAGAAAGGACATGCCAAAATTCAGATACCGTTTTATGTCGAACCGCCTTGGAAATCGTTCCCGCCTTTAAAGTACAGTGAGCCATTCCACCTAAATGATTATTCATCAGCAATCGAACTTCAGCACCTGCTGGAGAAATATGTTGATACTCTTTGGGTATTTCTTGTGTATTCATTTATGCCTCTATTAAACAATGTTCTCATCAGTAGTGGTTATTTCTTTTTTTAAATTTGAATTGTAATGCAAGTATTATCTGCATCTAAAGTAACCACTTTGCCAATTGGAAGAATGCAATTTTGCTTACCGTGTCCATAGGGAAACTCTTTAATGCAAGGTACTTTTATTTTTGAAGCCCATTCATTGATTACGTCTTCGACCGTACCATCGCTCTGATTCGATTTCTTACTTTTACAGTGCTCAAATGTTCCAAAAATAACACCAGAAACCTCATCAAAAATTCCTGCTAAATCTAATTGTGAGAACATACCATCAATATTATAGGGCTCGACACCAACGTCTTCTACCAACAAAATACTTTCTTTAA
Organism: Legionella drancourtii LLAP12; assembly: GCF_000162755.2. Lineage (GTDB taxonomy): Bacteria > Pseudomonadota > Gammaproteobacteria > Legionellales > Legionellaceae > Legionella > Legionella drancourtii. The sequence continues at coordinate 4,289 of NZ_JH413815.1, forward strand.
AACTAGGCAGATAGGGTGTGCCCATTAAATTAGTCATCAGAGTTAAATTTCCACCAAGTAAAGGACCTCGACTAACACCTGCATGAACCTTTATTCCTTTGGAAATTGTGTACTCTTGGCCTAATAAAGAGGAAAGAAATGTTTTTTTAACCTGAGTACTCAAATGAATAGTCAAAGTAAATCCTGTATAACTTACTAAGCCACTGTTTTTAAATAGGCCTAATTGCAACGCGGTGGTATCACTAAACCCGAATAATTGTTTTGGGTTTTTCTTAATTAATTCATAGTCTAAAAAAGGTAAAAGACGTTGTGAACCTTGTCCGCCTCGGGTTGCAATAATTGCTTTCACTTCAGAATCTTTAAAGAAATCCATCACATCATTTGCACGATCACAGTCTTTTCCCGCTAAAAATCGTTCTGATACAAACATATGCTTTGCATACTTTACCTTAAATCCATGCGACTTTAATAAATGCACTCCCGCTTCTATATCCTGTTCCCTAATAGGGCTCGACGGTGAGATAAGCCCTACGATGTCTCCTTTTTGCAGTGGTGTTGGACATAGAACCTTCATTTTTATCCTCAATTATTTTCTACATTCAAAAACAATACTGTCGTCTTTTTCATCAGTTGATGCGTTTCGGTCAAATCCTTTAACCATCCGTACATTGCTGAAACCAACCTCAGTAAGCAAATTGCGCAACAAAGAAGGGTCTTGATAAATGCGAATTTTGTATTCCTCAACCTCTGTTTGCACTACACAGTTGTTATCAACCAAGTCATATTTGCCAATAGAGTAACAAACATCATTATCAAGCGTGGCTAATTGGCTCAAGACTATAAGTGTTCCATCTTCTTTAGGCCATCTTGAGCCTCTCCATATACCTAATTCTTTAGGCACGGCTTGACGTGTTTCTACTTCAAATACAAAGAGTCCTTTATCTTCCAGATGTTCAAAAATGATTTTTAAGGCTTTTTGGATATCCGCCTTTTCAGTAATGAGACCAAATGAACCACTGGGTATAAAAATCAAAGAGTACTTCTCAGATTGATTTAAATCTTCAATAAAACCATGCCAGACTTTTGGCTTAAGGTTTTTGCTAATAGCTTTTGCATGCAATCGTTCTAGCATTGGCTGACTTGCGTCAAAGCCATGAACATCAAATCCTTCTTCAACCAAAGGTAATAAAAATCGACCTGTGCCGCACATGGGTTCTAAAATGGGGCCCTTAGCTTCTACAGCATAGCTTCGATAGAATGAGTACTCATTTTGTGGTGCATTAGGTTTACTTAAATCATATACTTCAGTACACAGGCTCTGATAGGTAGCTAGTTTTTTCATGGGTTCCTCTTTAAAATCCAATACCATTAAATATTCATCATAGAAGGTATCATTAATTTTGAGCGCTTTAGGTTCAGTACCATAAATTCGAAACCCTTGCTTTTGATAAAAAGCGCGAGCCACAAAATTACTTACTACACAGGTCAGGTGCAATTGAGTAACACAGGTTCTTGCATGCTGAATCAGGGTTTGAATTAATGCTGTTGCAATTCCTTTCCCTCTGTATTCAAGGCGAGTATACATACCCCAAAGTACACCACGGTGTTTTGTTTTAAGTGAATTAAGCATATAGAATCCAGCACAAGACACTAATAAATCATCAACAAAGGCACCTAATACATACCCTTTACTTAATCCATTTTGAAAATCAGTATCGGACATAAACACTTCCTCTTCATAAGAAGAGCCGAAGCTTTCTGGTGAGTTGGTCAGAGCTTCTAAACGTATTTCTTTCCATAGATGCCAATCCGCATCAAACAATTGTCTAATCTTCACAACATTATCTCCATGACGGTGACAGGATGTCCTTTAAATTCGTCCATGCCAATTGTGCGCCAACCAAGACGACTGTAATATTCTGGAATGGTAGGGTCAAAAGCAAAAAGATAAAGATTTTTAAACCCTAGTGCTTGGGCCTCTTCTTTGACTCGATGAATAAGATGTTTTGCAATGCCTTGTTTTTGATGGCTTGGCGCTACCACTAACGAGCCTAGCCATGGAGTTAATTCAGGACGGATCCCGTCATTCACGCGCAAAGAGCACATTCCGACAGGCTTGTCTTCATCAAAAGCAACAACAGTGAGCGGTAACTGATTGATGTTTAAATGATTTCGTAAATTTTCTTCTACACGTGAAATAGGCACATCAGGAACCCAAATTTTTCCCAATACTTCATACCAAATCTTAGCAAGCTCTGGAATGCAATCGGAGTGATGTTTTAGATAGGCTATTGTTATCATCTTAATACCTGTAAAAATGAATTACTCCTCCTGGCAAGGTGTGCCTTGATGAAACACCATTTGCCAACGATTGTGTTTGTATTGCCAGAGCGAAGAACGCAAGGAACTTTTTGAGGCAACGGTAACTTTATAAGTTGCAAGCATGACTTCGGGCGACACCTCTAAAACTGAAAAATCATTAACCCTATAGCTTCGTGGCTCTTCTTCTGGAAGAGAATCAAGTAGGTCATTCTTATTGTAAATTGAACCAGAGGCCCCATACTCGATAAATTCATCAGCAATCAGTAGCTTCAGTTGGGTAATCGATTTTCTCGTTTTCGGATTTAAAAGAGAAGTCTCTAGCTCATAAATCCGTTGGTGTTCTTGTTTCATAGCGATTTTCTCATCAAATATCCGACCTTGCGTTCCTTCCCTAGGAGAAACAGAGCCAGTCCAAAAAAACAAAACACGGTTTTGAGTAATGCTCTTTACTTAATTTTTGAATTGCTTATTGAGATAAATAACGCATTAACTCAACTTCCTTGGGATCGCAATCGATCTAGATGATGAATAATCAATGAATTCACCACTTCTTTATTAAAATCAGGACAAAATCGTGGATACTCACGTTCAAGACCATAAGACCATTTTTCCAAACGTTCATGATCATATTCGATCATATCTTCAAATAAATAACCTTCTCCATAAACTTCTTCACAATGAAGGCCAATTCCACCATCATAAAGTTCTCCTGAAGGCATGCGTAATGCAATATGCCAGCACTCTTCATGGGATGTCATCATCACAAAAACAATATGCACTTTATCCTTAAATCGGCTATTCCAAGCATCAAAAAATAATTTGGCAAACGCGCCACAAGGACCATAATTAATCCTTGGTGTTTCATGAAATCCCAGTAATTGATTTATATCGTTTTTTAAATCATTTAAGACTGTAATTTCTTCTGCATTCACTCATCAACCCTCTAGAATTAAAGACATTTTTTGTGGCTAAAACACTTTATTTTAAGATAATTTATTGTATCAGATAAATTTCAATTCGTTCTTTACCTTTACCCACATTAGCCCTTTTTAACGTAATATAACCCACTTCAGCAGTTGATTTTACATGTGTTCCACCACAAGAAACCTTAGAAAATCCTTCGATTTCCCAATAACGTCTTTGACTCTTCTCATCAGAAAACCCAGTGCGAATAAGCATATCTTTTGCAATAATTTGATTGTATTCAAACAAAAGAGAGTCAAAGATATCCGAAATATTGTGCTGATAGCTAAAATCGATTCTAGCTTTATGTTCAGCAATATGAGCACCTATTTTTTCAATGGGAAGCATTCTTTGGACCAGTTCCAAGATTAATTCAGCAGCAAAATGAAGACGCATTAATTTGTAGCGACGAACAAAGTCAATTTCCATAAGGACAACATCCCCTTCAGAAAGCCCATGCCCCGAAGGTAATGTATAATAAATCAAGTCATCTTCTATTTCAGAATGAGTAACCATCAAGCCATTCACGCGGACTGTATCACTTTCCTGACCACCAGAAAACGAAAAACCAATAGTCTCTGCAAAAAGTAGTCGATTCTCATTCACTGATATCACTTTAGTCATTAATTGACGTTGATAGGGATTATCCCAAAATATTTTTTGCATAATTTATTCTCTAACCTTGACCACTATCCCATTGGTTAGCTGTTTAAGCTCATCGGGAGATAATGAAAACACGGCATTGGGCGTTCCTGTTGCGGCCCAAAGAATTTCATGGCATAACAAATCTTCATCAATAAGAGCAGTATCAATAACATTTTTATGGCCAACGGGAGGAACCCCACCAATCGCAAAACCAGTGATTTCTCGTGTAAAATCTGCATCAGCCTTCCCAATAGGTTCATTGATGAGACGTTCAATCTCGCTCTCATTCACACGATTAACACCACTTGCTAATACCAATACCGGCTTGTTGGTTTTTTCAGTGCAAAATAATAGTGACTTCACAATTTGAGCAACACTACATCCCAAAGTATCAGCGGCATCTTTTGCAGTGCGTGTACTTGAATCAAGTTCCTTGACCTCACATGATATCCCTTTTTGAAATAAAAAATCCTGTATGATTTGTGCGCTTTTACTTAAATTTTTACCTTTATTCATCATGATCATTCACCCATCATCGCCACAAAGAACACTTTCTAGTAAGTTCTGTCACTACGTCCCAATCCCCAAATAAAACAATGCCATAGTAAATCAGATCGCTATCGTTAACCTGCGCTGTTCTTTCAATTTGCTCTTGATAGGTACCCACAGTCATCGTATCGGTAAAATCATTAAAAAGAACATTTTTTGCTAAAGCATTCTGGCGTAATGTTCTAATTTTATTGGAGTTCTCACAAAGAATGATAAATGGTATTTCTGAAATATAAGGATGAGATCCTCCATCTGCATCTCGATAATCGGTTAAACGCATCTCTTCTTCACCAATCTCAGCACCTAGACCAATGCACATATGAGCAAGCGCATTCATCACTTTTCCTGGTGCGTATACGCTTATTAAGCACCGCAACCAGTTTGTTTTTAAAAGGGTGTTCCACCATACAGTCCTCCACAATCTACTTCACAATTCGTGCGTTATAACGCATAATAAACCAGTATATGCTCGTGCGCTAAAACGCACAAGCTTTTATTAAGGGACATCATGCAAGAAATTTCAAACCGTATTGCAAAAACATTAAAATCATTAAGACAAGAACGGGGTTGGAGTTTAGATAAAACAGCACTTGAGACCGGTGTTTCTAAAGCGATGCTTGGGCAAATTGAACGAGAAGAATCAAGTCCAACGATTTCTACCTTATGGAAAATTGCGAGCGGCTTTCAAACCTCCTTTTCATCGTTTATTGAAGACAGCCTGGATAATTCAACCCATCCTGTTTATAGAGCGGGACATGCAGAAACCTTGCATCCAGATGATGAAAAAATACGAATATTTCCCTTGTTTCCTTTTGATGAACAACTCCATTTTGAATTATTTGTTATTGAGTTATTGCCCGAATGTGAACATCTTTCACCTCCCCATAAACATGGAGTCATTGAGCATGTCATTGTTGTGGATGGAACCATTGAGCTTTTGTTAGGCGGGGGCTGGAAAAAACTTTCCAAAGGAGAAGGACTGCGTTTTAATGCCAATCAACCGCATGGTTACCGGAATCCAACCAATGAGCTATCGCGCATCCATGATATTATTCATTATCCACCTCAATAGGAGTTAATCGGTTATTGAGCATAAAACAAAGGAGTTAATGCCATAGTTTTTAAGTCATGAAGCCACTCTTCCCGCGGCTTTCCTCCTGGCGCTGTTTCTTCAAACCAGTTGTATTTACACCAGAGATAGATATCTAAGCTTTTCATTTGCGAAAAATGATTCATTTCTTTTAATTCGTCTGAACTCAATGACCGGATTTGCCTATAGGGGTATGGGGAAGAAAATTACCAAAAACTCAGTTAGCATATTGCACGAACTATATGGTAGGTAATACCTGTTTACTAAAAGTCGAATAACGGGTTCTCTCAATATAATTCATGCAACGTTTTTTCTGGATCATCAAGAAAACATAAGATGTTAATTAATAAGGAAAAATCAAAATAGCAACCCTGGTAAGGTAAAAATTCTGCTGTTCCATCAAGCACCTCGATTCCGTGAGAAAGCGCAATGGCCCGCATGGCAGAGGCTGGTTCTATACCATGATGAACGCCTAGCTCCGGATCATGTCCGAACTGTGAATGCTCTATTTATTAGTCACTCAATCCCCTCCCCTCCCCTCGCCAACCTCCTCATGGGTTACACCATCCCGGATGTGGTAGATACGTTTGAAAGTGGGAATGATTTTTTCGTCATGAGTGACTACGATGATGGCAGTCTCAAACTTGCTCGCCATTTCATTAAGGATGCGAATGACGGCCATGGCACGCTCGCTATCAAGCGGTGCGGTCGGCTCGTCAGCCAAGATTACGGGCGGGCGATTGACCAGGCCTCGCGCAATCGCCACCCTCTGCTGTTCACCACCGGAAAGCTGTGATGGCATGGCGCGTGCTCTGTGTTGGACATCCAGTGCGGTAAGCAATTCCAGCGCTTTTAATCGCGACTCGTTATTAGAGACACCAGCCAGCATTGGCAACAACGCAACGTTATCAGTGACATCAAGAAATGGAATCAGGTACGGCGCCTGAAAAACGAAACCAATCTTGTCTCGCCGCAAGGCGCGTAGATCTCGGACTTTCCATCTGTCATCATAAATCACGACATCGCCCAAGATCATTCGTCCTGCCGTCGGGTCAATCACCGCGCCCAGGCATTTAAGTAGGGTGCTCTTGCCGGAGCCAGAAGGTCCGATGAGTCCCACTACTTCCCCAGGAGCAACCTGCATGTTCACGTCTTTCAAGGCATATACGGCGGAGTCACCTTTACCATAGCGTTTTCTCAAATTTTCAATATAAATACCTTTAATACCCATGTTACCCTCCAATGGCTTCTGCTGGATCGACATTGAGCGCCATGCGAATAGCGATGATGCTTCCCAGCACACAAATCGTAAGTACAGCAAAAAATCCCGCAACGGAATCAATCGGCATGAGTAACACATATTTTGGGAACAGCGGTGCGGCAAATGTCGCGGTGATTTTTCCCACCATAAAACCGATCAAGCCCAAGGCGAGAGCCTCCTGTAGAATCATCGAGGCGATGGTGCTATTGCGGGTACCTATCAACTTTAATACTGCGATTTCACGAATTTTGTCCATAGTCAGCGTATAAATAATGAAGGCCACGATGGCAGCGCTGACAACAGCCAGGATAACCAGAAACATGCCAATCTGCTTGGCTGAGGTAGCGATGAGCTTACCGATAAGAATGCCTTCCATCTGAGATCGAGTATAAGCCGTCAACCGCTTCCAACGACGAATAGATTTGGCCACATCATCCGGTGCATAACCCGGTTTTAGTATCACCAGTACGGCATTGACAAAAGCATTGGTGCTTTGTGATGAGTTAACTGCATCTAGCAAACCCAGTATACCAGGGCGGTTGAAGGCAGGGTTTATTTCAGTACGACGGCGGCTTTGCCAAATGGCATCGTTATCTTTAAGGAACTGTGCCTCTTGGGCATCCTTTAGCGGGATAAATACCATCGGGTCACCGCTGGAGGACACCATGCGGCGAGTTAGCCCGACTACAGTATAATAATTGCGTCGTATGGTGAGACGATCGCCCAGTTTAAAGCCAGAAGCAATGTCAGCCACCACCTCGTAGTGGCCACGCGTAATCTGCCTTCCAGCCACGAGATAACGCGGCCATCCAAGCGTCCCCACCTCGCCTGGTGCGATACCGACCACCATCGCCCGTACATCGCGGCCTCCCTTACGTACCTGCATCGTCAGATAAGTTACGTTCACAGCTTGGGAGATTCCAGGCATCACCATGATGCTTCTGTACACGTCGTCGTTGATGCTGGACGGCTCAGCATAAGGGCCTAATGTATCCTTTTGCACTACCCATAAGTCGGCTCCGCTGTCATCAAGTAGTGCCTTGCCATCATCCACCATGCCTCGATATACTCCCGCCATGATGAGGGTCACACCAATGAGTAGCCCCAGACCGATGCCAGTGAAAACGAACTTACCCCATGCATGGAGAATATCACGGCCAGCCAGGCTTATCATCGTGACACTCCAGGAATATGCTTAACCACATAAATACGGCTGTACGGAGTCAGCGCCTTTTCACTATAGAGTACCACCTGGTCGCCATTCTTGAGTCCTTCGCTTATTTGTACGCGTCCATCAAGATCGGAAGCTCCCAATTTGACAGGGGTGAAGCGCACGTCGTCATCCACTAACTGCCAGACTCCCAGTTCGTCACCCTCACGGTGGACAGCTGCGTTGGGAATGACCAAGGCAGTGAGCAGTGCCGGCATATCGATTGTAACTTCGGCCAGCTCACCCACTGAAGGCAAAGGCTCAGGTTGGTTATCAAAAATCACTTTAGCAAGTGTTTCTTCGGTAACTGCATCGGCCATGAGTTCCACCCGTAGCACGTGGCCTTTCAATGTTTGGCCTCTGCGCGAACGCAGCACGATGCGTGCGGGTAGGTTGGCAGTGAGACCCGATGCATTGATTTGATCGAAACGCACGTTAATCCACAGACTCTTGGAATCAATCACTTCCACCACCGCTTGGCCTGCGATGATGGTCGTGCCGGGATCCGCGTAGCGCACGGCTACCACCCCGTCAGCTGGAGTGATCAGACGCAAATTGTCCCGTTGTACAATCAATGCAATGTAGTCATGCTGGGCTCTGGCGAGGTCTTCTTGCGCAGCAGACAGCACCGCATCGGCAATTTGTAGTTCCTGTCCCTTGGTAGTGACAATTTCCTCGCTTATTGAGTGACTAACCAGCAATTTGGCGTAGCGACGCGCTTGAGTTTGTGCATAAGCTTGTCGTGCTTGCGCTTCGCTCAATGCAGCTTTTGCACGATTAAATGCCGATTTTTGTGAACGAATGCGCTCATCGAGATCGACCGAGTCCATCTCGCCGAGTACCTGTCCTGCCTTCACCTGATCACCAACATCCACATTCAGCTGTTTCACACGTCCCGCAAATATAGGGCCAATTTTGTAAGTGTAACGTGCCTCTACGGTACCAATACCAAACAGAGCTGGTGTGAGCACCTGTGATTCGACCGTTGCAATCGTTACGGCCACCGGTGCTAGTGGTCCGGATCGCAGAGCGACATAGCCGAACAGTGCGAGTAACGGAACGATTACGGCCAGGAGCGCAACTGTACGGCCCTGCAAAAATAGATGTTTCATTGAGAAAATCCTATGCCTGGGTTTAAGGAAACAAATTAAAAAAACTCAATTCGCATATTGCGCGAACCATGCGGTGTCCCATAAATAATTAAATATTGTTACCATAAAAGTTCTCCATCGTTAAATATCTTCAAAATGATAGGTTCCATGAATTTGAATATGCTTAAACATCAGCGGAGATATTTTTTGCAAATGTTCACTTGAAATGACATACCCCTCCGCGCGAAGCCTATCAACAACTTTTTGTATATGGTGCGTATTCCATACCAAGACAGCATTCGATACTAAGCTTAGGCAACTGGATTTATTCATTATTTCTTCATAATCGCTTGTTTTAAAGACACCTCTATTGAGAAAAAACAGTTTTTTTGCTAATTGGTGCCTTGATTCACCTTGATTTAGGTGCAAATGAACGGCATAGCGAAGATCTTTGTCTGAAATATAACGAAGAATATAAATGGTTTTGATAATGCGACCTAAAGCACGAATAGCTTTAGATACGTTATCCGTCCGATTCGCTAATTTTTGGATAATCACATGAGCAGGGGCTAATCCATTTTTTAATGAGGCAATTATACGGACAATTTGATCCCAATTTTCGCGAATCAGATCGGTATCTATAGTACCGGCGAACACATCATCCAAATCGCCATAACTCATAGTGCCATCAATTTTATAAAGATTTTGTTCCGCTAAGTCCTTGAGTCTTGGATGAAAATTAAATCCAAGTAAGTGACACAAGGCAAAGATATGCTCTGTGTATCCATGGGTATCTGTACTGTGAAATTCGGGATTAAGTAACGTATCGTTTTCCAATAATCCGGTAAGTACATAAGTTGCTTCTCGCTCACTGGTTGAGATAACCTGAGTGCCAAAGACACTGCCCTTTGATATGTGGGTGTAAATAGACAGTGCTCGCTCATAATAACCATAGTACCTGGGATAATAGGATGAAAGTGAACACTTTGCTTCAATAGCATAACGCTGGGCATCGGACGTAGAGTAAGCGCCGTTCGTCATTTCATCACTAATGGGATACGTTAGGAGATGGTTGATTAGCTGACGATTTCCTTCTTTGATGGTGTCTTGTCTTAAATAAGTATGTGATGCATGCGTTAGAGAATCAACGTCAATACCGACTGCACTAGATCCCATGCCAAGCAGACCAATGTTTATAGCATGGGCAATTATAGCCGCTAATAGCGGTTTTCTAGGTACTTTAATCGTTTTATCCGGCGAATAAAATGGAGTAAATCCCGTGGTAAATCCTGAAAATCTGGCAACATCTGATAAAAGTTGCTCGATTCTGACGGATGGCATATTAGATTGGATTAATTTTCGTAACCGTACTACTTCAGGCGATATGATCAGCGCATCATCGCGAGTAAAATGAAACTTGCCATCCTTAATGGTCACAAAATCATTATTGGGTAAGGTATTGCGTACCTTAGTGGCAATTCGATGATATTCCCCCTTAAGCTCATCCAAAATGGCATCAAACTCACTGGGTAGATTAAGATTTAAATACTGCTGTTCACGCTCTTTTTTCCAAGGCTGCTCTCCATAGACAGTATCCCAAAAATAACGATTGTGTCTGCTCTCACTAATAAAAACATCACCTGAGCCAAGTTCTTTTTTAAGTGCGTAATAAAAGCCCATTTCCCAATGATGGGGTTTTATTTTACCATCTTCATCATATAAAACGTCCTTCCACATTTGAGGAAGAAATTCAGTTGGCACATTCTCTGGTAACGCGTCAATTTCCTCCGCATGGAGTTTGCGCAATATTTCAAGTCCACTGAGCAATGATTTTAAGCCAACTTTTGCTTTTAATTCCAAATTTAAAAAATTGCTTTGAGAATTGGCGAATATAGGAAAAACGCGCAGCAATCTTATCGGATATTCCTGTTTCTTCGAGCTTATCAATAGCTTCACAGGCACTGGCAGATTCCAGCATGTCTTCTCGATTAAATTGCTCAATAAACTGAATAAGCGATAAATTTTGGACTGACTCTTGTGAAAATGCCTGTCTTATAAAATTACTGGCAGACTTTAATTTCCCTTTGTTTTTTTGCGATACTCGTACACGCTCAGCAGACACTTCATTTTTAGACCGTCGATTAATATCGAGTAAAATCCTTTTGTACATGCTAATTAAGTAATCAAGGATGTTTTTTACCGTTTCATACAGAAAGCAAATAATGATGGCTTCCCGTTTTAATTTTGAAGCAATCTCACGCATTTGCGAGGAGGTATAATAACGGCCTTTTTTTGCAAGAGCGGCAATAACATCAGGATGTATATGGGATAGGTCACACTCCAAAATACCCATTTTTTGGATTTCTTCAAAATAACCCAGGTATTCTTCCATTACCGTGCTATTGGCATTTGCCGGGGATTTTTTGAGTTCGGCAAAGCGACTATAAGAACCTTTGTTCTCAGGTGTTATCAGGTTTTGTAATAAAGCTCGTTTCTCTGATGGGAGTGAATGGGCAATATCACGGTGAAAACGTTCAATAGCCTGGTTCACTTTTTGGCTTATCATCCTGCCCAGGGTAATTTTGGATGGCAATACGATACGGGATTTTTTTAAATGCTCTAATGCCATGACGGATAGTTTCTGTTTATCAATCGGTTCTCTTTTTAATTGACTCACTAACCACTGTTCTAATAATAAAGACTGATCCCCATCAAATTTCTGGTAGTTTAAATAAAAGCAAATTTTTTCTTCCCAACTATAGCTATAGGTGTTTTTAGCGAATGAAGGCTGGGTAGAAAGTACACCACCTAATTGCCTGGCTAGATAACCCAGTGCTGATATGGGTAGGTTGGCGGTGTGATCCAAGAAAGAGCCCTGTGCCCGAAGATGACAAAGCTGGACTGCAAATTTGATGGTTTGCTTAAAACCGCGGGTATTTTCAGTAACAAACTGATAATCATCATTAGTTAACGTCCAATCGATGGCCAGCTGGTCTTCTGTTATATCAAGAAACGATACATCTTGCTGATAAAAGTCGGCTATCCATACATGGAAGTAATGTAAGTCATAGAGATAACCTTTAAGGGGTTCTTTGCAGGAAGGTACGAAATTTCCCAGCACGACCTTATAGCCCTTTACTAGTCTAGGTTGTAGCCAATAAATTGATTTTTTCGTTGGATATCAAACCTTGTATAAGCTCTTGTAAATTAAGGCATTTTTTGTTGTTATAAAATTCATATATTCCAATCAAGTTAATATGTTGCCATGCCACTGGAGATAATCGAATAATTTTTAACCATTCGTCCTCCATTTTATTCTTTTTATAATGTTCATAAAGCCCTGAAAGAAGCGATGCATTGTAAAAAATAATGCAATTAGCGAGTAAGCGTGCGCATTCATTATTAATAGTAAGTTCAATCTCTGTTTTTCCAGCTAACTTTCTACTACTTATCTTAGCGATAGCGGCTCTTATTTGGTGGTACGACTCACCTCGGTTCAAAGAACGATGGACCGTTTTGCGCATTCCTTCATCATCAATATAATCAAGCATGTATAAAGTCATGATGATTTGATCCAGCTCAATCAGTGCCCGTAGCGTATCATTAGACTGATATGATGATAGTTTTTTTACAATGGTACTTTGGCTACTCTTTTTAAGCCCAAGTGTTGCCATTATTCTTAGAATATTATCCCACTCTTTAATGATTAATTTGACGTTCACTTTTTTACTTGGCTTTATAAGCATTTCTTCATAAAGCTTAGGGTCGTCAAAACTAACCAGATTAGAACTCGCTTTCTTATCTAATTGAGTAAATCTCGGCATAAAACGATAGCCAAAAAGGAATAAAATGATGAAATTGACTCGGTTTATACTATGCATATCCCCAGATACTGCTGCAACTTCAATATCACTGGTATTACTATTGAGCATATCAAAAAGATAATGGCTTTCATGTTCATTTGCTCCAATAATTTTTGTGCATAGGGGCAACCAGTTTGCAAACAATGTATAAGCAGAAACCCCCTGACCAAACCCGAAATATTTTGTTGAGAATCTTGCCATAATGGAATTAAATTTTGTTTCTAACTTCTGGCCATCAATGCTCGCATGTATTCCATAATCAGCCAGAGTATATTTTTCAAATATAGGTAATTTTTTTACATGATTCATTACTACATCACTTGCTTGTGTTAAGGTCATGTGTCGAATAAAATCAGCGTAAGTTGACTTTAGGTCATGCTCTTTAACATCGCTAATATCTTTCATTTTATCAATATCAATTCCAGTACCTTTCGCAACAAGGCAAGCTGATAATGCAGCCTCATTGGCTTGTTTCTTACTGCCTATTGGCAAGATATGAGTAAATTTCTTCATAAATCCGGTATGATTATTACCAAATTGTATGATTTCTCCGATGCTTGTTAGAGGTAAGTTCTCATAAAAAGGATTGTTAACACCATCATCTGATTTTTTATAAGGTAAATGCCAGCGAATAACCTCCCCATTTTTGTTATGTTTGAGCTTAATTTTGTTATTTTCACCTGAGGCAATTTTACCGTTTATTTCTTGGTAACGCAGGGACAATCGACCAGAAAGCTCTTTAAGAATATCGTTTATATCCGTTGCAAGAAGCTTATTCTCAAGGCTTTTAATGATAGAGTCTTTGTTTTCATCCCAATCCTGTTTTGGGTGTAACTCATCATTTAATGAACGATAAGACAAGCTATTATAAACGGTAACTGAGCCTGTCTTTAGGCTCTTTTCAATTTGAAGATAAAGCATCACTTCATACCTATCAGGATCAATGCATTTTATTTTTTTATTATTTTTATCTCTCCTAACCTTTTTAATCACATAACGTTGAAGCACCTTGGGTATAAAATCAATGGGTATATCCTTAAATTGATAAGTGCTAAATGACTTATTAGAGTTAAAGTGGCTTTTCAAGAAGACAATCGCGGCATTTAATGCTTTATTTTTAGCCTGAAAATCCAGAGCTTTAAATGCCGCCCGGGTATTTAGCTTAATGGTCGAAGCTGCATCACTGTAGTATTTCCAGCGATAAAACTCAGGTGTAAAATTTGGTTTTTTAATTTTTTGTATAAACTGTTGGAATTTCTCTGCTGGTATAATCTCATAGGATTTTTCCCGTATTTCGTAATCAGCTACCTTCTTATTGTTTACCAGTGATAAAATCGCAGCAGCTGCATGACGTTGGTCTTTGTCTTCGTCCTTAGCATCACAAATGGCTTGTGCCTGGTAAGACTCCGCTTCACCTGTGTAATAATTCATTTTGTAACCAAAACTGGCAACCAAGTGATCACTGATTTTCAAATAGCGTTGGTGTGCGTAGCACATAAGATACAATCTGGATAAGTTTTTTTGTCTCATAACCCGCAAACCGTAACAGGTATGGTACATGGCTAAATCAGCATAATGCAGGATGTTTTGCTCTGAAATACCCAGTTCTTTAATGACCTCGATGGATCTTTGATAAAGAGCGGACAAAAACTGATGATTTTTTATGGAGGTATTAATCTCACTGGTTGTAAAATCTTTTTGGTCTTTTTTTACAGCAGTCAATTGATAAAATAAATCATCTTTTTCGAGAAAATTGGCCAATAGTTCCCTGAACGGCTTGTCGGTTAGGGTGTATATCTTATTACTTAATCTATTTTTTTCATTGTTCAAGGCTTGAGAAACCACCTCTTGCAATGTGGTGTAGGATGGCCTAACAATTTTATGCTGATGGAAGTATTCTAATAGAGAATCAAATACATATTTGGGCACAGCATGTTGCTTCATTAATTCCTTGGCATACCCAACGGCCTTAACCTTATTCTTACTCGAATAAATTGACATACCATATTTTTTTAAAATGGCATTACGGTTGTCATAATGATGCCGCTTGCTTATTTGTTTTTTTGGAAATTTCTCTGATGGAAAATAAGTTTTAATAACATACCAGGTCTCTTGCCTGATTCCTTGGAACGTGAAACTAAAAAAATATTGCGAGATCCTAAAGAAACCAACTTGTAAAATGTAATTGATTTTTTTTGGTATGTCGTCAAAAGTATTGAGGTACTCTTTATCTTCCTCATCTAAATCAAATACAAAAGGTCTATCGTTATCCCCCAGGATGGGTAATTTGTATAATTTATTAATGTCGTCACTGGAAAGTATTTTTAGTCGCGCCACTGGTTACTTTTGTATGCATTAAAACGGACGTTATTATACATATAATTTGTTGTTGTCTTACACTTTATATCTATATATTTAACTGTATAATTAGTCATGCAATTCATGGTTAAACGTTAACGGACTATTTTTTGAGTAAATTATGGCTAAAACTATTGCCTATATTCGCACCTCAACTGACAAGCAAGATTTGAACAATCAAAAGCTTGAGATTTTTGAGTTTGCTAAAAAAAATCAACTTGAGGTGGATCATTTTATTGAGATGACCATCTCAAGTAGGAGAACTAACAAAGAACGCCGTATTGATGAAATGCTTTCAGTATTGGATGATGCCGATACACTTATTGTCACAGAACTGAGTCGATTGGGTCGAAGCACTGCTGAGGTCATTGGTTTAGTTAATGAGTTAATTAAAAAACAAGTTAGAGTAATCGCCATTAAGCAAAATTTAGATATCAAACAACATGATATGACATCGAAAGTGATGATCACGCTATTTTCGTTATTCTCTGAACTTGAACGGGATCTGATTAGCTTACGAACTAAAGAAGCTTTGGCAAGTAAAAAAGCAAAAGGTATTCAATTAGGTAAACCCAAAGGAACAGTTCAAAAAAGCAAATTTGATAGCGATGTTCCTAAGATTAAAGAATTACTGGGATTAGGATTGTCAGTTAGAAAAATTGCGACCCTTCTCGGATATAGTAATCATATTGGCTTAAATACCTATGTAAAAAAACGCCAACTACGTGAGCATAGCCATGTGGAATGAAGTATTAAAAAAAATAGACCCTATAAACACACCCAAACAGGCCGTTGAGCTCTGGTCTGGTGATTCTAATTCAGTCATATTGGTGAGTGATGGTATAAATTTAGTCTACCAGTTTCAACGAGGGCGTGAAAAATATTATCTTCGGATGACTCATGCAGCTCTAAGGGAAGAGAAAAAATTATTAGCCGCTATTAGTTATCAGCGCCATTTGTTTGATAATGATGTTCCAGTATGTGAACCCTTGCTTTCAAAAAATAGTCTTTGGTCTGAGCAAATTATACAGGGAAAAGAGGTATTTCTTGCACATGTTTGCCGAGAAGTACCAGGCAAACCAATAACGTTTAATTATAAAGATATTGAGTTATATAAAACATGGGGCGAAGCTCTTGGAAAACTACACAAAGCAGCACAAACCTATCAACCGCAACATCATAGTTATACTAATTGGCAACAATCACTAGATGAGCTAAGTTGTTCTGCTCAAAATGAATCAGAGGAACTACAATCGATTCTTGAGGAAATAACTCAATATTATAAAGTTAGGTCGTCCTCGTTGAATAATTATGGATTAACACATGGCGATCATCGAGAAGGTAATGTATTAACCGATGGTAAGGAAATTCACATTATCGATTTTGATCTACCAAGTTTCAATTGGTTTATGGAGGATGTTGCTCGTCCATTTTTTCACTCCATTATATGGGAAGAAACAAATTGGTCTGATAAGTTAGAACCTTACATAGAGGGATATCTGTCTATCATGCCTGAGAACAGCATCGATCTAGCTGCATTTTCAAAGCAAATTCAATTAAAAGGCCTTGAAATTTATCTTTGGACTAAAAATAATTGGAGTAGTGAGATCGCGCCTGGCGGGGGTAATACTAAAAAATGGCTTGAAGCGATCTACAATAAAATAGTTGACGACACCTGGATTAAAAAAATCCCGGTAATGTCCAGACGAAATATAACATGAAATTAAACTTTAATATTTACAAAGGGTTAAGTGAAATTGACAGATCTAATTTAAAATCGATTTATGGCCTACAGCATAGACTGGTAAAGGGTTATAGAGATGCTCCGGGAGATTTCGTACCTTCCTGAAAAGAACCCCATGAAGCTTTTTAAATAAAAGTTAGTGTTAATCTTCATCGGCAATACACCACTGATCTGAAGATAATCCTTCATTATTTTTGAATTTGCGTTTTTTCCATAGCAAAAAAACCGCAGGAATGACAATCAATGTCAGCAAAGTCGCACTGACCATCCCACCAATCATTGGCGCAGCTATTCGGCGCATGACTTCAGAACCCGTCCCACCTGTTATCATAATAGGCAACAAACCTCCAATGATTGCTGATACGGTCATAATAATAGGACGTATACGTAGCAGCGCCCCTTTAATAACTGCCTCTTTAATACTGTCTTGAGTTAATGGGCTTTGCTTTTTTTTGTGTTCTTCAAGTGTTTCTTTCAGCGCATGATTTAAATAAACCAACATCACAACACCTATTTCAACTGCAACGCCTGCTAAGGCAATAAATCCAACACCAACGGCAACCGACAAGTTGTAATTTAACAAATAAAGCAGCCACACTCCGCCAGTTAATGCTAAAGGCAGAGTCAATAGAATCACAAGTACTTCACCGAGTTGTTTGAAATTGAGATATAAAAGAAAAATTATAATTAATAGCGTTATTGGACCAACCATCATTAATCGCTCTTTTGCGCGCTGCATGTACTCATATTGCCCTGACCAGCTAAGAGAATAACCAGGCTTTAGGGTTAGTTTTTCGGCAATGGTTTTTTGGGCACGTTTAATATAGGAGCCAACATCGGTGTCTTTTAAATCAACCAATACCCAACTTGTTAGACGGGCATCTTCACTTTTTATCACAGGTGGTCCATCGGCAACGAAAATGTCAGCAACCGCCATTAAAGGAATGTGTGTGCCAGAGGGTGTGACAATGGGCAATAGTTTTATGTTTTCAACTGAGTCGCGTTCGTTTTGAGGGTAACGAAGATTGACTGGATAGCGTTCACGTCCTTCAATGGTTTGTGTGACATTCATGCCGCCGATGGCAGTACTGACAACTTCTTGAATATCTTTGATGTTTAATCCAAAGCGGGCTGCCGCTTGACGGTCAATATTAATATTGACATAGCGGCCGCCCGCGGCGCGATCGGCATAAACCGAAGCTGTACCGGGAACCTCTGCTAGGATTTTTTCAAGTTGTTTACCTGTTTTTTGCAGCTCAACTAACGATGGACCAGAAATTTTAATTCCTACGGGTGTTTTAATGCCCGTAGCTAACATATCAATGCGTGTTTTTATTGGCATCACCCAGGCATTGGTCAGGCCAGGAAATTTAACGAGTCGATTGAGCTCTTCTTTTAACTTATTTGTGGTCATGCCCGTGCGCCATTGACTTTTTGGCTTAAATTGAACCACGGTTTCAATCATGGTTAAAGGAGCAGGGTCAGTTGCGGTTTGGGCACGTCCAATTTTCCCATAGACTGTTTTTACTTCAGGAACACTTTTTATCAGTTTATCTGTAAGCTGTAGTATTTGACGTGCCTTGCCAATCGATACGCCAGGTAATGTGGTCGGCATATACATCCAATCGCCTTCGTCTAACTCTGGCATAAATTCAGAGCCCAAGCGTGCAAACGGCCAATAACTGATAATAACCACTATGAGCGTAAGAAGTAGTATGATTTTGGGTGCTTTTAATACTAAATGAATGACGGGCTTATAACTTGCAATGAGAAAGCGATTAATCGGGTTTTTCTTTTCAGCTAAAATCTTTCCACGAATAAAATAGCCCATCAGTACTGGTACCAATGTGATTGAAAGACCGGCGGCTGCAGCCATGGCGTAGGTTTTGGTATAAGCAAGCGGCGCAAACAAACGTCCTTCTTGTGCTTGCAGTGCAAAAACCGGTAGAAAGCTTAAGGTAATAATCAGTAAGGAGAAAAATAACGGTGGGCCCACTTCCAGTGAAGCCTCTCGAATGACTTGCCATCGGTTTTCATCAGTTAAAGGCGTTTTTTCAATGTGTTTGTGTACATTTTCAATCATCACGATGGTGGCATCAACCATTGCCCCTATGGCTATCGCTATACCGCCTAAGGACATGATGTTGGCATTAATGCCTTGAAAATACATAATAATAAAGGCGCACAATATACCTATGGGCAGACTAATCACCACAACCAGTGATGAGCGCATATGAAATAAAAACAAAAAACAAACCAAGATAACGACAATGGTTTCTTCTACTAATTTGGATTGCAATGTTTCGATTGCACGATGAATTAAACTTGAACGATTATAAGTTTCAACGATTTTAACCCCTTTGGGTAAGCTTTGTTGTAAGCTTTCCAGTTTTTTCTTAACCGCTTCTATGGTGGTTAAAGCATTTTCTCCCTGGCGCATTACAATGATACCGCCAACGGCTTCGCCTTGACCATTGAGCTCACCAATGCCGCGGCGCATTTCAGGTCCTAAAGTAATCCTGGCAACGTTTGAGAGCAAGATGGGTGTGCCGTGTTCATTGAGTCCAAGCGGAATATTTTTTAAAGCGCGGATGCTTTGAATGTATCCATCGGTGCGTATCATATATTCTGCTTCACCCATTTCAATGACCGAACCGCCAATTTCACTGTTGGCATTCATAATGGCATGTTTTACTTTCGCCAAGGGAAGGTCATATGCACGAATTTTATCGGGTTCTAATATGACTTGATATTGTTTAACCATGCCACCAACGGTTGCAACTTCTGAAACCCCAGGCACGGTTTGTAATTCAAATTTCAATAACCAGTTTTGCAAGGTGGTGAGTTCAGACAAGTCATGTTTGCCGGTTTTATCGACTAATGCATATTGATAAACCCAGCCAACACCTGTGGCATCGGGCCCTAATTGTGGGGTTGCGCCAGGAGGTAATTGTCCTGCGACCTGGTTTAGGTATTCTAAAACGCGAGAACGAGCCCAGTAAAGATCAGTGCCGTCTTTAAAAATAATATAGATATAGGAATCGCCAAAATAAGAATAAGCTCTAACCGTGACAGCACCAGGTACGGCAAGCATCGCTGTGGCCAGTGGGTAGGTAACCTGGTCTTCTACGACTTGGGGTGCCTGGCCTGGATAGGAGGTTTTGATAATGACTTGAACATCAGATAAGTCCGGAATAGCGTCCACTGGCGTTTTAAATAAAGAATAAATCCCACCAGCAGTTACTAAAAGCGTCATTATAACCACTAAAAACCGATTTTTAATCGACCACTCAATAACATTTGCTATCATTTTTTATCCTTCATTTCATGAGATTTATCATTCATGATGTGGATTTTGGTTACGATGTAGCCCTTTTTATGTTTTATCATAATAAAATGAAGGCTATCGCCTGCTTTTGCTGAGGATAAAGATACGCTTTTAGCCACCGGTAAAGTCATCGTCATTTCATCCATGCCTAGAGAGGGTATGGGTTGATGATGAATGGTGATAAGGTGTTTTTGTTCGTCAACGGCCTTAATTGTGCCCATGCCAATATGTTCTGCTTTAACCGGTTTAGCGTCATCAGACTTAGTGGTTGTATCACTTTCCATTCGACCCATTGCCGCTTTCATATTAGATTCGGAGTCGATTAAAAACTGTGCGGAAGTGACTACGTTGTCATCTGCTTTAAGACCGGAAATAATCTGATAATACTCCCCGGACTCAATGCCTACTTGAACCGATTGTGCTTTAAAACGGCCCTTGCCTAAAGCAAGGATTACTCTATCGCCTTCGCCGGTTCGAATCAAGGCTAGTTTGGGTATTGCCAAAGCGTTTTTGATGGTTTTGCTGATGATTTTAACATTTGCGTACATATTGGGTTTAAGGGTTAAATCAGGGTTTGGAAAAACCAAACGAACACGCAAAGTATGCGTTTTAGCATCAAGTCTTGGATAAACATAATCCACCATGCCTTGCCAGGTTTTTCCAGGCAGGTAAGGCAGGGTTGCAATGGCAGCTTGATGGTTTTTAATCCAGTCAGCCTGGTATTCAAAAACTTCAGCTACAATCCAAATTTGGGATAAATCCTCAATGCTTAGTAATTCAGTATCGGGTTTTACGTACTGGCCCTCACGGACGTTTAATTTAGAAACAATGCCGTCTTGGCTTGCAAAAATATTTACTCTGTCCGTGAATTTTCGAGTAGATATCAATTGATTGATTTGAGAGCTGGCCATACCTAAGGTTAATAATTTCTTCTTTCCAGCCTCTATTAGGGCTTTATTATCGCTTTTTAAAGCGATTAATAGTTCTTCTTGGGCATTATTGAGCGTTGGAGAATAGAGAGTCATTAGCAGTTGACCTTTTTTGACAGGCTCACCAGTTGTTTTCACGAATTGCTCTTTAATCCAACCATCGGTATAGGTATGAATATGTTCGATATTGTTTTCATCGACTGTTACATACCCCACCGTATTGACAATTCGAGAAAGGCTTTGAGGGGTAACTTTTGCAGTTTTTACGCCCAGATTATTCACCACATCTGGTGATATTTTGATTATATCTTTTTCTTGCATACCTTGGTCTTCATACACTGGAACCAAATCCATGCCCATGGGCGATTTGCCGGGTTTATCACGTCGATAGTTTGAATCCATGGGTGCTACCCAGTAGAGTATTTTGCGCTTATTTCCGGTTGAGTCCATGGTGCTTTGGGGTTGCCAAAGGGAATAAACCCACATGCCCGCTAAAAAAACGAGTATTAAAATTAAAATCCCAATGATTCTTTTTTTCATCTTATTTTCCCTGTAAATAAAGAAGATTGATACGAGAAACATCCCGATCAACGCTCACTTTTAGTCCTTCCAGTTCGGTGTTTAATTGACGCACATAAGCTCTGGCTAATGTTGGAAAATCGGTTTGAAAATTTTGATAGGCAGTCATGGTTGCATTTGCATATTGTTTTGCTTGCGGAATTAATGAGGATTGATATAAATGACTACTCTTTTGTTGTTGCTGCCAGGTAGCATATTGAATATTTAAGGATTCGCGTAAATTTCTAAAAT
>NZ_JH413816.1 GCF_000162755.2 Legionella drancourtii LLAP12
GGAGCATCATCGTACTCTGGAAATATATCTCGACTATCAACAAAATTATAAATAAAAGGCTGTCCGGGAAAGAGCATCGGTAAATGAGGATTATCTTCTTTAAATTGAGGAGTGAGACGGGGGTCAAAATTTATTTGTAACGGGACTGTTATTGAATCAGAGTTTCCACCCGTGCGTGTATTAGCATGCAACGTAATCAAATATTTTTGTCCTGTTGCTAGATTGGGAACGACACCTTCCAGTGCTTTAGGATTCAGTGACGAAATATTAAGCCAGGTTACCTTGGGCTCTATTTTATCAATAATCACTTTAAGCTCAGAGTCATTCGCTGGATCTTGGATTTGGTTTGATATGTCAATTAAAAATTGATTCCCTGCGAGTTGTTTCATCTCAAAATAACTAATCGTTGGCTTTTGCTCCGGGTCGGCCGCAACAGGAATATGAATCGTCAACGATTCATCAGAATCTCCGCCTGTATTCGAAGTAGCAATAATGGTTGCATTCACAACTTGTCCAGCTAGATTTTTAGGGATACTTCCTTCAAGAACAGTAAGATTTGCCGCATTAATATTAAGTCCTTCCGGTTTTGGCGAATTAGGATCAAACCTAAAGGTCACTTGGTTTGTTTCATTAAATAGGGCATTGTTTTCGAGTAAATTGACTAAGTTTAAGCTGTATTTCTTATCAGGTACTGCACTGGCAATCTCGTTATTTTGTTTAAAACGTGGTTTATCCTTGGGATTATATCCGACGTTAAGGCCTAATGTCGTAAGCTCGGTGCCACCATAAACATTACTAGCACCCACATGAAATTGAAATGTTCCCGTCTTATTCGGTTTTCCGCGAATGGAAAAATCTGAGGGCTCAAAATATAAGCTTAAATCCTTTAATTTTCCATATTCCTCTGCGCTTATCTTCAAGTTCACATTGATATTAGCGCTTCTACTTTCACTATAATATTGTACTGCGGTCCATAAAGGGTAAATGAATTCCTGGCCAATTTTAGCAGATTGTTGTTGAATGTTGGTCATTGATAATGGATGAGGGATTACAGTGACTGAGAAATAAGGAGAAGGAAATCGACAATTAAAATAGTTCCCATCTTTTTCTCCCTCTACATGGTACCGCACAAAACCTTGTATAGAAGTTCCAATATTAACCCCTCGGCTATTTATAACAACGTTCATGTAACAGTGACCTTTATGCCAAGTAAGTTCATCACTAGGCAATGTAGGGCAGTTCCCAACTACATTTTCCACGCTCACAGGAATATTGGTCTCACTGGTCCAGCTCTTTTTTCTTCGCAGATGCTCAAAATAGATGAGCATAGGAATACGTAATGTTTCACCACTATAAACAGTGGTCGGAGCCCCTTGATAAAAAGCAAGTGTCACTGAAGGTAGTGAGAAAGGTTTAAATTGGCTATTATCGTCTGGAACTAAAGATTCTGAGAACAGTTTATTGTTTTGCAGTTTTAACCAGGTTGGTGGTTCATAATTTTCAGCAAACTCAATTGTGTAAGGGGCATCATCGTACTCTGGAAATACATCTTGATGTTCCACAAAATCATAGAAATAATCTTGCCCAGGGTACACTAGAGGTAAATGAGGATTTGCCGCTTTAAATTGTGGAGTGCGCTCGTTGTCGACGCTAATTTGCAACGGAATCGTTATTGCATTAGATGCGCCTCCAGCAATGGTGCTCGCACGCAAAGTAATCAGATATTTTTGACCTGTAGCGTCAAGAGGGATAACGCCTTCTAACGCGGTAGGATTTAATTCCGAAACATGCAGCCAGTCCGCTTTGGGCTCTATTTTTTCTAGAATTATTTTCGGATTTGCTTCTTTAGCAGGAGAAGAAATATGTGTGAGCACATCGGTGTAAAATTGACTTCCTGCAAGTTGCTCCATCTCAAAATAATTAATCGTTGGTTTTTGCTCAGGGTCGGCGGCAACTGGAATGTAAATCGTTATGGGATCGCTGTTTCCCCCTGTATTAGAATGCGCCATTAATTTGACTTGAACTTCTTTCCCTGCGTCCTCTTTATGGGCTACCCCTTCAAGTAACATGCTGTTTGTATCAGATATTTTTAACCACCCCGCATTGAGTCCATCTTTTACAATACTAAATGAAATTTGGTTTGTCTCCCCAAAACCAGGTGTTTTTTCAAGCAAGTTCATGAGATCCATGGTGTACTTTTCAGCAACTGCAGCACTGGCAATAGAGAAGTGCTTTTTGAAAACAGGGGTGTGCTCTAAGTTTGCATCAATTTTAAGCGTAAATTGGATGGCGGCGGCGGTGCTGTATCCATTTTTAGCCCCTACATGCAAAGTTAATACGTCTGTTTTTTTGGGCGTTCCATCAATTATTAGGGTATCGGGATGAAATTGTAATCCTACTTTAGCCAATTGATCTATATCCGCTTGAGGCATTTCACCGACTACAGAAGCCCCTGACATTTGATTTTCGTTGTAAAAAGCTACGCCAGCAGGCTTAAAATCATAGCGAAAAGAAACGCCTGCTGTTGCAGATTGTTGAGGGATAACGTTCATTGATAACGGGTGAGGGATTATCGTTGTTGAAAATTCAGGTGAGTGTATATACGTGGG
The DNA here is from genome assembly GCF_000162755.2 of Legionella drancourtii LLAP12. GTDB lineage: Bacteria > Pseudomonadota > Gammaproteobacteria > Legionellales > Legionellaceae > Legionella > Legionella drancourtii. The sequence goes on from NZ_JH413816.1 coordinate 2,610, forward strand.
TATTCCGTTGAATCTTCCAATATAAAAGGACTCTTTTCCAGATATAGTTCGGAAACTATCGGTTCGAAAAACAATTTCCACAAAATACTCTGTCCAACAAACACCCGAGACATATTCCAAATTAGTGCCTGGTGGTGTACGGAAAAGTTCCCATGGCCATCTATAACAATTACCCAGAAAATTCAATTGCAACCGCAGTGGAACTTTTAAAGGCTCACCTAAATAAACAAATCGAGGAGGTGGATTATTAGGAAACGTTAAAGAGTTTGTTGTAGGAATTGGCGGGCTATGTTTAGAAATTTTATGTATATTCTCTCCCCAAGCCGAATAGCACAACACCATAAAACAAAACAATATTAATTTTTCACAGCTTAATCCTTTAAACATAAAAAATAATACAACACGCAAAAGCGTCATGTTTGATTTTAAAATTGTGATTCTTTAGCTCAAGACCCAGGAGTCATACAGAATGTAAAGAAAAATAAGAATAAAAAGGGATAAGATGTTGTGGGTACTAATTAGTGATACGGCATATTCCATTAACTGCGTTTGTTGGTTTTTAATTAGTTTTTTCATGATACAAATTCCATAAGTTTTCATGTGCGGCTTTTCCTCGCCGATTTGCATAGTAAACAATAGATTTTGTGGCGTCAATAATTTTTTTATTTTGTGGCGTCAATAAATTTTTTTATTGAGATTAAATTGGTAATTTTTTTCTATAAACAGACATTGTTTTTAGTTCCGTTTAAAACATCAGTCAGCCTACAGGTACAGCTGAGAATAAGCCCGAAGTTGACCAGAAAATCCCCATACCGTGGGCTTTTCCGCACCCAGCACTATTTAACAAACAAAACCTAATGCTCATCGCACAATTTATCTTAAGCGATGAGCATTAGGAGCATTGATTAGTTAAAGCAGAAGACCGCGTGGTGGTTCAGGGTGTTCATCAACGAGCTCCTCTTCTGGCTCATGCGGTAATGGTTCACCAGGGATGTTATCCTGCACTGGTGGCGTAGGAGTTTTGTTAATTTGTACTTCAAAAGCATAAAACTCGCTCTTGTCTTTAAAACGTTTGCAATAGACGCCCCCTTTGGCTTCTTCTTCGGCAACTTTCTCATTTAAAAATACTTCTTTGCCTTCAAGTACTTTTTTCTGACTTAACGCGTCTTGGTGTAATTCCTTAATCTTCGCAGCTAAAGCTATTTGTTTTTTACCAATATCAGGGAGTAAAACATTTAGTATGCGTGAATTAGGACTGTTTTTAAGCTCATGAAATTGATAACGCATGTCTTCCTCGCTTTCCTGATGGATGAGGAAGCTGGTTGCATAAGAGAGAGCTCTCGACCAAAACGAACGAGGTTCTTCGACTTTATGCTTTTTGTTGTACAAATCGATAAAGCCAGATTGTAATTGTGGATCTTTTATTGCGCGTAGTTTTTCTAAATCCATACTGTCAAAATCAAAATCTTTGACAAATTCTCTATCCTGAAAATCAATTTGCGCTGATTCTGAAAAAACACTTAAATCTTTTGGCAGTTGCCCTGTAACATAAGATTTTAATTGAAGAATCGCCCTCACTTGCTCATGGCACTCGTCAGGAAATTGTTCCGGATAAACCTTGGCTGCGCTGGAAGTCAATGCGGGTAAATACTCACGTTCCACTTGTTCCAGGAATGAAATATTTTGCTCCGTTTTACTTAATTGTATTGCCACGTCTTCTTGCATTGCAGTCAATGTAGGTATTTGTGAATTGTATTGGCTAAAGTCAGCAAACAAAGGATGTGTTCCTTTGCCTTCAATGATTAAGTCCAGGTAATCACTAAAACCATTGTGTCCCGATTTTAAAGTGACATTTTCTGCATTGAATCCTTCTGAATGATTCAGCGTGGCCTTAATTTTGGCGGCTTTAAGTTCAAAATACTTACTTTCATCCATTAGGTCTTGATGTTTTTGGCTGTACTCATCCAAAATTTTACGAATCTCGCCGCGGACGTTAGTTAAAGGAGCAATTAATTTAGAATTTGTTCTTCTTAGCTCTTCCATTTTATTATCCAGGAAGCTTTTCATTTCATAAAAAGCATAAACACTGTTTGTATCATTTTGAATAACATTTAAGCGCTCTTTAATTGTGCTCCATTCGCTATTATTTTTTAGGATTTTTGCTTGATTTTTTTCGACTGCCTGCAGTGCCTTGTTAAATTTACCGTACATCACATTGTGAATCGCATCTTCTTTACAATCACGAATGAACGTTGCATCAAGCGCATCTTCACCACTGCCAAGAGCGATTAATCCATCTAAGGTAGAAAGCGTCTGCTTAATCAAGGTCCGGGTATTTTTATGACCAAAAGAAAAGATCCATAAACCTTCTAATTTCGCTTCATGTGCCGCTAATACCTTATAAAGATTTTTAATAGCCATCTGCCGTGCTTTCGGATCCAAAGTTTCTTTTAGTTCCGTAACCACCTGCAATATTTCATTAGCCGCATTAGTCACCGCCTTACGCTCTAGCCAATATCCTAAACCGCGATTAGCTTTAATTGCCCAAGAGAGTGTATTTTCTAAATTATCAGCGATATCATCAGCAACATTATCAAAATAAGTTTCTCTTAATGTCTGTAATTCTTCCGTTTCTTCAAGACCTACTTGTTTGTAAACATACAATAACTCTTGAATCACCGATTGCAGTTCATATTTTTTCGCAAATTGTGCTTCAGGTAACCATCTAAACGCATAATCATTGAGAATCAAGACCAATCCTTGCAAATTGGCTACTTTGTTAATTTGTTGCAGCAAGTTCTTTCTTTCCGAACGTTTAAGTAATGAATTATTTGCAACAATCTTGCTAATATCTACCTTGAATAATTCAATCTGGTTCTTTGCATAATCTAGTCGATATTGTTTCAGATCCCCTTCTGCATACTGCAACATGGCCCCATCTGCATCGATCGCAGAAGCCACATGACGATGCGCTTTTTTCTGCGCTCGGTGGTTTTCTTTTTTATTCTGACGTACGGCTAACTTGCTAAGCTCTAGCTCGTCGGTCAATGATACTTGCGCCATGTAATCACTGCGTAACTCATTGACCGAACCTTTCTCGATGTTGCTGTCAGCTTTTGCTTTAAGAACTGCGCGTTTCTCATTCCATGTTTCTACTGCGGCTATTTCAAATTGTTTCAGTGCAGCCTCTAAATCTGTAGTCAACAGTATTCCTTGACTATCTCTGCGCTCATAGGGATTAGCGTATTTCTTCCCTGGATCAGAGAGGTCAAGGCATTCTTGCCATTTCTCCGCCAAAGTCCGAATTAAATCTTCTCTTTGTGCTAATAGATCGTTATTTAATTTCTGCAATTCACTGTGCGGACACACATAGCGCATAAAGGCTTGCCATTCTTCAAATTGCTTCAGGACGACTTGTTGCATCCCAGAAACTGTTTGTACGTAATGGCGTTCAACCGCCCCGGCTTCACTGCGTTTCTTTTGCAATGCAGCTACTTCATCCAACATTTTTTGACGATCTTCGTTAGACTCATAGAACCAAGATTTTGCCAGAACAAGTCCCCGCTCTTCATAAATTGCGCAGTATTGACCTAACTTACCATTTCTCGCAACACGACCAATAATCTGACGCGTATTGCGTGCTGAATCAAGATACGTTTGAATAGCCAGAAAACCATTAGAATATTTCGTATCAAAGTCTGTTCCTCTTCCTAATAAGGAAGTGGCAATCGTTATGGTATTATTTTTACCCGCCTCATGTTTAACCCATTCGAGGCGTGAATCAGCGGACTCTTTACCTGTAAAAGCGCCAATATTAAATTTGCTTGCAAAATGCTTTTTCAGTTCTTCTTCAAGGTATTTCACCTCATTCGCATCTTGAGCAATTAAAACAATCGGCTGGCCATCTTGTGCCTTATTTATCGCATCTTTAATTTTTCTTAAATGGTCTGCTTTATTTTTTGTAATCTGAATTGCAAGCTCTTGACGTTTATTTTCTAAATGCGGTGGTATTCGGCATGCAACATCCATATTAAATTTGCCGCGTTGTTCTACCAACTCATTTTGTGTCCCTAAGGTTCCTGAATAGCCAACGATGCGTCCCAGTGCTTTATAGTCATCGATTAAATCTTTAGTAGATACTGAATCGACAAAAAGCATTTCGGCATCAATAGGAAATTTCCATCCTTTAGAAACATATTCTTTTTGTAAACGCGCATGTAAAAATTGCTGTATTCCTTTGCTAAAAGTAGAACCTACCTGTGGCGCTTTTAGGTTATAAGGCACAGCAATATGCACCTCATTAGCACTTTCAGGAATATCAAAATCTTCGCCTTCAACCAAACGTTGCGCGGCTATGGCTGAATTAATCCATAAATTAAATTTGCGGTCAGGCAACTCGTTTAGTTGCGCCTTATGCGGGCCCGTAGGCGCATGTTTGTCTAAAAATTCTTTTAACTGACTAATGTCCTGATCTTCACTCCAACCTAGTGCTGGATCCAGATTTTTAAATTGTTTCTGATTGATGAATTCATTGACTAAAGGATAAATCCACGCATAAGGATTCTCATTGCTATCTCCACCACCTTCAGCACCTAAGGCCAGATTAAATAATGTTCGATCGTCTAAGGCCGAAAAATCAGATTCATCAAGAATTAAATTACGGGATACAAAATACCCGTTGTTCTCAACGGTTAAGGGCTCCCCGTCCAATTTGGCACGGGAACAATATAAAGCCAGATCGCCAATGGTTGAGTAGTTAATACCCCCAACTTGATAAGTTCCTTTTGGTGAGTCTGCCTCAATTTTACTGGACTCAATACCAAGGGAGGTAAAGAAATCTTTATTACCTTTATCGTTATAGTCTTGGCCTACCAAATCCCTATTTGCTGTGCATACATCGACGGTACCACCATTTACATTGACCCATTGCATCACCGCCAGCAAGGCCGTAGTAACGCTTTTGCCTTCACCGGTGTCAATTTCCATCAACATATTATGTTGCTGATGTTTTAATGACATTAAGACGGCGATAAGCTGAGTCGTATAAGCAAACCTTCCTGTAGCCCGGAAGTACTGCTCACGCATTACTGCAAGTAAATTTAGTTGCGCTTTTAATTTATCAGCATCAGTAATTTCTGGTCTGCGTATCGTGTCTTTAAAGTGCTCGAATAACTGCCGTAGCTCCGCTCTGCTAATCTCGGTCAAATCATCATATGTTTTTAGTTCTACAGGCTCTTTACTCGTATCTTTAATTACTAAAGGATACTTGTGACCTATTGCATTAATGTAGGTAATTTGTTGCGCTAAATCATATTGCTCTTGGCTACTTAAATTAGTCTTTTCGACAATATTTTTAATATCTTCTACTACGTGTACAATCTGAGAATCATCAAATTGTTCTTTAATAATCTTCTCTTTAGTTTTCGTAATGAAGCCAAAGTGATTAGATTGCTGAGCACGTCCTGCTTTCGGATCTTTATCAAAATTCACAATGTAGGCTTTAGGCTCTTCTTTAGAACTACTTTCCAATGCCTTGACGAACTGCTCCACCTTTGGATAAGGAGGGGAATCAAATAACTTGACGATATCCTTTATAAAGCGTTCGTGGATTTCAAGCCCTGATTGAACATTCAATAAAAGGTGAATATTTTCAGCAGTCACATTGTTGCCAAGAGTGGTAAGAATTTTTGTCCAGCTGCTTAAGGTGCTATTTTCAGTAGTTTCTAATTTATTAACTAAAGAATAATATTGTGCCAACTCAATAACACTGCTGTTTTTACATGTTTTCATTAACAACGTTAATAAAGGTACTAACCCAGGCACTTGGGTGGCTTTTTTCTGGATAATCGATGTTGTTTTATCAATTACCTCTTTGAGTAAGGCATCATCAACTTTAGGCTCAGCCTGCGGATTAACGTTTTTAATCACTTGAATCAATGCATCAAACAGGGCTTCAGAATCATTTTCATTAACGCTTGCAAGGCTCTTAAATTGCATCATTTGTTCTAAAGGAAATAAAGTCTGATGCGCCAAATTATGCGTAAATGATAAGCGCAGTAAGGTCTTGTATGCTTCTGGAGCTAAGGTTTTTCTGTACTGCGTTAAATAAGTGACCTGTTGTAAAGCATTATTTAATTGCTTCGGTGCGCACTTTGGATGCTCTTTTAATACCGTGAATAAAATCGCTAAAGGTTCAGCAACTAAATCAGCATCAGATTGATTTAAAATATTCAGAATAACACCCATCTGCTCGACATTGAGTGATAATTTTTTATAGTCCACAGGCTTAACTTCTTCACCCAAGAGACTAATGCAACGACGAAAATCAACGTTGTTTTTATTACGAATACGAATCAAAGCAATAATAAAACTATTTAATTGCTCAAATTGTTGATTTGCTTTCTGTAATGCCTGTGCAACAGGCGCATCAACATCCAATTCAGGAATTTGCTCCAACAAAAAGCGGTCAAAATCTTTATTCGCAGTTTGTAAGGATTTAATCGCCATAGTGATGCTGGATTTATAACTGGCTTGTATTCTGGGTTTAAGCAAAACCATTATTGATTTTTTCTCAAGAAACTCATTGACCAAGGTCAAATCAACGTTTTCATCAGGAACACTATCAGCAATGTTTAATAAAATCCGTGCGATTGGAATTTTTACGTTTGACGCAACCAAACGAAAAAGGGTGCTATCTAATAAAGCCGCGACTATTTTATCTTCCTGAGCCAACGCCGCTAATACTTTTTGCTGATCAACAGGGTCTGCTGCCAAAGCCGCCATCACATCTTGATGAGCCATCAATAATGCTGAGAAACTACTTTTGAGTTGCGCTGGCGCATTCTCTAGCCTTTGTTCTAATTGCAATTCATTCAAGGCGTTCTTAAGTACATCAAAAAGACCATTTATCGATTCATTAACAGGTACCTTGCCTATTTTGATGTTCGGTAATTGTTTTGTGACTAGCTCCAATATTTTAGCTTCTTGTTGCTCACTATTTAACTTGTTCAATTCTGCTTCTTCAGCAGCAACTAAATGTGTAATCGTTATTAATTCTTCAAGTGAAGGTAAGTTATACGATGCTTCGATATTTATATCGGTGAAAATGTTTAATAACAAGACTCGGTGCTCATCATGAAGCGTAAGAATAATTTTCGCCAAATTTTTTATTTTTGTTTCAAAATCAGAATCAGGTTGATCTTGGAGCTCCGTAGTAACCGGTGTAATTTCATCACTAACCAGGGACATTAACACAATAAATTGGGTCAATGATTCACGTTGGCCAACAAAAAGAGCTGGTAGATGGGTATCTAGCTTCGAGCGGTAAACCAGGTGTTGTAATAATAAAGAAAAATCAAATTTTTTAATTTTAGAAGTATTTGATTGTTCAACAACAAATCGTTTTTTGTAATTATCAATAAAAAGCGCAGCGGCCTCGTCATAGTTACTAATTAAATTTAAGGTCAGTATTACTAAGGTATTAATGCTTTGACCTAACTCTGGCGCGTTATCTTGTGATAAGAGTAAAACATCCCAAAGCTTGTCTAGTTCATCAATTGTAGGCATGGTGTCCCATGTACACATGCTTAGTGCCCCAGAACAAGCAGCAACAGTGGAGAGCAAGCCCATATCCGAACCAGGTTCTGGATCAAGAATATTTGCCACTGCAATAAATTTATGGAGTAAACGGGAAAAACTCTCAGAAGGATCATCGATTCGGGTGCAAGCACGTTTTCCGGTGGTAGTTAACGCAACCATACTCAACAGTTGCTCCTGAATGGATTTAAAATAATGCGTTCGACCCAAGGTGTTTGTTGTTATCTCATGTTCCATCTTTTGGTAAACATCCAGGCTAAAAGCCCAGTCTTGCTTACCAATGAAACGGTAAAATTGTGCTACTGAATCAGTATAAGTAGATTTAGACAATAAAAGGGGGATTTCTGCCACCACTTGTGACATCGAGTAATTAAGCCCAGGATCTGCTTTCTCAGGTGTTAACTCCATTTGTCGTGAAACTAATTTATAATCATTATAACGACTGGCATAATAAGCACCGTGAGACTCATAATCTAAATCATCAAGACAAATCATTTGTTCCTGAGGATCACTCGCATTCCTTATAATAAACAAAGCCCGCTCTAACGCAGGTTTCATATGTCGAATATTTTCTAAAGAGCAGGATAAGGGTAATTTAAGCCCCTCAGGCCCCCCATCAACCACTGGTATTTTAGCGAGCTCGCGAAGAAAATACTCATAAGCGGTAAATAAATCATTAAATTCAGTACGTGCACCAGAAGCTTTATGCTGGGAAACTAAAGAGGTCCACCAGACTTTTTGTTCTCGCGTCAGTGCGGCCAATTTATTAAGATTTTCAAAGCCCTGAGGTGTTGCCAAAGCAATATAATTTCGCGGCTGATCAAGAAATAGTGTGTTGAACTGCTCAAAAAGCTCTTTTTCGTGCAAGACCTTAAATTGTTGCAATACTAATAAAACACCATCAACCCCTGAATTAATCAGTAGATGCGCTAAGCCGTGGTAATTAAGATTAGTTAACGGCAAAGCAGCTAGATATTGCTGTATTAATGCTCCTTTTTCTGTACCAGCGTCTAATTCACTTAAGAAAAACGCAAATGCCTCTTTACGTTTTTTCACAGTGTTTTTAGGGGCAACTAAATGTTTGAACTCGGTTTCATAACGAGCACGGCTTGGCGAATCTTTTAATAAGGTAAACTGACGGTAGGAGCCTGCAATAGTATGCTCAGCCGATTCATCTTCAAGGCTAATTGTTAAAGGTGTTACATTGTCTAGATGCTGATATTCCGGTTTAGCGCTGTAACACAAGACATGTTTCTCATCATCCGTCTTTTGTAAATAAAATCCGGCTGGTAAATCATCTAAGACTAAACCATAAACAAACTCAGAATAATGGCGAATAATTTGTTCCATGGCTGCATACTGCACATGGGTAATCTTACGCTCCAATTCAGCAATTTTATCAGCATGTGTTCCAACTAAGCGCTCCCAGATGAGATTCAGATCGGGTGTCTTAACGGGAAAGCGTTCTCGTGCAAAACTGTTAAATCGTGCATTAATAGTTGATTGTTCTATTAACTCCCCCAACTTCGCGGAGGTCGCCAGAGGATTAGAATGAAGGGTATCATCCGTATGCGCCGTGTTTTTAGGTTTTCTCTTAACTGCTTTTTTCTGTTGTTGTTGCTGCTGTTGCTGTTGCTGCTGCTGTTGCTGAACTTGGATTTCAATGCTGGCGCCGTGCGTTCCTTCAACCCAATTTTTCTTGGACTTTCTTACCTTATTTATTTGCGCTTGAAAAAAAATCTTTGTTCCAGTTAAATCAGCAACTTGTTGCTGGAAATCAAGAGAAAATCGCTGTCTTTTACTTACTAAATACGCATCATCAAGTGCCAATTGATTCGCACTGTTTTTTTGCGCGACCAATTCTAATTTATAAACATGAGGGCGCTTTGCACTCACCAGAAATTGCACCAATTGGTCAACATGCTCAGCCTCAAGGTCATCGCATTTTAGTTGTAAGCTCTGCTCTCCAGAAACAGATTTATTTGCTTCATAGTTCTTTTCCAGATAATCAGTGAATTGTTTGATTGTATCAAAACTTAGCTTACCGATAGTGACTTTCATGCAACCATTCCCCACAAGTAATAAATATTTAGACTTTATTATTTATATATTGCTCAAAATATAGCATAAGAATACTTAAGATAATATGAAGTCTTGTGAGGTCGTTTGTTATTAGGGGGTCTGTTGACATATATGAACCCTAGTTAAGACTATCTCGTTCCTTAGCAAATTTTTGTGGCTAGGTTAAGAGGCTAATGATTGAAACAATTGATTGCAATTTAATCAAATAGAGCTATAATACGTGGATTTCTCCCAGATTGTAAGAAACTATGCACCGAGAAATTATTCAATTGTGGAAATGGCTAATCTCTGCACCCTCCGATCCTTTTCCAACTTTAAATGAGCTTAGTGAATTATCTCAGACTGAAAACCTCCTTGCTGAACTGATACTTGAAAGACGAAAATTATTAAATTCGCTTTGTCTACAAGGTCGAGAGCCAGGGGCTGAGGTACAACAATTACAATTTGATCGGCTAGAAATATACGATTGCTGTGTTGAATTTCTTAAGAATTGCAAGCCAGAGAATCAGTTTGGAGGAGTAGACTTCGCTTGTCTCGGCTTTATAGCAGATAAAAATCTTCCTTTTTTTGCTGTAGAAAGCGTTTCCGTTCTTTTTTTTCATTGTCTTACAAAGAATAGTGAAAAAACTCAAGCCCTTTATGATCGCTATAAGGATTATTTTAATGCCAATCCTTTTATTAAAAATGGACTAAGTTTACGCACTGAGCTTGCTCGGGTTGATAAGTTATTAAGTTCGGAAAAAAATCTTTTGGGACTGCTTCCTCTATTTGTAAATACTTTTGGTGAAATTGAGACTTTTACAGCCATATTGATTACCTTATTGAAACGAGGGGTAGATTCCAAGGCGATTATTGACTCTAGCTTACTGCACCAGTTTTTAGCCTATAATTTTGTTAATCTTGATACTGAAGATTCTGAGATAAAAACACTCTATAAAAATCTCACGCTTTTTCCTGAGGCGGCGCAACTGATTGCCAATGCGAAGGAAACGATAGTCACTATCCCTAACTATCGAGTCGCTTACTCTTTAACTGCTGAGCAGCGGGAAGGCAATCCATCAGAGATAGAACCCCTCAATTTTAAGCTTGTCTTTGGCTATGAGCGGGAAAATTTTCAAAAGCTCTATGCTTTATTTGGTGAAATGTTTATAAGCTGTGCTTTAGTCCACTATAGAGAAGTTAAGGATGAAAAATTAAAGAACTTGCTCTGCACGTATTTCGAAGCTCTACCTCCTCAGCAACTTGCTGAGAGACTGAATCAAACTGGGCGTTATGCCTCTTCTATCTTGCCTTCCTTAGCTGAATTAATTAGCGAAGCTAAACTCAATGAACTTATCAATAATAACCAGGGTGCTTTGTTTTATCTGCTGCCCTCCAAACCTCAGCTTTTAAAGTTATTGAATGAGCCTGAAACGCTCAAGAGTTACCTTGCTAACTTAGATAATAGGATGGAGGATTCCTTTCTTGTCCTTAGCCAGCTCATGCAACTGTATCGCTTAATTGACAAAAGCCTGCGTCCCTTGCTTTATGTTCCTATTTTTAATTTGTCTCTATCTCAGACTTCCTTAGCGGATCCTGCGCTGATTAGACTCTTAGCAAAAGATGCATTAACACATTCCACACTTATCAAGCAGCAGCTAGAAAATATAGCAACTTCACTTAAAGCTGCTGTCCAACAGTATTTCCTCGCCAAAGAAAGTTGGACCCAAGAGGATTATTATTTTGTCGAAGACTGCTGGGTGGAAAATCAACGCAAATGGAATTTCCTAAAGCGTATTATGAAGAATATTTCTTCTATGCAGGATTTTCCCACTGATAAATATGCCTTTTACGCCTATCTGATAAAAGTCCTTATTGAAGAAAAATCACCAGCAAATTTTGAGCTTGAGTCCTTTCTGCATGAGGTTCTCACTATTAAACGCAATGACTCAGAGGTCATTGCTGAATATGAAAGAGCGCTCATCGAAGTTTTCGTTAAAAATGCTCCACTGCGCTCCATATGCTCTAGTTTAATGGCAGCAAGTACGTGTAAAGAGCCTATTGTCAAGCTTATCTGCATAAGAAGCGCTATTATTGGTAAGTACAATATTTTGTCTCTGCTTCTAAATGCAAAAGAGGTCAATGCAGAGCTTCTAAATTTCGCTTTAAGCGAAGTTTCCTCCGTTGCTAAATGGTCAGGAGGACGCTTCTTTTATGCGACTAAGGACGACTGCACGCAAGCCTTGCGAAAAGCTACCGACGCCATAGAGCTAGAGGCGGTAAAATTTCTCTGTAGTTTAGATAATATGCTGACAGACGAAGCGTTTTCAAAAGCCTTGTTTTGGGCTAACCGTGCTTGCCAATGGGAACTAGTGATGCTCCTCTGTACCCTGAGTAAAGACAAAAAATTGAGTCGGGATATTCTTTCCAAAGTATTGAAGGAAGCAGCTTGCCTTGGTCAATGGACAGTTGTGAGGGAACTTTGTAATGCCGAAAGAGCCTCTAAACCCTCTTATCTCGCATTTTCCAAGGCTTTAGTATTGGCTACTAATGCAAGTCAATGGGAAATTGTGCTTAAAATTTGTAGCATGGAGGATGATCAAAAGCCTGGGAAAAAAGAGGTGTCTGAAGCACTAGAACTAGCTGCCAGGCATGCCCCTTTAGAAGTGATACAAAGGTTTTGCGCTATGAGCGGAGAAAATAAACCTTCTAGCGAAGCGCTGGTGAATGCCATGAAAAAAGCGATCTATTATAGCCGCCTAGATGTGATGCAAGAGCTTTGTGCGATAGTTACAGAAAACGACCCCCAAGGGAAGTCCCTTACTAAGGTTTTGGAGTTTGCTATTCATCTTGATCGGGTAGAAGCGATCCGAATACTCACTGATATACCAAGTGAGCAAAATAAACTTAGTCCTGAGTGCCTCGCCAATGCTCTAAAAATAGCGGCTCGCTCGAATAGAGGAGCATCTGTAGAAGCGCTGGTCCAGCGCAGTGGCGACAAACAACCAACATCCGAGCTAATTTCTGAAGTTCTGGAAATAGCCGTTCGTGCTCGCCAATGGGAAATAATGAAAATCTTGGCTAAGTCCACGAGTTCTGAGAATAGAGCGAACCCTGAAGTGACTTTTGAAGCTTTGCGCATAGCAACTAACGCGGGTCAATGGGAGACAGTAAAAATCCTCTGTGCGGATGGGAATCTAACCGCTGAAGCGGTCTCCTATGTCTTTGAATTGGCTATTTATCAAGGCCCACTAGAGTTATTGAAGCAGTTTTGTACGATGAGTGGCGACAATAAGCCGACTCCCGAACTAGTTGCTAAGCTTCTGAGATGCTCGGCAGCTTATTCTGAAAAAAGAGAGGTTGTTGAGCTGGTTTGTCAAATGGAGGGTGATAATCGACCAACACGTGCAACAATTTCCGAGGCCTTGCAAATTGCAGCAGGTCAAAGGCAATGGAAACTGGTAGAAATTTTTACTGACTTGGATACGGATCATAAACCGACTTCTGAGGCAATTGCTAAGGTATTGCAAGGGGCTGCCTCACTTGGGCATATAGATATTGTTCAAAGACTTTCTAGAATGACTACTGATAATAGACCAAGCTCAGAAGCGATTTCCATTGCCTTGCGAAAGGCGCCAGCCGAGCTTAGAACTTGTCTTAAGACTGCTCATGCGCTTGCTCTGACTCGTGAAAAAATAGCGAAGCTTAAGAACTATGGTAAGGTACTAAAAGAAAAATACCCTCGCTCTGACGATGGACAACGGACTCAGAATATTGCTGTTGATCTACAGACATTGGTTGAGCAGTTTACTAATTTAGTTCTCGGAGCCGAGCCTGTAGATAAAGAAGAGCTATGCCGTGTACAAGAGGAATTTAAGACCACATTCAATAAGGCTTATCTCACTATGGGGAATCATAGAGCACAATGGAAACCAATCTTGCTCAATATTGCAATAGCGGCAAGCGGAATAGGCTTATTGTTGATTTGCGGTAAGCTATTTTTTGATGGGAATTTATTTTTTGCTCAAACAGAGCGACAAAATATCCTTGAAAATATTGGGAAGGAAATTGCAGTAGTAGCTAAGGTAGGTAGTTGAATAACAATTAGATAGATGATTGATTACGTATCAATATCCAATACCGCGTTCAATAATTGCTGCGTATAAACTTGTTCTGGCTGTTTAAAAATCTTCTCACAAGTACCGAACTCTACTACCCTCCCTTCCTTCATAACTAACACTTCATCAGCAATATAAGATACAACGCCCATATTATGCGTAATAAACAAGTAGGAAATACCCGTTTCTTGTTGTAATTCTTTCAATAAATTAAGAATTTGAGCCTGAACCGAAACATCTAGTGCACTTGTTGGTTCATCACAAATTAAAATATCAGGTTCCGTTGCCAAAGCCCTGGCAATGCAAATCCGCTGCCGCTGCCCACCAGAGAATTGATGTGGATAACGATGCAAGCTGTTGAGCGGCAAATTGACCTGGTTTAATAGTTCCTTCTGTCTTTTGCTAATCACAGAACGCTTCATTCTTTGGGCATGCATGCCTTCGGCAATAATTTCCCCAACAGTCATGCGCGGATTCATCGAAGAAAAAGGATCTTGGAAAATAATTTGTACTTTCTTACGGTAATTCCTTAATGCTTTTCCTCGCAAAGTAAGTACATCGCAATCACGATAATGAATCTCGCCTCCAGCTACAGGCAATAAACGTAATAAGGCTCGACTAGTAGTTGTCTTACCACATCCTGATTCGCCAACCAAGGCCAGGGTTTTTCCTTGTTGTAAATGAAAAGACAGCTTATCAACCGCTTTAAACTGTACTTTAGAACGGCTAAACAATCCTTTTTTTTGAACAAAATCAACCGATAACTCATGAACATTCAATATGCTTTTTGCCTCGGTGGTCGCGACAGTCCATGCCATTTTCTTTGTTTCTAAAACCGGCAGTTGTTCAAGTTGCGGATATAAATGACAGCGCACCATTCGATTGCCCTGCTCTTGTAATTGTGGTTCTTCTTGTTCGCATCGTGCAAAAGCATAAAGACAACGTGGATGAAAACGGCAACCCGAGGGCAACGCATCTAATGAAGGAACAAAGCCATGAATCACCGACAATCGTTCTGTTTTTTTCGCAAAGGAAGGTAAGGAAGCAAGCAATTGCTGCACATAAGGATGCTTTAGCTGCGTAAAAAAATCATGAACCGAGGACTGTTCCACGACCTGCCCAGCATACATGACGCACACACGATCGGCCATAGCCTTGACTACGCCTAAATCATGGGTAATCAATAACATGCTCATCTGATGATTTTTTTGTTAATTTTTTCAGCAATGCTAAAATCTGGGCTTGAATGGTGACATCTAAAGCTGTTGTTGGCTCATCTGCAATTAAAATTTCAGGATTACAAGCCAATGCCATGGCAATAACGACCCGTTGTTTTTGGCCACCCGATAATTGATGAGGGTATTGGTTAATTTTCACCTGTGGCTGCGGCATTTCCACTTCATTAAGTGATGCCAACATCGCAGCGTTTAGCTCGTTCTTGGTGTATGCTTTATGCCTTAACAAAACCTCAGCCAATTGCTCGCCAATCGTCATTACCGGATTTAAAGCAGTCATAGGCTCTTGAAAAATCATAGCCAGCCGCCGGCCTCGTAGCTGCCGCATCAGGCGTTCTGACAGATTTAAAATATCCTCGCCATCCAAATTGATTTGGCTATCAATGCCATAAACACCTGCTTTAGGCAATAAACGCATTAACGCCAGGGAAGTCAAGGATTTTCCGCAGCCGGATTCACCAAGCAAAACCAGCGTTTCACCAGGATATAAACTAAAACTCACCCCATCCAAAGCCAGTGTTTTTTTTTGATGTGTTTGAAAAGCTACGGACAATTGTCGCACTTCTGCGCTGTGTTGCATAAGTTTTATTACTAATGAGTATTCCTCTACTGTACCATATCTATGATAAAATAAACCTAGTACATCAATTTGAGTAAATGCCCATGTCAGAAAACTATACCGCCCAGGCCATTGAAGTCCTAAGTGGACTTGAGCCAGTTCAACGTCGCCCCGGCATGTATACCGATACCACACGCCCCAATCACCTGGCTCAAGAAGTTATTGATAACAGCGTGGATGAAGTATTAGCAGGATTTGCCACCCACATCACCGTTACCCTCCACGAAGATGGTTCTGTTGAAGTAGAAGACGATGGCCGGGGTATGCCCGTAGATTTGCACCCACAATTAGGTTTAAGCGGTGTTGAAGTGATTATGACGCGTTTGCATGCGGGGGGTAAATTTTCCGATAAAAACTACAGCTTTTCTGGAGGATTGCATGGGGTCGGTGTATCCGTAGTTAACGCTTTGTCCGATCGGCTTGAAGTCACCATCAAGCGTAATGGCATTGTTTATCAAATGTCCTTTGCTAATGGTGATAAAACCTGCGAATTAAATGAAATTGGTATCACTAAAAAAAGAGACACCGGTACCACTATCCGTTTTTGGCCTAATGCCAAATATTTTGATACCACCCGCATTTCCATCAAACACTTAACCCATATTTTAAGAGCAAAAGCCGTACTATGTACTGGCTTATCGATGACCTTTATCAATAAAACCAATAACGAAGAATCACATTGGTGTTACGAACATGGCCTCGTTGATTATATGAATCAATCCCTGGGGGATGGCGATTATTTGCCTGAAGAACCC
The DNA here is from genome assembly GCF_000162755.2 of Legionella drancourtii LLAP12. GTDB lineage: Bacteria > Pseudomonadota > Gammaproteobacteria > Legionellales > Legionellaceae > Legionella > Legionella drancourtii. Next base: position 18,994 of record NZ_JH413816.1, read on the forward strand.
TTTGCCGGTGAATTCAAAAGCGACGATGCAACCGTAGATTGGGCCTTGGTCTGGTCTAATGGCGCCAGTGCAGGTTTTAGTGAAAGTTATGTGAACTTAATTCCCACCATTCAAGGGGGAACTCATGTGAATGGTTTTCGTTCGGGTTTGTTTGAAGCCATGAATGAGTTTTGTGAATTAAGAAATCTTTTACCACGTGGGGTTAAACTGGCGGCAGATGATCTATGGGAGCCGTGCCAATATGTTCTTTCGATAAAAATGAAAGAGCCTCAATTTGCCGGACAAACCAAAGAACGTTTAAGCTCGCGCCAAATCTCGGCTGTTGTTAGTAATGTGGTTAAAGATGCTTTTGCGCTGTGGTTAAACCAACACCGTAACCAAGGTGAAGCCATTGCGTCCCTAGCCATAGAGCGTGCACAACGTCGTCTAAAACAAGCCAAGCAAGTAGCACGTAAACGTGTAAGCCAAGGCCCTGCCCTGCCAGGAAAATTGGCGGATTGTTTGCAAACAGATTTGAGTCAAGCTGAATTATTCTTGGTAGAAGGTGACTCTGCGGGTGGTTCAGCGAAGCAGGCACGTAATAAAGATTTTCAGGCCATTTTGCCCTTACGCGGCAAGATTCTAAACTCATGGGAAGTCGATTCGTCACAAGTACTGGCTTCGCAGGAAATTCATGATATTTCTGTAGCGATTGGTGTCGATCCGGGTTCAATTGATCTTACTGGTCTGCGTTATGGAAAAGTATGTATTCTTGCCGATGCAGACTCCGATGGAGCGCACATTGCCACATTAATCTGCGCCTTATTTCTGCGTCATTTTAAACCCCTGGTTCAGGCAGGTCATGTCTTTGTGGCAATGCCACCACTGTATCGCATCGATGCGGGTAAAATAGTTCATTATGCCCTGGATGATGAAGAGAAAAATCGCTTGCTCAGTCATCTAGCCCAAACAAGCAAAGCCAAAGCCAATGTCCAACGTTTCAAAGGTTTGGGTGAAATGAACCCCATCCAACTGCGTGAAACGACAATGGATCCCAATACCCGCCGTTTAGTGCAACTGACATTAGAAGATGAAGAAGGGGCTGAAGCAATAATGGATATGATGCTTAATAAAAAACGTGCCGGCGATAGAAAAATTTGGTTAGAAACTAAAGGGAATTTAGCTGAGATATAATTCGGGCGCTAGGTGCCATCATGTAGGTTCGGTCATTTGATCCAACCTACATGGTTTATGTGAATTATCGCTACCATTTTAATAAAGGGATGATATTAGAATAATCGTCGGTCCATAAAAACTGCTTATTACTGGCAACAAAACGCCAATTTGTATTTCCCATCAATTTAAATACCAGCTCCTCATTCATTGTTAATAAAGCCCATTCAGAAGAAAATTGCCCTAATGCAGAATCACCTTGATGGGCAATATAAAAGACCATCATATCTAAAGAACGACCTACGGCAGTTAATACGGGTAATAAATCCAAGTGGCGATTACTTAAATTAACCAAAATGGCCCCATCTTGAGTAATTTTATGCTTGTACAAGGCAAATGCTTCTAGCGTGATTAAATGCACTGGAATAGCATCCGAATTAAACGCATCAACAATTAATAATTTTTGTGAGGCATCAGGAAGTTTTTCTACAGCTAAACGGCCATCATTTTTGATAATGTCAATTTGGGGAGGGCAATCGCGTAAATAAGTAAATAATTGTGCATCTTTAGCTAATTGAATCACCTGATCATCAATTTCAATGATTTTAAGCTGATCCACTGGGCGAAATTGACACGCCATAGTACCAATTCCTAAACCAATAATGGTTACTGAAAGTGAGGGCCATTCTTGTTGCAAATTGTCAACAACTGGTTTAATTGCCCCATAGTAAGAACTATAACCATTGGGCTTTACGCCATTCATTAATTGCAATCCATGCACAGTAGACTGACTAATTAAGGCATGAGCGCCTCCTTTATCGACTACTTTTTTTACACCATAAAAATTACGCTCTTGTACGAGAATATCCTCTTCTTGCAGAGCCGGTGAAAAAATAAAACCAAATAAAATGAACATGGATAAAAACAGACTGATTTTACTGCGTTGCCACACCACCAATACGATTAAAGATAAAATAGCGCTAATTTGAAATGTAGAAAAACCATGCGGCCAGTGGATCTCCGGAATAAAATGTGGACTCAGTAATAATCCCAATACAATCAAGGGAACACTCATTAACTTTAATAATGAATAATTCACATTGCGGTTAGTCCCTATAGCCCAGCCTACTGTTTTACTCGGTAACACCAATAAACTAAATAAAATGGCTAAGGGGTATTCATAGACCTGATTAAATATATGCGGCGCGATAATCCCATTAAAAATACCCGCCAAAACGCCCCCAAGAGCTAAGCATAAATAAAATAAAGTGAGTAATTGCGGTTTGGGCCTGCTTAAAAATAGTTGTCGGTGGCAAAGAAGTGCAAAAATAAAAAAACTGAGTAAATTAAATAAAATCGTTTGCCAAGCGCGGATTTGACTCACATTTAAAATAAAACCGAGAATGGAAAACACCAGAAAGAAAATACAATTGCGTGCAAGCCAGGAAAAAGAAAAAATAGGTTTAGTCGTGAAAGCAATGATAAACGTTAACAGATATAAAGCCAGAGGCAATACCCAAAATAAAGGAGTAGCCGCCACATCCGTGGTGATGTACAAAGTCACGCCGAGCATGAAACTACACGGTACAAAACTTAAAAATACCCAATACACCATATCTTGCCATGGCCAAGGACTATCTTCTTTCGTATTAAGCTCTAAGGGTTTATAACGATTGGTATAAAGTACTAATAATAAAACACATACATAAACGATATAACCAATACTCCACCAATGAAATTGATTTTTTAAACCAATAAAGCGTTCAATTACTCCAGGATAAAGCAGCAATGAAGCCAGACTACCTAAATTAGACGCAATATATAAAAAATAAGGGTCAGCCGCTCCCTTTGCCTTGGTCTGACTGTAAGCAAATTGCAATAAAGGTGCTGATGCCCCTAGTACAAGTAATGGCAAGCCTAACTGCGTTAATAAATTGTATAAAATACTCCATTCCGGTGCCCCCTCAGTTACTAAAGGGCGAAATAAAAGCGGTATTGCCGTAAAACTCAAAATTAATAAGCTACTATGAGCCAAGCGCCAGAGCAGAGATTTCTTCAATAAACTTAACAGCGCCGCATATCCATAAGAAATTAACAATATTGCTTGAAAAAATAACATGCAAACACTCCAAACTGCAGGAGTACCGCCGTAAACAGGTAATAAAGCGCGGGCAGCCATAGGTTGAATACTGAATAAAAGTACCGCGCTAAGAAATAAGGAAAGAGGAAATAAAAAACGCGACACGGCTCGTCCTTGATTAAGAATAACTCCACAAGCCAGCATTGTAATTTTACTCTGAATTATATTCAAATAAATTGCAAACTCGAGGGAACTGGCACATAGCCATTCTTAATAATAAAAACTTTATTTTGTGTCGCCAATTTGGCTTATGTCTTTTTCGCCAAAAATAGCAGAAGCAAAACGATAATGTTTAAACTCCAACAAGTTATTGCTAGGATCTTTGAGAAAAAAGGATTGATGCTCAATGCGCGTACCTTTAAATCGTGTTTTAACCGGAATCTCAAAAGGAACCTGCTGTGCATGAAGGCGTGCAATAAACGCCTCAAACTCGCCTAGCTCAGAAAAAATTAAGCCAAAATGCCGAGGATAAATACCTTCTTGAACCGGAGGAATAGCATCAATTTTATGAGCCACAAGTTGATGCTCAGAAAAGTTCAAAATTAAAGCATGTTCAGATTCTCGCCCTAAAGAAAATCCTAATTGACGATGATAAAAGTCTTTTGCTATGGCCACATCATGTATTGGAAATGCCAGATGGAATAAAGTATTCATATTAATTATACCCCCATGGTACACATAGAAAAATTTGATTATAGATCCTTCTATTCGACAGAAACACATTCTCGGTTAAATTCATCGTTCGACAAAAGAGAATAAAATATGTAAAAATGCGCAAGCATATGGAATTTCACTAGGCGCGAGAATAAAATGCATTACTTAGATTACATCCTTCACATTGACGTTTATCTGAACACCTTAGTTTCCACGTATGGATTTTGGACCTATTTGGCATTATTTGCCGTGATCTTCTGTGAAACAGGGCTTATTGTAACGCCTTTTTTACCTGGGGACTCGTTACTATTTGCCGCAGGCAGTATCGCCGCACAATCAGATAATTCATTTAATGCAGGGATTTTATTTTTATTATTATTGCTGGCCTCCATCTTAGGCAATCAAATCAATTTTCTGATCGGACGCGCTCTAGGGCCAAAGATCTTTTCCACAAATAACTCATGGTTGTTGAATAAAAACCATTTACAAGAAACGCATGTCTTTTATGAAAAGCACGGAGGGAAAACCATTATTTTCGCACGCTTTCTGCCCATCATACGCACCTTTGCACCTTTTGTTGCCGGCATTGGGGCGATGAAAGTACTTCATTTTTCCTTATACAATATATTCAGCGCATTTCTGTGGATTGGAAGCCTGCTTAGTCTGGGTTATTTCTTAGGCTCCATTCCCGTCGTGAAAGAAAATTTTGCGCTTGTTATTTATGGAATTATTTTTATTTCTTTATTGCCACCAGTCATTACTTTATTAAGCAGAAAGAAGGCTTGATCTAATCTGGATATTATACTCTTAGAATTTAGCATCATAGCCCCGTTTAACCCTGCCTATCATGCGAACGGTTTTGGAGCGTATCCAAAGCCGTTTTTCCCTTAGCTTGACGCTCTAGGCTGCTTTACAGACCAGTCTAACGTTCGTTCTTCTAGAGCATCGAAAAGGATTTGGTTTTTATATTCTGATGAGTCTTCAATATATCTAATTGCGCACTGAAATTTTGGGAAAGAAATTTTAAATCTGGCGCGCTCATATTCTTGGTTAATAATTCTTGCAAGAGCATCGTTCTAAAAGAATGTGGATGAGTATTTCCATTTTTTCTATCTTTTAGAAAATCAATCGTGATTTTCTTTGCTTCATTATAATCGGTACATGCACTCAATTTATCACCAAAGCGTTTAGCTCGATTACGACCAGTTTCTCCATGTCGATGGAAAAAAGAAAACCAGATACTATTACTGTAGTTGCAATATTCTTTGACCGCGTTAGCGACCTGCCCCTTTAAAGAAGCTCGCATCAAATTATTGGTTGAATTGGCATACTCCTGTTTCACTATTTTTGATGGGGTTCCAACTTTGGCTGGTTCAGTTTTCTTGGCAGACTCTCCAGACGTCCTCACTTTATTAGGAAACACTTTGTTTTCTGCAGCACGCTTACCCATTTTCGTAACTTGATGAAGTGTTTTTGTCGTTTTTTCATCATCCCCAGAAAATGCGCATACAGATTTCGCCTGAGTAACGATGGTGGTCCAATGAGCATTATTTTTATTATTAACCGTAATCACGTAGCGATCTGGAGCATCTACAAAAACAAAATTAGCGTTACCCTCAGTTAATGTATGCAAATTAACACCAAATACACTTCCCAGATGATTCAAATGCCCATGGGTTCCCCAAAAATAATTTTGGGTGATAACTTTTGCTGCCTTGATAATTGTTGAGTCAGCTTTGGGTTTGGTTTCTGCCGTGATCAAATTAAGGTCTACATCACTACCATAAAATAATGACATAAATATTGGCGCTAAGGTTAATTGTTCATGCTCTTCAACCACTATTAACGGATTATTACGTATTATTTTTAATGCTTCATCCCTTAAAGCATCATTAATTACCTCTTGCAGTCTTACTACGTCTACTTTTAATTCTGTTAATTTTTCTGCTTCTAATCCATCTGGAGTTAATATTTCCATTTGTGCTGTTAATGCTTTAATTATGGCATCCTGCAATCTTATTGTTTCTGATTTTAATGCGCCTAATTTTGCTACATCAGTTTTTAATATTTCATTTAATAATGTTTTTAATTTTAAAGCAGCTTGCCCTAATGCGTCTGAAATTAATACGTTTAATTCTAATTGCTCATCACGCTCAAGAGATTTTCTTTCTAGAGCCCTCTGTTCAAGTGCATCAAAAGCTTTTTTAACATCTGGCAAATTCGCGTATTCATTGTACTCAGGATCAATCCAGTCTGAATTGTCATAATATAAGAAAGAAAAATTCATAAAACTACTTGTTGCAGTCAACTTCTTATAATCATTCACCGCTCTAGAACTAGCGCAGGCTTGACGTAATTCAGAAAGCGTACAATCACAAACTATTTGCCTTAATGATTTTTGTAATTGATCCAGTAATCTATTATTCGGTTTTTTATAATCAAAACTACATATGTCATCATATAGCTTCTCGGTATTGATGCTAGGATCTAAAGCAACCCATTGTTTAAACATAGGCCGGCGGCTACCATATGCTATTTTTTCTTCCTGAATAATCTCAATTAAGCCAATCGCAAAAGCATAAAAAGCACAGTTACCTAGACCAGGGTTATCTATTTGTTTTGCTTCTATAGTTATGAGCGCATCCGAATCCGATATTCTTGGTGTACTGAAAGCAGTTTTTTTCTTATCTACAAAATCATTATTAACTATTTCTTGAGTCATGATGCTGCCGCTTACCTTTGTGATTGATATAATCATCTGTATATGGGTTATGTTGCGAGTGCTCTAAATGGCTATGTTTTTAATGCATATGCAATTGCGACACCATACCCTGCTGAATCCACCCTTTTAAATAAGAAGCGGCGCGTATGCCAACTTCTTCAGGTGTAAGCCACTGGCATAATCCCTCGCAAAGTTCGGCAAACGACACACCTTGAAGCAAGGCATCCACTGCCCATGCTTCTTCCTGAGCCAAACTATAAAATTGAATCAGGTATGTTGGTGAACGCCATAAAATCCAAGCCATTGGCGCGGAGTTTTGCTGCAACTCAGGTAAGGCTTCATCATAAGCTAAAGCCTGCCAAAGAGAAATTGCATTCCAAAAATAATTAATTCGTTGCACTGAAGGGTGAAGGGTAAACTGCAAATTGGCCCAGGCTTCCACAGGAACCGCCGCCATATCATCAACTCGAACAACTGCAGCATCAGCAGCATCAAAAGCCAGTGTCATTTTCCACTCAAAATCAGCCAATTCAGCTAAATGGGGATTACTCGGATAATATTTTTTTACAAAATCAGCAAAGACATCTCCAAACCAGCGAATAGAACGATAGGCAGAAGGATGGGCAAGAATATAGGCTTGCGCTAATTTATTAAATTCGTCTGTTCCTAGATAGGCATATAAAAAGGGATAATTAGTCGTAAGACTTTCAATCAATCTTAGCCCATATGCATCACGATAAATGGATAAACGAGTATCTACCGAAACTGTCTTCGTTTGCACAATTGCGTCAGAAATTTCAGCTTCACCTGATAAGAGAAATTTTTGAAATTGTTCTTGTAGGTGCAACAATTTGCTCATATATACTCCACCGCACATAAAACCGCCGTGCTAATTCGCCGTGCTTCCTCAACTTCAGCTAAGAGTTCCGCTAAGGGTGGCATATTGGCATCTCGTTCAATCATGGTTGATACTTGGCCCAGATGTTGAATAGTTGCAGCATACAGATCCCAAACAGGCTGAATTACCGCAGCATCATGAGTATCAATAACATAATCGCCATGATTAGCATGACCAGCCAAATGGATTTGTACTACACGTTCAGCAGGCATTGCCCGAATATAATCCAGCGGGTCAAACTGATGGTTTATTGCACTGACATAGACATTATTTACATCCAATAGAATATAACAACCCGCGTGTTTCACTAATTCACAGATAAATTCCCATTCCGTCATTTCCGATTGTTTGTAGGTAAGATAGCTCGACACATTTTCAATTAAAATTGGACGACCTAAAAAATCCTGTACCTGTTGAATGCGTGCAACAAGATGAGCCACAGCTTGCCGTGTGTAGGGAATCGGCAATAAATCATGGGCATTAATGCCATTCACACCGGTCCAGCATAAGTGGTCAGAAATCCATGCCGGTTCTACCCGAGCGACTAAAGCGTTTAATTGCCGTAGATAGTCAATATCTAAAGGATCCGAGCTGCCCAAAGAAAGCGATACACCATGCATCACAATTGGGTAATTGGCACGTATTTTGTCTAAATAATACAATGGTTTTCCACCAGGAATCAGATAATTTTCAGTTACTATTTCAAACCAATCTAAATCTGGTTTTTGCGTTAAAATTTCTTCATAATAATCAGGCCGTAATCCAAGACCAAAACCTAGAAAAGGCATTTTTTGTAGTGCTTTATATTGGGAGATATCCATATCAAACCTAAGAAAAACCAGGCATGTACGGCATGCCCGGAATAAAAAAAATTGCCCTTATTCAGCAACAGTACCACCAGCTTTTTCGCAATCTTCTTTAGACATTTGAGAAACGCCTTTACCTTTACAAGAATTTTGTCCTTTACATGCATTTTCAGCAGTTTTGCAAGCACTTTGTCCTTTACATGCATTGCCACCTTTACAGTGAACCATTGGTGCAGAAGAAGCTTCATCAGCAGCAAACGCTGGAGCCAAAGCAAACATCGAAGCAGCGCCAACGGCTAAAGCAACACCAGTCATTTTAATTTTGTTCATTGGTTAATTCCTTTTAAGTTTATTATCGGAGGCCAAATAATTATTTGGCCTTTGCATTTTAGAAAGTAAAATTTAAGTTTGTCAAGCTGATATAATTATTGCTCCTTTGACACTGATGCCTTTTGTTCACGTTCATCAAGCACATTCAGTGCCCCACAAACATTCTCGTAGCATTCCGTCGGATCATGAAAAACTACGCACCTAAAGTATAAGCCCGCTTCACCATTTTTTCCTTTTTCACCAGGGATAAACACAACTCCAGCCAAAAGAGAGCTATAATATATACAGGACGAATAAAATACGGATATTTTCCTATGAAATCAATTTTCTTCTCACCAAAACAAATTTATGACTTCATAAAGAAACATGAACCATTTAATCAATTGAGTGATGCATGCTTATTAAACGTTGCCAAAGCATTAGAAACTGAAGCTCATCAAGGAGACTCTCTGCTCATTAAAAAGGGAGAGATCCTGGGGGATTTATATATTCTAATCAAAGGTCGTCTTTACTATAAGGTAACTGATAATTCTGGGAATACCACATTTCACGGTGAATTCAATGAAGGCGCGATTATTGGTGAAATGGCTCTTATCTCCGATCTGGCGCGTTCCGCTGATGTCTATACGATGCGTGACAGCATTATCCTCAAATTATCCAAAGAAAAATTTTTGGAATTAAGCCATACTTATCCTGAATTACTTAATAAAATAACGCAATTTACCATCAAACGATTAACTAAATCCCTACAAGGAGCTCGTCCGGCAATTACACGTAATAAATCAATTGCCTTAATTCCAATCAGACCCATGCCGGATCTTGAAAATCAATTACAAGAAATGATGCGCAAATTCCCTTATGGCGAAAAAATTCTTTTATTAACCAGCGATTGTATTTTAAGAAAAAAACATTTTCTCAATGAAAATGGCAATCTGAATCAGGACGGCATTTTATGGGTTAACCAACAAGAAGAACACTATTCTTTTATTTTTTATCTGGCAGATCCAACGGTTACCGCATGGAGCAAATTTTGTATACGCCAAGCGGATTCATTAGCATTTTTAGCACAGGCAGAATCCAATGACTTTAGCTGTTCTGAAGTAGAACAGTACATTAATGATGAAAATAAAAATTTTTTTATCAAACGCAACATCTTAGTGCTCCTGCATAACAGTACAGCATCCCCTAAAAACAGTCAATCTTGGTTACAAAAACGTAAAATCAACAATCATTATCATGTTCGAGCGAATACAGAAGCAGGTATCGCACGCATAATGCGTATTTTTACAGACAATACGGTTTCCTTAGTACTTAGTGGTAATGGAGCACGTAGCCTTGCGTATATTGGTGTTTATAAGCTATTGGAAGAACTAAAAATTCCTATAGATTACATCGCAGGTACCAGCATGGGTGCCATGCTTGCAGCCGCCTTTGCTATGGGACATACCGCTCAAGAAGTCTTATCAATGGTTAACCGTTACTTAGTCAAAGGTTCAAAATTTGATTTGACGTTTCCTGATATTTCAAGTACATCAGGAACAAGGATAAATCGCGCTCTTATCAATATTTATGGTGAACATAATCAAATCGAAGATTTATGGCTTAACTATTTATGCGTTTCGACTGATTTAATCAGCCAAAATGTATATGTTCATGATCGTGGATTATTGTGGGAAGCGATTCGTTCCAGTATTTCATTACCCTTTATTTACCCGCCTGTATCTCTTGATGACAAATTGCTCCTTGATAGGAGTATGCTTAATAATATTCCTATTGATGTCATGCGTCAGTACTCACACAGTAGTAAAATTATTGCCGCCAATATCGAGAATAATACCCTGTTCAAATTAAATCCCCTGCCCTATTCGCTGTCAGGCTGGAAGTTGCTTTATAACAAATTTATGGGCAAAGAATCTATTTTACCCTTAAATTTAGGTGAGTTAGTTCAGCACTTATTAACCACTAGTTCTCATCCAAATACAGAAAAAATGACAGGCATGGCAGATAATTGCCTTTCCTTCAATATGGATAAATTTGCCATGCTTGATTTTAAACGATTTAATGAAATCGCCGATGAAGGTTATAAACAAGCGAAGGAACAGCTTAATACTCAAAATATTGAAGCGCTATTGTTACCTAGTGACAAGACCCAAAACAACTTTAAATATGTGCCTGATAGCTCGCAAATTCGCCCCACTGTAGTCGTCCATCAGAGAAGACATTAAAACTTTGCGAACCTCAGATAAAAAAGTCTCATTACTATAAGGTATTACTTTCTTGTTTTCTTCCTCATAATCTGAGCAAAAATCATCTGTTTGTCTATTGGTAATTCAGCTCGTCGCAATAACATCATTTCACTGAACTACCTATGAAAAAAACAACGCCCTTATAAAAACAACCAAACACCGGCTATACATTATTCTAATAAATAAATGCTCTCCTAACTTATTGAAAAAAAACAACCTCCTCTTATTAAGTTAATAATCTATTGCATCTAGGTCAACATTTTATTACCATAGTGAACTATATTTATACCAAGCGGCCATTTAATTACAAAAAATGAAAAAAACATTTACATTATTGACCCAGTTCAATAAGAAAGAACTCTTAGCAATGAAAAAAAAACAGGTACCTATGCTTAGCCCAAAGGTAAAAAATTTCATTGAACAATCATCTCAAGATGTTGCTGAATATCTTACTCTTGGTGAGAACAGTATTAAGAAGCGCGCTGAAAAACCAGAAAACATCATTTCCAAGTTAAAAGATAATGACCAATTGCTTAAAAAATCATCACTGGAAAAAATTAATTTACTTTATCAATCGTTACTCGATTATCAAAGTAATGATTTAGAAACGACAAAAAAAATTCAGCAAACCACGGCACTACTCGTTACTATATTTCAAGGCTTAGATAATGAAGTAAAAAAAAGAAACACCTTTAAAACAAGATATTATGTCAGTGATTACCACGATCTGTTAATCAATAAATTAGCTAAAGAAAACATATCTGTTACCGCGAATCGTTCATTAACGATACCCGATACGAAGACCCTATCAGCAAAACAAACAAAATTAATTAAGCGCTATGAAGCAATTGCGCAACTCCATGAACAAATACAAGGAAAAAGCTATTTAGATGAAGAGATGCTAGAACAAGCCAGGGCAGCGCTTAAAATCTGTAAAGAGAATCAGCCAGACTGGTCGGAACGCTCATTTATCCAAAAACTAACCGATATTTTAAGTTTGGGAATCAATCCCATTTATCGAAGCTTTTTTGCTCAAGAAGCACTTATTTCTAAAGAAATTGAAAAAAATATGCCTAGTGCTAAACTGTAATCCAATTTATTGTCGCTTTGCCCTAACTTAATAAAGATTGGTTAGCTCATCCGTAAATTTCAATCGCCACCTATACTGCACCTTTCTGGATAAGATAGACAGTTCGTTCTGCAGGTGACAATTTTTCAATATTCATAAACTAATCATGCGCTGCATAACTACTGGGCTTTGTTTAAAAAATACCGCCGTATTGACACTTACAGGCTTGGCTTTTTCTTTTAATTGCGTTTGGATCTCACTTAGACACTTCATTAATATCCTTTATAACAATTTCCGAAAACCGCTTATCACCCGGTCAGCGATTAAAAATTCTTGTCGATTATAAGTGGTTAATAAACCAATTACTTGCATCCCGGCAGCCTTGGCTGCTTTTACGCCATGCAGTGTGTCCTCAATAACCAAACACTGTGAAGGCGAGACCTGTAAACGTTTGGCAGTTAATAAATATCCTTCCGGCGACGGTTTGCCTATGCTCACATCCTCAGCGGTTACAATAATGTTGAAGTACGCTTGCAATTTTCCTTGTCTTACTTTGGAAAGAACTGCAGTGATTTCATTACGGCTAGAACCGCTGCAAATCGCAATTTTCTTCACCGTGAAGGCTATTTTAAAGATAAATTGCTCAAAATCAGCAATTAGCGGTAAGTATTCACGACTACTAATAATATGGGTATAAACATTCTCCTTTTGCTGAATCAACTGCTTAATTTCATCAGCCGAAAAATGAAAGCCCTTATCGTGCAACAATTTGGGGAACATATCTTTATCTGCCAAACCAAGATAATGTGCCATAAACTCCGTATAACTGAGCTTTATCCCTAATGCGCCAAGTACAGCACAACACGCCTCATAATGAATCGGCTCACTGTCGAGAATCACCCCATCAAAATCAAAAATAACGGCTTCAAACATAGCGGTAAAATCCTATTTTTATTATATCCATGATATGTTCTTTAACAATGACTTAAGAAGCATGAATCACGGCACGGGCCATAGACTACTCCTTAATAACACGCCCTATGAATTAATTATTTTAGTGGTAATATGCTTTAATCACAGAAAGAACTTGCTCAATATCTGCATACGCAACATTACAGTGAGTTACAAGACGGATAAACCCCATTTTATTCGGCTTTTGGGGAAAAATAATTCTGCGTTCAGCAAGATAAGCCCGCAATTTTGGGTAGTTTTCGCCCACTTTGATAAAGAACATATTGGTCTGTAATGATTCTTGATCTACAGCAAGATCGCCTACCTCAGCCAATCCTTGCGCAAGTAAAGCTGCATGCTCATGATCTTCTTTAAGTCGGGTAACGTTATTTTCTAAAGCATAAATGCCGGCAGCTGCAATAATCCCCGCTTGACGCATACCGCCACCCAATACTTTCCGCCATCTTTTTGCTTTTTGAATTATTTCTTGCGAACCACATAAAACAGAACCTATTGGTGCGCCTAATCCTTTAGAAAGACAAATGGAGACGGAATCAAAATGACGACTAATAATATCTAATTCAACATTAAGTTTCACTGCAGCATTAAAAACTCGTGCCCCATCAAGGTGACTGCTTAACCCCTTGGAATGGCAAAATGCCTGTACCTCCGCCAGATAGGAAAGCGGCAATACTTTACCTGCTGTAGTATTTTCAAGGCAAAGGAGTTTGGTACGCGCATGATGATTATCAATGGGTTTAATCACCATATCCACTTTAGATAACGATAAGCTGCCATCTTTTTCAAAATCCAACGGTTGCGGTTGAATACTACCAAGCACAGCAGCCCCGCCCCCTTCCCACAAATAAGTATGTGCGGTTTGACCAACGATGTATTCATCTCCGCGTTCACAATGCGCCATAATCCCTAATAAATTCGATTGGGTACCGCTCGGAGCAAAAATCGCGGCCTCCATACCTGCTCGCTCAGCAAGCATTGCTTCAAGTTTTTTAACCGTTGGATCCTCATCAAACACATCATCACCAACCTCAGCCTTCATCATTGCTGTTAGCATAGCCGAAGAAGGCTTGGTTACTGTGTCGCTACGTAAATCAATTGAATGCATAAATATATCCTGCAATGAGAAAATTTTACTTAGAGTCTACTGAAAGACGTAATATGTTGTCTTTTTATATTTAAAATCAAACTATTGCAAGAGTTAATGCTTTATAAACATACCATATGGCAACACACGGCCAATGGATAAGAAAAGCAATGGCGCCGATCTTTAATACCGCCACATACTAAAGATTTATTAAAAAAAACGACACATCTGTTCTTTATTTAATCATATCTTAAGGATTATTGACTACAATAGGTTAATTTTTGTAATTAAAGATCACTATGCCTAAAGAGAAAAAACGTAAAACCTTGGCGGGAAAAAAACCCGTATCAGCAATAAATCAAGACAACAAAGCCAAAACCAATAAACGAGCGAGACGAGAGCCATCGGCAGGCACAGCGCCATCAGTAGATACAGGGGCTAGTCTTATCCGTGAAAATGGCAAAGTAAGCGCCTCAACCAAGCCTCTTTTAATTGATGATAATACTCGCCTCAATACCTTGCTTAGGATCGCGACCGAAATTGAATTGAACGATCAACAAGAATATAAATTAATGCACACGATTAAGAATCTAGCAGATCTTCCTGGGATACCCGCAACCTCTTATTTGCGCCATTTTTTCCTACACGATCAACCGGCAATGATCTTAGAAGTACTACGCCCCTTAACTTTTCATCTTGAAAAAAATACTGCGCAGGCTAATTGGGAATTACTCGAAAAATTTGATTGTCCCAAATTAATTCTGCTCATGCTACTCGAAGGAAAGCAAAAAAATATTTATAACATATATGCAATCATGCTCGTTTGCCTTTTTACCATCAAGGATCCCCATGCGAACAATCTTTGTAAATTGTTTATTTATCATGTAGAACATACAAGTGATTTTAAAACTAATCTTGAATTTTTTGAGGCTCTTCTTTACATTTTCAAGTGCCGATTAAAGTTTGAGTTACCTCCAGAATATCAACACCTGCAACTATCTAATGAACATCGTGAATTAATTGTTAGCAAAATGACTGAGCGCTTACATAGTCTGTTAGAGACAGGACAACATACACAAGAGCAAGTGGTAACCTTTTTTAAGGGATTTCTTGCCCTGCTCTCCCGCAATTATCCGCTTAGCTATAAGAATGATGCCAATCAATTGGTGATTGAGGCTTTAAAAAAAGGCTATGCGCTTCCAATAGTCGAGCTCTTGATTCCTTTTGGCAATATCCATAAAGCAAATGACGCAAGCCAATCACCACTACTCATCGCCCTCGAAAACAATAATCTTGAGGCGCTCGCGCTTTTAAAAAGAACCAGGGTTGATTTACTTAAATTAGTTATTTGGAATAAAGAATTACAACGCTTTGTGCTCGTGCCCACTCTCAGTTATATCAAATTACGGGGTATGAGGGCGGAGATTGTCGCCTACATAGAAAACGACGTAGTAACGAATAAAACTACTAACGCAGCAACTGAGAAATCGCAGTTTTTGCTTACTTACTTCTTGCAAAAGTTGCAAGAACACAGCCGCCAAGAACTAACAAAAACTTGCTTTTTAGAGGCAATTGAAAATGGAGAAAGCTATTTGATAGACACCATACTGAACTTGCTCGGTATGGAAGCATTGCTTAGAACTTTGGCTCCAATTGAGATGATGCTATTGTTTAAAGAATTAAATGGCGCGGCGTGCTTGAGTAGGCTCATTGAAATAGAGCCTGGCAGAGTATCACGCCTAATTCGCTTGTTTTACAATATGGAGAAGAGTAGTAATATCATCTATGAATTAACTACAGCCATCATCGAGCAAGACTTGGCTATA
>NZ_JH413817.1:0-32329 GCF_000162755.2 Legionella drancourtii LLAP12
TCAACTTAACTTATTGATTTTAAAGGTCTAAATTGGTGGGCCCACTAGGACTTGAACCTAGGACCAACGGATTATGAGTCCGCTGCTCTAACCAACTGAGCTATGGGCCCGAAGAGGAGGTTATTTTAAACTTAATTTACTTTTTGTTCCAGTTTTTTGTAACTTTTGATTATCATTTTTTTTTAGGTTGTTAATTTTCTAATCAATGAACACGACTGTTGGGCTGTGTGACCCAGCAGTTGTATTCATTAGTTGCACTGTCTGTAATGCAAGAGATTGGTTGTTGGGTCAAATGACCCAACCTACGTTAACCTTCGTCACCTTCGAGAAAACTTCGCAGTTTCTCTGAGCGGGAAGGGTGGCGTAGTTTGCGGAGTGCTTTTGCTTCAATTTGACGAATACGTTCACGGGTTACGTCGAATTGTTTACCTACTTCTTCCAGAGTGTGGTCGGTATTCATTTCGATACCAAAACGCATGCGCAGTACTTTTGCTTCTCTTGGGGTTAAGGTTTCCAAGATTTCTAAAGTTGCTTCGCGTAGACCTTCTGCAGTCGCCATGTCGATTGGTGATTCGATGTTATTGTCTTCAATAAAATCGCCTAGGTGTGAATCATCATCATCACCAACAGGGGTTTCCATGGAAATAGGTTCTTTCGCAATTTTCAGTACTTTGCGAATTTTATCTTCGCTCAATTCCATTTTTTCTGCTAATTCTTCAGGTGTTGCTTCACGGCCTGTTTCTTGCAGAATTTGTCTGGAAATACGATTGAGTTTATTAATGGTCTCAATCATATGCACTGGAATACGAATCGTACGTGCTTGGTCGGCAATCGAACGTGTAATCGCTTGTCTAATCCACCAGGTTGCGTAAGTTGAGAATTTGTAACCTCTGCGGTATTCAAATTTATCAACAGCTTTCATCAAACCGATGTTGCCTTCTTGAATTAAATCAAGGAATTGTAGGCCACGGTTGGTGTATTTTTTCGCAATTGAAATTACCAAACGTAAGTTTGCTTCAACCATTTCTTTCTTGGCGCGGCGTGCTTTTGCTTCGCCAATAGACATTTTACGGTTGATGTCTTTAATCTCACCAATCGTTAAGCCGTATTCTACTTCAAACGAAACCAGACGTGATTGAATGCGTAAAATTTCTTCGGTGTATTCGGAAATACGACTCATATCAAGTTTTTTCGCATGTTTCGCAATAATGTTGTTTAACCATTCCAGATCCGTTTCTTGACCAGGGAAGGTGTCAATGAACAGCTTGCGAGGAATGCGTGCTTTTTCAATACACAGGCGCATAATGCTGCGTTCAAATTCACGAATGTGGTTACGTAACTGGCGGAAATGGCGGGTTAAGCGATCCACTTGTCTGGATGTTAGTTTCAGCTTTAAGAATGAATCTGACATTGCTTCCAGCGATTTATTCGTTTTTGCATGCGTTCTGCCGTGCTCTTTTAATACAACCATGGCGGCATTAAAACATTCACGTAGTTCGTCAAAATAAGCTTTGGCTTGTTCAGGGTTGGGGCCATCATCAACTTCAGCGATGCCGCCTTCGCCATCTTCGTCTTCATCATCATTAGCCAAGATGAGTTCATCTTGTTGTGATTCGTCAAGCATAGAGCCGATATTAGCCGCAGGAGCCATTTCTTCGTCAGAATCAGCAAAGCCACTAATGATTTCATTGAGGCGAATTTCTTGCGCAATAAAGCGTTCATAATCATCGAGAACCAATTGTACTGTTTCTGGATAATGAGCCAAGGATTTAAGAACTTGATAAATCCCTTCTTCAATGCGTTTCGCAATGCGGATTTCGCCTTCGCGGGTTAATAACTCAACAGTACCCATTTCACGCATATACATGCGCACAGGGTCTGTAGTCCGCCCGGTTTCTTTGTCCACAGATGCAAGAACCATTGCTGCTTCTTCGATATCAGGCACTTCTTCGGTATTGAGCAGAAGGGCTAATTCGTCATCGCCTGGCGGGAGTTCAAATACTTTAATGTTCATGCCTTCTAGCATGCTGATAATGACATCAAAATGTTCTGTATCAACAATATTAGGCAATAAGTCATTGATTTGACTGTAGGTCAAATAACCTTGTTCTTTCCCTAGGCTAATGACTTTGGTTATCTGTGAGCTTTGCTGTTCTTGGTCATTCATGGTCATAGGCACTTCTTTTAAGGACAATTAAGCGTTACAAAATGTTCTAATTATAGACTGGCTCGATGGAACATGCCAGTGGTTTATTGAACTATTTGCTCTGATTTGTTCTACTCCGCGCCAGGCGTGGAGTAGCTGATTTTTTTTATTTTTATACATGTCTTTCCTGCAACATTTTTTGCAAATGCAACCGTTCGGTTTCAGTTAGTCCTTGTTGACGTGATTTATCGATCAACTGTCGAATAATTAATTCCTGGTTTTGTTTTTGCAAAAAAATAATGATATCAATAAATTCTTTGACTAATTCTTGCTCGGGTACTTGATGGTTCCAAGCTGCTAATCTATTGATGAATTCAAAATAATGATGATCACGCCATGTTTCAATTAAGGACGCAGTATTGGTTTTGGGATTTGCTGCAAGTTGTTGCAGTAATTTGAGTAAAATCTCATGTTCTTTTGTATTTAGCGCATTTAGATCAATTTGTTCAATACTCTTAGTATATATTTCTGGATTTTGTAAGAGTAGGGCAACGGCAATGCGCATGGGGGTACGTGTAAGCGCGGTTTTGGGTTTCTCTTGGGTTACTGCTGGAGCTTGTGTCACTTGTTGGTCACTAATTAATTGATTTAAGCGGTGGCTTTCTATATGCGTCATGCGCGCCAGATCATCAATGAGTAATTGCTTATAGGAACCTTCATTTATTTTTTGTAATAAGGGTTTTGTTACATTAATTAATTGTGTTTTTCCTGCAGGATTACGTAGGTTAATGTCTTTGGCTAAGGTGTCCAGGAAAAAACGATGCAGGGGCGTTGCTTGTTTCAAGCGATTTAAAAAATTCTCTTTGCCTTCCGCTCTGACTAAGCTGTCTGGATCGTGACCATCGGGTAAAAACATGAAGCTGGCATCGAGCCCTTGATGTAGCTGTGGCAAGCTGCTTTCAAGACCGCGCCATGCAGCTTGTCTTCCGGCATTATCCCCATCAAAGCAAAAAAATAATGCCTTGGTATGTTTGGCCAGAAGTTGAATATGGTAGGTGCTGGTTGCTGTGCCTAAAGTAGCCACTGCATTCATGATGCCATGCTGGGCCAAAGCGATGACATCCATATAGCCTTCAACAATAATAATGTATTCAGGCGATTTTTTTTGACTCAGAATCTGATGGAGACCGTAAAGTTCTCTGCTTTTTTGAAAGATAACGGTTTCGGGCGAGTTGAGGTATTTAGGTTTTTGATCTGCACTTAAAACACGTCCGCCAAAACCAATAATACGTCCATGACGGTCATGAATAGGAAACATTACCCTATTTCGGTAGCGATCATAAATTTTTCCTTCGTCATTTTTAATCAGCATGCCTGTAGTAATTAAGTCGCGCTGATTGCGAGGAAATGCTTTTTCCAGATTATGCCAACCTTCGTTCGCATAGCCTAATTGGTATAATTTGGCTATGTCACCACTTAGGCCTCTACCGCGTAAATAATTAATGGCAAGTTGTCCTTCATGTTTTAGTTGTTTCTGATAATAAAGGCTAATCGCAGATAATAGTTTATAGAGATCTTGCGATGCGTTATTTTTTTCAGCTTGGCCATCACGCGGCACAGTTAAACCTAAACGTGTTGCCAGAGTTTCAATCGCGTCAATGAATCCTTGATTGAGGTAATTCATAACAAAGCTAATGGCATTTCCTGAGGCACCACAGCCGAAGCAATGATAAAACTGTTTTTTGGCAACTACGTTAAAAGAAGGTGACTTTTCATTGTGAAAAGGACAACACGCAATGTGGCTCGTTCCCCTTTTTTTCAGCGGAACGAAGCTATCAACTAATTCAACTAGATCAGTGCGTTGCAGGATCTCATCAATGAACGACTGTGGGATTAAGCCAGACATGGCTATCCTAGTTTAACCTTGCCTTAATCAGAGCACTAACTTGAGCCATATCGGCGCGACCTTGGAGGCTTGGCCTTAATTGCGCCATGACCTTACCCATATCAGCCATTTTTTCAGCGCCTGTTGAGGCGATGGCATCATTAACCAATTGCTCAATTTCTGCTGCTGATAAGGGTTCAGGCAAATATTTGCTGAGAATAGACAATTCAAATTGTTCTTGGGCAACTAAATCTTCGCGGTTTGCTTTTTCAAATTGAGTGATGGATTCTTTACGTTGTTTGCTCATTTTATCCAGAATAGCCAGCATACGCTCTTCATCGACTTCGATACGCTCATCAACTTCAATTTGTTTCACTGCGGCAGTGATTAAACGTAATGTGGTTAACAGATTTTTATCTTTGGCACGCATTGCGTCTTTGATGTCATTAGTGAGACGTTCTTTAATAGTCATGATTTAATCCTTAGGCTTAGAGGTTAAGGAACTGGGATTTGTACAAATACCAAAAGGCCACATAAATGTGACCTTGGTAAATAATACAGGATGAAAATCCTATTTACGTCGGTGCTTTGTACCTTGTCGTGAAGAAGTATCGCGAGAAATTTTCTTCAGGTGACGTTTTACTGCAGCGGCTTGTTTGCGCTTGCGCTCAGCAGTTGGTTTTTCATAAAATTCACGACGGCGTAGCTCGGTTAAGATACCGGCTTTTTCACATGAGCGCTTGAAACGGCGCAGTGCGTATTCTGGGTTTTCGCCTTCTTTGACGCGAACTGTAGGCATTAAAATAATCCTCTAGTAATTTGATCTCAATAGGTGGGCAATTCTAGTGCTAGTTGAAGCACTCGTCAAGCTTATAACAAGAAATTATTTTTAATGGGGCTCTTGTTGATTAAATAGAGTTCATTAAGTATAGGCAATAGTCTTTAATTAAGCTCATAAAGATGACTAATATTAAAACATATTTATTAAAGGAATCTATTTAGAAAAGAACTTATTTTTTGCTGGCCTACGGGTGCAAGCAAGTAATCATTTTGCTTCCTAGCCATAAAGACTACATTAGTAGCACTCTGTGTTATAATCTGCAGTTGATTTATTTTTATCAGGTTTGTCATGTTGGTATTAGGTTTTGAATCCTCTTGTGATGAAACAGGGATAGCTATTTATGATTCGGATGCAGGATTGTTGGCTCACGCATTGCATTCGCAAATTGACACGCATCGGATACACGGTGGTGTTGTGCCTGAGCTTGCCTCGCGTGATCATGTCAATTACTTGATTCCGTTGATGAACGAGGTTTTACAACAAGCAAGTCTTGATAAAAAAGCCTTGCATGGCATCGCTTATACCGCAGGGCCTGGGTTGATTGGGGCTTTGCTTGTTGGTTCTTGTTTTGCTAAAAGCCTTGCTTATGCCTTGAATATTCCCGCTTTGGCGGTGCACCATTTGGAAGCGCATTTATTAGCCGCCAAAATGGAAACCCCTTCGCTAGACTTTCCTTTTATTGCACTTTTAGTTTCCGGTGGACATTGCCAGTTGATCGAAGTTAGAGCCTTAGGTGAATATCGTCTTTTGGGTGATACCTTGGATGATGCGGTAGGGGAGGCTTTTGATAAAACGGCTAAATTGATGGGAATTCCTTATCCTGGTGGCCCAGTACTTGCGGCTCTTGCTGATCAATGTGAGACAACACCTTATCGTTTCCCGCGCCCGATGACCGATAGGCCGGGCTTGGACTTTAGTTTTAGTGGTTTAAAGACCCATTCATTAACTACTTGGAATCAAAGTGCGAAGGATGAGCGGGCATGTTCCGAAATTGCTAAAGCATTTCAGTTGGCAGTCATTGAAACCTTAATTATTAAGTGCAAACGCGCCGTGCAAGAAGCAGGATGTAAACGTTTAGTCGTTGCGGGTGGGGTGGGGGCTAATAAAGCCTTGCGTCTTGCTTTACGGGACTGGATGGATAGCCTTGATGGCGAGATTTATTTTCCTGCTCTGGAATATTGTACTGATAATGGGGCTATGGTTGCCTATGCCGGTTGTTTGCGCATGTTAAATGGTGAGAAGGATTTAAGTATTGGCGTTGAGGTTAAAGCACGTTGGCCTTTGGCTTAATACGTGCTTTAGTTCATCGGTTGGGCCAAAGTCGGCCCAACGCTATGGCGGTGGCCTCGCTCCGTTGTTGCGTTTCGCAAAGTGCAACACCAACCTACATTTGATTGTGAGGATTGGTGCCAGGAAGCAAGGGCATTATTTTTCTTCTTTGAGCTTAGTTACTTTTGCTTTTTTGGGGGCGGTTTTTTTAGCCGATTTTTCTTTTTGCTCGGCATTGTCTGTTTTAACCGTTGGTTTTTTAGAGGCTTTTGCTTTAGTTACTGGCTTTTTTTCGGCTTTGGTTGCTACAGGCTTCTTGGTTACAGTCGGTTCTACTTCATAGACTATTTTTTCTTTCACTATGGGCATAGGTGCAGGAGCATAAGTGGCGTCTGGCTCATCATCCATTACTTCATCAAGGACACTGCGCTGCGTTAATTGAATCTTGGGTTCGGTCTTGTCAATAAGACGGTAAATGTTATTTTTATGTTTGATAGCAATTAATAGCGCCATTAAGAACAGTGGGGGAATCACTTCTATATTGCTGATAATGGCCAGAGCATAGAAGGGGGATAAGCAAATTGAAATTAAAGACGCTAAAGAAGAGAAGCGTGTAACACGTGCGACGATTAACCACGTTCCGGCAACCATGACGCCCACTATGAATTGGAAGCCTAAAAGGGCACCTATTGCGGTAGCAACTCCTTTTCCGCCTTTAAAGCCGAAGAAAACAGGGTGCATATGCCCAATAACTGCAGCTAAGGCAACAAACCCAATAGCCATGGGGTCAGTTATAAATATCTTGGCGATGAGTACAGGAATTGTTCCCTTAAGAAGGTCGGTGACGAGTACTAGAACCGCATATTTTTTCCCCGCCAGGCGCAACACGTTTGTGGCACCAGGATTTTTTGAACCTTCGGTGCGTGGATCGGGTAGGGAAAACATTTTACAGACGATGACTGCTGAGCAGATCGAACCCATTAAATAAGCAAGAATTACTAAGAGTATAGATAGAATCACCGAGTGCCCCTTTTTCGGAAAGTAATCTATTATTAATGAATCTTTATTTTCAGGCAAGTGGCTAGAGGGTATAGCCACTAAGTATAAGTGCTTCCATTAACACGTTCATCCGTTGTTTCGTACCATCTTTTCCCATGGACATAGAGCTTAGCTTGATGTCTATGCCAGAAGCGAAGGGGCATTTGTCTTGCCTCGCTGCCGTGGTTTGGCGATTTAAGGCAAGAATAACTCTTGGAGGTTATTGGTATATCTTCTGCCGAGGCTCGTTACTTGCCAATGTGTTTCGCTGAGGCTAATTAGCTTTTTTTGTTCAGCAATTTTAAGTTGCGTTAATAGAAGATCTATGGGCAATCTTGTTCTTTCTGTAAATAATTCCAAGGGAATGGCTTGTTCTAAGCGCGTAGTATTTAACATAAATTCAAAGAGTAATTCCTTGGTATCAACCAGCTCTATATTGGCTAGAAAGGGCTTGGCTACATCTAGATAGTCTTTGGGTTGGCGGTGTTTACGAGTCCTTAATATCTCGGTTGTGGTGGTTAATTTTCCATGTGCGCCGGCGCCAATGCCAAAGTAGTCGCCAAATAACCAATAATTCAAATTATGGCGGGCTTGTTTATTTGGTTTTGCAAAGGCAGAAATTTCATAACGAGTAAAGCCTGCTTCTTTTAATAAGGCAAATCCCTGCTCTTCGAGAAAATAGGCTTCATCTTCAGAAGGTAAGGGGGGATTTTCTTTGTAAAAAACCGTATTTGGCTCTATGGTTAATTGGTACCAGGAAAAATGTTCTGGTCGATAGGATAAGGCAGTGCGTAAATCCTCTATCCCTTGTGCGATGCTTTGTTTAGGCAATCCATGCATAATATCCAGATTCAAGTTGTTAAAACCGGCATTGCGTGCGGATTCAATTGCTCGATGTGCTTGTTGTGCATCATGGACCCGTCCGAGTACTTTTAAGTGCTCGGGATTGAAGCTTTGAATGCCTAAGGATAAGCGATTAATGCCTATTTGACGGTAATCGGTGAAACGTTGCTGCTCCACGCTTCCAGGATTGGCTTCCATAGTAATTTCAATATTTGAAGCAAAGGGAAGTATTTTTTTTAGCTCGGTAAATAATAAGTTATAGGCCTCAGCTGAAAAAAGACTGGGCGTGCCGCCACCGATGAAAATAGAGCTAATTTCTCGTGCATTAAAGCGCAGTAAATCGGCGTTTAGGTCCGCGAGAAGTGCTTGTACATAATTGACTTCAGGTAAAACTTCCGGGCTTTTATGTGAATTAAAATCACAATAAGGGCATTTGCGGATACACCAAGGAATATGAATATACAACGATAAAGGAATCATTACTTTTTTAGACTGGCTTGTTTGGGAATGCAATAGTATCATGGCAGGCGTTTTGTAACAAAAATGAATAAGAAAAACGAATAATAAGGGGATAAAACATGGCAAATAAACGAGTTAGAGTCGCCGTTACCGGTGCTGCAGGACAAATTGGTTATGCTTTATTATTCCGCATCGCTTCTGGACAAATGTTTGGTCCAAACGTTGATGTGGAATTAAATTTACTGGAGCTTGAGCCCGCTCTTCCTGCGTTGGAAGGGGTTGCTATGGAACTGGACGATTGTGCGTTCCCATTATTAAAACGTATCGTATGTACTGCTGATTTAAATAAGGCAATGGACGGTGTGAATTGGGCTGTGTTAGTAGGCTCCGTCCCTCGTAAACAAGGTATGGAGCGTTCCGATTTATTAAAAATCAATGGTGGAATATTCACCAAGCAAGGCATGGCAATTAATGATAATGCCAGTGATGATGTGCGGGTGTTTGTCGTAGGCAATCCGTGCAATACAAATTGTTTAATCGCCATGCATCAAGCAAAAGACATTCCTAATGACCGCTTCTTCGCCATGACTACCTTGGATGAATTAAGAGCGCGTACGCAATTGGCGCAAAAAGCAGGCGTTGATATTACTGCCGTAAGTCAAATGACCATATGGGGTAACCATTCTGCAACCCAATACCCTGATTTTTATAATGCCAAGATTAATGGTATTTCTGCTGCTCAAGTAATCAATGATGAAGCATGGTTGAAAGATACGTTTATCTCTACTGTACAACAACGTGGCGCTGCAATCATTAAAGCAAGGGGACTTTCTTCAGCTGCCTCTGCTGCTAATGCGGCGATTACTGGGGTGCATCATTTAGTGACGGATACTCCTGCTGGTGAGTCGTTCTCTATGTGTTGTCATTCTGATGGTGAGTATGGTGTGGATAAAGGCTTAATTTTCTCATTTCCTTGTCGTCGCGAAAACGGTGAGTTTAAAGTGATTGAAGGTTTAACCATGAATGACTTCGGTCAAGAAATGTTTAATAAAACCCTAAATGAATTAAGACAAGAGCGGGATGCGGTTAAGGAATTAGGATTATTGGATTAACTTGTAATTATAATGTTGGTTTTAACCCTCCATCTTCGTGCGAAGAAGGAGGGGTTGCCGCTGCTAACACATGCCCTTGCTCTGCTTCTCCATTTTGATATATTTGCAAAAGCTCGGAACTATCGAGAATAAATTTTGCTTCCGCATTTCGTAATAAGGTTGATACTGAGCGGCCGTTGGATAATATTTCATTGAGTTTATCAACTAATTTCGCTGCTTGAGCTGTAGGATTAGCATTGTTTTGCACAAAGTGAGGAATATGTTTGATGATGGCTTCAGCCAATTGTTGATCGGTTAAATAAAGCACTAAGCGTGTATGAGCAATGTGAGCAAAGTTGTTATCGGATTCCATAATAAGTCGAAATAAGAACTCTGGATCTTTTTTCAAATGCGCACTTAATTTTTGACTGAAGCCAAAATGGTCTCTGTATTCTAGCAGTAAACTAATTTGTGTATTGGCATTATGGCGTGTGCTTGTTTTTCCTGCTTTTGCCACCAGCCAGGGTAAGAGGCCTAGTTCTTTGCGGGTATCATTGAATTGGAATTTTGGTGATAGATTCGAATGAGATAAATAGTTGTCCCAATTGGTAAGTGGTAAATTAAGCGTTTTAGCTAAAGAATCAATGGATGTTTTAATGGCATTAAAATTGATATGTCCTTTTTCAATATATTTTTCAATACGCGGTAAAGTCGCTCTTATTCCCTTAAGCAGTTCAATAAAACTTCGTTTATTATTGGGCTGAAAATTGTCTAGAGAGAGCTTTAATTGCTGAATTTCAGGATAAATATACTTGCCACTTCTCATTGCTTCCAAATGAAAAACAGATTGCAAGGCGTCTTTTAGTGCAGAAAAAGGGTCATTCATAAAATCATCCCCATATAAGCCCTCTTTATAAGCATAGTTAATTAAAGCACGCATGGCAATATTTGTACAGTTTGTTCATTAAATTTTTTTGCGAAATTGAATTCAATAGGGTGGTTGCCTGGCGTGGATTCTGTTACTATGTAGTACATTTTTTTTACACATGGTATGAAATGATGCAGTCTTTCAAAGTGAGTATCGTCGTTATTGTTGCCATCGTTTTATGGGCTTCGGCTTTTGTTGGTATTCGCATAGGTTTAACCGGATACTCACCTGGTGGTCTTGCGCTCTTGCGTTTTCTCGTTGCTTCATTGTTTATGGCGCTTATTTATTATGGCCACGGCATTAAGAAGCCAATTCCCTGGAAGGATCGTATTCAATTATTAATCGCAGGGATGGCGGGGATCGGTATTTATAATATTTGTTTAAATTATGGGGAGTTGAGTGTTTCAGCGGGTATTGCTAGTTTCATTATTGGTTTAATGCCCGTGCTAACTGTACTCTTATCACTCATTTTTTTGCAGGAAAAGTTAAGTCGTGGTGTGTGGCTGGGTATTTTAATCAGTGTTTTGGGTTTGGTTTTGCTCGCTATTGGTGAAAATTCAGAACCGGGCATGCAACAAGGTATTCTGGCAATTCTTGTTTCAGCATTGATGGGAGCTATTTTAACTATTATTCAAAAGCAATTTGCCAGTGTATATCATCCAGTAGCGATTATTTCTTGGGTAATGTGGGGTGGGACTTTACTACTATTGATGTTTGCGCCGGCATTAATACAAGAAATTCAAACGGCTGACTTGCAGACAACTTTGGCTGTAGTTTATATGGGGATTTTTCCCGCGGCAATTGCTTATTTAGCGTGGGGTTATGCGCTTAAATACCTGTCGGCGTCTAATGCTTCGGTGACCTTATATGCTTTGCCTATTGTATCCACCTTCTTGGGTTTTATCTTATTGAACGAGCAGCCTTCATTGATTTCTTTGCTGGGCAGTGGCATTACTTTATTTGGCGCATTTATTGCAAATCGTTTTCAAATTCGTCCGACGACGGCCGTTTCGGAATAGTAATTTTTTGTGAGGATGTCCTAACCTCTAGGATAAATAAATATTTTCTGTGAAAAGGTACTGACAAGGTTTATACTTTATATTTCGATGTTTGTAGTGAGAATACTCATGGAATTGAGAGTGGACAATACCCCGTTTAAAGCCTTGTTTCAGCCTTTAGATTTAGGCTTTACCCAGTTAAAAAATCGTTTATTAATGGGGTCTATGCATACCGGTCTTGAAGAAGACAAAAACAATTTAAATCGCTTGGCACAATTTTATCGTGAAAGAGCATTGGGTGGGGTTGGTTTAATTACCACCGGTGGCTTTGCACCAGATCGCGCGGGTCGTTTGGCACCTTTTGCTGCGAAGTTAACAAACAGTAAAGAACAACAAAAACATGAATTGATTACGCAAACTGTGCATGATGCTGGAGGGAAAATTCTGCTCCAGGCTTTGCATGCCGGGCGTTATGGGTATCATCCCTTTATCGTTGCACCGAGCGGCATTAAGTCGCCGATTAGCCCATTTAAACCGTGGGTAATGAGCAAATATCGCATAAAAAAAAACATTCAACATTTTGCTCGTTGTGCACGTTTGGCGCAATTGGCTGGCTATGATGGTATTGAAATCATGGGCAGCGAAGGCTATTTAATTAATCAATTCATTGTCACGCATACCAATCAACGTACGGATGAATGGGGTGGCAGTTATGAAAATCGTATTCGTTTCCCGCTTGAGGTAGTGCGCAGTGTGCGTGAAGCCGTGGGGGAAAAATTTATTATTGTCTATCGTTTATCTATGCTTGATTTAATTGCTGATGGCAGTAGTTGGGAGGAAGTTGTTCTCCTTGCCAAAGAAATTGAAAAGGCGGGTGCAACCATCATTAATACGGGCATTGGCTGGCATGAGGCACGTATTCCAACCATTGGCACGATGGTTCCGGAAGCTGCTTTTACAACGATAACAAAACATTTAAAACCCGAAGTAAACATACCGCTGATTACTTCGAACCGCATCAATACACCAGAAATGGCAAATAAGCTTATTGAGTCTGGAGTCGCCGACATGGTGTCTATGGCTAGACCTTTTCTCGCTGATCCGCAATTCGCTGAAAAAGCTAAATTAGGTGAGTCCGAGGCAATTAATATCTGTATTGCCTGTAACCAAGCGTGCCTAGACCGGGTTTTTGTGAATAAAACAGCTTCTTGTCTGGTTAATCCACGTGCCTGTAACGAAGTTGAGTTGATCTATGAAGAAACTCATGATCCCAAATCCATTGCGGTTGTTGGCTCCGGTCCTGCAGGTCTTGCCTTTGCTGCGGTTGCTGCGGAACGTGGACATAAAGTGACCTTATTTGAAAAGGGTGGGCAAATAGGTGGGCAGTTTAATTTAGCGAAAAAAATTCCTGGTAAAGAAGAGTTTCAGCATACCTTGAATTATTTTAATTACCAATTGCAGAAATATAAAGTAGCGATCCATTTGCGCACGGAAGCAACTGTGGCGCTATTAGCCGAATTTGATGAAGTCGTTTTAGCCAGTGGTATTAAACCACGT
This sequence comes from Legionella drancourtii LLAP12, assembly GCF_000162755.2. Taxonomy (GTDB): domain Bacteria; phylum Pseudomonadota; class Gammaproteobacteria; order Legionellales; family Legionellaceae; genus Legionella; species Legionella drancourtii. Next base: position 13,056 of record NZ_JH413817.1, read on the forward strand.
ACCCCTGAGATACAAGGTATAGAGCATCCTAAAGTAGTGAGTTATCTTGATGTGATTACCGGTAAGAAAGAAATTGGCCCGCGTGTGGCGATTATTGGCGCTGGTGGTATTGGTTTTGATGTGGCTGAATTTTTAACGAACCAATCCCATAGTTCCAAAGAAGAATTTTATGATGAATGGGGAATTGATGTGCATGGTGAATACCGTGGTGGAATAAAAACCCCCGTCATTGCGCCAAGTCCGCGCGAAGTGTATTTATTGCAACGTAAAAAAGAAAAAATGGGTAAGCGTTTAGGGAAAACTACGGGCTGGATCCATCGCTTAAGTTTGAAACATAAGCAGGTAAAAATGATTTCAGGGGTGATTTATGAGCGTATTGATGATGAAGGTTTGCATGTGCGGATTAATGATACCCCACAAATTTTAGCCGTAGATAATGTGGTTATCTGTGCGGGACAACTTGAGCTTACGGAATTACAGGCGCCGCTAAAAGCAGCTGGTAAAGTAGTGCATTTGATAGGTGGGGCGTATAAGGCTTTAGAGTTGGATGCCCGTCATGCCATTGATCAAGCGTGTCGCCTGGCCGCTTTAATTTAACGTCAGTTTCGGATAAGAAATTGAGTAAAAACTTACTTTTCCTCGATCCGTTCGGGCGGAGAACTATCTATGAATTAGCTTTGGGGCCAGTGTAGGCTATGCGTGAACCTCGCTAGAGAGCCACGCGCCGTGGTTGTTAATCTCCTTGGCGCGCAATAAATACAGTGTTACTCAGCAGCGTATCCTGAAACCGTGCTGTCATTGTAATTGATTACATAGACAAAATTACCATTCGGAGTTACCACAACCGCCGTGGGGCCATCTCCTGTGGCAAAGGGGCTATTCGCCGTCACGGTTAATGCACCTGTTCCTGCATCAATACTATCTGAGCCGACGGTATTATCCTGATAATGGGTCGCATAGGCAAATAGGTTGTCTGGATCGATTGCAATACCATCCGCTCCTGTGATGATTGGTACTGGGCTCACATCCGTTAAGGCACCGGAGCCTGTGTCAATCGCATATATCCAAATAGAGTCATCATATTGATAGCCAGGACCATTATTCGCGGCTACGTAGACAAACAGCCCGTTGGGGCTTACGATAATGCGTGTCGGGTATGTTCCTGTGGCAAAGGGGCTACCGGCAATTGGGGTCAGAAGGCCTGTAGTTGCATCGATGGTGAATGCTGAAATGGTATAACCATTACGATTTACTGCATAGACAAACTCATTATTTGGACTTACTGCTATCCCATCAGGCTGTGATCCTACTGCAAAGTGACCTACATCGGTTAAGACACCTGTCGTCGCATTAAGCGTATAGGCATAAATATTATTGCCATTGGCATTAGTTACATAGACAAACTTGCCATTGGGACTGATGGCTATAGCACTAGGGCCGCTTCCTGCAGCAAAAGTGTTAAACTGACTCAAGGCACCGGTGCTTTGATTGATGTTGTACGCCGTAATATCACTACTTCCGGAGTTAGCCACATAGACACGCAGACCATCTGGACTTACTGCAATTGCAGTAGGATAACTTCCTGCAGCAAACGGGCTGCCAGCAATAGTCGTTAAGACCCCAGTACTGGCATTAATCAGATACCCTGTAACCGTGCCATTAGAATCAGTCACATAGAGAAATTGGCTATTGGGACTGACTGCCATATCACTGGGGTGAAGTCCCGTAGCAAAGGGGCTTGCAGGAACCGGGATTAGGTTACCGGTTTTAGGGCATTGGATGGCATTGATATCAAAAAAAGTAGCATTGGTATTACTTCCTTTTACGGAAACGTTAGGTACTAAGAATGCGGTGGAAGTATTCGTGATAAACGAGATAGAGCAATTGGCACCAGGAGATAGAGACGTGGGGCAACCATTATTTTGCACCACAAAGTTCAGAAAGTTAGAATCGGCAGACGCTGCGGTTATATTTTTTGCGCTAATTTTAGAATTATGGGTAATAGTAACTGTTCCCGGGGGATTTAGGCAGCTCGTTGTACCAATTCGTATCGTACAGTTTTGGAATGCGCTGGAGCAGATGCCGGAAGACTGTCCCTTTGCATTTACTACCAATTCTACTTCATTAGCCGAAGCTCCTTTTTTTTGTAGTAGAGATATGGCTTCATCACTTGCCATAATCGGCGTGGAAAATAATAACAACAAACTCAGTACCACCCTATTGCTCATAATAAAAATCCTTTATTTAATATTATCGATAATCAAGCTGACTGTACCAAAAGAATTGAATAAAAACAAAATCTAAATCGGAACACGTTGTGTTAAATGAGTGGGGTATGGAAAATAGTTTTGCTCTCATCCGCATGGATGCTAGGGCATTAATGAATATTCGTATATACTTCAGTCCAAGGTTTAATCGCCAGCCTGTATAAACATTATTTTTTTCATTTATCTACTCATTAACAAGGTACAACTGCAACTTTTTGATTGTTATCTTTTTTAGAAAAAAACAAGCTTACTAATCGTGCTGATTTTGTGTTTTTTATAACCATAATTTAAATTATATCTAACAAAGATAGTGCATAATTCTGTTTATTTTGTTATTATACTGAGCAAATTTTAGATAACCCAGCCTTTATAGGTTACGCTTTACACGATTAGGAACTTTATGACTCAAGAAATAACAAACTTTGCCTCCTTTAATTTTTCAGATGCGATTAATCAAGCATTGGAGGACATGAAGTTTACTACCCCATCACCGATTCAAACACAAACTATTCCTTTATTTTTAGAAGGGAGAGATGCGATTGCTTTGGCGCAAACAGGTACCGGTAAAACAGCCGCATTTGCTTTACCGATTTTGCAAAAAATAACACCGAACGGGCAAGGCACTCAGGCGTTAATTTTAGCACCTACTCGTGAGCTAGCCATCCAGGTTGCAGAACAATTTGAATTATTAAGTGCCAGACAACATGGGACTAAAGTTGCTACTTTATGTGGCGGACAAGAATATGGTCGTCAGTTAAAGCAATTACGTGCAGGTGCACAAATTGTTGTTGGTACACCAGGCCGTATTCTGGATCATATTGAGAAAGGCACCTTGCAATTAAGTAATCTGCGAACCTTTATTCTTGATGAAGCCGATGAAATGTTACGTATGGGCTTTATTGAAGACATCGAAACCATTATGGCAAAATTGCCTGAACAAAAACAAATAGGCTTGTTTTCAGCAACCATGCCGCATCGTATTCGCCAAATTGCCAATACTTATTTGAATAATCCAGCATCTATTGAAATTCGTTCAGAAACTGCAACGGTAAAAAGTATTGAGCAACGTTTCTTATTTGCTTCAGGTCACCAAAAGCCTGATGCATTAGTGCGTGTATTAGCAGTAGAAGAATATCAGGGTGTTATTGTCTTTGTACGTACCAAGAGCAGCACTGAAGAAGTTGCTGAGTTGTTGCAACAGCAAGGTTTGCGGGCGATGGCAATCCATGGTGACATTACACAAGCCTTGCGTGAACGTATTATTGCCCAGTTTAGACAAGGTGCGATTGATATTTTAGTTGCCACGGATGTTGCTGCACGCGGATTGGATGTTGAGCGTGTTACCCACGTAATTAACTACGATTTACCTCATGATAATGAAACTTACGTCCATCGTATTGGTCGAACTGGGAGAGCAGGACGTTCTGGTGTTGCAATATTGTTTGTAACTCCCAAAGAATCACGTTTAATTAGCAGCGTTGAGCGACATACACGTCAGCGAATAACTAAGGTAAACGTGCCTAATGATCACATGATTCAAGTAGCAAGACAGCAACGTTTTATGGCAAATATTACCGCGCGTCTAGAACATGAAAATATTCACTCATATCGAAAAATTGTTGAAGAGTATATTAAAGAACATGAGGTTTCAGCGGTGGATGTTGCTGCAACTTTAGCTTTATTATTGCACAAAGACATGCCGTGGCAGCAAAAAGAGCATACATTGCCTAAACCCGCACGCCCTGAAAGAGAAGGGCGCACTGATTGCGGTTCTAAATTTGAGCGTTCGTCTTCGCGTTCAGATGAGCGCCGAAGTTTTGGTGATAAAAAAGGCTTTGGTGAACGTAAGAGCTTTGGCGATGATCGCAAGAATTTTGGTGATGATCGTAAGAAATTTAATGGTGAGTCGTCAGAACAGGACTTATTCCGTATCGATGTGGGTAAAGTCCATGGTGTGAAACCTGGTAATATCGTTGGCGCAATTGCTAATGAAGCCGGTTTACAAAGCCGTCATATTACAGGTCTGAAAATCCATGATGATCATTCTACCGTGCGTTTGCCTAAGGGAATGTCTCAAGAAGTAATTAGTGATTTAACTAAGGCTTGGGTTTGTGGCCGTCAGTTGAATCTTACTTTAGTTGGTAGTGGCGCTTAAGTTTTTCCCGCCACAAAATTACTATCCTCAATAGGCTGGGCTGTAAAGCCCAGCGTCCAATCGAAGATCAAACTATTTACTACTGCTTAGATAAATCGCTGCAGCCACTGATGCAGTTGCGAGCAGGCTTGCCGCGAAGAAAAAACTATGCGGATTTGTTTTTTCTACCGCATTAGAATTCACGAGTTTTTCATTTTCGTGGTCAAAATCAAATCCTGCTGCAATCCTTTCTATAATTGAAGAAATTCTCTGCCCTGCTTGTGTTTCTTTAGTAATACCTGGGATGTACATTTGTTCGAATAGTATTTTAGCAGCATTAATTTGTTCATTACTTATGGTCGAATTTTGCTTGTAGAATGATATGATTCGGAAAATCATCTCAGAATAGGCCGCACTAAATTGTCGTAATTCATGATGACTCCAATACAAGGCATTTGGTATTTTGGTTCGAAGTTCATAACGTGGATTTTTATCATCATTTTGCGTAAATGCGTTGATCGCTTCTGTTAATTCCCTTTCATCCGCTAGGATATGACTTAGCGTTGCTAAACATTTTGTTATAAACTCACATTCAAATTGTGTCATCAGGACCTCCTTGCCCAAAAATATTTACTATAGAGATTTTCCCGCTTGGGAGCAATAAAGAATGGTAATAGGGTATTTCTTTATGAGCCAAGATATGTTCTTATGTTGATGGTTCAGATGTTCAGCTCTAAATAATGTAAAAAAATTGATTAAAAAGAGTATTTCGTAATATAATAGCCGGTGTTTTTTTGTTTTTAAAACAATCAATTATAATAAGGGTTTTCATGAGACTGTTAGCAGCTTTAGGTGCTTTTTTATTTTCTGGAATTGTTCTAGCAACGCCTCTCCATAATATAGTTGTCTTTGGTGATAGTCTTTCTGATAATGGCAATCTATATGAATTTATGGATCATCAATTGCCTTCATCACCACCGTATTTTGAAGGTCGTTTTTCTAATGGCCCAGTTTGGATCGAGCGTTTGATTGCTTCTTATTTTCCCGATAGCCCCAAAGAGCATTTGCTTGATTATGCTTTTGGTGGTTCTGGTGTTTCCGATGAAGACAGTGATGATGATGTGTTATTTACTTTGCGACGAGAAATAACTAATTACCTCACTGCACATCACGATAAGGCAAGTGCGGACAGCCTTTTTGTGGTGTGGATCGGAGCAAATAATTATCTTGCTTTGCCTACTGAGATTGAAAAAACGCTCCAAGAGGTAAATGATGGAATCACACATGGTTTGCAGCGTTTAGCAGATAAAGGTGCAAAGCATATTTTAGTGGTTAATCTACCTGATTTAGGCAGTACACCTGCCGCAATTGAGTTTGATTCTATTGATACGATGACGTATTTTTCAAAAGTACATAATCATTCATTGAATGTAACTTTAGCTAATTTAAAACAGGCATATCCAGATGTTGAATGGCTGCATTTCAATATGAATGAGGCGTTTGGCGAAGTAATAGCCAATCCATCGACTTATGGGTTTACCAATATTACAGGAACATGCGTTAGCTCGGTTGTTGATGACTTGACCAAACATTCGGTTCTACAAATGGTTGCTGCATCAAAATCTAAAATGCAACAGAATACTTGCGAGGGTTATTTATTCTTTGATTTAGTACATCCTACAGCTTACGCCCATGAAATTTTAGCAGATCGAGCTAAAAAAATGCTTGATGATGCAGGTGTTGAATTAGCGGATTAAAACAGGAACAGTTTAGAACGATATGAATTACGTGATAAGGATAGCCGTATTATTTTGTTTCATCATCTCCACTACGTTTGCTAATCAGTTGGAGGTGAAGTTTAATGGAAAAAATATTAAGTTACCGTACTGGGCTGCAGTAAAAAATCCTCATGGTGCGGTAATTTTAATTCATGGTGCACCGCAGGCACAATGGTCGATGTTATTAGCGCACTTAGCAAAGAAATTGGCCATTAATGGATGGTCAGCGGTCTTGGTAAATTGCTCTCAAGATAACCCTGAGCCTTGGGTAAAAGAATTGCCCGAGGTCATCAATACCTTGCGCCAACAAAAAAATAATCGCATTATTGTTGTCCATTATGGAGAACAGCTAAAGCAAACTTTTGATTCATTCAATAAATCGCCAAAGGCTGCAATCGATGGGTTAATCTTGATCTCAGCCTATGATATACCTAAAACTGATGATAAAAAGCCTGAGCTTAGTATGCCTTTAATGGATATTGCCGGTCAGTTTGATTATCCGTCGGTGATGGAGCAAATGAGCGCACGAGAAAACGAGTTTGCACAAAACCAATATCTTGCTCTGAAAATTCCGGGCGCGCATCATGATTATGAATATAGCCATCAATTACTGTTGTCTTTTATGTATGGTTGGATGTTGAAGCGCGCAGAATTTAAACCAACGCCACCACCGGTTTTGGTTTCTTATATTGAGTCTATTGAGCCGTTGATGCCGAAACAAGTTGCACTTGACGAGGAAGGGGATTGGACTGGTTTTGTTTATAATCCTGAAGGGCAACCAACACAGGAAATTGAAACGCCATAAATAAGTAAGTGCAGGCGCTTGTTTGTAAAGCTAAGAAAAAATCTTTTCTCCTCTTGGGCATAAGGCGTTGAGCGAAGCCCTATTGTCCACAGAATCCAGAGCTTTTTCTTTTTGGCGTGGATCCTTGCGGACAAGCTGCAGGAAGTTGCCAGATGACGATTATACTTCTTTGGATAAGGGATTTTTCCCAGAAATATTTTCTACCAACCCTTACTCGTACAAATTAACTCATAAGCTTTGACAATTTTTTGTGTCTTCTCATTAGCCATTTTAATCATCTCTTGTGGCAAGCCTTTTGAAACTAATTTATCTGGATGGTTACGGCTTAATAAGCGTCGATAAGCACGTTTCACCTCTTGCTTGCTTGCGCTCGGCGAAACATCGATTAAGGCATAAGCATGGTCTAAATTAGTTTTTGTCGGTTTATAGTTGTACCTGCTGTATGAGGAATAAGAGTCTGATGAGGATTGATTGGCCTTGCTTTGTTGTTGTTCTTCTTCTGCTGTATCGCTATGCACGGAACCGAAATCTTCATAAAAGCGATATTGTTTATGAAAAGGCATAAAACCAAGATGTGAAAAAATCGTATCTAAAACTTGAATTTTCCTTGTCGACAGGCCATCAATTTTTGCTGCTTGATACTGAATATCCATGAATAATTTTAATAAATCACGATTGTCTTTACAGGCTTTCTGTAATTGTGAAATCTTATGATTTAAATTGAAGTGCGGGTTTTTTCCTTCATTAAATAAATGCATGGCTTCAATTTTTTGTTCCCGGTTCAAATGCATATCCTGCATGAGTAAACGCGCCATATTGAGTTCTTGTTCGCTAACGCGACCATCCGCTTTAGCGATATACCCCATGATTGAAAAAGTGGTTTCAAAAAATATTTTTTGGACGGTGGCGTTTTTTCTCTGAAATAGGACCATTGTGGATTCGCATAATGGTCGGATAAACGGCGTACCACAACTGTGCCAACAAAAAGACCAAGAAGGATACCAAGCGGTCCGGCGATGCAGTAACCAAAAAAAGCACCGAGGAACTTGCCCCACCAGGAATTTGCTGTGAAGAACTCTTTAAAATTCATCGCAAAGGATTACCTTATAAAATTAACAAGTATAGTGGTTTTTCTAGCATGTTGTTGCAATTTTATCGCTTTATACCACATATTAAGTATATACTGTTGTTTTTGAGCTTTGGTTTTATATGCGATTTTTTTACTCTTTTTTAATGTATTTACTGACGCCATATATGCTGATTCGTCTATGGTGGAAGGGGCGTCGTTTGTCAGCATACCGGCAGCGCATTGCTGAGCGTTTTTGTCTGAGTAAAAACCAAAATAAACCCGTTGATATTTGGGTACATGCCGTGTCATTAGGTGAGGTAATTGCCGCTATTCCTTTAATTGATGCCATGCTCGATAAAAAATGGTCCGTATTTGTTACTACTATGACGCCAACCGGTTCTGAGCGAGTGCTGGCACGTTTTGGCGACAAAGTTTATCATCAATATTTACCTTATGATCTTCCTGGAGTGCTGAAGCGTTTCTTCAAGCAAATTCAGCCACGAGTCGGTATTATCATGGAAACAGAACTATGGCCTAACTTAATTTATCAGGCACGTGCGGCCAAGGTACCTTTATTGCTTGCTAATGCACGTTTATCTGATGATTCCCGACGCGGCTATCAATGGATTAGATTCGTCATTAAACCTGTGCTTAATCAGTTTTCGGCTATTTTATCCCAAGGAAATGAAGATGCTAAACGTTTTATTGCTTTGGGAGCGAAACCAGAAATCGTTCATGTTTTAGGTAATATCAAATTTGATTTGCAAACGAATACAATTGATAGTAAAAAATTTGCTGATTTAAAATGCCATTGGGGTGCAGAGCGAATTGTGGTTATTGCTGCTAGCACACATGAAAATGAAGAAGCACAAATCTTAGCGCAACTCAAACGCTTACAAAAAGCAGTTCCAGGAGTGGTTTTATTAATTGCACCACGGCATCCTGAGCGTTTTCAGGAAGTCTATCAATTATGTAGGCAAGGAGGATTTAATACCGGTCTGCGTTCTAACCTAAACACCTTAAGCACTGAAAATGAAATTGTTGTATTAGACAGCTTAGGTGAACTATTAGGTATGTATCAAATTAGTGATTATGCTTTTGTGGGGGGGAGTTTAGTTCCTGTCGGTGGGCATAATGTGCTTGAGCCTATTGCCATGAATGTACCGGTGTTAACTGGTAATCAAGTTCATAACTTTAAGAAGATTTGTGCTGATTTAGCGGATGCTCAGGCTATTTTATTAGTTCAACAAGCAAACGACGTAGTTGATGGTATTATTAAATTGCACGTTGATCAAGTATTACGACAACAGATGGTGAATAATGCTACGGCGGTCTTTGAACGGAATAAAGGGGCTGTAATGCGGCATTTACAAAAAATTGAAGGGGTGTTTTAACCTTAATAGGGTTAGCCCACCGACCGAAATGCCTCATCTTTTATCGCGTGCACCAAAATCCGATCGTTCTCCAAGATTTTGTGGGCATTCCTTTTAAACTGAAGAGTACATGAAGTACGTAGGTTGGGTCGTTGAACCCATAGGCATCAAAAGTTAAGGAAAAAAAACATAAATGCCATCCAGACCCGTTCGGGCTGAGGAGGCATTTATGTTGCTTCCAAGCCTCGTGCCAAGACTAACAAGGCTTCGAGACAGCGCTAAAGCTCGCTTCTTTAGCCCGAATGGCTCGAGGATAGACAAGGTTTACCTCCTTATAAACCTACATTTATATGAGGTATGTTAAGAGCCTTGATTTTGACGTTCTTTGATTTCTGATAAAGTTTTACAATCGATGCATAATGTAGCAGTAGGTCTTGCTTCCAAACGTTTGAGTCCAATTTCTATGCCGCAGGCTTCGCAATAGCCAAAATCATCATTTCTTAGTCGTTCTAAAGCATCTTCAATTTTTTTAATGAGTTTACGTTCGCGGTCGCGGGTTCGTAACTCAATACTGAATTCTTCTTCTTGACTTGCTCTATCCGATGGATCAGGAAAATTAGCCGCTTCATCTTTCATGTGTGTTACGGTGCGATCGACTTCTTCCATTAATGATTGACGCCAAGCCAGCAATATTTTTTCAATATGTGCTAGCTGATTCTCATTCATATACTCTTCGCCTTCAGCCTCAATGTAAGGAGAAATTCCCATGCTACCTATCGTGTCATTTTTCACGTTGTATAGTCTCTCATTATTTTTATCAATTAATTGTTCGGTCATTTTAGCCTCCATCCCTAAATTATTTCATAAGTGGGATCTCTTCAGAAGGCGGTTAGATATACCAAAAAACGGATGTATCATCAATAGTATTATCGCCAACCACCGCTAACTCTGTCATGACCCTGAATATCTTTCCAGCTCTGCACGTTTTTATAACCTAATTCAATAAGTATAGCTTGTACATTTAACTTTTGATCGTAGCCATGCTCTAGTAAGAGTACGCCATTAGGTAATAGATAATCATAACCTTGTTTTATTATTAATAGAAGATCAGCGAGTCCTTGTTGGCCGCTAGCTAAAGCATTATATGGCTCAAAACGAAGATCACCTTCGTTTAGGTGTGGATCTTGTTCGGCAATGTAAGGTGGATTTGAAATAATCGCATGGTATTGCTGCTGAGGAATGTTACTGTACCAATCAGAATGATAGAATGTCACATTACTTAGCTGATGGTGTAGAGCATTTTCTTTCGCGATGAGTAATGCTTCTTCACTGACATCGCAAGCAACAATGTGCCACTGAGGCCTTTCTTTGGCAAGTGCCAGGGCTATGGCACCACTTCCCGTACCTAATTCAAGAATACAAGTATTGGGGCTATTAGGGAGTTTTTCCAGGGCCAGTTCGACTAATAATTCGGTTTCATGGCGCGGAATTAAGGTATGACGATTCACTTTTAAATTGAGCGACCAAAATTCACGTTCACCCGTGATGTAGGCTATAGGAACACCTTGGGCGCGTTCAGCCAGTAAATTCTGGTAGGTTGCAAATTGCTCGTCACTGAGTAATTCTTCAGGATGGGCAAAGAGGTAGGCTCTATTTTTTTTTAAGAGGTAGCATAATAAAATTTCAGCTTCCAGTTCTGGGTTTTGACCCAAAACTGCTCGGATACTAATCATTTCGTCCTAGTTCTGCAAGTAATTCAGCGTGGTATTCACGTTTTAATGGTTCAACGACGAGTGCTAAATTACCTTCCATTACGTCGCCTAGTTGATAAATTGTCAGGTTAATACGATGATCCGTTAAACGACCTTGAGGGTAGTTATAGGTGCGAATTCGCTCTGAACGATCACCTGAGCCTACTAGTGATTTACGGGTTTGTGCTTGCTCTTTCTTTTGCTTGCTTTGTTCGGCATCGAGTAACCGTGTTTTAAGTAAAGACATTGCTTTAGCACGGTTTTTATGCTGCGAACGTTCATCCTGACATTCAACCACGACGCCGGTAGGAATATGCGTGATGCGGATTGCTGAATCTGTTTTATTCACGTGCTGGCCTCCAGCTCCCGAAGAGCGGTAGGTATCGATACGTAAATCATCGGTGTTAATTTGAATGTCGTCAATTTCTTCAACTTCTGGCATAACCGCAACGGTGCAGGCTGAAGTATGAACACGACCTTGAGATTCAGTGTCTGGAACACGTTGTACGCGATGAGCACCAGATTCAAACTTAAGTTGCGAGTACACAGCATTACCACTGATGCGAGCGATAATTTCTTTGTAGCCACCATGTTCACCATGACTGGCGCTAATTAACTCAAGTTGCCAGCCTTGATTTTCGGCATAGCGACTGTACATACGATAAAGATCGCCTGCAAAAATTGCGGCTTCATCACCACCTGTTCCTGCGCGAACTTCAAGATAAATATTACGCTCGTCATCGGGGTCTTTGGGAATCAAATGCCATTGTAATTGTTCATCAAGCTCGTCAATTTGCTTTTGGGCATCTTCTAATTCATCTTCCGCCATGGTCGCTAATTCTTGATCATCTCCTGCCAGCATTTCCTGCAGTGATGCTAAATTGTTTTGCGCATCAAGATAGGTCTCATAACAGGTCGCTACGGGCTCTAATTGTGCATACTCCTTTGACAGGGCTTTAAACTGATTTTGATCTGCAATAACTGATGCTTCAGATAAGAGTCGACCTACTTCCTGAAAACGCTCCAGCATTTGCTGGAGTTTAAACTCAAGGGATTTCTTCATAGGATGATTGATGGGTTGTTGTATTAAAAAGATATTGCGCCAAGGTAAATAAATCTTCGCGGCCATCACAGGCTATTTGTTTTAAGCCTGTAGTTGGATTATGAGTTAATTTATTGACTAGGCGCTCGCTAAATTCATTTAAAACTATTTGTTGGCAGTGTCCGGCAGAAAGTTTTTTCAACGCTCGTTGTAATTCTTGTTGTGCCAGATGCTGCATTTGAGTTCGGTAATCACAAATCACTTTTTTCGCTTTGAGGGAGCGCTGTTTGTGAATGTAATTATTGAGTTCTTCTTCAATTAATTGTTCGGCGTATAAGGCTGCCTGTCGTCGCTCTTCCAAGCCTTTTTCGATCATGTTTTGCAAATCATCAACGTTATACAGATGCACTGGTTCTAATTCACTAATATCTGCTTCGATATCACGAGGAACAGCTAAATCCAAAAAGAACATAGGGGCATGATTTCTTTGGGGTAAGGCATGTTCTACTAAATTTTTATTAATGAATGGAATAGGGCATGTTGTTGCTGTCACAACAACGTCTGCTTGTGGCAAATATTGAGCAAGATTACTGATGGCAATTGCTTTCCCGCCAAAGATAAGGGCTAATTTTTCCGCATTTTCTAGAGTGCGATTTGCGATCATAAATTGGTGCACACCTTGTTGATGCAGATATTTAGCTACTAAAGAAGCCGTTTCGCCAGAACCAATTAATAAGACATTTAAGGATTTATAATCTGTAAAAAATTGCCCAATTAGTTGTGCTGCAGCATAAGCTATCGAAACGGGGTTTGTACCTACGCCACTTTGTGTTCTAATGCGTTTTGATGCACTAAAAATATATTCAAACGCAGGGCGCAATTGGGTCTTTATTGCCCCTAATTGATTGGCATATTGGTAAGCTTGTTTCATTTGGCCAAGAATTTGCGGTTCACCAATCATCATTGAATCTAGACCACTTGCAACGCGTAAGGCATGTTGAATGCCTTGCCGATCTTTATGGATATATAAATGAGGTGACAATGATTCGAGTGATAGTCGATGTTCCATAGCAAGCCACGGGGCAAGTACGTGCGGATCGTGAGTATCACAATATATTTCAGTGCGGTTACAGGTCGATAAAATAGTTGCTTCATTCACTTCAGGCAGGCTTAGCAAGCTGTGTAGCAAAGAATCCTGGGTAGCCGGAGATAAAGCGACTTTTTCACGCACGTTTATTGGAGCCGTTTTATGATTGAGCCCGCAAGCAACAAACACCATATATGAATTAGTCTATATTTAAAGTAATCGGGGGATTGTAAACGATTAGGCGCTAAATTTGTAGGGTCTACGAACAATTCTACTGTAATGAATTGTTTGCAGACCCTGATATTTGACAGAAATTTTGAGAAATTAAAGTACATCTTTATTTAGCCGCTAACATACAGTAGAGAGTTTTTGCACAGAATGTGTCAACTGATGGGGAGACGGTCATGGATATTATCCTTCAAGGTGAACATAGTGGCGATGAAGCAGCACAAAGCTTAGAACGTGTGTTGCAATTATTTAAAGAGCGTTATCATATTGCCGCATTTCGCGAAATTCATTTAACAGTAACTTTAATTGATGATCAAGGTGATGATGTCGAGTTGGTGGATAGTGAGTCAAACCAGGCATATCGCGTGTTTGAGGTGTACCGGCAAGGTTATGAATTGGCAGGTAGACGCAATACACCATTGTTGCAATTGGTAGTTGATAATACGAAATAATTAAATGACAATGCAGGAACCGTCTGTATTAATATAGAACCGTAGAGGTATTCGAGATCGGATTATCTTGGATATGGGTTACGGTTTTTCCTAATCTGGAAATGCAGTCTTTGGAAATTTAGCTGTGATAGGAGTGGACTATGTTTTTGGCCATCATTGCCATAATACTCACCTTACTTTTAGTTGTTGGCATCCATGAAGGTGGTCATGCACTAGTAGCACGTTACTTTAAAGTTAAAATTAAAAAAGTTTCTATAGGCTTTGGCAAACCTTTATTGCATTGGCAAAGCAGTGGAGGCTGCGAATGGGTATGGGCTGTTTTCCCTTTAGGTGGTTATGTTCAATTAGAAAATACGCGCATTAGCCCTGTGGCACAATCAGAGTACTCAGGGTGTTTTGATAAAAAACCAGTCTGGCAACGGATTTTGATTTTATTAGCGGGTGCTGGTGCTAATATTATTACGGCGTGGTTCGCGCTGATCCTGGTGTACATGATTGGTTTGAATTATACCGTACCGCAAATTCAATTTGTACAGCCTGATAGCGTAGCGGCTCAAGCAGGAATCGTTGCGGGGGATCAATTGCTCGCGATCGCCGGCCATGATACGCCATCCTGGAATGATGTGGGTATGCAATTGGTGATTTTCTGGGGTAAACAAAAGGTACCGATGACGGTAAGTCGTAATGATGGTAAAGAATTAAAAGAAGTAACCTTGGATTTAAGCCATATACAATTTCGTGGTTTGAAGGCAAATTTATTAACGCGGCTGGGTATGGAGCCTAATTTATCCGCTGCTCATAGTACACTTCATGCCTCCTCTATTGGTGAGGCCATCCATCAGGCCAATAGAATTATTGTGAATATGTTTTATTTCTTTTTAATCATTTTTAAACAATTATTTTCTGGTGTGATTCCCTTTTCCATGTTGCTTGGGCCTTTGAGTGTATTTGCTGCTTCTGTGGCTTCATTAACGCAGGGGATCGTTGTTTTTATGTTTTTTATTGCCACATTAAGTTTGGCTGTTGCTTTGGTTAATTTATTTCCTATTCCAGGTTTAGATGGTGGGTCGATTGTTTATGCAGTGATCGAGAAAATTCGTGGTAAGTCAGTATCCGTAGCGATGGAGCTCTTGTTGCATCGTTTGGTGTTTATTGTATTTTGTATGGTATTGGTTCATTTGTTGATGAATGATTTGCAACGGATTTAACCTTTTATTTAGTTTAAACAGTTTAGAGGTGGTTATTAAATTTCATTTTTAGCGACAGTGCGTGCGCAACACCAAACGTCTACTTGTTGTACACCGGTTTTTTTCAGCGTTAAAGCCAATTCATTTGTAGTTGCACCGGTGGTCAGCAGATCATCAATGAGTGCTACATGTTGATACGGACGTTTTTGAGCACTAAAGGCGTGGCGCAGATTTGTTTGTCTTTGCTCGCCATCAAGACTGGCTTGTGGCACCGTATTAATCATTTTTTGGCAACAGTTTACATCGTAAGGTATCTGTAATTTTTGGGCTAGAGCTTGGGCTAAAACTGCTGCTTGATTAAAGCCACGTTGTTTTATTCTTTGCGGATGCATTGGTACTGGGATTAAGCACTGCGGTTTGTTGAGTTGTCGTTGGGCGGAGCTCATGATTAAATGACTTAAAAAAGAAGTTAGATAGAGACCGTTATGGTATTTAAAACGATGCAATAGAGTGCGTAGAGGCTCTTCGAATTTATAAGCAATGAAGGTGCGATCAAAATGGGGCGGCTTTTTAATGCATCGACCACAAATCAGATAAGCCATATCTGGTAATGGGTAGGCACAATATTGGCAAGCCGGTCCTAATTGTGGCAGGAGCGCAATGCATGGTTCACAGACGGCAAGTATTCCTTTATGAAATTGATTGCAAAGCGTGCATATAGAGGGCAAACGCAAACTCTGTGTTACAATTAGCAGTTTCTGGCGCACGAGCGTTGGATTCCTTAATCTTTCCTGGTTGTTATGATGACCCTTACACATGAAATTAGCAAGGCATTTAACCAACATGCCAATGAATATGAACTTGCCGCTAAGGTGCAGCAAGAAATAGGTAGGCGTTTATTGGAACGTCTGCATTATTTAAAGATGTCTCCACAACGTATTCTTGATTTGGGTTGTGGCCCAGGCTTTTTTTCACGTGAATTGGCATTGCTCTATCCCAAGGCGCAAATTGTTGGTTTAGATCTCGCTGAATCGATGTTAATTCAGGCGCGAAAAAAACACAGCTGGCGGCGTAAGTGGTCTTTGGTTGCGGCAGATATGAAGAATTTGCCCTTTGCTACAGGGGCGTTTGATTTAGTTTTTGCCAACCAAGTGATTCATTGGGGCGATTCATTGCCGCACGTATTTCGCGAGTTGAATCGGGTAATGAAAGCAAATGGTTGTTTGATGTTTACGACCTTGGGTCCAGATACCTTTAAAGAGTTGAAAAATGCGTGGTCAACAGTTAATGCGTATGCTCATGTGAATGAATTTCCTGATATGCATGATGTCGGTGATTGCTTAATGTCCGAACATTTTTTAGAACCCGTAGTGGATATGGAGTTATTGGCAGTTCATTATGAAACCTTGCCTAAGTTATTAAAGTCCTTAAAGGCTCAAGGAGTAAAAAATATTAATTCAGCACGTAATCAAGGGCTCACCGGCAAAGCATCTTGGAAGTTATTTGTACAAAATTATTCAGAGATGCAAACGGATACGAGGAAATATCCACTTACGTATGAGGTGGTTTATGGTCATGCCTGGAAAGGGGAACAGAGAAAAACTGGGCAAGGCATAGAAACGATGATCCCTATATCGCAGATAGCACGACTTAAACGTTAAAAAATTTTAGCTGAGCATTAATTAACGTCGAAAGCCAAATTATCTTATCTTAAGATGGCTCTTGGGTTGTAAAAAAATACAAAAACTTGCATAAATTTTGTTATTACTCTATTTATTTCTAATGGCTCTTATATTTGAGCTTGTGTTAAAAACCGAAAAAATAAGCAAGGAGCGCATTATGAGGAAAATAATTTTTCTTTTAATCTCAATGGTCATTTTTTCTGCATATGCTGCAGGTGGTGATATTGGCGAAGAGGGGACTGGTGCCCCAGGAGCAAGCCCAGGCATGAATAATGGAATGGGAACTGGCGCTGGGGGCACTATAAAGCCTAACCCTGGTTCTAATCCTGGTTTCAATCCGGATCCTAACCCTGGTCCTCGCCCCGGTTCTCATCCTGGCCCTAACCCTAACTCTGGTCCTGGTTTTAATCCACCACCACCGCCTCCTAATAATGATGGCATGGGGAATGGTGGGAATACAAATGGTAATATCGGTTCTGATAATGGCGGCGGTAATGGTCCTGCGCATTGAAAAATTTTTAAAAAAGGAACCGATAAGTCTTGCACTGAAAAGAAAAGATCGGTTTGGTGTAAGTTCTTATGCATGAGATAAAATTGGAAATATAATTTTGGCATCGTCAATTATTAATTTAGTTAATTTGACGATGCTTATTAAACTAATAGCCCTTTCCTCAATTAGAGGTTTGCGCTTATTCTTCTATGTAAAAAAGAGAAGCTATTATCATTTTTTTAGCACAAAATTTAAATAAAAAATTAATGAACGAATACAGATATCTTGTTAAGAGTTAGAGTGCTTTTCTTGTGTTTGAGTTGTTCTTTTAAAGAAAAAAATAATGAATCTATGCTATAATTAGATGGTAAAAAATCATCAAAAAACGCGCAAAAAAATTCTTCAAAAAAATAAAAAATATCCGGAATGGCAATTATGTGGCCCACCTATAAGGAGATGGATATGCAATTTAATTCTAACCTAGGAAATTATTATTCTTTAGAAAAGCCCTTACAAGAGCTCATGGCATTGAATATGAACGCATTGGAAAACTTATCTTATATTCATCCTGCTGATTTATTGAGTGCACAAAATCCAGAAGAGTTATTAGAAAAGAATATGGATGTCTTTGTGCAAAATGGCCATCAGCTGCTGGATTATTGGCAAGATGCTTGCAATATCATGGAGAAATGCTGGTTAATTGTTTCCTATGATATTTTGGAACAAAATCATCAGGTAATGCAGCAACCATCTCTGTTTAATCTTGACAAGGTTGGCAAAGGTAATGCTCGTCCTACAGGTGCTAATGAGCGAAAAAAAATGATAAGTGCGCCTCCTATTACCGTGGATGAAGTACAAAAAAACTTAAATGAAAATCCTCGAGAAGATAGGGATTCGGTAAAGCATAGAAGAGAGCCTCTTTTAAGAGGTAATGGCTCTGAAAAGGCTGAGCGTAAAAACTTTTAATCCGTTTTTAAATCTCCTCACTCATTGTTAGAGAGGAGATACTTATTTTTTGTTCAAGAGGCACTCAAATCCGAGTGCTCACAAAGATTTTGACTTCTTTGTGAGTCTCGGCAAGAATGAAGAAGAAATACAAATCTTGGCATGTGTAAAAAACAATTAGATTCCTTGAGCGATGTATTCCTTTTCATTTTGGTGGTTTAACACTGATGATTGTTACTTATTGATTCTTCCCAAAACATTTTTGTCTCCAGTTTTTATTTGATCTTTCGTGCATTGTTTTGTACTGTTGTTGCTTTGACTATTAAAAAGCTATATGTCGAGACGGATTAATACCTGATGCATCCATTTGCTGAAAATAACTACATTAATAAGACGTTTAGTCATCTGAGCTTTGAAGATGGACGCATCGAACATCTTGTGTTTGAAAATTGCCGATTCAAGCAGTGTACGTTTACAGGCGTTACATTTAGTAAGGTGCGCTTTACTGACTGTGATTTTGAATCCTGCAATCTTTCCTTGGTACAGTTTCCAGGATGTAAATTTTCAGAGGTTGTCTTTAAAAATACCCGACTTGCGGGAATAAATTGGACTGAGATTAGTTGGCCACAGGTTAAATTAACAAGTCCTCTCTCGTTTTATAGTTGTAATATTAGTCATTCCAGTTTTTATAGTGTGGACCTTGCAGATGTTATCGTCGAAGAATGTAAAGCTCATGATGTTGATTTTAGAGAGTCTAATTTAAGTCACGCTAGTTTTAATGGCACTGATTTGCTGAATAGCCTGTTTTTACACACGAATTTGAAGGCAGCAGATTTTACACAGGCAATAAATTACAGCCTTGATCCCAACACGAACACCATCACTCATGCGCGTTTTTCATTTCCAGAGGTCATGGCTTTACTAAATTATTTCAATATAAAAATTGAGTAACAGGTCAGTCTCTCATGACTGCTGAGCGGACTA
>NZ_JH413817.1:32638-78595 GCF_000162755.2 Legionella drancourtii LLAP12
ACTAGGTGAAGCCATAATGTATGCTTAATAAGACCAGTCATTTGAGTTATCCATGGGTACATCAAACAGTTTATAGCGTAGGGCTTGTATTTGATCGGCATCTTTGGGCTGTTGGCTTGGGGGCGCGCTATATCTTTCCACGGTATCCGGTGCGAAATAAACCGGGGTTGATGTTGCGTTGGCATAACCAGAATAATTTTCAGCACAGCCAATGAGAATAAGTATAACACCACAGAGGCCAATGGATAACGCTGTCTTTTTCATCTAAACTGCCTTAAAATTGGCTTGTGATTGTGCAATTATAGTACAGTTTGGGGCGAGTAAATCATATAATGCCTATTATCAAGCATTTTATTTAGATTTACGACTAGAAAGTAAGTTGATATGGAAGCTTCCACCGTTTATGTGCTATACCTTGTTTGTTCCGGACGAGATGCGCCGTACCCGGTTAAGACAAGACGACGCTTTTATAAATCTTATAAAAGGAGAGCTTATGTTTTTAGCTTGGGTAAATTTATTTGTGGCGGGTTTATTAGAAGTTTGTTGAGCTGTGGGCTTAAATTATACGGATGGATTTTCAAAATAACGGCTTATTTTGCATCGGACTAAGGGAGGAGCGACATAATGCAAAAACGATTGCTTGGAAAATCGAATTTAGCTGTAGTGCCACTAGCTTTTGGTGGTAATGTTTTTGGTTGGACCGTGGATGAGAACCAATCGCATAAATTATTAGATACGTTTTTAGATTATGGTTTTAATTTTATTGATACCGCTAATGTCTATTCTACTTGGGTTCCAGGTCATCGTGGTGGCGAATCAGAAACCATCATTGGCAATTGGTTAAAGGCTACAAATAAACGCGATCGCGTGATTCTTGCGACCAAAGTAGGTATGCAAATGGGTGATGGTTCCCAAGGTCTTAAAAAAGAATATATTATCCGCGCCGTAGAAGATTCCCTTAAACGGTTACAAACTGATGTTATTGATTTGTATCAATCGCATAAGGATGATGAAAATACGCCCTTAGAGGAAACTTTAGCGGCTTATCAAATCTTGATGCAACAAGGTAAAGTACGTGCCATTGGTGCCTCTAATTATAATGCCGCTCGTCTTAAAAAGGCATTAGAACTTAGTAAAGAAAAAAATCTTCCTACCTACATCTCATTACAACCTGAATACAATCTTTATGATCGAGCCGGCTTTGAAGAGGAATTAGAACCTTTATGCCTAAAATATGGACTTGGGGTGATTAGTTATTATTCATTAGCCAGTGGGTTTTTAACTGGAAAATATCGCTCTAGTGCCGATCTAAGCAAGAGTACTCGTGGCAGTGTAATTGGTAATCGATACTTAAATGGACGTGGAATGCGTATTTTATCTGCCCTTGATGAAGTCGCACACAGTCACAATTGTGGACCGGCTGCTATAGCTCTTGCTTGGTTACTGCAACGCAAAAGTATCACGGCCCCCATTGCTAGTGCTACAAAGGTTGAGCAAATTAAAGAGTTTGTTAAGGCACTGGAAATCAAACTTGAGGCAAAGCAAGTGAAACGACTTGATGAAGCGAGTGCTCCATAGCCTAGTCGCGCACTTAAAGGAAGTTCATATGAGCGATTTAATTACCAAGACGCAGTTATCCGATTCAAAGGATTGTCCTGAATATTCATTAAAACCGGTACAGCAAAAAATTGTGACACGACAAGCCTTGCTCGGTGAAAAGCTAATGATTAAGCGGGCATTGCCAACGCGTGAGCGGCGCATGATCGGTGCTTGGTGTTTTCTGGATCATTTTGGGCCATTAGTTTTAAACAATGGCCATGAATTTGATGTGGCGCCGCATCCGCATATTGGATTGCAAACCTTTACGTGGATCATCGACGGTGAAATTCTCCATTGTGATAGTCTAGGTTCAAAACAGGTGATTAAACCAGGCCAAGTTAATTTAATGACCGCAGGTAACGGTATTTCCCATTCTGAAGAATCGGTAGATCCGAAGAGTGTTTTACAAGGCGTACAATTATGGATTGCTTTACCAGACGCTGTACGTCATATAGAGCCTGATTTCATGCATTATCCTGAGTTACCCGCCGTACACCATGAAGGATTAGCCATCGCTGTAATGGTTGGCGAGCTATTGGGTACTCAAGCGCCAACAGCTGTCTATTCGCCCTTAATCGGCTTGGACATTCAAGCGGTGGTGTCTGCAAAAACAACACTGCCATTGAATCCAAAATTTGAATACGGAATTTTACCCTTAACTGGTGATATTCGCGTGGAAGATGTAACCATTGATAAAAATACTTTACTGTATCTTGGCTGCGGACGTTCTCAATTAGCATTAAATATTCCTAAGCAGGAACGGTTTTTGTTGATAGGTGGTGAACCATTTACAGAGGAAATTCTCACTTGGTGGAATTTTGTGGCACGCACCAAACAAGAAATCATTACCGCGACTAATGCTTGGAATAACCATACTTATTTTGGTGAAGTTATGGGTTATGTTGGTAATGCACGCACTCCAGCACCGATAATGCCTTAAACGTAGTCCTGTGGACAGAGTTTTAGGCTGGGTTGTAACGTTCATAGACGTCAAGCGAAGCCGAAAACTCTCATCTCTCAGCAAAGAGCTTGGCTTGATGACCATGCCCACGCGACCAGCTTACCATTGACTTCAGAGAATTCTTTTCAATTAGGGGGCGATAAATTATTAGCAACTTTTCTAAGGCTTTGATAATGCTGAAGGGCAATTTTTCGGACAAGGGCATGATCAACCAATGGATAAGGATAGTCTTTACCTAGCGTGATGGCTAGAGTTTGTGGGGGAGCTTCCCAAGGCTTGTGTATCCATTGCCTAGGTACTTGAGATAATTCTGGGATCCACATTTTAATGTACTCTCCTTGTGGATCAAATTTTTCGCTCTGAAGTGTTGGATTAAAAATACGAAAGTAGGGCGCTGAATCAGCTCCTGTGCCCGCAACCCATTGCCAACTGGCGGAATTATTGGCTAAATCGGCATCGAGTAACGTGTTATAAAACCAGGCTGCCCCTGCGCGCCAATCAATCATCAAATCTTTGATTAAGAATGATGCGACGATCATCCGTACCCGATTATGCATGTATCCGGTATGCCATAATTCGCGCATGCCCGCATCGACAATGGGGAATCCAGTCATTCCTGTTTGCCAGCATTTTAGGTGTGTCTCATCTTGCTGCCATGGAAAGGCATCAAATTCCTGACGAAAATTTTTGTTGGGTAATTCAGGAAAATGATAAAGCAGGTAATAGGAAAATTCACGCCAACCTAATTCTGCAAGAAAATGGTCTGCGGAGCGTAAATCGCATTTGGGTTGTAATTTTGCTTCTTCGATGGCATTCCAGACTTGCCAGGGGCTGATTTCACCAAAGTGAAGATGAGGTGCGAGGCGAGAGGTTGCTGTTTTACTAGGGTGATTACGTGCTTCTTGGTAATCCTGTAAATGATGCTCGATAAAAAAATTCAGTTTATTCATCGCCCCATGTTCGCCTGGTTCCCAATAATTAGGAAATTCTATAGCCCAGTTAGGTTTTTGGGGTAAAAGACGCCAATCGGAAAGCTGTTCTGATGTACTTGTAAGGGGGGGCGGGCGCTGATTGATGCTACTTACTCTTGATTGCGTGGTTTGGCGAATGCATTGTTTCCAATATGGGGTAAATACTTTAAAGTAGTCGCCGTTTTTATTTTTGACGGTCCAGGGTTCATTCAACAAGCTGCCATTAAAACTATATACTTGTAATCCTTTGAGCCGCAATTCATCTTTAATTTGCTTATCACGCTGAATGCTTTTCGGCTCATAACAGCGATTCCAGTAGACTGCTTCAATCTTATGGTTTTTGATTAGTTCATGGATTATGGATAAGGCTTGGCCTTGTTTAAGACATAAATCTAACCCCTGTTTTTTTAATTCTTTTTGCAAGGCTAATAAACTATGATGTAGCCACCAGTGCTGGGCGGCGCCGAGCGATTCTTGAGAATAAATATACAGAGGAATAATGTACTGATGGTGGTTACATGCTTCTGCAAGTGCTTGATTGTCATTACAGCGTAAGTCTTGTCGAAACCATACGATTGCTGTGGACAATTAATACTCCTAAAAAGGTGTTAGCGCAAATTACTACGCTCTTGTAATTTCCTGGTTAAGTCGAGTAATGCCTCTGCTTTTTGCGCAAATAATTTTAATGCATCGTTGGCAATTTGATAATGCTTTACTATTTCTTCTTCCAACTTCGCTTGAGAATAGAGGGTCGCAAAGGTGGTTTTTTGATTCGCTAAATCTGACGACCGACCTTTCCCTAAAAGTTCGGTTGGGGCATAGTGATCTAAATAATCATCTTGCATTTGAAAAACCAGGCCAATGTGACTGGCATAGGTTCTTAGGGCCGCTTTAGTTTGTTCGGAGACGGTGTCTTTTGCTGCTAAAACCATTTCAATACACGCAGAAATCAGGCGCCCAGTTTTTAGGTGATGAATTTCACGCAATTGCTCTTCCGTAATGGATGATTTGGCTAATTCTGATAAGTCCAGGCTTTGTCCACTGACCATGCCACTGATGCCACTGGCTTTGACCAGCTCCTGAGTAATGGCAATAACTTGCACGGGATGCACTAGAGGGGATAAATGGGTTAACAACACCTCAATAGCCAAAGCTTGCATGCCATCACCGACTAAAATAGCCGTTGCTTCATCAAATGCTTTATGACAACTGGGTTTGCCACGTCGCAGATCATCATCATCCATTGCTGGTAGGTCATCATGAATTAGCGAATAGCAATGGGTTAATTCCACTGCAGCAGCAATGACATCCAAAACTTGTGGATCAACATCGATGAGATGGCCGGTTAAGTAGACTAAAATCGGCCGGATTCTTTTGCCGCCAGGAAATAAAGAGTAATTCATTGCCAAATGAATTTGTTGCGCTGGCACAGATGACTCATTAATTATTTGTTCAAGAACATGTTCATGGCGTTTTATGTAGGTATTAATCACTTAATTTTTCATCCGGGGTGAGTTCTGCAGTGGATTGGGCTGCAGTTAAAGTTTCTATTTTTTGTTCTGCTTGTTGTAATACATCCTGACAACGTCTGGCCAAACCAATGCCTTTTTCAAATTGCTTCAGCGAGTCTTCCAAGGTTAATTCCCCTTTTTCCAACTGCCGAACAATTTCTTCCAGTTCCCCTATAGACTGCTCAAAATGGATGCCTTTACTCATAGACGTTGTCCTGATTGTGCAAAATTAACTGATTATACTGAGTTGTTTTCAGTATTCAATGGGGGATGGGGGCGAACATTGCTTTCTGCTTGAGAAAGTTTTAGCCGTTGCTACTTTTTAGATGGCTGGCTTTCCGTTATGATGCAGTCACAAAATCGAATGGATTACTCAAGGTCAGCAACTATGAAAACAAAAACCCAATTTGTCTGCAATCAATGCGCCGCAGTGTTTAAACAGTGGGCTGGGCAATGCACGCAATGTGGGTCTTGGAATTCAATTGCCGAAGAAGGCGTTGTCCCAGCCAGTCGTAATACGCGTAGTGGTGCTTCTTGGGTGAATCAACGTTCGGTAATTACTGCGGTAGAAGACGTGGTAATGGATAAAGAAGTCCGTATGGATTGTGGTTTATCTGAATTAAACCGGGTTTTAGGTGGTGGCTTGGTCTATGGCTCTGTGGTGTTAATCGGTGGTGACCCCGGTATAGGTAAATCCACTTTATTATTGCAAACCCTGGCCAATCTTTCTCTTCGCGAAACAGTTTTATATGTTACCGGTGAAGAATCATTACAACAGGTCGCGATGCGTGCCAAGCGTTTAGGCCTTCCCTTAGCTGGTTTACGGCTGTTGGCTGAAACTCAGGTTGAGGCTATTCTTGCCCAGGCACAAAAGGAACATCCTAAGATCATGGTCATCGATTCTATTCAAACTATTTTTACCGAAAGCATCAGTTCTGCTCCGGGAGGCGTGAGTCAAGTTCGTGAATCTGCCGCACAATTAGTTCGTTTTGCCAAAATGACTCAGACGGCCGTTTTTTTGGTGGGGCATGTGACGAAAGAGGGCGCTTTAGCCGGTCCGCGGGTTTTAGAACATATGGTCGATAGTGTGTTGTATTTCGAAGGTCAAAGTGATAGTCGTTTTCGCGTTATTCGTGCCATTAAAAATCGTTTTGGGGCGGTGAATGAGTTGGGGGTTTTTGCGATGACGGATAAAGGTTTAAAAGAAGTTGCTAATCCCTCGGCAATTTTTTTATCACGCCAGCCAGAACCCACCCCAGGAAGCGCAGTAATGGTCACCTGGGAAGGTTCGCGTCCGATGTTGGTTGAAGTGCAGGCACTGGTGGATGAGGCCCATGGGCAGCAATCCAAGCGGGTTACCGTTGGTTTAGAACATAATCGTTTGGCCATTTTGCTCGCTGTTTTACATCGTCATGGTGGCATTGCTACGTATGACCAGGATATTTTTATTAATGTGGTTGGTGGTGTAAAAGTTACCGAAACAGGATCGGATTTGGCTTTATTAGCTGCTGTGGTGTCTAGTTTACGTAATCGAGTTTTTGATAGTGAAACCATTATTTTTGGTGAAGTAGGATTAGCTGGCGAAATCAGACCTGTACAAAGTGGACAGGAACGCTTAAAAGAAGCAGCCAAACATGGATTTAAACGCGCAATCGTTCCCTTTGCCAATGCACCAAAACAACAGGGCTCGGCAATGGTAATCGAACCTGTAAAATATTTACATGAGGTTTTAGAAAAGATGTGATTGGAGTACTAAATATTTATCAATGGAAGTTAGATTGTTAAATCCAACAATCACTCTTTATAATATGTCCTATGCTTATAGGGACGAATGAGATAATAGGTGCTCATTCGCCATTTCCTTTAAATTGAGTTGATATATGGACATAACCCCTTTTTTTAAATTAATGGTTGATAAAGGCGCTTCAGATCTGTTTTTTAGTGTTGGCGCGCCGCCTAATATTAAAATTGAAGGCATGATTGCGCCTGTAGGGAAATCGCCCCTTACATCTCAGCAAATGGTGGAAATTGCGTTATCGTTGCTGAACGATGAGCAACGCAAAGAGTTTGAGTCGACAATGGAGCTTAATATGGCTTTGTCACTAAATGGAGTAGGGCGTTTTCGCATTAACCTGTTTCGACAACGCGGCGATGTCTCCATGGTTGCGCGTTATATTAAGAGTGATATTCCTTCAATTGAACAATTAAATTTACCGCTTATTTTACAGTCTATGGTGATGGAGTTACGTGGTTTGGTTTTGATTGTAGGGGCTACGGGTTCGGGTAAATCCACGGCTTTAGCGGCGATGATTGATTACCGAAACCAGCATCATCGCGGGCATATTTTAACCATTGAAGATCCCATCGAGTACATTCATTTACATAAAAAATCAATAGTCGATCAGCGTGAAGTGGGTATCGATACGTTAACTTATGATAATGCATTGAAAAATGCGATGCGTGAAGCGCCTGATGTTATTTTAATCGGTGAAATTCGTGAGCGTAGCTCCATGAAGCATGCGATTGCTTATGCAGAAACTGGCCACTTATGCATTTCCACCTTACATGCAAATAATGCAAATCAGGCTTTAGATCGCATCATTAATTTTTTCCCTGATGATGCGCGGCAACAAATACTTATGGATTTATCGCTTAATTTACGTGCGATTATTTCTTTGCGCTTGGTTCCTGGTATGGAAAAACAGCGCATAGCTGCCGTTGAGATTTTACTTAACACGCCTTATGTTGCTGATTTAATTGAAAAAGGGAAGCTAGATGAAATTAAGGACGTTATGGCGCGCAGTACAGAGCAAGGAATGCAAACTTTTGATCAGGCTTTATTAAAACTTTATCAACGTGGCTCAATTTCCAAGGAAAATGCGATTAAATTTGCTGACTCAAAAAATAATGTTGGTTTGCAAATTCGCCTTAATGCTGAAGGAGGCTTAGAGACACCCGATGATAATTTAACAATTGAATCCGATGAATTGGATAAGTAATTAGGGCTTGTTGATATTTCTACTATCTTGGTCAAAATTGGCCGCTTTTCTGTGCTCTTATGCTTACATACTCTGTGTATGCTGTGTTTCGGTGCTCGACTATATTGATTCAAGCGAGCAAAATGTCAGCAATCCTTCCTTCGGAACATTGTTTTTTTTTGCGGAGTGTGTTAAAATTGAACACGCAAAATATCTTTGTGGAGGCATTTCGGTGGTTGCTTTTTATAACATTAGTGATATTACTTTAGGTGCTCCTTCGCATTCAGGGCATGAGGCTTATCTTGGGGCGATTTATAATCCACTCAAGCAAAAAATTGTATATAAGAAAAATAAATACGGCCTTCCCTCTTTTTCTCGCTTAGAAATATCCTTTAGCCAATTAGCCAAATTATTTTTATCTCCTGATTTAACTCCAGATCAATATTTAGTTTTGGATGAGAAATATAATGTGGTTGGGGTTGCGGCGCAGCATCTTTGTTATAGTATTGAAAATAAAGAAAGTTTATGTCAACCGTTTTATGCTTTAAATGAGCCCCTGCAAGGATTTAACACAACTGCACGCACTCTTAAAGATTCGGCACAGATTCCAATTTATTTTTTAGATAAATTACCGCAAGGTTATTTTGCTACACTAACCGAGGCAGAGAAAAAAGGTCAATTAAGCATTGATTATGAGGCCTTAGCAAGCATCCTGGCTACTTCATACACGATGGAAGAAGACGACTTACATAAAGGAAACTTTGGTTTCTATATGGTCAAAAAAAATGGCAAGCCCCACGTAGTATTTTTTAAAATTGATCATGACTTAATGTTTGTCGACAGTATTATGGGCTTTCATACCCGCAGACCATTCCATTTATTTCATGGCCCTAGTGCTTTTGACATTATCGCTGAGGATTTGCTTTCTTTTCCGAACTTAAAACACTCCGCAAATTCTTATTGGCCAACAAAATTTGGTTATGTTGCTAATCCATTTGATAATAAGGAATATCATAGTTTCAGCGAAAATGCTGCTTTTGCCGCTTTAGCGGATAATCCTGAATTTATAAAAGCGAAATGGAAAACTTTTTATAAACATATATTAATTCCAACCGAATTAATAGAACGTACCTTGCGCGACTGCGCCAACATTGAAAATGCTGCTGATCGAGCACATATCGCCTTATTGACGCAAGCAATGGTCGCACGACTGGCTGCATTACGTGCAGTGCTGTTTTCTGTAAAAGAGTTTCGTGAGTTTGTCGTTGGCTTAGATGCTCAAAAACATGAAGCCTTATTGCGTGAAATAATTCCGCCAAATCATCCTTTAGAGCAACAAATAAAAACATCTGTTGCTCACTTTAACAGATTGTGTATGTCTGCTAATGGATTTGTTGCTGGCGATACGCCTTTGCATATGGCAATCAAACTTGGTGAGTACCGTTATGAAGAAACCACGCGGATGTTCGGTCATTTTATTAATACCCCTAATAGTGCCGGCCAAATTCCTTTAGATCTTGTTGTGGAACGGGCTTGTACGTTAACGGTTGCCGAGCATGATATTCGCAAAGACAAACATGCCATTATGCAACATTTGTTAGAAAAAGGGGCCCGTAAAACGGATCGTTTTAAACAGGCCAATATGGATGAGGAAATTAAAAATCATCAATTTACAAATCCATACCTGCCCATGATAAAGCCAACACTTTCGTATGAGAATTTTAAAAATATTTTACGCGATATTGGTGAAGATCACCGGTTTTGTCTGAAACATAAAAAGAATTTGGCGATTGGGTGCCTTAATCACTGGATCGAGCTGCGCCAAACTCATCCTTATTTCAAATACGAATTAAAAAAACTGCAGCAGGATATCAATGGGAAATCACCCGAGATTGAGTGTGCAAGCGTAAAATACATTCGTCAATTGCGTAGTAAACTATGGCTTATTCGCCAATTACGGGGCTTGTATGGCCAAACATCAACACAGTCTGAAATAAATCATATTATAGATAAAGCCATGGAGCCTTTCCTCGCCAAAGAAGGCAATACGTTTTCCTTCTTTAGCAGGTTTAGAGAACAACGATTAGATTTTGATGAATATGATTATCAGCCGGTACCCTAAAAGCTAACCGGAACCCGAGCTTCAGCTTCCTGTCTATCAATGGGTTTGCATTTCTCCTAAACGGAAAGGGTAATCATGGCGGCAACGAGCATAGGCAGGACCTATCTTGGCTGGGTTATTATAGAAGGCGTAATGGGTGGCGTTGTACTGGCAGCAAGGCACAGAACTGATGAAGCAACCGCGTTTACCATTCCATACATAACCACGGGGTGTTAGTTCTAATGTTCGGCCGTCATAACAGATATAACGTGGTTGCGAAGGGGTGTTGCCGACGATGCATCCTTGCGCATAGACGAAATTTACCATTACTAATAGTCCAAATAGAATAGTTCTCATGTATTAAGCCTTAAACTTGCTATAATTACTATAAACTAGTCCATATTACCCCTTCTCTTCAAGAGCGATGGGATATTAAATTACGAAATTTAAGGTTAAATTAATAAATTAAGTTTAAAATAAATCCATAATGATTTTTGGAGTTTGAATATGTCTAAAAATGCTGCCTTGTTAGCGAAAATAAATGACACAACGTTCTGGACTGGTAAAAATGCTGAAGATACAACTAAGATGCAAAATGCTTTAGATGCATTATTACAGGCGAATCCTGAGGATGAGCAAGAATTCCAAACTGCAATCGCGAGTCACGAGTCTACATGGGGCGTATTTGAAGAGTCACAGGCAGAGGGGGTAACTGCACCTATGTTTGGCTGGGCCCTTAGTTTTTTTGGAGCCTTGTTTTCGGTTCTGGGCTTGTGGAAGAAGCCTGATAAAGAGTCATTAGATGTTGAGGAAGATGTTGAGGAAGATGTTGAGGAAGATGTTGAGGAAGATGTTGAGGAAGATGTTGAGGAAGATGAAAATGTTGTTGAAGAGGAAGAGAATCCTTCTTCTCTTGTCATCCAGCAGGCAGCAGTTGCCCAACGAGTGAAACTTAGTTTAAATAAAACAAATGACCAAGAAATATTGCTGAAGATTTTAAAATATAATGAGGATGAGTGTAGGGCGTATTTAGCAGAAAAAGTAGAGTCGAGTATTACTAAAGCTTATGGTTGGAAAGAGACAACCACACCGGCACCTCTAATTGATGGTACTCAGCCAGATAATATTAATGATTCTAAAGAAGTTTTGACTGATGAGTACATTAATAACGATATTAAAAAAATGGCAGCAGCCCGGTGGGTTTTACAGGCTGTTGCTACAGCCAGTCTTGAGGTATTAACTAAATTAGATACGGCTAAACAAGAGAGCAATCTTGACGTTTTTCGCGAAGCGGTAAAAGAATTAGGTTTACCAGAAAAGGCGCTTAATTTGATTGATATGGATATTGTTTATGATTTAGCACAGGATAAAATTCAAGAGCGTAGAACTCTGTTAGAAACGGCTAAGAAGCAAGAAGCAGCGCAGTGGGTTTTAAGTGCTGTTGATAATGCGAGTCTTGAGGTATTAACTACATTAGATACAGCAAAACAAGAGGGCAACCTTGAGGCTTTTCGCAACACAGTAAAAGGATTAGGTTTCACAGACGATAGCAAATTTATTGATATGGATACTGTCTATGCTGTTGCAGAAACTAAAATTCAAGAGCGTAGAACGGTATTACAAGAAGAACAGGCTCAATTAGAAGCGGTTAAGAAACAAGAAGCTGAGCAGTGGGTTGTAAATAATGTTGATAATGCGAGTCTTGAGGTATTAAATAAGTTAGACCTGGCTAAAAAAGCCAATGATGAGAACGCTTTTCGCAACGCTGTAAAAGAATTAGGTTTTACAGGCGATAGCAATTTGATTGATATGGATACTGTCTATGGCTTAACAGAAACCAAAATTCAAGAACGTAGAGGTATATTACAAGTGCAAAGCGATCTATTAATGGCCCAAGAAGCTATGACCACCTATGATAGTTATATTGCAGAGTTAAGTGATGATGAGGTTTTTGCACAAGGTAACGCTCTGTTGGATAAGGAAGGCGAGCAATTTCGCGCGGCTTTGGTGGTAAAAGACAATCGCGATAAGTTGACGGTGGATAATCTTACTGCCCTTAGAGAAAAGCTGGGAGCGCGCTATTTAAATGTTGCTCTGGCAAGAGATAATTATTCTCGGCTTCTTCCCGCCATGCAAAAAGAGGAACTTGCCGAATTTAATGCTGAATTAGGCAAGCTGTTTCCTGGGCATACTTATATTGCTCAAGTGGTTACCACTCAGGAACAAATGGTCGAACTTAAACACATTATGGCGGCGCATGCTGTCCCTAATTTGCATCAAGCAATCAATAATGTGATTCAGTCGGCTGTTGGTAGCAACGCTTTCAAAAGAGAAATAGCGCAGCTTAAAACCTTTGATCAGAAAGAAGGTATGACGCTACAGCAATTTAGAGCGGAATTAGCGAAGATTGTCGGCGAGGAAGATAAGGCCGCTTTGTCTTATCTTACTAAAAATGACATGCTTAAGTTGCAAGATACTGCACGTATGCGTCGTTTGGACGTTCAGATTGGCGTGTACTCGATTTATGGAGTGAATAGACATTCGCGACTTCGTGAGGCGTTTAGAACCCTTAGTGTTGGGCAGCAACG
The DNA here is from genome assembly GCF_000162755.2 of Legionella drancourtii LLAP12. GTDB lineage: Bacteria > Pseudomonadota > Gammaproteobacteria > Legionellales > Legionellaceae > Legionella > Legionella drancourtii. The sequence continues at coordinate 45,348 of NZ_JH413817.1, forward strand.
TGATTTCTTAGATCGTAGTGCTGATAGTGAGAATAATCCTGATTTACGCCATATACTGCGTTCTACCGAGCTGAGTGTACTTACGAAATATCTGCATGTCGCGGATGAGCTGTTACAGAAAATACAGGAAGAAAATATAAATAATCAACTCGTGAAAAGTATTCATAATTCTCAAGTTATTAAGTGTCTTCTTAGTATTTCACCACCCATTATCCTCACAGAAAGCCAAGTGGCGGACATCAATAAGAATTTTATTGGCGTGGCGTCGTTTGCTGATGGCATCGACAACAGTAAATACATTGCTTTGGTTCACGCCATTAAAATTCAGGCATCTATATCAGAAGCACAGAAGGGACTTTTTTATCTGGCTTTCGGACTTGAAGAAGATGGTTCTGTTGTTAAGGATGTAAAGATAAAAAATAATATTGAGGAGCAACATAAGCGTAACCTCGAGTTATTGAATATAGCCGCTAAGGCTCCTGATAAGCAAATAATCAGCCCTAGACTTATCAGCTTTTTATTAAGAGTAAATAAAGGTAATGGGGATATTACTCACCTGAAAATGCAGACTGAAAGTGAAATCCAGGAAAAAATTCAGATGGCATTTAGGGAAAGTCGCTCAGCTAAGGATTTTATTGATCTGTATATACGGGGGGATAATAGTTTGATTGCAGAGCAATATAAAAAGGAATTGACACGAGAACTTACACCCAAATTATATCGCGAAATCAAAAATGATATTCGGATCCAAACATTTAAAATAGCTCCTGAGCTAATAAATAAAGAACTCAATGAGGTAGAAAAGAACCTGGCTGGATTTAAACGCAATCATAAGCAGATTGGCAAGTATGCGAAGAGTGTCGACTACATTCCTAAAATGAATGACGTTCAAATATATAATCCTGAGTTTCAAAGCGAGCCGGAACCTAAGAAGATTAAATATGAAGCGATTTTAGCGGAGTGTGAGGTTAATAGAGAGCAGTTATTGTATGACCGTCGCAGGCTCAAGGATTATTTGGACAGTATCCCTGTGCCTGCAAAAAGTACTAGCGTCGCGCAGCAGGAACTGAAAGCCCGAATCGAAGAATTACATAGTGGTATCCAAGCACAAATAGATGATATTGATAAGCAGGTCGCTTTTTTTGCTGAAGCAAAAGACAAAATAAAAAATGCGATTTTACCATCATTAAATAGGGAGCATTCTAAAAAATGGACCTATAATCCACATACAGTGGTTACTTATCTTGTTGGGCGAGAGCAAGAAAAATCAGAAGCAAAACGTGCTAGAGTGGCTTCTGATGATCCATATGGCGAAGATATTCAGATCGAAACTGAACTTGGTAACCCTCAAGATGATAAACAAGAACGCATTACTAGGTTTGTCTTTGAAAATCAGCCCAATGCAAGTCAAGTCCGTTGCTTTGATGTGACTTATAAAACAAAACATACGACCTCACAAGAAGAAATTAAGATTCAAGGCCGCTTTATTTACGATAAATCCGCTAATGAGGCAGGAAAGAGCAATAAATCAGAGCCCGGAAAATATATAGTCCGTCAGTTCCCTACGGCTAAACCTGGAGATGGTATATCCCCAGAAGCGCTTGATGCTGCCAGAGTGAATTTTGCGATGGCTATGGCGACCCAGGTTCTGGCCGGTATGGATGGCCCTCCTACGCGGGAGAATCCTATTCGCTTGCGTAAGGGAAGCGCAGAGGAGTTGCAATATTTATGGACGGCCTTTGCCATTTTAGGTGAAAAAGTTCCAAAAATGAAATTTGGTACGGATGCAATTTTTGTGGTTTCAACTAAGTTTGATCCCGCCAGTCAAAAAGGATTTTGGGGGTATGCTGAGGGTTCCCTTTACAAAGAGTCATTTGCAAAGAATAATGAAGTAGTAAAAGAGTTTATCGATGATGCTCGTGAATACGTATCTAAGCGCCACGATAAAAAGGGTGTTAAGAGTAGAGAAAAAAGTGGCGAAAAAGCGACTGAGTTCTTTAAGAAGCAACTACATGCAACTCGAGTGGAAACCGAGGAGCGGCAGAAAGAAGAAGGCCTTGCCGCAGAACCGTCAGAAGCATCTTCTGTTGTTCCTCGCACTGGCGGATAATTATAAATATAAGGGGTAAGCAATTGAATTTGAATCAATTGGCTGTAGGTGTCTTTGACTCAGGGATGGGTGGCTTGACGGTGCTGCGCGCATTAAAAGAAAGTTTGCCGCATGAATCATTTATTTACTTAGGTGATACAGCACGTTTGCCTTATGGTACTAAAAGCCCTGATACCGTAAAACAGTATGCCATGCAAATGGCAAAACTGTTGGTCGAGCGTCATATCAAGGCTTTAGTTATTGCTTGTAATACAGCAACCACCGCGGCATTACCCTATTTGCAATCTATGTTACCGGATATGCCAATACTTGGCGTGGTTATTCCCGGTGCAAGTGCCGCTGTTGCCGCAACAAAAAATCAACGGGTCGCTGTTTTAGCTACGGAAACAACCATTGCTTCTAAAGCCTATCAAGAATTAATTGCGCGCCAATTACCGCAAGCGGTAATTAGTACTCGCGCTTGCAGTGTTTTAGTTGCATTGGCAGAAGAGGGGATGATTAATAACCAGATAGCGCGTGAGGCATTAAAGCATTATTTGGATGGTTTTAACGATGAGGACACGTTTTTACTGGGATGCACGCATTTTCCTGTATTTAAGTCTTTGTTAGTTGATTTGTTACCAGAAGGAATTGCTGTAGTTGATTCGGCGCATGCAACCGCTAATTCATTATATTCCTTATTACAGAAGCAAAATTTGCTTAATGACAAGATGTTGGGGAATGGTTCGGTAAATTATTTGGTGACGGATTCAATCAAGCGTTTTCAGGCTGTAGGCGAGATATTTTTAGGGGAAACGCTGGCCGTTGGGGATATTGAATTAGTTGACGTTCGCTAGAGTCTTAACAGGTTCTGCATGTGCTAATGCTGCTTATTTATGGCCAGGTTGTCCAGAGCATTAATCAATGCTTCGCTGAAATGTTCAGCTGGGTCAGAAGTGGTAAGATGCACTGGTAGCCATTTAGCAAGAGTTGACGTCGCGAGCACCGTACTTGTGATAAAGATAATTGCTAATATACTATGAAAAGGTAGAAATAAATAACTAAGGATTGTTTTTTATGAAACCATTTTTATGGTCTACATCAGTATTCATCATTCTATTTTTTCTCATCAATAAAGCTTTGGCTGTTTGTCCCATATGTACTGTTGCTGCATGCATGGGTTTGGGTTTAAGTCATTATTTGGGTATTGATGACATTATTTCTGGTATTTGGATTGGCGCAGTCGTTCTTTCAAGTAGTTTGTGGACAGTGGATATCCTCAAGAGGAAAAATATTCACTTTCCCTATCTAAAATTATTAATTGTCTTTTCTTTCTATTTTTTTACAATTCTTCCGTTATATAGAACAGGAATGATTGGTATTGATGGCAATACACTTTGGAAGATGGATAAATTAGCTCTTGGTATAGTCATTGGGTCAATTTCCTTCTTGATTGGTGTATTTGCTGATCTATTTCTACGAGCATTAAACGATTGCAAAGTTTTTTTCTATTTTCAAAGGCTAATATTACCCATTTCTTGTTTAGTGTTTACCACTACCATTTTTTATTTAATCACCAGATAAAAAATAAAAGAGGACTGATATGGAACTACAAGACAATATAAAACAATTTATAGATAAAGTTAAAAAAGCTGAAAAAGGCGAAATACTTGATCTGTCATCTGACGAAGACTTGTCTATGGGGGTGATGAATCTTATTTCTATGGAAGAGCACTTCTTCTTTACTTTTAATAAAACGAAAGATGAGAAGTATTTGGACTTGCTAAATGAAATACGTCAAATGCGTAAAGAGTTACTTAAAAGACTAATTAAAGACTATGAAGGCGAAGTGTGGTGTATCAGTAAACATTTATTAGCAGCATCCATGAGATTGATGGAAGTAGGGACAAAAGCGCTGACCAAGGGGGATAAAAAGGATGCGGCTGATTTATTTCAGAAGTCTTATCAGCTTTACAGTCTTTTTATGGGACTAAACTTAGGTTTAATTGATTCAAAATCAATGGAACATGTTAAAACTGATAATGAGCATGCATCGGTTCCGAATAATGAGCCAACCGTTAAAAATTCTGGGACAATTATGGCAAGATTAGGCCGGTTTGTACAGAAGATGGTTGATTGTTGCAAAGAGTAAAATAGTTTGGTTCCAGGTGTTTCTCTGGAATCTGTATCATATCAGCCCATTTTTAAAACCAGTAAAATCCAACATTATGTCCAAGCGGATCGACGGGTAATCTGCTCAGTCGCGATTTCTTATCCATAACATTATATTAATAGTGGCTAACGCTAGCGAAATGGCAACATAAATGGTTAATCGCTCTGGGTTATTATACTAAAACAGGATGCAGGAAGGCTTGCAATTATCACTGGGTTTCTTAACTAGGGCTTCTGTTTTCAATTCGCCATAAAGCAACAAAGCATTTTGCAATAAGCTATTTGCCTGATGCCATAGGGGTAAATTTTCATTGATTGCTGCTGCTAAATTACCTAATAAAATAATGCACTGTGCCTGTTGATAGCTGAATTTTTTTTGCGCAAAGAAAGAACCTTTGGGAGCTATTTCCGGTAATGGTACTTCTTTTAAATTAACAATATAGTCAATAATTTCAGGGAGTTGTTCTTGGCAAAGTACATTGAGCAAGCTTGATATGCGTTCATGAGCGAGTACTTTAGGCTCTTGCATAATTTCTTGGAGTACCCTAATTAATTGCTTTTTAGCGTACACAATCGCTGACGCATTTTCATGTTCAAGTAAGACCGTTTTTTCGAGTTCACCTAATATGGTAATTGCTTGCTCATATTTCTTTTGTATCTGTTCAATATAATTTTTCATGAAGTAAACCCCCAGGAATCAATTCAATTAAGAAGGAGTTATTCTTCCTTGGGTGGGCGGCTCATTAAATTATTAACGGCCTCTTTCGCACTGATTTTCCCTTGTAATAGTGCATTGATTTGCTCGCAAATAGGCATTTCAACGTGAGATTGCTTGGCTAAGGTACATACCTGTGCGGCATTGCTTTTTCCTTCAACAACTTGACCAATTTGTTTCTCTGCTTCATTTATACTCACATTTTGACCTAAAAGCAAGCCAAAACGGCGGTTGCGTGATTGATCATCAGTACAGGTAAGTACTAAATCACCTACACCAGCTAAGCCAAGAAAGGTATCTGCCTGTGCACCGAGACTTAATCCCAAGCGGCTCATTTCGGCTAAGCCACGGGTGATTAGGGCTGCTTTAGCATTAGCACCATAACCGAGACCATCGCTGATGCCACAACCAATAGCCAAGACATTTTTGACCGCGCCACAGACTTGTACCCCGGTGAGATCATCACTGAAGTAGACCCGTATATTACTGTGATGGAGTAATTGCTGAATGTTTTTTTGGTAGTCTAAATTGTTGCTCGCCAAGGTTAATGCGGTAGGTAAAAAACGCGCGACTTCTTTGGCAAATGAAGGACCGGTAATCATGGCCACTGGAAATGACGGGCCAAAACGTTGCGCCACTAAGTCACTTAATAATCGGTGACTGTTTGGATCGATCCCTTTAGTAATCCATGCCAGACCTTGCAATGGTTCTTTGATGTTGGCAAGAAGGCCGGCAAATGCATGGGAGGGGACAGCAATAAGAACATAATCCGCTTCACGCAGACATTGATTTAAATCGCCTGTAGGGATTAAGGTCTCCGGGAATTTAATATCTGGTAAATAGCGTGGATTTGTTTTTGTTTCTGCCATAAGGGCTACGTGCTGTGGGTTATGCGCCCACAGCAATACACGATGCCCTATTTGGGACAGATGAATTGCAACAGCGGTGCCCCAAGAGCCGGCACCTAATATGGCAATGGTTTTTTTATTCATCGTTTAGTGAGTAATCGCTTCTTCTGTAGTTTGTGCCCCTTTTTGCTTTTCTGCAAGTTGTTGCATGTATAAAGCATCAAAATTAATCGGAGCCAATACTAATTGTGGGAAGCTGCCACGAATTACTTGCGATGTAATCGCTTCACGAGCATAGGGGAAAAGAATACTTGGGCAGAAGCTATTTAACAGATGGTCTAATTGATTGTCTGGGGCGCCTTGAATAGTGAATATACCTGCTTGTTTTACCTCAACCAGGAATGCAACTGTTTTTTGGTTATTTACTGTAGCAGTTACGGTTAATATTACTTCATAAACGCCAGCTTCTAATTGAGTACTGGTTGTATTCAGATCGAGTGTCAGTTCTGGTTCCCATTGTTGTTGGAACACCGCGGGTGTATTTGGCGTTTCATAAGATAAATCTTTAACATAGACTCTTTGGATCATGAATTGAGTGTCATTGTTTTGTTGTTCTTGGTTTGCTTGTTCTGCCATGATATTCCTATCCTCTTAGTAATTGGTCTAATTTTCCCTGGGCCTCCAGGGCATATAAATCATCGCAGCCACCGACATGATGACCATTAATGAAAATTTGTGGCACGGTGTGCCTGCCGCTTTTGGCGATCATTTCTTCACGTAGTTCCGGTTGTAAATCAATACGAATCTCCGTAAATGAAACTTTTTTTTGCGTCAATAATTCTTTTGCTTTCACACAATAAGGGCAGTAGTCCTTAGTGTATATAATGATTTCAGGCATCTTTATTTCCCTTTAACCAACGGTAAATCTGCGTTTTTCCATGCCTCAATACCACCGGAAAGGACTAAAGGTTGATAGCCTTGGGTTTTGATTTTGTTGGCAAAAGCAGGCGTTTGCAAGCCACGGGCGCAGACTAAAATAATGGGTTTGTTTTTGTATTTTTCCATTTTTTGTTGTCCAAAGTCTTCGCTTTTGGCATTAATTGAATCAATGATGTGGCCTTTTTTAAAGCTTTCTGTATCGCGTAAATCGATAACGAGCGCATTTTCATTGTTGATCAAATCAACAGCTGCTTGTGGAGAGAGCTCTTTGGCTTTCTTTCTCTGAGTGAATAACTCATTTAAGAATGTTAAAAATAAAACCACAATGAAGAGAAGCCATAGTGGCCAGTGGTTTATGATAAATTGACCTAAGTGTTCCATAGTGAGCTCTTGATGTTTTGACAATGATGCGAATTATCCTCAGAAAGGTGGGTTAACGCAAGTGATGGTAGGGTAAAAAACTAGACTCGCGCGCGGTCTCTATTTTTTTTTAGTAAAACATAGACCGCACCAGTCCCTCCATCTTTAGGTAAGGCGCTGTGAAATGCCAAAACATTCTCTAACTGGGGTAGCCAACGATTAACTAAGTTTTTGATCACCGGTGGCGCGCCTTCATGACCGCCTTTTCCATGAATAATTAATAAACAGCGTTTATTATTCTCCGCTTCAATATGAATAAATTGGCAGAGGGCATCACGTGCTTTTTCACTCTTTAGCCCATGTAAATCTAAACGACTTTCCCAATGAATATGGCCATTTCTTAAGGCTTTAAAGCGTTGATTTGTCAGGCCTGGTTGCGCATAGGATAATATTGTTTGAGAAAGAACAGTATCTTTTATAATATCGGATAAATAATAGTCGATTTTTTTTTCCACTGGCGGAATATTAATTCTTCTCGGTGGTATTGCTGGCTTAGAGGGTGTTGTTTTAACCCGTTTTGTTTTTTCATTTAATGGTTTGACCGAGCGCATGTGCGCATGAAATAAAGCTTTGTCCTCATCAGACATAAAATCATCAACCATTTTTATAAGAATTTAAGGGTTATGCTTGAAGTATAACCCAGGTTATAGAAAGCAGGACAGCTTTCTGATATAAGGTACGATCATAATTTTTTTTCCTACTAGGGTCTGTTGACATCCCAATAAAATGGAGAGGTAATGAGCAATTATATACTTAAAGAAACGGAAGATTTATCCACGGTGCTGGATTTTTTACGTTTTAGTTTATCTTGTGCTATTAATGCGCATTTGTATTACGGTCATGGTACTGATAATGCTTGGGATGATATGCGTTCCTTAATTTTGAGAAGCTTATCTTTACCTTATGATCTTGATCCGCATTTGTTGAACGGACGTTTAACACCGAGTGAAAAAAAGCATTTATGCCAACAACTGGAAAAACGTATTAACCAGCGCGTACCTGTACCTTACTTAATTAAAGAAGCTTTTTTCTGTGATTTGCCTTTTTATGTGGATGAACGTGTACTTATTCCTCGTTCGCCAATTGCCGAATTAATTAAAGAACAGTTTTCTCCCTGGATTGATGCGGGCAATGTGCATCGTGTCTTGGATTTATGTACTGGCAGTGGTTGTATTGCTATTGCTTGTTGTTATGCTTTCCCCGATGCGCATGTCGATGCGGTTGATATTTCCAGTGAGGCGCTTGCAGTAGCTGCCATTAATCGCGAAGAATTAGGTGTTGAGGATCAACTTACGCTGATTGACTCCGATTGTTTCGCGAATGTACCCAAGGTCCGCTATGATTTAATTGTCAGTAATCCGCCTTATGTTGGCAAGGAAGAAATGCAGACATTGCCTGATGAGTTTCGTCATGAGCCCGTATTAGCTTTAGAAACAAGTAATAATGGCTTGGCCATTGTCGAAACGATTCTTAAAGAGGCACATGCTTATCTTAGTGAGCAGGGGATTTTAGTGGTTGAAGTAGGTAATAGCGAAGAGGCGTTAAGCGATGCTTATCCGCACGTGCCATTTACTTGGCTGGAACTGAGTCATGGTGGACAGGGCGTGTTTTTATTAACCAAACAACAATTGGACGAATACTTTCATGTCCGGTAATAGCTTTGGCACTTTATTTACCGTAACGACCTTTGGCGAAAGCCATGGTCCAGCCATTGGTTGTGTCGTTGATGGTTGCCCTCCTGGATTGTTGTTAGGTGAAGAGGATATTCAGCCGTTTTTAGATAAACGCAAACCAGGACAATCTAAATACACAACCCAAAGAAGGGAAGACGATAAAGTACAGATTCTTTCCGGAGTCTTTGAGGGTAAAACCACTGGTGCACCTATTGCTTTATTGATTCATAATACCGATCAGCGCTCTCGTGATTATGAAGAAATAAAAAACCTGTTTCGCCCGGGACATGCTGATTTTACCTATCATCATAAGTATGGTCATCGCGATTATCGTGGTGGTGGGCGTTCTTCGGCGCGCGAAACGGCGGCACGCGTTGCTGCAGGGGCGATTGCTCGTTTGTACTTACAACGGCATTTGCAAATAGAGATCGTCGGTTATTTACAACAAATGGGCGATTTAGTGCTGCAGGTTGATGACGAACAAGAAATTAATAATAATCCATTTTTTTGTCCTAATGACCGTCAGGTTAATGATCTTGCACAGTACATAGACCGTTTAAGGCGACAAGGCGACTCGGTGGGCGCGCGCGTTAAGGTTCTGGCTAAAAATGTGCCTGTAGGCTTGGGCGATCCGGTATTTGATAAATTAGATGCGACTTTAGCTTTTGCGATGATGTCGATTAATGCGGTGAAAGGCGTGGAAATAGGGACGGGTTTTGCTGCCGTAAATCAATTAGGCTCGGTGCATCGCGATCAGATGTCACAACAAGGGTTTTTGACGAATCATGCGGGTGGTATTTTAGGTGGTATTTCCACAGGACAACAGATTGAAGTGAGTATGGCCTTAAAGCCCACTTCAAGTATTACCACACCTGGAAAAACAATGAATGTTTTTGGCGAAGAAGTAACGGTAGTGACCAAAGGTCGGCATGATCCTTGTGTGGGGATCCGAGCAGTGCCGATTGCTGAAGCCATGATGGCTTTGGTGTTAATGGATCATTATTTGAGGCACAAGGCTTTAAAATAGGGTATGCGACCCAATATTAAATAATTTTCAAAGAGGGCATAATGAGCAGAGAACTAAACGTAGCTATAGTCGGGGCTACCGGCGCGGTCGGGGAGACTTTTTTAACGGTATTAGCCGAACGAAAATTTCCCATAAAAAATCTATATCCATTAGCTAGTGCTCGCTCTGTAGGTAAAACTGTTGCGTTTAAAAATCAAGAACTGGATGTTTTGGATCTCGCTGAGTTTGATTTTAGTCAAGCAGATATTGCTTTATTTTCCGCCGGTGGTGCTGTATCGAAAGAATATGCCCCCAAAGCCGCTGCTGCAGGTTGTGTGGTCATTGATAACAGTTCTTGCTTTCGTTACGAGGATGATATTCCTTTAGTAGTGCCCGAAGTAAATCCACATCGTATTGCTGAATATACGAATAGAGGCATCATTGCGAATCCAAATTGTTCCACGATTCAAATGGTTGTTGCTTTAAAACCGCTGTATGATGTTGCCGGAATTACCCGCATTAATGTTGCGACTTATCAATCCGTTTCGGGTACCGGTAAAAAAGCGGTTAGTGAACTTATTGCACAAATGGCTGATTTACTCAATGGTAGACCGGCAAAAGTGGATGTTTATCCGCAACAGATTGCATTTAATGCTATTCCCCATATTGATCAGTTTGAAGACAATGGTTATACCCGCGAAGAAATGAAAATGGTGTGGGAAACCCGCAAAATTATGGAAGACGACAGCATTATGGTTAATCCAACTGCTGTTCGTGTACCGGTGATTTATGGCCATTCAGAAGCTATTCATGTGGAGTTAAAAAAACCGATGACTGCTGCAGAAGCTCGTACTATCCTTGCTAAGGCACCTGGTGTTAAAGTGGTTGATAACATCACTAAAGCCAGCTATCCCACGGTGATAAAAAATGCTGTAGGTCGTGATGAGGTTTTTGTGGGTAGGATTCGAGAAGATATTTCTCATCCTAATGGCTTAGATCTTTGGGTGGTCGCGGATAATATTCGCAAAGGTGCGGCATCAAATGCGGTGCAGATTGCAGAAATTTTACAAAGAGATTTTTTATAGGATGCTAATTCTGGGGTTAAGTTTTGTCTTAACCCTTGCCGTATGTAACAAAATGTACTTCAATTAGCCACAATGTTTTTTTAGGTATATACTCATTAATTATGAGCGAAAAAATTTTACCCACTGAGATTAGATTACCAACGGGCGATTCTTCTGGAAGAAAGCGCAAAGCTTCCTTTTTAGTTGAAGAAACTAAATCGATGGAGCGTAAAAGGCGTTTACAGGAGCAAGATGGTGAACGCCGGTTTGCGCGCGTAAATGCACGTGAGCATGCCGATACCGAAGTTTCTGGCAATTATCTTGAAGAAGCAGCAGAAAATGGCATGTTGCAACATCCTGAGTTAGACAATCAACGTTTTGATGGTATTGATCCTACCGTTAATCCTGCGCCCGGTTTAAATGATAAAGCGCGTATGGAATTTGACAATGAACGACGTAACCAGGAGCAAGAGAAGCAATTGCGTTTGGGTAATATGCCTAAATTTAATAAAGCCCCAACTCCTAGAGGACCTTAGGAATGACCATTGCTAACGACATAATTAGTCATCGAATGCCTGATTTTGATGCATATGTCCGGGCTGGTGATTCTTTAGATGACATTGATGAATATGGTTTTACACCGCTTATTGAGTGTGCTATTACACGTCAGCCCAAAATTGCTGAGCAATTACTAGCGCGCAAAGTAGAGGTGAATAAACTGGATGTCGCTGGGCGTACGGCATTGCATTGGGCTGTGGACAATAATGATGTTGATTTAGCACGTTTACTATTAACCTATGGCGCCGATCCTAATGCTTATACGCCTAATGGTCTTTCCGTATTGGTTTATCCCGTATTACGTGGCCAGGATACTCTAAAACATTTATTGTACCAGCATGGCGCAAAGCTTGATTTCGCGCTTGATTTTATCAATGGCAAACTGGTTGGGCATCGATTTGAATTGCAAGGCGATGTCGATATTGTCAATGCTCAAGGTGAATTTATTGAGCTGGATTATGAAGGCTTTATGCTGGAATTCACGGTAGCGGTACTTAAAGACTCTTTAAGACGTTTTACCAGCAGTTATTCTACGCGCCATCTAAGAGAATATTTTCCTTTTATCCATGTGATGATGGATGCCTTTGCTGATGCCGCAGAGTTGCTGCAGTTCCAACATCAACCCATGCTAAATGAGCAGCATTTTGCACGTATGGGGCAAATATTAAATGCGCCAATGCTAATCCTTCCTGCGGCAAGTCGGGGTCATGCAATGGGGTTTGTCCGTTTTGGGCAGTGGTGGGCCAAGATTGATCGGGGGGAGAATAGTTTAAAAGAAGGAACGGTGAATATTTATCAAATCACTCGTCCTGAAGAGTTAAACTTACGGTTTTTGCAAAATTTTCTTTATAAAAAACAAAGCCGGCGTTATTTTCATCAACAGATTAATCAACAATTAGGCTTAATAGCAGTCGCTAAAATGCCGATTAGTGCGCAAATTACGGGCAATTGCTCGTGGGCTAACATCCAAGCAATCGTTCCTGTTGCTTATGCCATGCAAGAAATGCATGCAGTGAATAGTTTTAATCCTGCACCTGCATTGTATGTCTATGATGAATGGGTAGAATGGGATAAAGATAGGGCGCTTGATGAATGTGTGCAGCGTTTTTATTTAGCTAATTCGCAACGCAAGGCAAGTATTGCCGCAATGTTAGGTGGTATTTTGTTCCAAGCCTGCGACGCGAATAAAGCAAAACATTTAGAACGTGCTGAAAAAATTCTTAGTATCCTGATGCTGCCTGATTATGAATATATTTTAAACAGTTATCTTGAAGAGTACTGTGTCAAACGCTTAACAAAACGAGGCAATAATTTACTTAAAATTCTTGATGATTGTGGTATTAATCCTAATATTGGGGTTAATCCCGTAGCAACAGAATTATAAGTACTCCTACAGGCGCTAATACAATTAGCAAAACAATAATCTATACTTACAAAATAGCCATTTGGGCTATTGTTGGATTTTTATGATAAGGAGATTGCTATGTTACAGTGGGCAGTCATATTTTTGGTAATTGCGATTGTTGCTGGTATCTTTGGATTTCGTGGTATTGCCTCAACAGCCACTAGTATTGCGAAAGTTTTATTCTTTTTGTTTATTGTCATTTTCATAGTCTTTTTAATTATGAGCTTATTCGGAGCTGCCACGCCAGTTATCCCCTCTTAGATAAAATTACCCCTTCAGTTAATGGAGGGGGCTCTTCGTTGAAATTCTTAATTTAGTATTAAAAATCATAGTATTTGACATGACCATCATTTCTGTTATTATTGCCTATATTTTGGTCATGAAAGGGTTTTTTATATGCAAACTAAAGCTAACGATGATATGGCTCAAGTTAAAGAATTACTTGAAAAATCATGGTCTATGGATACAGACGCGCCAGCAGGTATTTATGAATTTGTACAAAAGAAATGGGCAAAAAGACCTGGTTTTTTTACGCCATTTCACAGTGTTTCTGATTTTAACGTGACCCTAAATACTCCTATGGTTGGATCTCTAATTGGAGCGTTTGTCTTTGGTCTTGCAGCAATAACTGCAGCTACCGCTGCGCTAGCTTCTGCTTATAGTTTAGTTTTTGCTGCTGGTTCTGCTTTATTCGGACAGTTTGAGACGGCTAAAACTGCTCTTGCTTTGAGTGCTATTGCTGCATTAATTGTTGGTACTGCTGCTCTGGCTGCAGTGGCGCTTGCGATAACCGTTACAATTGCAATTCCGTTAAGCATCGCGGAAATTGTTACTCGTAGTTTGCTTACTGTAGGTTCTTCTGTTGTTAATTTATTTTCTGCTTCTTCAGCAGAAGAAACAGAAGAGCGTCACCTGGCAAGCTGCTCTATGTAATTCTTGTTGAGCCTTAGGGCTCAACTTGCACCGAACGGCCGTATTTGGCGCTCAAATCCGACCGTTCACTAAGATTTTGAACATTCCCCGTGACCTACTACTAGTGTTCTTAAATTGAGGCGATATCAATAACAAAACGATAACGAACATCGCTTTTTAAGACGCGCTCATAAGCTTCATTAACGTTCTCCATGGCAATTAACTCAATATCCGAGACGATGTTGTGTTTGCCACAGAAATCGAGCATTTCCTGCGTTTCCTGGATGCCTCCAATCGCGGAGCCGGCTAGGCTGCGGCGACCACTGATTAGAGAAAAGGCATTCAGCGGAACTTCTTCTGCAGGAATACCAACCACGACCATTGCGCCATCGCGTTTTAATAAGGTTAAATATTGATTCCAATTCAATTTTGCAGAAACGGTACAGATAATAAGATCGAAATAATTGCTTAGTTTATCAAAAGTTTTAAAATCGGACGTTGCATAGAAATGATCCGCACCTAAACGTTTTCCATCGGCTTCTTTGTTCAGCGAATGGCTAAGTACCGTCACTTCAGCTCCTAAGGCATGAGCCAGTTTTACCCCCATATGGCCTAATCCGCCTAAGCCTAAAATGGCTACACGTTTGCCAGGCCCTGCATGCCAATGTTTGAGTGGTGAATATAAAGTAATGCCTGCACAAAGCAGCGGTGCTGCTGCATCCATGGGTAAATTTTCCGGGACCCGCAATACATAATTTTCATTAACAACGATCTTGGTCGAATAGCCGCCTTGAGTCGCTTCTTGGCCGTCACGGGTGCGACCGTTATAAGTGGCTGTCATTCCGCGACTGCAATATTGCTCTAAATGTTCATGACAATTCTCACATTCACGACAGGAATCCACAAAGCAACCAACGCCAACTCGATCGCCTGCTTTAAATCGCTTCACCTCGGAGCCAACTTCGCTGATTATGCCCACGATTTCATGACCTGGTACCATTGGAAAGGCTGAACCACCCCACTCATCACGAACTTGGTGTATATCTGAATGGCAAATACCACAGTAGTGAATATCAATCAGGACATCATTCTTGCCTACATCACGGCGATTGAAGGCATAAGGTGTCAGTGGTGTCTTAGGATCTTGAGCTGCGTATCCTTTCACAGGTATCATGCTTGATTTCTCTCTTTTTATATAGGTAGCAATAAGATATGACGCTTCGACACAATCGTCAAGTTTAGAAAATTTTTTGCAAAGAAGGGAAGAGAGTAGTTTAAACTACTCTCTTTTAAGTGCTCTTCCATGATGGAAGAGCAAGTTTTTAATTATTTTTCAACTTCTTTAGTTATAGGTGCTTCTCTTTTTTTATTACCTTCGCCACGTGCCGAGGCAGGGCGAGAACCACCTTGCTGTTGCTGATTGGGGTTAGAACGTCTACGGTGTTGTGGGTTAGGATTGGTATTAGCAGTAGTCGCTGCATTAGCGCTTGGATTATTAGCACGTTGCTGTTGATTGCCACTAGGACGACGTCTGCGGTTATTTTGTGATCTACGTTCATTGCTGCCAGTTCCTGTCCCCGTTCCTGTACCTGTACTTGTACCTGTACCTGTTCCACGGGAAGATTTCCCCTGATTTTGATTACGAGCTGGTGTTTTTTTGGTATGCTGCGGAGGTGATACCGCTTCTACATCAGTATGCCCACCAAATAAACTTGACCACAAACGTTTAATGAAGCCAGTTTGTAGATTTTTTGCCGGTTGGTGGCCGGTGAATGGTTTTACTGCTGGTTCGTCACGTGATAATGCTTCTTGAGCATTTGCGGTGACCTGCAACTCAGGCTGTTGAATTAACGTGTAACTTGGTTTTTTCGTTTTGCCAACGTTATCTTCTTTTAAACGAGTGATGGTGTATTGTGGTGAATGCAAGTAAGGATTAGCAATAATCATCACAGAAACGCTATGTCTTTTCTCAATATCGCGAATGAAATTACGTTTTTCATTCATGATAAAGGTAGCCATTTCAGGCGGAAGTTGCACTTGTATTTCAGCCGTTTTATCTTTTAATGCTTCTTCTTCAATAAGGCGCGTAATCGATAAACCATGGGATTGAATGTTACGAACAGTACCACGACCTTCACATCGTGGGCAAACTTCCTGAGCCGTTTCACCTAGAGATAATCTCAGGCGTTGACGTGACATTTCTAATAAGCCAAAACGTGAAATGCGACCAACTTGAATACGCGCTCTGTCCGCCTGTAAGGCTTCTTTTAAGCGATTTTCAACATCGCGTTGGTTCTTGCTCGAACCCATGTCGATAAAATCAATAACCACTAATCCGCCCAAATCACGTAGACGTAATTGACGTGCGATTTCGTCTGCTGCTTCAATGTTTGTGTTGAATGCTGTTGCTTCAATATCTGAGCCGCCAGTTGCTTTAGCTGAGTTTACATCTATTGAAACCAGAGCTTCAGTGCGGTCAATGACTAATGCACCACCAGAAGGCAGCATCACTTGGCGCTGGTATGCTGTTTCGATTTGGCTTTCAATTCCGTAGAAATTAAATAATGGGACACTACTATTGTATAGCTTCAGATTAGGTAAAAATTCAGGTTTAACTCGCCCAACATATTTTCTGGCTTCAATATAGGAAATCTGATCGTCAATGATGATTTCACTGATGGATTTACGTAAATTATCGCGAATCGAACGAATAATAACATTGCCTTCTTGATGGATTAGGCAAGGAGCAAGCTCAGTATTATACGCTTGTTTGATTGATTGCCATTGATTACATAGCATATTCAAGTCATCTTGCAGTTCTTCTTGGCTTTTACCCACACCTGCGGTACGGATAATTAAACCCATGTCTTCTGGTAAGGTAAGTGCGTTTAGTGTTTCACGTAATTCATCACGCTCATCCCCTTCAATTCGTCTGGATATACCGCCAGAACGAGGATTATTGGGCATTAAGACTAAATAACAACCGGCTAAAGTGATGAAGGTGGTTAGGGCTGCGCCTTTATTGCCACGCTCTTCTTTATCGACTTGAATCAGTAATTCTTGGCCTTCGCGAATTAAGGTTGTAATCGGTGGTTTTTCATCGCCGAAATCATCTGGGTTCCTGCTTAAATATTCAGGTGCGATTTCTTTTAGCGGTAAAAAACCTTGACGTTTCGAACCGTATTCAACAAAAACAGCATCCAGACTTGGCTCACGGCGAGTAACCGTTGCTTTGTAGATGTTGCCTTTCTTTTTTACTTCACCTGGACATTCAATGTCTAGGTCAAATAAGTGATTGTTTTTAATGAGTGCAACACGAACTTCTTCAGCCTGCATTGCATTTATTAACATTTTTTCCATCTGTAACCCCATGTTTAGGGCGCTGTCATTTAAGTTGCGATAGTGTAAGGCTCAAAATATCTTAGAGGTTCATTTTTTGAACAGTAAGAGAGATGATCTTTAAGCGAATCCTTAGCCTTGTGGACAGACTTTACGCATGTTCCCTGTACAATAAGAGGTGCACACTGTGAACTACACCGGGTACGAATTAAGTGGGTTAAAATGAGGCGTGCGAAAGCCTTAAAGTAATTCGTAGCTGGTATAAAGCATGTCTGGCATGCGTAGGTTTCTGTCAAATAAGTGATCAATTTGTCTCTGGCATTGGTTCGCTTCCTTATATCTGTAAACTTAACTGAAAGCGCTATTTTTTTGTAACTAGTTACCTTATAGCCTATTATCGTCGTGCCGCACTGTGTTTGCTGACTCCAAAGAGGCAGGGCGGTAAATAGTTACGCTTTTTTTACATTTATGCGTTATAATTCGGTCGCATGGAATTATTCCTATGCTACAGGCGATCATATCAAAAAAATCACGCCCAGAAAACAGGTTTATTGACAATGAGTGAAGTAAGTTATAGAGAGATAAGTAATGAAGAGGAAGGACAGCGTCTGGACAATTACTTAATCCGTATTTTAAAGGGTGTGCCCAAAAGCCATATTTATAGAATTATACGTGGTGGCGAAGTTCGTGTGAACAAAAAAAAGAGCTCAGGTGAGTTCAAGATTGCATGCGGGGGATGTTATTCGCATTCCCCCAATTCGCACTTCAGAGGCTAAAGAGGTTTTTGTTGGCGATGCTTTGGCAAAACGACTGAAGGATTGTATTATTTTTGAAGATGCATGCTTTCTGGTGATTAATAAGCCCTCAGGTATCGCCGTTCATGGCGGCAGTGGTTTAAGCCTTGGTGTAATTGAGGCCTTGAGAAAAACCAGGCAGGATTTGGCTTATTTAGAATTGATCCATCGTTTGGATAAAGAAACTTCAGGTTGCCTCTTATTGGCTAAAAAAAGAAGCACACTAAGAGCCATGCATGCGCTGTTGGAAGCACGCGAGGTACAAAAAACGTATTGGGCTTTGTTAACGCATCGCTGGGAAGGAAAAAAACAGGTGACGGTTCACGCCGCTCTTGAAAAAAATATTTTAAAATCAGGCGAGCGAGTTGTTTCAGTAAATGACGAAGGAAAAGCTTCGGAAACAACCTTTAAATTACTTGAGAATTATCAACAGGCGTGCTGGGTTGAAGCCAGCCCCAAAACAGGGCGAACACATCAAATTCGGGTTCATAGTGCCCATTTAGGACATGTTATTGTTGGCGATGAAAAGTATGGAGCTCTTGCCGGCGAAGTAGAAGGCATAGATAATCGTCATCGTCGCCTTTATTTGCATGCACGTTCCATCCAGTTTGAATTAAATGGAACGAAGCATTGTTTTCAAGCTAATGCAGATGACATATTTTCTAACACACTAAAACAATTGCGTGCGAGGAGTGTAGAGAGCAATGAGCAGTCCATATGATTTAGTAGTCTTTGATTGGGAAGGTACTATTGCAGACACCTTAGGTGCAGTATTTCACTCTGTAGCTGTAGAAGCGGACTTGTTGGGTTTTGGTGCGTTTGATCACAATGAAGCAAAAAAATATGTGGATTTGGGGTTAGCGAAAGCGTTGAAGAAAGCATATCCTAATTTGTCTGATAAACGACATGAGCAACTATTGCATGCAGTGCAACAGGCGATGCATACTCGTTCAGTGGAGGTGTGTCTGATCCCTGGTGTACGCGAGTTTATCAGGCAATTGCACGATGCAAAAATCAACATGGCTATTGCAACGAATAAAGGGCAGCAGTCATTAGCTCGTGCATTGCAAGCAACAGGCCTTGATAACCTAATTAAAGTAACGCGGTCTGCAGGACAAGTACCTGCAAAACCTTGTCCACAAATGCTGGATGAAATTATTGATGAGTTTGCCGGTAATCGTGCTACAACACTCATGATTGGTGATTCAACTACAGATATGGAAATGGCTAAAAATATCCAGGTAACGGCCATTGGCGTGGATTTTTATCACCAACATGGAACAGCACTTAAAGCGGCAGGTGCTTTAGCTGTATTTGATGATTATAAGGTGCTGGCAGATTATTTGAATTTGTAAAAAGCAGGGGAGCTCAGATTTTAGGCGTAGCTGTAATCCGGCCATGCTATGCTCACCGGGTATGGCGACGTTAAATCTGGGCTATAGGCCTATTTAATTTAACAACCCCAGGGGGCTGTTGCCATTTCTACTATCTTGGCCCAAATGAGTCGATTTTCTGTGCTCCGATGCGCACCTACTTGATGTATGCTTTGCTTCGGTACTCAAAAATCAACCCATTAGGGCTTAATCTAGCGAAATGGTAACTGTCCCTAGAGTAAATCTTTTTTTTTAAGTTAAAGTTATCAAGTCTGCAAAAGGGAGTATGAAGCATTGAATACATTAACCAGTTTACCAAATTTATTAACTTTGCTGCGTATCTTATTGATCCCAGTTCTTATCATTATCTTTTACTTACCATTCAAATGGGTGAATGCTGTGTCAGCAGGTATTTTCGCTGCAGCCAGTTTTACTGATTGGCTGGATGGTTACTTGGCGCGTAAATTGAAAATGATGTCGCCATTCGGTGCTTTTCTCGATCCAGTTGCTGATAAGTTACTTGTTTCCACAAGTTTACTGCTTTTAGTCGGCGCTAAGGATATTCAGTACATTACTATTCCTGCCATTGTCATTGTGGGGCGAGAAATTGTAATTTCCGCATTACGTGAATGGATGGCTGAAATTGGAAAACGAGCAAGTGTTGCCGTCGGTTATATCGGTAAAGTAAAAACTTTTTTACAAATGGCCGCTTTATTTTTATTGTTAGCCTTTAATCCAATCAATTCTTGGTGGGGCGCACTTGGCTTTGTGTTGCTATATGTGTCTGCAATTTTAACGATTTGGTCCATGGTTGCTTACTTAGCGATCGCTTGGCCAGAATTAACAAAAAAAAGTTAAATTTATTGTTGACATAGTTTTAAATTTCCGTAGAATGACACCCCGTAGAGACGCGGGAATAGCTCAGTTGGTAGAGCACAACCTTGCCAAGGTTGGGGTCGCGAGTTCGAGTCTCGTTTCCCGCTCCAAATTAAAGCGACGACAAAGTCGCTTTTTTTTTAGAGCAACAAGATATAAAAAAGATACTTGCGAGGCAAGTATCAAATGAGGCTGTGTGGCAGAGTGGTCATGCAGCGGCCTGCAAAGCCGTGTACGCCGGTTCGATTCCGGCCTCAGCCTCCACATACAAAATGCCCAGGTGGCGAAACAGGTAGACGCAAGGGACTTAAAATCCCTCGGTGGTAACACCATGCCGGTTCGATTCCGGCCCTGGGCACCAATTACACATTTTGTAATGGTTCGCAAGAGTTCAAATTAGTACGTAACTGATTGATAAATAATAAAATAACATCGACTTCTTCTTCTCAAATCGTTCTCAACTATTCGTAATTTTTCGCATATAACCGCGAGAACTTTGGGTAAGATTTTGGGTAAAGTTTTTTCTTCTTCCAGTTCTTCCAAAGTTACCGCTTAGTTGAGGTAATTGCCATGTTATCAGATTCACTAATCAGATCTTTAAAGCTAGGTGATAAAAAACGCCACACTGACCGTGATGGTTTAGTATTAGAACTTAGGCCAAGCAAGAAGCAACTTAAAAAAATATTTATTTTTCGTTTTCAGTGGGATAAAAAACCGCAAACAATTACTATTGGTGATTATCGCAGTGTTGGTTTAGGAGCAGCTAGGGACATCGCTTTAGCTTATCGAAACATGGTTAACAGTGGGATTGATCCTAGATCGAAAAATGTTGAAGCTGATCAAGAAAAAATAACCTTTGAAGTTGTTGCTGACCAATGGTTTCAAAAATACAAAGGTACGTGGAAAGACTTTGCTCGTAATCGTCATTCCAAAAGCCTTTCACGAGATATCATTCCTTTAATTGGCGATAAACCCATTGACGATATAACAAAAGCTGATCTGTTATTTATTATTAAACCGCATGAGGATTTAGGGCATCATGATGTGGCTCACCGACTTTATGCAAGACTCCAAAGTATATTTGAATTTGCAGTAGGTTCATCTCTTACTGAAAACTTTCCATTCATCGGCTTGAAAAAAGCTTTAATACCTAAACCTAGGGTTATAAACCAGCCAGCTATTAGCTCAAATAATGCTCATGAGATGATGAGGGTCATCAAACAAACTAATTCTACAAAAATTGTTAAGGTGTATATGGAATTGTTGGCACACCTATTCACACGACCCACAGAACTAAGAGAAGCAAAGTGGAGTGAGTTTGATTTGCAAAAATCTGAATGGAATATACCAGCGGAGCGAATGAAAATGGGGATACCTCACTGGGTTCCTTTAACTCCTCATGTTTTGAACTTACTGAAAGAACTAAGACTGATAACTGGATTTACACCATATTTGTTTAGTTCACCTGCATTGAAAAAAGCTAAACCCATTAGTGAAGCAAGTGTACGTAAGCTCTTACATAATGCTGGTTTTAAAAATCGGCATACAGCCCATGGTTTTCGGTCGTTGGCTTCAAGTGTATTGCATGAGCAAGGGAATTTTAGAAGTGATGCTATAGAAGCTCAACTTGCACATAAGGTACAGGGAGTAAGAGGTGTATATTTACGTGCTGATTTTAAAGCTGAGCGGAGAGAACTAATGCATTGGTACAGTAGTTGGTTATTGGATGAGCATATAACTTTATTAAATCAGGAGGTTATCTAATATGGATTCTAAAATTGATTCTCTTGCGCTTGCTTTAAAGCAATCTTTTCTTGGCATATTCCCAAGAAGAACTCATATAGACGATTATGAAGAAGTGAAAGCAAGGATAAAAAAAGAATTGAAGATTGAATTAACTGTAAAAGAAATAAATCAAATCAGTTTTTTCGTCATCAGAAGTATTTTGGATGCTCAAAACCAAGACTCTTCACTTCAATGCGTTAATTCAGCTCAGGCAAAAACTATAGCGAGTAGTCACACGGCGCTACTAGAGGATCTTCAGTATGAAATTAGTCAAAAAATGGATAAAAATAGCGCTAATCAAGCAATAGGAATTGTTATTGAGGAAATGACTCAGTTTAAAAATCCAACAATATTTGTAAAAAATACCATCTCTTGGCGTTCTAAAATGGTTTGGGACGATAAAACATATGAATCTAAAAAATCACAATTAGAATCCTTACTTAAAAGAGATCTATTAAAAGAAGAATTTTATTTGATTGCAGAAGCATGGTTTCACTATATGGTATTTGTCGAAGATCTACGCAGTCCTGATAATTATACTAAAGAAAAAATAAAAGAGTTAAGAACAACACTAATTGTCCGCATTGCTCATCTTGAAGGAGTAGTTAACTCAAGCAAGGAGATTATTGATCAAGTCCGTGATATTGATCGTTTTCCTGAGATTGATATTGAGGCAGAAGAAAGAGGCCTATTAGATGCTCAAAGTAAATTAAATGAATCCAAGGCTCTTGCAGAACGTCTAAGACAAGATAACGGTTATGAATTAAGTATCAACCATATTCAAGAGAAGGCTTATTTTTCAGCGTTCTTTTTAGGGGAGCTACTGGGTTTATTTGAGCCTGAATACAATAAAGATGGGAATCCTCTTCTAACATTTTTAGATATTTTAACAGGTTGGACTGATTCTCAAATGGATAAAGAGGGGACACGGAAACGGATTAGTAAAAATTACAGCAAATATAAGCAATTTAAATTAAATCCAAACACTAAACCCTTAATTGATGGTTTGTTAAGATGTCATCAAGAAGAAGGAGTCAGCTTAAATATTATTTTAAAAGAATTTCAGTCTCATTTGCTAAAATTATCTATTAAACCTCAGGCTCTGTCTATCGCTCCTGACGCTTAGCTTAAAACTGCTATCGTCTGTAGCTTATTGCGACTCTTCAAAATAATTAACAATGCTCTTTACGGATCCTTGAGAACGATTCGTGAAGAGTTATTGTTATTTTTGGAGAGTAAAGATGAAGGAAGAATCATTATTGTTATACCCCAAGCAGGTTCAAAAGCTTTTGGGCATAGGAACAACCAAATTTTATGAACTTAATAAGTTGCCTGATTTTCCTAAGCCAAGAAACCCTCTTGGTAAACGTCCGATGTACCTTAGGAAAGAGATTGAGGAATGGACAGTAGGTTTAGAAATAGAGGTGAGCCATGATTAGAGAGATTCAGGATGGTTGTTACAGCGACTTTCAAATTATAGCTGCTGAAGCAAATTATATTGAAAAATGCCCAACAAAAAATGAAGAAAGGATGTTCATAATCATGCAAGAAGTTAGTATTTATTGTGATCGTGGCTGGGCTGTTCACCCACTTAATAAGAAAAAGCGACCATTATTAAAAGGCTGGCAAGAGAACGCGACAACTAACCCCAACATATTTATGCAATGGCTTCAAAAATGGCCATGGGCAAATGTGGGGATCGTTACTGGTAATATTAGCAATTTGTTGATATTGGATGTTGACGGAGGGGAGGGTATAAATAGTCTTCGTGGTTTGGATTTACCAGTTTCCCCTATTGTCGTTACTGCACGAGGCCACCATTATTATTTTAATTGTCCATCTATTTTAAGCAATGTTTCCACAACGCGCTCCGGATTATTATCTAATGTAGATACGCGAGGCAGGGGAGGTTATATAACTGCTCCTCCATCAATTCATGAGACTGGACATCAATATTACTGGAGTGAGCCATTAGATGGAGATCTCCCTGATGCTCCAGAGTGGCTTATACAACGGCTACTCCCGCCAGTAAAAATCTCTTACAAAATGCCTATTTTTATTGATAGGACTACTTCTCATTATGCTCGAACTGCTCTGCTGAATGAAACTACAGCCCTTGCAGCAGCACCTCCAGGCACCCGTAATATGCGTCTTAACCAAGCTGCTTTCTCTATGGGTACATTGGTAGCATCAGGTTGTATAGAAATTAATTTTGTCGCTGAAGCCTTAGCTAGGTCAGCTCTGAGTGCAGGATTGCGTGAGAATGAGATTAAAAAAACGCTATCTAGTGGGTTATCTGCCGGAATGCTTCATCCTCGGGAGGTTTCTCATGGATAATATTAATAATTTAATTGATATGGCAGTTAGTGATGCAAAGACTAACGATTATATTGATATTGTAATGACAGCATTATCCGAGCTTAAGAGTAATGCAGGAGCAATTTTTGAGGAGCCAGTATTACTTGCATTAATGGCTATTAGAGAGAGTAGTCCTGCTGAATGGCAGCGTGCTCGTGCTCTCATGAAAGAAGAGAAAGTGCAGTTATCTGAGATAGATCGCCTCACGATGGCAAAAAGTTCTAACCATAATGAAACATCAATTATATTTCCTGATGAAACGCTTTGGCCAAGCATGGTTAATGGTGCTCACCTGCTAGATGATATCGTGTGTTTTATCAATACTCATATTGTAGCTGAGCCTGAAACCGCTCAAGCTGCTGCATTATGGATTGTGTTTACATGGTTAACTGATGTTGTGAATGTTGCTCCTCTCGTAAATATTACCGCGCCAGAAAAAAGGTGTGGTAAATCAGAGATGTTGGCTATTTTAGGTTTGCTTGTTTATCGTCCTCTTCTTGCTGCAAATATGGGATCTGCTCCTATGTTTAGGCTGATTGATCAATACCATCCAACATTACTTATAGATGAAGTAGACACCTTTTTATCATTACATGATGACATGCGCGGAATTTTAAATGCTGGCTTTACTCGGTCAGCTTCTTTTGTCTATCGCTGTGTTGGCGATCATCATGGTGTAAAGCAATTTTCAGTATGGGGAGCAAAAGCCCTGTGTGGAATTGGTGGAGTGGATAAATTGCCAACATTGTCTGATCGCAGCATACCAATTCGACTCCGTAGAAAATTAAAAGGAGAAAAATCGGTAAAAGTTCGACACCATGATCAGCAATTAGTTGCTATCTTGCGTCAACAATTAGCAAGGTTTACTCAAGATGCTAAGAATGATATCCGTTCTTATCAATCAATAGATATTCCTGAATTGAATGATCGTGCTAATGATTGTTGGGAGCCATTATTTGCCATAGCAAGCATAGCCGGAGGCAATTGGCCAAAAATAGCAAGAAGTGCAGCTATCATCCTTCATGGCATGGAAGAATATGTCCCTACCATTGGTGAGCAATTATTATGCTCTGTAAAAGATGTATTTGAACAAAAAGGTTGTGATCGGATAAAAACAACTGATTTATTAGATGCATTAGCTATGGACGACGAATTACCTTGGGCAACTTGGAATAAAGGTAAATTGATGACCCCTTATCAATTAGGTAAACGTTTATCTGAATACGGGATTAGAAGTGGCACTGTCAGGTTTGGTACAAAGACAGCCAAAGGATTCAAACTTGAGCAATTTACAGAGGTATTTGATCGTTATCTTGCTAGTGATGCAGTAGTTGAAACAGTAACATCGTCACAACTCTTACCACAACAGGGTTTTATGAGCTTTGAGAAAGGTAACAAAGAAAATAATGTTACGAACTTAAGTACGTTAAAACCCATATCAACTATTGAATGTGACGATGTTACGGAGTCTTTACCAGAGATCATTGATGGGGAGGTATTCTAGTGGTTATCACGGAGCTAATCCAACATCTACAAGACTCTGGTGTTTCATTATCATTTTTTAATGGAACAATTATCGCAAAACCAAAGGATTGTTTAACTGACTCGACTCGAAACCAGATAATTATCCATAAAAAACCGCTGCTTGTGTATTTTCAGGTAGAATCGGCTTGCAAGGGCATGAATATTTCTCCATCACACATTATAAATCATCTTCTATCTATTGAGGATGAAGCTGATTTAATTAATGGCGACTTGCCTGAAATAGCGTTAAAATTACACATTGAGCTTTGGATGGCAAAAGGTATGCCTCATTATTCGGGCAAGCCCGAATTGAAAATCGATCAGGGAGAAAAGTAAAATGACTGTACTTAAGCAAGGTAGGCCAACAAAATATAACCTCAAGTTAGGCCAAGAAATTTGTGATGCTATTGCATCGACCAGTAAGGGCACAAAGAAGTTATGTGCGGAACATTCACATTGGCCTTGCCAAGATACTTTATTCACATGGTTGAGAACTTATCCTGAGTTTTCCGAGCAATACGTAAAGGCGAAAATATGCCAAGTTGAACTATTAGTGGACGATATTTTGGAGATTTCTGATGACGCATCTCAAGATCAATATGTTAATGAGCGAGGGGTATTAGTATCAAACACTCAATCCATAAACAGGGCAAGGTTAATGATAGATGCAAGGAAATGGGTGGCTTGTAAGCTTGTGCCAAAGGTATATGGTAATAAAATTGACATTGAAAGCAATAGCAGCATGTCAGAGGAGCTACGACAGTTAAGTGCCGATCTTGATGCTAAGTATACGCGCGATTATTAGACTCATTGGTTAGGTAACTAAGGTGAAACTGATTAATTTGAATTACATTTTTCAATTTTCATGCAGTGACAATAACTTTTATCTTGGTTTATGTTGCTCTCTCTATCAGAGGGATGTAATGTAAACCAGATGTAACTTAATAAAGACATAACGGATAAAAATATTAAGAACCAAAGTTTTCTATTCAGCGATCGAGATGACTTCCTCATATCAATCAAATCGTTGCTCATAATGACTTCATGAAACTAAATTTTAATTATACAAGATATACGTTAGAAGCATAGAACGACGAATCGGTATTTTTGTTAAATGTTCTTAAAACTTTCGATGGGAGGAAATAGCTCGCCTACTTCCACGTTAAGCGCTTGAGCAATTTTAATTAAATTAAGAGCAGCTATATTCCTTTCGCCACGTTCTACACTACCCATATAACTGCGGTCTACCCCTGATTCAGAGGCAAAAGCTTCTTGAGAGAAGCCATGTGCTTTGCGCATTTCTCGAATTTTATTACCTAATTTTAGGAGTTGAGGGTCTTTTTTCATGTTTGATAATTTAAGGCAAAGGTGATAATGTAACCACGGACTATGAGTACCATTTTTTATGTTCTAGTCATAAGGGGAAGGTTTTTGTTATCGTTTCGTCTCAAATTTGTAGGGATTCAAATAAGTACTTCACAGGAAGAGAGTTAACCGATCATTGGTCATAGTGAGCCGTTGATATACTGAAAATCCTTCGATTAGTTAAATTAATCATTAATTACTAAGTGAAGTATGAAAATAAACTCATTAGCAGAAAAAGCCCCTCATTTAATCGAGGAATGGCATAAGAGCAAAAACGTCCTAACACCCGACGAGGTTTCATACTCGTCGAATAAAAAATACTGGTGGCTTTGTAAAAAAGGTCACGAATGGGAGGCTGCTGTAGGGAATCGATATCGAGGAACAGGATGTCCAGTTTGCGGTGGCAGGAAATTGTCTCCGGAGAATAATTTAGCAGTTAAATGCCCTCATTTGCTCAAGGAATGGCATCCAACTAAGAATGGTACTTTAACTCCATTTGATGTAACTCCCAGAGGAAGAAATATAATATGGTGGCTGTGTGAAAAAGGTCATGAATGGCCAGCTACAACAGGGAACAGATATATGGGTACAGGATGCCCTCATTGTGATGGAAGAATAGCTACGCCAGAATATAATCTTGCTATTAAAAGTCACCAATTAGCCCAAGAATGGCATATAGAGAAAAACAGCCCTTTAACACCTTTTGAAGTTACACCAAATAGTCAAAAAAGAGTCTGGTGGCGGTGTGAGAAAGGTCATGAATGGCCAACTAGTATTGCTGCTAGGTTTAAAGGAACTAATTGCCCTTACTGTGCGGGTAAAAAACCTTCTGCAGAATATAACCTTGCAGTAAAATGTCCTCATTTAATTTCAGAATGGCATGTGGAAAAAAACAAGCCACTTACTCCTGACAACATAACTCCTGGTTCTAAAAAAAGAGTATGGTGGCAATGTGCATATCAACATGAATGGCCAGCTGCTGTATATACGAGAGTAAATGGTCATAATTGCCCAAAGTGCAATATTCGGACTTCTCGTCTTGAAATTAGAATTTATTGTGAATTAAAAAGCATCTTTGAAGATGTATTGTGGCAAGAAAAAATTCATACGAAAGAAATCGATGTCTACATTCCCCACCTTACACTAGGGATTGAGGTAGATGGCTTTTATTGGCACCAGAGCGATGAAAGAAAAAAGGCTGATAATGCCAAGCAAATTTTACTTGGTAATAATGGGATTACTTTAATTCGTGTTATGGATGATCGATTGGAAGTAAACGAAAGTAACTCCATTCCTTATGTAAATAACGGCAATCCTCTCACTGTTATTGTTAATGTCTTAACCTTTATAAGGAGGACATTGGAGCTGCCTAAAATTGATGCAAAAAAAAATTGATGAGTATATAAGTGCAAATGAATATCAAAGTGAGGGGGAGTACAATGCAATTATAACCGCTCTCCCTAGCCCCTTAATAAAAAGTTCTATTGCAGGGAATCCAGATTTACTTAAAGAATGGCATCCCAATAAAAACAGTTATCAGCCAACACAGTTATCCTATGGTTCAAAAATCAAAGTTTGGTGGCAATGTGGGAAGATGCATGAATGGGAAGCAACCCCAAATAGCAGAACCCGACCACAAGGCACAGGCTGTCCCTATTGTAATGGGAAACAACCAACCCATGATAATAATTTGGCGGTACAAAGTCCGGAGTTAGTTAAGGAATGGCATCCAGAGAAGAATAACGAACTTAGACCAGAGATGTTTCTACCCAGGAGTAATAAAAAAGTCTGGTGGTTGTGCAAATATTTACATGAATGGCAAGCCACCATTGATAATCGATTCAATGGAACAAATTGTCCAGTCTGCTGGAGTTCTAAGAGTAGCTAAGCTGTAAGCTTACTCTCGCTGTTTCACTATACAGCAAGTGAGTATGCATGAGTTTTAGAGGGGGTATGCCCCGTGACAGAGCCTACCCCTTCACTAATATGGAGCCTCAGCCCTTTTCATAACTGGAGCTATTTTTCTAGTAATTTTTCGAAGGTATGCTTATCCATGAATACTTTAAGAGGTTTGATCTGAGTTTAAATCGTGTTGAAAGGTCTTAATTTTAAATAGAAAGCGATAAAAATCTAATTTTTTTATCGAATAAAATCAATGGAGTATATAGTTTAACTTAGGAAATTCTTGATAAAACATTGACCATCGTGTATACTTAAAGTGTAGGGAATACTAATTATACGCTGTAGGGCTGTACTATAAATAAATTAAATAAGAGTCTAAAAATTTCAAATTACCGCGGATCCTTGTTGCAATGGATATCCGCTGTTTCTGTTTTGTCCATTTCAAAAACTTTGTTATATTTTTTTCTAAAAACTAATAATCAATTTTTAATAAGGAGGAAATTTATGGAAACATAAAATTAATTATTATAGGTTAGATTGTTTAATTATAATGCAAAGTGATTATAACCTTCTTTCCTATATGAGTCAAATCGTTTCGAAGAATTGATGAGGAAAATTCAATATCTTCGTTATTTAAGCAAGCCAACATATCGAGAGAGTAGTGATGATAGATATTATTATTGAAGCAATAAAAAACCAAAATACAATTTCTTTTTCTTACAATGGTCAGAGAAAAGTAGTAGAGCCTCATCATTTTGGAGTCTTTGGCACTAATGATCAAATACATGGATATCAGATTAAATCTGGATTTTCGAACACAGGTTGGAGAAATTTTATTGTATCCTCTATGCAAGATATCTCTATAAATTCTTCTGTATTTACACCTCAAAGTGACTATAACCCTAGTGGTTCAAGGTATTCTAATATATATATTTCTGTTTTAGATCCTATAATAAATGACCCTAATGACCCTAATGACCCTAATGACCCTAATGACCCTAATGACCCTAATGACCCTAATGACCCTAATGACCCTTAATGACCCTAATGACCCTAATGACCCTAATGACCCTAATGACCCTAATGACCCTAATGACCCTAATGACCCTTTTCAGCCATAAAAATTAATTTATCTATGGAATAAGATATATAATTTATTGTTGGAATTTCGATCTATGGGGATCTTGATCAATAATTAGCAAGATCTCTAAAATTAATTTTATTCGTAACTTTTCTTAATCATTCAAATTAGTTATCATACTCAAAGTTGGGTAAGATTTTGGGTAAGCTTCGAGTCCATATTATTTTAGTTAAATAAAATCAATAAGTTATATGCCGGTTCGATTCCGGCCCTGGGCACCAATTACACATTTTGTAATTGTTCGCAAGAGTTCAAATTAGGTAACTTCTCAATAAGTTGTGGCAGGAAGCTTAATTGATGATCGAACTAACTCATCTAAATGAGGAATAGAATACGACTGGAAGGTTCTATCAATAAGATAGTCCCAAAATTTAACTCCCATTTTCAAAGCTGTTTTCTTGAGACTAGCAAAGGTATCACGACATCGCCGTCCCTCATCGCTTCGGGTAGAGCCGCTGATTTTACGTCGTGTAACATATTCACGAATATCTCGCTCACTTAAATTATTATGGAGAGGTATGTCAGGGCGCTCCAGTACAAGGAGCAATTCTTCTTTGTTATTATGCAATCGCTTAAGTGCTTGATTAAGCAGTTGATAGTGAGTCTTTGTAGCACATAATTTATCGAATCGATTTGTTATTTCTGTCTTAGCGGCCAAAGTAGGGACTGACTTATAATCACGTAGAGCTTGATAAATAGCCCATAGTTCGTTTCGAGCCCATCCTACTGCTTGTGTTTGAGTATCGGTACTCATGCTTAACGATTTAATTCCCCTCTCAGCATGAATCCAGCATAGTGCATGATTGAATACATTAAATTGTCCTGCATCATCGCTTATGATAACGGTATCTATTGAAAACCCGCGATTTAAAATGCTGCCAATCAATGCTGCTTCAATCACTAACCTTTGGTAATGCTCATTGGTAATGTCTAATGCATTGAGGTGGCACTTTAAATCCTGTTCACTGATGAAGTGAGATTGGTCGGCATCATGGAGTTTGTGGCGTATCCACGGTGCTACCTTATAGCGTACCATATAGGCATAAGACTCTTCAGTTAACCGATAATCTTTATGCCTTCCTCGCAATAATTCAAGGAAATTAATTCGACTCTTGCTTCCTGTGCTCTCAAACCAGCTAAAAAGCTCATTCCCAATGAAAGTGCAATACCCACTTTTTCCTTGATGGCGTGCTCCTGTATCGTCAACCTGGATGTAACTTGACACCGCAATATCTGCCGGTAAAAGAGCAGCCTTTTCTTGATGAAATGACTCTTTATCTTCCGTTAATAAACGATTTAATTGACCAGATGAAATATCAATGTCCCATTCCAATAATTGTTTACGTAATAGAGGTTGTGTAACCCTTTGATGATGATGTTGATGGAGCACATAAGCTCTTAAGGTTGGGCCAAAATGATGCCCTCTTACTTCTTTGGGCAACGGTGCTGTAATTATACGACCATTAGGTAATTCCCAACGCTCCAATAAATATCGGGTCACTATAGGCTGCAGTCTGATATCTTGGACAACATAGGATTGATATCCCTTATGACGGGAACCCAATGGAACACTCTTTACTTTTATCGTTTCTTCTTTATCTATCTTCAGTTGATTAGTCTTACTGCGTTTTGATGATCCAGCACGTTTTCTTGTCCCTCCTGCTCCCGGTGGCTCATTATCTTTATCGTCTTTATTCTTCTCTAAAGTACTTGCTCGAAGCTTCGGTTTCTTACTCAATTTCTTTAGGCTGCGAATTTCTTCTAGTAGCGCATTAATTTTGGTGTTCTGCTCGGCTAATTGCTGTGTTAATTGCTCTATCACCGTGAGCAAAGAGGTCACCAAAGGCGTTCGCTCTGTCTCTGGTACGATATTTGATTTCAATGGTATGGGGCGTTTTTTCATAACCAATAGTATAAGCCCTCCTCATCAATAAGAAGATGAGATTTTTCTTATTTATCTTTGATCTTTTGCTTGGTTTATGCTTAGTTGCCACAACTTATTGAGAAGTTACCTAATTAGTACGTAACTGATTGATTTATAATAAAATAACATAGACTTTCCCCTCTCAAATCGTTCTCAACTATTCGTTAATTTTCGCATATAACCGCGAGAACTTTGGGTAATATTTTTGTAACCTCCTCGTCTAAGCAACCATCCATAATCTTTTATAAAACATCAAGATAGTGTATTGTCCGCATCAATTTTTACGGAGTAGCTGAGTTTTAAGGATGGGCAAAGCGATAAAAGTGGTTATAACGCAAGAACAAAAACAAACACTGCTAAAACTAAGAAGTTCGCGAGCGGGAAAAAATATAGGGGAGCGAGCGTATTATGTTTTACTATCCTCATCAGGCAAAAGTATAGGTGAGATATCAACACAATTGGGTCGTAATCCACACACGGTGAGATGTTGGATAAAACGTTATTTACGTTTTGGCATTTCAGGATTAATAGATAAAAGTTCAAGCGGTCGACCTAATCAATTGAGAGAAAAAGTCAAGGAAGAGCTCAACCAACTGCTAAGTGCATCACCTAAGGAATACGGTTACCAACAGTCTGGATGGCAAATTAATCTTCTATTAGATCAATTGACTAAAGCGGTTGGATCTGTGAGTGCCACAACAGTAAAGCGAGCGCTTCATGAGCATGGATGGGTATATAAACGATTTTCTAAAAAGCCCCCACTGAATGCGCCGAGTAAAGAAGACAAAGCAGCTTATATTGAAAAAATGGTTGCATCGCTAAGTAAACAAAAGTTGGAGCATGAAATAGAAATATTATTTGCAGATGAGTCTCACTTCTCAAACGAACCCTATGTAGAGAGAGGTTGGTTTAAACGTGGCGAAAAAAAATCCATCCACACCAACAAAAAAAGCTTCGTACACGACAATTTTTTAATTTAGTAGTAACTCGTTGAAAGATAAATATAATCTCGCTTGTCTAGAGGAGGTTATATTATGGATCATATCAACGAGTTGATTGTTATTTT
>NZ_JH413817.1:79382-137191 GCF_000162755.2 Legionella drancourtii LLAP12
GACACTCATATAACTGCGCCTGATCGCGTGAATAAATTGATGGCTTTATTAGCGATTGCCTTCTGCTGGTGTCATAAAATGGGCGAATGGTGCCATGAAGTAAAACCGATTCTTATCAAAACACATCGTAGGCTCGCTATTAGCTTATTCCGATATGGCTTGGATTTCATTGTTGATATCTTAATGAATTTATTCTACAAAAAAACACTTTTTGGGGAATGCCTTAATAGAATTAGGTTAGAGAAGCCAGGTTCTACGCCTCTTGGTTATGCAGTATGAAAAATTGTCGTGTACGAAGCAAAAAAAGAGAAAGTAAAACATTATTTGGTGCTCTGAGCTTAAGTTCACAAGCTTTTTATTGGAAACAGGCTGAAAGAGGAAATTCCAAGATATTTATTCAATTTCTACATCAATTACATAAAGCTAAATAAACCCAACAAAAAGATAGTGATGATTATTGATAATGGTTCTATTCATCGCAGCAAAAAGGTTTCAAAATTTGTAAAAAAACACGAGTGGGTGGAGTTATTTTTTTTACCGCCATACCACCTGAATATAATCCAATTGAGCTATTTTGGAAGTGGTTGAAGAGGAAAATATATGGTGCGAATGGATTTACTTGTATTGAGCAATTGATTGGTCGTATTAGAAAATTTATCTGGCATTACAATGAAAATAAATTGCTTGACCCTATTCAATTTGAGTTTAACGCATATCGGGAGTTGTTATAAATGTTTTTGGATGGTTGCTTATTAAATAATATGACAAATATGGGCCATTTTCGTTTATCACAACAGAATCATAAAATCTTTCCTGAAGAGTGGTAATTTCAGTTTTAACTGCGAGGAGCAATCTATTAACATTTCGTTGATATTCTTTTCTTTTTGAATATTCCTGCAAACAATATGTAAAAATTACTGCAATTACAGCACCTATAAGACCAGACATAAGGTTATTCCACATTATTTTATCCTTAAATAAGTGCAGATGTATTTTAAGGATAGATGATATCTTTGTTTTTCAGAATAACAATGATAATTCTATTCACATCTTTTCGTATTAGTTCAAATCAGCTATCATATGCCAAGTTGGGTAAGATTTTGGGTAAACTTCGAGTCCATATTATTTTAATAAAATATAATCAATGAGTTACAGCACAGGTAATCAGGCGAATTTTAACGGTTCTTTCCCATTTAAGGGGCCGCGTCAATCACCCGCAGAGCACCTTAACACGCCTCTATAATTTTCAAAATTCCTAAATCCATAAGCGCTTCTTTGTGTGAGTTTCATCTTTCGATGAAAGCCTTCAGTTATTCCATTTGATTTAGTAAATCGCCACATTCTAGCTACTTCATCTTTCCATGAGGTTAGTGTCTTACCTAGAGAAGCCAATGCTTTAAATGGGCTTTGCTTTAAATCATTGAGCATTACAAATCACCTTAACTTTTTCTGAGCAACTTCACTGCTTTCCTATTGTTGGTAGTCAAGGAGTTACTTTGTTTGAGGGTTAGTGATAGGTAAATTCCTAAAATGAGTATGCAGTATATGATTGCTACACTATAAGAGTTAATCTGCCCTAAACCTGTTAACACCCCATAATATTGCCCAATACCTTCCCCTATTCCCATGCATAAGGCATTAATTGCGAAGATAGCAACTTTTTGATCCGGTAGTGTTTTTTGGCTTAAAATAACTTGAAATCCGGGAATAAATGCAATTTCAGCTAATGAAATTAAGATAACCCCCCCAATTATCCCCAGTGGATTATTTAGATATATAAGTACAGAGAATCCTAGGATTGCGAAGATAAAACCAGAGGTTAGTTGAGCATAAATAGACATTCTTTTATGAAAAAAAACATTGATTTTGATTGAAAATAATACAGCGACAAGGCTATTGGAAAAGCCAATTACCCAAATATATGATTTTAGCCCATAAGTATTTGCCATCAATATGGGGGCTAAGGAAAAGATTTGAGCGTAGAAAAAATAGGCGATGATGATGAGTGAATATACTTTTAAAAGTTCGTTGTGAGTTAATAACAATTTGATATTTTTAAAATAGCTTTCTTGTTTAGGGATGTTAGAATTTGATAAGCTCAAATAAGAATAAACTGAAGAGAAAACTAAAGTTAAGGCTGTTGCTTTCAAGGCGTACGTAATATTACTATATAGTGCTATCATATTAAATAATAAAGGCCCAAACATCGCTGCAATATTGGTTGCAACATGCAAAATGGCAAAGCGCTTATTTAGGGAAGCAGGGCTATTTATTTGATTAATGAGCACTCTAATTAACATTGAATTGTTACCATAGCAGATGCTAATCAAAAAAATAGATATAAATACGTGAGGATCGCTATCTGTTATTAATAAATATCCTATAGCTCCTAATAATTGCAAACCGGAAACTAAAAGATTGACTCTAATTTTATCAATGAGGGGAGCAAGTAAAATTCTCGAAAAGCGAGATGCCCAGATCCCAAGTAGCATAACTAACCCTACCTCAACTTTACCTAGATGTTTAATGTCATATAAAAAAATAGCAATAAAAGATAAAGGAGCAAAATAACAAAGGCAATTTATTATCTCCAAGATAAAAAAGAGCCTCGCTTGGTTTTCATGACTGCCTGAAATCATTCTCATACAGTTAACTCTGTAGTAATTGATGTGAGTAATTGTTCTAGTGATGCGAAATCATGTTCTTCTGCTAAAATATAACCGAGTCTTTGCATAGCAAAGTCTTCGGGTGGCATTAGGATTTTTGTACCACGCGCTACAAGTTCTTCGATTTTTATTAGTCCAGGGGGAGTATCTGGTGTATCTTTATAATTCAGACCATAAAAAGGCTGTGAATCATGGGCTAAAATAAATTGAATACCTGAGTATTTTGGAATTGCTTTTTTGGGTATTAGAGGAAATTTTTTTTCTGTAAGAGATCTTATTACAAAGATCAACCAGTTAAAGTTTAGGCTATTCTCAATGAGATGAGTATGAATTAAATCGCCTCCAATGCGCGCCGCAATTTCAATTAGTTTGAATCCACTATCTGCCCATTTTCCTTCAAGATGAAAGGGGCAATTATTAATCCCTAGTGCGTGAATAACTTCTTTGCTAGCGTCTTCTATAGCAGTACAAACCTCTTTAGGATAATTGGCCGGAAAAATATGTCTGTATTCTAAATGCCAATCATCTGTTGTTAGCTTGTCGGTAATCCCGGCAATAAATATATCATTATTCAAAACAACCCCTTCAACACTGAATTCTTGCCCAGAAATAAAGGTTTCCAATATAAATTTATTTCCATAGCGATTATAAAACCAACCCTCTTCGGTATCACCCAATAGCGTGGTTAAAGTTTTAAAAGCTTGGAAAGCCTCTTCAAGTGTATTGATTATAAAAATCCCTTTAGAGCCTGAAGCAGAGATAGGTTTTAAAACGGCTGGAAAACCAATATTAGAAATATTATTTTCTATATCTTTGAAGGAACTGACTTCAGCAAAAGAAGGCACTAAAGCTGGATTATGATTAAAAATAGTTTTGCGCATTTCATATTTATTGCGTGCTCGATAGGCAGCATCTGTATCTATAGAAGGGATATTGATGGCTTTTGCAATTTTACTGCATAAAACAACATCAGTATCTGTCCAAGAAAAAACGGCGTCAATGGTATATTTGTTTGCTAGGTCTAAGGCATTTTGGATGGATTCAGCTTCATTTTTGTTATCATTATATTTATAAACAGCGGTTAAATCTTTTAGGTGTTCAGGAATGCTTGCTGCTAACATAATAACTTTATAGCCGCAGACTTTAACAGCATCATAAATAGCATGTTGCTCGTCTATAACGCTGCGGATATTGGTGAATAACAAATATTTATCAGTCATTATTTTTCCTCGTTCAGAGTCAGTATCTGGGATAGTTGGTGTATTAAGTTGAAAGGGTTTAATTTTTTTCCGTAGTTCAAGTCAAAATTTTTGCGATAATCAAAATTATCTAAGTTCAGATGATTGTCAAGAAAAATATTTGCAAACCACAACAACCACTGAATAGCATAAATGTATAGAGTAAGTGCGGTACGATGATGTCGTTTATTTATTTGGGCATCTATCTGTTTCAGATAGGTGAAGTATTCTGATATCTCAAACATGAGTTTTTTTCTAATAAGGCAAAGTTCAATGGCATTAAAGTTGTCTATATTTGCAAAATAAAAAAATCGCTTAATGGCCATTTGTACATCTTGAATAAATAAAATATCCTTATTTATCCATTGTCCTGGCTCGGGAACAATAAAAGAGTAAGCTTGTAGCTGTTCGTTTAACTGATGCAAATGAGTTAGCAAAAAGCTAAATTCTTTATTATCAACAAAAACATTCCTAAAAGGATATGGTGTATCTAACCTGACTTTGAACAGAGAGGAACTTGGCTGGTAGTGCAATACAATTTTTTGAAAAATTATGGCGTAAACATAAAACTGTGATAATCCTATAAATATGACCCCTTTGTTTTCTTCTGATTTTTCGTTGTAAAAAAGTGCTGCAGTAAAACAGTGATATATTTCTGGAATGATTTTTAAGGGCCCTTGATGCGGTAGTAGCCCCATGCTAATGTTAATTGATTGTCCTGATTGGGCGAAACAAGTCAGAGGGAAATCTAGAGTATCATTGTTATACTTATGAAGTAGGATACGTTCTTTGGAGCTGTAATCGTCAGCTTGAGTATATAATAATTCGATTTGTTTTAGGAAAGATTTATCAATTTCTAAATATAAAATATGAAGAGGTCGCGTTGTTAAAAATGAGCCAGTCGTTTTATTTCGTGGCTCCAACAATTGAAATTCTCTATGAAAGTGGCCACAAAAATGGCAAGCAATGGTTTGAATAAGGGCATCGCATTCTTGGCATTTTCCACTCAATTCCTCAAGAATAATAAATTTTTGTGTTTGTTCGTCATAAGGGTAGCTGATTTCTTTGCTAAAGATTTGACCGTGCTGTTTAAGCTCCAAAAGGAGCTTATTAATATCGTAATTTCTGGGATTGGAAATGGCGTAATTAACAAAAGGGATTGTTAGTGCTTTGGAAAGAGCTAGAAATAATTGGCTGATTTCTCCAGGTTTTTCATCATGCATAACAACCAAAGGGGGGGTATGAGATGGCACTATTTGCTTCGCATTAAAATGAAATATATCCTCATTTATTTTGAGCCAATCAGCATACCAAAAAGCAACAAAC
Organism: Legionella drancourtii LLAP12; assembly: GCF_000162755.2. GTDB lineage: Bacteria > Pseudomonadota > Gammaproteobacteria > Legionellales > Legionellaceae > Legionella > Legionella drancourtii. The sequence goes on from NZ_JH413817.1 coordinate 84,613, forward strand.
GATAGCTCACTATTTCCTATATTTAAAATGCTGTGGTGCTCAAAAGATTCTAGGAATATCAGATCCCCGGTTACAACAGTTTGTGTGTAACTTCCTGATTTAATAATTCCGGTTCCAGATTTAATAAACCAAATCTCTTGTTCATGATGATTTTGTGTATCTGTTTCTTGAGCAACAGTAAGGCTGAGATCAGATGAGAAAAATGGTACGGCAATGCTAGCGACAAAAAGATGGGCTTCTTCTAAAGTATAGTTGTTAAGAATTTTCATTATGAACCTAATCCAATTAATTCCATGGCTTTCTGAGCAATGCCATAACTTAGTCTATATCCAGATCCTGATGCGCCAGAAATATTCACAATATTAGGAGCTATTTTTTGAATATTAACCTCTCTGTTTTTTGAATAAGAGTCGCAAAATACTCTCCCTCCAGAAAATAAGGCCGTAAAATCTAAGCCGTATTGCTCTAATATATGAGTACCCAAGCTCAGTTCATCTTTGGATATAGTGTGACTTTGTTGAGGATTGTCTACCATTTCCTGAGAGTTGAGGCTAAATAGCCATTGATAGCTATAAGGTAAAGGAAGGAGAAAAGAGTCGTCATCATGCATCATAATGACAGAATTATGCTCAGTTGGTTTTTGATTTAAATGAAAAGCAATTATTTTTTTAACAAAAGAGGGGGCGGCTTTCATTTCTTCAGAAAAATTGGTTTTTATTTTATAAGTCAACCAAGGGCCTGTTGCTATCACTAGCTGGGTCGCTTTAATCAGTAAACCATGAGTACATTTTATATGGCAGAAACCATCTTGCGCTTCAATTTCTTCTACTAACGATGCCTCGTAAATACTAACCTGCTGATCCTTTAAAAAATAACTTATGCGAGCAATGAGTTGTGTTATTGATGCATAGTGAACATCATTATTGCTCATAAAGCATTGTTTATCACGAGGAATTGTTAGTTTGTCTAAAGATAAATTTTTGATTTTGGATGGGGAAATTTCCTCCAAAGTATTTCCCAGATAATTTTCTTTAAAATTTAATACATTTTCTTCATTAATTAGATGTAAGCATGGTGTAAAAGTTAATCCTAAATTTAGGTGTTTGGATAGATCGGAAATAACGTTTTTACTGCGCTTAATTAATTCTGCAGTAAAGATTCCTTTCGATATGGGAGCACTTAAGCCAGCAGAATAAAGACTTGCCCCCGTTGCCAGGCTCGATTGCTCAATAATGGCGATATGTAAATGAGGACAGGTTATTTTTGATACTAAAGCAGTCATCAGTCCAATAATGCCACCCCCAATAATTGCAAGATCGTATTGTTTTCTAATCATTTAGAGCCCCAATTAACTAAACTTGTTCCATCAATCTGTGAATACAGAGGGTAGCCAGCAATATCATTCGCAATTACAGCACTACGATAAGCAAGGAGACTTAAATTAGGATCTGCTATACCATGGGAATGACGAGCACCATTTTGAATATATATGCTACAAGTATCCATACCATCCCATGAGAGTTTATAATTTTCATCAATCAGCATGTTGTTTTCGCTATCAAAATGAATTTTTTCTTTGAGCGAATTTAAAAAAGATGGGAGTATATGGGTATAGCCAGTACAAAAAATAACAATATCGGAGGTGATCTTTTTTAAAAGGCCTGTTTCTCTATCAATTACCTCTAACTGGTATTTATTATCATATGACATCTTAGTTAATTTATGGCTTGGCAGTAAGGTTATTAGCCTATTTTTTTATAAATAAATTCTAGTTCATATAATTTTTGATAAATATTATCAATAGTATGATTTGAAATCCCATCACTAGCTAAACGCTGTTTTTCTAAGAGGGATGATTTGAGATGCGGTGGTAATTGATAAAAATATTTGATGTATGAGGGAAGAAATAATTCATTTGCAAATGCGGAGTCATCAATCGCATCAAAATTTTGCTCTTTGGATATCCAATATATTTTTAATGGAAGTCCATTAGTTTTAGATAAAGAGTCAAGCAAAATTTCTGCCCCACTTTGACCTCCTCCTATAATTGTAACTTTCTTATTGCTCAGATCGGTTTTTTTATGAAGATATTCTGCACTATGAAAAACTTCATCATTCACAAAATCTTTACAATAATCTGGAATATAAGGCACTAATCCACTTCCAAGTACTAATTTCTTTGTTTGATAGGTTTCTTTTGTTGTTGTGATAGCAAGTTCGTCTTGGATTAGAGAAATATCTAGAATTGTCTCATCTTCACGTACTGATCTAAGGTCGTTAAATACCCATTCTAAATATTGGGAAAATTCCAAACGGCTGGTTTCTTTAAAATCTGCCGTTATAAATTGATAAAGTTTTCCTGACTGATGAAGATAATTAATAAAGGAATATTTGTTAGTCGGATCCACAAGCGTTACTAAATCTTTAAGATAAGATACTTGTAATTTAGTACCTGGTATAAGCATTCCTGGGTGCCAATGGTATTTTATCTTTTTATCGCAAAAATATGCTTTAATATCTGGGGTTTTCTCTAACAAAGCAGCCAAACTTAAATTGGCGGGGCCGGCGCCAACACCAAATACATCACAGTACATCATGACAACATCCTTTTATTTTAAATGCTCAATAGAAATTAGCGGAATTGATATATCTAAAGGAAGATATCCTTCTGCCTGAAGAGATTCGTTAGGGTTTGGAAATCCATGAAAACCTAATCCCGACCATATTTTTCCCGATAACTCTGGCATCACAGGATAAAAGAGAACAGCAAAACACTTTAGCCAAAGTGTATGAGCTACCGAATCTTTGGGGTCCTGAGCGAGGAATAAAGTGAGATTATGATATATCTGCGTAGCTGAGTAATTTTCAGGCATGGTGATAGCATAGGATTGTTCAATTAACTCGTCATAGCGTGCTTTAATTTGCAGGGAATTTAAACCTGATCTAACCTTAATTGCCTGATTACCCAATACCTTTGTTAATCGTGTTGCCACTTGATTATGAAAGTTAATAAACTCATTCGTTTTAAAGTCATTGAAGATGTTATCTACGTTGATCTTTAATAAATAGAATCGAAGAATATCGATTGAAACTTCATTTGCTAAGCTGTCTACCCATATAGCATGCTTTCTGCTCGTAGAGAATTTTTCACCATCTAAGGTTAAAAAATAGCTGGGAAGGTAATGAGTAAGACCTGGAGATTTGATGGTTATAGCATAGTTAAGTGTATTAATCATAAATGACATAATATTATCAAAACCAAAACTTGCAACGGTTTCTACGTAACCTGGTTTATCAGTATGGAGTTCATCCAAAGGGTTTTTTTCTAATTGATGTTGCTCTTTGAATTTTTCACCAAGAGTATATAAATAGTGAAAAAAATTACCATAAGTATAAAATACCGAATTTTTCTGCCCTGTTTCTACCCCCCAGGAAATTGGAATAGACAGTCTTGATGTATCTGTTTGTGAGCAGAGCGTGGCAACTTTGTCTAAAAGTACTTTGGAATTTGTTTTAGAAGATATTTGTTTTGTTAGCTCATGTGTTTGTATTGGTAAAAACATCGAGTGAATTTTTTTAAGCTCAATCATATTATCGCTTGTTTTGCAGGATAAATTTTTTGCTTGTTCTGGTTTAAAATATAAGCCGCAATGTTCACAAATAAAGCTATGAATTTTTTGTTCACAATTAGGACAATTCCCGGTAATAAAACTAGGAGGTAAAAAACCTCTTTCTTTAGTGAAAGGGTATGATTCTTGTTCAGATATAGTGAAAGGAATAATGCGATCATGTATTTTTTTAGCTATCTTAGAGAAGAGCTCTTTTTCATGAAGGGGATTTACAAAGTCATCTAGAGCAATGTTCATTTTTAGAAGATCTTGTTTAATACATTGATGATAATATTCGCAAATTTCCTCAGGCTTCTTATTTTCATCGAGCGCTTTTAGTAATACATAACTATCATAACTATCTGTTCCACCATAAATATAGGCTTTATTTCCAATTTGTTGGTTATATCGTTTTATGACGTCAAGTTTGAGATAGGGGCCGCCTATATGTCCTAAATGAAGTCTGCCATTGGGGGTGGGAAAGACCAGATAGAGGAGGAGCGTTCGATTAATATTTGTTGATTTTCCTTTTTTTGACATTGGTTGGTACTCCTTAATTCCATTTCAAAAATGATGGAGAACATTAATTATCTTTTAATTCAACAGACAATTGCGTTCTAAATATACTTTCGGGGACTGTATTTAAAAAACCATAAGAAATGGCTACATCAATTAATTCATGCTTATTTTGCGCATTAAATTTATACCTTAATTGCTCCATATATTCATGAACGGTTCTAGCAGAGATATTAAGATATTGGCCTATCTGTTTAGCAGTTTTTCCTCTTAGCAAATAAAAAAGCACTTCTGATTGGCGGTCAGTTAATTTAATGTCATTAAAGCTTTGACTCAGCATATAGCTGTCTTGCCCAATGAGATTGTTATTAACTCCTTCGATTTTTGTTCTTGCAAGTAAAGAACCTATTTCTAGAGAGGCTGCATTGGTAATGTCTGCCCCATGAAAAATAGTACCAATACATTGATCACCGTCCATGAGTGGGGTTTTTGTGAATATATATGCCTTCCAAATCTGTCCGGCAAATGGATGTATATCTAGAATTCGCATTTTTTGTAATGAGTGGATAACTCTTTTATCCTGTTCTCTGAACATAGACGCAGCATTGATGGTATCACAAGGCATATCAAAGTCAGTTCGACCGATAATATCTTCTTTATGGTTTAATCCTATGATATCAACGTAATCTTGATTAGCATGCATGAATACAGAATCCAGATCCTTGCAACCGCAGACACCTGGCATTTGATCAAAAAAAGATTTCATGTGGTCGCTAATCATTTGAACTTCCATTTTCACATAGGTTGAATTTAATAATATCCTGGCGTCATTATAACGATAAATTATTTTTTCTCTACCCGTAACAGTTACGGGTAATGGATGGGTTTTAAAATTATGAATGCAACATTAATAAAATTGGAAGGAGTGGATACTCCGTGTCTGTTGATTGATTTAGATAAACTAAAGTAAAATATATATGTGAATCAAAAGTCGGCTAGTGGATAGGCTCTTAGCAACATAGCGGTGGCAAATTTACCAAAGATATGGGAGAAGAGTAAGCCCGCAGATGATCGAACAAGCCCGGCAATTTTTCGCGCTATCTTAGCGGTGTAAGCATGGTTATGCTGAGCCAGCATAATAGGAAACGAGTCCATTAAATACAGATCATCATCCTCTTCCGTGACTTGGGTTGCTTGTAAATTGGCAATGAGCTGACGAAAAGCGTCATGCAATCGGTTAACTCGATGAACAAACGCAGCATATAGCGGAAGGGACGGGAACCAAGATTTTAAATGATCAGACTTTTAATGTTTTTAAATCCTCTTAAGACTCCAAATAAAAATGGTTCTCGAACTATTTGCTAACACAGTAAAATAGAGTTTAAAGTAATAATGTATTTGTTGGAATTTGTATGGATAATAATCAATCTATTCATGTAATTGATTGGCGTAGAGATGAATAATTTGCTCAATATCCTGAAGGAGCTCGTGATAAATCTTTATTATATTGTCCTGTTCACTTATAAAAAAGCTATAGAAAAAGGAATAATTTAAAAAGCTCACTATGACATACCGGACGTATTACAAATGGAAACGATTTTTACAGTTAAGAAATTAGAATTATAAATTTAATCTACAAGCTATAGATAATTTAAATCAAGTCTCTTTAATATTTCCCATCTTTTCGCAACGCTTCGATTCTGTTATCATACCCTAATTTGGGCGAGATTTTGAGTAAGATTCGAGTCCATACTATTTTAGTTTTATATAATCAATAAGCTATATCAATGTTCGATTCCGGCCCTAGCACCAATTACACATTGAATTAAAACTACATAATGAGCATCATTGTCCTTTAACAAGGTGTAACATGCCCAAAAATATTAATCAAAAGCAGTATTCAAAAAATGCTGATAATTCAATGACTAAATATCAATTCACCTTTAAATTGACTAGGCCATCAGCAAATTTAGAGAATGATCCCTCCGTGATGAAGAACCAATTTCACTTGGAATTTGATAAAACTACCAGGACGCTAGGCGATGCTGAGCCAGTGTATAAACCACGGAAGAAACGTTTGCCTCCCCTTGCCCCTTCAGAAACTAATGCGCCTAACAAGATAAAGAATATTTATATCACCACCCTTTATCACCCTTACTCATCTGCATCTGGAACTCCTTCTGGGCTCTATACAAACGCAAGCTCGCCAACATTCTTTAAGGCTGCGCAAAATAGGGATCATATTCCTTCTACACATAACCTTGATGCATCTGTAATTATGCCCACAAAAGCTGCTCTAATTCCAAGTATTAAGGCTGAAAAAATAAAAATTTCTAATTTGATTAATGCTGAAATGATTGATGAGAAAAAATTAGACATCTCAACAATCAATATCTTAGCTAAAACATTTAATGTATCTGCTGAAAACCTGGAAACGGAATTATCCACTGCAATACGCTGGTAAACAAACTCAGTCGTGCGAGATCTATGGGGGCAGACTCTCAACGATCTCGTCATAATTTTGTACAATCATATTTTGTTCAGGTACATAACGCGTTCTCTTATTTCTTATGTAACTGCTTACGCCAGCTATATAGCTTGTTTTTAGCAACTCCTGTCTTACTGACTTATGGCCTTGCTCAATGAGCTCTATTGCTTTTATTTTAAATTCTTGTGTAGTTGTTGTTGCTCATCATAACTCCTCGCTACTGGAAACAATGTGTCTTGGAAATCGAGGGAAGATCATCTGGAGCCAGCGACCGATAGCCTTGTTTTTTCTATAGTGAAATCAGGTAAATTTAAGATAAGATTATATCTAGGCACTTCAATCTCCTTTTGATCGCTAAATCAATGATTTAGTTTAGACTAATTTGATTAAAGTGCCGCCTCATTTGGTGTAGAGCCAAAAGTAACCTAATACCTATCTACATTGTGGAAATTTAAAGGCAACAATACGAGTACTCCAGTTTGGTTGAGGACCTGTGACTGGCGTATATTGGGTTGTATACCAAAATGTGCAGTCGTCTACCGGATCAATCGCCATACTGCTGTAATCACCCCAACGATTTCTGTCTAAACTTCCAATAAGTTGAGATCCTGCACCATAGACAACAGTGTTTTCTACACGCATCATGTTAAGAGGATCTGTCACTAGTCTTCCGGTATAACGTATGGATGGAAACATTCCAATACCTGAAATGCTATAACCCATAGCGATATCTCCGCGTTTGTCCATGGCAATACTACCCATCCAACGACTGATATTATTATCACTAGGCTGCATATAAGTACCTTGCTGGAAGATAGCTGGAGTTCCCTGGTTATTCACCCGAATTTCATACCAACGCGTCCCTGAAGCCTGATTACCTACCTGAACATTATGATTTACCACCATGGATTGATAGCGACCAAAATTACGGTAAGCCAAGCGATACAACATTCGGTCTGATAGGACTTCAAGCTTATCATTTGTGCCAGGTTGGGGAATGCAATCTGCATTTGGATCATTACATACAATAGGATTAAAGGGCTGGACTGCAAGTGCAGTTGGTCCATTAAAACTGCTGTTTGCAGGCGTTTGCCAATCCACATGAAATTTCCAAAGGGCAATACTGTTTGGAAACGTATTACCTTGAGCATCCTGGTTAAGACCAACAAAATAGTTCGGAGATCCTGCGGGGGGCAACGTCTGTCCATCCAAATTAGAGGGAAGGAAATTACCTGCAGCTGGAACTGGTTGGAAGCATTGCATCGGTCTTGCGGACAATCCTTGCAACATATTTGTTCGGTCAAGAGCACATGCTGCTGGACCACCTGCCGTCGGAATTGCGCCTACAAGATCTGGTGCACCACTAGGGAACATGACAAAACTCATGTAATAAGCATCAGGCCAAATACCAAGCTTACCGTAATCATTAAAATTAGTACCAAAATCAAACGCATAGCGATTGTAGGTACCGGTTGCATCAGAAGTGGTAGAAACGGCCACGCATTGCATAAACGGCGCTGTGGTTACTGCAAATTGGGTCATTACCCAGCGATTAGCTATTTGATCATAGACTACAATAGGATCACCGTCATTATCTGCCTCACAAGGTCCTCCAAATCCTTGCCATAAAGAATTTCCAGGGAACGGACCTGCGATTAGTTGCCCTGTTTGTTTATTAAAAACAGCAAAATTAACATTAACCCATTCAACTATCTGGGTTAAACCTACCGCGGCATTGGGATCTGGGGGACTAAACGCGGGTGAGAACCCCGGGAAACCTACTCCTAAACCCAAAAAATTCAGCATAGTAGTTGTTTCAAGCGGAAGGCCTGATAATTTTTGCAATGCTTTATCTTCTCCAAAGCGATATGGGGTTTTCAATTTGGGCGGCGCTGTAAACAAAGGTATTTCTCTAGCAACAGATGGAACATTAGACGTAACTAATGCCATTTCTCTTAAGGGCAGAGAAAGATCATGCATTACTTCGGGAATTTCTATAACGTTCATATTTGACTTGTCTGAGGCAAATACATCGCCCCACAATACTCCTCCAACAAGGTTAAACATGAGTCCAACAGTAACATTAAGTTGTTTCACTATTTTTTACTCCTTGTAAAAAATCAATACTATTTCTCATAACCCTTTGGTGCTGCGTTAGGAAATGTGTATCGGACACCAATTGAACCCATGTTATAATGTTGATTACTGATAGGAGTAGAGTCAAACTGACTGATCCCCTTCCAGGCAAGGCTTATTGAAATATTTGGGTTATATTGATATTGAACTCCAGTGCCATAAGTTAATGCAGCACTTGAATTATCTTGGTTGTACGAGCCGGGATTGAAAAAAATAGCACCTTGTGGATCATTTACAGATAAAGATGAAAATAATGCTGCAACTCCTACTTTAGCAAAAATATTTAATTGGTAATTATTAAGAGGAAGATATCCTACCAAATTGCCACCAACAGATTGTGCATCAAGATGCCCCTTCATTCCGCCTGTCGCCGTTGTTATTTGCCCTGTAAACGTGCTTAAGCTCTGTTGTCCCCAATAAGTATAATTTGCTTCAAGACCCAGATAAGAAGTAAAGCTATATCCTAAATCAGCATAAGCACCAACTTGCCCTCGAGTATTTAACCCATACACATCGGTCACACCACCTGTTAATGTTCCGCCACTGTCTACAAATCCGGTAGCAGGAGCTACTACATAAGAAGGGCCATTGCTTGCTCCTATGCCCACTTCAGCATATGGACCTTTTTGTATCGCGAATGCGAAACAAGGTAACATTAAAAGAGCTGTAACACAGCATTTACTACTAAAAGCCATTAAAAAATACTCCTTATTTTTCAAAATATTAGGCCAAGAAAATCTTGGTTGATTAACTATTTAGTCCATTTTTAACACTGCTCAGGACCTTTAAATGAGCCATGCTAAAATAACAGAAAAACACCTCGTTGTTAATTTTATAACGGAATAAAATACCGGGTTTTTCAACGGAAAATATCAGCTTTCCAAGCAGCAGAGTTTTACCTAGAGAAGTGAATGCTTTAAAGGGGCTTTGTTTTAACTCATTGAGCATATCCAGGAAGACAGAGAGTACCTCTCGACACGTCACTTAAATAGGCTACGTAAAATAACGTTTTATTTTATGTACTTACACTGGCCTAAATATTTTCATCGCTGTGCAGAAGTGCTAGGATAGCTCCTTAAATTACATAGGGATGGAATATCAATGAATATCAATAACAAAGCACATTGTTCATTTGCTGCAATAGCATTGATGTGTATGGGGGCGGGGGCTGCAGTGGCTGGGAGTATGGGGCCTGTAGCTTCGCCAATGTCTTTTGTTGCAACACTTAGTGCTGGTCCAGTTTGGCCTACAAATGCGGGCAAGACGCAAACGCTTATTCTTACGCCTGATATTGAAAAAGCTTATATAGCCAAGAAATCAAGCCAAACCTTAGCGGATGGTGAATTCTTTTTAGGAGCTCAAACTTCTGCCTTACCTTATAATCTGCAGGCACAATTAGGGGTTGCTGTAGCGACTACTAGTCAAGTTGGCCTCTCAGGAATTATTTGGGATGATGCATTACCAGAATTTGATAACTATGCGTATAAATATCAATTACGTCACACCCATGTTGCTTTAAAAGGAAAACTAGTCGCAGACCGTGGTTATTTCGTGACTCCATGGGTAAGTGCCAGCATTGGTGTTGGTTTTAATCAAGCCAATAGCTATATGAGTTGGCCATTGATTGAGGAAGCAGTACCAACACCTGATTTTTCAAATCATATGACCACGGCTTTTACGTATACCGTTGGTGCGGGTGTGCAACGTAATCTTACCCAAAATTGCCAGGTTGGTATTGGTTATGAATTTGCCGATTGGGGACATAGTCATTTAGGGCGTGCAGACGGGCAAACAACACGTAGAGGATTGGCGCTTAATCACTTGTATACTAATGGGCTTCTGTTCAGTATCAGTTACATTTCATAATGAATTCGTGTACGTAATATTCGTCATAATGTAAAAACAAAGCAGAGTACCGCTTTGTTTTTACACTTCCTAGCGTCGTTATTCTGTCGCAAATAAAATTAAAGCGATAATTGCGAATCCCATTCCCAATCCTTGTTTTAAAGTTAATCCTTGTTTTAGGAATATCATGCATAGCATGAGGGTGATCATTGGATACATCGAGGTGACCAATACTACTGGCATTGTTGGTCCATTGCGTAATGCCAAAATGAAAAAAATACAGGCAATACCACTGGCCAAGCCATTAAGTAGCCCGTAAATACCGCCTTTGGCGTGCAGGTCGAGTTTAAAATCAAGCAACACCAAGGCAATAATACCGGAAATTAACACCCCTATACTTGAATAAAAGGTGATGGAGAGTGGATTAATAAAGCTGGATGCTCTTGTTCCCCAATATCCCCAGGCGCCATAAAGTAACAAGGCAATTAATGATGGATAATACCAGCTAATATTCATTTACGTTCTCTTAATTCGATTTAATGTATTTAGTTTGCACAGGATAACTGCTCATCCATTAAAATAATACTGCTACGTGTTAAAAACCTTGAGCTTTTAATAGTATACATATCGTTGACTAATAAAAAATATCCACAAAATCTGTGGATAAGTGTGTGGGTTAACTGATGACTAAATAATAAGTAGTCAAAGCTAAGGGAAGCTATATCCCTTAACCGCGTTTTTATCTACAATAAGATTTTAACCCAAATTAAAGTAATTATGTATAAACCACTAGCCCTATTTATGGGGTTGCGCTACACGCGTTCGCGAAAGAAGAATCATTTTGTTTCTTTTATTTCTCTAAGCTCAATGTTAGGCATTGGCTTAGGTGTCATGGTTCTTATTACTGTTTTATCAGTAATGAATGGCTTTGATCAGCAAATACATAATCGTTTTTTTGGCATGGCCCCTGAGATTACTGTGAGCGGCCCTGGTGAGCGTATAAATGATTGGCCTGAGGTCGCCAAGAAAATTCAAACTATCCCTGAAATTAAAGCGCTGGCGCCGTACGTGGGGGGGCAAGGTTTATTAGTGCACGAAGGCCAGGTTTTACCCATTATCTTAACTGGTGTGATGCCAGATAAAGAAGAGAATATAACTCATTTGAAAGATAAATTACTCGCGGGCAACATCGATAATTTAAAGCATTTTGGCATGATTCTCGGTAAAGGGCTTGCTGATAGCTTAGGGGTTATGATTGGTGATAAAGTCACCGTCATGATTCCCCAAGCAACTGTAACTCCTGCGGGAATGGTACCTCGTTTTAAACGCTTTACGGTGGTTGGTGTTTTTTCGGCAGGAACTGGATTTAATTTTGATACCAAAATAGCGTTTATTAATATTGAAGATGCGCAAAAATTATTGCAGTTAGGTAATGATGTGAGTGGCATTAAGATGAAAATAAATGAAGTGTATCAGGCTCCTGAATTATCCGATCGCCTCTCCCATTTATTAGGTGAGCAATATCAGGTTGGTAATTGGACGCAGCAATTTGGTTCGTTTTTTGAAGCTGTGAAGATGGAAAAAAACATGATGTTTATGATCCTATTGCTAATCATTGCAGTAGCTGCATTTAATTTAGTTTCTTCTTTAGTAATGGTCGTTAATGACAAACAAGCAGAAATTGCCATTTTAAGAACCATAGGGGCTACTCCTTCAACCATCTTATGGACGTTCATCGTTCAAGGAATGATGGTAGGCATTGTGGGCACACTTTTTGGTTTAATTGGTGGACTAATATTGGCTGAAAATGCGACGACTATCGTGAATCATTTACAAACCTGGTTTCATTTTAAAGTTTTGTCATCCAGTATCTATTTTGTGGATTATTTGCCCTCCAAGATTATGTTTGGCGATTTATGGCGGGTATGTGTTATGGCGTTATTAATGAGTTTTTTTGCAACGATTTATCCTGCCTGGCGTGCCTCAAAAACTATAATTGCGGAGGCTTTGCATTATGAGTGATATTATTTTAAGTAGTAACCAATTATGTAAATCCTATAATGATGGGGCTTCTAAAGTTGAGGTGCTCAGAGGAATTGACTTATCCATAGCCAAAGGCGAGCGCGTGGCGATTATTGGTCCCTCTGGTTCGGGTAAAAGTACCTTATTGCATTTGCTTGGTGGTTTAGATCAGCCAACCAGTGGTGACGTATTCGTTAAGGGAGTGAATTGGCAAAAGATAAATGAAAAAAAACGTTGCCAATTACGCAACCAAAGTTTAGGGTTTATTTATCAGTTTCATCATTTGCTCCCTGAATTTACTGCGCTTGAAAATGTGTGCATGCCGTTATTGCTGGGGAATGCTTCAGTGAAAGCGGCAAAAATGGCGGCAAGTAAAATATTAGATGCGGTAGGTTTGCAGGCTAGAAAAGAGCATAAACCCGCACAACTTTCTGGTGGTGAGCGCCAACGTGTAGCGATTGCACGCGCCCTGGTACATCAGCCTCATTGTGTATTAGCTGATGAACCTACGGGGAATCTGGATCAGGCAACCGCTACAAAAGTATTTGATTTAATGTTAGAACTTAACCAAAAAATGAATACTGCTTTGGTTATTGTGACGCATGATCAGCAATTGGCACAACGCATGGATCGCGTATTAGTTTTAGGTGAGGGGCTTTTAGCTGAGTTTAATTGCTAGTCCTGAATATTTGTTATTCTGAACCCTGGCTAAGTTAAGGCCTCATTGCATTTCGGATGATAATAATATAGTTTGAAGTAAGATTAACTGCAAACAGGGATTAGAAATGTTCACCAAGTCACAGAGGCCTAGATCCGACACATATATTGTTTTAAGTAGAGATGATAAGAAAAAAGCTCAAGTAAGTGTTCCTTCTTCACCAGGCCTTAAACCGCCTGCTTCTCCCCTTCCTTTTATGCCTATTAAGAGTGAGCAGGAAGAGTTTATTAAGGATACTGGCATTCCTTTACCAGAGACGGAGACGCGAGAGTTTTTATCACGAAGAGGTCAATATCGATATCTTCTCGCTAAAGCACAACAGAACGACAAAGAAGATAGTCAGGAAGAAATTAAAGAGTCTTCGGTAGCGAAGTCTTGTTTTGTTCTATATTAATGAATAAATTGATGGAGTATGGGAACGGCTAAATAGCCGTTCCTTGGAAGAGGTAGCGCTTGCTAGTAGTCAGCATGTCCTGGTGTGCGTGGGAAAGGGATCACGTCGCGGACATTCGCTAAACCGGTCACATAGCTTACTAAACGTTCAAAGCCTAAACCAAAGCCGGCATGAGGAACGGTGCCATAACGACGTAGATCGCGGTACCATTGATAGCTTTCTTTATTAAGATTGCATTCTTCAATACGTCTATCCAGAATATCTAAACGCTCTTCACGTTGGCTGCCCCCAATAATTTCACCAATTCCTGGGGCTAAAACATCCATGGCGGCAACGGTTTTTTCATCGTCATTAAGGCGCATGTAAAAGCCTTTAATTTCTTGAGGATAGTTTGTGAGAATTACTGGCTTTTTGCAGTGAACTTCAGCTAGATAGCGTTCATGTTCTGACTGTAAATCCAGCCCCCAGCTTACTGGGAATTCAAAGTTATGGCCTGATTTTTCCAGAACTCTAATGGCATCCGTATAGGTCATGACTTCAAATTCAGAATCAGCAATGTGTTTTAGGCGTTCGAGACATCCTGGAGCTACAAATTGATTGAAAAATTCCATATCATCCAGGCACTCGTTAAGTACTGCCTTGCACAGGTAACGCAACATGTTTTGGCTTAAATCACAAATATCGCTCAAGGTAGCAAAGGCTACCTCAGGCTCAATCATCCAAAATTCTGCTAAGTGCCTGCTGGTATTCGAATTCTCGGCACGGAAGGTTGGGCCAAAGGTATAAACCTTAGACATAGCCATACAATAAGCTTCCAGATTTAACTGGCCTGATACCGTAAGAAATGTTTCTTTGCCAAAGAAATCTTTGCTAAAGTCAATTTGTCCTTGCGGATTCTTGGGAATATTCAACAAATCTAAAGTGGAAACACGGAACATTTCTCCAGCCCCTTCACAGTCACTGGCGGTAATAATCGGCGTGTGAATCCAAAAATAACCTTGTTCGTGGAAGAAACGATGTATGGCTTGCGATAAGCAATGACGCACACGCGTAACGGCACTGAAGGTATTTGTACGTGGGCGTAAATGAGCAACGTCACGCAAAAACTCGAGTGAGTGGCGTTTGGCTTGGATTGGGTAAGTGTCTGGATTTTCTACCCAGCCCACGACCTGAATCTGCTCGGCTTGAATTTCAAAAGATTGACCTTTACCTTGGGAAGCAACTAATTTTCCGCTAGCAATAAGTGAACAGCCTGCATTTAGTTTGGTAATTTCATCGTGGTAATTCGCTAAACCATCTGTAGCAACGATTTGAATAGGGGCAAAGCATGAACCATCATGCACGCTAATAAAAGACAAGCCTGCTTTGGAGTCACGGCGGGTTTTTACCCAACCTCTTACTGTAACGTGTTCATCAACATTGATTGCACCATTCAAACATTCTTTGATGGTAAAAACTTCGGCCATTTTTTTATTCCTGTTGGTTGAATGTATTTAATGCGATGATACACTAAATAAAATTGGTGAGGGAGCATTATGACGCAAAGAGTTTTATTCCTATTATTATTTTGTTGTTCTTTTCTGGTAGAAGCGGGCGATACGGTATTAAAATTGTACAGACCTTATGGTGACATGACAGAACAGGTTGTTCCTACCGTAAAGAAGACGTTATTGGGGCAGTGTTTGACTCAGTCACGATTGATCTTGCGTGAAGATGCCTGGCGTTGTGAAGCCGAAGGAAAAACATATGATCCTTGTTTTGTTAAAGCAGGTACTAATCGTACAGAGGCTTTATGCCCACAATCGCCGTGGATTGGGGATAGCGTACAGATTATGGTGCGTACGCCGTTAAATAATGAGCTAAACCAAACTTTGGATATGTCGCAAGCCTATCCATGGGGAATTGAACTATCAAATGGTGAGCGTTGTTTAGCAATCGATTCGGCTAAGTTGTATGATGAAATGCCGATACGCTATCGTTGTACTAATAAAAATCTATTAGTAGGGCATTTGCAGCGTTGTAAGAATGTATGGAGTATGCTTGAGAAAACGCCTGAAGGTGTAATTACTGTTGAGCTGGTTAAGGCCTGGTTTTAATTGAGTTGCAAGTTATTGTAGCCAGGTCATTCGGGCTACATCTGCTGCACCATGAACAGCTTAGAGTGAGGCCGCAGGCGCTGCATCTTGAAATGCTTTAAGCGTTAAGCAATGTGTGTTAATCGCATTAATTAATGGATAGGCATGCATGGCAAAATTAAAGCGATGTGCATTGAATACTTGTGGTATGAGGCAAAGATCGGCTAATGACGGTGTCGTGCCAAAACAAAAGGGTTCAGTGCGCTCGATTGTTTGTAACTTCGTTTCAAAAGCATCAAATCCTACTTTTAGCCAATGATGATACCACGAGGTTACTTGTGCTTCGCTGGCATTAAACTCTGCTTTTAAACGATTTAATACCCTTAAATTATTTAATGGGTGCATGTCACAGGCTACGATCTGTGCTAAGGATCTTACTGCCGCTCGATTCAATGGATCTTTAGGCAATAATGCAGGGTAAGGAACGCTTTCATCCAGATAATCAATAATGGCTAACGATTGGCTGATAATATGCCCATCAACTTCCAAAGAGGGAACCAATTCTTGTGGATTTATGCGTTGGTATTCTGGTCTATGATGTTGGCCGCCATCGTTGATTAAGTGAATGCTGATTTTTTCATGGGCTATGCCTTTTAGATTAAAGGCAATACGTACACGATAGCAGGCTGTCGAGCGGAAATAATCATAGAGTATCATGGTAGCTCCGTATGGTAGTATGCATTGGGCCTTCCGACTTTAACCAAAAGCGCGTTCAACAATTTGCTCAATTGCACCAAAAAGACTTTTTCCTTGCTTATCAAGCATTTCAATACGAATGGTATCGCCAAAATGCATGAATGGCGTTTTAGGTTGGCCGTGCTCAATGATTTCCAACATTCTTTTTTCGGCAATACATGAAGAACCCTTGCTGCGATCAAGATTAGATACGGTTCCTGAGCCAACAATGGTTCCTGTACTTAATGCTCTTGTTTTGGCCGCATGCTGAATAAGCTCGGTAAACGAAAAAGTCATGTCGCTTCCCGCATCAGGTTGGCCAAACAAAGTCCCATTTAAGTGACTCAATAAGGGTAAATGCAAACGTTGTCCATCCCAATTAGGCCCTAATTCATCAGGGGTTATCGCTACCGGCGAAAAGCTACTGGACGGTTTTGATTGAAAAAAACCGAATCCTTTGTTCAGTTCTTCGGGGATTAAATTACGCAAGGATACGTCATTAACTAACATTAATAATTTAATGTGCTGGCCTGCATTTTTATGATTAATACCCATAGGAACATCATCGGTGATCACGGCAACTTCGGCCTCAAAATCAATCCCATATGCTTCATCAGCAGTAAGAATTGGGTCTTGTGGGCCAAGAAACGTATCGGAGCCGCCCTGATACATCAGTGGATTGGTCCAGAAATCGGCCGGCATTTCAGCGCCACGTGCTTTACGGACTAATTCAACGTGATTCACATAAGCACTGCCATCGGCCCATTGATAAGCTCGAGGCAGGGGTGATGTACATTGTTTGGGATCAAATGTAAAGCCATTACTCACACGCTGTTCATTTAATTGTTGATAAATTTTTTGCAGCTCGGGTTCCACTTGTTGCCAATGATCCAGGGCATATTGTAAGTTAGGGGCAATTTGGGGAACACGTAGCGCATGAGTCAATGCTTGATTGACCACGCATAATTCACCATCTCGTGATGAGGTTGATTTTAAGGTAGCTAATTTCATAGAAATTCCTAATGGGCTTCTTTTAATGTACCGCGTTTGATTTGGTCGCGTTCAATTGCTTCAAATAAGGCCTGGAAGTTTCCTTCACCAAATCCCTGATTGCCTTTACGTTGAATAATTTCAAAAAAACGGGACCAAAAATATTTTCGGTAAAAATTTGCAGCAATAAACCATGTTGCGGATCGACTTCACCATCCATCAGTATTTTTTCTGCACGCAGTTGTTTTACCGGTTCCTGATGCCAAGGGAGGCGAATATCTAGCATGTCATAATAGGTGTCAGGCACATCAAGGAAGTGTACGCCTTGTTCTCTTAAGCTATGGACTGTGTGGTAAATATTGTCGGTTGTTAACGCCATGTGCTGAATACCTTCGCCATGGTATTCGTGTAGAAACTCTTCAATTTGTGAGGCATCATCTTTTGATTCATTCAATGGAATTTTGATTTTGCCGCAAGGACTACCAAGGGCACGGCTTAACAGACCAGTCATTTTGCCTTTGATATTGAAATAACGGATTTCTTTAAAATTAAAGATTTTTTCATAAAAGGTTGCCCATTTATCCATATTGCCACGAAATACATTATGAGTTAGGTGATCGATGAGCAGTAAGCCATTACCTTCTAGGGGAACGATTGCTTTATGCTGCCAATGTTGCGCAAAAGGCTGATGGTATTCATCAACAAAATAAATTACGCTGCCCCCAATAGCCTGAATTGCCGGTAGGCAATGATGTGCATGCTGGCAATCTTCAAATGCTGTTGCGCCATGTTCTATGGCATAGGCAAAAGCAGCTTGGGCATCATGAACTTTAAATCCCATCGCACACGCGCCAGAACCATGTGTTGCCGCGTGGGTTGTTGCTTGGTTATCGATGGCGGCGTTTACGATAAATTGGATTTGACCTTGTTGATACAGAGTGATGTCTTGGTCTTTATGGGTTGCTATGGCCTGGAAACCCATGTCAGTAAATTGTTGTTGCAGGCGTTTTTTATCTGGGCCTGAAAACTCTAAAAAAGCAAAACCATCTAATCCGCAGGGGTTGTCATTTGTTTGCATTATCAAGATACTCCGTTATCGTTTTGATCCATTAAAGAGCGCGTATTTACCATTAAAGTAAGTAATTTTATCCTCTTAGAGCCGTTTAGGAGGATAAAATGCTTAATTTACGGCAGAGATTTTTATTTCTCTGCTGGTTCTGCTCGTTGCACTAAAAACAATCCATCTGCTATAGGCAACAAGCTTACAAATACGCGCTTATCCTGTTTAATCAATTCATTGAGCTTTCTTATTTCTCTTGTTTGTCCGCCAGTTTCATTGTCATCAATTACTTTACCATCCCAGAAAACATTATCAATAGCAATAATTCCTCTCGGCTGAATCAGCTTTAATGCCAATTCATAGTAATTGACGTAATTGGTTTTATCGGCATCAATAAAGATAAAGTCAAATTTTTGTTCCCAACCTTCATCAATTAAGGCATGCAGTGAATCCAGCGCCCGGCCAAGACGTAACTCAATTTTATGATCTTGTTTTGCCTCTTCCCAAAATATGTGGGCTCTTTTTGTCCATTCGGCACTAATGTCGCAGGTGATTAAACGACCATCATCAGGCAATGCTAATGACATTGCTAAGGCACTGTATCCTGTAAATGTTCCTAATTCCAGTACATTTTTAGCGCGAATCAGATGCAATAGAAATTGCATAAATTGTGCTTGTTCCGGCGCTACTTGCATATTCGCCAGTTGCATTGAGGAGGTTTCTTTGCGCAAGCTCTCTAAGGAAGGGTGCTCACGCAATGATTTATCAAGCATGTATGCATATAATTCAGGAGTTAAGCTTAACTGTTTCATTTAAACTAACTTCTCTTGTGCTAAGGCATCTGCTATTTCGTTCGTAGGTAAATTATCTTTTGCTGAACGTGAAAATATTTCCAACAGATGCGTGTAGATATGGTCGATTTGCTCATTGATTTGACTCTCGGGCGTATGCAAATATTTTGACGCCGCAAAAATTAATCCGCCGGCATTAATTACATAATCTGCGGCAAATAAAATACCTTTATCATGTAAGACTTTACCATGATAGCTATGCGCTAATTGGTTATTTGCGGCACCCGCAATAATTGTTGTTTGTAATTGGGGAATGGTAATGTCATTGATAATCGCACCTAAAGCACAAGGTGCAAATACATCACATGGAACTTTATGGATTTGATCCGTGCTCACTGGTTTGGCACCAAATTCTTTAACCGCTTGCTCTACTGCAGCAGGAGAAATGTCGGCAACAGTAAGTTTTGCACCTAAGTCATGTAAATGTTTGGCAAGGGCATAGCCAACATGGCCAAGACCTTGAATCGCTACATGAACCCCATTGAGGTTATCTTTATTCAATTTAAAGGCAACTGCTGCTTGAATACCGCGCAAAATACCTTTTGCGGTAGAGGGCGATGGATCGCCATGGTGCTTTGATAAACTGGCCACATAAGGGGTATGTTCGCCAATAATATCCATATCGCTTAATAGCGTTCCGCTATCTAGCGCCGTAATGTAGCGACCATTTAATTCATTTATAAATTTACCAAATTGGTGCATGTAGCCTGCACGGTCAAAGGAGCCTTTGGGTTTTATAATTACTGCTTTACCACCACCTAAAGGTAAGTTAACCGAAGCGGCTTTGTAGCTCATACCCCGAGCAAGGCGCATCGCATCTTTAAGTGCTGCTGCGGTACTAGGATATTCGATAAAACGGCAACCGCCTAAGGCTGGGCCTAATTTTGTATTATGGATGGCAATGATTGCTTTCATGCCAGTTGCTGGATCAACTTTAAAGTGTAAATCACCAAAACCATGGGCTAAGGCGTATTCGAGGAAATCGTCTTCTGCTTTTGCTTGGTTATTGTTGGTTCTATTATCAACAGACATCATTGCTTAAACTCCTCTTTTAAATATTTTTTTGCAGAAGTTATAGACCTATTTATCGATTAAATCAATGATAATTTGGCGTCTTGCGGTATGCTGGTATAAACTAAACCAGTTATTTATCAAATTGGAGAATGTTATGCGACAGGTCGTTGCCAAGATGCTTATATTGATGGCTGTAACGCCGTTTACTTTTGCTGCAGATGTAGTAATTCCGCCGCAATTAGTTCTTGATAAAGTTCTCTTTCAGATTTCTGCAAAACAATGGGTGACAACCCAATCTGCTTTATTGGGGGTCAATATTAGTGTTACTTTAGCGAAGGCTGATTTAGTGAAGGCGCGCGCGGATATTATGGAACGCTTAAATAAAATTGCTAAAGGTGATTGGCATTTACTGGCATTTGATCGTTCACAAGACAGTTCAGGCCTTGAAAAACTTGATGTTCAAGCGCAAGCCCGTGTGGATCAAACGGCATTGACTGATATTTATCAAAATGCAAAATCAGTGAGTATACCAGGGGCTAAATATGAGGTCGCGAGTGTTGAATTTAAGCCTAGCATGGAAGAGACACAGACGGTTTTGGCCAAGGTTCGCGATCAATTGTATCAACAGGTAAATGATGAAATTGCGCGGATGAATAAGGCGTACCCAATGCAAAACTACAGTGTAAGTAATTTGGTTTTTGTTTCTGGAGATAATCCGCCGGTGCAGACACCTCGCGCTTATCAGGCTAAAGAAATGAACAGTATGATGATGATGGCAGGGGCGGCCGCTGCTCCCGCATTAACGGTGAGCAATGAATTGACCTTGACTGCGATGGTGGAAGCCGCTTCTAATCGTAAACAATGAGCGTGTAGGACGAAGGGCGGAAAACTGCTTTTGTTAAGAATAAGGAAATACGCCATTCTTCCCCTAGGGGAAGAGAGCACTTAAAATGTACTTGCCACAATACTCACCCTCATCCGCCCTTACGGGTATCTTCTCTTATTGCAAGGAGAAGGAAAGTTTTCTTTAGCTTATTGCCAAATAATTAAATACAGGGGAATTAATTTGTTAGTCGTTGAAAAAATTATCGGTCATCGCGGAGCTTCAGCTTATGCTCCTGAGAATACTTTAGTTGCCTTTAATAAAGCTTTAGATATGGGTTGTCGCTTTGTTGAGTTTGACGTGATGTGCAGCGCTGATGGCGAGCCGTTTGTCTTTCATGATGACAAATTAAAAAGAACTACCAATGGCCGTGGTGAAATTGGCCAGGTTGCCTCGTCCTATCTGCAAACACTTGATGCTGGCGCTTGGTTTTCGCGACAATTTAAAGGCGAACGTATTCCGCATTTTAAAGAGGTATTGGCGTGGTTGTCGGCAACAAATGTGCAAGCAAATATCGAAATAAAGCCTTATCCAGGTACCGATGAGCAAACTGCGGTTACCGTCTTAAGTCACTTAAATCGCTATTGGCCTGAAGGAAAAGACTTACCTCTTGTTTCCAGTTTTTCCTGGGATGCTTTAATGATGTGTCGTAATCTCGCCCCTGAAATGCCTTTGGGTTTACTCGTTCATACTTGGGATGAACAATGGTTGCAAAAAGCCAAACAATTGGCTTGTTTTTCTATTCATTTTAACCGCAGGATTTTAACTGCTGCCCGCGTTCAGGCGGTTAAGGATGCAGGATATCTTGTTTGTGCTTACACAGTGAATCGAAAACGGCTGGCCAATAAGTTATTTCAATGGGGTGTAGATGCCGTTTTTAGTGACTATCCAGATTTACTTGCATGAATAAATTAATTGTTTTCTTATTTCTTTTATTATGTGCTTTGTCGGTACACGCAAAACGCATTGAACTGGTGCTTTGGCATGGTATGGCTGGTTATTTAGGTGATGAAGTTAGTGCACTTGCATATGATTTTAATCAAAGTCAAAGTGAATACTTTGTTAAACCGGTTTATAAAGGGAATTACATCGAAACTTTAACTAGCTTTGCTGCCGCCTTCAGAGCTCAGAAACCACCGGCAATGGTACAAGTTTTTGAGGTTGGTACTGCTATCATGAGTTCACCTAAAGGGGTCATTAAGCCAGTTGATGAGCTGATGCAAGAACAAGGATTGCATTTGCCTAAAGAAGATTTTATTCCCTCTATTCGCGAATTTTACAGCAAAGATGGGCAGTTGATGGCCTTACCTTTTAATCTCTCCGTGCCGATTTTGTATTACAACGTAGATATGCTCGCTAAATTAGGGTACACCAGTACTAATTTTCCGCGTACTTGGGAGGAGATGGAAGTATTAGCCCTGAACGTAAAAAAAGCAGGTTATCAATGTACCTATACTACAGCTTATCCGGGGTGGGTTCTTTTTGAATCATTTTTAGCAATTCATGGGTTGCCTTTAACCCAGGGGGAGCCGCAACAGGCTGCCTTTGATACACTGCAATTAGCGCATCATTTTGCGCGCTTAAAACGTTGGCATGCTCAGCATTATTTTCGTTATGCAGGACGCGTGGATGATGCGACTGTTTTATTTACCAGCAGCATTTGTCCTTTATTTAGCCAATCCTCCGGGGCTTATAACAGTTTGGCGGCCTTAGTTCCTTTTCATTTGGGGGTTGCCAGCATGCCGTTGGATACGCAAATCAGTAAAGTACGCCATGCGAACGTTGCTGGAGGTGCCGCACTCTGGGCAGTAGCGGGGCAAACAAAAGAACACTATAAGGGTATTGCGCAATTTTTAGTCTTTATTGCCCAGCCTAAAACACAACAACGTTGGCACGAACATACAGGTTATCTGCCATTAGGATTGCAAGGCCGTTATGCCGATATTTTGAAAAACAGCCAGCATCCCAATTTATTATTGGCACAAACCGATCTCAAAACGAATTGGCTCGATAAGCCATTGCGCTACGAGGGACCACAAAATCAAATTCGTAGTATTAATGATGAATTATTAGAGGCCATGTTTGCGGGTTTAATAAGCCCTGATGCGGCGCTACATGAGGCCTCCAGGCGTACAAATCATGTCTTGTTACGCTTTGCACGCAATACTAAAAGTGACTAATTCTATGACTTATAATGGCTCCAGAAAGTTTTCAAGGTTTGGTTTTTGATTTAGGCGGTACTGATAAACTACATAAAAAGCCATTACATTTTTTAAATAATTACGTGTTTCCTGCCATGGTAAGGTCTCAATCCAAACATCAATTTCTTTGGGTGGATGGTTTCTTAACCAATAAACCACCTGCTTGGGGCCAGCATTATACGCGGCGGCAATTAGTATGGGATGATTACTAAAGCGTTTTGATAATTGTTTTAAATAAGCCACACCAATGTTGATATTTTTTTCAGACAAAAATAATTGATTTTGATTGGTGTAAGGAATCTTATCTGCCTTAGAAACTACGCCTGCAGTATAGGGCATTACCTGCATCAAGCCGCGCGCACCAACTGAAGATGTTGCATCTTCCCTGAAGCCGCTTTCCTGGCGAATAATGGCGTAAATAAATTCAGGTGGTACCTCATATTTTTTAGAATATTGTTTAACCGCATCTTTATAAGCCAAGGGGAATCTTAATGAGAGTTGATTGTTTAAGGTCTCATTATTACTTAAGTATACTGATTTACCATGCCACTGCAGTGTCGTATCAATCCAATAAACTAAGGCGCTGGCCTCATCTTTAGGTAGTTCACTGATAAAATCATTGAGTAATCGCGAGGCCTGTAACGTATTTTTGTTGCTATATAAGGTTTTAACCTGGTCAATAAAGGCCTGGTAAGGTTTTAAGACATCCAAATTGTTTATTGGGGGCTCATTAGTGAAGCTAGGCGTTTGTTTAAGGCGAAGACTGGCCAGAAACCCATAGTATTGCCGGCTTTTGGCCAAAGGCTCATAGACCACACGGGCTTCGGCGGT
Organism: Legionella drancourtii LLAP12; assembly: GCF_000162755.2. GTDB lineage: Bacteria > Pseudomonadota > Gammaproteobacteria > Legionellales > Legionellaceae > Legionella > Legionella drancourtii. Next base: position 108,980 of record NZ_JH413817.1, read on the forward strand.
TTTACCTTGTTCTTCTAAAGAACGTGCCAGCCAATATTGCCAACAGGGAGCATCTTTATTTTTTGAATCATTGATTAAGGCCGTTACCTGCGGCCAGTCTTGGCGTTTTAAGGCAAAGCGTATTTGCCAATCCAGCAAGATGTCATTATAGTATTGCGGTTGTACTTTGGCGAACCATTGCAGTGTATCTTCATTATTGCGCATGGCTTTATACAACGCAACATGGGCGAGAAAAGCTTGTTGTTGTGCCGAATCAAGTATGAGTTTGGTTTTGCCTTGTTGCCATAGTTGCAATGCGCTTTCCATGTTAATGGAGATTAGGCGTTTGAGGCCATAAAGATAAATAGCACTGTTTAAACCACCGGCATTAAGTTTATTAATCGTTCTTGGGTTTTGATACACCGCATTTAATGCTTGAATTTCTGTTGGATGCGGCATTTTATATTGTTTTAGCAAATAACGTGCTAATTGAATGTTGCGTTTATCTAGGGCAAGGGCGATGCGTTGCGTAATTAGTTCCTGATTAAAGTCATCATTCTTCATCAATAAGTCAAATAAATTATTGCAGGCTTGGGGTCTTGAGTCACCCGTTAACCACAATGGGATGGAATCTTTAAGTGCTTCTTGCTGGGCGCCAGTATTATATTTCGCCATTTGTTCATAGCAGACAAGATTCATGTCGTTAGACGGTTGATAATACTGGGTATAGTTTGCCCAATCTTTGGTACGTGCGAGTTCATAAAGCCAGCGTTCACGTAATTTATTGGAAAGTGGGGTGGTGCCTTTAATAAAATCGAGAAAGATGGGCGTTGGGGTAATTGGCAGATGTTGGCTTAACGAAGTATAGGCATTAAAACGTTCCATATACTCTTGTCCCGAAAGTGCCAGGCAAGCCTGTGATCCGATGAGTCCGCATAACACGATGATTAATTTTTTCATAAATCTTCTTCGTCGAATTAAATGTTCGTTAATTGTGCACGCATAGTGTTAATCGTTTCTTGATAATTATTGCTGTTGAATATAGCTGAACCGGCAACAAATTGATTAGCACCTGCGTGTGCCAAAGTAGCAATATTTTTGCTTGTAACACCGCCATCCACACATAGATCCAATTGTGGGTAGCGTTGGCGAATTTGCGTTATTTTTTCAATGATTTCTGGAATTAATTTTTGGCCACCAAATCCTGGATTGACGGTCATGACTAAGACAAAATCAAGTTTGTATGCACACCAGGTTAACACGTCAATCGATGTTGCTGGATTTAATACCAAGCCTGTGGCACAGCCCAAATCTTTAATCAGTTGCAAGCTGCGGTCTAAATGAATGGTTGCATCTGGATGTATGCTGATACGCTTGGCTCCAGCTTTGGCAAAGGATTCAATAAGAGCATCCACTGGCTTAACCATGAGGTGGACATCTATGGGGAGCTGAGGAAAACGTTTGATTAATGCGGCACAAAAAGCAGGGCCGAAGGTTAGGTTGGGGACATAATGATTGTCCATTACATCAAAATGAATGTAGTCCGCACCTGCCAACATGACCGCGCCCACTTCGTCGCCAAGACAGGTGAGATCTGCAGAGAGCATTGAGGGTAAAATTTGGTAGGTCATGGTGTGATTTTTTTAAATTTTGCGATGGTATATATCATATGCTGTTCACCAGAAACATTCTATAAAAAAGACTTTTTCCGGTGAAAGAAGTTTCTTCAATAAGCTAGAACTGAGAGACACATGTTACATGTAGGCTGGTCGTGCCTTATTAATGAAAAGTGGCGTGAATCAAGAACAACAAAAAGTAATTAGTGTTATCTTGAATAAAGCAACTGAAGAAATTAATAAAATTCTATTTTAAGATACGAGCATGTAAACGACGAACTTAGTAGTACAAAAAATACGTCACCCAATTAAGATGCGTATGTTACAGGTGTGTTGTGAGTAGGACTTGATGCGTACGGACAGAAAAAACGGCTAAAATAATAAGCACGCATTGTTCTTAGAAAGCATGTTCTTCTTTTGATTTGATGTTTGATTGTCTGGAATTCGAAATTAATATAGCATAGCCCAAATAAAAAGCCGGACACCATTATCTATATGCTAAAAAATCATCTTATTCGCTTTATGTTTGTTGGGTTATTAAATACTTTATTTGGATATAGTTTATATGCCCTTTTTATTTATTTAGGATTTATATATTATCTGGCCATTATATTTTCAACTGCTTTAGGTGCTTTATTCAATTTTAAAACGATTGGCAAATTAGTCTTTAATAGTAATGATAATAGCTTATTTTTTTTGTTTATTTTTTATTACTTAGCTCTTTCACTATTAAATATTTGCCTGGTAAATTTTTTTACAAAATTTATAAATGATTATTATGTAAGTGGCTTTCTCTCTGTTGTTATCTGTGCTTTGGCTTCTTTCATTATAAATAGGAAACTTATGTATAAACCAAAGGAATTCATCTGTGAAAAAATTAATTAGTATTGTAACGCCCTGTTACAACGAAGAAGATAATGTTGAGGAGTTATTTAGGCGAGTAGAGAAGGTTTTTAATACCCAACTACCACAGTATGATTTCGAGCATATTTTTATTGATAATGCTTCTACAGATAAGACAGTGGAAAAGCTTAAAGCCATGGCTTTAACTGATGCGCGAGTAAAGTTGATTATTAATTCCAGAAATTTTGGTCATGTCCGATCGCCTTTATATGGATTATTACAAGCAAGTGGCGACGCGGTTATTTCCGTTGTTGCCGATCTTCAAGATCCGCCAGAAATGATTCCAAGCTTCATTGAAAAATGGGAAGAGGGCAATGACATTGTTCTTGCGATAAAAAAAGACAGCGAAGAAAATAAAATAGTTTTTAGAATACGAAAATTTTATTACAATCTTTTAAGTCGGCTCTCGGAAGTAAAAATTTTCAAAAACTACACTGGCTTTGGTCTTTATAATCGCAAAGTAATGGATGCACTAAGAACATTTCAAGATCCTTATCCTTTTTTTAGGGGGATGATCGCCGAAGTAGGATTTAAGGTTGCTGAACTTGCATATAACCAGCCAGTAAGAGAGAAAGGGATAACTAAAAATAATTTTTATTCTCTTTATGATATGGGGATCTTGGGTATCATGAATAACTCTAAAGTTCCTCTTAGACTGGTTGTATTTCTGGGCTTTATTTTGAGTTCCATTTCTGCCTTCGTTGGTTTAGGTTATCTCATCGCTAAAATTATCTATTGGAATGAAATGAAACTGGGCATGGCTCCTTTAGTAATAGGCGGAGCCTTTGCTTTCTCAATTATGATTTTTTTCTTAGGAATTATTGGTGAATACATTGGCGCAATTTATACCCAAGTCTTAAATAGACCCTTGGTTTTTGAAAAAGATAGAATCAATTTTTAGTTTTAAAGCACTGATTTATAAAAGCGATTAGGGCTGTTTTTTAGGTTGGGCCAACGAGCCCAACGTACACTATATTCGTGCTCTATTCTACCAAAAGAGTAAAATAGAGTATGTTTCCGTCTTTATCCCATCCTACTGAATCTCGCCACGTTGCACTGATAGAATATAGCTTGGCGTTAAAGCATGGTAAACAGCATTCATTAGATTCATATATAAAAAGAACGCTACAAAGGGTAGTAACAGCTTTAAATTCTTTGCCCTTAATAATTGCCAAAACTGATATAAAGCAAAAGGAAAGAGCAAAAGATAGATAGCAAAAGTGAATCTATCTTCCAGGCCTGAAAATATATGCAGCAAAATACAGAAAAATACGCCAATGATTATTGCTCGTCTTTGTTTAATGGCTATATTTTTATATTGAAGAATTAAGCCACAAAAACCAAAGTAAACAATGAAGCTGGACAAAAATACAATTACTTTCTGAAATGATTCAGAGATATTCTGATAGACAAACAAGGTATAATGAGAAAATATCATTAATATTTTTAACATCAGATAAGATAACCCATTAATGCTAAACCAATAAAATTTATGGCTGCTGCTTGTTACAAATGGATTTGGAAAAACATTGGCGACAGCCGTTGGTATAAAAGAAAACGAGACATGAGTAGCCTCTTTGCCCCATGAATATTGTAATTTACCTAAACTCATCGCTGGGAAGGGGGTTAATTTATCGAAGGTATGATAATTGTAATAGATTTGCGGTAAAAAAACGATTAAGGCAGTGATGCCAAAAATGAATAAAGAGACAAAAATTTCTCGTAGTTGTTTTTCCTCAAGACACTCCCAAAAAAAGATCAAGGAAATAAAAGCAAAAAGCCATAAATTAGCGGGACGCACTTCTACTGCATAGGCAGAAACCAAACCGAGCAAAAAAACTCTAAAATAGCTTTTTCTCATCCCAAAGAATATGGCGATACTGATAAGTAATAAGCAATTTGAAAGAGACTCAGTTAATGTAACACTAAGGTAGCTTAGTATATAAATATTTAATAACAGGCTAGCGAAAATAAATAACCTGAACCGTTCATTTTTAGTGAGTGACCGTGCTACTAAATAGGCCGCGCCAACGTACATAACAAATTGCCACACTAAAACATGAAAAGCATAGATTCGCTTAAGAGGCGTTATCAAATTGATGAAATAGAGAATAAATGGATAGCCGTAAGTTCTTACTTCCCCCGTTCCCGTAACAAACAAGTTTTTAGCCAATTGTATATATCCTATGGCATCACCTACACCAACACCTTGACCCTGCGTACAAAACAGTACGGGTTTTTGCCATTGATAAAAAATATAGCTCAATGCAAAAGAAGCAGCAATTAAGCTAAAATAGTACCAATAAAAGTACCTACTCTCTGTTTTGTTGATACTTGCTATCATTCGACTTTCCTCTTTGTCTACGTTTATATTCCGTCTGCTAGCACTAGAGCCGCTGTTGCATTCTGGTCACTATTTTTTATCATTTTTAGTGGCGAAGTATTCGCGTACATTAGGCTCGTTGCTTCTTCAATAATGCATTGCATGGATGTTTTCTGGGGCTTATATCCCCAAAAAGCAGCTTTATAATTTTCTGAATAATATTTCTTTTTCAAGCCTGTTGCATTGATACTTAAATCTGCAGATTCAGTATATGAAAACGAAAAGCTGAAATTTTCTTTGATAGCGGTTAAAAGGGAGAATTTATCAATAGGGGCTTGGCTGTAGCAATCAAACACTTCATTTATAGAATCTTCTGCAAGTATTAAAGAAACTATTTGATAGAAATCTTGGGGATGCAAGAAATCGCGCCATATATTCTGCGCGTTGGTATAAAAATGTTCTTGATTTTTAACTGCTCTTAAAATATCCGTAATTAAATAACGGTTAGTTAAGTCTATATTTCTACTAAAATAATTAAAAATTCTTAAATCAATAATATTTAAATGACGCAAGCTACGATGCAGTAATTCACAATAAATTTTGGATTTTGCATACCAGTCTGTTTCAAGCTGATTATTTAGATCAAGACAGGTTTTGCTGCATTCATCAACCGGTTTTTCAAAATTTGAGCCATAAGCTATGCCACTACTTAAAAAAATGTATTTTGTCTTAGGATGGTTATGTAAATAATCTAAAGCCATTTTATCGTATTCTGCGGTAATGGCAAAAATAGAAGCACCCATAGCTTTTGCATCAGCAGGATTGCCAACGCCAATAAAATTAATGATGGCATCGTAAGAATTATCTTTATTAAATTGAGAATAAGTTTTTACCTTAAAAATTGCTGGTAAATTTTCTATGCTTAACCAAGTTAATAAAACCTCAGGATTACGTCCATATAAATCAAGCGCAACATCATTGCGAAGAGCAATGGTACGGATAAAATCTTGAGCTATATAGCTCGTAGCACCTAAGACAGCAATTCTCATTCATAAGCCCCTGCTAATACTTTATGTTGCTCGCCAAATTCAAGTTTGGGCGATTGGTTGTCTAGTTTGTCACCGAAAGCAAGCCTGGGTCTGCATTCGTTCACTTCCTCAATATTTATCTCAATCAATAAAGGATTAAGAGTTTGCAGAAATAACTCTAGTGCATTATTAAATTCTTCTAATGAGTTGATATGCAGCGCGTGCATATTATAACCTTGACCAAGTTTTACAAAATCACTGGAATAGCTCTTCCAATAGGTGGAACGATTACGACCAGCAAAATAAAGATCTTGAAAATTTTTTACCATGCCTAAAGCTTTGTTGTTAAGAATAATAGTTAAAATTGGTAGCTTTTCTCTGGCAATGATATCCAGTTCTTGTATATTTAACTGCGCTCCGCCATCTCCGGAAAAGCTGATAACCGGTTTTTGCGAACCCAGATGCACGCCGATTGAGGTGGGAATAGCAAAGCCCATTGCGCCTAAACCACCTGAATGATGCGTTTTTTGCCCCTCGCTATGACGCAGTGTGTGCGCAGCCCACATTTGGTTATTGCCAACATCACAAACAAACTGCACTTCTTTATTTTTAAGACGTTGATTCATTAAATTAAATAGTACAAAAGGATTTAATTTAATCTCTTGATATTCATTAATGAATAGATTTTTTTTCTTTTCTAGTAAATGATTAACCCAGGAATTATGATTTTCTTTGTTGTATTTTTCTCTACTGAATTCTTTATAAAAAGAATGGACATCAAGACAAAAAGATTCATCGGCCTTAATGCGATTATTGAGCTGGTGCTCATCAATATCTATTTGAATAACATAGGCTTTTCGCGAAAAATCCTGGCAGTCAGCTCCAGTTTGGCGGACATCAAGACGCGAACCAATTACTAAAAGTAAATCACAATTTTGTAACGCATAATTGGCTACTCGTGTGCCATAAGCGCCAATCATTCCTAAATAAGGGGCGGCCTCTGTAATTTTTTCACTTCCTTTGAGGCTTGCGGCATAAGGAATATTCATCGTGTTCAGTTTTTTTATAAAATCATGAAACTGAGGATCATTGACTGCGCCTCCCCCCAATAGCACTAATGGCTTATCTGCCATTCGCAGTTTTTTTTGAATATTAGGGGTTATAATTTTCGCCTCATTAGAGAAAAAAGGTTTGGGTTCCTCCTTTTCTAAAAGCGTTAAAAGAATCTGTTCATCAATTAACTCACGTTGAATATTCATGGGAATATCTAATAAAACAGGACCCGGGCGGCCATTTCGCGCCAAATCGATTGCTTTATCCAACTCGGGTAGAAATTGCTCCACACACTCAATTTTCTTTGCATATTTAGTGATCGAACAAACGATACTAATAATATCGAGTTCCTGAAATCCCTGTTGCTTTATTTTCTTATCGCCGCGTGATTCACTCGTATTTACTTGCCCAGTCAGAAAGAGGCAGGGAATATTATCGAACCAGCAATCGGCAATCCCCGTCACTAAATTAGTAGCCCCCGGTCCACTTGTTCCCAAAGCAAGTCCCATGATTTCATTATTAGTTGCTCTGGCAACGCCTCCTGCCGCAAAGGCTGCTCCTTGCTCATGATGGACAGAAACCAGTTTTGTCATAGCGAGATTATTAATGCTATCAACCAGATGAGTAATCATGCCACCAATAAGCTCAAAGCCGACAAAAATTTTTTTATGGGCAAGAAGCCGGGCTACTGCATCGGATGCCTTTATTAGCGATCTACCTTCACTATTTTGCATTTTAGTCTCTATTCCTGAGCGTAATTAAAAGCCAATACCAAAAAATTCCTCAAATTTTTCAATAACAAAATCAAGATGAGCTGCGGTCAAACCGGGATATAAACCAATCCAAAAAGTATTATTCATAATAATATCCGTGTTTATAAGCTCCCCATATATCCGATAATTTAGTGATTCAAAATAAGGTTGGCGAGTTAAGTTTCCGGCAAATAAAAGCCGGGTACCGATTTTATGTTGTTCAAGGAATTTTAATAAATCAACGCGATCAATTTTGTGCTCAGTTTTTAGCGTTATTGGAAAACCAAACCAAGAGGGTGATGATTTTTCGGTTGCTTCGGGCAATATGATAAAATCTTCACAAGAACGCAGTCCTTTATGGAGGTGATTAAAATTAATTTTTCTTGCTTCAATAAATTGCGGCAAACTTTCTAGCTGTGCTAAACCACAGGCTGCCTGCATATCGGTAATTTTTAAGTTGTAGCCAAGGTGTGAATAGGTATATTTATGATCATAGCCACTTGGTAATGAGCCGAATTGCTGGGCAAAACGCTTGCCACAGGTATTATCACAGCCAGGCGCACAATAGCAATCGCGTCCCCAATCCCTGAATGACTCGATTAGTGTATGCAACATTTTAGATTTAGTAAAAACAGCTCCACCTTCACCCATCGTAATATGATGAGCTGGATAAAAACTAACGGTGGCAATATCTCCAAAACTACCGACCATTTTCCCTTCATAGGTGGAGCCCAATGCATCGCAGCAATCTTCAATAAGCCACAAATTATATTTTTCTTTAAGGCGTTGTACTTCCGTTAGATTAAAGGTATTGCCCAGGGTGTGTGCGATCATAATCGCTTTGGTTTTATCTGTAATTGCGGCTTCAATAAGGCGTGCATCAATGTTATAGGTGGGGATATCTACATCCACAAAAACAGGGACTAATCCATTTTGAATAATAGGATTTACAGTGGTTGGGAAGCCGGCAGCAACGGAGATTACCTCATCACCTGGTTTTAATTGGCGCTCGCCAAGTTTAGGTGAGGTTAAAGCAGTTAAGGCAAGAAGATTTGCTGAGGAACCAGAGGTGGTGGTTAAAACATAGGGTACGCCTAAGTAAGCGGCTAATTTATTTTGGAATGCCTCATTAAAACGTCCGGTGGTAAGCCAGCCATCCAATGACGCTTCGACCATATTTTGTAATTCCAGAGCACCCAACACTTTTCCTGAAGGAGGGATAACCGTTTTACCTGCTTCAAATGTCTTTGGTTGATACTCCAGTTCCGCATAATGGGAAACTAGTTTTAAAATTTCTTGACGTAGCTGCTCTTTTGTCATGCTGAATTAACCTATTTGTGAGTTCATATAATCGTTAATTTCATTAATCGTATAATCATACATATTAATCCCTTCTAGCCAAGCCTTATACCAATTAACCGTACGATCTAAGCTTTCTAGAAGCATCCACTGTGGTTGCCAATGCAATTTTAATTTTGCCTTAGAGCAATCCAATTTTAAAAAATGAGCTTCATGTACATGAAGGCTTTTATCGACAGCGAAGCTTGCTCCTGCACCCCAAATCTCAGCCATCTGTTTGACTATCCATTCAACCGGCTTGGCATTATTTTCCATTGGGCCAAAATTCCAGGCCTCAGCAAAGGAAACGCCTTCTTTATAGAGACTTTCAGCAAGCTTAATGTAACCAGATAAGGGTTCGAGAACATGTTGCCAAGGTCTTATTGCTTGAGGATTTCTAATGTATACTTCTTTTTTATCGGCAAAAGCTTTAAGAATATCGGGCACTAATCTATCCTGTGCCCAATCGCCACCACCAATTACATTACCTGCTCTTGCGGATGCTATAGCACAACCATGCTCATGGTAATTATGTTCATTAAAAAAGGAGCGTCGATAAGAATTGGTAACTAATTCTGCACAGCCTTTACTACTACTATAGGGATCAAAACCACCCATTGGCTCTGATTCTCGATACCCCCATGGCCATTCTTGATTTTCATAGCATTTGTCGCTGGTGACATTGACTAGCGCTTTAACCGTATTAATGGAACGTGTTGATTCCAATAGATGAACTGTCCCCATAACGTTCGTGCTATAGGTATCTACAGGGATCTCATAAGATAAGCGAACCAAGGGCTGCGCGGCCAAATGAAAGACAATCTCGGGTTTAAATGCATTCATACATTGATAAAGTGTGTTCAGATCACGAATATCCGCTATCTTGGAGGCAATTTTATTTTGAAGCTGTATTTCTGCAAAAAGACTAGGGGTAGTCGGTGCGTTTAAAGCATAGCCTTGGACTTGTGCACCGAGACTATGTAACCACAAGCTAAGCCAGCTTCCTTTAAATCCAGTGTGCCCAGTAATAAAAACACGCTTTCCTTGCCAAAAATTAAGATCTATCATTAGCCTATTCCCATACTTTCCAAGGTGCCTTGTTATTATTCCATAGCTCTTCCAGATAAGTTTTATCACGCAGAGTATCCATAGGTTGCCAGAATCCTTCATGCTCATAGGCCACTAGCTGATTTTCACTGGCCAGCTGATTTAGCGGGTATTGCTCCCAAATACATGCATCACCATCAATATAGTTTAAAACCTCGGGGGATAAAACAAAGAAACCACCATTAATCATTCCACCATCACCTTTTGGTTTTTCTTTAAAATGTTTTACCATCCCTTGCTGTATATCTAATGCACCAAAACGACCCGGTGGATAGGTCGCCGTTAAGGTTGCTAATTTTCCATGCGCTCGATGAAATGCAATCGTTTCCGATACGTTTACATCACTTAAGCCATCACCATAAGTGAAGCAAAATAAGTCATCGTACATAATATGTTCCGCAACCCTTAGAAGTCGTCCGCCAGTCATTGATGTCTCACCAGTATCCACTAGTGTTATTGTCCAGGGCTCTGCACGTTTGGAGTGAATTTCCATTTTATTTTCGCGCATGTCGATGGTTACATCGGACATGTGAAGAAAGTAGTTTGCAAAGTATTCTTTAATTACATATCCTTTATAGCCGCAACAAATTACAAAATCATGAATATTATGAGCAGAATAGAGTTTCATAATATGCCAAATAATGGGTTTGGCACCGATTTCAACCATTGGCTTAGGCTTTACGGTGGTTTCTTCACTTAAACGAGTCCCCAAACCACCAGCAAGAATCACTGCTTTCATTATTTACTCCATGTTAAAATTAGTTTGACGGGACAAAGGCATCCGCGTAAAAATTATCAGGATTTAAACCTTCTTGCAGAAAAAGTTCTTTTGCTTTATCAATTAGATTAGGGGAGCCGCAGGCATAGACCTCATATCGTGATAAGGATGAGAAATCCTCTAGCACTGCTTCATGTACTAAGCCAAATCGACCCTTCCAGGATTCATCGTTTCCTGAGACAACAGGAATATATTTAATATTTTTAAACTCTTTTGCCCAATTGCTAGCAACATCGGTATAAAATCGTTTTGCTTCGGTCATACCCCAATAAATAAAAATTTCCCGTGAACTTCCGGCAGAAATTAACCCTTCAGCCATTGCTTTTATCGGTGCAAAACCGGTTCCACCTGCCAATAAAATAATGGGATTTGTTGTTTCCCGAATAAAAAAAGTGCCTTTAGGCCCTTCAATGCGCATTAATTGATTTAGGGAAATATTCTTCAGCAATTGACTAAATTCCCCATTTGGCAGCAGGCGAATATGTAATTCAATAAGGGAATTTTCTTTAATATTGGCGAGTGAATAACTGCGTTTTACGCCTTGGTAACTAAGGTCTATATATTGACCGGGTAAATAGTTGAACGCAGAAGTTGGTGGGATTCTTAGGGTCAAAATAGCAATATCATCGGCTTTAATAGCCAATTTATCAACCTTGCAGGGCAAGGTCATTGATTCAATATTTGCTAATTCCGGGCAATAGCTAGCGTTTAGAGAAATGTTTGTTTCGGCATAAGAGGAGCAGGTTAAAAATTTACCGCTACTAATGACTTCACCATGTTCATTTTTTACAGAACCGGATAAAAGGCTGGCTTCACAAAGATTGCAATTTCCTTTTTTACAGCTGTATTCTAGGAATAACTTATTTTCTAGAGCGCCATCAAGAATGGTTTTATTCTTTAGTGCTTTATAAATAATCCCGGCTGGATTTATTTTAACATTGTAAGTCACTTTACAAATCCCTTTGTATAAAATTAGAGCAATTCAGTGATGATTCATCATATGCTAACCCACAATTAAAGTGAACTCAATGTATTTTAATCGCGATAATAATACGGGTACGAAACAGAGCAAAATAGAGATTGGTATCAGTAATCAATTTGAAGATTGAACGTTCTTAACCTAATTTGGAAATAATTAATTTCAAAAATAGTCGATTTTCAAAAGCGATGAATTTGGTTAAGGTGTGCCAGGTGAGTTCTACTTATACACAGTATTTGGCGTTTACCATGCAAATAAATGGTACAAAAATTAATCTTAATATTGAGTATTTGATCAAATTATGGCATAATAAACCTGTGCTTCTGCTCTTGTAACTTTAAAAATTACCTCTTATATAAGAGGAGTTACAGAGACCTAATCATGCTTTTTAGGAAGAATAATATGAGTGAAAATTGGCCTACCAGAGACAGAGATTTACAAACAGCACGCGTCATTATGGAAGAGTATGCAAATGAACGTGAGAGTGGTGCATTGGGGCTTTTTGAAATTGTTGTTGATCCCACTGAAAAGCGTATGAATTTTTGTTTGTCAGGATGGGTTATTATTTTAGCTAAGCATTTTAATTCAATGTATGGAGTGAGCCAAGGGGATTTTGTGACCCGTCAGGTGATTTCTCGTTGTATTATTCAAGGACAAACCTTACATTAGACTTCAGCCCTCTCTGATGCATAGGAGAGGGGAAATTCCCATTCGCTCCGATTTGTCTGCCATCAAATGGAAACGGTGATTGCGATGGAGTACTCTGCTAATTCAACTAAATATAGATTTAAGTTTAGCCTCAAGTACATCTATTTTAAATGGCTTTAAAATATAACCATCGACTTTTAAATTTTTACTATTGATTATTAAATCCTTATCTGTTTCTGCTGTAAGGAGAATAAATTTTTGCTGCTTATTTCGAAATTCATTCCTTACTTTACTCAGTAGTTCAAGACCATTCATTTCTGGCATATTAAAATCGCTAATCACTAAATCAAAGTCTTCCTTCTGCATTATCTCCCATCCTGATTCTGCATTTTCAGCTTGCGTAACTTCCGTATAGCCTAATTGATTTAAATAGTTATTTATAATTTTTCTCATTGTTGCAAAATCATCTATTATCAAAACTTTCATAAAATCATCCTTTTCTTATGATTTATTCTTTTTAGTTGTTTATGAGGACGTAACCTTTAGCTGAGTTTCAAAATATTCTCTATCTGGTTTAGATTCATATTCTCAAATGTTTCAGGACCACTAATCTCTAATTTATCTTTGTAGGTTAAATAAATTTTTTCTAATAACTTATGAGCGTTTTTATATTTATCAGCATAATCTTGTTTCTCAAAGCGTAACTGCTCAATTAAAGCTTCATATTGATAGTCATCTTCTGAAGGATCACCATCTAAAATCACCTCTTGAGGACTATTTTCCACCGGAATATTAACTTCTTTACTTTGCTCACTCTTATTTAATAGCATTATTTGCTCAATGCAATAAACATATGATTCGGTGATCTTACTCATAAAAACCGGCATCATTTCAATTGCGGCAGGGTGGTAATCAACAAAAAGATTGAGTAAGTTATTGTATGAATCTTTTTCCACAGCAATAACGTCCATTATTTTTTTTTCTAACTCAGGCATTAATGGGGCGCCTAGAGTACTTTTTAACAGTTCCTCATCATTAATTATTTGAGTTTTTAATAGATTTTTACTCTTCTGAAATGCGTTTAAAATAATATTTGTTTGTCTTTTTTTAATGATCATTAGAATTATGATAATTGTTGTAAAAATCATAATACAACCTAGGAGTGCTAAATTAAGAAGATTAATATTCATAAAGTTTGATCTCGGATTTTTTTTATTTTCTTACGGTAATTCATTCTTATTATCATAAACGAACAAGATAGTATTAACATAAACAATAGGATACATATTAAAAATATCAAGTTATTAAATTTGGAACCACCTTCTTCTGGTTTTATTGTTTTCAGCTTGTTTAAAGGGGGGGCTTTTTTTACTTTAAGACTAACGGCTGATTTTAAGTTGATTGTAGGTAATTGGCTGGTAAGTTGTTCTGAAGAGCAAAAATCAGAATGGGGTGATACATTAAACTCGGCAGCGCGGCCGCTGAGTAAACGTGCATTTATTCTAATTAGCACATCATTAAGTGAAAAAGATGGTTCTTGGCATAAGGAGACTAAATCTGCATTCCATACATTTTTATTTTTTGATATTGGCACATTAATCGCTTTATTTTGATATTTAATTGTTATCTTAACGGAATCTGGATCGATTACTTGTGGTGTAATTAACTCAATCTTGAGCGAATGATCTAAATTAAACGTATAGTGAAAGGGATCGCTTTGCACTGACATTGTAAATTGGCGCTTTCTTGATAAAAATTCACTCTTCGCTACCCATTTTGCAACATAATTACCATTAGGTACCTGAAGTAGTCTTTCAAGTTTAAAAACGCCTTTACTCAAATAAGGAATTTTATAAGAAAATTGTTTGCCTGCGCCTTCAAGTTCAAAATTCATATTCATCGCATTTAGCAATACAGCGGAGTCGATTAATTTATTATCCTCTTCTAAATGTCCCGATAAAGGGAGCAACTCATCATTGAAATATACTCCGCTGGAAAAATTGGTTATTAAATTAACATTGGTCAAGATAATCACTTGTTTTAGTTTCATTGAGGGGCCACTTAAAATCCAATTACCTGGAGTAGGCTGATCAATATTAAGAATTTTATAATCCCCAATAGAAACAGAATTTTCATTATCCATATTTAAGTCGCGCTTTGTTCCAGAAGGACTTGATAAATACATTGCTGCGCTATGAGGGTCCGTATTTTTTTTAAAAATCAAGGTAAACTGTTGTATGCTCTTATCGATGAATATTGTTGAGGTTGCCTCTTTATCTACTGTATTTGATGAATTTTTTTGAACCGCTTTTGCATTGCTAAAAGATTCTTGTGCTTGTTTCGTAATAATTGGAGCTTCTTGTACTGAAATTACTGATGAGAATATTGCATATAACGCATTATCCAGATCTTTTGCAGAAATAACCGGTTGAAATAATGCATTGGTTTTTAAAGAAATATTAGATAAAAGTGTACTATCAGCCTCATTTGATAAACCTATGGTGTAAACTTGGACATGCTCCCTTTGTAATATAGGAATAGTTGTTTCATTTAACTGCTGCGTTGATTTTTTATTTAAGGCATCTGAGCCTAGATCTAACATCCCATCTGTTAGGAGAATAATTACTTTTTTATTTTTACTCCACGATTTATTTACACCATTTAGAGCTGCATCAATATTAGTCCATGCTCCATCTGATTTGATTTGTTTTTTCTTTTTTAAAAATGACTCTTGAAATTTGGCAGTGACTATTTGGGGGGGGATAATTTGTTCCAAATCATTTGAAAATGTACTAACACTTACAACGGCTCTATTATTAACAAGGTAGTTAAATAATTTAACTGCAGTAACTCTAAGGTTTTGAGGATCTGTGTGTTTCATACTTCCAGAAACATCGATAAGTAAGTGGATTTCCGGTAAATCTTTAGTGGTAGAGGCCGCATAGCCAGAAAAGACAATCAAGAAGTGAAATAAAAATAGGGCATAAAAAGCAGATAATCGTTTTGTCATTACACTTCCTTTATATAATCTTAAATTTAGCCATTTACATTCAATTTGTTGTCTAAATGCGCGTCACATTATGGTTTATTATTTTATTTTTATTAGCGGCAGAACTCGATATAACTTAAGTACTTCAATCGCAATCAGTTGTTCTTACGATTGCATGGCGTTGATATGAAGATGAATAAGGGATTCTTCAGGCGGGATTGGTGTGAATGCTTAACCCTTAGCTAAGGCCGGGTGCAGTCTATTCTTTTTATTTCTCTTCTTTCTTTTAAATTCTTTTCAAAAAAGAAGGTAATTTGTTTAAAACTCAAGCAAATACCGGTCATAATTTTGTTTATATTCAGTCGAATTTTGATATTGCAATAATACTTGATTTAATGATGTTAATAAGCTGGTTTCGCTTGGGTTTACTGCAATACCAAGACCATAGCCATACATGTAAGCCGGGCCTGCTAATTGAAAGGTATCCGATGAGTTGGATGCCCAGTATGTCGCCGTTGGGTTATCAAGCAAAATGATATCTACTTCATTTTTATTTAATCCAGTTAGTTGGTCTGAGACGCTGGCATACATTTTTAATTTGGGGTTTTTAACACCCATGGCATCTAATTGTTGCGGGAAAATTGTTCCTGTTTCCAAGCCGATTCGTTTCCCATTTAAAAATGCTAAGGTAAATGGCTCTGTTTTGGTGGATGGTTTGGTGACAAAACGCGAATAGCTCGGTAAATAGGGTAAGCTGAAATTTACAATTTTCGCCCGTTCAGGGGTGATCGTGATTGAACTAATGGCCATGTCAATTTCTTTTCTGGCTACGGCATCGATTAATGTATCAAAGCGCATAATGTGGTATTGACAGGTTCGCTGCATGATTTTGCATAAGGTATTCATCATGTCGATATCAAAACCATAAATTTCTTTTTTTGAACCCTGCATGACGAATGGTGGGTTAAAGCTTTCTGTTCCAATATTTAAGACGGGGAGATCTGCTGCAAATACTGTGGAGGTGAGGCAAATACTGGCGAGCAAAACACGACGAATAAAATTCATTTTAATTTCAGTACAATAGTTATTGATTTTTATAGATTATAACGAGAGTATTAGTTTTGGGAATTAAAAGTTTCATTATTTAATAAATAATTTATGTCAATAGAAATCCCTGAGTTGCTCGAATCAAAATCGTGGTTTATCGAAAAACATTTTTCAGATTTGTCACATCCGTTAAGTGACAGCGTAAAAAAACTGATACTGGTCAGTGACTATGCGTGCAAGCAGGTACAATTATTAAAAAATCTATTAATGAACGATGAGTGTACTGCGTTGCTTGCACGCGAAGATTATTTTCATGCCTTAAACAAGGTCCCTTTTAGTTTGGCTCCAGCGCATTATGCCCGCGAATTACGGCACTTTCGGCATACGCATTTTTTGCGTTTGTTACTTCTGGAATTATCTGGAATTAGCAGCACCGCAGAAGTTATGCATTCTTGGTCTGATTGCGCTGATGCGTTGATCTTACATGCTTTGCAGTATTGCAAACAGATCTTGTCTGTACGCTATGGCACCCCTCGCGATGCTGATGGTCATGAGGTTTTCTTACTGACTTTAGCTATGGGAAAGCTTGGGGGAAGAGAACTTAATTATTCTTCGGATATTGATCTTATTTTTGCTTATACCATGGCAGGTGAGACCGATGGAGAAGAGCGTATTGAAAATCAGCAGTACTTTAGTAAAGTTGTTCAGCAATTTAGCCAACTCTTGCAAAATGTGACGCCTGACGGTTTTGTTTTTCGTGTTGATTTAAGACTAAGACCTAATGGTGATAGTGGTACCTTAGTACCGAGTTTGGCGGCAATGGAAACTTATTATCAAGAACAGGGGCGTGATTGGGAACGCTATGCGATGGTGAAGGCGCGCGTGATTTCTGAAGCACTCGCTGATGTGCCTGCTTGGTTTGAACGTTTAATTGTCCCTTTTGTTTATCGGCGTTATGTCGATTTTAGTGTGATTGAATCGCTCCGCAGTATGAAGGCAATGATTGAACGCGAGGTGCAATTAAATCCGCGTTTGGATGATATTAAACGTGGTCAAGGTGGTATTCGTGAAGTAGAGTTTATTCTTCAAAATTTTCAATTAATTCGTGGTGGACGCTTGCCCCCCTTACAACAGCAAAATGCCTTAGCGGTGCTTGCTGTCTTAAAGCGTGAGCGTTTGTTGCATCATAGTGAGGCGTTAAAACAGGCGTATTTATTTTTGCGTCGCTTGGAAAATACGCTCCAGAGTTTAAATGATCAACAGACTCATTCTTTGCCCGATGAACCAGTCAAACAAATGCAGGTGACTTTGGCTATGGGGTATGCCTCATGGGATAATCTGCTTGCCAAATTACATCAATATCAACGTATTATTCGTTATGCTTTTCGCGCGGTGATGGGCAAAGTAGATTATTATGAAGATGCAAAGCGCTTATTAGCCAATCAATTGGCCAGTCTTTGGCAGGGGCATGTTGAATCCACAATGGCCATTAATTTATTGACTAGTTTCGGTTTTGCAAATGCAGAACATTGTTATCAAATGATCCATGCTTTTCGTCATGGTCCGCGCTGTCGACGTTTGCCGCAAGGGGCGCGTATGCGTTTGGATCGATTTATGGTTTTGTTACTGACAGAACTGACTCATGTTGAAAAAACGGATGAAGTCTTATTGCAAGTGATGCATTTACTCGAAAATATTGTTGGGCGCAGCGCTTATCTGGCTTTATTAACTGAAAATCCGCAGGTGTTAACGGAATTACTTTTTTGGTTTGCCCATAGTTCATTTATTACTTCATTACTCGTAAATCAACCGTTTTTGTTAGAAGTATTGCTGGATCAAGGGCAAGAATGGCGGCCGCAAGCGCGTCAACAATTAGAGTTGTTATTACTTGAGAAATTAGCACATCATCAGGATGTGGAGGCTCAAGAAGAAATGTTACGTCAATTTAAATTAACTAATTGGTTGATGGCTGCTCGGGCTGAGCTTTATGGTTTTAGCAGTTCTGTGCGTATTGGTAAATTTCTTTCTGATGTTGCGCAAGTAATTGTGAGCCAGGTTTTAGTCATCGCCAGTGAGCAATTGTCTTTGCGTTATCCCGAAATGAAGGAAGTCCAATCGAGTTTTGCCATTATTGCTTATGGCAAACTGGGTAGTCGTGAGATGAATTACGCCTCAGATTTGGATTTAGTTTTCTTACATAGAGTAAGACCTGTCGATGAAGCTTTAGTTACGCGTTTGACACAGAAGATTTTGCATATGCTGACTACGCGTTTGCAATCGGGTATTTTATACAGTGTGGATACGCGACTCAGGCCCTCGGGGACGGCGGGTCTATTGGTAAGTCATATTGATGCTTTTATCGAATATCAAAAAAAACAAGCATGGACGTGGGAACATCAGGCTTTATTAAAAGCGCGGATATTGACTGGAAATCCCCGCATGAAACATGATTTTTTACAGTTGAAAAAAGAAGTGTTGTCTTTGCCAAAAGACAAGCTTATTTTGCAACAAGAAGTATTCGCGATGCGTGTGAAAATTGATCAGCATCATGATAGTAATCCATTAAAAAATATTGCTGATGGCTTGTTGGATTTAGAGTTTTTAGTGCAGTTCTTAATTCTGAATTTAGGCAGTCCGGTTTTAGCACGCTCCACCCATACGTTAAATCAGTTGAATTATTTATTTACAGCGGGTGTTTTAAACAAAGAACAATTTGCTGTTTTGAAAAAAGCATATCGACACTATCATCATTTACTGCATCTGGCTTTATTACGTCCAGGAAGCACCCGGGATGAGCGTATTCAGAATCAGGTGACAACTATTTATCAGCAATTTTTATTTTAACTTATCGTATGCATAAAGCATCGGCGCTTTACAGCGCGTGGTGAACTCATGGTGATACGCCGGAACATACATTTGACAAAGACTTAAATCATAACTACCTTTGGACTCAGGATTATTAATTAAAGGACTAAAAATGAAAGCACTTTATACGGCAACAGCTCATACTCATGGTGGTCGTAATGGTCATGTGGAAACTGCTGATGGCCTTTTGAAATTAGATTTAGCGATGCCTAAAGAATTGGGTGGAAATGGCGGCGGCAATAATCCAGAACAATTATTTGCAGCAGGGTATGCCGCTTGTTTTGAAAGCGCTATTCGTTATGTTGCGCAAGTGGACAAAATTGCATTGAAAGATGCCTCGATGACCTCTGAGGTTTCTTTATACCCGACTCCCGAAAAAGGGTTTAAGCTTGGTGTCATGTTACACGCTAAAATCGTTGGTTTAAGTCAAAAAGAGGCGGAAGATTTAGTACATAAAGCGCATCATGTTTGTCCTTATTCTAATGCGGTACGTGGCAACATCGATGTACAATTAAAGGTTAGTGCAGAATAAGTATCTTAGCCCGGGTTTGGTAAAGTTATTTCCGGGCCGTGAAATTCTTATGCTAACCCATCTCGCAAATTGCGCAATTTCTCAATCATTACGCTTAGCGCTTCGGTTTTGCTGCGATAAATATCATCATAAGAAACATGGAACGTATTAAATTCATCCTCACATTCCACATGCTCTTCAGAAAGTTCAGTAATTAGTTGTTTGGATAATAAATAGAAGTCATTTTCAACTTCAAAACTTATAATCCATACTTCTTCACCTATCTTAAAATCCGTCATAATTATCCACTCTGGTTATGATACTGTACTAATTGAGCTCGAATGATAACAAGCAAGTCTTTGGCTGAAAAGAGGGGCCATCTATAGGTTAAGCTGTGAAGTCTATAGCCTAGCTATTTTCATCAATTTGAATGCTAATTTCAAAGCATTGATTTGTTGCTGGGCTTTACAGCCCAGTTTGCATAAGTAGATTGAATGGCTTAATCGTTACGCAAATTCAGCAAACAAATCATAATCATCACTATCAATAATCGTGACGTTAGCAAATGAGCCGATCTTAATGCCGGGAGTTGGTGGCAGTATCACTAGGCCATCAATTTCTGGAGCATCGCTTTTACTCCGAGCGATGATTTGCTCAGGAGTGATCTCATCAATCAATACTGTTTGCGTCGTGCCAATTTTGTTTTGTAGCTTAGTACGACTGATTTCTGCTTGTAATTGCATGAAACGATGATAGCGTTCTTCTTTAACTTCTTCAGGTACAGGATTTGCTAAATCATTTGCCTTAGCACCTTCAACTGGCGAATATTTGAAGCAACCTACACGGTCTAATTGGGCCTCTGCTAAAAAATCGAGCAGCTCTTCAAATTCTTCTTCAGTTTCTCCTGGAAAACCGACAATAAAGGTAGAACGCAAGGTAATATCTGGGCAAACTTCACGCCACGCGGCGATACGCATTAATGTATTTTCACTACTGGCTGGGCGTTTCATTGCTTTGAGCACCCGAGAACTAGCATGCTGCAAGGGAATGTCCAAGTAAGGAAGGATTAGCCCATCACGCATTAACGGAATAATTTCGTCCACATGAGGATAAGGGTAAACATAGTGTAAACGAACCCAAATGCCTAATTCACCCAATTGTTCACATAAATCATAAAAACGGGTATTAACCGTTTTTCCTTGCCAGGTTACTGGCTGATAACGCGTATCCACTCCATAAGCACTCGTGTCTTGTGAAATGACTAGAATTTCATTTACACCTGCTTCTTTTAATTTTTTCGCTTCAGATAAAACCTGCACCAACGGATAACTTTGCAGTTTGCCGCGCATGGTGGGAATTATGCAAAAAGTACATTTTTGATTACAGCCTTCAGATATTTTTAAATAAGCATAATGACGTGGTGTCAGTTTAATTCCTTGGGGGGGAACCAGTTGCATGAAGGGATCTGCTGGGGGGGGAAGGTGTTCGTGTACGGCATTAACCACTTCTTCATAAGCGTGCGCACCACTAACATGTAATACATCTGGGCAGGCTTCTTTAATGACATCCGCTTTGGCGCCTAAGCATCCGGTGACAATAACACGACCATTTTCAGCCATTGCTTCTTTAATTGTATCTAGTGATTCTTTAACCGCACTATCAATAAATCCACAGGTATTGATGACAACTACTCCTGCATCTTGGTAACTGGAAACCAACTCATACCCTTGGGCACGTAGTTGCGTAATGATTCGCTCCGAATCAACCAAAGCTTTAGGACAACCTAAGCTAACAAACCCAACTTTATGATTCATAAGATTCTAACTGTAAAAAAAGTGAACGAATTATAACCTTTCTTGAGTGGTATTGTCGACAGGGTTAACAATGTTTTAGGTACTTTGTTGCGGAGATCAAATCTTTGTAAAGAATTTGCAAAAATTTGAACCACAAATTTTTTAAGATGAGGAAATTATCTATTCTATTATGTAGTATCAATTCATAATTAGTTAATTAAGGAAATAGTATGAGTCCAATACAAAAAGAGCAGATGCGTTTACTTGAGTTAAAAAAATTGCAAGTACTTAATCAGGATGAACTAAAAGAACGCATGAAGCTTGAACTAAAACATAAGGAATTTATGCACTTAACCTATACTGAAATGGAAGCAAAGTTAAGAGTGCAAAGGCAAACTTCGTTACAAGCCGGGGTTCAGAGCCCATTTATTGATGATGTTGTGAATGCTTACAAAGAGCAATATGCTCAGGAAAGTTGGTATGAGGAACCTGGGGCAAATGGTAATGATGTCCAATTTAAATTCGCATCAGAAGAAGAGTTAGCTAATTTTTTCATGAAACAAAGTGAAAAAGGAGCCTCCTTTGTAATGTATGATGTTGCCACTAAAAAAGTAATGGCTTATTCAAATGGGGATGGACATTTGTACCATGCTAATGGAGGCGTCGTTAAGGCTGGCGAGAAAATTAAACCATCTGATATCGATGAACAAAGTTTTGAAATACCAAACCAGCAAAATGCAAGGAACACTCCATAATCATCACGGCGATTAAGATAATGATATGGTGTAATCTGTCGTCCTCTGCCTCTGCCTCTGCATAGGTGGGGAGCTTACACTGGCTCAAATGCCAATTCATGATGGTTTTCTGGTTGCATGAGAATAACAGATTTCCTTAGCGCAATGTCAGTATCAGATTAAAAAGCAGAACAGCGCTTATTCCTCCTCGATTTTTTATCCGAAACTGGCGTTAATTTAATGGCCGTACACATCATCAGAGCCTCCTAGACCAAATAACCGCGATTAGTTTAATTTTATTTGGTTTAAGGTTGTTAAAAATTCATCAGCAGAATTTTCACCAACTAGTTTTAACTCATCAAGTTGCTGGCCTTGTGCATTAAAAAACACAAAAGTTGGCGGTGCCACGACATCAAAATAGTTAAGGATTGCTTTATCATTCGCGGTATTTGCGGTGACATCGACTTTAATTACCCTAAAATGGCTCAGTATTTGTTGTACCCGCGGATCTTTAAAGGTTGTTGCGTCCATGACTTTACACGCATTGCACCAGTCCGCATAAAAATCCAACATCACCGGTTTACCGTGTGCGGCAACTATTTCTTGTTTTAGACTGCTTAAGCCTTGTTCATGCAGAATATTAGCCGTGTTTGTGCTGATTATTTTCTCGGTAGTTAACGGTTGTAGCGGATTAGTCGCTCCTTTGCTGGCGCCGATTAAAATTAGAAAACCATAAGCCAACAAAATAAGCCCGAGGCTTTGATTAAATTTTTCGCGATTTGATGTGGAGTAAGTTAAGGCACCACTGTAAATGCCTGAAAAAATAAGCAAACTTGCCCATAAACCCATGCTCAGTGTAGGCGGCGCTATGCGTGAGATTAATTCAATAGCAACGGCAATGAAGAGTACGCCAAATATCGCTTTGAGGGTATTCATCCAACCGCCGGTTTCTGGCAGCAATTTTCCTGCAGAAGTGCCAATTAACAAGAGCGGGGTGCCCATGCCCAAGCTTAAAATAAATAAGGTCACGCAGCCTAAGAGCACATTTTTCGTTTGCGCAATATAGGTTAAGACCCCAATTAATGGTGCGGTAACACAAGGGGATAATATGAGGGTAGACAAACAGCCCATAACGGCGGCACCAAGATAATGGCCCCCGAGTTGGCTACGGCTGGTATTGCCTATTTTTGCCTGCCAGGAATGCGGTAATTTAAATTCATAAAAGCCAAACATGGATAAAGCGAGAAGCACAAAAATGAGGCTAAAGAGGACAATCGACCATGGTGATTGCATACTAATTTGCAAATTAGCACCAAGTAAAGCGACAACAGCACCCACGATGGCATAAGTCACGGACATACTCAGTACATAACTAAAGGAAAGGAAAAAGGCTTTTCTTGTCGTTATTTCTTTGCCATGGCCAATAATAATCCCGGATAAAACGGGAACCATGGGTAAAATACAGGGTGTGAATGCCAATAATAAACCAAAACCATAAAAGGTTAATAAGATCATAGCCCAACTATGATTTATAAAGACTTCGCTAATGCCACTGTTATTTGTCGTTGCGACTGGTGTGGTGGATTCAGGTTTTTGTGTGGTTGGCCCTATAGTGGCTTGGCTTAACGCTAATTTATCATCAATGGTTAATTGAATTGATTTTTGTTCGGGAGCATAGCAAAAACCATCATCAGAACAACCTTGATAATTTAAGGTAAGCAACGTTTTGCCTGGTTTATTACCTAAAATGGCTATGGGAATGGAGACATGATTGCGATAAACCGTATAAACATGGCCCTGCTTATCAACTTTTTTCGTCGTGGCTGGAAAACGGATGCTGCCTAAGTGAATTGTGTTGTCTGCTTGAGGTGTTAATTTAATGCGATCGCTATAAAGGAAATAATTGGGTTTTACTTGGAAATTAATCGCAAACGTATTGGGATCAATTTTTGTCGCATTCACCTGAAATACGTGTGCAGACGGTAGAGGATTGGCGTAGCCAATAATGGTGAAGAAGCAACCTAAGAATAATAACAACCATTTTTTCATATTAAACCTTGATACCCTCAATGTAATTGCCTTCATTGTAGTGCGAATCAATGGAAAAGGTAACTCTTGTTAAGAAAAAAGTCATTTTTGCAGATTTATTTAAAAATTAACCAAGACAGGCTACAAACTCGCATTATTTATGGGGATTTCTTTTTGTTAAACTTCCTTGAGGAACGCAAAGCAAAAGTCACTCTAGCGTTGCATATTACCTAAAAGAGGTTTATCCATGCATCATGGCCTTACACTGATTATATCAATAAAAATAAAAGCGAAAATTTTTCATTTTGACCCTTGAAAGTGAGCGCCTTGCCCCCATATGTCAATCAGCATCAATACTGTTTAATTAAATCAGGAGATATATGTTATGAAAATTCGTCCTTTACACGATCGCGTTGTAGTTCGTCGTATGGAAGAAGAGCGTACCACAGCAGGTGGTATTGTGATTCCAGATAGTGCTACTGAAAAACCAATGCGTGGTGAAGTTGTGGCTGTTGGCGCTGGTAAAGTGCTTGATAACGGCGATGTTCGCGCTTTAGCGGTTAAAGTTGGCGATGTTGTATTATTCGGTAAATATTCTGGTACAGAAGTAAAAGTTGATGGTAAAGAATTAGTTGTGATGCGCGAAGACGACATCATGGGTGTAATTGAGAAGTAATTGACTTATTTCATTAGGAGATAGAAAGAATGGCTAAAGAATTACGTTTTGGAGACGATGCACGTCTACAAATGCTTGCTGGTGTTAATGCATTGGCTGATGCAGTTCAAGTAACTATGGGCCCACGTGGTCGTAATGTTGTCTTAGAAAAGTCTTATGGCGCACCTACTGTAACTAAAGACGGTGTTTCTGTTGCGAAAGAAATTGAATTTGAACACCGCTTCATGAACATGGGCGCGCAAATGGTTAAAGAAGTTGCGTCTAAAACTTCTGATACTGCTGGTGATGGTACTACTACTGCTACTGTATTGGCTCGTTCTATCCTGGTTGAAGGGAATAAAGCAGTTGCTGCAGGCATGAACCCAATGGATCTGAAACGCGGTATCGACAAAGCGGTTCAAGCAGTAACTAAAAAATTACAAGCGATGTCTAAGCCTTGTAAAGACAACAAAGCAATCGCTCAAGTTGGTACTATTTCTGCGAACTCTGACGAAGCAATTGGTTCCATCATTGCTAGTGCTATGGACAAAGTAGGTAAAGAAGGGGTTATTACTGTTGAAGACGGTAATGGACTGGAAAATGAATTATCAGTTGTTGAAGGTATGCAATTTGATCGTGGTTACATTTCTCCATACTTCATTAACAACCAACAAAACATGACTTGCGAATTAGAGCATCCATTCATTCTGTTAGTGGATAAGAAAATCTCTAGCATTCGTGACATGTTGTCTGTATTGGAAGGCGTTGCAAAATCTGGTCGTCCATTATTGATTATTGCTGAAGATGTTGAAGGTGAAGCTTTAGCAACCCTAGTTGTTAACAACATGCGTGGTATTGTTAAAGTATGTGCGGTTAAAGCTCCAGGCTTTGGTGATCGTCGTAAAGCAATGTTACAAGACATCGCAATTCTAACTCATGGCCAAGTAATTTCTGAAGAAATTGGCAAGAGTTTGGAAGCGGCTACATTAGAAGATTTAGGAACTGCAAAACGCGTTGCAGTGACTAAAGAAAATTGCACCATCATTGATGGCGAAGGTAAAGCTGCTGAAATCAAAGAGCGCATTACCCAAATTCGTGCGCAAATCGAAGAAACTTCTTCTGATTACGATCGTGAAAAATTACAAGAGCGTGTTGCTAAATTATCTGGCGGTGTTGCAGTAATCAAAGTAGGTGCTGCTACTGAAGTTGAGATGAAAGAGAAGAAAGCTCGTGTTGAAGATGCATTGCATGCTACTCGTGCTGCGGTTGAAGAAGGTATTGTAGCTGGTGGTGGTGTTGCCTTGATTCGTGCGCAAAAAGCATTAGATTCATTGAAAGGTGATAACGACGATCAAACTATGGGTATCAATATTCTGCGTCGCGCTATTGAATCACCAATGCGTCAGATCGTAACCAACGCAGGTTATGAAGCTTCTGTTGTGGTAAACAAAGTAGCTGAAAACAAAGACAACTATGGTTTCAATGCGGCTACTGGTGAGTACGGTGACATGGTTGATCTAGGTATTTTAGATCCAACTAAAGTAACGCGTATGGCATTACAAAATGCTGCTTCTGTAGCAAGCTTAATGCTGACTACTGAGTGTATGGTTGCTGATTTACCTAAGAAAGATGACGCTGCTGGTGATATGGGCGGCATGGGCGGAATGGGTGGTATGGGAGGCATGGGCGGCATGATGTAAGCCTTTCCCACCATTTCGTGAAAAACCCGCTGTAATGGCGGGTTTTTTTATGTTTTGTTTGTAACCGGTTCGCTTCACCTGTTGTTCACCAAGATTTTGCTATTCCCCTGATTTATTACTTCGGTTTTTATTGTTGAACCTTTGCGGCTAATTAACTTAAATAAAATTAGCATTTGCTCTTTGCATCAAATCTTTAGCTTGTTGCATGTGTTTCTCAGTGGCTGTTGGCGAATGTAAAACGAATTTAGAAACGCACAAGGCAAATATTAGCCTTCGTATATCCCAAATCGTATCTTGAAACTGGTCTAATTTTTCTCGGGTTTGATGGGTAATTTTTTTTTCTAATCTTAAATTTTCAGAACTAATAGCGATAGGAGCACAATTGGTAATCATGTCACCACGTAATTTTTCCACAAAGATAAAGGTATTTATTTCTTCTGGCTTTGTTTTATGAATTTCCTGCAGGGTACTTTTGAAAAAATTGTACACCATTCTTTGATGGAATAAATAAAGCTTGTATGAATAATGGTAGGCTTGAAATAATAAATAATCTCCCACTAATATAATGGCAATGCCAATAAGCGTACAAATGGCACGGTTAATTACCATGTCAGCAGGGCTCTCAGGCGAGTTAAGATCCGTCGTTTGCGCCAAGAGCAAAAAAATCATGATGGTTGTAAAGAAGACACTGATGTCATAGCGTTGAGGATTTAAAGAGGAAACCGATAAGCCAATGAGCGCCATAATAAAGACAACTGGGATGAGCCTATAATTAAATTGCATGATATAAATTAGAGGAATTAAAATTACCAGAGCAGCAAAGGTGCCGCCAATACGATGGATTGCTCGTCGCACAATTAAGCCAGGTTCAATACCCGCACTAACAACCAAAACTGTGAGTAAGACCCAAAATTTATGAGGAATTGTTGAAAATAGATAAATGAACATGGCCATCATAAACATACTGGCTAAATGGGTAAAGCGTGCATAATCCAGTCTTTTTTTCATTTCTGCTGTAGAGAGCATAAATTGTTCCAATGGGTAAATGTTTGTTGTAAACAGTGCATAATATAATGTTGCAGTTTGGTTTGTGCTTCTATTGGCATGGGTAATAGATCGCAGGTTGAATAAGTTGGCATCTTGAGCCTAAGCAGCTGCAGATTATTTTTAATCCCATACCAAAACACCTCATTCTTTGTCTCATAATAAAGATTATCTAAAGAATGTTGAATATTGCGCAAATTTGTGGCGATACGATAAGCTTGCATCATGTATTTTTTGGGGAGCAGTTTACGATAGTTACGTGCGATCCCTAAATGCAGAATTTCTGCTTCGGTAACACTATTTTTCTCCTCATTGATTGCGCAGTTGATGTCTTCTTCAAGG
>NZ_JH413817.1:137549-196793 GCF_000162755.2 Legionella drancourtii LLAP12
GGTGAGCGCGAGAACCAAGACTGAAAAGAAGAAAAAGGTGCCTTTAAAGGGATAAATAAGGTAAAAGGAGACACTGATGAGCATAATGGCTAAGCCCATAAAAATCAGCAGACGTTCTTTGTCTCTAAAAGTGAGAAGCGCGGGTGATTCATAGAAGGCAAGCACCAGAAAGAAGGAAAAGAATGACTGGAAGCTAACCGGTAGAAACAGCCAATAAGCATAGGCACCAATCGTTGCAAGAAAGAGCGCTTTATGCAAGACAACTCTTTGCAGGTCATAGGGGTCATGCTCATCAAGCCATTGCTTAAACTTTGACATAAACATAGGCACTACTTCCAAGACGAAGCGGATAATCTGGATCCGGATCGGTGATGCGAATAATTACCGGCAGGCGTTGTGGCAATAAAATCCATTGGTTTTCATTAACGACATTTTGTAGCTGTGTTCGATTGTCTACTAATTGTCTATTTGCTGACCAATAATCCGATTCAATGAGCCCATGAAAGATCTTTCTGCCGAGATACATTCTTGGAAAGACGGTGACCTTTGCACCTTTGCGTACACGGCTCAAATCTGTTTCATTAAAATTTGCTTGAATATAAATATTCTGGGTATCAACCAAAGAAAAAAGAGGCTGATTGACATTTACTGGTGTCCCGAGTGTGAAAAACAGATTTTGAATAATGCCATTATCTTGGGCATAAACATCAGTGAGCTGCAGATTTACCTTCGCATTTTTTAATTGCGCACGAGTTGAGATGATTGCCCCTTCTTGTGCCTTAATTTGATACTTATCTATTTCCAGCTGTTGTAGAGATGCCTCCCATCTATTCTTTGCCGCCAGGGTCTCTTGTTCCGAATTTTGTAAAGTAATTAACGAAACTGAACGTAAACGATAGCCTTTTTGATATTTTTCATCATCTTGTTTTACCTTAATGTAATTTCTTTCCTCATTTTTACTTAGTTTCAAATCACGCTCATACGTTGCTTTTAGTGCAGCGAGCGTTGCCTGGGCGCTTACCAAATTGGCGCTGAATTGAGCCTGTGCATAGGCATAGGGTCTTTTAAATACGGTGAAAAGTTTTTGTCCTTTTTGCACCACATCGCCGTTTTTTACATAAAGCCCCGTAATGTAACCACTGGTTAACGCAGCCACTGGCCGAACGTTATTGACGACAAAGGCGTTGTCAGTAAAAGGAAAGAGGAACGAAAAAATATAAACCAGTGTTGTTAAAATACCAATAAAAATAATCGTGTTTGCTAAGGTAATCTTCCTCTTTAAATGAGTAAGACGTTGTTTCAATCCCTGACGCAATCTGGTAAAAGTTATCATATCAACTCAAATCGATTAACTATTCAATATTCAAATAGACCCATAGCAATCTATTTGTCCTGTGTCTTTTCATAAGCATATCCCCCTGCTAGATCTTGGTATAAAACAACTAGAGATATGGCTAGATCTAATTTAGCCTGATTTGTTCTAAGTGCTAAGCTATCCAAATTGATTTTGCTTTGTAATAATTCTTTGTATGAAATCAAGCCTGTTTTTAATAATCCTTGTTGTAATTTGTATTTATGGCGATAGTCTGCTTCGGCACGCAGATAAATAGTGAACTGCTCATTCATGCGTTTGTTTGCAGAATAATCAGTATCCACTTCACGCAAAATCCGTCGGACGGTCTGATAAAATTCAGCAACTTTAGCCTTATAAGCCCCTTTACTGGCAACGATTTTGCCTATAGAACCAGGGATTAGACTCCAGTTAGCATAAGCATCGGTTACTTTTATAAATTTGCGATGCGGTAACTGGGCTTCGCCAACTAACTCATCCAGTTGCAACGTTGGAAAGAAATCACTCCAGGCAACAAGCTTACTTGCCTGGGCTCCTTTTAAGGCATAAACCGCCATTTTCATGTCAGGACGATTATTTAAGACGGTGGCGGGCAAACTTCCTGGTCTAAAATGACTAAAGTCTAATTTAGCAAAATTGTTTTTATTGCTTACTCTGCCGGGATTTTCATTGATGAGGTAGCGCAGCGCATTTTCACTGGAC
The DNA here is from genome assembly GCF_000162755.2 of Legionella drancourtii LLAP12. Taxonomy (GTDB): domain Bacteria; phylum Pseudomonadota; class Gammaproteobacteria; order Legionellales; family Legionellaceae; genus Legionella; species Legionella drancourtii. The sequence continues at coordinate 139,603 of NZ_JH413817.1, forward strand.
ACGATGTTATGCAAAATAGGTTTAATCTGGGCGGCAATTAATTGCTCATCGGAATGTAATTGCGCCAAGGCAATGTCATTTTCAAGCCCTGCTTTAATTTCTTGTTCACTTAGAGCAACTAGGGCTTTTAGATCATTATCTAGCTGTTGCAGAAGTCGCAGCTGCTCTTGTTGTGACATCAGCGTAAAATAGGCTGAGGCAATTTGACCAATTACCACCAAACGAACTCCCTCTGTTGCCGCAAGAGAATATTGTAGGTTGTAGGTTGCTTTTTTCTGTTGGGTATAGAGCTTCATTATGTTCAAAACATAATAGGGCCAAATAGCATAAAAAGCACCTGGCACTCCAAGGGCTGGATTGGTTGAATAACCAGCAAATAACTGGATGGTAGGAATCCAGCTTAGTTTGACCTGCAGTAACTCGCCACGTGCTTGTTCTAGATTTCCTATGGCAATATGAATATCTGTATTATTACGCAAACCCATTGCCATTAAGTTATTTAATTCCGCATCATGAAATTGTTGCCACCAAGCCAGGTACGGTAAATTGTCTAACGGCTTATAGGCTGTGCTACTGGAGGGAAATTTTTTAGGGGCAAGTTGCGAGTGTTGTACCATATCTCTATCACAACTAGATAATCCAATTATAAGTATCAAAAATATTATTTTCGGCATCAATAAATCATCATCGGCAATAGCAGCATTTTCATCATTGTAATTTATAGTGTTTCCTATGGGGTGTCTAGGGTTGTCATGAGAATTGCCTTAGAAAATAAGATGTTATGGGCAGGGCTATTGTCCGATTAATGGCTGCGAGGGCGAACCACCAATAGGATTGAAAATAAATTGGTGGCCTGTGCCATATTATTTCATTAGCTTATCAACAGCACCGGGTTTCATTACAATAATACTAATGCGTCGGTTTATTGCATTAAACGGATCTTTTTTATCCAGGGGCATCGTTGAAGAAAATCCCGACACTTTCATGACCTTATTTTCATCCAGACCCGCTTTTATCAAAGCACGGCGGGCAGCATTGGCTCTTTGCGTAGATAATTCCCAGTTGGTGTATTCTAATTCATCGGGATTATGATAGGGATGCGCATCAGTATATCCTTGAATGGTTACTTTATTAGGTACCCCATTAAGTAACTTAGAAATTTTGGTAAATATGGGTTCAAATTGTGGATTTAATTTTTCCGAACCTACATCAAACATAGGGTTCTTTTGGTTATCAATAAGCTGAATACGTAAACCATCGTGCACTACTTCCATTAACATTCGATCTTTTAAGCCATTGAGTGACGGATCGTTTTGAATGCTTAAGTTAATTTCTGATTTCAATTCTTCCAATTTTTGCGTCTGTGTTTGTGATGATTGGATAACCTCTATATCTTGTGGCTTGGCATCTTTGGAATCATTCATCTTTGTGGTCGAAACCTGGCCATTAGTATCTTCAATCTGAAGTCCTCCACCTTTAACGCGGATTTGTTGGTTACCTACGTCTTTGCCACCAAAAAAAGTCACTTTAATTGGTTGTTTAAAGTATTCGGCAATTCCTTCTCTTTGTGCTTTATTCAATGAGGCAATTAACCACATTAATAAGAAAAACGCCATCATTGCTGTCACAAAGTCAGCATAAGCGATTTTCCATGAACCACCATGATGTGCATGGCCATGTTTTTTTACTTTTTTGATAATAATGGGCTGGGATTTCTCTTTCGCACTGTTTTCATTTTCACTCATAATTTATACTCTAACTAGGGGTTGGTTCAGCATTGGCACTAGACGATGCAGGTTCTGCTTGTTTGACATTTTTTATTTCATCATTTAATTGAGTGAATGAAGGTCGTTGTGCAGAGAATAAGACTTTACGCCCAAATTCTACCGCGATTAGCGGTGGATTATTGTGTAAGCTGGCGAGGATGGTGGCTTTAATCGATTGCAACATTAATTGCGTTTGGTTAGCACGTTGCTCCATGGCTGTGGCTATCGGTCCAATAAATCCATAACCTATTAAAATGCCGAGGAATGTACCTACGAGTGCATGCGCAATGAGTATGCCTAATTCTGCTGGCGGCAGGCTGATTGACTCCATGGTGTGCACCACCCCAAGAACAGCAGCTACAATACCAAAAGCAGGCATGGCATCAGCTACTTTAGTTATGGTATTTGCCGGAATCAATTCTTCTTCATGATGTGATTCAATTTCCATATCCATCAATGCCTCTAATTGAAAAGGCTGCATGTTGGAGGTAATGATTAATCTGAAGTAATCGCAGATGAATTCAATAATATGATGCTCACTCATTAATGACGGATAATTGGTGAAAATAGGACTGCTTTCAGGTTCTTCAATATCTGATTCAATGGACATCATGCCTTGTTGGCGTGCTTTATTTAGCAAGTTATATAATAGGCCTAATAAGCTAATATAAGTGGCTTTAGAAGTTTTTTCACTGCGAAAAACTTTAGGTATTGCTCTTCCTAGTGCTTTTAAAACACTCAGACTATTACCGACAATAAGAGAGCCTACGGCCGCACCACCAATGATAAGCAATTCAACCGGTTGGAATATTGCAGCAAGATGGCCACCTCCGAGTGCAAATCCCCCAAAAACACAGAGTAAGACAACTATATAGCCTATTATAATTAACATTTTTATTCGCTCTCCAAATCTACAACATCCAATTATCTATGCCAGATAATCATGAACAACTCGCCCATAAGGCCAAGTCAAATCTGTTAATAAAGGTACAGCATTTATACTCCAGTGAACCGGTTAGGTTGGCTACAGGTGTGCTTGCGTATTGGGTTAATATTAATATGTAGCCTGCATGCTTTTTGTTTGATTTCTATTTTATTCATTGGTTTGTCTCCATCAAATGCTGCTCGGAGGACATGTCATATAGAGCGATTCCCGCCGATTGTGATGTTGGGGCCAGCCATGGTGATTTTTTAATGGCGTTTACTCCGTCACGATAACCACGCTCAATACGTTCAAGTATTGATTTTCTTGAAAACTCATAGTCCTTAGAATTAAGTTCACTGTTATCTTGTGCATATAAAAAACGAACCACCGCAATGGTCGACTCACATCCTCTACGGATGCAACGATTGATTTCAGGATTTTTTCTTTCCTTGGGCGGAACAAATTGCGACAGTATGTGAATGCTGTTTTTTAATTCATGAATTTCTTTATGGAGTTGAATTGTCTTAGAAAAGCGACTGGAGAATTCAATGTCTTTTTTGCGCATCATAACGTCATCAATGGTTTTTGGATGTAAGCCATAAGAATCAAATAAATGGATTGCAAAACAGAGTAACTTTTGTGTGCCATGCTCTGCGGATAAAACATAAGTTGCAGGCGAATTGCTGGATAGTCCACCATCCCAATAATATTTTCCATCGACTTCTACAGCGGGAAAACCAGGAGGAAGGGCGCCACTTGCCATAATATGTTCTGGTCCAATTTTGCATTTAAAAGAATCAAAATATTCGATTTCACCCGAGCTCACTTCAACAGCACCAAGACATAAGCGGGTGCTTTTAGAGTTGATGCGCTCAAAGTCTATAAATTCTTCCAGCGTACTTTTAAGTAGACTGGTATCATAATAACTTAACTTATCTGGCGTTGTATCATAACCTGGAATTATGGGGGGAATACGAGGGCTAAAAAAACCAGGCTGACCAAAAAGAAGGGTCGATTGAGCTGAAATAAAGTGTTGTATTTGTCGATTTCTAAAGTCATCAGATAGTAATGAGGGGGCTATCAGTGCGGGAGTCGCAATTTTTTCCCAAAATTGATACATTTTTTCAATACGGACTTTTTCATTGTTGCCCGCAGCTATGGCTGCATTAATGGCACCTATCGAGGTACCAGCAAACCAATCAGGATAATAACCTGCTTCATTCAATGCACGTAAAATCCCTACCTGATAAGCGCCTAAAGCGCCGCCGCCTTGAAAGCAGCAGGCAATTTGATCATAGTTTGATTTGGTTTTCTTTTTGGTACGTGCCATTACTTACTCCATGAACCATCCATGACTGACAATGAGTGATTGACCAGTTAGGGCATTCGATGCAAATGAAGCAAAGAATAGGGCAGTTTGCGCTACATCATCTGTAGTTGTAAATTCACCATCTACAGTCTCTTTTAGCATTACTTTTTTAATGACATCCTCTTCACTGATTCCTAATTCTTTGGCTTGTTCCGGGATTTGTTTTTCTACTAATGGAGTCCGTACGAAGCCTGGGCAAATCACATTAGCGCGTACATTGTGAGCGGCTCCTTCTTTGGCTACTACTTTACACAAGCCGATTAAGCCATGTTTTGCTGTAACATAGGGAGCTTTAAGTAGTGAAGCTTCTTTAGAATGAACCGAGCCCATATAAATGATACTGCCACCTTTACCTGATGCATACATGTGTCTGAGTACGGCTCGGGTTGTTAAAAAAGCACCATCTAAATGAATGGATAATAATTTTTTCCAATCGGAGTAGGCTAATTGATCAAGGGCACTAATGATTTGAATTCCCGCATTGCTGACGAGAACATCAACATTGCCAAAGTGTTTCACTACATCGTCAACACCTTGATTCACTTGCTTTTCATCGGTGACATTCATAGCTACGGCCATTGCTTCGCCACCTTTTGATTTTATTTCTTCTGCGGCAAGATTAGCTTGATCTAGATTGAGATCGGCAATGGCAATTTTTGCTCCCGCTTTGGCGTAAACTAAGGCAATTTCTTTGCCTATGCCACTGGCAGCGCCAGTAATTATCGCGACTTTATCTTTTAAGTGCATGATTACAATCCTTGTAGTAGTTTTATTAGGCTAAACCCAAGTCATACTTGAGTACAATCAAAAAATTAATCTTAAGAGTATAGCAATGGAAATTTGATATTGCTGTATTTACATCAGAATTTTTTGATTTAGAGATTGAGTTGTAATCGCCATAATTGTGTCAAACCATGGGCATATTTTTCATCCCAGTTGTAAATATCCTCTATTTAGTGGCAGCCCAACAATGGAGTGAGGGACGGCCATCGCGTTGGACTGCATTGCGTTAGGTACCAAAAAGAGAAGTTTTCGCTCTATATATTAGATTTAATCTGCTATTAGTAATAACCATTATTATAATAACGATGGTGGTAATAATAGGCACGTCGGTCTTGTTCTTGACCAATGGAATTTCCTACTAAAGCTCCTGCACCTGCGCCGATTACTGTACCCAGAGCACTACCTCCAGTCACCGCATAGCCTAAGCCTGCGCCAGCAGCTCCACCTACGCCGGTACCAACTTCAGTATTAGTACAACCACCCAGCATAAAAGTTGATAGACTGACTACACAGAGCGTAGAGATAATTTTTTTCATGGCAGACTCCCTTTTCTTATTCATAAGGTGTTTATTTCCTAAAGAGAAATTAAGCTGTGAATTAAACACCCAAAATTTACTCTTCATTATGAATTCTAGTACAAAAATTAACTTTTATGATGACAAATTACCCATTTATTGTTTGTAAATGGTACTTTTGTGTTTGAAATTTTACTCTTACCCCAGTTTTCCAGTAGTATTGAAAGATTAGAATAATAAAAATAGAGGACGCTATGTTTAAAGGAAGTATAGTGGCTTTAATAACGCCAATGCAGAATGACCAAATTGATGTTCCTCGTCTACGTGAATTGGTCGAATTCCACATTGAAATGGGAACCCATGGTATCGTTGCCGCAGGCACTACCGGCGAATCAGGTACTTTATCTCATGATGAAAAGCTTTTAGTAATTAAAACGGTTGTTGAGCAAGCCAAAGAACGTATCCCTGTCATTGCGGGTACGGCTATGAATGCAACACGTGACTGCATCAAATTAACCTGTGAAGCAATGGAGTCTGGGGCTCATGCGGCCTTAATTATGACGCCAGCGTACATCAAACCAACTCAAGAAGGCTTATTCCAACATTACAGCGCTATTGCGCAAACAGTGCCTATGCCGATTATTCTTTATAATGTTCCTGGAAGAACTGCTTGTGATTTACTGCCTGAAACAGTGGCTCGCTTGTCCAAAATTTCTAATATTGTGGGGGTTAAAGAAGCAACCGGACAAATGACGCGTTTACAACAAATTTTGCGTCTTTCTGAAGGCAGTATTGATGTTTTTAGTGGCGATGATTTTACGGCTGCTTCCTGGATGCTGGCAGGAGCTAAAGGAAATATTTCTGCTTCAGCGAACGTGGCTGCCAAATTAATGGCTAAAATGTGTGATTGTGCTTTAGATGGGGAGCATGCCGCCAGTTTGCGTTTGCATGAACAATTAATGCCTCTAAATGAGTTATTATTCGTTGAAACGAACCCTATTGCTATTAAATGGGCTTTGAACAGAATGGGGCTAATAGGTGATGAAATAAGATTGCCGTTAACTCATTTATCTGCAGAACATCATGCGGCATTAGAAAATGTAATGAAGAGTTTGGAATTGATTTAATCGGGGAATGTTGTGAAAAAATTAAGTTTTATTGTAGGTGCAGTACTGATACTTACTGCTTGTTCAGGTCGTTATTCAAGTAATGGTGAGAGTCTATACTTAAAGAGCCGTAATGGTGTAAAACTGGAAATACCACCACCATTAACAAGAGCAAATATTAGTGATTTTTATAATTTGCCGCCCCAAAACCAGGATGCGCACGTCAGTATTGCGCCACCGATGTAAGTAATAAGAGGTTATCATGACATCAGAATCAGCTGAGTTGCTTATTGTACGAGAGTTATCACAGCGTGTTGTTGATGCGCAACGGAAAATTAGGATCCTTGATAGTATTAAATGGGATGATTCAATAAAAAAGGAATTTTTTAAACATAAGGGGCAAAAGCTTCCTTCTGTCGATAAAGAATATTACACCAAGAAACCACTCCCTTTTGATGTTCATGAGAAACAAGAAGAATTTCGTTTTATTTTACGCGATGCGCAGAATCAATTAGGACAATATTCGACGTTAACTCGTTTAATTCGCCGTCAATGTGAAGAATACAGTCGCGCTTGTCAAATGTTAGCAGTGCGTGGCACTCCAGCATTTAGCGAGTTGGCCATGGAGTTATATGGTAGTCCAAACGATGTATTTTATGCGGGTGGACCACGTATGTCACAAATGGGCACTTTATTATTTGACGTGTTAACTGATTTGAATGTGCAATTACAATCTGAAGCGGATGTGAAACGCCATACACCACAGCAAGCTCAGGAAATTTTACAGGCACGTTTAGGCCATTTTTTCGATAAACACCCTGGCAAAGTAACCGTGATGGTAAGTGATGATATGGTGGCGGATGCTTCTGCGGGCGCCGACAGCATTAAATTAAGCCAGCAGGCCATGTTTAGCGATAGGGATCTGCGTTATCTGGAAGTACATGAGGGCTGGGTGCATGTTGGCACTACTTTAAATGGTTCTATGCAACCGAATTGTTTTTTTCTTTCTAAAGGTTCACCTTCCAGTAGTGTGATTCAGGAGGGTTTAGCCGTCATTACCGAAGTAGTTACTTTTTCCTCCTACCCGGGGCGAATGTTAAAAATTACGAATAGGGTAATTGCCTTGGATAAAGTAACACAGGGCGCTAATTTCCTCGATATTTATCGGCATTTTATCGAGTGTGGTTTAAGTGAAGAAGACAGTTACAATCAAACGGTACGGGTATTTCGTGGCAGCACGCCAACTGGTGGTCCATTCACTAAAGATTTATCGTATGCAAAAGGTTTTGTGTTGATTTACAATTATATTCGTTTTGCAATTAGTCAAAAGCGTGTTGATTCAATTCCTTTACTGTTCACAGGCAAATTAGTTTTGGATGATTTGCCTCTATTAGGTGAGCTAAAAGAGCGCGGTATTTTAACTAATCCTGTTTATTTGCCGCCGCCATTTCAGGATTTGGCCGCATTAAGTGCGTGGATGAGTTTTTCTTTGTATCTGAATCAGTTTGACTTAAATCAGATACAACAAAATTTCCGTTTTTTATTGGTTTAAATTAACGTAAGTCCGGAGAAGAATATCCTCTCCCGCTCCGTTCGAGTTGAGGAGGTGCGCAAGGTTTTACTCGCTATCTTATTCTGCTCTTACGCTAACATTACAGGTGTGAGCTAGTAGGCTGTTCTCGCGCTGTTTCTCCCAGCCCAACACCCATTTCTTTTTTTTCAGGCTGCGATGTAAAAAAACTTTGAGCATGATTTCCCGCGTGCGTTTTGATTGGTGGGTTTTGTGTTTCTTTAGTCTGTTGGGGGTTGTCCAATAATTTTTTACTGTTTTCAATAATAAATGTATCTTGGGATTCCTCAATTTTCTGAAGATAATGAGCTGCCATTTCCTTATCTTCTGGTAGCCCGGTTTTATTTAAAATTTGGCATGCCATCAACATGGCATTAGTGCACCCTAAATCGGCTGCTTGCAGCACGGTTTGTCTGTATTGATCTGATTTGGGATGATAAATCATGGCTAAGTGATACAACGCCAAAGGATTGGTTTTCGCCAATTCTCTCATTTGTGGTAAATGCTTTATTACCTGCTTTTTCAGATGAATATTATCAGGCGCTAGTTGTAATTGGCTTACTAAAGAAGCAAATTCACTACTTGACGTTAAATGAGTTGCCATAACCTTAACCATCCACATATTTATAATAGATTGTAGAATAGATGATTAAAATTAAGGCAGTGTTAACTCAAGGTCACTTTACAATTTTTTTACGATTTCGGTAAATTATTTACTTAATTTAAAGTCGTAAAGTGCCCATCCTAAATGAAAAAGCATATGGGCCAAGATGGAGCAAATAAGGCCATATTGCCAAAACAAGTAGCCAAAAATGACGGATTGCAAGAGGCTAAGTACTATAAATGAATAAATAAATTGCTGGCTTGATGTGCAACCTGCAGCAATATACGCAGGTAGTTGTCCGATCGCAAAAATTATGCCGCTGATAAAAATTGAGAGCCAAATAATAAGGGGAGAAGGTTGCTTTGTGAAAATGAGCGCAAAAAAAGTGGCTAAATTCAATAAACCCCAACGGGCAATAACTTCTTCGACAACACCACCATAAAGAACACAGCCATCAATACCAAGGGTAATGCGCAATTTAGTCATAATTTGCAGGCTTTTTTCATCGATAACGTGTTTTGCCAAACCATAATAAAGAAGACCAAAAGTAACAAGTCCTACCAGAGCATAGAGGGTGGTTGGGAGTAAAATAGGCATAAATGCACTTATTCCTACTTTACCCTCCAAAAATGCTTCCAATATGGGAGCGCCTAAGCCCGTACTTCGGGATATTATGGTTCCAGCCACACACATGAGTAAGACGGTCACCAATGTTTGTGCAATAGCAAAACGGTTGATGCGTTTTTTTAATTCTTCAGTATTGTCGGGTAATAAAAAATAAATTAACCGTTTTATCGCAATGAGGGTACCCGGAATGGACAGACCGAATAAAACAGTAATTAATGGCCAATTGATTGTCATTTTTCATCCTTAAACGCTTATTTCTCTCTAAGGGGAGAGCAATAGTAATTTTTATTGTTTTAACAAAACTGTATAAAAGAATCCATCCATGCCTTGGTCTCCAGGCAAAATTTGTTGGCCATGACCTGTCGCACATCCCCAAGGCCAATTACCGCTTAGTACTTTGCAATCAGGATTTTCTGCGACAAAACGGGCTATTTGCTGCTCGTTTTCGGCAGATATTACGGAACAAGTGGCATAAACCATCAAGCCATCTTTAGCCAGTAAGGGCCATAAAGAATTTAATATAGTATGCTGAATTTTAGTTACCGTTACAATTTCGTCATTAGTACGGAGTAATTTAATATCCGAATGACGACGAATTACCCCGGTAGCCGAACAAGGGGCATCCAATAAAATGCGATCAAAAAGTTGACCATCCCACCAGGTTGTTGGCGTTGACGCATCACCCTGCAGTAATGTTGCTTGTAGGTTAAGACGGGTTAAATTTTCTTGTACGCGAATTAATCTTTTGGGGTCGACATCTAAGGCAACACAAGCACTTAAATTGGGTTCAGTTTCTAAAATATGGCAGGTTTTGCCACCCGGAGCACAACACGCGTCCAATAGGCGTAAGCCGGGTTTTAATGCCAATAAAGAAACGGCTAATTGCGCTGCTGCATCTTGAACCGAGATGCAGCCTTCAGCAAAACCAGGAAGTTGTCGTACATCACAAGGCGAAACCAAAGTAATCCCATCGGGGGCGACAGGGTGAGCATGCGCTTCTACGCCTGCTTGATTTAATGCCTGTAAATAGTCGGCTACGGAATTTTTTCTGATGTTGACTCTTAGGGTCATCGGTGGATGAGCATCATTGGCTTGAGCGATTGCTTGCCAGTCATTAGGCCAATCTGTTTTTAAGCGTTTTAAGAGCCACTGTGGTTGGCCGTAAACAAATAAAGGATCTTGGCTTAGTTTGGCCAGTAATTCCTCTTTTTGTCGACAAAAATTGCGCAAAACGGCATTCACTAAGCCTTTTGCCCAAGCTTTTTTGGTTTTTTCCAGCAAGGCGACGGTTTCTTTTACTACGGCATAATCAGGCTGGTTCATATAATGTAATTGATAAAGACCTATCAGCAAAGCAATCCAGATTTCAGCTTCTTTAGGTCTTTTTTTCAGTAAGCAATCGGCTATGGCTTGCAAACGAAAATAATGACGACAAAAACCAAAACAGATTTCTTTAGTCATTGGTGAGACGTCGGCTGAGCTTGGCATGAGTTGGGATAAGGACGATTTGTCGGCCAGTAATGTCGTTAAAATTTTTAAAGCGTGGAGCCGTTCGTTTTTATTCATGAGTAATTATTCACTACCTTAAGTGGTTTTTTTTTTACGGAGTAGGGGCGCTTTATTCCTACGTTCGCAGCTTGTCCGCCGAATCCATGGTTTCGTCATGGCGCAAGATTCCAGGATCTTGCGGACAAGCTTCAGGAAGTAGGTAGCGGATTTTTTCTTAAGTAAGCACCATAAGACTTTACAGCACAGCCTATTAAAATATCAATCCTACATGTATCTGTGATTTAGATGAATTTAACCAATCAGCAATAGTAATTACTTTGCCACCAGGGAGCTGAATTTTCTCAACCAATATGCCTTGCCGCCCTGTAGCAATCAACATGCCTTTTTTATCAATATGTAGTACTGTTCCAGGCGTTTGCGTGCTTTCTGTGGTGACAACGTGCGCTTGATGAATACGCAATACCTCTTCATTTAAAAGCGTATAGGCTATGGGCCAAGGATTAAATGCGCGGATTTTTTGATCAATTTCAGCGGCGGTTTGTTGCCAATTAATTAAAGCGTCTTCTTTGTTGATTTTTCCGGCATAAGTAGCCAAGTCATTATTTTGTACTTCAGGACGTGCGGTATTATTGGCTAATTCAGTTAACGTTTTAAGCAATGGTTGTGCTGAAATCTGGGCTAATTTATCGTGCAAAGTGGTTGCGGTATCGGTGGTCGTGATTGGGCAGCTCACTTTAAGCAGCATATCGCCAGTATCCATGCCTATATCCATTTGCATAATGGTTACCCCTGATTCGGCATCGCCATGGAGAATGGCATGTTGAATTGGTGAGGCGCCACGCCAGCGTGGTAGTAAAGAGGCATGAACATTAACACAGCCTAATCGCGGTATTTCCAGTACCGATTTGGGTAAGATTAAGCCATATGCAATAACAATCAGCACATCGGGCTTTAATGTGGCTAACTCAGCAACTGTTTCTGGATTTTTAAAGTTCAGCGGTTGATAAACGGGGATATCATGAGCCAAAGCCCATTCTTTAATCGCAGAGGCTTGTAGCTTGCGGCCACGGCCTGCGGGACGGTCTGGCTGGGTATAAATGGCTTGAATATGGTGCGCCGATTGCGCTAAGGCATCAAGGCAAGGCAAGCCAAAGGCTGGTGTTCCTGCAAAAACAATATTTAATCCACTCATGATTTGCCACGAGCTAGCTGACGTTTGAACTTATCTAATTTTTTACGTGCCATCGCTTTTTTTAAGGGTGAAAGCATGTCGATAAATAATTTACCATTCATGTGATCGATTTCATGTTGCAGGCATTCAGCGAGTAAGCCTTCGGCCTTAATCTCAAAAGGTTTGCCATGGCGGTCTAATGCCTTAACGGTAACTTTTTCAGCCCGGGTTACTGTATCGTAGGCACCAGGAACCGAAAGACAGCCCTCATCAAATTTGCTTTCACCTTCAGAAGCAATAATTTCAGGATTAATAATGACGATTTGATTTTTTTTATCCCCCAGAATATCGATTACGGATAAACGTAAACTAACGCCGATTTGTGCTGCAGCAAGACCTACACCATGCGCATCGTACATTGTTTCAAACATGTCATCGATTAGCGTTTGTAAGGTGTCATCAAAGGTAACAACTGGTTTTGATAGCTCTCTTAGGCGAGGATCGGGTAAATAAAGAATCTTGTGAATGGCCATTGTGTATCTGGTTCTCTGTATAAAAATCGTGATATTATCCTTGATATATTGTAATGCTGCAAGATGCCAATAGCCCACAAAGGATTGACTTGATGAGATTTATTCTCTTTTTATTCTTTTTTTTATGCGCCACGCTCAATTATGCACTTAGTTTAAGACCTGATTCCCCCGAACGTTATGTAATCCAACCTGGCGATAGCTTATGGCGTATTTCTGGTAAATATTTGCATAATCCCTGGGAATGGAAAGAACTTTGGCATGCCAATCCCACGATAAAAAATCCTAATCGTTTGTATGCTGGCGATGTATTGATTTTGGCTTATTATGAAAACAAGCCGTACATTAAAGTTTTAAGTAATGGTGTAATTAAGTTATCTCCTAATGCGCGCCCCATGCCTATTGAACAGGCGATTCCCGCAATCCCTTTGGGTGATCTCAAACCGTTTTTAAATGAATCATTAGTCTTAGATGTCGATGCCCTAAGTCGCGCACCCTATGTCGTTGCCTTTATGGGGGAACATATGATGGGCGGGCAGGGGGATGAAGCTTATGTTAAGGGGTTACGCTTGCGCCGGGAATTAGCCGAAGGTGGTTCTATTGCTTATTCATTGTTTCGTCAAGGGACAAATTATGTTGATCCCATAACGCGAGAACCATTAGGGTTTAAAGCATCTTTAGTAGGTTATGCTCGCCTAATCGCAGGTGGCGAACCTGCAACTATATTATTAACCAATATTAATGTAGGCATCAAAATACTGGATCGTGTTTTAATTAATAATAGCCCCGAATTTGATTTGTATTTTGCACCCAAAGCCCCAGCTGTTCCTGTTATGGGACAAATTATCGATATGCCTGATGGTATGCCAAGTGGTAATAGCCAAGAAGCGGTGGGTGGGGTTGTGGTGATTAACAAAGGCGAGCGTAATGGATTAGAAGCAGGGGATGTTTTAGGTATTTATCGAAAACCACACTTGGTTCGGGATCCGAAAAATTCGTTAATTCCGATTAAATTACCTCCTGAACGCATTGGCGAAGTGATGGTATTTAGGGTCTTTACCAAGACTAGTTTTGCATTGATAGTTCGTTCTTCACGAGCCGTTTATTTGTATAATACAGTGACTAACCCATGAATAATTTACCTTATTTTCTTGCTTTAAACCGAATGGATAAAATTGGCCCGCGTACGGTGGCTAAATTATATAGACGCTGGCCGGATTTACAGCAAATGTTCCAGCTTTCTCAAGCAGAGTTAGAACAAGCTGGATTACCGTCATTACTGGCGCAGACCATTACCGGCTTTGATTTAAATCTAATTCAGGCTGATTTGCAGTGGTTGCAGGCTGCTGCAGATCATCATTTATTAACTTGGGATTCGCCAAATTATCCGGCCTTATTAAAAGAAATTACCGATCCTCCGATTGTTTTATATGCCCAAGGCCAGTTATCGGCGTTTCAACAACCGCAATTGGCCGTAATTGGTAGTCGCAATCCTTCGGCGACGGGCAGCGAAAATGCACGTTTTTTTGCTAAAGAGCTGGCTGCACAGGGCATTACGATTGTGAGTGGTTTGGCTTTGGGGATAGATGGTCAAGCACATATAGGTTGTCTGGAATCTGGTGGGAAAACGATTGCGGTGATGGGTACCGGGATTGATTGTATTTATCCGCGCCGGCATGCCAAACTTGCGGAGCAAATTACGCAATCTGGTTTGCTATTAAGTGAGTTTCCGTTAAAAAGTCCACCAATCGCTGGACATTTTCCACGCAGAAATCGTATAATAAGTGGCTTATCATTGTGCACTTTGGTTATAGAGGCCGCAATAAAGAGCGGTTCATTAATTACAGCACGGATGGCATTGGAACAAAATCGGGACGTTTTAGCGATACCAGGATCCATTCATAATCCATTAGCTCGTGGTTGTCATTATTTAGTGCAGCAGGGCGCTAAATTAGTTACCTCAGTTATTGATGTTCTTGATGAGCTTAGAATAGAGCCACAACCGCTCATTACTGAGAAACCTATTTTTTTTCTTGCCAGTGAGAATGAAAACCTAGTAAAGTTCATTGGCTTTGAAATGACGACTATTGATCAGATCATTTTACGTAGTGGAAGCACCGTTGAGCAAGTGACCCGTGAACTTGCAGAATTAGAATTAAAAGGGGCTGTATTATCAGTACCCGGTGGCTATATGAGGTGTTAGTATGAAAGATAACTTATTTGAAATGTTGTTGAACTTATTTGAAACAAGCCTTACCCAGCTGCAAAAGAGTCATAAATCCGTTGATCAAGACGCAACGGATGTTAGTGATGACGAAAACACATCTGCAGATGATGAAGTGTTACATGTTCGAATGCAACAACAAAAGTCAACCCGCATATTTACTTATGATGAGCAAATGAAGTTGACTAAGGCAAGTTATCAATTTCTCATGCGTATGAAGTTATGGAAAGTTCTTAATGCGGAATCTTTCGAAATGATTATGAATCAACTGCAATTTTCAGATTCGCGTATCGTAACTTTGCAAGAGACGAAGTGGATTATCAGACATGTATTGTCTTCTAATTTGACTGAAGAACAATTGGCGTTTCTCGACTTGGTTCTCTATCAAACAGAAGATGAATCTACACTACATTAATGTCAATTATTTAGCACAACCCACAACTTCCTCGCCCAGCGACTTGACTGTAGGGCGAAAGATTCTATATATATTAATGTTGAATGATTATCATTGAATATAAGGAAAAGGTTAACTTTCTATGAGTAAACATTTGGTGATCGTTGAGTCACCCGCTAAAGCTAAAACAATACAAAAATACCTTGGTAGTGATTATGAAGTTTTAGCCTCCTATGGCCACGTTCGCGATCTGCCTGCCCGTAAAGGTTCAGTAAATCCTGACCAGAACTTTTCTATGACTTATGTTCCCCTGGAAAAGAATGCGCGGCATATTGAAACGATTGCGAAAATGTTAAAAAAATCAGATTCGTTACTACTCGCAACCGACCCCGATAGAGAAGGCGAGGCCATTTCTTGGCATATTTTTGAATTAATGAAAGAAAAAAATCTACTTAAAGACAAAGAAGTGCACCGCATTTTTTTCAACGAAATTACCAAATCAGCGATTCAAGATGCAATCAATAATCCACGTGCCATTTCTATGGATCTGGTTAATGCGCAACAAGCGCGGCGTGCCTTAGATTATCTGGTGGGTTTTAATCTGTCGCCTTTGTTATGGAAAAAAATTCGCCGTGGCCTTTCTGCTGGCCGTGTGCAAAGTCCTGCATTGCGCTTAATTGTTGAACGAGAAGAAGAAATAGAGCGCTTTGTTTCCCAAGAGTATTGGAAAATACTGGCTCAGTGCCAGCATGAAAAAGTTCCTTTTGAAGCGCGATTAACGCATTATAAAAGCGAGAAATTACAGCAATTTACCGTAATTAATGAAGAGCAAGCCCTACAAATCAAAGCAGATTTGATTAATCAAGCGCAAGGCTCTTTAATTGTTACTCAAATTGAGAAAAAACAACGTAAACGCAAACCCTCACCACCATTTATTACCTCAACCTTACAACAAGAAGCGGCGCGTAAATTAGGTTTTACGGCACGTAAGTCGATGATGGTTGCTCAGCAGTTGTATGAAGGTATTGATATTGGCACAGGCACTGTGGGTTTGATTAGCTACATGCGTACCGATTCGGTGAATTTGGCGGTGGAAGCGGTAGATGAAATACGCGAGTATATTACTGAGCGTTATGGTGCCAGCAATTGCCCAGCAAGTCCTAGAGTTTATAAGACAAAATCAAAAAATGCTCAAGAGGCGCATGAAGCGATTAGACCAACCTCGGTTAAACGTACGCCAGAAATGGTGCAAGCAGCACTGACTACAGATCAATACAAACTGTATAGCTTGATTTGGAAGCGTACCATCGCCTGTCAAATGGCGGATGCCTTGATGGATACCGTGGCTGTGGATTTAAGTTGTGGCGATGCAGGTAATGTATTTAGAGCCAATGGTTCTACGATTACTTTCCCTGGTTTTCTTGCTGTTTATGAAGAGGGCCGTGATGATTCTAAAGAAGATGACAGTGAAGGATCATTATTACCGATACTTTCTGTTGGCGAAAAGGTTAAGGTTCACGATATCGCGGCCAATCAGCATTTCACTGAGCCACCACCACGATATTCTGAAGCAACTCTGGTTAAAGCCTTAGAAGAATACGATATCGGCCGTCCATCGACTTACGCATCAATTATTCATACGTTACAACAGCGTGAGTACGTAATTGTTGATAAGAAACGATTCTTCCCAACAGATGTTGGCCGTATTGTGAATCGCTTTTTGACTGGTTATTTCACGCGTTATGTGGATTATAAATTTACCGCACAACTAGAAGATACGCTTGATGCGATTGCTCGTGGTGAAAAAGAATGGATTCCTGTTCTTGAAGAGTTTTGGCAGCCCTTTGTGCGGCAAATTCAAACTACGGACGAACAGGTACAACGTAAAGACGTTACCACGGAAATTTTAGATGAAAAATGTCCTAAATGTCAAAAACCTTTGTCAATCAGACTGGGTAAACGTGGTCGCTTTATCGGCTGTACAGGTTATCCCGAGTGCGATTACACCCAAGATATGGCAGGACAAGACGCTGAAAAAAATGAACCAGAAGTAGTTGAAGGCCGAGTATGTCCGGTATGTTCCAGTGCGCTACATATTAAAACTGGAAAATATGGCCGTTTTATTGGTTGTAGCAATTACCCACAATGCAAACATATGGAGCCTTTGGAAAAACCGGCAGATACTGGCGTTGATTGTCCTAAGTGTCATGAGGCCAAAATATTGCAACGCAAATCCCGCAAAGGAAAAATCTTCTATTCTTGTGGTAATTACCCTAAGTGTGATTATGCTTTATGGAATGAACCGTTAGCTGAGCCTTGCCCTAAGTGTTCATGGCCCATCTTAACCGTTAAGGAAAGTAAACGCTTCGGTCGGCAAATTTTGTGTCCTCAAGACGGGTGTGGGTATTCGCGCAAAGACGACGAATAGTGTGACGATATACACTCAGATTACCCGGGTGCCAGCGCAAGCGAACCCGGGAATACAGCATCGCTTCCTGATTCATTGCCCTTATTCAGCTTAGCCATGGTGAATATAAATTAATCATCATGGCATTATTGACTCTTAAGTGATAAGTATTGGACAATAAAACATTTTTCTGGAAATGTTTCATGACGAACGCTATTTTTACCGCCATTAGTTGTAATGATTTAAAGAAAGTACAAGAACTTATTGACGATGGTGTCGATATTAATTGTAGAGGTGAATATTTAACTACACCTTTAATGCTGGCAGTTACAAAAAACAGGCCTGATATTGTTAACTATTTAATTAAAAATGGTGCTGATCCATATTTAATAATGTCTGATGGAGAAGACGCCTTATGGGGGGCAAGGGAATTAAATGTTTCTTCAGAAATTTTTTTAGCGCTTATTAAAAAAATTGCTGTAGATAAACGCTATATTGAGGTAGACGATAATGATAATATCGAGACAATTACTAATAAGTTGATAACTACGCTGCTTTATAAAAGTAATCGTCATAATTGGAATGGTAGCTTATGTTCCGAAATAAGAAAATTTATTGGTGATTTAAAACCTGATTTTGCGATGCAGGAAAAAGCCTTTTTTGATACGTATATTAGCCACAAAGAAACAGAAGAAAATAATTTTTTTGGTTCTTATTTATCTGATAATTCAGATTCGGAAGATGAAGAATATTTTGGCGGACTTGATGAGGAAGAGCAGACTAAGCGCACTGCACCGGCTAAGCTTTTTATACAAAGAGGGCAGATAGAAAAAATTACTTATCAGAAAAAGACAGGTGATAAGCAAAAAGGTGATTTAAAATCAATCAAAAGTGGTTCGGAACTTTTTGACTTAAAATCACGGACTAAAATTCACTACCCTCTCACTACGTTTCCTACATTAGAAGCGCATCTGCACCTACTTAATCAGAAGTTAGCAACTGGAATATCAATAAAGAAAGCCATTCAGGAACTAGAGGCAAATACCCCTAATTTTACGCGCTTTTTTGTCGCTGAATATCGTGGCATTACGTACCAAACAACCAAATGGAATCAATCAAGCCGAAAATCACACCGAAAAGATCAATCGGAAATAGCAAAACCTCTTTATAGCAATTCTGTAATGGCGGCATCTGGGCTTCGTTTTTTTAGATGCCATACAGAAGCATTAGCAGCCATGGAGTCTCAAAAGAAGAGTGTTGATGCCAATGCTAAATTAGTACATGAACTATTACTCACCTTGCGAGAGCCAAAAGCTTATACGTACAAAAAATATTCTTATAATAGCCTTGCCCATGTTTTGCAAAATATTTATACAGAAGATTACGATGGCTTTCATCATCTAATTAAAAAACATCCGGTGCTAAAGGACTTATTTTTAAACGATTTGAATCCTTTTATTTCCATGGGGGATACGCCTTATCATGCTGAAAAATATGCGCATGGAATAAAGCCCTACAAAGGCCATGAATCGTTCCGTTTAAGACCGCGCTGGCAAGCCAATGGACGTGCGGAAAGGCCCTATTCCGGAGTGGTTTATGCTTCCTTACATCCACTTACTGATTTTACAAGAAAGGGCCCTTTGCATGTTGTTTCCTTAAATAGAAACGCTGAAATTAAATTGCAAGATGAACTATTGATTGTTGCCGAGCGAGAATCCTGCTTCCCCTCTTATTTGCCTGAAAATCGTGTTTTTTATAAGCACATTGCAAAATACCCTTCTTTTAGTGGTAACTATAAATCCATCTATTTAATCAAATATGGATTAACCGAGGTAATTTATAATAAATTTAAAGAAAAATTGGCTCATTCTAGACCTCACACTAAAGAGATGGGCGATTTTAAAAAATTATTAGGTGAGTGGTTATGTTCTTTCCATGAAGTCAAATCAATTGAATTAGCGCGCCAAGAGGCTGAAAAACGAGGAGGGATCTTAATTTACCGTGATGTTAATGGAGGCTTTTGCTTAACTCCACCAATAGATTCTGTTAATCGGAACAGCAACGAAATGACTACGCAGATAAAAACACCGGTAAAACTCAAACAACAATCACGAGCTTCTCATTCGCCAGGAGGTTCTGATATCGGATTTTTAAATGAACTATTTGATGATCTTGAAATTAGTAGCGACAAATATGGTATTTCTATTTTAGAAAAAAATTCTTCTTTAAGTATGGCTTTTAGCCTCATGTTAAATGCGGTTTCTAATAAGTATCATTTAGCACTGCAGCACTTCCTTACAAAGCCAAATTTTAATCAGGAAATTAATAAAACATTTCAATGTGAACGTTTAGAACATGCAAGTCTTTTGCATTTAGCTGTTTTGGCTAACAATATCAGAGCCGTTGAACTTTTATTAGAAAATGACACCTTTGACCCGAATCTTACAGCATCCGAAACAACCGATAGTGATCTACATGAGAACAGGTTTTATGAGGAGTTAACTCCATTACATTTAGCTTTGCTCGAAGGGCGTAGAAATATCGCTTTAAAATTAATTCAAAATGAACGAATTAATATTTCGATGCGTGCTGCCTATGTGGTTAATAAAGATTTACTTGGTGATGTTATCTTGTTACCTAACCAAGAATATGATGATTTTGGTAATCCAATCCGAGAGTTACCCAAGGATCACCCGCAATATGATCCCGACGATCTGGGTGTGGCCTGGAGATTCCGAGGAACATGGCCTATTACACGCTACCGCGGAAATAGCGCGCTACATTTGGCAGTAACGCATGATTGGCCAGAAGTTATAAATGCTCTTATTGACAGAGGAATCGATATTGATGCAAGTAACCCAGAAGGAACTACCGCATTAGACCTTGCGCTAAGGGATAAAAAATATATGCTAGCTGCTCAATTAATTAGACATAAAGCAAGCTTAAGTTATTCGATAAGCTTAAAATGCATTCTTGAAGAAATAGATATTGATTCGCGCAGATATATTTTAGATTCCACAAAGCCAATAAATAAAATGAATATCTCTAATGAACTGTTTGAACTTTTAATGGCTGTTAAGGAAATGCATCCACAATTTCTTGAGTTTGATGAAGAGAATGAAGCAAGGACAGGGTTTAATGCGATGAGTAAATAAAAGGGGGATATTGCGGATCTAGTCACTGACTATAAGTGGTTTTATGGCCCATAAGGAACCCGAAGAGTCAACGGGCAGCCTCATGGGCGCGTTATTGCTATTCGTGAAATTACGGAAGATTGGCTTTTATTATAGGGACTTACATGCATAACCGCGGAACCTTGACATGGGTTAGAAAAATTCAAAATATTCTTTTACTGTGGTTATTCTTTCCATTAATACTTCATGCTTCGTTTATTGAATCAACGCTAGGAACCGCCGTCGTGAATGATGCGACGGCAAGTTATTATAATCCAGCAGCTTTAACACTTTTAACCAATGTTCAAATAATAACACTTGGCTCAGTGGCATCTTCTAAAACTCGTTTTACGGGTAAATCAATACAATCAACAACGGGCTTCACTCAATTTGGTAGTTCAGCGGCACAAACGTATTATTATTTGCCTTCATTTTATTTAGGTATCCCTGCTAGCGATAAAATGACTTTTGGATTTGCTGTTATATCTAATTTTTTTAACAAGAATAGCGAAGAAAATTCCATTCTGCGTTATGCTCAAGCGAACAACAGTATTCGCGATATTGATTTATCTCCAGCTTTAGGATTTAAGTTAAATGAATTTTTTTCATTAGGTGTCGGACTATCCTGTTCACACACTAATATTCTATTAGAGCCAATTTCTGGATTCCCAAGCTTAAACATTCCCGATGCCCAAAGTCATAATGACGCGAGTAGTTCGGGTTTAGGGGGCGATATTGGTTTTTTACTAAAGCCAAGCCGTTCAACGTTAGTTGGGTTTAATTACCGAACTTCAGTTACGTATCGATTTAATGGTAAAAGTGTTTTCAAGGATGATCCGGACGTTATTTCCAATGATTATCATTTTAATTTTTGGACCCCGGCCAGGAGTGTGCTTTCTGTAAACCATTTTGTAACCTCTTCATTAGGATTTATTGGTACTGTTCAGTACATTCAATGGCGTATATTTAATGAGGTAAACATTCAAGGTATAGCAACAAAAATAGGTTCTCAACCAATTATTGTGAATGCGAATGTTCCTTTTCATTTACATGATGCTTGGCTTTTTACTGTTGGCAGCCATTATCGTATAACGCCTAAATGGGTAATCAGGGTTGCCGGTAATTACACGCAAACCCCTGGAAACGGTAATTACCAGATATCCAGTGGTGACAATATTATTTTAGGCGCATCAATGGGGTATGAAATCTACAAAAATATTATTATTGATGGCAGCTTCGCTCACGCCTTTATCCAAAATCAAAATGTAAACATTATGACTGGTAGGAACATCATTAATGGTGAAAATAGAACTTTCCGAGATGCATTTTCTTTAAAATTAACGTTCAATCGATAATAAAAAAATCTTGCAAACCGCTTTGAATGGTACGTTTACATTGGTTTATCCCATCTATGAATTGGCATTTGTACCAGTGTAGGAATGGAGCTTCATCTGTGCCGGAAGGCATGTTGGATACATAGAATCTTTAATAGTAGGGCTGTTTGACCCGTTTGAAAATTGACTTATAATTTCTAAAATTATACAGAAAGGGATATTTATGCTTAGACTAACCTCAGAAACAGATAAGCTCCAATTCATTCAATTATTCGAGCAATTAACAAAAAAATGGTGTAAACGTTGAAGGACTTCCGCTATCCACGGAAACCGGTTGCGTGGATGACATTGTATTCGGAGTGTTTGCAAGGAAATATTCCTTGCAAACACTCAAGGTATTAATAATAATCAATAGTCGTAGTCGTCACATCAATAGGACCTTGGCTGTAAGGATAAATCATCACGGGTTCAACGACGGGGGCAATGGCAACTTGCCTGTATTGAACAACTTGCGTCGTGCAACAGCATCCAGCCATAAAGACAACAGCTCCTATTAGAATTATCCATTTCATTGTGAATCCCCGATCGTTACATTTAAACAAAGTGTAGATTATTTAAACATCGATCGCCAGTAACCATAAGAGACAATTAATTACCTTGCTTCGTATTAGGGGCTCGGCCTTGTGCTTACGGGTCTTTATATCAATATTCCTCTTTGAATAATCATCGTTAATAATAGTCAATGGTTGTCGTTGTGACGTCGGTCAGACAGTAACTATTGGGGTAACGCATAAAGGGTTCAACAATAGTGGCAGAAGCACGTTCTCTGCATATAAGCGGAGAATTAAAACAACACCCAGTCATCAATAAAACAACTACCAATAGAATCATCCCTTTCATTCTGAGTCTCTATCTTTAATATATAAATAAATCGCTTATTCTTTGCTTGTTAAGCACCCATGTTGGAAGTGATATTTTACTCATTCTTCCGGTTCATTTTGAATCAGTATATACTCATCAGCTTGGTATCGAAAGCAATTCAGACAGGATGTGAGGATGTTAGATAGAGCCAGTGTAGTTGATGAACAATTTGTTAAAAGAGTACAACAAGCTGATTTCCCTATTCCTAATAGTATCATCAGCTTGGAAACAGCCGAGTTGGATAAAAAAACAGCCATCGATCTGTTTGACTCGCAGATTAAGTCGCGATTATTGGATTTAATTGCCAGGCAGCTTAAAGAAAAAGGCTTATCTTTTTATACTATAGGCAGTAGCGGGCATGAAGGAAATGCTCTTATAGGCCAGGTTTTTCGCCCTGAAGATATGGCCTTTTTACATTACCGTAGTGGCGCCTTCTACATCCAGCGTGCGAAAAAAGTGCCAGGTGTTGATGGGGTCAGGGATATCTTATTGTCTTTAGTTGCTGCAGCCTGTGACCCGATTTCAGGTGGTCGTCATAAGGTTTTTGGTTCAGTGCCTTTAAATATCCCACCACAAACCTCAACCATTGCCTCACATTTACCCAAAGCTTTAGGCGCTGCTTTATCCATTAAATGTGCAAAAGACATAGCGTTTCCTGGTAGCTTAAATCCAGACTCGGTGGTTCTTTGTTCTTTTGGTGATGCATCAACGAACCATGCATCTGCACAGACGACCTTCAATGCATGTTCTTGGATAGCACAACAGCATTATCCTTTACCTATCGTATTTATTTGTGAAGATAATGGCATTGGTATTTCCGTCCGCACCCCAACAAATTGGATTGCGCAATCAATCGGTGCGCGTCCAGGTATTCATTACATTGCCTGTGATGGGCTAAATATTGCCGATGTTTACGCTAAAGCACAAGAGGCAGAGTATTTAGCACGCATCAAAAAACAACCTGTATTTTTACACATGCGCTGTGTGCGTCTATTGGGGCATGCCGGCTCGGATATTGAGTCGCAATACCTGACCCAGGCAGAAATAGAGTTTACTGAATCACATGATCCTTTATTGCATACCGCCGGCATACTTTATCGCGAAGGCTGGATGACGCAAGAAGCCATTATTAGTCTTTATGACAGTAATAAAGACTTAATTGAAGCGAAGGCGGCAGAAGCGATTCGCCAACCGCGAATGGAAAGCGCAGAAGTAATTATGGCCTCACTTACGCCCAAGGTCGCCAAAAAACAAAGTTATACTCTTCCTAATGAAATAAAGCGTGCTGCTGTATTTGGTAATGCTTATCCGCAGTTAGCGCAAAAACGTAATTTATGTCAGCACATTAATTTTGCGTTGACGGATTTACTGGCCCAGTATCCCAATATGCTGGTATTTGGTGAGGATGTTGGTAAGAAAGGTGGGGTTTATCGGGTTACCGCTGATTTACAGGCACGTTTTGGCAAGCGCCGCGTATTTGATACGATTCTTGATGAGACGACTATTTTAGGAACCGCGATTGGCTTAGCTCATAATGGCTTTATCCCTGTTCCTGAGATTCAGTTCTTGGCCTATTTACATAATGCAGAAGACCAATTGCGCGGTGAGGCATCGACCTTATCCTTTTTTTCCGGTGGGCAATACCAAAATCCGATGGTCATCCGCATTGCATCTCTTGCTTATCAAAAAGGTTTTGGTGGCCATTTCCATAATGATAATTCCATTGCAGTCTTGCGTGATTTGCCTGGCGTGATTGTGGCAAGCCCCTCTAATGGTCCTGATGCTGCTAAAATGTTACGGACTTGCATGCGTTTAGCTTATGAGGAAGGACGCATAGTCGTATTTTTAGAGCCTATAGCCTTATATATGACTAAAGATTTACATGAAACTGGTGATAATGGTTGGCTATTTGATTATCCTGCGCCACAGGCATTAATTGAACCTGGCGAAGTTGGCGTGTATGGTGAAGGTGCTACTGTTATTTTAACTTATGCCAATGGCTATTATTTATCGCGCCAGGCTGCGAAAGTATTGCAAGACGAACATAATATCAATGTAAAAATTGTTGATTTACGTTGGCTAAGTCCTTTGCCTGAAGACGCCATTTTACAAGAAATAGCGCAAGCGAAGAACGTGCTTATTGTGGATGAAGGCCGACAAAGCGGCTCAGTGAGTGAAGGGTTAATCACATTATTAGTGGAAAAAGCAACCTCTAGTTTGCAAATCAAACGGATTACCGGTAAGGATTGTTTTATTCCATTAGGGACTGCTTGGCACTATTTATTGCCCAGTAAGGAAAGTATCATTGACGCAGTAATTGCGCTACGGTCAGAGAAAAAGGAGATAGAAATTGGACGACTTGTTGTTTCTTGATGAACAATTGCAAGATGATGAACGAATGATACGCGACAGTGTTGCGCGGTTTGTACGTAATGATGTAATACCGTTGATGGCTGAGTCTTTTGAACACGCACAATTTCCACGTGAATTGATTCGTAAATCAGCAGAGTTAGGCTTATTAGGTTTAACCTTACCTGCGGAATATGGTGGTGCCGAAGCGTCTTATGTCGCTTATGGTTTAGTGTGTCAAGAATTAGAAAAGGGTGATAGTGGCCTGCGTAGTTTTGTTTCCGTACAAAGTTCTTTATGTATGTATCCAATTTTTCGCTACGGTAGTGAAGAGCAGCGGGTGCGTTATTTGCCCGGCATGGCCACTGGTGAAATCATCGGCTGTTTTGGCTTAACAGAACCCGATGCGGGCTCTGATCCAGCCAGTATGCGCACTAATGCTAAAAAAGTAGACGGTGGCTGGCGTTTAAATGGTGCCAAAATGTGGATCACCAATGCACCGATTGCCGACATTGCTATTGTCTGGGCAAAAACGGATGCGGGTATTCGTGGTTTTATTGTCGATACTAAGTCCGAAGGCGTGCGTTGTCCGGAAATTAAATTAAAAATGTCCTTACGTGCCTCAATTACTGGTGAATTGGTTTTTGATAACGTGTTTGTTCGTGATGAAAATTTATTGCCTGGCAGCGAAAAAGGTTTGGGGGCGGCATTAAGTTGCTTGAGCCAGGCTCGATATGGCATTGCCTGGGGTGCTATAGGCGCCGCGATAGAGTGCTTTGATATCACCAGTAATTATCTGCTAGAGCGTAAACAATTTGATAAACCACTCGCTTCATTCCAGATCATTCAAAAAGACCTTGCAGATATGTATACTGAAATTATTAAAGCCCAATGCCTGAACTTACACGTTGGTCGCTTGAAAGATGAAAAACGTGAAACACCAACGATGATTTCACTTGTGAAAGGGAATTCTTGTCGTGAGGCATTGAAAATTGCCAGAAAATGCAGGAATCTATTAGGAGGGAATGGAATTAGTTTAGAGTATCATGTTATACGACATATGCTTAATTTAGAATCAGTCTTCACTTATGAAGGTACGGACAATGTCCATACTTTGGTACTAGGAAAACATATAACCGGAATTAATGCTTTTGGTTAAACGTAACTATTCAGCATTCCTACTCAATGATCTCCTCTTCCATCCGTGGGAGAGGGGGTGGAAGAGGGCGCAGTTTGTACCAAAGTCTCTCTCGCCATACTTCCTCACACAGGGAGCAGAAGTGGATAGTAACGCTTTAACAAAGCTCTTTTATTGGCTTTAAAGCGGAAGTTCCTGCCAGTTTAATTGCAACTTACAGGAGTATCACTATGTCTAAAATGATTTTAAAAAAAACTTTAACTTTAAGTTTGTTTGCATTAAGCATGTCGGCCCAGGCTGAAATCAATAAAGAACTATTAGCCAACCGCTGCTATGAACTGGCCCAAACGGTTACCTCCCTGGTTCCTAGCCAACACAATCCTACCTGTGTTGATAAACTGTATCTAGCCTCTATGCAAATGAATACCGCTGGCGCATTAATTTTAGACGACTCGACTGCAGCAGCAAAACAAATCATTAGCAACGCGGTTTCTGCACTACAATACGCCGAATTAACCAGCTGCAAACAATACATTCAAATCTCCCATTCAAAACTTGAAGCGAATAAACTGAAACACATGTTATAGGCAATAAAACAAGTTTGAGGTGTTCATGTTGAAATTTATCGTATCTCAACACCTCAACCCCCTTGTTATTTTCGTCAGACTTAGTTATTATTTGCCACCAATCGGGGCGTAGCGCAGCCTGGTAGCGTACTAGCATGGGGTGCTAGTGGTCGAAGGTTCAAATCCTTCCGTCCCGACCAAGCCCAGCAAGGGGTTATAGAATCTCTTCCTCATTAGAAACACCTCTTGGCTACACTTATGGCTACACTTTTAAATAGATTGTTTGCTTTATAATACCTACTTAACCCAGTATACTTCAAAAAAAACTCTATTGATAAGGCTCTTCCTATGACAAATTGCGGATGTCATCCTACCGCCACGACCCTTGCAGAACGAAAAGTTTTAATTATTGCTTTGATTCTTAATGCTTCTATGTTCGTTGTAGGGTTGATTGCTGGGGTGTTAGCAGAATCAACAAGCCTTCTAGCAGACTCTTTGGATATGCTTGCTGATGCAGCGGCATATTCTATTGCATTGTATGCAATAGGACGTAGTCAACGTTTCAAAGGTATAGCTGCTACATTAAGCGGAGTATTATTATTGGTTCTTGGTACGGGTGTATTAATTGAAGTTATACGGCGTGCTTGGCTAGGTAGTTTTCCTGAAAGTACAACCATAATTACGATTGCTTGTATTTCATTAATCGTAAATGTGAATGTGCTTCGCTTATTAAAAGGGTTTCGTAAAGGAGAAGCGCATTTACGTGCAGCTTGGCTTTTCACTCGAGCGGATGTCATTATAAATTTAGGGGTGATTTTTTCTGGGATATTGGTTGCATTAACAAAATCACGTTATCCAGATTTAATTGTTGGATTTTTCGTTGGTCTTTATGTGATAAAAGAAGCCTATGAAATACTTGGTGATGCTCGGAAAATTTAAAACACCTAAACTCACCAAAAAAATGATTTGTTTGGGCTGCACTCACTAACCACAAAAAGTTGTGTCATAACTTATCTTTCTATTAAACAAATACCTCGATCACGCGAGCAATAATATAGTGGGCAGCTACAGCAAATTTATAATGGGAGATGATTTTGTGAACAAGATTACTGTAACTCATATAAAGGTTTAGAAATGTTATCAGAAACAATTTTATATGGAAAATACCGGCATTATAAAACCGAAAATCTGTATGAAATCATTGGCCACGCCCGTCATAGTGAAACATGTGAGGATATGGTGGTGTATAGAGCCCTATACCACTGCCATGAGTTTGGGGAGAATCAGCTTTGGGTCCGTCCTAAGCAGATGTTTTTTGAGCAAGTCATGCATAATGGACAAACGGTCCCTCGATTTCAACGAATAGAGTAAAAATAAAATGACAAAAAACAGGCTATTGTAACCTGTTTGCTGTTATTTTTTAGTTCGTATTAAATGGCCACTTCTGTTTCTTCCTGTTTGATATTATTATTAATCCATTGTTCGATGCTTTCTATATGCCAAGCTAAGGTAGTTCCATTTAATTTAACTGGTCTTGGGAATTTACCAATTAACCACCAACGTCTTATAGTTAACCGATCTCGACCAAGGATCTGCTCAAGGTCACTGATAAATAAAATTTGTTGCTTGAATTCAGTATGTTGCATGATAATTCCCTGTCCTATTATTACTTATCAACATTTTTCTTGAATATATCCATTTTAAAAATGCTCGAATCGAGTAGTTATTTAATCATATCGAGTATTAGCATGCAATAATTATTCTTCAAATTTTTTTATAAGCGCTATACCTTTGCTCGTTTTGTTTATACAATTGACTACGGGATCTATTATTACAGAGGAAATAGGGATGAATTTACTAGATGTAATAGAAAAGGCAGTAGGTAGTGAGTATTTCGATAATGCTGAATGTTCAGAATCATGTTTAGCAATGCAGGAAGCAAGCATGAATATAGAGCTTTCTTTAAATCAATCTCAACAACCTAATGCAAACAAAGTTGTAACCATTAAGTAATTAAATGCACACACTTATTGTAGTAGGTTCTGGGATCAAGTCGATTGCTCATTTAACTGAAGAGACCAAAGTAGTTATTCAAAAGGCGGATAAGGTTCTTTATTTAGTAAATGAAGAAAACTTAAAGTCTTGGATTCAGCGAGAAGCTAAAGAGGCTGAATCTTTGGAACCTATTTATTTTAATTTTGATAAAAGAGCTGATTCTTATCATCAAATAACCACTCATATTGTTAACGAATATCAAAAAGCTAAAACTCTTTGTGTAGTTTTATATGGTCATCCAACAGTATTTGCCGAGTCCGCTTTGAATGCAGTGAAAATGATCAAAGCAGACAATGGAAATGCGTTAATATTGCCGGCAGTATCATCTATGGATTGTCTTTTTTCTGATTTACAAATTGATCCGGGGGAGCAGGGTTGTTTTGTAATGGATGCGACTGAGCTATTAATTTATGAAAGGCAAGTTGATATATATGCACACAATATTTTTTGGCAAATTTCAAATTTGGGAATGCACGATATAAAGTACTCTCAAAAATTAGATATTTTATGTGGTTATTTATTAAATTATTATCCTGAAAATACGCTTGTTTGCATTTATGAGGCAGCTGTTCTGCCTTTGCAAAAACCACGAATTGAGTGGATTAAACTGCAGGAACTTAAGCAAGTAGAGATTAAACCGATATCTACTCTTTATATTCCCCCTATTGCTCAAAAAGCTATAAGTAAAAAATACCTAGAGCTTTTAGGAATGGATATTCAAAACTTTAAATTATCTACTGAGTCGTACACATCCTCGAAATAATTTAGCATCGCCTGAGAAGTTGGTGTTGTTATCACAATACGAGAATGAAAACCGTTTATCTGATTCTAAAAGATCAACGGGGTTTCTTATTATCTGTTTTCCTGTTGATTTATAATGATAAAAAGAAAATTCAGTATCTTTACTAACATGATAAAGAGGACTACCAAAGGCGTCACTATTCTCTTCAGTGAACTCGTCTTGATAAGCAAATAAAACATTTTTTAGTGTTTCGAGTTCGGTCAATGTGCTATTACTTTGATTTGTTTTAAATGTGTTTATTTTAGAAAAAGGGCACTGTAAGGGATAGTAAACACTATCATTTTCTTCATTTAGGGAAGAAGGCACCATTATCGTTGGGGTATACTCAAGACCGTAACATTCATTATAAGCTTTCTGGATATCCTGGATTGGAAAATATTGTTCATCAACTGCTGGTTTTACACCAATGCCGGCTCCCATACAGATATTAAAGACATATTTTGCAGTATCCATTATAAAAGGAGTTGGTCGGAATCGATTGATTTTCTTTGCACTGAGAAACAAATCATTACAGGAGGTATCATATGTATTCTGCATTAATTTTTTTCTTAATGACTCTGAAAAATATAGTTTTAATTTAAGCCATTGTTCATTATTCTTAACTTGCTCAATAAATTGCTCAGAAAAATAAAGAATTTCACTTTGCCAGTTACTTAAAGTATTTTTATTTTGTAGGATTTCTTTGAAAATAAGGTAATGCTCATAAGGCGACTTAGGGGCAGGTAATGATACATTAAAATATTTTTGAATTTTTGTATGTCTTCTTTGACATCCTATATTGGGGAGTAAAAAAGAAGATAAGGCACCTGAGGATACCGATAAAATATTATTATCAACCGTCTGATCTTCATCAAATATAACTTGCATGTTAAAAATGGCACCTGGTCCCTGTACGCAATCAGGAAAGATTCTTTGATTTTCCCCAAAATAATGCCATTCACAATATTTATCTAAAATCATCCCTAAAGGAAGACTATTCTTTCCATATCCCAAGTGTTGAAATAATTCGTTGCTCGTATGTGTACTATCAATTTTTTCTAATCTCCCTGATTCTGTTGGTAAGTATGCATGATTTTTAATACCAAAATGTTCGCCAAAATCATATTGAGCAAGAAAAAAAGGAATGTCCCCTCCTGGAGTAATCTGCTCAATTACCTCGTAAATAGAAGGGTTGATAGTTCTTACTTTATTTTTGATTTCATCCCATGAAACTCGCTTAATTTTGTTCATTCCTAAAAACCTTATAAAACAAAGCACTTACAAATACCGCAATTTTATACAAGTAAATACATGTAAAAAAAATTTAATACTAGCCAATTTTAATGGTAGAGTCACCACTAAAAGGACTTAGGAAATAAAATGATTAAGACATTGCATAAAATGCCCAAGGGCGTAATACCACTCTATTTTATTCAAGCGTTTTCTACATTTTCATTTGCTATTCTCTATTCCTCCTTATCACTCTACGTTACTAAACAACTTGGTTTATCTAATACTGTTTCAAATAGCATTGTGGGCTTATTTCTGGCATTTAATTATGCCTTACATTTGTTAGGGGGAGTAATAGGAGGACGCTTTCTAAGCAATCGTTCATTATTTTTTATTACTACCATTCTGCAAAGTATAGGCATTATGTGTTTGGTTTTTTCACAAAGCTCACTTCTGTATATAGGATTAAGTTTGTTTTTGGTGGGATGCGGGCTTAATACTACCTGCTACAACACTATGCTAGCGGATCGTTTTCATTCTACCGATAATCGAAGGGAAAAAGCATTTTTTTACAGCTATTCTGCGATGAACATTGGTTTTTTTGCGGGTTATATTATTAGTGGCTTTTATGATTATTCGAATCAATACCAACACATATTTTTTGCAAGCCTTGTTACTAATCTAGTTACTATAATTCTAATCGCTTTTAATTGGGCTGCTCTTGAAGATAACAATAGTCTCTTATTAGATTTGAAAAATGATTCACGTCAGAAATTGAGAAATTGGATTGGTATAGCGGCTATTTTAATATTAGTGCCTTTTTTGACTGTGAGTTTTAATTCATCTGATTTTAGTAATGGCATGGTGATGGTGCTCAGTATTATTATGTTTTTTGTTATTTTATTCTTAGGTCACAAGCAAAAAATTAAAGCCGATAAACAAAAGATTAAGGCTTATTTAATCCTGACAGTTACTTCAATAATCTTTTGGATGATCTATTACACAGGTCCTATGGGTGTAACTATCTTTATTAAAAATAATGTTGATAAGCATATTTTTGATTATGAATTGGCGACTCAATGGGTTTTAAATATAAATGCCTTGGTTATCATTGTGGGCGCACCGATTATGGCAATCGTTATTAACAAGCTGCAATCCAAAGGCTTCAATTTTTCTGTTTCTATGCAATTTGTATGGGCCTTTATAATTCTGGCATTTTCTTTCTTTTTCTTAGCTTGCGGCGTGACGTTTTCTGATAGTCACGGTTATAGCAGTCTTAGCTGGGTAATACTTCATTTAGTGGCTCAATCTATTGCCGAGTTACTAATTGGTCCAGTAGGGTATGCAATGATAGGGCGAATTGCCCCTGCTAAGTTACAAGGAATTCTGATGGGTACTTGGATGATGGTATCTGGGGTTTCGGCTTCATTATCATCTTATTTTTCTAATGCGATGATGAAAACAGACTCTATTGATCCTTTAATAACGAATGCTGATTATTTTCATGTATTTAATCAATTGGGCATTTGGGCATTGATAGGCGGAGTATTTTTGTATTTTATTTCTGGAAAGATACGAAGTCTCATTGATGATACAAACGAACTTGATAGCAAATCGACTGAAACAGTTATTGCCTGATTTAAGTTGGATCTAATTGCTTAATGTTATTTCAAGTTTGCATTTTACCTCCAACATTCTCGTAGTAAAAAAACTAATTTTTTTACTCTCTTCAGTATGTTTTACTGTTTTCAAGGGCAGTACTAGAGCCCTTGCCGTAAGTAAAATCTGGAGATTATTACATGGGATGTTTGGCTGAAGTGTTGGGATCTTTTTCTGATGTGAATTTTAAATGTAAAAAAGAGAATCAAAAATATTTAATAGAGTTTATCCTGTTTTTCAGCAATTATGATTTGAAGTCATTAGCTGAACTTTTGGAAGTTAATCTTTTGTTCTTAAGCCAAGTTGTTAGCGGCAAATATTATCTTAATGAGGATAGAGCCTTAAAGCTGTTGAAGTGGTTCTTGATTTTTATTGGCGAATAAAGGACCTTCCTACAAATATTCAATAATATTAGCTTTGTAATTTACTTTTTATGAGAAACAAGCAGGCTGAACAACGCAATGTTTTTTAGTCGCTAATAAGAGTGAACTATTTTAAAAATTAATAGTTGTTCTAATGAAGTCCCTGACTGTTATAATACTCATATGCTTATGACAACATAATAGTAAATATGAGTGAAACTACGATTTTGAAAGAAATAACCCAAGAATTTCTAGAAAAAATTAGAGAAGAAAATATTTTAGAAAATACCGATAAATTTGAACAGTTCTCTGAATTATTTAATGGTTATGAGATTCCAAATGGCGAGCAACTTAAGCAAATATTATTTGATGAGGAGCTCTCTTGATAAGGATAGAATCAATAACAATAGAAAATCTTAGAGGAATTAAACGTCTTCATCATAATCTCGGGCATGGCAACCTTGTTATACAAGGTCCAAATGGTTCGGGAAAAAGTGGCATTATTGATGCGATTGAATTTGCATTAACGGGAAATATCTCTAGATTGTCCGGCACGGGGTCGTCGGGAGTTACACTTAGTATACATGCACCACATGTTGATTTTCGAGATAACCCTAGAAAAGCTAAAGCGATAATTAAAGTAACCAATGATTTGACCGGTAATTCCTTCACTATAGAAAGAACCGTAGCCCATTTAAAAAAACCTAAAATAGAGCCAGAAAATGAAGAAGGTAAAATAATTTTAAACTTTCTATCAGAGCACCCCGAGTTTTCATTATCACGACGAGAAATTCTAAAATTTATTGTGACTGAACCCAGTAAACGTGCCAAAGAAGTTCAAGAGCTTTTAAAAATGGATTCAATTGATAAAATTAGAAGTGTGTTTAATAAATTAAACAATGAAACTAAAAGATCTTTTACTGAAAAATCGAATAATCTCACTCAGGCTGAAAAAGCTTTGTTACAACACTTTGAAATGACAGAAATTAACAAAAATAATATGTTGAAACTGGTCAATGATATGAGGGCTATTTTGATCTTGGACAAGATAGAGTCTATTAATATTGATACGAAATTTTCCATAGGTCTTGGCAATGATACTCAAAACAATAAAAAAACAGTTGATAAAAAAGTGCTGTGCCCAGGTATTAATAGCTTGCTGATAAAACTAGAAGCAAAAACTATAACCACCTCACTGGAAGCTACCAATGAAGCAATTGTAAATCTTCAAAGTAATTATGAATTTTTGCAATACGTTAATAAACAAGAGTTTTATGAGAAGGGATTAAACTTCATTATTGATAACTTCTGCCCCTTTTGTGATACAGCTTATGACCTACAATTATTAATAAGTCATATTCAGCAGAAAATTGCTGATAATGTAAAAGCAGCTACCCTTTTGAGTACCATTCAATCAGGATGCAATATTCTTAAATCTGATTATATTATGCTGCTTTCTGAACTTGATGAGATTAAAAGGGGCGCATTTTCTCTCAATTTAACTTCTGAAGCTGAAAAATTGGTGGCATTGTCAGAAAGAATAAAATTAGACTGTGAGTTTCTGGATTCCCCTATTGATAATTTAGAAAAGGTTACTAGCTTAATTAAAGATCCTTATGGTAGGTTTGACGTACAAATCGTTGTCTTATTACAAAGCATCTTTACTTGTGTAAATAAAATACCTGATTATTCATCTGAAGAAAATGCAAAGCGCTTCCTTATAATTGCAGATGAAAGGCTTGATGCTTATAAGTTTGCAAAACATCAGATTAGCATTTGGGATAAAAGAGCCCAAAAAACAACGCAATTATTATCTTTATTTGAAAGTATTAGCGAGAAAAAACTTGTTGATCTTTATGCTGAAGTTGAGAAAGATTTCTCACGCTTTTATAGTCAAATTAATAATGATGATGAAAAAGAATTTAATGCTCAGTTAACTCCTTCAAAAGGTAGTCTTGGTCTTGATGTTGATTTTTATGGTAGAGGAGTTTTCCCTCCCTTAGCTTTTCATAGCGAAGGACATCAGGATGGAATGGGGCTTTGTCTATATTTAGCATTATCAAAAAAAATCATGGGTAATAAATTTACATTTTGTTTGTTGGATGACGTTTTGATGTCGATAGATACGAGTCACCGCAGAGCATTTTGCATATTATTAAAATCTGAATTCCCATTAACACAATTTGTCATTACTACACATGATGAAATCTGGAAAAAGCAGTTAATCAATGAAGGATTTGTTAGTTCAAAGCAAGTACTTAATTTTCGAGGATGGTCTGTTGATAATGGCCCATCATTTCTTAATGAGAAAGATACTTTAGAGACATTAGATCGTTGTATCAAAGAACAATCCATCTCAGAAGCCGCCTCGATTTTACGGCATTATCTTGAATATATAATGACAGAATTGAGTATTAAATTAAGAGTGAAACTGGAAATAAGATATAATAATTCTTATGATTTCGGTGAAACACTTTCAGCAGTAATTAGTAGATATAAAGAATTGTTAAAGAAAGCAAAAACGGCTGCTAACTCATGGAATCAACAGGATATAGTAGGTAATATTAGCTTTATAGATACCAAGTTGATTGCAGCGATACAAAAGACTAATTTGGAGCAATGGACATTAAACCCATCAGTTCATTACAACGAATGGGCTAATTTTACTTCAAACGAATTCTCACGTTTAAAAGAAGCTTTCTTTGAACTACTTAATCAATTCAAATGTGCTAAATGTGATGGTTGGATATACGCATCACCCTCAAAGGGGAACGTTGATGAGGTTCGTTGTGAGTGCGGTGAACTCCTTCTTAACTTTAAAACAAAGAATTAAAATATTCTTTTAATATTTACTCTTATAATCCCCCTTTACAGGAGGAGCTAGTAGCATATGGCATTGTTTATAAATATTTTGTTTTGGCTACAGTTCAGTAACCTTATATGTTTAATATTTTAATATCCTCTGCAAACTAATTACAGTGCCAACAATTTTATCTTTTGTATCGCCATTAACTTGTAAACTAGCCCAATTCTCATTTAGGGCAATCAATTCAAACTCAGGAGTAGTTCGTGATGCAGACAATTGTTTGTATTTACGAAGAATAACTTCATTATCACCATCAAGCTTGGCTATCACAAAATCACCAGGATTTGGCATCGTTTCTGGATCAATTATAAGCACATCAGTCTTCCTGAATTCTGGAATCATACTGTCATCTTTAACCTCTAGTGCAAAAGCATTTTCCCCTATACGAGCAGTTAAACTAGGGCTGATCGGAATTAAGGTAAATATTTCAGAATATTGTTCATTTTTAATTTCCTGAATACAAACCGCAGGATCGCATGCCTGTTTGTAATTAAGTAGAGGAATTAATGCACCTAGACCCAGAGGTTTTTTAAGTTTGCCTTGTTTATCATCAGACAAACACATCAAAAATGCTGGTGAAACCTCCAGTACCTTTGCCAGTTGTTTAATTTCTTCTGGGCCTGGAGTTCGTTCACCGCGCTCATAGTTGTTAATTCTGGATATTTTCAAGCTATCAGTTAACTCTGCCAGAGCTTTTCTGGTTAAGCCTTTGATGGTGCGCTCGTGCTTAATTCGTTGTCCTATTTTCTCTTTTATGTTCATTCCATGTCGCTCATAAAAATACTTAATAAATATGATACCAGATATTGACTGATTCTCAATATGTGTTAACTTGTAATTTATATTGCTCGATTCGAGTATTTATGCACGAAAAGAGCTGTTTGTTGTTGAGTGGATATTGAAAAAGAAGAGGGAGAGATGGATTTCATAGTTAATCAAAACGAAATGGCTGGGTTGTGTGGTTTAACGCACATCCAGCAATTAGTTTATTTTAGAGGGATTAAGCCGTACATGAATGTGAAAACAGGCATAGTTGGGATTGATCGAGGTATTAGTTATCAATCCATTGCTGAACAGCTTTATATCGAACCTCATCAAGGCATTAAAAGCGTTAGTTTTTCTCGCGCTCAGGTACGACGTGCGGTGGCAGGTCTTGAACGGGCAGGGCTTATTCAATTTCTGTCTGAAGATCATACTTTGATTTTAAAATGCATATTGGCAACAAGGGATTATTATGTCTCAAAAAAAGCCGTCACAAAGCCGTCACAGCAAGGCATCACTAAAAAATCTCAAAAAGATATTGAAAACACTGGCAATTTGGCAAATGCGACCTTAAAAGCCGGCATAGCAGAAAGTGCAAAAGCCGACATACCTCTTATAAACAATAATTATTTATATTTATTTAAGCAATTCGAAAAATTTTGGTCGCGTTTTCCAAACAAAAAATCCAAACAAAAAGCATGGAGTGAATTTCAACAAATCAATCCTGATGAACAACTTTTTGAAAAAATAATCATCGCGATTGATGCGCAAATTAATAATCGTGAGGAACACAAGCTTTCTGGGGAATGGCTTCCCCCATGGAAGTATCCTGCCAATTGGTTAGCCCAGCATTGCTGGAAAGATGAACTCTCAACCGTAATGACACAGGAGCAAAGTAATGCAAAGAATAAGCGAAGTAATGCAAAAAAATCTCCCAGTGAAATCTTCTGGGACACATGCGGTGATGCAGAGTTCGATTTTGCAGATGAAACACCCAAACAATCAACCCCAAGCAACGTCCTCAACTTCAGTAAAGACTGAGGCTCATGATAAACGAATTGATACGTTGTTTATCCGTCTTGGCGCTATTTATGGCCATATCTGGTGGAGCAATTACCAAAATGAAAATGCTTTGTCTGTTGCCAAGAAAGAATGGTCTGACACTTTAAGTCGTTTTAATAATCAAATTCTTAAAGAAGTCTTACTGAGCATTCGTGAACGAAATGTTTTTCCACCTAGTTTGCCCCAGTTTTTTGAATATTGTATGGCCACGTTTAAACGTCATGAGCCTTATCGAGTTAATAGAGAGCCTATTCAGCCAGCAAGTTCTGATATTGCAACCAAGCACCTTAATGCCATGTTGCGATTCTTAAGACCTTAACTTTAAAAAGGAGATTTTACATGCTTGTACTTACCCGTCGCGTTGGAGAACTAATACTAATCGACAAAGGTCAAATTGAAATCAAGGTTTTATACGTTCGCAATGGTCATATAGCCATAGGAATCAAAGCTCCTCTACATATAGACGTTGATCGCAAGGAAATTTTTATTAAGAAAATGACTAATCCTCAGATCGAAGCAGAGAAGGAATTCATTACAGAAACTAATTAACCATCAGCACCGGGCATGAAGCCCGGAAGGAGTTTGTTATGTCCAAGTTGCTATTAATCACTTCACTAAGCCTGCTTACATTGACAATTCATGCGGCCAATGATGTAACCCAGATTCACCGTTATGCCACCGTAGCTAATAAACCTTTGGCTGCTCAAGTTAATCCTTTATTAGCAGTTCAACAAATTCATTTTCCACAAGAAGTTAAAACTGTTGGGGAGGCGATTGAATGGTGGTTGCACTATTCAGGTTTTACTCTTGTGAGCAAAGAAAAACAACCTGAGAGCTTGCAAACTGTAATGCATCAGACCTTGCCTCAAATTCATAGAAACCTTGGCCCATTAACAGTTAAAGGGGGGTTGGAAGTTCTTGCTGGTCAGCAAGTCTTCATGCTGGTTGAGAATCCCTTGTTACGCCAGGTGAACTTCAAATTAAAACCTGCTTATCAATCTGCTGTTAAGCCAGTGACAAGGAGTAAAGCATGATTTTATTTAACGCCTCAACGAAATGGATAGCGATTGCAGCCCTTAATCTGGCTCTTGTCGTTGGTATGATTTTCATCATAGAACGTCCAGTTGACTCCACGAAAGACACAGAAATAATTAGTACTCGCTTAAATGACATTCAATCACAGCTTATCAACCTACAAAAGGAAGTTACAAAGCCTAGTGAAAAAATTGATTTGAGTTCGATCAATCAGGATTTCAATAAGCTAGCTTCTTTAATCGAGCAACTAAAATCCAAGGATGACCAACTCCTAACTGATAATCGTACTGAACTAACACACAAGCTGGATGCTATTCATGAAGTCATTAATACCTTGGATAAAAAACAAAATCCCGTCAAATATCTCCCTGTGTCAGCATTACCATTTAAAGTATTGAGCATCGACAGTATCCAACAGGTCAATGTAGCCAGTGTTACCTATGACTTTAAGACATTCCCACTAGAGAAAGGAGATAAGCTAATTGATTGGACTGTTTTGAATGTAGATTTTGGTAAGCAACGACTCGAACTGGAAAATAGTAAAAAAGAGTATGTTGTGGTGACCCTGGATACTGAGCAAGGTGATCAAAATGCTTAAGTACTCTGTAATAGCAATATCCTTGTTTTCAACTCAGCTAGCTTTTGCTGAGTTGAATATCCCTGGTATCAACACTCAATCGTTGAATACTCTTGCAGCACAAGACCAGACATTGGCGAAAGCTGGATTAACTGTTAATGACGATGACTTAACCTCAGAACAAGACATCAACAAAATTCAACTCAATGAACAACAACTTCATGAATCCAAGGTTTGGGACTTAACAATTGAAGAAGAAAAACGTTATGTCCTGCTCATGCAAAATCGTAGCAAGATCTATTATCAGGGACTAAGACAAACTCCTCTGGATATTCTTGGCCTCAATGCCAGAAATGAAGCTGAGCGTAATCATTTTGCCGAATTAGCAGCAGCTCAGGAAGCCCAGAAAGTCTCTAAAAATATTGCCTGGAATAATGCATTTTATAAGGCCTATAACAAGCTCTTTGCCAATGTACCTGTTGTTGGTGATTTTGATCCGTCTCCTTACTCACCCTATGCCCATAAGTCTGTTCAACTAAATCAGGGAGACATCCTTTATCTGTTCATGAAACCAGATGAAGCAGTCAAAACTATTTTGATGATTTTAACTGAAGCAGTTGAAAATACTCCTGATACTCGCTTACACCTCATGCTTTTGGATAGTGATGATTTATCAATTCAATTATGGGCTAACAAGAATCAAATACCACAACATCTGATAAACAGTGGCCGTCTTACGCTCAATCATGGCGACCTGAATTATCAATCTCTAAAGGCTAATAAAAAAACCACCCCGTTGTTATTACTTTCTAAAAACGGCAGTTCTAGCGTTGTTGATCTGGGGAGGTTTTAAGATGAGAAAGATATCACTAATTGCAGGTTTATTGATGATTACTTCCTGCTATGCCTATCAAGTCATCGATAGGGAACACTACATCAAAGAATCGCAAGAGCAACTCACAGAAGAATCACTGAAACTTCAAGCAAAACTGGATGCGCGATTACCTGCAACCAGCAAAGCAACAGCGGGCAAAGTATTAAAACGCAAATTAGAATTAATTAACTTTTCTTATTCTATTTTTATCATTGGTGATGATGCTGTATCTCGTCAATGGTTAAAGGATCATGCACAAGAGTTAGAAAAAATAAATGCTCTGGGTTTTATTACTAATATAGACAGCAGTTCCAGTCTGTTGGAACTTCAGGAATTAATCAAAGCGCCATTATTGCCTGCTAATGTAGATGACCTCTTAGCCATCTTCAAAGAAAGCCATTACCCACTGATTTTTAATAAAGGTGAGATATGGCAATAAAAACTCAAACCCAAAAGAAATCCAAAAGAATCATCATGAGCTTGCTGTTACTTGTCTTCATAGGCTGGTTGATTTTATTGGGTTGGGCATTGAGTCTATGGGGAATGACTGGCTTTGATTCAGCCTGGCAAACCATCTATGAACTATCCAAACAACAAACTAGTGCAGTCGCAGAATTTAATGATGCTTCAGTGGCTGAGCGTTTCAAATCATGGGTTACCGCAGTACCAACTGAAAAGATGACTGACAAAGTAGTAAAAGTTACTACCGTTATAAAAAATGAATTAAATACGGTTTTACCAGAAAACAACTCTGAATTAGATCAGATAGTAGATGACTTATTTACCACTACAAAACAAGTTGGGTTGCTTATCAGTCTGACTGCTCATGTGATGTTTATCAAGCTGATGATTATTCTGGCAAGCATTCCATTATTTGCTTTAGCTATGACAGCAGGTTTGGTCGATGGTTTGAATCAACGAGCCATTCGCACCGCCTCGTTGGGGCGTGAGTCCTCATATGTATTTCATCAATTAAATCGCTACTTCAAACGTGGTTTGCTGA
This sequence comes from Legionella drancourtii LLAP12, assembly GCF_000162755.2. Lineage (GTDB taxonomy): Bacteria > Pseudomonadota > Gammaproteobacteria > Legionellales > Legionellaceae > Legionella > Legionella drancourtii. Next base: position 180,850 of record NZ_JH413817.1, read on the forward strand.
TGTTATTGGCCTTATGGCTAGCAGTTCCTTTGTGTATTACCCCAGCACTAATGTTCGTACCCGTCAGTATCTTATTAAGTGTGATGGTTTCCATTACAGCCAGTCGCTTTAAGAAATATTTGTAAGGAGAAAAAATGAAAAGATTGTTTTTGATTTTAATGCTGAGCATGACTTGCTTTGCAACATACGCCAGTGAAGAAGCTCTTAATCAAACGTTGGTCAGAGTGATTAACCAAATTAACGCCATCATGCCCTTGCTGGATGAAGCCCAAACGGAAATTGAACCTAATACTCGAATCCAATTACACATTGAATCTTTTGAAGGATCTGATGGTAAGTCACATCCTGGGTTGCGTAATGATTTATTGGTTATCCGCAATTCACTAATTGATTACATCAATAAGCCCGCCATCGAACCTAAAACTATCAAGCCTTTAGCGCTTGATTTCATTGGTAAGTAGCCATGGGCAAAGTGGATATCGCTAAAACATTTGCCGCCAGCTTCAAGCAAGCGGCAGGTAATACAGCTGCTGGGGTGTACTCAAGTTGCATTCGGTTCATCGCGATCATGATGGTCATTATCGCAGTGATCTGGTGCATCAATCACTTTATGGGCAATGAAGAAAGAGAACAAGATGGTTTTCTCATTCGTCTGGGCTCTCGTTCAATTCGCATTGTAATGGGACTTTGCCTATTCATTCTAATTTTAATAGTAAAGGGGAATTAACCATGAAAAATAAAAACGTCCAGTTGAATCAATGGTGGCAAAAAATCGGTACGGGTTTTATCAGTTTAAACTACGCACCAGCCCTGTTTGCTGATAATTGGTTCCCTAAAATTTCTAATGCTGATGATATTAGTGACGGCAATAAAAGCATGATGACGGTGACAGGAAATTACGTCAGACAAGGATTGGGATTATTACTCTTTATTGCTGCGGTAATGAGTTTTATCAAGTTCATCACAACAGTTCAGCATGGTATAGAGGAATCCAAGAAAAATGACGGTTCGATGGTGGCTTTTGGTACTTTTGCGGTGATGGGTATTACTTATCTGGCAATCAGTATTGTTGCAGGGTACGTGGGTTATACCATGATTACCAAATTCAAGATTTAGGTGGCTGCCATGAACCGACCTTCATCACGCCATCTGTCTCATGATTACGAAGCCTACAAAGGGTTAAGTCTGCGTGAACTATTCTGGATTGTCATTGTAGCAACGCCAGGTACCAGCTTGCTTTTTACCTTAAGCGGTATACCTGCAGGCTACCCTTTGGCTTTTGGTTGCGTTGGTTTTTTGGTGGGTTTTGTGTTGTCCATTACGGTTTGTCCAAAGCGTGTTGCCCGATTAAAAACGGGCAAACCTTATGGTTATCTAATGAAGAAAACCATTTTAGGGTTTGCACGTTGGGGCATAAGAACTTCGCCTTATCTTTCTCATAAAGGCATCTGGCAAAAATCCAAATTAGTAGGTGAACCTCATGTTTAATTACTGGAAGAAAATCGATAGCTTAAACCATCTCAACCGCCTTTTATTGGCCTTTATCTCAGTGCTTGTATTCATTGTAGCTGGACTGATTATCACTCTGGTTAAATCCCCTAATCGTTATGAATTTTGGCTAACCCCTTCAATGGCAACAAATGGTGGATTAATTAAAGCAGAGCAAATTCCTGCTGAGTATGTGCAAGGGTTTGTTGCAACGTTAATGCCTGCTTTAAATACCTGGTCCAAATCAGGTAAAAGTGAGTTCACTAATAACCTCGCCAGTTTCCACTATTACTTCACCCCACGTCATAGACATTTAATGGAGCAAACATTGGTAGCGTATAAAGATGCTCAACTCTTCAATAGAGTTCAAGTGGCTAGTCTTTATCGCTTTATGGAAGACAGTGATGTGAAAGCCATAGGCAATAACATGTGGGAAGTACATCTGGTTTTACGCATCACGCAAAGACTTAAAGACAATAGCCCTATGGTCATTGCTGACAAGGTAGTTGATTACCATCTTCGAGTAGTCAAAGTGACCTTATCTCGCCTGCAAAATCCCTTTCAATTAGCTCTCGATGGTTATACCCAACCAGAAGCCCTGGTCAAAGATTTGTTAGCTACACCTTTGGAGGAAAAACAACATGACAAAGTATAAATGGTTGTTCGTATTAATCAGTGTTTTGGTCAGTATGGAGGTTTTCGCACTCGATGCCGAGCATGTGTTATGGGATAAAACGCCTATTCATTTGAGTATTTCTTTAAATGAGGAACGATTAGTTCATTTCCCCCAAGCCATTAGCATTATCGACAACGAAGCTGGCGAAAAAATCGCAGTATTAAAAATTCAGGATGCTCTTTATCTTAAAGGAAAGGAATCTTTTGATAACAAACGCCTGCTCGTTCAGCTTATGCCCCAAGGCGAAGTGATTATTCTTAACTTATCTGCCAATGAGAAAATCACCGCCAATAAACCTGTAGAAATCTTGTTGGAAAATAAAGAAGAATCTAACAATAATCAACCGGAAACGGCTAACAGTTTTGATATCAACTCAATCACATTGACCCGTTTCGCTATCCAATCCCTATATGCCCCACAAAGACTATTAGTCATTCCTGAAGGGGTTGGTCGTATTCCCATGCAAACCAGAAAAAAAATAAGTCTGATTTTTGGTGCCAGTATGGAGTCTCGTCCTTTGATTTCATGGCATGGAGGTGCCTTTTATGTCACAGCGGTCGAATTAAAAAATCTGTTGAATAAAGAGGTAGTTGTTGATCCTCGTCGCATGGTGGGAAATTGGCAAACCGCTACCTTCTATCCCACCAATACATTAGCACCACGAGGTAAAGAAGACACAACCACCGTATTTCTGGTTTCGGATAGACCATTTAATGAGGCCTTGGCTACTGGTAGGGAGTTTGTACGATGAAGAAAAATGCCGGATTAAAAGTATTAACTAGTGCTGTAGTAGGCGTCGCTGCTTTGATACTAATGAATAGTGGTCATCATTCATCTGTACCTGATAAACAACAAAGCGATCCTAATAACTTAAATGAAGCCATAGCCAGTCAATTCAATGACAATATTCGTGATGTTGCGGCCAGACAGCAAGAGACTGAAAAGAAACTGGCGAGCCTTGAGGCGCAGAATAAAATGCTCAAGGAGCAAAACACTCAAGGAAACATTAATGCACCGCAAACCAACAATCCAGAGTTAACCAAAGAGCTTGATGCCCTAAAAGAACAAATCGCAGAACTTAAATCCTCACAGGAACAACAACCTCAGGATCAACCTTATTCAATTAATGGTGAACCAGCAAAAAAACCAATTAAAAAAAGCACTATTAAAGACATAGATCAGTTACTTATGAAACATGAAAACAATCAAACCGAACTTGCTTATTGGGACAGACTCAATGCCAAGCGTAAATCTTTAACCGAAAAAACTAAAATCAATCTGAAAAAAACAGAAGTAAAAAAATCTATTCCTTTCTACACCATTCCAGCTGGATCGGATCTTGGTCACACCACTTTATTATCCGCATTAATTGGTGAAGTTCCAGTGGAAGGAAAATTAATGCAACCACTTTTTCCCTTTTCAGCAGTTATTAATCGAGGGGATTTAATGGCTGCAAATGGCATCCCATTACCGCCTAATATTTCAGGGATGAAGGTCAATGGCTATGCCATAGGAGTAGGCTCATTCCTCGATAACATCAGTTGTGCACGAGCTTATGTCACCTCTGCTTTATTTGTCTTTGATGATGGCCATTTTGTAACCGTCGGCAAGGAGCAAATGAATGGAACCGCTGAGATGATTAATAACGAAAGTCTGGGTTATCTGACTACTGCCTTCGGCAACCCATGCATCAAAGGCCAATATTTTACCAATGCTCCGCGTGTATTAACCGCCATGATTGCAGCAGATGGGGTTAAGGGTTTTGGTAATGCATTGTCTCAATGGCAAATGACCTACACGGCCAATGACAATGGCGGAACTGCTACACCAACAGGTTCTATGGGTAAGTACGCTTTAGGCGGTGCGTTATCCCAAGGATCAGTCAAAGCAGCTGATTGGCTGGAAAAAAGGATTCAGGGTAGTTTTGACATGGTATTTGTTCCTGCCAGTGTTGCTTATAAATCAGGGTATAGACCCAATCAATTTTCATTTCATTTAACACAAACCATCAAACTCGATAAAGAAGCGAACGGGAGAGTATTAGATTATGGCCATTCACAACAAACTACGCATGATTTTAGCCTTAGGTAGCACATTGACTTTGAGTGCGTGTGCTTCTTCGATAGTAGCCTCCAAAGCAATACCAGAAGGAGGTTTGACTGTCAGTCAGCTCTATCAGCAAAGCATTAGCGAACCAACACAAAGTTGGTCTGTAAAACGAACACCAAACAAGCCTGTCAATTATGAAGGGTATACACGTGATGCCTCTAATGAAATTCAGAATTTATTTAAGCCCTTAGATAACCCTCAAATTCCAATTTATGTGTTTCCCCATGTGGCTTTAATTGGTGATGAACAATTGATTAAACCTGGCTACACCACAGGATTTTTTCTCTACAAACAAAACCAGTTTGCTTTGGCATCTGAACAATATTGAGGGGGATGGTATGAAGCTATTATTGAATGAAGCCAGTGATTGGTTGTTAGGTTCTAAATCCAGGAGTGCTATTACAGAAAAGGAAGTTAAGAAAGGGTATAGCAACCCCCATCCTTCATTACCTGATCAACTCGCCATAGTCGATTTTTGTGATAAACAAAATCTGTTTTTGTTAAATGATGGAATCAGTATCGGATCAGGGTTTGAATTAGCCAGCATACCTGCAGAAGCCGCATCTCCTGCTCATCTGGATTCTGTATTTAATAAAATTCGTGACACCTTTGCAGCAGTAGTTCCCTTGCATAAAGACGATCCTTGGGTAATGCAAATGTATGTGAATGATGAGTACAGCTTAAAACCTGTTTTGAATCACATCACCAATAATCTTGATCCCAAAATCGCTCAAATGTCCTTTACTCAGGATTATCTGGCCAGACTCGATGATCTATTCACTAAGATGGTAAGGCCAGAAGGATTATTCTTAGATCCTAAAACTGATATGCCTTATCGCGGTAGAAGAAGGCGTGTTCGTGTTTTGTTTTATCGTTTATACAAACAAGTTCAAACAACACGAGATCAGGCACTGCTGGAACATCAAGAAGTGATGGCGCAGATTGAAAGCAAACTGAAATCACCTGGCTTGCAACTCAAAAGACTAACAGGTAAGGATTATTACCAATGGTGGGTACGCTGGTTTAATCCTGAACCTGCAATGACTAATGGTAATATTGAGGAGTTACTTAGTCGTTTTCCTTACCCCAAAGAAAAACAACCCGCTGGATATAGTTTAAATCAGGCTATATTTTTTACGCCGCCTGAAAGTAATGAGAAAGGTTTTGTATTTGATGGTCATCAACATCGAATATTATATGTAGATGGCTTAAGAGAAGCGCCTGAAACAGGTTTGTTGTCTCGTGAAAAACCTCAAGCAAATCCCAAACATCGTTATGCATTATTAGACAGATTACCAGAGGGAGCAATCTATACCATTCAGGTCACTTTTAGTAATGATGAAGCTCTTGATGCTCATTTAATGCGACTTGAAAAAGGCATCATTGGTACCAGTTTAAAACCGCAACAGGTCAGAGATGATATTAAAACTGCCCGAGATGAATTATCAATGGGCAACAGATTATTTTGGGTTAATCAGGCAATATTCTATCGTGCAAAAACTGAAGAACATGCAATCCAAATTGAAAAAGACCTAAAGGACTTGTTCATTGATGCCAAAATGCCTTTAATACCTTCCAGTTATGATCTTCACCCAATCAACAGTTACCTTAATGCATTACCTTTTAATTTTGTTCCAACTTTTGCGCGACAATATTTACGATTTGACCGTTTAATCTATGCCTCAGAATTAGCAGCTTTACTTCCAGTCTATGGTCGTAATCAAGGTGCGCGACATCTGCCTTGTCTTACTTTCTTTAATCGTCTGGGTGAGCCGGTATTGTTTGATCCATTGCATACGGACTTTATTAGCCAAAACTCTCATATGGCGCTTTTCGCTAATTCAGGTGGTGGGAAATCTGTAGCAGCGGGATGGATAATTAATACATTAATGGCTACTAAAAACGCGCGTATTGTATTGTTTGAAATGGGTAACTCTTTTGACCGTTTTCTCACCCATTGTCGAGCTAAGGGAAAAAGTGTCAAACAATTATTATTAAGCAATCAAAAAAGCAAAGCTGTTCCTTTAAACCCATTTTGTGAAGCCTACAAAGCACTTGATGAAATCAGTAGTAATTTAAGTGATGAAAAGGCCAAAAACTTGGCTGAAAAAATAATGCAGATGAAAGAAGGATTAAATGAGGCTGCAAACTCTGCAGAGCAGGCATGTAATGAAGAATCACGTAACTATTTGGCAGAGTTGTCACTTGCTTTGCGTACCATGATTACTGAAGCTAATGATTTAGAAGAAAAGAGCTTCACTCTAGCTGATGAAACCATACTAATTGAAGTCTTAAGTGATGCCATATTAACTTCCTTTAATGCCAATATTCCGCAAATGCTGACGGAACATGTATTGGCTGCCTTTGCCAGAAGAATGGAAAAAGAGACAGTTCCTCGCAAAAAAGACCGTATTTTAGATATGCATGACCGATTAAAAAGTTATGTAATTAATAGTAATAAATCACGATTTTTTAATGTACCTACTGAACCTTTAGGTGATTTTGATATTTTCCATGTCGATGTGTCAGCTATTAAAGATGATAAAGGGAAATTGGCTCTGGTTATGGTATCGCTCTTACCACGTATTCTTGCTATGGCTGAAGAAAACCAAAATAACAATCGCCCAACTTTTCTCTTTTTTGACGAAGCCCATATCCAGTTTCAAATTCCATCTGTGGTCACATGCGCACTGCTTGTAGCTAAAGTTGCACGTAAACTGGGCTTGTGGCTGGTTCCCAGTACTCAAAATGTCGCAGACATGAATTCTGAAATGGCTACCAAGATTTTATCACTGATTGAAACATGGATTTTATTAGGTATTGATGAAAAGGAACTGGTTGATGTCCAAAAATTCAAACAATTAACTCCTGAACAAATAGCGCTTATTCGTGACATTGATTCGCAAAAAGGACTTTACGCTGAGGCAGTCTTACTCGGTTCGCGTTATCAAGGATTATTTCGCGTCATTCCAACTCGTTACATCTTGGCGTTACTACTCAATGAAAAAGCAGAAAAGGCCGAACGTCATGCACTAGAAGAACAATACGATGTTCTTAAAGCCGCTGAGATTGTGGCTAGCAGATTGGAGAACAAAGTACGCAATCAAAATGATGGAGGTTATTTTTATGAGGATTAACCATTCTATATTACTTGCATTGTTCTTTGGTTCCACAGTGCTGCATGCACAGGAAAGTATTAAACCACCTAATCCTATTAGCAGTTTTGGTATTGCAACCAAAGTCATTAGTAAAATCTTTAATAATAGCCATTATAAAGTGATAGGCAGTTGCACTTGGGCGGTTGGCAAGTTGCCACCCAAACTGGTTCCTGTGCCTGCTGTGGAGCAGTTTCTTCCAGATTTAATTGTCACCGTTGCCAATAGACCTGAAACCAATCCATGGATAGAGGCTAAAGCTTTGTTTGAAAATCCGGCCAGTCAAACGTTGTATAAACAAACTTATAAGTTGGCGACAGGTTCAGATCTGGGTTTTGGTGATGATGCAGGACAGATTAACTCAATGCACATTAATGATGAGCGAACCAGAATCGTTGATGTGATAGGTAGTCCTGCTGGATTGTATCGTTTTCCTTATCTTTCGCACCGTCCCGAAACACGATTCGGATTTCCCTATTACATTAGTGAAGCTGATGCTGTATCTGATAGAACTGAAATAGCTGAAATTGCTTATATGGCTACTCATCCTCAATTACTGTTTAACCACGATATTGGCAGTCAGACTGATATCTGGGGACATGAAACTCCACGACTAATGAGGGTAACGCAACCTTCACGGTTTCGTGCCTCAATAGTTGCTGCCATGCATGCTGCCGATATCGTTACCAATAAAAACAGTCTGCATGTCACCCAAAGTACCAGCAATTCTTGCGGCCCAAATTGTGTTGTTTCCAATGTGATTTTTGACCCAAAACGTAAGCAGGTAATTTGGCAGGAAGTCTATCCCAAGAGTCGTAATATAAACCCAACTGACTCAAGTGATATGGGCATAGAAGATGATAAAGCAGGAAATGGAAATTATGTCTTTGTGGTTTGGCGTAAATATCGTGGCTGTGTTCATCATGAAGGAAAGTACATCCGTGCTTTGTCATTTCCCAAAGTAGGTCAACCTCAAAAACGATAGGAAGAAATTATGAATAAAACAACAATTGCACTAATTTGTTTCCTCCCAACAATCTTATTTGCCGATTCATTTATGCCTAATGAGTCAGACTACTATTATAAATTGGGTGGTTCATCTAACTTGTACATACCTCCTGTTAATAACGATCAAACTATAACTATAGGAGGAAATGTTGATGCTCGTCTAGGTTTTACCTGTAGTGGTTTTAATCCTGTCGTTTCTATCACGAACACTTTTCAGGATATGAAATCTTCAGCAATGAATATACCTGGTGGAATTATTGATAATTTGAAAGGCTCCGTAGCTGGATACCCCATGTATAAGCTACAGCAATCCATGCCAGCTCTTTATAATGTTTTGCAAAATACTGCATCTGGTGCGCTAAATGAATTTGCCGTCAAAGTGAAAGATTGCCAGGACGTTAAACAGACTCTGGAAGAAGGTCAATCGCCTATGGAAAGTATGTTATCAATTTCAGACAGTCAAGGTTGGCTAGACGCTGCTAGACGTGCCAAAACAGAAAATGTAGATGTTACTGCAACTGCCAAAAACATTGCAAAGAAAAGAGATGAATATGGCTTACCCTGGATTGGACATGAAGCAGGTAATGCAGGTGGTAAGTATCAAAGACCAATTAAAGTCATTAATGATGTGGTGATAGCTGGTTACAACATTCTACTAAACCGAAAACCTTTAAATAACGATAAAAAAGCCGATGTAATCACACCAATGACTCAGAACTGGAAAACTCCAATGGAGGCTGCTGACTGGGCAGTAAAAATTTTAGGAGATATTCATGTCAGCGCCAGTGAAGATAAAAACGATAAAACCAAACATGATGCCAAAGCAGGAATAGGATTATCTGCTTTATTACAAAGCTGCGACAGTAGCAACACATGCACCTCTAATGTAGCCAAAGCACTGTGGAAATTGGTTGATAAACAATGGCCTTTGACTGAAGAAAAGCTCAGATTAGTGAGCGCATCTAATTTGATGATTACAGATGAAATTATCATCACAATTCAACGTTTACCTCGTGAAGAACAAATACTCACCGTATCTAAACTAGCCGAGCAGATTGCTGTGCAAAACATGCTGGATAAGGCATTGATGATGCGCAAAATTCTTCAAGCTGGATTACAAGTACAAGAAGTACAAAACCTGAAACCTGCCTTGGATATGGTGCGGTTTGCATTAAAAAAGCTGGATGACGATATTCATTCACTGGCATTTGAAAGTGAAGTACGCAAAAAAATGATGACAGAAACTCTAACTATGTTAATGGACATGCGCTCCAATGAAATAGCCAAAGGTTTACCCGGTGATGATCATGAGCAATCAAGTGTGAAAAATGGAGCTGTGTATGTGAAACCCCAAACCAACTTCAAAGGAGATTGATATGGTAGTTTTTAGTCCATTATCCCTCTACACCACTTATTTAGGTTGGCAGCAATATGAAGTCTTATTCAACGCCCTGTGGCAAACAGGGCTACTTTATCTTGGCTTTCTTATGGTGGGCTATCGGTTTTTGAAAAATGTCCTGGCTCCAGCAGGATCTACCCATCATGCAGCTGAACATGCCTTAAATAATTTTCTTTATGAATTGGCAATGACATTCTTAATTTGCGGGATATTCGTTTATCCCTGTGTCCCTTTGGAAGAAAAAGCTCTAAGTTTTAAACCCATGTGTGGAATTAAAAAGGGTTCTGATGCCAAGACTTCTACATTAAAAGATACCGGAACTACTTACGATGAAGCCTTCGCAGATGTTTTGACCCCCAGTGTCAAAATGCCTATAGGATTTGCCATTTTGCAAAACTATATGTCTGGGATCACTTATGGCTTAATGAAAGTAACAGGGTGTACCGATAGCTTACAAGCCATCGAAGGCGATTTAATTTCCACGTATCTACCAACAGAAGTTCGGGAACAAGCCTTAAAATTTCATAGGCAATGTTTTTTGGAGGCCAGAAACAGTTATCACAATGAACCATATGACAAGGTCAAGGTAAAAGAAATCCTGAAAAAATATGGTGGTGAAGAAGATCTGAAATGGATAGGTTCAAAAGTCTATCAAACTCTGTACTACGGAAAAATTCATGCCCGACAACCTGTACCAGGATTTAGTTTTAAAGAAGCTCCCAATAGCAATTTGGAAAAGGCGGCTCAACGAGGTGATATTGATTCAAAACACTTGCCAGAGGAAGGTTATCCAACATGTAATCAATGGTGGGGTAAACTAAAAACAGATTTGGTGAAAGTCGCCAATGAAGCTAGTGTTTTTGATAGCCATCTGAATTATTTCGCTGTGTTAGACAGAGTTCGTACTTTTAAAACTAACCATCCCAAAGCGTGGGGTTCACAATTAAGCTCAGAAGATTACATCGCCAAGATGCTGCTTAACGATAGCCGTGATATGCAAGCCAACAGTGTTAAAAATCTTATGGATAATACTAATGGTGCATTCGGTGGTGCCATATCCCATGGACTGGTTAACATGGGGCAATGGACAAAATCATGGACTTCAACACCATTGAAACGGGAAGCTATTATGCAAACACTACCTGTAATGCAAGCTTTCCTATATTTTTTTCTGATTATTATGACTCCAGTTATTTTGGCTTTAAGCGGATATAACCCTAAGGCATTAGGCAGTATCTGTGGTTTATTCATCATGGCTATCTTTCTGCAATACCTCTGGCATTTGGTTGGTTTTGTTGAACGGAGTGTACTTGATCCCTTGGGGCAAAATGATGCCGTTTCTGCCATGCGTAATATGGCTGTCATGTTTTATTTCATTGCACCTATGTTGCTGTTGAAACTGTCCAGTCATTTTGGTGGAGAGGCAGGAGCAGGGCTATCTAGTTTGATAAATGAAGCGGGTCAACAAAGTGATAAAGTTGCTAATTCAGCATCAGACACTATAAGACAAGGAGCAAAAATAGCCAGTGCAGGGAAAATGCTATGAGTCAAATAACTTCATTCACCATGAATGCTTTTGGCATATTCAGATCCACTGATCGCATCTTCCTCATAAAGCTGTTGTGCTTTTCCGGCTGTATAGCGTGTTTTAGATCGATCATCCGAGGCAAAGGACGCTATTACTTGCAAAGTTAAAAATGCAAATTTCCAAAGGATTTTCAATGCCATAAAGGCCATGGATTTACGACTTTTGATATTCCTAATCATAAGGATTTTCCATGTTAAATAAATATATTCGTTCAACTATTATAGTCATGATTCAGGTTATTCTGCCAGTAGTGCTCCTTTTATTATTGGCACCACAACTGTTGCAATTTAATCATGAGTTTAATCAAGCCAGTCACTTTTTTCTAACTCATAAAATCAGTTTTCTAGTTACTCATATAACGTTTTATCTGGCATTGTTTGGGTTATGGCCAAGAGTCATCTCTTTCTATGTTCAGCGAAGTAATACCGAAATTCCTACTGAGCACATTCAATCTGCGTTAAAAGCTAAATGGTACTTATTGGTCGCAATGGTCTTTTTTGAATTACTGGTTTGGTGGAGATAATAATGGCTGATTATCCCGTTGAAAACTTATTACGTGAACCAACAGAAATCTATACAAGTATTACTTGTACTGCATTAGCTTTACTTGCTACGACTAAACCTCATTTATTTTTATTAACCCAAGGCATGGGATATTACGCCGGAGTAAGTCTAGGTTGTTTAAGTTTAGTCAGAGGATGGCAAGCACTGAAAATCAAACGCTATCATCGCCGATTAATTACTATGCCGTACTACGCATTATCAACTACTCAAGTACCCTTATCCCCAAAATGGCTGTTCGTTGGAAAGGGCTTTCGTTGGCTACCACACCACACTCAACGTTTGCATCAGATTAAGCAAATAAAAAATGAATTGTTCATGCAAAGAGGAAAATGCTACAGAACAGTAAGAGAATTTTGCCAAAACCATGAAAAAACAATATTGGCAAAAATGTTAAGTAGTTCGTCTAAACTAAACCCTTTCAGACCAGATCCACCTGTAGGTGGTAGCCCTTTTCTGCATGGATTAGGCGAAAAAGATAGTCCAGTTTACATACCTCAAGATGTACGTGTTGGACATACCTTTGTTGTAGGTACCACAAGAGTGGGAAAAACAAGGTTGGCCAGTATTCTGATCAATCAGGATATCCGAAATGGTGATGCGGTGATTGTAGTAGATCCCAAAGGGGATCTAGATCTAGTACGTGATATGTATTCAGCCTGTGAGGCATCAGGACGTTTAGATGATTTTCGTATAGTGCATTTAGGTTTTCCCGAATTATCCGCCCATTACAATCCATTAAAAAATTATGATCAGGTTAGTGAGGTTGCAACTCGAATAACTGATGCAATTGCCGCAGAAGGTGAAGGGAAACAATTCGCAGCTTTTGCATGGAAATACGTTAACATAGTCGCAATTTGCTTGGAGGAAATGCAACAGCCTATCACCTATAAATCAATAGCATTCTACATCAGCCGACTAGATCAACTGCTTATGGCCTATTCAGACACAATCATGCCAAATCTTTACCCTGATTATAATGATCACATAGAAGCTATACTGACTCATCATGAAGAACGTAACAGTCGTAAAAATAAAAATACGGCTCCTATGGATAGACCCAAAGCAGTCGCAGAGTACTTAAAAAATTATATAAATAAAACTATCGCTGCAGGAAATGTTGAAAGCCTCCATGATCAAATCCTAATAGATCTATATGATGCTGCGATAATGGATAAACATTATTATGACAAAATTACCGCAAGCGTAGGACCAGTCTTATCTGAGATCAATAAAAGTAACGCTTCTGCTATTTTCTCATTTAACAAAAGTCCTAATGAAATTGAATTAATGACTGCAATTAAGGAAAAGAAAGTCATTTACATAGGCCTAGATAGTCTGACTAATCCGAATATAGCCCAAGCAGTGGGTAAAGCATTCTTATCTGATTTAGTCTCTACTGCAGGAAAGATCTATAAAGAAAGTAATGCCAATTATCGTTTAAATCTGCATTGTGATGAACTTTCAGAAATCATCCAGGATTCTTTTGTAAAAATCCTCAATAAAGCAGGTGGTGCAGGATTCCAGGTAACAGCCTATGCTCAAACCATACAAGATATGGAAGTCTCTCTTGGCTCAAAAGCTAAAGCTGCAGTAACCGAGGGTAATTTTAATACCCTGATTATGCTTAGAGTTAAAAATGAGGAAACCGCTAATTTATTGGTTAAAGCCTTACCCCAGGTTGGTGTCGTTGATCATACTCAAGTATCTATGGTTAATGATACTCCCAATGGAGAGGATGGGATTTATTTTAATACTACTAATGAAGATCGTGTACAAACTACCTCAGTACCCATGGTTGATGTAAATGACCTTATTTCTTTACCTAAGGGACAAGCTTTTGTTTTGGTGAATGGGGGAGAGCTTTATAAAATTAGAATTCCATTGCCATCAAACAATATAAATTCAATTAATAATTTCATAAATATTACTAATCTAGTCAATGGGGATAGATATTAAGTCAGGGATTGCTGCCAATTGGGCAGCGATTTTGCATACTGAGTAATTAAATTGTTTAATTGAGCTAACATTCCGACCATCTGATTATATGGTTAAATAACGATCAATAATTGATGTATTTTTCCACCAATTAAAAATATTACCTCAAGATCTCTCCATTGCTAAATTTTTCATAAGGATAACTGACGAGCCTGTGCAATTCAGGCGAAATCTTCGGGTCTTATGCTAAGAAACTCATTCTATAACCTGTGGCAGGATGCCTGGTCGGCAATCTGTAGTTCTAGGATATCCTCTTTGAGTGAATCACTCGACTAACACTAAATCAAAGACAGGGCAACATCTTTTGTGCCCGTGATCGATGTGAATGATGTTATTTCTTTGCCTAGGGTTAGGCTTTTTTAGTAATAGCGGGGAGTTATATAAAATTAGAATTCTCTTTGCCTTTGAGTTCTATAAAAGCAAAAACAGATATCACAATTAATTGAAATGCGCCAAGGAAAACTTTGATTTGTTCTTTTTAGTGCACTCACTTGACAATATACCCACCACGGTATATATCTATAGGGGTATATAGGAGAAAAGTTATGACCAAACATTCGGAGCATCATCATGAGTTATCTCGACTTAATAGAGTTATAGGTCAGCTCGAAGGTATTAAGCGGATGATTGAAGAGCAGCGTTATTGTGTGGATATTTTGTCGCAATTGCGTGCTGTTCGTAATGCGGTAAAAACTATTGAGCTTGGCGTGCTTGAGCGCCATGTTTTAAATTGTCTTAATGAGGTTGCTTGCCATGGCAGTCAGGAATCGCGTCAGGAAAAAATGGATGAGATAATGGGCTTGCTTAAAAAATACGATTGAGGTGAATGATGAGTACACATAACCACAAAACCGAGCACACCAAAGAGGAGCACAGTTGTTGTGCTCATCAACATAAAAACCCTCCTATGCCTATTGTTGATAAAGAGACAAGAAATACAATGTATACCTGCCCAATGCATCCGCAAATCCGTCAAGAAAAACCAGGTACTTGTCCCATTTGCGGAATGGCCCTTGAGCCTGAATTAGTGAGTTTAACAGAGCAAAAAAATCCTGAATATCAGGATATGTTTTGGCGTTTCATTGTGGCATTTGTCGCCAGTATTCCCATTGTGATTTTAGCGATGGGTGAACGCTGGTTGAGCGCATCGATTCCAGTGCCTTTATCCTTATGGCTTCAAGCAATGCTTGCCACCGTGGTGGTTTGGGGTTGTGGCTGGCCATTCTTCGTTCGAGGTTGGCAATCGCTTCGATCACAACGATTGAATATGTTTACTCTAATTGCCTTAGGTACGGGAGTTGCCTGGGGGTATAGTTTAGTAGTAGTTATTTTCCCCCAATGGTTTCCCCTTCATTTGCAAGAAAATGGGATGATTCCTGTATATTTCGAAGCGGCAGCAGTCATTACGACTCTGGTGCTTTTAGGTCAAGTATTGGAGTTGAAGGCGCGAGAGCGCACAGGAGATGCTATTCGCGCGTTGCTTCATTTAAATCCTACACTCGCTCACCGATTAAATGATCATGACGAAGAGGAGGATATTACGCTTGATGAGGTGCGCGTAGGGGACAGATTACTAGTGCGTCCGGGTGAAAAAATCCCGATTGATGGGGAAGTGATTCACGGTCAAAGCGATGTCGATGAGTCCATGCTAACCGGTGAGCCTATGCCTGTGGCAAAAGAAATAGGTAATCACGTCATTGGCGGGACACTCAATCAACAAGGAAGCTTCATTATAAAAGCCGCCCAGGTGGGCAAAGATACGTTACTTGCTCGTATTATTATCCAAGTCAGCGAAGCGCAACGCAGTCAAGCTCCTATTCAACGGTTGGCCGATGCTGTTTCAGCCTGGTTTGTGCCATTGGTTTTAGGGATTGCAGGGCTTTCGTTTCTCGTCTGGTTTTTAATAGGGCCTGAGCCTTCTTTAAGTTATGGACTAATTGCTGCTATTTCCGTACTGATTAT
>NZ_JH413817.1:196853-198050 GCF_000162755.2 Legionella drancourtii LLAP12
ATTATTGCCTGCCCTTGTGCTTTGGGGCTTGCAACACCTATGTCGATAATGGTGGGGATTGGTGAAGGCGCACGACGTGGTATCTTAATTAAAAACGCAGCTTCTTTAGAGCAATTACGAAAAGTCGACACACTTGTTGTGGATAAAACAGGAACATTGACTCAAGGCCATCCAGCGTTAACCCAAATTATCCCAAGTAAGAATTGGCAAGAAAATGAACTGTTGCGTCTTGCGGCATCCCTTGAACGTCATAGCGAACATCCACTGGCTAAAGCCTTACGTGATGAAGCGCTAAAACGCCAAATTATTCTGGAAGAGGCTACAGATTTTATTGCAGTCAGAGGTAAAGGCGCTCAAGCCAAAATCAATGATGCGATTATTGCCATTGGCAATGCCCATTGGTTGTCTGTTCCTGATGATGAGATTCCTGATGCGGCATTAACAGCACAAAAAGAGGGAGCTACAGTGATTTATATGACGGTCAATAAACAATTAGCCGGTGTCTTTACAGTAGCCGACCCTATTAAAGAGTCGAGCCAACATGCGGTCGCCTCCTTAATAAAAAAGGGCATTCAAGTCATCATGCTCACCGGTGATAATGCCATGACAGCTAAAGCGGTAGCGCAACACGTAGGCGTTCAGAACGTCATTGCTGAAGTATTGCCGGATGAAAAAAGCAATGTGATTCGCGAACTACAACAAAAAGGACATGTGGTCGCAATGGTTGGTGATGGCGTCAATGATGCGATTGCTTTGGCAACAGCAGATATTGGTATTGCGATGGGAACGGGGAGTGATGTAGCGATTGAAAGTGCTGGTATGACATTATTATCGGGCGATTTAAATAAGCTTTTGGAAGCCTATGAGCTCTCCGTGCATACGGTAAAAAACATCCATCAAAATCTCTTTTTTGCCTTTATTTATAATGCGCTGGGTGTGCCGGTCGCGTCAGGCGTTCTTTATCCACTCACAGGACTATTACTTAACCCAATGATAGCTGGTGCTGCTATGGCGCTAAGCTCCGTGTCAGTGATTGTCAATGCGTTGCGTTTACGCCATAAACTGTCATGATAGAACAAGAATAACTCTATAAAAAAACCAATGTATTTTAGGGACAGAGTATACATCATGATGAAACAAAACTGGGGCTTGAAGTATTTGGTGGTGAGCATTATGGTGCTAATGCCAGTCCTCTTA
>NZ_JH413818.1:0-15478 GCF_000162755.2 Legionella drancourtii LLAP12
GAGCAAATTTTTAAAATTAAAAGTGCTGCTCTATTCTCAAACATACGAATAATAACATCTTATTACATAATTCAAGAGATCAATTTTTTGAAGAGGTGAGCTTCATATGTTTTATGGTAACAGGTTTATTGATGCGAATAATTTACAACATTATCCAAAACGATTTTTCCCTTGCTTATACAAACCTCTTGAGTATCATACCTAATACGAGGTATGGCTTGAATCAAATCAAGATGCGATTGTATCTCCAGTACAAGACGCGGGTTTACAAACGTATATGCGTACTTTGAATATTAATTTCACCAGAGATGTTTGATTTACCTCAGAATGTAGGTATTAATTGGGTTGGGTAGAATCTTTTGTTTACCTTAATCCTGAACATATAAAATGGCTCTTGCCCTAACTAAATTAATCATTTTTTAAGGAAAAATAATGGCTAAAATTCTCTGTGTTCTTTATGATGATCCAGTCAATGGTTACCCAACCTCTTATGCTCGTGATGATCTACCAAAAATAGATCATTACCCTGATGGACAAACCGTACCAAACCCCAAACACATTGATTTTAAACCCGGGACTTTATTAGGTTCCATATCAGGAGAACTTGGATTACGTAAGTTCCTTGAAGAAAAAGGACATCAGTTTATTGTTACCGCAGATAAAGATGGCCCTAATTCTGTATTTGAAAAAGAATTAGTTGATGCGGACATTATTATTTCCCAACCTTTTTGGCCTGCCTATTTAACTCCTGAGCGCATCGCTAAAGCAAAAAAATTAAAGTTAGCGATTACTGCGGGTATCGGTTCGGATCATGTCGATTTGCAAGCAGCGATTGACAACAACATTACGGTTGCCGAGGTAACTTATTCAAACAGTATCAGCGTTGCTGAACACGTAGTGATGATGGTTTTATCTTTAGTTCGCAACTACCTGCCATCGCATCAGTGGGCGATTAATAAAGGTTGGAATATTGCTGACTGCATAGAACGTTCTTACGATCTTGAAGGCATGACCGTAGGCACTGTTGCAGGAGGACGCATCGCTTTAGCCGTAGCAAAACGCTTAAAACCCTTTGATGTTAAATTACATTATACGGATCGTCACCGCTTACCTGAAGCTATTGAAAAAGAATTGGGCTTAGTCTTTCATGAGAATGTGGAATCCTTAGTACCCGTTTGTGATGTGATCTCCATTCATTGTCCATTGACCCCTGAAACAGAAAACATGTTTGATGAGCTGTTAATTAGCAAAATGAAACGTGGCGCTTATCTTATTAATACTGCGCGCGGAAAAATCTGTAACCGTGAAGCAATTGTTAAGGCATGTGAAAATGGCCAACTTGCAGGTTATGCTGGCGATGTGTGGTTCCCACAACCGGCACCTAAAGATCATCCCTGGCGCACCATGCCTCACAATGGGATGACACCACATATATCTGGTACCTCGCTCTCAGCACAAACTCGTTATGCAGCAGGTACACGTGAAATATTGGAGTGCTGGCTTGAGGAACGTCCTATTCGTGATGTCTATCTGATTGTAGATAAAGGCAAACTTGCAGGAACGGGAGCACATTCTTATACGGCTGGTAACGTAACCGGTGGTTCTGAGGAAGCGGTTACGTTTAAAAATAAAATATAGCGTTATTTTTTGTCTATAGAAAGGCTCATATTAGTAAACCTCTAATATGGGCTCTCCTAGCAAAATCATCTGACATCACAGGGCAACAACGCAATGTTCTCGTCCATGAAACTAGTAAATATTGCCAGAAAAACCGTTCGTTTACCCCAAAGCCTACAGGGAATAAAATTTATGTCGTGTTCGCAAGAATGATGGAGTATGATTTCTTGTGCACCTGATATCTAATATCGAGAGTTTAACTCATAGAATCACACCTAAATTCAAGGATTGAATAATGAAAAAATTTTCTCTAAAAAAAACATCGTTACTACTCTGCTCAGCCTTATTGCTAATCCAAATACCAACAGTCAATGCGTGCACCAGAGCTGTTTATTTAGGCTCAGATAATCTTATCATTACCGGCCGCTCCATGGACTGGATGGAAAACATGCATTCGAGCATCTGGGTATTCCCCAAGGGTATGCAACGCGATGGCTTAGCAGGTCCTGACTCACCGAAGTGGACATCAAAATACGGCTCGGTTGTTACCTCAGTTTATGATATTGCTACCGCTGATGGCATGAATGAACGTGGCTTGGTGATGAATATGCTTTATTTAGCTGAATCGGATTATGGTAGTGCTAAAAAAGGTAATCCTCCTTTATCTGTGAGCATTTGGGGGCAGTATGCTTTAGATAATTTCGCTACGGTAAATGAAGCTGTTGATGCCATGTCGAAAAATATCTTCCAAATTATTGCACCGAACCTTCCTAATGGAACACCGAGCCAAGTCCATTTATCACTGTCCGATCCAAGCGGAGATTCAGCAATTCTTGAGTATGTTGGCGGCGAGTTGGTTATTCATCATGGGAAACAATATCAAGTCATGACTAACTCACCAATATACAGCAAGCAATTAGCCATAAACGAATACTGGCAGGAAATTAATGGTGATGTGTTTTTGCCGGGGACAAGCCGCGCTGCGGATCGATTTGCGAGAGCGTCATTTTTGATTCAATCTATTCCCACACAAATAAGCAGTAATTATATTCAAGCAGTGCCTGCGCAAGCATATACTTATCAAGCTATTGCAAGTGTATTAGGAGTTATGCGCTCAGTTTCTGTGCCTTTAGGAATTACTACGCCCAAGAAACCGAATATTGCATCGACATTATGGCGTACTCTTTCTGATCAAAAAAATATGCTCTATTATTATGACTCATCAACTTATCCCAATACTTTTTGGATTGACTTAAAAAGCTTAAATTTTGCCCCTAATGCCCCAGTTCTTAGCTTAGCGGTGGAAAATGGTGAGATTCACGCGGGTGAAGTATCAAAACTATTCAAACCGACAAAACCATTTGATTTTTTGCCAGCAAAGTAACGGGGACCACACCCAAGAATCGGGGCATATTACTTACACTAGTTGTCACTGTAGGTGAGAATGCCCCGGTACCAGAAACGGCAATTATCAAATACACAGTAACCAATCAGGCACTAATTGTGGCTCCTCTAGTGCCCCCTTTATTGCAAAATATGCAATCCAATCTAGTGGATAATATTAGTTTGCTTTTAGGCAACTACTGGAGATCTATTGACTCAATAATAGGCAATCATATTGCCTTAATATTGATCAGTTAAAATATATTAAGTATTTCTTTTGTAGGACTCAAATGTTTTTTTCACGAAAAAATGATTTTAAAAATAAAAAATCAAATAACACGAGCTCTTTATTAAAAGATATATCTCTATTTAGTAAAACAACAGGCCCCCAATATGGAGGTTCATCCTTAGGGGCTCACCTCAAAACTTCCAGCAAGAAACACTCTGTTTATTATCTAGCAAAACATAATTTTCTTGAGTATTTTGCCTGTGAGGTACTGTTGGCTCTTGGAATTAATACACCTAAAATCAGAATTATTGACCTACAACAAGGCGAGCAAAATTATTTAATGGCATCTCAAGCAATAGAGAATTATATTCCAATTCATGTACTAAGACCGGATGTTGATAATTCTTTACCTTCTGAACTGCAGATATTGCGTGATACCTATGAGTTAAACATTGAAAATCAACTAATTATAAATAAATTTGATGGCACCATTTATAAAATCAGTGGTAATTTATTTACTTTAGATTTAGCAGCGCTTTTCTTGTCGGATACTGACTTGCAACCTAAAGGAAACAATATAGGTTTAATAAAAAAAGGCAACCGTTTTTATGCAATTACCATTGATAAGGAGCTCACCAACTTTAACGGAAGCAACTATTATCAATTACATGGTCGTCTTGATGACAACATTTTAGAAGATAAACTATTTAAAACCCAAACCTCAGAGCAAGCATTATTTTTAATATATGCTATCTCTGTATGCTTAACACTTGATACAGATGGAAAATGTATTTTTGACAAAATTTTTGAAAATCCTCGAGTTAGTAATACTCGTTATTTAAATGAAATTACTGCTACTTCCTGCAAAAATATTAAAAAATCAGCGAATTCTATTATTAACCATTATAAAAACACATTAGGAGAAACTGTATTATCTCAATTTGCAGAAAGAGAAAAAGTAAGAAGCCATTTAGCAGATAATATAATTCACCAATTGGAATTAAATGGTATGCTATTTGATGCTGCCAAAGTAAAAAATGTACTTATGGAAGATTTAAGAGCACCTTACTGTACCTCCTTCTTTCATGAACCACTTATTTCCCAATCTGATGTTAATGAGAATCCCCCATTAATACAAAGACTCATTGATGATCTGACAAATGAACTGAATTCTGAATCTGGATATATTTTTGATTTTAATAAAAATCCACCGAAGGAATCCATGGAGCAAACTACCAGCTACAATTTCTATTGTTAGTAATGCTTGAAATCTAATGGTATCCGAATGAGGTTCATTTAAAGATTCAAAGGGCATAATTAAGCCCCGACGCCCACTGCAAGCCACATAAACGCACCATAATAAACGCTAATAATAAATGCTCTCAAACAGGAGGCATGTTCGCGTTTACTAATCAATTTTTGCTGGTGATATAATACTACAGCTGCAGCAAACCAAAAAATATAAAACCACTTATTGGCGTGCATGTTCAAAGCCAAATACAACCATAGCCCATGTAATAAACATTGAAGTAGACCAATAATTAAACGATCATAACTTGCAAAATAAATCGCTGTAGATTTCACCCCAATACGCAAATCATCTTCTTTATCTGTCATGGCATACATGGTGTCGTAAGCAACGATCCAGGCAAAGTTGAGCACAAATAATAAAGCACACTCCACGTTTAAAGGTATGTTGGACGCGACAAAAGCCATGGGAATACCCATTGAAAAAGCCAGTCCAAGAACAAATTGAGGTGCACTTAAAAAACGTTTGCAAAACGGATAGAGAAAGGAAATGCATAGGGCAATACACCCCAGATAAAAACAATCCCACGGTAAATTAATCAATATTAGTAAAGCACTAAAAAGTAAGACCGCTAATAAAGTAAGCGCCTCCTGCAAATTAAGCTCCCCCGAGGTTAAAGGACGAAGTTTTGTTCGCGTCACATGCTTGTCAATGTCTCGGTCAGCAATGTCATTAATAACACAGCCTGCCGCACGCATTAATACAGTACCGCTAAAAAATAATATCAATAATTTCAGTGAGGGAATGCCACGATTTGCAATCCATAAAGCCCAGGCTGTCGGGAACCAAAGTAATAGAGTACCTACCGGTTTATCAAAGCGCATTAAGCGCCAATAAGCATTCCATTTCATAGTGTTACATCTCCTAATTCAGGCAGCATGATTTCTACTACATAAAAAGATTCTTTCCGCTGAAAGGAATATTCGGCAATACGTACCCACAAAATACCATCAACCGCAATAAGGTGTTTTTTTACCCAATAAAACTCAACGCATTGATTATCTACTGCATAATTGATTGAATTGATACGCTGTACTCGGCCATCTTCAAAAATTAAATTTCTGATGGACTCATTTTTTAAACGCTCAAAAAAAACAGGATCAAGAGCATAACATTCTTGCGGAATAATACTTCGGGCGTACCAATACACAACATCCTGACTTCTCATTAAAATTTCGCGTTGAAAAAGAGTTGCATCCTGAATATCAAGGAGGCTTTGAGACCATAAATCGGTATTTATCCATTGTTGCCCAATCAGCTCTAATTGCACCTCGCCTTTGACTTTGCGTAATTTATCAGTCAATGAAGATTGATAATTAATCCACTCTAAAAACTGTTTAGAGCACGATGCTTTTAATGAAAAAATCAGCTGTGTATTAATTGGCATGGATTTAGATTTTATGAAAGAGGCTCTGCATGATCTTACAAAATTAATGTGCTAGCGACAAGCGCTTACTTAGACAAGGGGGAGATTTCACGAACGAGTAGCAAGATCAGCCGACTCTATTCTTATTCGTCCTAATCGATTTAAGACAATTACTACATTTTGACGAGTGTCTGCATTCACCAAGGTAAAATGACCATTACTAATAGCGCTAGCAGGATTATTAGAAACAATCACACGCTCAGAAGAACGCGCCCCAATCCAAGTTAAGTTCCAGCGTGGATGATGCCATTGCCATTGATAAAGTGTCTCCATTTTATTATTTTTCTTTCTCCAGGTACTTAATACCATTCCTTTTGACCAATTTAATGAAGCATCTAAAGGTGTAAGCGAAACAGGATTACCGAGAATAAGCGCTTGAATTTTAGCATAGTGCACTGCGGTTCTTAGCTCATCCACAATAACTTGCCGCTCATTTTTGCGGAGTAAAGAAGAATAGGAAACAGCTGCTAGCGAAGATAAACACGCCAATAAAACAAGGGTGATTAATAATTCCAGCAATGTAAATCCTTTTATTTTCATAGCAGTCTTAGGAGACTAATTGCTTAAGGGAATGCAGTGCTTTAAAAACCGTTCCTTTTTCAGCTGGATTTGTAATTAAGTAATCTGGATCAATACTATTAAGTACAGGACAACGCAAATTTGCATCCATTACAAACTGATGCCTCTCTAAACCTAGAACCAGAATGGCTCGTGGTGTTTGCTGCTCTATTTTAGCTTTATAATTATTTAATGAGTCGCGTTCCTGAACAGGAATAATACTTAACTCCTGTTCAGGTAAATTAAGATAAGCCATCATCTGTGACAAAAGAGCTTGTGCCTTAATACTCAACGTTGACGAAGTAAAAACAAGTAATTTCAATGCCTCTTGTTTTACAGCCTCATCTTCCTCAAGCACAGATAACGTGTTCGATCTCTTGATCCAAGGCCTAATTCCCATTTGATTCAAATAATATAGCGTCGTATTACTGTACATAAAGCAAGTCTTAATAAAAAAAACAGTATAGCGTGAAACCTAAATTCAGTCAGCAAACTTAAACAGTTAAAACAGAACTACTCTCTTCAGAATCCAAATCACTAAAATCGTCACAATATTTACCTGCAATGATTGTTTGCATCGTTTCCTCACCCTTAACCAATGATTTTAGCAGATGCGATGTCAATGAGGGTTGAATGCCATTCAAAAGATGCAATGTACGTATACTTTGTGCAAGGGATAAACTCCATATTCCATAATGCTCTTCTTTATAAAGATCCGGGTGATTTTCAAGCACCGCTAGCACTGCTTTAAACTCATCGTAAATCTTCTGACAAGGATTGTCCCTAAGCTCTTTTATTAAATTAATCACAATATGTAAAACAACATTCATTGAATTCCTAATTTTTGCAAAATGCTCTAGACAGACAAAAGGTGAATGCAATGTAAATGAATGTCGTGCATAATCAAAAATCTTTTTATCCGTACTGTCTTTCAATAATTCAGGTGCTAATTTTAAAAGAACTGGATATATCGCTAATAAAATTTTATGCTTTTCAGTTGCACTCTGAGAAAGAGGTTCCTTAGGTACTGTATTACCAAAAAAAGTAATGGAATTGTCATCAAGCAAAAAATTACTTTTTAAAGTATCTTTGGATTTAAAATGAAGCACTTTTAGCTCTTCAACTTGGGTGAGCAAGTCCGCCTTACCTGGTAGATTAGATGTAGCGATCAAATTACCTACCACTTCAAACCAATGATGATTTCCTCGATAACAACAATAAGATAACAAATCAGCAATAGAACTGAATTTAGTATACATAAATTCATCATTTTGATAATTACCCTTTTCATCTTTTATATAGCGAGCGTTCAGATAACTCATTGTTGCTTCATACCCTGCCTGGATCATTTGTAATCGGCTTTTCTCATCTACTGAAAAAGAACTGCTGGAGATATTATTTACATTAATCACAATAGATTGTGATGAATATTTACGTAATTTCAGGCGATCTTGTTCCCAGCCACTTGCCGGATCATTTACACCAGTAAGTAACCGATAAATCCAATTAATGAAAAAATTTTCCTTATAAACCTTCTTCATCATCTTATCAATCGCAGTTCGCTCTGTTCCATTATCAAACTGTACTGCTAACACTTTTAAATTATTGCCATATTCTGATTCCAATAAGGTAGAAAAATCATCAAAAAAAGCTTCTGTGGGGAAATTAGTCAATATTCCACCATCATTGTGTTCTTCGCCATCGATTGAGGTTGAGCGATAAACAATGGGGAAACTTGCCGAAATTTTAACTGCTTCGCTAACCTCAAAAGTGGGTGAACGATGTAATGAAAAATAGCGCGTCTTTTGCAGGCGCTTATTCGTTGCTGTAACCACTAATTCAGTGCCTAAACCACATTCTGGACACTGTTTTCTTATTGTTTCAAGCGTCGCAAAAGTAATTTTTCCTTCAGGATAAGGGATTTTATATTTCGTCGTAATGAGCTCAAGTTTATAGGCAATCGCATAATCAAGAGCCGTTTTTAATGAGTGCGTATCCGAAATCCCATTAATATTAATATCAAAGTGAATCAAATGTTCTTGTCGAAAATTCTTAAAAAACTCTGCAATTTCATCTGCGACATACCCCAAATAACAGAGTAAAGCCATGATTGCACCGGCAGAACTTCCGGCAAATTTAGATGGATGAATGTTTGCTGCATTTAGGGCTTTCCAAAATCCTACATGACCAAAAATTTTTGCACCACCGCCACAATAGACGATATTTTCAATTTCCGGCCTCCTTTCTTTAACTAATATCTCAAAGGTCTTAGAATATTGTTCAATGTGAATGGTGTCGCTTTGATACAAGGAGATCAGGTGGTTATCAACCACGGGCTTGCTTTTACTTTTATGCCCTTCCCTAAGCCAGGGAAATAATAAAGTCCACATGCGAATATACCAGGGCTGCAATGCTAAAAATCGCTGCATATTCCGATAATCGTACATTTGCCCCAAACGTTCTTGCATGTTAAATACATGAATAGATTGCGGGTGTGGCTTTTTACATATTGCATCAAAGGGTTGTTTCTGTATATCGCATTCAATAAGTTGCTCGACGAGCCGCTCCGTAATGAAAACCCTTTTCGTATTACCCAAAGGTTCTTTTTGCGAATCATTGGGTTCATGATACTTAGTACCTGTTGCTGGCGCTAAAAACTGATCAAAACCAATAAGAATGCCATGTTCCCCATGAAACATTTCAATTCCAGTCAATTGATAATGAAGAGATAGAGTTAAATCCATTATTTTCCAATAATCTGAATGTTTTTTCTTTAACCAATTTTTGAGCATGCCCCACCACGATAAAAAAGACTCCGCAGTGAATCCACGATACTCGTTAACCGAAATACCACGAAAATGCGCCCTGCTTTTATCCTGTTGATGTGCATCTAATAGCCAGTGAGTAAATACTTTTCTTTTTTCTTCACATAAGCGAGTAAAATCAAACAGGATACCTTCGTTATCAAATAAATAATTAGCTAATGAAATCTTATTATCCGGGGGTAAGCCGTTAATTTGTAAACGACCTAATTGAGCAGTGACAATAATTTTTTTTTAATAAGTTCAAATTATTGGGGTACTTGGTATCAGATTCTAGTAATTGACTTATTACGTGTTGTGGCGTCATCACTTAGCTCCTTTAAGCGTGTCTATTATATGACTTTGAAATAACTCCTTTTAATTTATTCCTTGATAAGCTCCTTAAATGCTTCTATACCCTACCCTGGAACGTAGGAATAAGCGATAAATAACCTAGTCTCTATAATATAATTAACACGAATTTGCGAGGAGTTAAATAGACGTGGCCATTAAGTTAACGCTGTTTATGCTCAGGATTGACTCCACATATAGTACAGGCCTATAATTGTAATTATTTTAATCTTTTGAGACAGAAAATGGCCATCATTTTTTTTACAGCACGTCATTTTGATGGTAGTGGGGATATTGTTCACACAGTAAAAATTGCCGATTTCTTACAAAAACAACTTAGAAAAAATGGATATACTGACAATATTATTATTGTTGTGCCTGATCTTATGGAGGGTTCCAAAGGAGTTAATCATAAAGAAATTACTGATAGATTTGTTGCAGCTTTTAATCCTTTAATTAAAGTTCAAACAATGTCAATGTTTAAGAAGTCCGATCTAAAAGTTGACTGCTATATTGAGGCAGCCCTACTTAACCGCTCTTCTTTTAATAAAGAAGACGAACAAATGATAGACATCTTACGGAATGCTACTGATGTCCCCTATATTTTTATGCCAGAATATGGCAATGATCTTACTCCTCAGGGAAAAATTAAAATTCCTTCGGGATTTAATAAAAAAAATAGAGGAGAGGTGGGGGTATTCCCGAACCAAAAATTATTGGATGCAACTCAAGATACAATAATTTCTCAAAAAGTGATAAAAGAAGCATTTGATGAGCTTGACCATAAAATTAAACGATATTTAGCACCCCAAACTGGCTCCAGCGATGAATACTTACAGTATCGCGAAACTCATGGTCTTAGTTACCAGTACAGCCATGAACACATTAAAGATTATGTAAGTTACATAAAGGTGAATGGTCAAGATGTCCTCGATTTAACAAAGAGAGCTCCAATCGATTTTTTTCTCTCAGAGCATATTGTTTTTTCCGAAACATCGGGACTGTCTCAAGATATAATTTGTCTTGGAGATGATATAGAATGCAAAAAAAATGCCTTACGACGTGCAATACCTGAGTTAACTAAGAGTGGGTATACAGATATTGTGTTTCTCAATATGGACAATGGTGAAGAAGAAGCGCTTTATTCAAACGTTTCTAGTCAAAAATCCAAATGTTATCGTGTACTTTATTCGGCATCACTTCCTTTCACCACAATGCAATCTTTACCCCTACTGTCTGATGACTTAGTAGGAACAACGGGGGATAATTCTTTTGTTGAAGCAATGTCAGCTGGTAAATTAATCAGCTATGAATGTGCATCTCATAAAAAAGAATTTGCTTTCGGCTACTTAGGTAGAGTAAAGGAAATGGCTACAAACCCGAGTGTCTATTTACTTGCCGAACAATTAATGAAAATTCCCAGTGGAATAAGACTCGTTCCCCATAATCAAGAATTACTTAAGCAATTATTACAAGATAAAGCCATTACCGCTGAGTTGAAGAACATAAACCGCACACTAATTGCGACTAGTAACTATTTACAACATATTGAAGTGGCCGTTGCAAAGAATATCGCTGGTTTTGTATCACCAGCTTTATTCCAAATTGAATTTGAACAGTTATTAGATAAGCTTAAAATAAAAACAGATCAACTTATAGAGAAAGGTACTAAAGGCAGAGCCTGCTATAATCCTAAATACAGAGGAGTGAGCAAAGCTGCGAATGAATTATATAATGCTTTGCAAAAATCATCCTATGTTTTTTTTACTAAAAACTCAGCAGAACCATCAGCTTTTAAGCAATTCGACGATGCGGTTAAAGACGCTATTACAAAATCTAAAAAAGAAATGCAGATCCATCGCGGTATCTGGGGCAAACTCAGCCCTGAGATTAAAGCTGTACTTGGTATTCTTGCTGCGATAGCCGTTATACCTGCAGTAATTGTTGCAATAAAATCACCGCATAGTTATTACAATACTTTTTTTGGGAAACGCATAACTGATTCTGCTAAGGAACTTGGATCATTTGAGAAAGGAGCTGATGATTTATTTAAAAAGAACAAACCGGGTGGCTTATGACTCTAAAAATAGAAGAATGATTCTCAATGCCGGTATGGTAACCCAATCTCAGAGAATGCTTTTTAAAATTTGAGTAACAACCATTTCTGGATTAGCCGATTGGGTAATTGGGCGCCCTACAACCAAATAATCGCTCCCTTCAATAATAGCCTCTTTGGGAGTCATAACGCGCGTTTGATCATTTAAAGCATCACTTGCTAAGCGAATTCCTGGAGTAACAGCAATGAATTGGCTAGCGCATTCCAGTTTAATTGCTTTAACTTCTTGCGCCGAACACACCACGCCATCTAAACCAGAATCTTTTGCTAAAAGAGCTAATTTTTTCACCTGTTCAATTACAGGAACATTGATACCAATTGATGTGAGTTCTGTTTGGCTAAAGCTAGTTAATACCGTCACTGCAATGAGTATAGGCCGGTTTACACCATAAGGTTCTATAGCTTGCTTTGCGGAATGCATCATCTTCATTCCGCCGGAAGCATGGACATTCATCATCCATACCCCTAAATCAGCACCAGCTTTGCATGCATTAGCCACCGTATTAGGGATATCATGAAATTTTAAATCCAAAAAAACCTTAAATTGCCGGGCAATTAATTGTTTTACAAATTGAGTTCCAAAAAGTGTAAAGAGCTCACTGCCTACTTTTAATGCACACAGTTGGGGATCAAGTTTTTCAACCAGATTTAAAGCATCCTGCTCACGATCAAAATCCAGTGCAACAATTAATTGAGATGACATTAAGCCAGCGCCTCTTCTTTTTGTAACATCAATGCATTTTTAACTGCTTCAACAACCTTTACTTGCTCTGCTTCTTGTAAATAAGGATGCATAGGTAAGCTAATTACACGTTGACTGGCTTTTTCTGCGTACGGAAAATCACCTACTGAATAACCTAAATAAGCCATCGCCGCTTGTAGATGCAAAGGAGCTGGATAATGAACTGCTGTAGGAATTCCAGATTCTTGCATGGATTGCTGGAACTCATCACGATTATCAACTTCAATAGTATATTGTGCATACACACTCGTGTTATGACTGTGAATAAAGGGGGTCTTTACTAACGAAGAAAGCATCTGATCATAACGCTTAGCAACTTTTTGACGCATGGTGATTTCATCTGGGAATAACTTCATTTTTTCAAGTAAAACAGCAGCTTGAATTGTATCCATACGGCCATTAATACCAATACGGCTATGGCAATACCGTGCATTTTGACCATGGATTCGTACTTCAAGCAGTTTTTTTGCCAACGCATCATCATTGGTAAAACAAGCTCCAGAATCACCATATCCTCCTAAAGGCTTAGAAGGGAAAAAACTAGTGCAACCAATTGTTGATAAAGCACAAGAGCGTTTACCATGGTATGTTGCACCAAAACTTTGCGCAGCATCTTCAATCACAGCAATGCCATATTTATCAGCAATTGCATTAATGGCATCATGCTCCGCACACTGCCCATACAAACCTACAGGCATGATTGCTTTCGTTTTACTAGTAATCGCAGCTTCTAGCTGTTTTGGATCCAAATTATAAGTTAACGGATCGATATCAACAAAAACCGGTTTAGCATGACAAAGACTAATTACTTCTGAGGTAGCAAAGAAGCTGAAAGGACTAGTAATAACCTCGTCACCCGGTTGAATTTCTAATGCCATTAATGCCATCAGTAAAGCATCAGTTCCACTTGAATTAACAATGGCATACTTTACGCCAACAAAATCAGCTAACTGCTTTTCCAACTGTGCAATTTCAGGGCCCATAATGTACTGACCATGATTCAATACATTTCTAATGCTGCTTAAAATATCATGCTCAATTAAAGAATACTGTGTTTTTAAATCGATAAATTGCATCATAGTCTCTTCAAAATAGTCTATAAACGTTAATTGTACCGCTTTGCTAGGTGTATGCCTTTACGTTACCAAAGCGCTACTATTAATACCCTTCTAAGCCATGAACTGGCTTCATTTTGCCCCAGTTTTTACAACCAGGACAATGCCAGTGCAGATGTTTGCCACCAAAACCGCAATGACCACATCGATACACCGGCTTATTGTCTAAAAATTTACTCGTTATATCATAAAGCATTTGTAATTTGTCACGTACTTTTCCATGAGCAGATTCAAGGTGCCAATAAATTAATTGGTTTAAACCTCGTATTGATGGATGTTTGCTCAGGTTACCCGCTACAAAATCAATTGCGGCATCCATATTCTTGTGTTGCCTTAGATAATCTGCAATCACAAAGATTACTGAAGCTCTTGGATTATTCTCCAAGGTCTGTTCCAAGTAATTAACACAATCACTCATTGAATCTAATTCTTTATGGCAAATGACCAAAGGTTCAATAATTTCTGTTAAAAAATCCGCGTCTTGTTGCGGAACACGTTTTAAAGAGCGAATGGCTTGCTTATAACGCCCTTCTTTCATTTCAATACTAGCATGCATTAAACTTGCACGTACTGATTCGGCATCGACATTAATGGCTTGCTTAATGCAATAAGCCGCTTTGTCGACATTATTGGCTTTAAGTGCCTGAGTTGCCATTTCACAATAATAATGAGCGGCTTGGGTATGGAAACTGGTACCCGTAGTAATTTCCAGTTTTTTGATGACATCCAAAGCTTTTTCCCAAGCTTTCTCTTGCTGGTAAATTGCCAATAAACCATGCAAACTGCTGGTTTCTTTGGAACCACCTAATTCAACAACTTCTAAAAAAATTCGTTCGGCACGATCAAATACACCCGCACTCATGTAATCTTGTCCTAGAGCCATTAATGACTCTTTTCTCTGCAAAATACTGAGCTGTGGTCGTGCGATTAAATTTTGATGAATGCGAATTGCTCTATCAACCTCTCCGCGCCGTCTAAATAAGCTCCCTAACGCAAGGTGAGTTTCAACTGTATCGCTGTCAACTTCCAATAACTTGATAAAGATATCAACTGCTTTATCTGATTGTTCGTTTAATAAATAATTCAATCCAACGACATACTCACGAGATAAACGATTATAAAGGTTGGGATCTGACTTGGACTTATTGCGGTTTGCCACCCACCAGCCTGACCATGCGGCTGCAGGCAGTAATAATGGCCACAAATCAATCATTTAATACTCCCCTCCTGCATATTTTTTAAGTTCCATCATAGTAAGATTAATGCTGATCTTGTAAAGGAATTGAACGTAAATTTTTAATTTCTTTTTCGGTCAATTTTAATTGATTTTTTATTCTATTGCATTCAGCCTTTAAACGCCAATAACGGCCAATAAAGAGAATAAAGCCAATAAGAATACCAATGCCGAGCATAATGGTAATAAGAACAGAAATAGGCATGGAAACGGTTTTAAAATAAAAATTAACATCTACAGAGGCAGCATTCAACGCTGCGAAACTAACGCCAATAATAATAAGTAGTATATAAATAACCAGCATTACTATGCGCATATTTATTCCTTTTATGTAGGTTGAGCGATAAAACCCATGGCAATCACGCTAAGGAAAAATCCTATGCCTACCTCCGCACTTGCCCACGGGATCAAAGGATCTTGTGCGCAGACGAAGATCGCTGTGGATTCCGCGGATAAACTGCGAAACGTAGGCATAGTTCTTAACCTAACTGCTATGGACTATTATAAAGCCCAACAATCAATTTCTTCAATAAGTTAAGTATAACTTATTGATACCGCTGTTGGATATCAGGATCCACCTACGTACTGGACTCACAG
>NZ_JH413818.1:15730-38827 GCF_000162755.2 Legionella drancourtii LLAP12
CTTCAAATTTCTCAGAGCCTGTCATCCCCGCATAGGCGGGGATCCATCCCTCACCGGCTATAATGCCAATTCATGGATAGTTTCCCGCCTACGCGGGAATGACAGATTTCCTTAACTTAATGGCTGTGCGTACTGGACTTAACCATGAAAAACAAAAAAGCGTAGAAAACTCTACGCTTTTTAACTCATTGATTAGAAAGGAGATTACTCACCTTCTTTGCTTGCCATTTTTTCTTTAAGCAAATCGCCTAAAGTAGTAGTTGCAGCACCTTCAGTTCGAGAGTACTTCTTAATAGCATCCGCTTCATCTTGAGCATCTTTCGCTTTTACTGAAAGGGTGATTGAACGGTTTTTACGATCAACGTTAATGATTTTAGCTTCGATTACATCGCCTTCTTTAACGTGATTCGTTGCATCATCAACACGCTCATCAGACAATTCGCTAGCACGAATAGTACCAACAATGTCATCAGACAGAGCTACAGTAACAGTTTTTGCATCTACAGCAGTAACGGTACCTTTAACGATCGCTCCTTTAGTATATTCATCAACAAAACTTGTAAAGTTATCGCCTTCAAGTTGTTTCAAGCCTAAAGAAATACGCTCACGCTCAGGATCGATTGCCAGAATAACCGCTTCTAACTCTTGTCCTTTCTTAAATTGTTTCACAGCTTCTTCGCCAGGAACAGTCCAAGAAATATCAGACAAGTGAACTAGACCGTCAATCTCACCATCTAAGCCAATGAAGATTCCGAAGTCAGTGATTGAACGAATCTTACCACTTACTTTTTGGCCTTTAGTGTGTGATGCAGCAAATTGTTGCCATGGATTGCCAACGCATTGTTTCATACCTAGAGAAATACGACGTCTTTCTTCGTCAATTTCAAGAACCATTACATCAACTACATCACCCATAGAAACTACTTTACTTGGATGAACGTTCTTGTTAGTCCAATCCATTTCGGACATATGAACTAAACCTTCAACGCCTTCTTCGATTTCAACGAAGCAACCGTAATCAGTAATGTTAGTAACTTTACCTTGTAATCTCTTGTGTAAAGGATATCGTTCAACTAAATCAACCCAAGGATCATTACCTAATTGTTTCATACCTAAAGAAACACGGTTTCTTTCGCTATCAAAACTTAATACTTTAACTTTTACATCTTGGCCAACTGATAACAATTCACTTGGATGCTTCACACGTTTCCAAGAAATATCAGTAATGTGTAACAGGCCATCTATGCCACCAAGGTCAATAAACGCACCGTAATCGGTAAGATTTTTAACGATACCATGAAGCTCTTGGCCATCGTGCAATGATTCAAGCAGAGCTTGTCTATCAGCACTACTTTCTTCTTCAACAACAGCACGGCGGGATACAACAATATTGTTGCGTTTTAGATCCATCTTGATTACTTTGAATTCAAGCTCTTTACCTTCTAGGTAAGAAGGATCTCTTACAGGTCTGACGTCAACTAATGAGCCAGGTAAGAATGCACGAATGGTACCGATTTCAACAGTGAAACCACCTTTAACTTTACCAGAAATAAGACCAGTAACAGTTTCATTGTTTTCATGGGATTTAGATAATTTACGCCATGCTTCCTGACGTTTTGCTTTTTCTCTTGAAAGGAGCGTCTCGCCGTAGCCATCTTCAACTGAATCCAATGCTACTTCGACAGTATCACCTAGGCTAACTTCCAGGGCGCCATCTTTGTCATAAAATTCTTCTACGGCAACAATACCTTCAGATTTTTAATCCAGCATTTAGAATGACGAAATCGCTATCAATACCGATAACTTTAGCGGTAATAATAGCACCTGGGTAAAATTGAGCGCCAGCAATACTTTGCTCAAATAATTCTTTGAAACTTTCAGACATGTTAATAAACTCTTTAGTAAAAAAATGAAAGGATGAGTCCAACTCCCCTTTCCCCCAAAACAACGGACAAAAGCCCGCGAAACTCAGAACCAGCTGACACCTTCATCGAATTGAACAATAGGAGCTCAAACCAGTAAAATATCAACAGTCACTGACCAATTAAACATCAATTCAAACGTTCATCTATTAATTCTAATACAGTATTGAACACTTGTACAATGCTTAATCTAGTTGTATCGATTTGCACTGCATCCTCTGCAGGCTTTAATGGCGCATGTGTACGTGCTGTATCTCTTGTATCACGTTTAGCCAATTCTTCGACAACCTGGGCGAGGCTAACATTATTTCCATTTTCTTTCAACTGTAAATAGCGTCTATTTGCTCTTTCTTCTTCATTCGCATATAAAAATATTTTTATAATCGCATGCGGAAAGACGACAGTGCCCATATCCCGTCCATCGGTGACAAGACCTGGGGCTTGCGCAAAATTACGTTGGCGCTCTAATAATGCTTGCCTAACTTCTGGAATGGCTGCAATTTGGGATGCATCTTGGCCACATTGTTCACTACGAATTGCCATACTGATGTCTTCACTATCTAAAATCACCTGCGAAGCATTATCATCTGAAGATTTAAAACATAAATTAAGTCCTCTAGCCAAATCAGTTAGTTGCGCGACGTCATTCAATTCAACTTGATTTTTGCGGGCAGCATAAGCTAAAACACGATAGATAGCACCACTATCAAGCATATTCCAATGAAGATGCTTGGCAAGCAAATGACACAGCGTGCCCTTACCGGTTCCACTCGGGCCATCAAGAGTAATTACAGGGATTGTCTCATCATACATTATCAGCTACATCCTCTATTTGAAGTTGAAGTTCATTGGCTGTGCTTACAAATAATGGGAACGATGTTGCTACATTGGCACAGTTTTTTACGATAATAGGTCCACTAGCCACCGCCCCAGCAATTGCAAAAGACATAGCAATACGATGATCGCCTAAACTATCGACTGTTCCTCCCTGTAAAGCTCCCCCGTCTATTAAAGCACCGTCATCTAATGCTTGCGCATTAATTCCTAGCTGCCGTAATCCATTAACCATTGCCGCAATACGATCACTTTCTTTAAAACGAAGCTCTTTTGCACCATGCAGTATCGTTTGCCCACGAGCACAGGCAGCCGCAATAAAAATAATAGGGAATTCATCGATGGCAAGGGGCACAAGTTCTGGAGAAATGTTAATCCCCGTCAAAGGTGCGTAGCGAACATGCAAATCTGCAACCCATTCTTCGCCCTGTTGTCGTTGATTTAAAAGAGTAATATCCGCGCCCATTTCCAATAAAATATGCACTATCCCGGTTCGTGTTGGATTAATGCCAACATGACGTATGAGGATGTCAGAACCTGGGACAATCGTCGCGGCAACAATAAAAAATGCGGCCGATGAAATATCACCAGGAACAAAAATTTCGGTAGCCAAACATTCACTGGCTGAGTTAATCGTTATCGTGTTTTCTGAACGACGTACTGGATAAGAAAAACTTTCAAGCATCACCTCTGTGTGATTGCGACTTACACCAGTTTCTGTAACGCTTGTTTCGCCCTGCGCATAGAGTCCGGCCAATAAAATACAAGATTTTACCTGAGCACTTGCTTCGGGCATTACATAATGAATACCGTGTAGTTTTTCCCCACCCTTGATACTAATTGGTGGTTTGCCATCAACGGTAGAAATATCCGCACCCATTTGGGTCAGTGGCTTGCTAATACGCAACATCGGTCTTTTTAATAAACTTTCATCTCCAGTTAATTGGCTATCAAAACTCTGAGCAGCCAATAGCCCTGCGAGTAAGCGCATGCTGGTACCTGAATTGCCACAATCAATGATCTGTTCTGGTTTTTTTAGTCCATGCTTCCCTACACCATAAATTACAACTTGTTGTTCATCAGGTCCTTCAATAAGAACCCCCATTGCTTGGAATGCACGTAAAGTAGCCATACAGTCTTCGCCATCGAGAAATCCATTAATAACCGTAGTTCCTTTGGCAATCGCACCAAATATAATCGAACGATGTGAAATTGACTTATCGCCTGGAACGCTCATTTCACCTTTTAAAGAAGGCGAAGGCTTGCTAATTAGATTAATAATTCTCACTGGCTGTTTTTCCTTGCAAATTCGGACATAAAATTAATTAACGCATCAACTCCAGCCATCGGCATTGCATTATAAATACTGACACGAATTCCACCAACAAAACGATGTCCTTTTAAAGCACTTAATCCGCATAACAATGCTTGCTGCACAAAGTCATCCTCAAGATTAGTATTTTTTAATGAAAAACACACATTAACGATGGACCTTGCCTCTCTACTGACACGAGTAGTATAAAAATCGCTGGCATCTAAGTATTGATATATTTTAGCTGCTTTTTCACAATTTAGCTTAAATAAAGCATCAACACCGCCCTGAGCGTTCACCCAATCAAACATTTTCGCAGCCAAATAGCAGTTAAATACAGGCGGAGTTGCATAAAGCGAGTGATTTTCCGTTTGAATTTTATAATCCAACATTGTAGGTACAGGCGGATTAGGTATTTTGGCTAATAAATCATCGCGAATAATAACGATAGTTAATCCTGCATTGGCTATATTTTTTTGGGCGCCAGCAAAAATTAAACCGTAATTTCTAACATCTATAGGTTCACTGAGCAAACACGAAGTCATATCCGCAATTAGAGTACTCTCGTTCACTTTAGGTACATTGGGAAAGCGCACGCCATTTACTGTTTCATTGGGCGTATAATATAGATAAGAAGTATTTTCCTTTAGCACCCAACTCTTTGGATCGGGTATACCCGTATAACCATTCTGCTCATCACTGGCAACACAGTATGCTTTTTTTAATTTTTGCGCTTCAAGAAGGGCCAAATGCGACCATACTCCTGTATCTAAATAACCTGCCTGTTCCTCTGGATGTAAGAAATTCATGGGGATCATGGCAAATTGCATGCGGGCAGCACCG
Source organism: Legionella drancourtii LLAP12 (assembly GCF_000162755.2). Classification (GTDB taxonomy): domain Bacteria; phylum Pseudomonadota; class Gammaproteobacteria; order Legionellales; family Legionellaceae; genus Legionella; species Legionella drancourtii. The sequence goes on from NZ_JH413818.1 coordinate 20,642, forward strand.
CCTAAGAATAAAACTTGATAATTTCTCGGTATACCCAAAAGAGATCTTAACGTATGTTCTGCATGTTTTAGAAGTGACATAAACTCTGGGGTGCGATGACCTATTTCAAGAATCGACATCCCCGTTCCCTGCCAGTCAAGAAACTCTTCCTGAGCCGCTTTTAATATAGGCTCAGGAAGCATTGCCGGACCGGCACCAAAATTATAGATCGTGGTTGTCATCATGTTCGTCACTGTTTCCAATGTCTGATGCCTCGTCAGTGTCTACATCCAACTCATCAGACTCGTCACCCAAGTCTTCAATTTTCTGCATACCAACGACTAACTCACCAGAACTGACATTAATGAGACGAACACCTTGGGTGTTTCTACCGATAATAGACAATTCACTGACGCGGAAACGCACTAAAGTTCCTTTATCAGTAATTAACATCGCCTCATCACTGTCATTAACTTGTACCGAACGCACAACCTTACCGTTACGCTCAGTCACTTGAATAGAAATAACGCCTTGACCACCACGTCCAGAAACACGGTACTCGTCAATATCAGTACGCTTTCCATATCCATGCTCAGTTGCAGTCAAAATAGTTCCATTAGGATGAGCAACAATTAAGGAAATAACGGCTTGGTCTTCTTCAATACGAATACCACGTACACCACGAGCAGTACGACCTGTGGGACGTACTTTAGACTCATCAAAGCGAATTACTTTTCCTGCATCAGTAAACAGCATGATGTCACGAGTGCCATCAGTAATATCAACACCAACTAAACGATCATTTTCATCCAGGTCAACGGCAATGATTCCATTAGAGCGTGGTCTGCTAAAGGCATTGAGTGGTACCTTTTTCACAGTTCCATTACGGGTTGCCATAAAGACATAAAACCCTTCCTGGTATTCTCTAACAGGCAACATGGCATTGATTTCTTCGCCTTCGGCCAATGGGAGAATATTAATAATCGGTCGGCCACGTGAAATACGGCTTGCCAGCGGCAATTGATACGCTTTTAGCCAATATAACTTGCCATGATTTGAGAAACAAAGCAAAGTATCATGAGTACTGGCAATGACTAGGCGCGAAACAAAGTCTTCATCCTTAACATTAGTTGCTGATTTTCCTTTCCCGCCACGACGTTGCGCTTGATAAGCAGTCAAGGGTTGATACTTAACATACCCTTGATGCGACAAAGTAACTACAACATTTTCTTCGGTAATTAAATCTTCAATAGTTAAATCTTCTTGTGATGCTGTAATTTCAGTACGGCGCTCATCACCAAATTGCGTTTTAATTTCGAGTAGCTCATCGCGTATTACTTGCATTAAACGCTCAGGAGAAGCCAATATATCTAATAACTCTTTGATTAGGATTAACAACTCTTCAAATTCACCAAGAATTTTATCTTGTTCTAGAGCAGTTAAACGATGCAACCTTAATTCGAGAATAGCTTGGGCTTGAGCCGCAGATAGTCTATATCCTGCATCACTTAAACCAAACTCAGCAGCTAAATCATCAGGTCTTGAAGCATTAGAACCAGCACGTTCCAACATGCTTTTAACCATACCTGGCTGCCATGCTTTTGCCAACAAGCCCTCTTTCGCATCTTGCGGTGTGGGTGATTGCTTAATTAAGGCGATCATCTCATCGATATTAGCCAAGGCTATACCCAAACCTTCTAATAAATGAGCACGTGCTCTAGCTTTTTTCAATTCAAATAAAGTTCTTCTGGTAACTACTTCACGCCGATGTTTAATGAAATATTCCAGAATCTGTTTCAAATTCAAAGTACGTGGTTGGCCATCAACCAATGCAACCATGTTAATACCAAATACATTTTGCATTTGCGTATGCGCATATAAATTATTCAAAATAACATCAGCTACTTCATTACGTTTTATCTCAATAACAACACGCATACCTTGTTTGTCTGATTCATCACGAAGACCAGAAATACCTTCGATTTTCTTGTCGCGCACCAATTCAGCAATACGCTCGACTAAGCGTGCTTTATTCACTTGATAGGGCAACTCATGAATAATGATCGCCTGACGATTCGTATCTTTGTCTGTTTCTATCTCAGTTCGCGCACGAATAACAACGCGCCCTTTTCCAGTGCGATAACCTTGGATGATTCCAGCTCGACCATTAATAATCGCCGCCGTAGGAAAATCTGGGCCAGGAATAATTTCCATGATTTCATCAAGGCTAAGCTCTGGATTATCGACTAAAGCGATGCAGGCATTAACCACTTCGGTTAAATTATGCGGAGGTATATTGGTGGCCATACCTACAGCAATACCCGAAGAGCCATTCACTAATAAATTAGGTACGCGCGAAGGTAAAACGACTGGGGCAAATTCTGTTTCGTCATAGTTAGGACTAAAATCAACGGTTTCTTTGTCTAAATCGGCTAATAAAGCATGCGCTACCTTAGACATTCTAACTTCGGTATAACGCATTGCTGCTGGCGCATCGCCATCGACCGAACCAAAGTTACCTTGACCATCAACAAGCATATAACGCATCGAGAATGGCTGAGCCATACGAACAATCGTATCATAAACCGCGGTATCACCATGTGGGTGGTATTTACCGATTACATCCCCCACAACACGAGCAGATTTTTTGTAAGGTTTGTTCCAATCATTCCCCAGCTCACTCATAGCAAAAAGCACACGTCGGTGAACGGGCTTAAGTCCATCGCGAACGTCAGGCAATGCCCGGCCCACAATAACACTCATCGCATAATCCAGATAGGATTGCTTTAATTCGTCTTCAATATTAACTGGCAAGACTTCTTTAGCTAGATAAACCATGGTATGGACGTATCCTTATGATAAATTCTGTGGTAGAGGATAACATAGAGAAGGCTGTAATTGAATCGAACACTTTAAAAAAAGCATCACTATAAAATAGATATGTCCCAAGGAGATCGTGTAGGAAATATGACGTTCTCCTCAGTTTTCCATTGAATGCCAAATTTATTAAATTTTTCCTGTTATTATTCATAATTCTCTACCATAATATCTGATTAGGTAGGTTTAAATTGACTGCAAGTGCGCACTTTGTATATAGTGCCTTGTGCAAATTAGAAAAATAAGAATGCTTAGAAACAGGAGAAGCAATGACAAATAAGAAAGCCAAACTTAGCATTGAAGGCCATGAGTCGTTAGAATTACCCATTTATACCCCTACGTTAGGTAATGATGTCATTGATATCTCGCAACTGGGTTCAAGTGGTGTATTTACTTTTGATCAGGGTTTTCTTTCTACAGCCTCCTGTGAATCTAAAATCACTTATATTGATGGCGATAAAGGCGTCCTCTTATATAGAGGCTATCCAATTGAGCAATTAGCTGACAAGAAAGATTTCCTCGATGTAAGTTATCTTTTGCTCAATGGTGAATTACCAAATAAAGAAGAAAAGAAAGACTTTGTTGGTTTAATTAACAACCATACGATGGTTCACCAACAAATGTATCAATTTTTAAATGGTTTCCGTCGTGATGCGCATCCAATGGCAATTATGGTAGGGATTGTTGGTGCTTTATCTGCGTTTTACCATGACACAATGGACTTAAATAACGCTCAAGATCGTTTTATTTCTGCAATTCGTTTAGTAGCCAAAATGCCGACATTAGCCGCAATGAGTTACAAATACTCAATCGGTCTGCCGTACATGTATCCACAAAATAAAATGTCCTATGCTGAAAACTTTTTACATATGATGTTTGGAGTACCTTCTGAAGATACAACTCCAAATCCTGTTTTAGTCAAAGCCATGGATACTATCTTTATTTTACATGCGGATCATGAGCAAAATGCGTCTACTTCTACAGTTCGTCTAGCAGGCTCAACAGGTGCGAATCCTTTTGCGTGCATTTCTGCCGGAATCGGCGCTTTATGGGGCCCCGCTCATGGTGGTGCTAACGAAGCATGCCTAAACATGTTAAAAGAAATTGGTGATGTTAGCCGTATTGATCATTATATAAAACGCGCTAAAGATAAAGATGATTCTTTCCGTTTAATGGGCTTCGGTCACCGTGTTTATAAGAGCTATGATCCACGTGCTAAAGTCATGCGTCAAACATGTTATGACGTGTTGGAAGCCGTTGGTGCAAAAGACGAGCCACTATTCAAACTCGCAATGGAATTAGAGCGCATTGCTCTTGAAGATGATTACTTCATTGAGAAGAAGCTTTATCCAAATGTTGACTTCTATTCAGGTCTGACTTTAAGTGCAATCGGAATTCCAACAAACATGTTCACTGTAATTTTTGCTTTAGCACGTACAGTTGGTTGGATGAGTCATTGGATGGAAATGGTTGCCAGCAAATCAAGAATCGGTAGACCACGTCAGCTTTATACTGGTGAAAAAAACCGCGATGTTCCTTAAGATTGAATCTTATGTCCCGCGGCTTGCCCGCGGGATCCATGCTAATTCAAACGTTCCAGCCTATATTATCAATGCCTTTATAATTTATTAACTCTTCACCTTATGCAACGCCTGTTGCCAACCATAATAATCCTCTTCTACTTGCGCCATAGAACGCTCAGGCAGAAACCTTTGCTCCATTTCCCATATTAACTGTAACTCAGCCAAAGAATTAAAAGCACCACAACCTAAAGCCGCTAAAATAGCGGCGCCTTTTGCTGTTGTTTCTATATCCCTAGGTTTTTGTACTTCAAGCTGACATTGATCTGCCAAAAATTGGAGAAACCACCGATTAGCAGCCATGCCCCCATCAACACGCAATAAGGATAAATCAAGAAGACTGTCTTCACGCATGCAAGCAAAGACTTCGCGGGTTTGGTAACATACCCCCTCTAGCGCTGCGCGAGCAAAATGTGCTTTATTACTGGAAAGCGATAAACCCACCATTGCCGCGCTTGGTGTTGATAACCAATGCGGTGCGCCTAAGCCAGTAAATGCAGAAATAAAATACACCCCACCGTTCCCATCCAGACTTTGAGCTAAGGCTTCGGTTTCATCTGAGGTAGCAATTAATTTCATCTCATCACGCAACCATTTTACGGTTGTTCCTGCATGATAAATACTGCCCTCTAAACCATATACGGTTTCTCCTTTAATTTTATAAGCTATCGTGGTTAAGAGTTTATGTTGGGACAATACAGGCTTAGAACCCGTATTTAACAATAAAAATCCACCTGTCCCATAGGTTGCTTTTACCATTCCAGATGCAAAACACCCTTGGCCAACTAAGGCTGCTTGCTGATCACCAGCTACCCCAGTAATAGGTAATTCGATTCCAAGCCATTGCTTATCCATCACCCCAAAATGGCTGTCACTCGCACGAACTTCGGGTAAAACAGATTCTGGTATCGCAAAAAGCGCTAATAAATCACGATCCCATTCTTCTGTTTTAATATTAAATAACATGGTTCTTGATGCATTCGTAACATCCGTTAAATGAAAATGCTCTTGAGTCAATCGCCAAATTAAAAAACTATCTATTGTTCCAAAAGCCAGATTGCCCTGTTTTATGAGTTCTTTTGCTTCAGGATTATTTTCTAATAACCAATTTAATTTACTTGCAGAAAAATAAGGATCGGGAAGTAAACCCGTTTTCTCTTGAATCATGGCTGATTCAGTGTCAAAAGCATGGCAATATTCAGCCGTTCTGCGATCTTGCCAAACAATTGCCGGTGCAAGGCAGCCCCCTGTTTTTTTATTCCAGATTACGGTGGTTTCTCGTTGATTGGTCAAACCACAAGCAAGGATTTTCTCCTTGGAAACTTTGGCTACAACATCACGCATCGCCATTAATGTTTTTTGCCATATTTCCTCTGGATCATGCTCAACCCACCCTGCTTCTGGATAATACTGCTTGAGTGGGTATTGGCTATTAGCAATTAATTCACCATGAAGCGTGTACACCATGGCTCGTGTACTACTTGTTCCCTGATCTATAGCAAGTAAATAATTCATTGGTTCAGAGTTCCTTATTCATCTTATTATTATTTTTCATGATAGAGTATATTATTAAGTGTAATCTTTTTTTGCGGAGACCAAAACATGGATCAAGTTTTTGATGTTGCAATTATTGGTGGCGGCATCAATGGATGTGGTTGTGCGGCTGATGCGGCTTTAAGAGGACTGTCAGTGGTACTTCTAGAGCAAGATGATCTTGCCTCGAAAACCTCTTCAAGCAGCACCAAACTGATTCATGGCGGATTAAGATATCTGGAGAATTATGAATTTTCTCTAGTAAAAAAAGCCATAACAGAACGACAACGACTCTTAGACCTTGCTCCTCATTTAGTACATCCTCAAGCCTTAGTCCTTCCCTATGAGCAACATATGCGCCCTGCCTGGTTTTTACGTTTGGGATTGTTTTTATACGATCATTTAAGTCATAAAAATCGATTACCTAAGTGCAAAAGCATTAATAGGAAAAATAAAGAAAAATATTTCGCTCCGTTGAAAAATGAACTAGATCATGGGTTTTTATTTTATGATGGCGCTGCAGATGATGCACGTCTCACCATTGTTAATGCCATTCAGGCTCGAAATAATGGGGCGAGTATTAGAACACATTCAACCGTAACTCAAACACAAATCATTAATGAATTGTGGCAATTAACGATTCAACCACAAAGAGGCCCTGCTTATATAATTCATGCCAAAACGCTGATCAATGCCGCAGGCCCTTGGGTCAAAGCAGTAGAACAATTGACAAACACTCTCGCTCGCCAAAAAATTAGCCTTGTTAAAGGCAGTCATATTATTGTGCCTCAACTTTATGAGGGCAATCATGCTTATTTCTTACAACATCACGATAAGCGTGTGATTTTTGTCATTCCTTATCATGGGTTTAGTATGATCGGGACCACAGACGTTCCTCTAACAGGCAAAATTGACAAAGTCAGTATTAGTGACGAAGAAATTAGTTATTTGATGGATTTAATTAATCAATATTTCAAAACTAAAATTGTGAAAAAAGATATTATTTATAGTTGGAGTGGTGTTCGTGCTTTATTGGCTAATGACGATAAAGAAGCCCGAACATTAAGTCGCGATTATGACTATGAATTTGATTTAAAACCCGCGCCAATCGTCACAATCTATGGTGGTAAAATTACCACCTATAGACAGCTGGCAGAAGAAGCGGTAAGTAAATTAGCCGCCGTTTTTCCACAACTGAATCCTTCCAAAACCGCTAGGACGCCCCTACCTGGAGCTACTTTTGAAAAAATGGAATTTGAGCATTACATACACTATGCCAAAGCAAAGTATCAATGGATGGATACTGATTTGCTCAACCGCTATTTATACACCTATGGAACACGTATGGAAAAATTTTTGGCACTGTGCAGCAGTGAAAACTCATTAGGAAAAAAATATGGGCCAAGTCTATATCAAGTTGAAGTTGATTATTTGATAATGGAAGAATGGGCTCAAAGTTGCGATGACATACTCAAACGCCGCACTAAACTGGATTTAACTATGGATGAAGCCAGCAAAAGAGAACTGGCTACTTATCTAGACAGCATTACTGCTGCTCATCACCCTGCTCAAACTGAGATTTTATTGCACTAACATCAGCAGCTAATGCTTGCTCAACTAATTCATTTAAAGTTGAAGCAGGCATGCTTCCTGCATTTGAATAAATCACAATACTCTCTTTAAATACCATGAGATGAGGAATCGAGCGTATTTCAAAAAAATCAGCCAGTTCTTGCTCGGCTTCAATATTAACTTTTGCAAACTTTATATTAGGAAACTGTTCTGAAACCTGTTCATAAATCGTTGCAAATTGTTTGCAAGGAGCACACCAATCAGCCCAAAAATCAATAAATACTATTTTGTTTTCATTAATTAATGACTCAAATTCAGCGCTCGTTACGTTTTGGCTTGGCATCTCTCTTCCTTTGCTTCAAGTGAATTTACTATTTTATAAAATACATCATCCACATTACCAGCACCCGAAACACTATGAAACGCAGGTGCATTCACATCACCACTAGCAGACCATGTTTTATAATAATTGATTAACGGTGCTGTTTGATTACGATAAACTTCCAACCGTTTTTTACGGTCTCTTCTTTGTCATCTTCACGTTGAATTAAGGCTTCACCAGTAACATCATCCAAACCTTCCTGTTTTGGAGGCTGGTTAATGACATGATAGACTCGACCTGAAGGTTGATGAATGCGTCGTCCACTGATTCGTTTAATGATTTCATTATCATCTACGGCAATTTCAATCACGTGATCTAAATGAATACCTGCTTGCTTTAATGCATCGGCCTGAACTAAAGTTCTAGGAAAGCCATCAAATAAAAAGCCATTGTGACAATCACTACTTTTTAAGCGCTCTTTAACTAAACCAATAATAATGTCATCAGAAACAAGTCCACCTGCTTCCATAATTTTTTTAGCACTTAAACCTAATGGAGTACCTTGTGCAATAGCTGCACGTAACATATCACCAGTAGAAATTTGTGGTATTTTATAACGTTCAATTAACCGTAAAGCCTGGGTTCCTTTTCCAGCACCTGGTCCACCCAAAAGCATTAATCGCATCAAAAAACTCCTTATAACTACCTCAGTTCAATTCTCTGAAGTATACATTACTTTTAAATTTTATAAATTAAGGTTGTACATTTAAAAATAGCCAACTTTAAAGCCAAGATCTTCGTTTCAAAGATCCCCTACATGAATTCAATTGCATTGCATAAAGCTGAGATCGTGCCTTAACCTTGCGAGCAACAGGCAGTAACCACGCTTTTTTCAAATAAGTTTTACGCTGATAACCGCCAATTCCTTCGTGATAAGCTAAATACAGCGGATACGCATCTGAGCGATTAATTCCAGCCCGTCTATGAGCTAGATTGGCATACCAACCAATAAAATCAACACCATCAGAAAAATTATGGCGAGAAGACAATAAACCACCATTTGTTTGCTTGTATTCGTTCCATGTTCCATGTAATACCTGAGCATAACCGGTCGCCGTTGTAGGTCGTTTCCAGGGAATAAATCCTAATAACTTCTGGCGCGGAGGTTTGGCATCCGCCACAAATTTTGACTCTTGATGAATTATTGCCATTTGCACTGGAACTGGAACTTTCCAGCGACGCTCAACATCTTTGGCATGCGTGTACCATTTGGGATATTCCCTAAATATATTACAAACATTATCCAAATCAGATGGAGGCGGCGGACTGACACAGGAAGTAAGCGATAGAACAAACCCTAAAGAAATGAGTGTTCTTAACTTCTTAAATTGAAACAAAGAATCCATAGCAATCGAATAAGAAAAAGATAATTCTATCAAATTTAATTAGCACAATCTATGTCTTATTGTTGCCGTTTAATGTTGTTTTCAAAGCAGCCAAACCTAATTGAAACATGGAATAAATAAACTTCTGAGCTTACAAAGCGATCTATATATTGGTCAGACGTAAGCCTCATGTTAAAATTTATTTAAATAATTAAAATAAGTATCTCTCATGACAATTCTTGTATTTGATATAGAAACCATTCCCGACATTGAAGCCGGTCGTAAATTATACGATTTACATGGGTTATCGGATGAAGATACTGCTCAAGCAATGTTTGCTTTACGACGAGCCAAAGTTGGTCATGACTTTCTACCTCATTATTTACAAAGGATCTGCGCCATTTCTTTAGTCCTTAGCCAAGGCTCTCAAATTAAGGTATGGTCACTTGGCGATGAAGCCGCTGATGAAAAAGAACTAATCACCCGTTTTTTTGCAGGAATTGACAAACATACCCCAACATTAGTCAGTTGGAATGGTAGTGGCTTTGATTTACCCGTTTTACATTATCGCGCCTTGACACATGGGATTGCCGCACCAACCTATTGGGAAACTGGGGAGAATCAGCAAGCATTTCGCTGGAATAATTATCTAAGTCGTTTTCATTATCGTCACCTAGACCTAATGGATGTCATTGCTGGCTATCAAAATAAAGCCTTCGCCCCTCTGGATGACATCTCTAGCATGTTGGGTTTTCCTGGAAAAATGGGAATGAGTGGTTCTAAAGTTTGGGAACAATACTTCTCGGGGCAAATAAAAAATATTCGCGACTATTGTGAGACGGATGTTTTGAATACATTTTGTGTGTATTTACGTTTCGAATTAATGCGTGGTGTTATTAATCAGGATGAATACCATAGTTCTATAGAACGCTTAAAGTCCTATTTAGGCGCAGAACACGAGAAGCAGCATTTTCAGGAGTTTTTAAACCATATGGCTTAACTCCATTCCCCTTCTCTTAATCCCATCATCCCTTCGCGCTCCAATGAAAGGAGCGTCGATTTATCGCAACATTAGGTAGCTTAGTGTCCTCAATAAGCACCTCGGCCTCCTTAAACGCGCCACTATCTTATCCATAAAAAGGATATCGCTCCCATATCTCACGGAGTTCATTCAACAAATCAATATCATCTGCTTCTATTACCGCAGTCTTATAATAAAGCGGGCTGCGATTAACCTTTAGCAGTTCACATTGTCGTCGCAAACTCAATTCAACATAGCCGTTATCAATTAGTTGCTGTCGCTGCTCCCGTGGAGTTTGCTCCAACACTTTTTTAAGTAGTCCCTCTCAATCGTTAGTTGGCCAACAGTTTCAGACAATACCCGTTGTTTTTCTTCATGTCCGGCAATCAGTTTGGTGCTCTTGTCAGCTTTATTAAATAGTTTCACGCCTTCTTCTAACAGCTGTTTTTTCCAAGCATGCACCTGACTGGGGGAAACCTCATATTTTTTACAAATCACATTTAACGTTGTTTCATTTTTAATCGCTTGCAGTGCAATCTCAAATTTAGCAGATGATGACCACTTTTTGTTCTTTGCCATATTAACCTCCAAATTAGAGGCTATTATCTCCTAAATTTTAAATTTTTCGTGGTCTAAATTGTTGGGGTCATTATACCTAATTAATCAGACTTAACGGCTTGACGTGGAATTTAGCTACCGCTGCTCAGATATTATTTTTTTAGCATTTTTTAAAAGAAGCAATAGCTGATTTTCTCTTATTGGAGAAGGTTCAAATCCAAATCGTTTATAAAAGGTTTCGGCTTTTTCATCAATAGCATGAACTAATAAAGCTCTAACACCGCCTTGTTCTGCAATTTGCAGGGTTTTTAATATTGCATCTTTAAGCATTGCTTTCCCAATACCCTTTCCTTGATATGTATGATGAACAGCTAATCTTGCTAATATGACAACAGAAATAGGATATTTGCCCATTCCCTTTTTTATACGTTCAGATACCTGATCAAGATCCACCTGACCTACTGTAAGACTATAAAAACCAACCACTAGATTATTATCAGCAACTATGAAAGTGTTGGCAGAACCGGACATTTTTGCTTGAAAAGCATATTTTTTTAACCATTCATTTAATTCTGGGTAATTACTATTAAAATCAGTTAAATTATGATCTTTATTTAAAGGTTCAGGTTTTTTTAGCGTCATTTAAATCCCATGGAGATGATGAAGAAAATAAATCCTTTAGCCCTTCATTATCTTGCTCTGGGCGATCTAGAATTTCGGAGAATTTGTTAAAAATATCATCAGAGACCATAAAAATTCTTTGATCTAAAATAACTTTTTCAGCAGCTTGATACGCACTATCCGTTATAAACTCCGTCAATGACTTATGACTTATATCAGAGGCCATTCGGATTATTTTGGCTTGCGATTCAGATGCACGAAAACCTAATCGGGAAGTTTTAGCACGCACAGTCCTTGATTGCGCACTTTTCACTCTTCTTTGGTTTTTAGCCGTAGGTGTTTTTGTATTATCCACCTTTCTAGCATTTGTCATGATATTTCTCAAAATAATCTCTGTTGATTATATGTTAGTACAATTGACGCACATTATCAATAAAAATAGTTTTTGTCAGTACATTAAACGGGAGGTATGTTTACTCCTATTCTCTAGCAGTGCCCTACTCTCATAAACCGTTCTTGCATGATTTTTAAAAGTTAATTATTGCGGTTCATTTTTCTAAGTTTCATAATTAGGTTATCTTTCGAAATAATTAACTTTTTAATTGTCAATTAAAAAGTCAGATAATGTGACAAGACTCACTCCCTCCATCAATTGAAAAACCCATCGCAAAGTGGGTTGTTTAGAAGGCAATTTAATTTGATTGGGCAAGATCTCACCCTCTTCAGTAAGTTTATTGCGCAATGTCGGAAAAAACATCGTTGAGAAAAAATAGAGAAAAATTAATTATACTCTGTGCATTCGCCCAAGTGTTTCGTCTTCAATAAATTGATGAGTAAAAATAAAATAATGTCTAGCCATGTAGAATATGGCTAGACTTATGGGTGAGTATATCTAACAATTTAAGCTCATGCTCTGGTGTGGGTTGGTTGCACTCGTATCAATAATGACTGCATCATCTACGTGAAACAGACCAAACGAAGTATTCGTTTTCTATCCAATGAACATCATCCAAACACTTGAATGATAATCAATACGATAAATTAGTTGAGCTTGCATTTAGGTTCGTCTTCAAATCCAGTAGTAATACTCTCTATTGTTTCATACAGATTTTGTGACAGTGGTTTAAAAAAGTTAATGCTGGTACCACCTGAATCATAAAAACGTTTACAAACTAAACCTAGGGTAGTAAAAACACCAATACCGATGCCAATCAAAATAATGGACCAGAACTTTAAATCCCTTTCTTGTTGTGATTGGCGATTTTTCTTTAATAACTCAAGAGTTACACCATTTTTTAATTGCTCTTCTACGCTTTTTACTGCTTCCTCATCACCTAAATCTTGATTGTCCAAGGTAGCTTTTAACTCCCGTACTGCTATTCCTTTTATGTACCCTTCAAAAACCGGAGCAATATCTTCTAGATTGCGACTAAAATCACTTATATCGATACCTAGTTTACGTTTCTCCATGATTGACTCAGCAAAACGTGCTCTTAGTTTAAGATTTTCAAACATTTTATAAATTTGAATGGACAGTGGCGCGTCACTAAAAGTAGTCGGATCATTTTCCTGATAATTCAACTCGATTTTTTTTTGAGCCAACTGGGGAAATTTTTCTTCCATATGAAAATTAAGTACATTAAATAGAGCATTAAGATTATGCAACACGGTTTTTGGTGCTGTATGATCAACTCCTTTTTCTTGATATCTTGTTTCAGGTTCCTTCCACCATTTCATTTCTGCAAATGGATATGTATGCTGAGAATAATAATTGTAAGGATCAACTGTTTCATTAAATGATAATAAAAGGTGATCTAATAAATAATGATACTGACAACAGATCCAATCCTTAAAACCCGGATCCGGCTCATATTTGTCTAAAACAGTCTCAAAGAAAATATAACCAGCAGGCGAATAAGGACTTTTGGCTTTTAAGCCATCTATTTGCCGCTGATTATGCTGAATATAGCCATTACAGGCGTTAAGAAGCATTTTTCGTGCATCTTCAAAATTTTTTGTCATCTAATGTATTCCTTTCTTTATCTGGTCAGATTTATAAACTTGCTTGCCACAGTATAACATGTAGTACTGCCTTCCTTGGCTAAAATCCCTTAAATGGAACCAATTATTTCATGCTCCTCCTTAATTATAAATATACGAGACGCAGCCTTCTTTTTCTTTCCATTAAATAAAATTAGATAGTATTTTTAGCGGTTTCATCCGTTGTATCCTGGATTTGTATAGCTCCTGGATTTTCAATAAAAAGCTTTACAATTGACCTAGTGTTATAGAGTCCCCAATCAAGCTTGTATTCTTTAAAACCATGCCCATTCATTCTGTGCAGACACCAGAGAATGCAATTTATAAGTTGCCGTTTTTCTGGGTCTTTCTTATTACATGAGGACTCATATAGGAGTGCTTCAAAATCTCCAGGTACACCATTTTCAATATCTTTTAGAATATCAAGATGCATTGCTTTTATATGTTTGGCATCCACGTCAAATGGAGCAATTAAAAAACGTTTACGAAACTTAGCAAACTGAGCCTTATCATAATATTTGCCCCAAAATGAAATTTTATTTTGTTTTCCTTCATTCTGAAAATGGGCAATTTTAAAGATTCGTTGTCCATTTCCTGTTAAAAACTCATAAGCTAATAGCGCATGCTGAGTTTTAAGTCTAAGCTCTGGTACCCATTTATCATTTCCATTATTGACGCATAAATAAACACGACCTTTACTAATGTCTTTCCCTGTTTTTGTATCCGTTTTTTGGTTAAATATATTTCAGGAAACAGTAAGCTTGGAAGTGCTGACTCTCGCTTAGTGAAAAACAGTTGCTGACGATTAAAAAGTCCTTTCATGTTCGTATCAGGATGAACGCTGTAAAATTCTTTTAGCTGCTTTCTTCTCGCTCTTTCGTCTGTTGACAGTAGAGTGCCATGATTTTGTGAAGAGTGATTTATCCCAGATTTTAGGTAATCAAAAATATCCTTATCAGTAGGACGTACTTCTATATTTTTATCGTCGTAACGAAGAAAATTATAGTTAGCAGATTCAGCGCCACTAAGTGACAACTCAATGCGGCGCCGGTGATAAGTATCCCCAAGCTCTAGTGTAATAACTTTTTCACTCCCACTATATTTAGAAGCTATAAAAGTAGACTCTAAAAATTCCTTTATGGTGAGCGTAGGTTCTTTATCACGAAGCAAAGAAATGATAACGTGTACATTACTAAGCAACTTTTTGTATTTTAACCTATTTGCCAAATTCTCTTCGACAACCGTATTGCCGTTAAGGTGTATCGTTTTCAGGGGAACCAAATCAGGTTTGTGATTTTGTAAAGCATTCATATCCGCTAGACTGCGAATATGAATTAGATTAGAGCGCAAAGACAATTCTACCAAGTTAGAACGGGAGAACTTTATTTCCAATTTGCGCAATAAATTAACAACGTCTGTTTTAACAAGCAAATTATTATCCAAATCTAACGTGGTTAATGCAGGCATTTCAGCTAGTAAAAGCGCCAATTGCTCAATGTCATCCCCTTTAAGATGGCAGCCTTTTAATTTAAGGGTGTGTAATTGCGGGAGTAACCGTAATAAGGGGAGAAAGGTTGTAAATCCCTGCTTTGTAAATTCAAAGTGAGATAAATCTAAACGTTTAATTTTTGAATTTGATTGAGTACTTAAGTTAGAAATTAATTTAGAAAAACTATTAGGCGCTGATTGAACTAGGGCTATAAGAGTAATTAAGTCAGCCTCATCCATATCGCTGAAACTGTGTTTCTCTTGCTTTTTGCTTAGAAGAGATTGGACAGCTATTGAATGACCCGAAGCCAATGCCTCATCCAACGGCGTTTTTCCTTTTATGTCTTTAGCATTTATATCAACCCCTAGCTTTATTAAAAAAGAGATAGCTAGTGTACCGCCAACTCTCGCAGCATGATGCAAGAGGGTTTTTTCGTTAGTCCATTTTATAGTTAATAATTGGGGATTCTCTTTAATAATTGGGATAAACGCGTTTAACGCTTGTAAGCGTAGATCATTACTCTCGTACTTGCTATAAATAACCCGATAAATCCGATACGCTTCAAAGAGCTCAAGAATACATTTACTTTTATATTTTTTTGCAAGCGCTAATACTGACTCATAATAAGGCGTCAATACTTTTTCTTCTAAATGAGACTCCAATTCTATTTGTTCTAAAAAATAAGCAACAGCCTCTTTATTTTCATATTTTACGGCACTCTCCATAGGACATTTATTCCCTAACCAGAAAGGGGATTTTTGCACTAGCAATTGCTTTAATATCGGTTTTCTTCCCATAAGCTCGATAATAGAACTCGTAGCATCTAATTTATTACTACATCCAAAAGCATTATATAATGCCGAGGCATGACGATATGGATTAATTATCTCGTATGGGCTATTGGTATTGCGAGTTGCCGTATTAAAAAATAATAAAGCATCTATTTCATCGCACGTGAGTTGTTGTTGTGCTAATTGTAGCGCCTTGTCAATAACAGGTTTTGGATATTGCTCAAAAAGCACATAGAGTAAATTTTTTTCATACATATTCATGCTTGTCGTTTTACCTCTGAAAAGCATATACAAATCTTCATGATTTAATCTTTCAAGAAGGCTTAACAATTCAATAGCAATATCGGTGGAAATTCTATGGTCTCTAAAAAGCTCAACTAAACCGCCGTAGCCAGTATATCCCTGCAATAATAGTAACGGCTCCCATCTCCAACCCTGGTAAAAAAAATCACGGATAGTTTGTGGTTCAAGATGATGCAAACCCTGTAATCGCCAAATAGAGCTCTCTTCATCATTATAAATAATATGTTTAAGAAGGAAGTCTTGACCAAAAAGTCTTGCTCTTCGCGCAAATGACAGTGAAGCAATCCAAGAACTGATTTTTTTTTGCATATAATCAGGGGATTGTTCAAATATAGCTATTATGGGGGAAAGATCACTTATGCAGTCTGATTGTAAGAGGGAGATAGATGTTTCTACATCTAAATCAATTAATATATCGATTAACTCGAGGCATAGCGTGTCAGGGGCATGCAAAAAAACAATAGTTAAAATAGCCTCATCTTTTACCCTAGAAATCTCGTCTTTAAAAAGAAATGGGCTAAATAGCCCAAATTTAAAAAAACGCTTTTGGTCGGGAGCAGAGCAAAATAAATCATGTTCCATCTTGGCGTCCTCATTTAGAAAACGAAACAAGAGAGTTTGAATGGCATCAAACTTAATTAATTGAATTTTCTTTTTTGCTTCATCTGATAGCTTCCCCATTTTCTTATATTTCCTTTTAGCTATTTGCTCAGAGTTAACCGCCCATAATAAGGCCGCAGTGTCATACTTATTAAAATTCCCCCCTTGCTTTTTTGAGCCGTTTTAATTCTTCTAATCTTCCTGTTTTAACTTTCGCAAATAATTCAATATTAAATATTCTTATTTTTCATGCGCCGATACTAACAAATGTAATACATTGACGTCAATATTAGAGCACCATGCCCAACAAAAAACACAACTCATTGATTTATAAATATTTAGAATGAAAAATTGAAGGAATCCAACTCATAACGACTGATAATTGATCGAAAAAAATTTTAATCCATATTTCAATACAATGGCTGCACCATGGAATTTGACGTATTTAGAACTGAATAGCTCAAAGGATTGAATAATCCTATTTATCGAGAAATCTGAGAGAGCAACGCACAAAAATTAGCCTGAGTATGTTCACCCGTTAACAATCCATTCGCATAGAGTCTATTCAATGCGGTTACAAATTCCCTTGCTTGACGATTTTCTGCTAACATTGCAATATTAGCTTGGGTTAATAAACCTACTTTTTTAAGTACTTTCAAGACATTAACTACCCATTCTGAGCTCCCATCATTTAACGCTAAAGCATCAAATATGACTTGCACCAAGTCCCCATCGAGTAAGCCCGCCTGGTACGTTTCACAGACGTGTTCCGTTGTACCAGGTAAAAACGTGAAGCTTTTTTTGCTCACAAACCACGGGAAAAACCTACCGGCACAGGCAAATACATTTCAGTGGCAAATAAAGTGAGCTTATTTGCAATTAATGTGGGTCGACTTCTTTTTAGTGGCAATTAAAGTGGGCCAAAAATGAATTATAATCGCAAATAATCTGAGCCAGAAAAAAGCTATGATTGCGAGCCGAGTGGTTTATGAAAGCAAGCTGTTACATATAATGATTAATATTCATTAACGCAATAAATCTATTTTGCAGATTTTCATCTAAATTTAAAAATAAAGTACGAACTTTTCGGACACCCTCTTATGGCGCAAGATCCTAGGCTGTGGGCCATAAAGGGATATTTAATTTAATTATTGTTTTGAAAAATTTCTAACTTTTTCTTTTAAATTTTCATCCAATTTTTCATGTTCTTCTTTAGGTAATCTTTGAACTGCAAAAAGACTATGCTTTAATAATGATTCAGGAAGAGATGCTCGATAATTATCAGTAATAACGTTATAAACAGATTGTTGAATGTCTTGATCAAAAGCACCATAAATATCAGGATTAGAAAATACCAGATCAGCATGCTTTTTATCATTACTATGGAGAAGAAGCATTTGTATACCACTATACCCAGAAGGAAAAGCATAGTTCCCAATCACGTCTACTATAGACATGTCTTTTAACATATAAGGAATCAGATCTGGCCTAGATTTAACGCTTAATTCAATAAGG
>NZ_JH413819.1:0-6880 GCF_000162755.2 Legionella drancourtii LLAP12
TGTATCAAAATACTGCTAGTTTCGCGATGGTTTGTAAACATTCAGGTTTATTTTCGGCATAAATAGCGGTGGTAATCGTGTTGGCATGGCCGGCCAAAGATGATACAGCTTTGATACTGACACCCTGCTCAAGCAATCGGGTAATAAAAGTGCGACGACCAGAGTGAGAACTCGCACCAATTATACCAGCTTTGTCATAAAGAGATCTGAACCATTTTTGCAGCGTGCAAGGAGTAAATTCTTTTTTCCGCTGCGTTTGAAATAATGGTTTATTAAGCTCGGAACCCACTATGGTTTTTAAGTGGTCGGTAAGTGCTGCATAAACCTTTTTATTGGTAAGATAAGCGTAATGTTGTTTTTTGCCCCAATGCATTGAGCGTTTAAGACAAATTTCATCAAGAAGTCTATATTGCTTGTCGGCAACGTCTTTTATAGTAAGCGATGCGATTTCTTTTGCACGCAGCCCCAACCCGAATGAGCAATATACAAGAGCAATATTGCGAATGGCAAATGAGCCAATTTTTGCTGCAATGAGTAGTTGTTCGAATTCAAACTCATTCAAAATTTTCGCTTTACCTTTTTTTGCCATGTCAGCACCACCATAAAAATAGATTAAGTATTACCAATTAACAAACATTCTCTTGCTGCCAATACCACTTCATTAGTGATATATTGCAATTGATTCAACTTTAATAGTCGATCAATTTGCATAAATAACCGATTCAATAATCGAAAATTACCATTAGTGATGCGCATAATGGATGCCATCGCCTCATGATCAGAAAATTCCCCTTGCTTTAATTTAAGCCCTAATTTTCGCCAGTTATGTTCTAGGGTAAATAACATTTCTTCCTTGGAAAGTGGTTTGTATTCATGAGAAAATCCTATTCGCGAATAAAGTTGTGAATACCTCGATAATCTTTTTTCCAGCCCTGGCATACCAATAAATACAATGGAAATACCCCTGTCATCGTATAATGATCTTAATAATTCCAATGCGGAGAAACTAAGTCGTTCCGTTTCATCAATGATTATTAATTTGCAGTAATTTTTCGAGGATAATTTTAGCATTTTAATAAAATTCTCTTTTTCTTCTTGATTTAATTGGGTTTGTTCATCGATCATTTTATTTGCTTGTGCAGCTTGAACTACACGATCAAAATAACAAATGTTCTGATTCAAGGTATTTAGCATTTGAAGAGCAGATAGCGGGGCGATTGGAGTATAAAAAATGGTCGTGCAGTTACTAAGTCCAGTTGGTACATGACGATTGTCTTCAATTGCATATCCATTCGGGTTTGCAGACAAGATTAGCTTACGCTTGCTGTAATGTTCTGCAGATTGCGTTTTACCAACTCCGGGAGATCCATAACAAATGCCAATGTATTTGTATTCGACGCAAGCATCACAAAACTCCTCAAATCGCTGATATCCCTTGGTTTCTAAAAACATATCATCCATGTCAGGTAGCTCATTCATGCTTATACCTCTTTATTTTGACATGGCTGGCTTTTTTTTGTTGTTCGATAGGTGGTATTGGCGTTGGTTTTCCGGTTATTTTTGTTGGATTTTTTAACAAGGCATCTACAATTGAACACCGCTCGCTGATATTGTCTCGTAATTCTTTCCTTCGAGCATTTCTCGCCTGGATAATTTCTTTCAAACTGACTGTCCCAGTGTCTAGTTCCTGTGAAATTGCGCGGCACAAAAAACTACCCTTGTGAAACACGCGAATTTCGGCAAGATCCCTTGGATCATAACGAATGATGACATCCTCGCCCACAAAGCCCGCAAGGGTTGTAGAAAAATAACGGAATCCTTGAAATTTTATGCCATCTCTGTGAACTCTTCTTGGTTTTGCTACCATCAATAATAATGAATCCAGTGACTCTTGTGTTTCAGGGATCTGAGGCAAAAAACAATTGCTTTGCCATTTAATGATTGGCGCAACTTTGGTTGAACTATGTGGCTGGTTATTGTATTCATCCAACATAAATAATTTTAGTTTTAATTCAAGCTCTTCAAGCGTCAAGCATTCATTATTTTTTACAGAAATACCTGGTTGCACGTATCCAGGTAAGTCTTGAAGAACGCGTTGATTTATAGTTGCAAAAAATCGCTCGATCTTTCCGCGACCACGGGGTTTGCCGATAGTCGAAAAAATTAATTGTATTTTCAATGAGACACAAACTTCTTCAATATGATGCGATGTAAAATCGCAACCATGATCGGTATACATGATTTCAGGAATGCCGCAGATAGGCCATTGTTTCTCATTTTTTATCCATATCGCCTGACGCAACGCTAACGATGTTTGTAGTGATGATGGAGCATGAAAACTTAAATAATATCCAGCAATGCCCCTACTGTAATCATCCATAATAACGGTGAGCCATGGTCGTTTAATCCCACCTTTATCATCAAGCACGTAGATATCAAGCAATGTATGATCCGCTTGCCATATTTCATTTGCCCTCGACGCCTCTCTGATATAAAGAAGATCATATTTTTGCTGGTATGGTTTTATACTTTCGTGCGCAAGGCTGATGAGATCAGGGGAGATATTATTAACAATCTTTGAAACAACGGCATAGCTAGGTATTGGCAGCCCATTATCTTTGGTATGACGCACTATTTGTCGATGAATTGCAGCAACGCTACGTTTTGGTTTTTGCAGAGCTAGCCCTTCAATTACTTGCGCCAAATTTTCTGTTAGTTGGCGATGGCACCCCTTATCATTACGCGCTTTTGATTTTAATCCGTCTAACCCATGGACTTTGTATTGGTCTATCCACCGATGCAAACTCCTAATGGAGATACCTGAATCCTTCGCGATAGAAATCAGAGTCGCCTTATCTTCTAAATACAACTGAATGATTTTAAATTTATCAAAAGCGCTTTTTTTACTCATATATACTAAAAAACTCCAAAAAAGGATTTGGCTTGCACTTTATGTTCAATACCAAAATTGATTGACTGTAAAATACTTTGTTGGTCAAATATTATACTTTGCCTTTTTTATTTTGTATACTTTATAACGACCGTTATTGTTGATATTAATTGTTTATGTCTTACACTTTATTATTTAATAATAATATGTATAATTTAAATCATTATTTAACATTAAATGTTAACAGGTAATTTTTTGAGTAAAATATGGCCAAAACAATCGCATATATTCGTGCATCGACAGACAAACAAGATTTAAACAATCAAAAGCTTGAGATTTTTGAGTTTGCAAAAAAAAATAAGCTTGAAGTGGATGATTTTATCCAGATGACCATTTCCAGTAGAAAAACTACAAAAGAGCGCCGTATTGATGAAATGCTCTTAACATTAGAAGATGCTGATACGCTTATTGTCACAGAGCTAAGTCGATTGGGTCGAAGTACTGCGGAAGTCATAGGGTTGGTTAATGAATTAATACAAAAACAAGTGCGAGTAATTGCTATTAAGCAAAATTTAGATATTAAACAGCATGATATGACTTCCAAAGTAATGATTACGCTATTTTCATTATTTTCTGAACTTGAGCGAGACCTGATTAGTCTGCGAACCAAAGAGGCGCTTGCTAGTAAAAAAGCGCAAGGAATTCAATTAGGGAAACCAAAGGGCACTATTCAGCAAAGTAAATTCGATAAAGATCTAGAGAAAATTAAAGAACTATTAACGTTAGGATTGTCAGTCAGAAAAATTGCGAATTTTTTAGGGTATACAAACCATATTGGCCTTAATACTTACGTTAAAAAGCGAGAATTAAGGCATAAATTAGATAGTAAGTAAAGAATTTTTGTTGATAATGCAGGCCATGTGTTCATATTTGGTACATATTGATGTATAATAATTCATCTATTTGCGGTCTTATGAGTGATGAATGATACTAACTAAACTACAGTTTATTAAGTCTAATGAAATAATAATAAACGCATTAAACAATTTTTTAAGAAAACTTATTGAAATCGAACAGAAGTATGAGATAGACAATCGGCTCTCGTCAAATTCAGCCCCCCTTTTTAGCAGCCTGCAATATGAATCTATAGAATTTGCAAGTGACGAGGAAGAGGAAGGTTCATATATTTATAACGATTATCTCTATGGGATGATTCTCACAATTCAGGAAGAGAAAAATAAAATTGAGGATGAAACTAATGGACAGGAATCCTTATTCTGGACTGAAATTAAAGACGCATTATTGCTTCTTGATATAATTTTTTGGCAAAAGCCAAGTGACCTCGAAAATCCAATTATAAGCGTTTTGCACCGAATTTGGTTTGGCTCATCTTTACCTGAAAACTATCAAGAATTTGTATTAAATTTTAAAAAACATAATCCTCATTTTAAAATTATTCTTTGGACTGATTTTGATACAATAACGTCCGAAGAATATGGAAACTTTCGGGCATTTTGTAATAAGCATAATATCACATTAGAAAATATACGTGAGCATAAAAATATATGTAATTACGATCTGATTATAGAAGAATTAGATGCGGTAAAAAGCGATCCGAAAAACTTTAGAGTCCATTGTGTAAGAGCGTCAGATTTATCAAGGGTAGCTATTTTAATTGATCAGGGAGGTCTTTATACCGATACCGATACCGATACTTACGCCACGCTCCCGGAAATTGATCTTCCTTTAGGATTTCTTATAACAAAAGCATCTCGCGGAAAACCAGTTCTTAATAAGAGACTCAATTTTGCGGCAATTGGATATGATTTTATTGCTGCATTACCCCAAAATAATATTTTGATCTTGGCAGCTGAAATTTCCCGATTAGATTACACGGTTTATCATGAGAATAAGGATACCCGATGGCAAATGTCAAAACAGCCTCATATTCATCTGGCATCGACTATTAGATTAACAGGTAGTTCTATATTCTGTGCTTTAAATTACTTACTGGCAAACAATCAACTACCAGAAGATAAAATAGATAGTTTATTTTATTCTCCAGAAACTTATATGCCATCTTACTATCATAAAAGCTGGCTTAGCCATCTAGATAAGCATGTAGATGAAATTATTGGTCTTACTGAAGAGCAACGCGCTGAGGAACAGCAAAGTTTAGAGAATTTCTTAATGGAAATTGATGAAGTGAGGGAAAAAGCTTTTCCTACAAGGGTTATAAAATCTAACTCAAGTAATTTAGAGAAGATTGGTTTTTTTTCTTCTGAAGTGAGTCAACAAAAAGGCTTAAATTTTAGTGCCATTTATGATGCACTAACAAGCAGGTTCTAATTTAAATAAACTAAACAGTGCCATTTAAAGTTTGAATTTTCGTGCCAAATAAAGATAAAACTTACAGCTTAAAATCTAGATGGGGGCTGGTGACATCCTCTTTTGGTTATAAGAGGATGTGTTTTTGTTCTTTGACAAGTGTAGCTTCTATGTAGATATGTTTTTTCTCCACAGAACACCTAACGGACTTTTTGATAATTTGGTTTTAGTCGGGCAGAGGTGTTAAAAACCTCCCTTTTTTCCTATAAATGGGTGCCCAACTATTAATCTATAATTAATAAATAATGAGATTTAGTGGCTTATAACATGCTAACAAAATCGTTCAATGACGTGGTCAAGCAAATTGAGGAAACATTAAGATTGTTTAGCATTAAGTGCTTAAATAAATTAAGGAAAGACGAATCACTTGAATATTAATGAAGACTTATTAATTTTTGATGATAAATCAGTTAAAGAAAAGAGATTTCTGCTCTCTACTCAATTAAAAGAAGATAATTTTAAAGAAATATGGATTGGGCCTAGATGTAATCCTCAAATGAAAAATAATATATGCAGAATGATAAAATCATTAGGGTATGATATTTCTAAGATAAAAATCGAACAGGTTAATTTACCCTATAGGTAAATTACGTAAACGGTTAATTAAGGATATTTGTAAGCTATATAAGCAAATAATCTTCTATATTTACTGAGGGGGGATGGTAAAATCTTATTTGAGCTCTTATCTCAAGGACCCTACCGATTGTGAAAGTAGTTGATTGTTAATTACTTAAAAAATGATTTTAAACAAGTACATATATCAATAATAGAAAGACGACGAGAATAGAACATTGACGAGAAATTTTCTAAGTAATATGAAATATGCTAGAAAATAATGCCATAACTTCGTAACAGCTTTTCTGCTTCTAGGCCATAAGCTCCGGCAACGCCTGGAATGCCAGTGATTAATACCGCTCCATTGCCGGTATCAAAAACAGGTGTTGTTGGATTTACTGTAAACCCCCAATGCGTCTGGTCAGCAGTTTGGCCACTTGTCGTATTTGGTGTGCCAGTTCCGTTAATAACCAATGCCATATTTCCATAAACAATGGTTGGTGGCGTGAAAATAATCGGGCTAGCTACTGCTTGTGGGGTATGGGTGGTCGCGTCATATACGACTTGAGCCGTTTGACCAATAATATTTTGGAGAGGGGTGATTTTTACTTGATAAATGGCTGCAGTCCCAGAACCTGTACCGGTACAAAAAGTTGAGCGGTGTACCCCAGTAGCTGCCCATCTGACGATCGTAACTCCGTTATAAGGCAGGTTGGCAACGGTGGTGCATGGTTGGGTACTGTTCGCGAAATCATATACTTCTATCTTGATGCTGGATTGTGTTAATCCAGCTGTACCGTTGCCAAGTTTGTTAACTATTACTAACTGCCCAGTGCTTGGAGAAACGGCAAAAATTGTTCTTGAAGCGAGCAAGGTTACAAAAATCATTGATTTTAAAAATGTGCTTTTTGTCGTTTTCATATATATTTAGTAAGGTTCCGTCATGCATTAATTTTATATAATTTAGCTGCCTGTGTGAGCACATAGCAGGAGTAGTCATTTGCTCCGCTGCTCAAAAAAAACAATTTTGGCTCAATCTAGCAAAAT
>NZ_JH413819.1:7335-20201 GCF_000162755.2 Legionella drancourtii LLAP12
CAAAATCTCAACAGGCCTTAAAAAAGCGATTCATCACTATTAGTGGCTGGAATAATGCCATAATGCCGCATTAGTTTTTTAGCTTTTAAACCAAAGGCTCCAATAGCTCCTGGTACGCCTGTTGCTATTAAAGCTCCATTGCTCGTATCAAAAATAGGGGATGTTGGTGTCACAGTAAATCCCCAATTCATCGCATCCGCTGTCTGACCAACCGTGTTGGGAATCCCACTGCCATTAATAACCAATGTCATATTTTCATAAATAGTTGTTGGTGGGGTGAACGTAATGGCACTAGCTGTTGCCTTAGGGATGGTCGTCTCAACAATAGCGTCATAGACAATAGTAATTTTATTACCAACACGTTTATTAAGTGGGGTAATTTCTATTTTCGATATAGCAGGGGTACCAATACCAGTGCCCGCGCAAGAAGCTATCCCGTGTATTCCGTTAGCCTGCCATTTAATGATGGCTACATTATTATAACCCAGTCTCGCAACAGTGTAACATGGTGAAGTAGGGGTATGAGTATCAAAGACCTGAACCATAATGTTAGAGCGCGACATATCATCACTATTTGTCGATGTCAGGTTATCCAAGCCGTTAATTAGCACCAATTGTCCTGTGCTTGGTGGAATAGCAAAAGCAGTTATTCCTGAGGCTAATAAGACTGCGCCAGTGCTCGATTTGAAAAATGTCTTTTTTGTCGAATCCATATTAGATGTCATTTTTTCAAATTAATTGTTAGAACACCATTTAATGGTGGATGATAAAACGCTATCTCTTATTCCAATACAGCTACCAATTATTACTCTAGCATAAGATTATTGATTCCGCAGTATTTTTTAAATTGGAGTTTTCACTCAATGAATATATAGAAGCAAGCCAAGCTTTTCGCTAAAAAATTATGTGCAATAATGGGTTAAGTAACGTGTGATTTGACTGTTTGCAGCTATCTCTATACTCGTTAAACTTCACTATTGAAATAGCGTATGTTATATTTATATCATGGGGACTTTACGGTTAATTTTTATCCAGCCTTTATGTCTAAAATATGGAGCATGTTAGATGAGCACCCAACAGTCTATTCGTACAGGACAATCATTCGCGAAAGATCCATATATTGCGGTTAAGGAATTTCATGCTGCAGTATATCAACCCAACATAGAGTTTATTCTATTTTTTTGTTCAAGTCATTATGACCTCAATATTATAGCCAATGAAATAAATTCCCTTTTTCCGAATAAGCAAGTGATTGGCTGCACAACGGCTGGTGAAATTGGACCTGGTGGTTATACAGAATATACCCTTTCAGGAGTTAGTTTCTCGTCAGATGGTTTTACAGTTGCAGCAGGACATATAGATGACCTGCAGAATATTAATAATGAGAAAGGAGAGTCTTTTGTTAATAATCTACTTCAACAACTTGAAGCTCGAGCACCTACGACTAATTCTGAAAACAGTTTTGCTTTTTTGTTAGTTGATGGATTGTCTCTTCGCGAAGAGCCAACAGCCCGTATTTTTCAGAATGCACTAGGAAGAATAGAACTTTTTGGTGGCTCAGCAGGAGATGATCTGAGTTTTAAACAAACGTGGATATTTTCTGAAGGGGCTTTTCGTACTAACTGCGCAGCGCTTGTCCTGATAAACACAATATATCCTTTTAAGCTATTCAAAGCACAGCATTTTGTCTGTGGGCATGAAAAATTGGTGGTGACTCAAGCAGATTCCGCTCAGCGCATTGTTAATGAAATTAATGGCTACCCAGCAGTGGAAGAATATGCTCGTATTGTAAAGACTCAAGTTAAAAAACTTGATCCCGCGCAGTTTTCTGCAACTCCATTTGTGATACGAATCAACGGAGTTGACTATGTGCGTTCTATTCAAAAGGCCAATCCCGATGGAAGTTTAACTTTTTATTGCGCGATCGATAACGGTTTAGTGTTTATGGCTGCCCATGGAGTCGATCTTATAGAAAATATCGAACAAACGTTTAAAGACATTCAATCATCTATTGGCAAGCCGCAATTAATTCTGGTTTGTGATTGCATCCTTCGCAATCTAGAGATGCAACGTACAGGGAGGAAAAAGGAAGTCGAGAAAATTTTTCAGAATAACAATGTCGTTGGTTTTAGCACCTATGGTGAACAATTCAAAGGTATTCATATAAATCAGACAATTACAGGCCTGGCAATAGGCGAGTTACGGAAAAATAGCAATGCCTGAGAAGCCACACATATCTAATAATAAACAGGCACTTCAAGCGGAAATCGAACGCCTCAATAAAATTATTAAGGCATTAATTGATAGAGCAGAACAGGATATGAACTCCCCTAGAACAGATTTTGGCGTATTTCAAAATACTATCATACTTGAAGATCAGGTACAAAAACGCACTCAAGAGCTAGAGGAAGCACTCCAAACAAATACAAAGATAACGCGGGCTTTACAACAAGCAAAAAAACAGGTTGAACTAAGTGAGCATTATTTGCGTGATATTACATCAGCGCTTGGAGAGGGTTTATTAGTAGTAGATAAAGATGCGGTGATTGAATTTGTCAATGCGGCCGCCTGTAACATCTTGGGTTATAGCGAAATCGAAATGCTTGGTAAAAATTCCCATGAACTATTTCATCATTCACATCCCGATCATACCCCTTATCCGATAGAAGAGTGTAAGAACTTAAGCGTAATACAAACAGAACAACCTTATGTGAGCGATGAGGATTATTTTTGGCGTAAGGATGGAACTTGCTTTCCTGTTTCGCTTATTACAACACCAATCAGACTAAAAGAGAATACAAAAGGCATTGTGATCGCATTTCATGATATTACGCAATCGGTAGAAGAACGCACGCGGTTACGCGAAATGCAGGCAGCCATCGAACAAAGTCCTGTATCAGTACTAATTGTTGATAAACAAAAGAATATTCTTTATGTTAATCCGCAAATCACTAAATCTACAGGCTACACCAGAAAAGAGTTGTACGGTCAAAAAACAGATATTTTTCGTGGTGACCAGACGCCAAACAATGTTTTGCCCGATTTATGGAAAATCATTAAATCTGGTTCAACCTGGAAAGGAGAACTACTCTATCAGCGTAAAGATGGAAGTGTGTTCTGGCAATCATGGAACATTGCACCGGTGCTTGATAATCATGGAGAAATCCAGCATTTTGCCGCTGTAGGAGAAGATATTACTGAAAAAATGAAACTGCAATCGTTGCTTCAGGAAATGTCTTATATGGATGGCCTAACAGGAATTGCAAATCGTCGCCGATTCGATGACTTCCTTACTCATGAATGGTATCGCGCCGCGCGTTATGCTAAACCGTTAGCAATTATTATGATGGATATCGATTTCTTTAAGCGTTATAACGACAGTCTTGGCCATCTAGCCGGTGATGATGCTCTAAAGCGTGTTGTTCATGCATTAAAAAGTAGGGTACTCCGTAGAACCGATTTGCTAGCACGGTATGGTGGTGAAGAATTTATATGTATTTTGCCAGATACTAATGTAATCGATGCAACTCTATTCGCAGAAACGTTGCGACAAGCTGTTTGTGCATTGCAGTTACCACATCCTGATTCAAATATTTCTTCTTTTGTAACTATTAGTGTCGGTGTTGCTTGCTGTACTCCAAGAGAAGGAGAGCCGAGTAATTTATTAGGCCTTGCTGATGAGGCGTTGTATCGTGCTAAGACATTAGGACGAAATCGTGTTGAAGTTATTGATTCAAGGGGATAATTATAGAATTTAGTTTCGTTGTAATAACTATTTAGCCTTATGCAGACAATTTTAGGGGCTGTTGCTTTCTCGGCACGTTGGCATAGAGGGAGCAACAGCCCCTAATTGTTTGAGCTGTCACTCCTCATGCGAAATTTATAATGTCCTGATATATTTGTTGGAGAGGTTTTTATGGACTATATTAAAGTATTTACTCGAGAAGAGAATTAATTGAAACAGACATTATCGAAGAATGGCTTGGAAAATACAGTGTATGTTATATATGCTCATTTTGAGGTTAAAACTGGAAACATACTTCTCGTTGAAACGATTCTACAGTCACTTATCGGATTAACTCGCCAGGAAGAAGGGTGTTTAAAATACGATGTTTATTTTTCCAGAGAAAATCCGGCTAAAATTCTATTACACGAATACTGGAAAAATGAGAATGCACACCGTTTGCATATGAGTATGCCCTATGTTCAGGAATGGCAAAGACAAAAAAAAGAACTATTAATAAATTTTTATGATATTTCAGTATTGAAAGCAGTGAATGAGCTAAACTTTAACTAGTTCATAATTATCATTCAGTTTCTATGGGCTATTCTAAATAATAGAATTTTATGTAGCTTGTTTTGATGAAGGAGTTAAAGATGCAACCACGAGCATGCATTCTGTCGGTAGGGGTGGCCACTCCTACCGTTTCTTACACTCAAGAGGAGATAGTAAAAAAGCTTGGAATAGATAATCGTCGAACCAAACAATTATTTGAAGCAACACGAATAAAGAAACGGTATCTTCATCTTTCTGATAATATCGAATATCTTGATGAACCGCAAGATATATTAATTAACCGTCATGAAGATGGATGTTTATTGATTGGTGAGGAGGCTATAAATAAAGCCCTTAAGAAAGCAAAAATCGATATAGAGGATGTTAATTACATCTGTGTTGTTACCAGTACAGGTTTTATGTTACCAGCGATTTCTGCAAGATTAATAAAAAAAATGAATATTAAACCAGAGATTCAACGAGCTGATATTGTAGGGATGGGCTGTAATGGTGGATTAAATGGGTTAAATACAGTCAATAACTGGGCAATAGCCAATCCTTCTCAATACGCTCTTTTACTTTGTGTTGAAATTTGTTCGGCCATGTACGTTAACGATGGTAGTCTTCGTTCCAATGTAGTGAACAGTCTTTTTGGCGATGGAGCAGCGGCGGTTGTTGTTCGTTATGAGCCCAAAAATAGCGATTTAAGTAGTAATGAGGCCCCACGAATTCATGGCTTTTCCAGCTTTATCATTACAGATGCCTTAGAGGCAATGCAAGTAATATGGAATGAGAGAGTCAATAAATTTAGCTTTGAATTACATCATAGCAATCCCTATGTTGTTGGAAAGTATATTAACAAACCCATTGAAAATATTCTTAAAAAATATCAATTGAGTCTGAGAGATATCACCCATTGGATCGTTCATGGAGGAGGTCGGAATGTTATTAGTGCTGTGAAAATGAATTTAGGTCTTAGTACTCATGATATGCGACATACTATTTCGGTTCTTATGGATTATGGTAATGTTTCCTCCTCTTCGTTCCTTTTTTCTTATTCGCGATTACTAGATGAGAATGTAATTAACAAAGGGGATTGGGGTTTAATGATAACAATCGGGCCTGGTGCACAATTAGAAACAGCTTTATTAGAATGGTAGTTTATAATCAGAGAGGATTTTGATATGACAGTATTTTCAATTGATCAAAAGAACAATGTCGCTCACATTGAAATTAGTGAACCTCAACTTAATACTGAAAACATCCGTGAACGACTTGATACTATCGAAGAGCAGTTTTACAAGATATCTCAAGATGAGAATATCTATTATGTGGTTATTAGATCTAGTGATGATAATTCCCCATTAGCCACGCAACTTCACACGTACATTAAGGATAATTTAGATATTCGAATTATTTCTAAATGGGAAAAAATTGTGTCTCTCATTGAAAACATGCCCAAGGTTACACTCGCCGCGCTTCATGGACATTTTAATGAACCGGGTTTTCAGCTGGCCTTGGCTTGCGATTACCGACTCTGCCTTGAGGATTCCAAGTTTGGTTTTTCCTCTATTAAAGCTGGTTTTTTACCTGGAATGGCGGTTTTTCGTTTGGCAAAATATATTGGCTTAGGACGAGCTAAGAAAATGTTAATCAGTGGTGACGAAATTAACGCGCAAGAGGCTCTTAATTGGGGATTATGTGATGAGGTTGTCAATAATCTTGACGAGGCTATTATCAGGCTCATTACTCAAATCAGACCCAAAGAAATTGAAGCCATTCTGATGGCAAGAAAATTGCTTAATAATTCATATCATGCAAGCTATGAAGATGAAATTGGCGATTATATGGCTGCTCAGGCGCGATGCTTAGAGCATTTGAAAAAATTTAAAGTTTAGTCTTTGTTTATAAGGAGAGCAGGGTGTCTTATTATGCAGAATATATACCATTCCTTGTTCGCGCCATGTTTGCTATTTCTTTTATCATTGCGGCTATTTCAAACGTGGTGTACTACCCAAAAAAAATCCAGGTTATCACCAATCGTGGATTACTATACCCTGCTTTTGTTTTTTGGTTTGGCTTTGCTATGCAAATTATTGGTAGCTTAGCCATTTTATTGGATATTTATCTTTTTTATGGAGCTTTAATTTTAATCCTTTTTACCTTGCTTGCTTCATTAATTTTTCATGATTTTTGGAATGAGCAGGGTGATTCCTATCGTCTGAAAATGCAAGGATTAGTATCCAATATTAGTGTGCTGGCGGGATTGATTCTTCTTGCTTATGCATTAGGTAAATTCACTTATTAATAAAGAGGCTGCAATGATAAAAAGTAAAACTACACTAATAATTTCGCTGTTATTTATCTTGATTCTGCCACTGAGACTATTTGCAGCAGGACAACTTAAAATTGATGTGGCTCCTATTGTATTTAAAAATGCGTTAATCATCGATGGTAATGGTGGTAAGCCTATTGATAATGGAACACTAGTAATTCAAGGTGGAAAAATTATTGCGGTAGGTAAAAAGGATGCAGTAAAAATTCCTGAGTCTGCAAAGGTGATAGATATGCAGGGAAAAACAATTATGCCAGCCTTGATTGATACTCATTCGCACTTGGGTTTAACAAAAAATACCACACTTTCGGATACGAATAACACCAGGGAAAATGTATTGCGTCAACTCAAGTTATTTGCTCAATATGGTGTTGGTGCAGTAACCTCTCTAGGGCGTGATAAGGAGTTTATTTATGAACTGCGCAGACAAAGAAATAATGGTCTTTTAGGCAATCAATATGCTTACATAATTACGGCTGGACAGGGTATAGGTGTTCCTGATGGCGCACCGCCAAAGATGAGTGGCCCAGATCCCGTCTATCGGCCTAATACTTTTGAAGCTATAGCTCAGGATGTGGCAACCTTGGCCACTAAATCTCCTGATGTAGTAAAAATATGGGTGGATGACTTTTATCATAGCTTACCTAAGATGAAACCCGAAATGTATCAAGAGGTAATAAAAAAAGCCCATCAGCACAATCTACGTGTTGCTGCCCATATGTATTATCTTGATGATGCTAAAAGTTTAGTAAATTCAGGAGTAGATATTTTAGAGCATAGTGTTCGTGATAAACCAGTTGATATGGAATTAATCAACGCAATGAAAAAACATAAGGTCGCTATTGTTCCAACTTTACAGTTGGATGAGTCTTATTATATCTATACTGAATCCCCCTCGTGGATGCAAGATGATTTTTTTCTTAATGCTTTAGAGCCTGGGGTACTGGATGTATTAAATGGCAAAACAAAAATACCTTCTTACATACCAAAACTTTCTGAGAAGCAAACTTTAAGTATCGCCATGCACAACATCAAGACCTTATATCAACACGGGATTTTAGTCGGTCTAGGAGCTGATTCTGGAGCCAAAGTGGAGCGAATTCAAGGGTTTGCAGAACATCGGGAATTACAATTGTTAGTTAAGGCTGGTTTAACGCCGATGGATGCAATTAAAATCGGCACAGCAAATAGCGCTAAAATAATGGGTGTTGATCAATATATGGGAACCTTAGAGCCTGGAAAAAAGGCCAATTTGCTTATTCTGGATGCAAATCCATTAAGCAACATTAAAAATACACAACGTATTAATGCCGTTTGGTTAGATGGGAAACCGGTTTCTCGAGATTCTTTATTTAAAAAGGACAATCAAAACAAGAAGTTGCAACCTTAATCTAAAAGATTACGGAGGGTATATGAGTAGACCAAAAATTGCAGTGGTGGGTTCAGCGATAGCTGGTAGTTCTATGGCTATTCTCCTTCAGCGTGCTAATATCGATGTGACTGTTTATGAACAACGTCCCAAAGGTGTGCTTGTTGATCGAGGAGCGGGAATTGCTTTACCTAAATATTTGGTAAAAAAGCTTATTGAAATGGACATTTTAGATAAGAGCTTTCCGATCATTGACGTGAATGAACGAGAGTTCATACAATTTAGTCCAAAGACCGGCGAAGAAAACAATTTAGGCAAAAAACCCTTTTTGGCTTCGGCGGTGCATTGGGGAAGTTTATATAGCAATCTTGCTAAACGTATCCCTGATTCCATAATACATTACGATACCAAAGTTACATCGTTAAGATGTGAAGAAAAGGTTTATTTAACTCTAAATAATGACGAGAATGAACAAGAGTACGATATTGTTATTTGGGCGGATGGTTACCATTCTCTAGGTAGAAAGTATCTTTTTCCTGAGTCAGAACCACAGTTTACAAATTATATCGCATGGCGTGGTACCTTGGTTAGGGTTGATGCGGAAACTGATAAACATTTAACTAATAAAGTTCCTTTTTATCTTTATGATAAAGGTCATTTACTGCTTTATGCCATTCCTCAGCTTACCGCTACAGATACCTCAAAAGAGTACATTGTTAACTGGCTGATTTATGAAAATATGAGTCCGGAAAATCCTATTGTAAGAGATAAACGGTTTCATGAAAATGTGATGTCTAATAACATGACTGCGGAATATAAAGACTATCTCTATCGATTAGTAAAAAAATATTTCAATTCTTTTGTGCAAGAAGTCGTACTAGCAACCCCAGAACCTTTTACTCAGGCTATTTATGATGCCTATGTTCCAAGTTATTTCGTTAAAAATATGGCTTTGGCGGGGGATGCCTCTATTTTAGCACGTCCCCATGTTGGCGCTGGTTCAGCTAAAGCTATTGAAGATGCATTATCATTATTTGAACAATTGCAAATGGATAAAGATATTTATTCCGCATTTACACAGTGGTCAGTAGAAAGGCAAAAAGCGGGTAATAAGTTATTAAACCTATGCCGTGATTTGGGTGGTTTATTCGTCAATAAAATGCCTGTCTGGGAAAAAAGCACCTCCAGTGAACTGGACAAGTATTGGGAAAAGACGGTGAAAGACCATGACGATTGGTATCAAATAAATCATAAGAGGCTTTTGAAAATGAAAGAGTAGGTCAAACCGTTTACATAATGGCGTCAACTTAAGGAAATAAGGCATTAGCCCCCCTCCTAAAAGTATGATGCCGCTTAGGCTTTCCCATGTTTTCCGAACTAGTCGGATTTACGTGGGTTCGCAGAACAGCCCTGTTGAACAATTTTTGAAAGCAGTCAGGGTGAATATTTGTATGAAGTGAATGCTATAATCGCCAGATGGGTCCAGAATTCTTGGAGTACTGAACCCTTACTTAAGAAAAATAAAAGGCCCAATAAGAGCCTTTTTATTACGAGACAAAATAAAACTTATAAAGTTTTAATTAGACTTCTTTCTGAAAGAATTTCTTCAAATTTTTCCCAGATAGCGCAATTAGCGGCTTTACTAGAAGTTTCTATACCAGAGAAGAAGGCAGGAGATACTGACGTGGTTAACCATGGAGTTACTGGATCGCCAAAATACGAAAAATCAAAAGTTTGTGATGGAAGCCGCTTTATTTTATGTCCTAATGGGAACCGGGCTTCGAGAGTCGGAAGTAGTCTCATTAAATGTAGGGCAGTATCGACAAAAAGGGCTGCGCCATAAGTCAAAACGTATCAGCAATAAAATTCCATTGCCACAAGAGAGTAGGGAGTATTTGGATTCTTATCTGGAAAAAAGAAAGGCATTTGATGATGAGCCTTTATTTATTACAAGATATGGCACTCGTTTACAAACTTTGGATGTGTACCGTATTTGCCAATATAAGGATGAATTGTTTGTATTGAGTGAAAACGAACTTATTTCAATTGATTTTATTGAATATAGAGACGTAATAAAAGGCTCCTATGAAATGCAGCAATTAACGATGGAAAAGTTGAGTATAGAGACATTGATAAAGCAATGGAAATTGGTTGATAAAACAAGAAACACCAAATTTAAAGAAAATTGAAAACGACCAATACTGTTACAGAGTAAATTCTGAAGTACGGGTTATTTTTTTAAAAGAAGGAGATGTGTTTCTTATTCAAGAAATCACTAAACGTCAATAATCTCATGCTTTGTCGTTAAAGTTTAACTTAGAATTTTTAACCAGATTTCTTAACCAATTATGCCTTTATTTTCCGGTGCGCGAAAAGGCTTGGCGTGGTTGTTAATCCCCCCCTTAATTTAACGCTACAAAATTTATTGATATTCTCAATTCGGAATTGCTTAATACCAAATTAAGACTTATAATATTTTATAAGAGGAGAACAATCATGCTATCTAATACAAATAAGCTAATGAACTACTTTAAAGATCCTATTAAAGAAATAGAAATAATTAGGAAAGGCATTAATCCTGATCTGATTGAGAGTTTTCTAAACGATCAATCCTTTGTGGTTAAGGATGTTCTTAGCCGATTAAAAATTACGACCTCTACCTATTTTGCAAAGAAAAAAGACCATAAATTACTTGATTCAGGCTCCACAGAAAAATTTTTAAGACTCATTTCTGTTGTAAAAAATGCTGAAGAAATTTTAGGAAGTCAAGAAGGAAAAAATTGGCTTTATAAAAAAATTCCTTCATTAGGTGATCAAATTCCAATGGATTTATTGGATACAGAAGCAGGACATCGTCTTGTAGATCAAGCATTATTGCAAATTAAGTATGGGATCTATAACTAATGTCTATTTGGTTTAGAGGCGCTCAAAACCAACAAGCTGAAGTGGTATTCTCAGGAGATGGTGGATTATACGTTGCCGGTAGATGGAATAACAAAGGGACAAAAGCAATTTATTGCTCTCAATCAATATCTCTCTGTACCTTAGAATGGTTATCGCATAATGGGCTTTCAGTATCTGGTTTTAGTTATTATAAATTTTCGATAGAAATCCCAGATGAACTGATCATCAAATATATTATCGATGATTTACCTAAAGAATGGAAAAATACCCCTTCACCAAATTCAAATCGCGATTTTGCTGCGAAAAATTTTTATAATCCAAAGGAATATTTGGCAATGTCTATTCCTTCAGTTATGGTTCCAGAGGAATTTAATTTAGTTATAAATCCTTTGCATGCAGCTTTTGAACAAGCTAAAAAAACAATACGCATTTTAGGTCTATTTATAACTCCAAATAGATAAACATTATTGCCTATTATGGTTATTGGGAAAAGAAATAAAATTAATAAACGAAAAAATGATCGTAGGCTAAACATTTTTAAAACCTTAATGGCTACCAGAGGTGCTAGAGTTTCCGTTGAGCATATTGTCATTCAGCACGCTAAAGGGACCACTTGGTCATCACATAAAGGGACCATCCAGCCTATCAAACTAAAGAAATGGCTAATCATTTACATTAATAAAATGGTAAAACCATAACATGATTGATTAATTAAAATCCATATTATTTCTAGGGCAAGAGCGTCTAAATCATGCCTTGGGTCATAATTTAGACGATTTGGTCAAATTAAAGGATCGGCAAACTACTAAAAAACTAGCAACTGTCAGATTCAGTTTGAACTACTGTGCTTTATCCTGGCAAAAAGACACGATAGCTTTTTTAAGTCTTTGTACAAAAATGTCCGCCTCTTCTTTATTCATAATATAGGGTGGAAGTATGCGAATCACTTTTTCTGCAGCGATATTAAACAACACTCCGGCCTCTAATCCGTGCAAATAAAGCCCATGACAAGGTTTGGCTAATTCTATTCCTAGCATCATTCCTTTGCCTCGTATATCAACTACGATATCCAAAGCGCTTAATTCCGTTTTAAGTTGCTCAAGTAAATAAGCACCAGTGCTCGTAATATTTTCTAGTAAGTTATTATCCTTTATGGTTTTAATTACTGTGCGTGCAACGTGACACGATAAGGGATTCCCACCAAAAGTTGTTCCGTGTTTGCCAAGCAAAAAAACATCTGAAACTTTTTTATTGGCAGCGCACGCTCCTAAAGGTAATCCTCCTGCTATACATTTTGCTGTGGTGATGATATCAGGTGATAGATCCTCATGCTGATAAGCGAAAAATTTACCAGTTCTGCCCATACCTGTTTGAATTTCGTCAAGAATTAAAAGCCACTCTTTTTCCTTACAGATTTCGTTCAAGTCTTTTAGAAAATTTGTGCCCGGAATAACTACGCCGCCTTGTCCCAAAATAGGTTCGAGGGATACTCCAATAATATCCTCATTGCCGCTATTAGCAAGTTTCCTTACTGCATCAATATCATTGTAATCTACGAAAATAAACCCTGGAAGAAGAGGGCCAAAACCTTCTTGTAATTTAAAATTCCCTGATGCACTCAGTGAACCTATTGTGCGACCATGGAAGCCATTTTTAAAAACAATGATGGTGGGATTTTTTATACCTTGGGTATAACCATAATTCCTGGCCATTTTAATGGATACTTCACTAGCCTCTGTACCTGAGTTGACAAAAACCACTTGATGCATCTTTGAAATTTCAATGAATTCATCACCTAATTTTTCTTGCTCCTCAATATGAAACATATTACCAATAAATAATATTTTATTCGCTTGTTCAGTTATTGCTTTTATAATTGCAGGATGACTGTGTCCTAATGCGGAAACACCGATTCCTGTCACTCCATCAATATATTTCTTATTATTTTTATCAAAAAGCCAAACCCCTTTACCATGTTCGAA
>NZ_JH413819.1:20516-45122 GCF_000162755.2 Legionella drancourtii LLAP12
GTATGCGGTCATAAATAGGCATCAAAGAAGAATTTATCATGAAGTACTCCATCATTTGTTAAAATTATGGTCAATTCTATGCCTGATCCCTCCTTTAAATAGCATAAATTGGATTAAAACAAGAATGACATAGATTAGGGATACAGGTAACACGCTGTCGATTTTAAAACTACTTATAGCAAAAACCCCTGCTGCACTGATTAACATCAAATAACAAGTCTGAATCGCCAGGTTAATGCCGGCATTTTCTGGGAAAATGCGCAAACAGAAACCAATAATATTGCCAAAAATAAAACCTAAACCAATATTAAAAAGCATTATAGGAAGCGCTAAAGTCCATAGGTTCAGTTCACACCAAAGTGCTAAAACCAATTGCAATGCAGTCGCGGTAGTCATAATGATAAAACCGAAATTAACAAGGATTCCGGGGGAAAATTTAGGGAGTAATAAACGATTGATCAAGGTACCTACTAAATAACTACAACCTATAGCTAATGCGCTATAACCATAAATTATTGGTGAATAGGCCAAGTTAACTTGAACAAGAAATACACCAATGGTCGGGTAAATTAATTGTTCTACTAAGACAATTCCTAAAATAATAATTCCTGCAAGTAAAGTCCTGTGTTTGAGCACTTGTCCGTAAGATTTTACTGTTTTTAAAAGACTTCTATTATTTGCAGGGGGTAAGCTTTCACGCAAAAATAAAAAGAGCACCAGCCCAATAAAAAAGGCAACTATAATATAGGCATAAAAATTAGCTTGCCAACCAAAATAATATTGCAGATATCCCCCAAAAAAAGGCGCTACCATTAAACCAAAACCATAGGCAACAGTGGTGTATAAAATTGCAATGATAAATCGTTGCCCAGTGAAATAGTCAACAATTATTGCTCGAGAGCCAATAGAACACGCTGCTGTAAACATCCCTTGAAAAAATCGGATTATCATTAATTGAGTAATGCTAGTCACAAAAGGGGCAAATGAGCTTACAATAATAAAAGCAAACATAGAGGGAATTAATGTTTTGCGACGTCCGTAGCAATCTATGAATACACCAAAAATTAAACTGCCAATAGCAAAACCCACCATGGTCATTGTAATTGTGTTTTTCATTAAATGAGTTGAAACCGAAAGATGTGTTGCTATTGCTGGCATTGATGGTGCATAAAGATCAAAGCAAATACTTGAAAAAAAATTCATTAACGGCGCAATGACCATAATAAAATTTAAATAGATTTTCTGATTTTTTATTAATAATACACTGTCCTTTAACATGCTTGGTTTTCCTCAATCGACTTACTTTTTCTTAAGAGCGTCTCTTTGTTCTTTTTCATCTTGCTGAATTAGTTGATTTTTATCTTGAAAATCAATCATTTTCTGTAAGAGAACTCTTCTTTTCTGTACTTCCGCCGGTTGAATAAGATCTCCCTTATTATTCCCCCAAGCATTTCGCTCATAAGTAAGAATAGCAGCTGTTTCAAGATTTGTCAGTCTGTTACCGAAAGCACGCATAATGCTTCCAGGAACACCTAAGAGTACCACGTCGATATGAGCAGCGCGGGTACTCTTCATAATTAGAGTACTTCCTTTTAATGCAGATACGCCTGGTTGTGCTCCACCAGCACCATCTGGAAGATGGCAGCGTGCGCAATGAGCCATGTATCCTATTTTTCCTTTGCTCATCAATTGTTCATAACTATAGACCCGTGAGACTTCTTTATCTTTTTTATTGGCAAGTTCAAGGAGTTCTTTTCTTCTCTGTGCAAATGCTTGAGGTTGAATCACTCCATGCCCATGATTTTGCCAAGCATTTGCTATATAAGTAGAGACAGCACTCAATTCGGTGTCAGAAAGCTCTTTTGCGAAGCTACGCATACGTGTTCCTGATGCGCCTTGAAGTAGCAAATCTATTTTATATGGGATTAAACTCTGTTCACTTGCAAGATAACTACCATCCAATTTGGGACCAAATGGAGCTTTGCCTTTGCCATTTAATTGATGACAACGTGCGCAATATGCGCGATAAATTGTTTTACCTAAGTTCATTTGCTCGACATAAGTATAGGTTTGCCCATTGGTATTATGAGGTTCTATAACGATATTTTTTCTTGTTTTAATGTCTTGGGGAGTAATCAAATCACCCGTATCATTATTCCAGGCATTTCGAATATATGTAATTACAGATGCAAGTTCTTCATCATTTAATATTTGTTTGAATCCTGGCATAGGGGTATCTTGAACACCATTAAGTACGATATCAAGGTTTCTAGTGATAGGTTTATCAATAGTCAGATAACTGCTATTATATAATCCCTTTCTTAATGCAGGAGCACCTAATAGTTGTCCTTCGCCGTTTAATTGATGACATCCAACACAATAAATTTGATAAATTTTTTTGCCTTCAGTCATTCTAGTAACAAACTCAGGTATGTTTTTTGATTGTTTCAAATCATCTGAAATGATAACCGTTGTAAACAATAGAAAAACAAGAAAACATATTAACCCACCTATAAGTTTAAAATGGTTTAAATCTCTAAGTTTTGTAAATCCTTTTAGCATAATCAAAGCTCCTGATAAATAAAATAATAATTGATTCTAATTTTGATATGCGACTATTGGGAATCTTATCAAAAACAATACCACTCCTTTTCTACTCCAGGAGATCAATCAATAAGCTTTCTTCTTGGTGCTCCTTTGATGCTAGTCGTTGTGTCTTGTGATATCAACTTTGTCGTAGATTCAATTGTAAATCAACTTGCTTATCATTCAATGATTACAAACTGTATTCTCTGCAAAAGGTTATTTTGCCACGAATTACAATTAGAGTTAAGGCGTCTGAAAGCTCAGATTGCTGAACTTGAGTATTTTGGTAAAGCTATAAGGAAAATGATGATAGACACCATCGGTGTCCAAACCACTTCAAGCTGCTCTTGTTAAGAGCAGGGGTGGTGAGCGTTGAAGAAAAGCCGGGAACACTCGGCAGGTATGGATTAGAAAGACGAATACCAATGAACCATCGGTGAAGCGTCGTTAGATTTAAAGATAGTACCAAAACCAAAGTTTACGCCGTACTTTGGGATAAGTTTGCGAGTAGACCTGAAGGCTGCGCATGTGGTACTCGGCAATGGAATCAGTCTTTCGGCATTTGAAATGTTATTGATATAACTGACATGCTCACTAAATCTTACCTAAAGACTACAAAGAAATAGTGCGGTGTATTTTAAATAAATACGCTGATAGCGTCATTAAGTCTGATTATTTTGATAATCAGACCGTATGTCATAAGTGTAGTTAATGTAGTCAACGTTAGATAATTGTTGTAATATTGCGCATCTAACGGGAGCTGTATTAATGAAAGTACAAAAAATTAAACTAAGCCCATACGATTACAGTTGGCTAGTTTTAGATGATAACTATTTACCTGTAAAACCCATCACAGAATTTATCCGTTATTTAAATAATGTTGATAAGTCACCATTTACTGTTAAAAGCTATGCTCATCACTTAAAGTTGTTTTGGGAGTTTTTAGTTTCTAGGCAGCTTGATTGGACTAAAATTAACTTATCAAATTTAGCAGCTTTTGTTGGTTGGTTACGTGAGCTTAAGGATGAGTCTGCCGTTATTGATATTATTGAAGATCGCTCTGCACGCAAGCCGGCCACAATAAATGTCATATTGGGCTGCTTATCAAGCTTTTATCGTTATCACAACCAGCTGGGTAATACCGATGTAACTATAACCGAATCAAAGAATCTACCCGGCAATCGGTATAAAGCCCTCCTTCATCATGTGTTTAAAAATAAACCTGTTCAAAGAAGAATCATATCAGTTCGACAAGTTAAGGAGTTACCTAAAACCATTACTGATGAACAACTTGTCCAGTTAAATGAAGCTTGCTCAAATTACCGAGATAGATTTTTGGTTGCGCTATTGTTTGAAACCGGGCTTCGTATAGGGCAAACATTAGCTTTGCGCCATGAGGACATCATTTGCTGGAATAATGAGATACACATTAAATACCGAACTAACAATGTAAACCAAGTTAGAAATAAATCTTACAAATCAAATACATTGCATGTTTCTAATTATGTTATGAATTTATACAGTGAGTATGTAAGTAGCTTAGATCAAAATAGGCTGGGTGATTATGTATTCATTAACCTTAATACTTATGAACCCCTCTGTTATCCTGCCATAAAAAAACTATTTGTTAATCTCAGTCAGAAATGTGGCTTTTACATTAGGCCTCATATGCTTCGCCATACCCACGCTTCATCATTGGTAAGGGCTGGCTGGGATATGGCTTTAGTTCAGAAGCGTCTCGGTCATACAAGTATACAAACAACAGTTAATACATATACACATATTGATACAAAACAGATGAAAGATGCTTTTAAAAGTTATATCTCCAAAAAGGAGAATAACTGATGAAAATGTCAGCACTAACATTAAATAAAACAGAAAATACTGCTGATCTGTTGTTAGAGAAAGATTTATGGTTAGCAAGTGATGTAGGCCTACAAGCTGACGCCACTCATGGGGCATATTATTTATCTTTTTCAAATATAACGATTGACTGGCTTAACAAAGCAGCCAAAAAATTTGTAAGATTGCAGGCGGCAACAAGAAGTTACTCCACCTGCCGCGGTTACATTCGAGGCTTTAATCATTTAAATGACTATATACAAACACTTAACACATTCATCACGCCTAATAATGTCAATCGTGTATTTATAGTGGGTTTTATTCAATATTTAGCGCAAAGAGGCTTGAATCCTATGACCCGTGGGATCACTCTTATGAATATAAGAACCTTTCATCAAGTTGCATTACAGGAAGAATGGCTGAATTTCCCAGACAAACCCTTTATTTTTAATAATGATTTGCCTAGAGATACAACAATCACACCTAAATTCATAAGCCAAGACGTTCTACTTCAGCTTAAACGCCATCTTCACTGCCTTAGTGACTGGATGCAAAGGTTCATCCTTGTATTGTTAGAAACAGGTCGCCGTGTAAGTGAGGTTTCTTTTTTAAAATTTGATTGTTTAGAGCAAGATAGCGATGGTGATTGGTTGCTGAGGGTGCATGAAAAAAAGCTTAAGCGTGAAAGGTTAATTCCAATTTCTCCTGCTTGTGTAGAAGCTATCAAAGCCCAACAGATAGATTTAACGGATAGTGGGCATATATCCCCCCTTCTTTTCCCTAGTCGACGGCAATCGAAGTCCCCTACTATTTCAGCCCCACATATAAATCGTGCATTGAATAAGTTAGCTCAAGAAAAAAATATAGTCGATGCTAATGGTATTATATGGAAATTTAGTTCCCATCAATTTAGACATACTGTGGGCTCTCAAATGATAAATGCTGGTGTACCTCAAGTTATGGTGCAGAAATATCTTGGTCATGAGTCACCCGAGATGACTGCCCGGTATGCCCATATCCACGATAATACAATGAAAGCTGCATTTGTCGATTATCAAGATAGATTGATTGATATACAAGGACAGATGAATTCTTCTAACGATCATCTAGACGCACGTTGGTTAAAGCAAAACATCCTGACTCAAGCATTACCTAATGGACTGTGTGCTTTACCTCTAACTCAGCAAAAATGCCCTCATGCTAATGCATGTTTAACATGCACACATTTCAG
Source organism: Legionella drancourtii LLAP12 (assembly GCF_000162755.2). Lineage (GTDB taxonomy): Bacteria > Pseudomonadota > Gammaproteobacteria > Legionellales > Legionellaceae > Legionella > Legionella drancourtii. Next base: position 26,176 of record NZ_JH413819.1, read on the forward strand.
AACATCAAAGAAACACCTAGATCAACATAAATCACAACTTGAAGAAACCAATAAAATTATTGCTCAAGCTAATCAAAATGGATGGAAACGTGCTGAAGAAATAAATCAAGAAGTTGCTATAAGTTTAACAACGATTATAAATACTTTGGAAAATAATCCATGAGCAAAAATTTAAAAAAAACTGAGGGAATAATTAAAGCGTCTAAAGATAAAAAAGTTGAAACCATTCAAAAAGTTCTTGAGGCTTTAACATTAATGGAAAAAGAATCGATTCCAATAAATTTCCTCTCAGTTTACAAATTTACAGGTGTTTCAAGAAGCTGGCTCTACAAAGAGCCAGCCATTAAATCGCAGATAGAGAATGCCAAAGAGCGCATTAATAATCAATTAATGCGTGATCAAGCTATAAGACTTAAAGCAAAGGAAAAAGAGATTGAAGTATTGACGAAGCAAAATAAAATACTTCGTAATCAGATAGATGAGCTTAGAAAGCAGCTTGAGGTATCTTATGCTAATATTTATAAACAAGGGTAGTCTATTGAGAGAAAATGAAGGTTACAAACAACCCAATTTTAGTGTGTATAGACACCAATTTTTTTAATCAAAAAATGTTTGATTTTTCAAGTATTAGCTTCCAAAGCTTGATAAAGATAATCAAGGAAAAATCAATAAAACTAATAATGGTTGATGTTGTTGAGAATGAAATTAAACAACAAATAAAGAAAAAAATTGAAGTTGCTAATAAAGAACTTAGCACCGTCTTGAATACACCAAATTGTCGCTTTATAAAAAATGAAGTTAAATATTTATTTAAAGATCATATATCAAAGAGTTTAGAGGGGTTTGATGCTTTTTTAAAAGAAACAGATGCAATACCAGTATCATCATCAAGTGTACATGCAGAAGAAATATTAACACTATATTTCAATACCAGCCCCCCTTTTGGCCACAAAGAAATAAAAAAACATGAGTTCCCTGATGCATATATCTGTCTGTCATTGAAGTATTTTGCTCAAAAAAATAAAGAACGAATTTATCTCGTTTCTGAAGATAAAGGAATAAAACAATTTTGTGAATCAAATAATCAATATCTTCAACAAATTAAAACATTAAATGAGCTGCTGCGTATTCCGGTGAAAATGAACACCGATTCTGGTTGAACGTGAACACCGTATTCCGGTGAAAATGAACACCGATTCTGGTTGAACGTGAACACCTAGTATTTTAACGTATTGCCCCAAGCGTCTTTTACACCAAGTGTTCACTTTCAGTCAATTTTCCAAGGATTTTTCTCATAGACTCACCCTTTAAATTCATACGATGTGCGTTATGAACGAGTCGATCTAAAATAGCATCGGCTAAAGTATTATCGCCTATGCATGCATACCATTGATCTACAGGTAGTTGGCTAATGATCACTGTAGACGCATGCCCATGTCGATCATCCATTATTTCCATGAGATCGTTCCGTTGCGATTGAGTTAATGGTTCCATGCCCCAGTCGTCTATAATGAGTAATTGAATTTTAGATAAAGCCTGTAGTTCTTTATGATAGGTTCCATCAGCTTTAGCTTTGGTCAGCGCTAAGAACAAGCGAGNTAAACGGTAATATCTAGTCTGATACTCACGAAGACACGCACTGTAACCAATGCTGCAAGCAATGTATGTTTTACCGCTGCCACAAGGGCCAGTGATGAGTAGATTTTGTTTTTTAGTTACCCAGTCCATTTGCGCCAACTGCGCCACTTCGTTTTTGGTGATGTTGCGACCTTGTCCATAGTCAATATCGCGTATGTTTGCATTCAATTTAAATCGGGCTTGCCGAATCAGGCGTTCTTGTTTTCGCGTGTCGCGATTTAAGCGTTCTTGTTCAACAAGCAACTGTAAGCGTTCCTCAAAGCTTAATCCCTCATAGGTATTGGGCACCTCCTGTTGAGACTGCAGGGCGCTCGCCATAGCGTTAAGTTTTAACTGGCGTAACTGAGTAAGTAATTGATGTGTCATGATGTTATTCCTTGATTAGCTAATGAAACGAAAGAGGGCCACGGATGTTTTCATGGCTTTGCGGGAGATTAAGCGCCGGGGCATCCTGAGCAGGCAAAGTATCCGTGTTACTCTCAAGGATGTTTTTTATATGTTTTAATCGATGCAGCCCCGCTTTGTTTGCGTGCGAGCACGCCCTATTTAAACGCGTTGCGGGGTATCGTTTTGATAAATTTAATAATCCAAGGCACAGGCGATAAGCTTGCTCAGGATGTGTTTTTTTGTTCAGCTGAAGAGTAACCCAGCTTAGAACATCAGGGCCTATATCTTTAGCCCAGTTTTTTAGTCGCCCAGGATTCCATGCATGATGTTTTTCATGGCGTACGGGCATATGTCCTGGCTCAGTGGTCATTCCAGCAAAAAATTTTCTTGGATGACTGGTCACTATTTTTTGTTGAAAGTACAGCGACACCAAATTATCACTGACTTGGAGTTCAAGGATTTCACCAACAAATTGGTGTGGCACGGAGTAATGGTGCTTCTGGTATTGAATATGATAATCAACATTCACTTTAACCGATTTAATTTCGACAAACTGATACGAATATTTTGGTAAGGGCCGTAACGCGGGTTTATCAGTTAATTCAAATAAACTGCGCCTACAACCTGGCAGTTGTTTAAATGAGCGCTCATTAAGTTCGTGTAAGAGACTTTTAATGCATGCATTGACTTCTGCAAGAGAGAAAAACGTATGATGCCGAAGTTTGGCAAGAATCCAGCGCTCCACCACTTGAACTCCAACTTCTACCTTAGCTTTGTCTTTATGTTTATAGGGTCTTGCCGGCAGAATAGCTACCCCATAATGCGCGGCTAACTGCTGATAGCTTGGATTTATTTCTGGGTCATAACGGCATGCTTTGCTCACTCCACTGCGTAAATTATCTGGAATAATGAGTTCTGGTACGCCACCAAAAAAAGATAAGGCTCTAACGTGGCTACCCAACCAATCAGGTAAGGACTGAGACCATGTCGCCTCAGCAAAGGTATAACTTGAGCCGCCCATAACAGCGACAAATATCTGTGCTTTTTTAATTTCACCTGTTCTCGCATCAACAACCGCAACAGTTGGGCCGCAATAATCAACAAAGAGCTTTTCTCCAGCTTTATGTTGTTGTCGCATTGAGCGCTTTTGTTTCTTTACCCACTCCATATATAAAAAACAAAACTGAGCATAACTATAACAACGATTAGGATATTGCTGGGTGTACTCCTCCCATAATAATAGCTTAGTCATCCCTTTACGTTTAAGCTCTAAATGAGCTGTCGGCCAATCCGGCATTTCAAATCGATTAGAGGAACGACTGTCTGATTTAGGATAAAAGAGTAGTGCTAGTTGAGCATCATTTAGTGATTCAGGTAAGGGCCACGAGATATTTAACTCGCCTGCCTTGGATAATAATTTTTGAATCGCTCCAACACTTACTTTTGTGCTACGGCTAATTTGACGAAAAGAAAGCCCTGCTGCTAATCGTAACCTTAATATATCTCGAATATTACGCATTGTTAATCTCACATTCGGCATGCTCAATCTCCTTATTGGACTGATTGAGCATAACAAATCATTTTAAATTCAATGCGTTAAAATAGATTCTGAACGAATGTGAACACTCATTCTGGTAATGTGAACACCGATTCTGGAATTATCAGTAAAAGTGTTCACGTTAAACCAGAATCACTGTTCACATTTATTCAGTATAGGTGTTCACTTTGCTCCAGAATCGGTGTTCATTTTGAGCCGGAATATGCAATTCCATTTCTGGCGATTCCAATAAGTTCCGAAGACCATTTACAAAAAATGCTCCATGAAGCAGATTATCCTCATATTTATATAGAAAATAGCATTTTTCACATTAATGCATTATATGAAAGAAGTGAAATTTTTCCTGCTGCTCGAATTTATTATATGAACGCAAAAACTTTTGGAGAATTACTAGCTATTCAGAAGATTTTAGAAAAGAAAAATATAATCTTAAAAAAATTACCAATCTTGAATAATAAACAATTCGAAGAAAGAGTTGATGAAAAACAATACAGGAAGCTCTATCAAAATTGGAAACTAAAAAAAGATAAAGATACGAGTTTTCTTTCATCATTATTCACAGGAAGAGAAAGAAATACCATAGTTAATCAAGCCGTATGGTTAAATTCAGAAGAGTGTCTTATTTGCAAAAGCACTGCTGAATTAATAGCGACTACAAGCATATTTCAAGAATCAGGTATGCTCATTGGTGCTAAGTTTTGCGAACTACACTATAAAGAACTTTCTCAAACAGGTGGATTAATGCCTTACTTAAAGGATAAATTCAAAATGCCACCACATATTTTAATAGATCCACCTCTAGCAAGTCTCGATGATATTTTTATATATAATTACACAGCTATTCAGGAGCAGCTTGGTTGTCACTTAGAAAGAAACCAAGGACGAGTAATTACAGGAATTAGACCTTCAGGTGTCAAAGTTATTTTTCGATTAGATGCTCTTGATGACTATGCTTATAATATTAATCTTCCTAATGGTCAAAGGTTTTCTCGAATTGACTCGAGCAATCACCATGCTATTGATTTTGGTCCCGATCATATTCATAGGCGATTAACTCATAGTCAAAAAAATAAAGTAGAGTCGAGTTTTACTTATGGGGTACCCTTTGCTGATTACAAAATAATCCTGGAATTAATTGAAGCAGCAGAAGCAACTCTTGATAAACACGAAGTGGCTCTATAACAGGTATAAATTTCCTAAGCTAATGAAGTTTTCTTGGTTAGAGCGGACATAGATAGGAAACTAAGCTCACCGTGACAGATGTAATAATTCTTCATTATGTCTATGAAATCACTTTTCCGAACTATCGTTTCAATAAGGCAATATTCTGAGTTGATGGACAATTCAGCCAATATTTCGGTTAGTTCTACCCTGCTATTCAACCGTCCAATAGTAAAATTGAATATGTTGTGGTTTACTATCTTGTTAAAGTACAAAAGCTAAACCCAAACTTAGCCATGTTAATGTCTGCTTGATCAGCAAGCTGAGCTCTGTTACTAAAAAATTAATCAAGAATGAGATCAAACCAACAGAAATTGGAGATCAGAAGATACTTGCACGTGACGCGCTGGCTCAGTATAAGGATAAGCTTTCAAAACTATTTAATAATAGCGCAGATCTACCTCAGCACTGATGGCTACCCTTCCTGTTTTGTTCTATTTTAATACTAAAAAACCCTCTTTTTTATATTGATGTCCCATAAATGTCCCAAAAAGATATTTTACCAAGTAAAAAATCATTTAAATCAATAAATAAAAACAATAAAACATCGGATTAACTATCATAAGGTTCATAGTACTCAATTGTATCTTCAATATAGTTAGGATAACCAATTAAGTGAAAAAACAAATAAATTCCCAAGACAAATTAAAATTCGAATGCCCCCAAGTATTCAACATTTTTCATTATTTATTTCAGGATTTAAGCAGCCGCTTTAGGATCTCACTCAATATTCCCGAGCGGTAACATTTTTATTTAATATGCAAAAAACATCATATTATTACCGATCGGGAACATTTTCTGGAATTTTCTTAAAATAGGGTATAAAATTACCGTACGGGAACATTAAAAGAAAAATGATGATTCAATCTCCAGAAAATATAGGATGTTATATTCGCAAAGTTCGTAAAGAACTTAATGTTACCCAAAAAGATTTGGCTTTAACTGCCGGAACTGGATTACGTTTTATTATTGATTTGGAAAATGGAAAGCCAACTTGTCAAATTGGAAAAACACTGCAAGTACTACAAGTACTAGGGATTCAACTCAACTTATCTCATACTGAGTTTGAAAATGAAAAATCATAACTTGGATGTCTATCTTAACCAAATACTAGCAGGTCAATTAAGTATTGATGCGCATGGTGACATGTCTTTTGTCTATGATGATAGATACCTTGAAAACAAGAATAATCTCCCTTTGTCACACTCACTTCCCGTTAAAAAAACCCTTTATTCAATGCAGCAATGCCGTCCGTTTTTTAGTGGTCTCTTACCTGAAGCCCATATGCGTACTGCTATTGCTCGTCAATTGGGTATCAGTGAAAAAAATGATTTTGCCTTATTAGCTGCTATTGGTGGTGAGTGTGCTGGGGCTGTGATGATGTTGCCTCAAAATACCTCCATAGTTCAGCTAAAGCCAGACTATAAAATTATTCAAAAAAAGGACATATTAGAAATACTGCAAACCATGCACCAAAGACCTATGATAGTCGGTGAGGATGGAATCCGTTTATCCCTTGCTGGAGCTCAGGATAAACTCCCAGTTGCTATTATTGAAGGAAATCTCGCAATACCAATGAATGGTGCACCCAGTACTCACATTTTAAAACCAATTAATCGAGACTTTCCCACCCTAATTGAAAATGAGTGTTTCTGCCTTAATCTGGCGCAAAAAATTGGATTAAATGCTGTGGATGCAGCTATCCATTACGCTGATGACACCCCTTATCTTTTGGTTAAACGCTATGATCGGATTGAGACAGAGCAAGGAATCCAACGCCTTCATCAAGAGGATTTTTGTCAGGCAATGGGCATAAGCCCTGAGATGAAATATCAGCGAGAAGGTGGCCCCAAAATTAGTGAGTGCTTTGGTTTGATAAGAAATATATCAAGTCTCCCTGTCTTGGATATTAAAGAATTATTACAGGGGATTCTGTTTAATGTGATTATTGGTAACAATGATGCACATAGCAAAAATTTCTCTTTGCTCTATCATGGTTCAAAAACTCGTTTAGCACCTTTCTACGATATGATTGCAACCGTATATTATCCTAATCTTGCTAATAAAATGGCGATGAAAGTTGGTAGTAAATATGATTTTGATGGCTTATTCTCTCGTCACTTTACACAAATGGCAGAAGAGTCTCTTTTATCTGGTGCCCTGGTACGTAAAGAAGTCTTAAATCTAATTAGCAAAATTCAAAAAAACATAACGCCTAGTCCCTTTACCAGCATTATTTTGCAACGTGCTGATAAATTATTTCAGAGGTTCCAAAAGTCTTCTGCGGAATAAGATTTATATAATTTAGATGACAAATATATTCAACTTCATGCCCCTGTTTCACTCATATGCTCAAGCAAAAAGTTAGTAACCTGCTGCATTGGCTTACGTAATCGCTCAACATCTTTCATGATATATCCTGCGGTTACATCATTATTCATTTTATAATTGAGTAATCGCTTCAATGCATAAGCAGAACATAAATTTTTATTATTCCCCCCAAATTTACCGTGATAACAGTAATTTTTAGGAACTTATAATAAATAAATATGGGAAAATCAGAAAATCAATCAAAATTTACCGCCATAACAGTAATTTATAGTAAATTAATGCAAAGAAATGCAATAATAAATTTATTTTAATCATTATTACTGCTATAACAGTAATATATAATTAATTTTCGGTGCTCCATGCCCAAACACGAAATTGCCAATTTAATCCATTATTACCGCAAACAAAGCGGCTTATCACAACAGGAATTAGCTCGGTTAGCGGGTGTCGGCAAGACGGTTATCTATGATATTGAAAAAGGGAAAGAATCTGTGCGGCTGAATACATTGCTAAAAGTATTAGATGTTTTAAATATCCAAATTAAATTTGAAACACCTTTTCCTCAAACAACGGATAATAATTCATGAGAAAAGCATACGTATCAGTAAATGGCATTAAGGCTGGGATATTAGAAGAATTACAAGGTGGAAAATATCAATTTACCTACTTTGATGATTATCAGGGCGCACCTGTGTCTCTCACAATGCCGTTCACCAATAAGATCTATGATTTTGACGTATTTCCCCCTTTTTTTGAAGGATTGCTACCTGAAGGTATTATGCTTGAAGCATTATTACGCAAATATAAAATCGATAAAAATGATTATTTTGGCCAATTGATAATAGTTGGCCAAGATGTCGTAGGCGCAGTGACGATTGAGGAACTAAGATGAAACACTGTCCTATTACTTATGAAAAGATTAGTGATCAAGAAAACTATTCGCAACGTGGATTGCATTTGCTTTCCCCTCAATTAAAAAACCTTAGTCCATTAGATTTAAGTGCTGATGAGCAGCGGCAGGAAGCAATTGCGCGCGTAGGAAAGATGTCTGTTCAGGGCGTCCAAAAAAAACTAAGTGCCAAACTAAAAATTAAAGAGGGATGTTTTGAAATCGTTGATCAATATGGTCAGTATATTTTAAAACCACAAAGTGATATTTATCTAGAATTGCCTGAAAATGAAGCCGTTACTATGACACTTGCAAAAACTATAGGCCTCGAAGTTCCGCTTCATGGTTTGGTTTATTCTAAAGACAACAGTTTAACCTACTTCATTAAACGCTTTGATAGAATAGGCCATAATAAAAAGTTAGCTTTAGAAGATTTTGCACAGCTATCAGGTGAAGATCGACATACAAAATATAAAAGTTCTATGGAAAAAGTCATTGCAGTCATAGAACAGTTTTGTACATTCCCAAAAATTGAATTCGTGAAATTATTTAAGTTGACGTTGTTTAACTTCTTGGTCGGCAATGAAGACATGCATCTAAAAAATTTTTCCTTAATTACTAAGGATAGAAAAATTTCCATATCACCAGCCTACGATTTACTTAACTCAACCATCGCTCAAAAAAATACCAAAGAAGAACTGGCTTTACCTCTAAAAGGAAAAAAAAATAATTTAACAAAGAATGATTTTCTTAAATATTTTGCTATTGAAAAATTAGGATTAAACCAGAACGTCATCGATGGGATCGTACAAGAGTTCCATCAGGTAATCCCAAAATGGCAAGAGCTGATTGGTTTCAGTTTTTTATCTCAACCGATGCAGGAAAAATATCTCGAATTGCTAGAGCAACGGTGCAAACGATTAAATTTTATTGATTAACTAATATCCGTGGTCTCCATTATATGCTTAAGTATAAAATTAGCCACTTGTTGCATAGGTTTTCTTAATCGCTCAACGTCTTTCATGATATACCCTGCTGTAACGTCATTGTTCATTTTATGGTTGAGTAACCGCTTCAAAGCATAAGCAGGCAAATCAAGGCTATCAGCTATAGTCGCAAAAGTTCTTCTCAAGTCATGCAAAGTAAATGGAACGCCTGATAATTCCACCACCCTATTCACCGCCTTTTTAGGTTCATAGATATAGCCCGTTTTACTTTCCGCTGGAAATACAAATTCACTGGTTTTATTCCGGCTTCTGCGCTCCATTAGCTCATAGACAAAATCAGACATAGGTAATGTGTGGATTTCGCGGTTTTTGGTGTCTTGCAGGGTGATGGTTTTAGATTTGAGATCAATATCTTCCCAACGCAAAGATGCAGCTTCCATTTTTCGCATACCAGTGAACAAGAGCAATAAAAAATAATCATGCCACAGTAAAGCGTTGCGATAATTATCAGTTTCCACCAGAATAATAACCGCTTTATACCAGTCGGCTAATTGATGAGGTTTGATGACTGTTTGTTTGCGATCTACTCGATACCATGCCCGGGTATGAGATAGGTATTTGACTGGGTTAATGGTGATGATGGGATGACCATTCCCATCTTGGTATTCATACATGGCGTAATTAAAAATAGCTCTTAATACCCTCATGGCATTATTGGCACGTGCTTTACTATTTGCTTGACCATGCTTGGTGTGTCGCTTGGCTATCATCTCACGGGTGATATTCACCAGCGGTTTATCAAGCCAGTCAGGTACTACCTCATGCAGCACACATTGATAATCGTTTAAGGTGCGTGGTTTTAAATCTTTTCTTGTTTTGAGATAATCATTCAACACTTGCTGTAAGGTCATGGCATGAACTTTTTTGGTTTTCTTTTCTGCTATCGGATCATCACCTCTGGCCACACTTCCCAAAAGACTCTTGGCTTGCTTTCTGGCTTCTTCAACCGTCAAGTTGCCGTATTTGCCTAATGTGACTCTTTTTACCTTGCCATTGATTCTGGTTTCAACGATGAAACTTTTGACACCACCTGAAGTAATTCTTAAAGCAAAACCTTTTAAATCATTATCACGATAAAAAGTTTGGGTTTTTCCGGGAATATGCTCGAGCTTATCAACGATGGTTTTGGTTAATTTCATACCCTTTTCAGCTTCCGCCATAACTTACCCCTAAAATTCCATGTAGACGCCATGTAGACACATTATTTAAAACTAAATAAATTTCAATATGGCAAATTATGGCTTATAAACGTTGATTTTAAAAGGGTTTTAAAATAATTTAAAACCTGATAAAACCTGCTAAAACCCCTATTTTACAGACTCATAATCCGTTGGTCCCAGGTTCAAGTCCTAGTGGGCCCACCAATAAAAACCGTTAAAATCAATAAATTGTAATTGACTATCCCCCCCTCAAAAACCATTGTGGGGATTTTGTGGGGCACAGTCGACATAAACTCATAAACTAACTACCAAAAGCAGTTTGTAGCAGGATATAATCAATTAAAACAAGCAGGTATTAACAGATAATTGTTTACTTTTAGGACATAAGGCTTTTATAATTTGCTTATTTTTTAAGCAAGAGGCTGTCTGAAGTGAATAAAACAATTTCAGTGTATTTTAGTGGGACAGGTTTTTCAATTGATGATAGTCGCTTTTTGGCTACTTCTTTACTAGCCCGAACAGAGGAAAATGAATCTCAAATTAAGATGGGATTTAATGGTTGTGGTGTCGATTATGGATTTAATGGAACCATTTTTGGCTCTGGCCTCAATGAGCAATGCAAGAAGGTTATTGATCGCATTATACAAGAAATAAATGCTGGCCACCAAATAACACTCAATGTTTACGGCCATAGCCGTGGAGGGATAGCTGCGCTATTACTTGCCAAACAACTAGGTAGTATTGATAAAGAAAAACTTGCTATTAATTTAGCGTTGCTTGATCCGGTACCTGGTAATTTTATTACTACTTCAAGCATTGATCCATTTAAGATAAGTTTGACTAATAAGACCATGGATTTAAGTGACTGTAAGCCGTTAAGAAAAGTGTTGGCCTTATATCCACACATCCCGCTCCCTGCTATTGCATGTCATGCTCCTTTATTAGTTTCTTATCCCCAAGAGACTGAAGTTGAAGAAGAAGTCGTTAACGGTTGTCATGCACAGGCGGAGCAAATATTTCATTCTTCTTCTAAGTTAGTAAAACTTCGTGTAGAAGAATTTTTAGTGAAAAATGGTACTCAGCTTCAAACAGATAGAGATTACAATGATACTGAAGCAATGAAGCAAACCTATCTTAGTCGTTATCAAGAAGAATTGGCTTATGTTGATCAAACCCTGTCAAGAGAGGCTCATTCAGCTCGAGGAATGGTAATTACTGCCACACCTGGAGCAAAATATTTAAATAACCGCCATAAAGCATTGGTTGGAGATAGATCTCAAGAACCCGTTTCCTTAAGCATTCAACCTGAAAAAGGACTTTTCTCTTGGTTCAGAAGATTTTTTACTCATCATCCTTTAGTAGGGCAAGCAATTAAGTGGACGTTGATTGCTTTGTCAGTAGCAAGTTTATTATACTTTACGGGTGGTTTAGCAGCAATTCCATTATTAGCACCGATTGTAGTCAAGCTCGGATCATTAAGTCTCTTAGCATTTTCTCCTATAATTGGTGGTGCTCTGGCTGCATTATGGTACGGTGCTGCGAAACCCATTTTATCCTGGTGTGCCAGCAAATTCTTTTATCCTCACTATGCAATCCGTAAGACAGAAGCACCAAGAGTAGAATCTCCAGATTCTACAAGAGAATTAATGGACGCCTTAGGTGTTGATCGTTCTTCAGCAGCTAATTCACCCACTGTTGACTCAGCTCCTTATCAAGGGAAATCACCTCTACATTCTGCACGAAAAGTAGTTAAAGAAGAATTGCAACATGGTAGTGAGCAAAAAGGTTCTTTATTCTTCAGCTAGCAAGCTAGTAAAAGTTCAAGTTCCGGGGTCATAACTCCCGGAACATCTGATCATGGAGGCATCGCAAATATTAATCTTCCTTTTTCTTTATCCAAGCAGCTAGCCTTTCTTCATGTTCTATTTTCTCCTGCTTTCTTCTTTCAACAACCTCTATATCTCTACGTTGCCGGTTAAGAAAATTGGCAAATTTATTTGCTTCCTTCATTGTCAATTGCCCAGAAATTACTGCCTGGGGTCCATATATGGTCAAGTAATTAGTTGGGGCCCTCGTGTATTGCCATAATTAAAACCCGCGCTAGACAAATACCAACCACCTTCTTCCATGATATTCTTTGCTACTATAAAATTACCATATATTTTGTGCCTCATGAGAAACATATGTCGAAAACTATCAGTGAAAAATTAAACAACTTGAATAAAGAAGCGCTTATTGAGATCATCGTCAATATTGCCAATGAAAACAGGGAGACAAAAAAACTTGTATCAACTTTTATGGCAGCCCATGATCCCAATGAAATGTATAAAACTTTAAACAAGGACATCACCAACATAAAAAACGGCAAACGGTTTATTTCTTATTATGAGGCGAACGCATTTACAGCTCATCTGGACTCAATTTTATCTAAAATTGATGACTACCTGACAAGACAAGCTCCCAATTTAGCGCTTAAACTCTGCAAACGCTTTATTGAAATTGATGAAAAACTTTTTGAGCGAATAGATGACTCCAATGGCTGTCTGGGGAGCTTTTACTATGATGTGTTTGAAGTATTAGACAAGGCCTTCAGCTTTTCAGATGAGGCACCGCAAACAATCGCCGATTACATTTTATCCATTTACTTTAATGATGCCTATGGCAATCGAGGAGCAATAGTAGATTGCTTAAAGCAGTGTTTAACAGAGCCAGTAATCAAGGCATTAGAAACGGCATTACCAGACATAAAATCACCTGATACCACACCTGAATTTAATCGCGATCATCCTAATTGGGATTTTGACGCCTATATGCATAACCATCGAGTTATCAGCATACATAAAAAAATTGCTGATAAACGGCAAGACGTGGATCGCTATATTGAGCTTATAAAGCTAGAAAAAGTTGATGATAAGGCCATCTGCAAAATTGCAAAACGATTGAATGGTGCATTCAGAAGTGAGGAGGCCATATCCTGGCTGAAACAAATAAGTGACAACAGTTTTGATTCATACACTCGTGACAAACTGCTCATTGAAGCGTACATGCTTGAAGGCGATGTACAACAGGCAAAAACTGTAATCTGGAGTAATTTTAAAAACAGCCTAGCAGTTGAAACATATTTTGAGTACCTGAAACTGGCTAATGATAATGAAAAGGAACATGCGGTAAAAGAAGCATTGCAAATGGCAAAAGAAAGCCGAATTCTTGCCAGTGGATTCAAGTTCTTACAGGATCTAAATGAATTTGATGCCATTGAGCAATTGTATTTTGCCCGAGAGGAAGAAGTGAATAGCAGTGATTATTCTATTTACCGAAAATTATCCACCGAATTGAATAAACAAGGTAAAAGCCTCATCGCAACCTTATTAAGAAGAAAACTTGTTGAAGACGTATTGGCGGCAGCTCGATCCAAATCATACCGATATGCCGCAAGTGACTTAAAATTGGCTTCAGATTTTGCAAAAAATATCTCTGATTGGAAGGGATACCCGACACATGCTGATTATCTTAATCAGTTAAAATCCCAACACCCAAGGAAAATGAGTTTTTGGTCTTTAGTATACACTAATACTTCTGAATAATAGGGTATAGATTCTAATGTATTATTAACCTCTGAGAAGTGCCAGTGTCCTCAATGCCCCATGACTGGAAACTGACATGGGGACGGCTCTAACCCAGTAACCACGGGGGATCCCCACTTGCGAAATACAAGGTATCGCGTCTTGCCTTTTGCCTCAATAATCATAACAGATAAAAAAAGGGGGGCCGGGACGCTCCCCGTCAAATAGAAACTAATTTGTATCATTTCAAATAGGATCCGTGCCAGATTGTCCCCTATTGTTGTTGCTGTTATTCCATTAGATTTACTAAATCGCCACATTCTGGCGGCTTCATTAATTGCATCACTCTTTATTTGTACTGGATCACCTAGCCAATCACTGAGCAAACTCAGATTTGCCTGAAAATTCTGATTTACGATACCTTGGATGGACTTTCACATGCCAAAGTGGCAGCATCATAAATAATGGAATCAAGCAGCAAATAAACAATGTGAGGAAGAAATTATCCCAGCCGTAATTTTTGATAATTGCACCCAAAGGAGCACCAGCCAGAACAGCACCTAAACAATAAGCAAAAAATCCGGCAAAGCCAGTTGCCGTCGCCGCGGCTTTTTTATGTGCTAACTCCGCACACGCCAAACCGATCATCATTTGTGGTCCAAAGATAAAAAAACCAAAGAAAAAAAGAAACAAAGAATCGAGGAATGGTGTATATTCCCTAGCCAAAGTAAATAGCAACAACGTGGCAAATACGCCTGCCGTAAAGAGAACATTGATTGGATTGCGTTTACCTTGAAATATTTTATCAGAAAGCCAGCCGGCAACCAGATTTCCAAAAAAACCACCAACCTCAAACCATATGACACAACTACCTGCTGTGATTAAGGAATAATCCTTCACTTCCGTTAAGTACAGCATGCTCCAATCATTAATGGCCGTTCGGACAATGTAAATAAACAAATAAGAAATGGACAGTATCCAAATATAGGGGTTGCTCAACACATAATTCCAAAGAATTTCTTTGACTGAGAGTTCTGTTTTTTCTTCGTGGTGATTTGATAAATCAGAAAAATCCTCCCGGTATTGCTCTATCGCAGGTAAACCAAGCGACTGCGGAGTATCTCTTAAACGATTGATTAAAAAAACACCTCCTAAAATGCAGATGATCCCAGGCACAAACATGGCTGAACGCCAGCCAAAATACTGCGCACACATAGCAACAATCAATGGAATTAATGCACCACCAACGTTATGTGATGTATTCCAGATACTCCACCAACGACCACGTTCAGATTGAGAATACCAATGTGTTAATAATTTAGTACACCCTGGCCATCCCCACCCTTGAAACCAACCATTCAATCCCCAAAAAATAGCAAACAACCACCAGGTGGAAGACAAGCCAAACAAAATATTAACAATACCTGTCAAAATTAGCCCAATCGCCATTAAATAACGAGGATTTGACTTATCGCCAAGAATTCCACTCAAAAATTTGCTGATGCCATAACTTAAGCTCAAAATGCTAGCAATCATTCCCAGTTCAGTTTTGCTCATCCCCAAGGAGCTTTGTAATGCAGGCATCACGAAGGTAAAACTTTTTCGCGTAAAATAAAACAAAGCATACCCTATATACATTGCATAAAAGGTGCGAATACGCCAATAACGATATTGCCGTTTAACAATGGTTTTATCCTGAATTTCATTAAGATAAAGAGCGGGTTTTAGAAAATTCAAAAATGCCATGATTGTCCATCATCAGGATAAAAAAATAAGATTAGAATGTAACTAGCAAAGTATGTCAAATTTTTCTAATGAAAATGATAGCGATATCATACTTATTAATAATTAATTAAAAATTTAAATGGAATTCTTGTGAAATTATAAATAAGCTACATGGTTTGCATTAAAAAGGGATTTGTCGGAATGAAAGAAATAGTTAGTTTATTAGAACAAGATCAAATCGATTTTACTATTCATAAACGTCCTGAAGTCATAATGGTTTTAAGAAGAAAATTTCATACTCAAAAAGATTGGATTATTACTTCTTTCAATCAATATCAATTTACTGAAGAAGAATCGCAAAAAGTCCAACAAGCCATTCTCAATGGGGATCTTCGAATAACAGATCTTCTAAAACGTCCATTTTCCCACTATTTTTGGAGTTTCCTTACCTTTAAGTGGGGAGAGATACTTGCTGGTGGAAAAAGATTATCTAAGCAAGAGGTCTTACAAATTGCTACCTACTCTAACAATGGCCAAGAATTTGCAAGAACCCCCATTCAAAATAGAAATAGGCTGATAAAAGGAGTGCCATTAGTGGTTGGCAAAGTCGTTACCTCCATGGCGCTTTGTATGGTATTTTGCCTGGGATTATTAAGTACCTTAGGAGCCCCCTTTGGTGTTGGCCTCGGCTTAGCGATAGTACTTTCCTTATGTAACGGGATAGTTTGTTTATTAAGTCGTGGGCAAACCATGCTTGATAGTGCAGGCTTTCATCCTAAAAAACAAAAAACGTTTAAGAGCCCTGAAGAAAATATAAAACAAAAAACGATCTTCGATAGAGGTCAGAAATTATTTTTTGGTATCGTGACATTATTGGCATGTATTTCTGCGGGCATTTCTGGATATGCTGGTCTTGTAGGACTTCTCACTTTTTTGGGGGCAGGTATGATTGCCTCTAACCCTCTAGTTTTGACAGTTACGATTGGGTTATCTGTGATTGCAGCTATCTCTTTTTATTCGTTTCAAGCTGCAGGCATACGTGAAAATTATGCAAAATTTAAAAATCTTTTTATTGAAGATTATAAAAAACCCTATGGTCTTTTGCGATGTGTCTTATTGGGAATCGTAAGTACGGTCTTTTTAGCTGTTTATGCAACGCTAACTTGGTTTACTACCGTATCAGGGGTTAATAAGCTTTTCAATGCTTTCGGTGCGCATCCGGATACCTTTTTAGCACACGTTCTTTCTATGATATGTACTTCGACAACCATGGTTGTTAATACTTTTTCACAAGTATATAAAGTCTTTAACCCGAAAACGTACGTCGATCTAAAAGAAAAATTTGAATCAATACATCAACCACCGGAGGAATACCAAACAAAAGCACAAAAGATAAAGTATGGAGCCATCAATATGCTTAAATTATGTGCTTTGATAGGTGATTCTCTTGCCTATTCTGTTGCCGGTGGAATCCGAAGCGGAATTCATGTTGGTGAAACACTAGGAGAAACAATAGGGGCAAAACTTGCCTTAACCATTACCATGGCAATATTGTCTCCAGTGATTTTAGTATTCGTATCGATAGCTTTTACTTGGCCTACCGTTTTTCATAGAAAAAAATCGACTCCATATCCTTCACAGATGGAGAAGCCATTGATAGAAAAAATGAGTCCAAGCCATACTCCAGATGCACTTCAAAATAAGACTCTATTACCAACATCCGAAAAATCGCCCAAACCTAATAACTCTAAAATTAGGCAAGCAGGGCTAAGATTTTTTGATGCAGGATTGAGTGAAGAGTGTATGCTTGAGCCCAGTTGTAGCCCTACTTTAGAGGAAAGAACAGTTTTGACATCCTCCTCGCGATAAATGATATGTATTGGAGACGGGCATGGCTCTGGCATTGGAGTCCATGCTCCGTCCCTGCCCCTCCCCAATATGTACAATTTGTATTTAACGAATGACTGTAGTGAAATGAGAGGCTCCCTCAGGAGCCGCCCCCATTCGTCAACCCAATGATTTGCAAAAGGTGTCTCCGCCACAGAAGTAGCCTGAGACGATAATACTGGTTGCCGATTATTGTGAACTACCTTGGTAGACTGATGGCATTTATCTGTTCTTTTAATTCAGGATTGATATTGGCTTCGTCAATTTTTTGTTTTATCAGGTTGGATTTTGCCCAGAACATGCATTGATATAAAAGTGAGATTGGGGTTATATGCCCAAGCTCACGAGCCATACGTTCAGCAAGCGGGTTTATAGTTTCTTGCAAAGTCCAATCAAGTAATATGACATTTTTAATATTAGGAAAAACCGCTTTTAATGCCAACCGTTGAGCCTGTGACATGTCTCTAGCCTCATCATAACCCAAATAAAGAGTATCAATCTGGGGTAAAAAATCCTGAAGCTGATTTATAACCATTGGGTCGAGAAGATTGAGGCGGTTATAACATAGATTGAGGGTCGTTATAGTTTGTGGAATGGCGGTAAAGTAGTATTAAATTCTCAGCAGATAGTTCATTCAGACGGTTAAATGAAATATCAAGAGAGCCGATGCTTGAGGGCAGCTGAATGAGTATTTCACTTAGTTCCGCAAATCGAATGTTCGCGTTTAAACATAAATCAGTTTCTTCTTGAGGAATGGCTTTAATTTCTTCAATGATTTCGGCAAGGCTTCCTTCTCGCTTTTTTATGTAGTAAGTCATTTTTAACTTTCTTTGGTTTAAATGGAAAAAAATTGCACTTTATGCTCTTTGTCTGCCAACTATTGTTAATTTGAACAAAAAATGACGGTCCGGGACAATCTCTGTCAAATATCCACCAATTTGTATCATTTAAAATAAGCCCTTCCCGGAGCGTCCCCTATTGTTGATAAACTAACAAGATAACTCATTTGCTTGCTAAACAAGGCATCCGGCCATTCGAGGAAAGATATCTTTCTTACCTATTTGATAAGAACTTATAAAATCTCTTGCATCAAAAAATACCATTTGATTTGCAGATTGTTCTTCAGCAGATTTATTAATTTTTTCCACTAATTCATTAACATTTAAATTTAAATATTCACCATGATTTGGATCAAAAAATGAATATGTATTATCATTTATTTTCTTAATGAGCATTGAATGACCATCCATGGACAGTCCATTCTTTTTAAAAACAAAAAATTTAATGTAAAAACCAACTTCTAGTTGCTCCAATCGTTCTGAAAGCATTGATTTATCAACGCATGCCCAAGTTTTACCATCAGGTAATTTTATACGGCTATAGGGTAACTTCGCAAAAGGAGAATTTGAAAACAGATTACATGGATATATAGAAAAAAGTACCGCGACTAGACGGGTAAAAAAGCTGGTAACATTCAAAATGTGAGTGTCTTCAACTTTTTTAAGATTATCCAGGGTAATTTTATCTCCATATTTATTTCTATAATTCATTACAAAGTTCGTGTTATCTTTAAATTTCATC
>NZ_JH413819.1:45534-46895 GCF_000162755.2 Legionella drancourtii LLAP12
AATTGTTCAAGTCCAGATTGAGTATTTAACCAATTAGCCTGAACATCCTTTTGTAATGGTAGGGGATTTTTTTCTCCTAATAGATCTTCTAGTAAAATATAATTACATATAACCTCACATAGCCCATTGTATTTAACTTTAATTTTATTTAACTTTCCTGAAGTTACCTTTCCAAGAATTCTATTTTGTGAAAATTCAATAAAACCATTTTCTTCAATATGTGCTCTTTGAGCAGTATCTATGTCATAAATGGCTAATTTTTTAAAAAATTGAGGCATAAAAATAATCTGAAATACAAGTTTTTTGTATTATATATAATCAATATTAAGGTATTATTAAAAAACTTGAATAAAAAATAGGGATCCAGGGCGATTTCATCAAAATTTAAAACCCCACCACTTTTCTAGTATATTGAACAGAAAGAGCGGCTTTCAATCTTTTTAAAACAATCCCATCGGTATTTGTTTTTTCATCTTCAGTACAATTTTTCGCATAATGCTTAAATTTCTATCTGTATAACCACGATAAATAAGGAATGGGGACGATCCCCGTCAAATATCCTTAAAATAAAAAAATCAGGTTTAATTGTAATCCTACGCATCGTATTACTAAAACAGGCACCCCAGCTTTCTACATAGGGTTTATTCAACAAATCCTATTAATCTTATTGGTGCTTCTGTCCCATCAAGAATGAGCATAGGGACAGCCAAAATAGTGCTTCCTGTAGCCGGTAATAAATGTGCATTAGCAATATTTTCAATTAAATATTTTCCCTGTCCTAAAATAATCTGATGCACAGGATAGCTGCTTTTAGCCGTATCTGGCCCCAAGGTATCGATACCAAGACCGGCAATGTCACGCTCAATTAACAGCCGAGCCGCCTCTTTTGAAACAGAAGGAAATTGCAAATTATTCCGATATTGTGCGGACGATGTCCAATAACGTGCCCATCCAGTACGAACCAGGACAAAATCGCCAGATTTAATAGACCGATATTGTTTTTCAAAATCCAAGATATCTTGCACAGAGCACTGGTAGGTTTCATCGGCTTTTTCCGAAATATCAATCACTACACAAGGAGCAAGACATTCTTGCAGAGAAATAGCATCAATGGTCTTTCCCATGGGGTTACAATGCGCTGGTGCATCCATATGTGTACCGATACCAGCTGGCATATTAATGCTTTGAACTCTGAATTTAACTCCAGTCGTGCAATCAGCATAATCCAATAAAGTCGAATGATTAAAACCACAGGAATTATCCCAGGAGGGTGTGCTTTTTGTTAATGGGTGAGTTAAATCAACTAATTTAAATAAAAAAATCATCCTAATCCCTCATAGGGTAATATCCATGATCTGCAC
>NZ_JH413820.1:0-22937 GCF_000162755.2 Legionella drancourtii LLAP12
TCTCTAAATCACTTGCCGAGCTTTTGATTATTTATTCCATACCTTGAACGATTGGCAATATGTCCAAAATACTCAAAAAGAGAATACGACGCAAATTGAGCAACAAATAGAAAAAGGTGAGTGGCTTTTTTTTTCGACCGGACATGATGAGACTTTTAACGTTCAAGTGGCTTAGTTAATCTTGAGTTTCCAGTGTTTACGGAAAGAGAATATAATAAGCTGATTGATTTTTCTGATCTATTTATACTAGACGTGCCAACTGGAACCATAACGATAACAGATTATCTTTTTAATGAACCTGCTGCTAAAATTGAAATTCTACCAGGCCAATATCGGGTTTCTCTTTATTTTGATGATAAAGGCACCTATTTTATTTGTTTGGCAAGGTTGATGCCTGAAATTAACTTGATTGAGAATAAAGTATCAATTCCACAACTTGAAGGGTAAGCATTCTCCTTAAAATAAATTAATCAGGAAGATACGCTAACATGATAAAGCAATTATTGCTGGTTGTTTTTTTTTAATTTTAACGCTGCTAATAATCTATTCATTACAGAGATACTTTATATATTTCCCTTCTGTAGAAAAGCCCCACCGCAAACATTTTCATGCGGAGGACATGCAGGTTATTAAAATTAAAGTTGCTGATGGATTGATTCTAAATGCTTGGTATAAGCCATCTGTAGCCCATAAACCGGTAATTGTATATTTGCACGGCAATGCAGGACATATTGGTTTCCGCATGGATCTGATGCGTCAATTTCTTTCTGCAGGGTTTGGTGTTTTACTGCTTGAATACCGTGGTTATGGTGGAAATCCAGGTAAGCCAACTGAGTCTGGATTATATGAGGATGGCCGCGCTGCAATGAGATTTTTACAAGGCGAGAAGCAACACAAGCCAATTGTACTTTATGGCGAGTCTTTAGGCACAGGCATTGCTACAAAGTTGGCAATGGAGTTTCCAGTCTGTGCTCTAGTATTGCAATCACCTTATACTTCATTGACTGCACTGGCTCGCTATCATTACCCTTTGTTGCCAATACCTATAATTGATAAGTATGATTCTCTATCGCGCATGCAACAGATCCATACCCCCATCTTAATGTTGCATGGTAAATTAGATGAAGTTGTTCCCTATAACCAAGGCTTAACTCTGTTTAATTTGGCTAATCGACCTAAACAATGGGTGGAATTCTCAACTAAAGGACATAATGATTTATGGAATGAACAGTTCGTTTATGTAGTGATTAACTTTATTAACACTTATTGCATTGACCAACAACCAAAATAATGTGAGCGATGGATAAAATATTGCGTAAATTACTTTGAGTCTTTCTGCTTAATAAATGACGATGTTGTTATGAATGTGGATATTACGCGTGTACGAACAAAATTAAACTCCTATTTATTAAGAAATCACTAAAAAGAATTATTAAGGTTGAAAGTCATTGATATTTTCGTTTTCTTCGTCAGCTTGAAGTTTCTTTAGTCCTTTCGCTTCTCTTTCATTTTCAGTATCAATAGGGCCAAGATTGTTTTCCAAATTCTTCATAATTTCTGAAGGTAAATCATTGGGATCAATCGATAGTTCAATTTCACCGAGCATTTGATCCTCTCTTGCAACAGGATCTATTGAAGTTTTCTCTTGATTTGTCGATGCTTTATCCTGTAGCCGCATTTCATTTTGCTTGTTGCGATTAAATGTTGTCATGTTATTCAAATATAGGTTTGTTTGTTTAAGTATAGTTCTGTTTTGATGTTTATTACAATAGAACTTGTAAAAGGAGGGGGAACAAGAAAGGGGCCAATAAGCGTAATACGCTTATTGGGATTTAAAATGCTAAGATTCTTCGGCTACTTCAAATTCATCTGCAGAAAAAATTTCATCTGCTTCATTTTTATTTTCAGTAATTAATTCATGTTCTAAGTTCCTAAAATTCCACATGCTTTGATCCATCAACTGGCTTGGCTTAATACTTTGCAAAGCATGCAGGATATTACTGGGCACTTTAGGATTTTCTTCGGCCAATTGATCAATTAAACGGGTTACTTTTTTACGCATTAAATTTTCCTGCGAACCACAAAGCGTGCAGGGAATAATTGGGAATGCTTGTGCATTAGCAAAAGCAATAATGTCTTTTTCCTGGACATAGCTTAAGGGGCGGATCACGATGTGTTTCTTGTTATCACTTAATAATTTAGGTGGCATGGAGCGAATATCGCCATTGTATAAAATAGACATCATCAAGGTACGTACTAAATCATCACGGTGATGGCCTAGAGCAATTTTATTATAACCATTTTCTTCGGCATAACGGTAAATAATACCGCGGCGTAAGCGGGAGCATAAAGAACAATAGGTTTTGCCTTCAGGAATTTTTTCTTTCACAATACTATAGGTATCGCGAGTCAAAATTTCATGCTTAATGGAACGATCTTCGAGCCATTGACGTAAAGCAGAATCATCCCAACCAGGTTGCGCTTGATCCAGAGTAAATGAAAACAGCTCAAATTTGTTGCCAGAACGACGGCGCAATTGTTCCAGAATAGTTAATAGGGTAAATGAATCTTTACCACCGGATAAGCAAACCATTACACGGTCACCGCGTTGGATCATGTTAAAGTCGGCAATGGCTTTGCCTGTATAATGCAGTAGTTTTTTTTCTATTTGAGAAAGATTGGACATTATAAAACCTTGTTATTTATTAGCGTCACTGGCCACAGCGGCATATCCATTAACCCGCGTTGTTGCTAGCCATGAATTGATCAGCTCCAGATCGTTAACATTCAAGGTACCAGCCAGATATTTTAAAGTTAAAACGGAATTAATCAAATTGTATTGATCATTCGCCAATTGTTGTTGTGCTTCAAACAAACGTTGTTGTGAATTTACGACGTCAACCATGGTACGTGTACCTACTTCAAATTGAGCCTCAGTGCTTTCTAACGAATTTCGTTGCGAAATAATAGTTTGTCGGTCTGCTTTTACTTTACTGATTCCATCGGTGATGGTGTTAAAGGCAATACGACTGTTAACGACAACTGTGCGATAGACTTGTTCCATTTGTTCGCTGCTGCCTTGGAAGCTATGTTGTGCCTGTCGCGTTTGTGAACGTACTAATCCGCCTTGGAATACGGGGAAATTTAATGCCAGAGCAATATTGGATTGAGTTTGATTTTGTGGGAGTAGTGGATTGTTGTCATGGGCATTTACTTGATTATGTGTCTGCACTGTATTACCTTGAATGGCAATTGTGGGCCAATTACCAGCAGAAAGTGTCTTCATATTTTCTCGTGCTACCTCAAGATTGTATTTGGCGGCAAATAATTTGTAGTTTTGTTTTAATCCCGTATCTACCCATTCATCGGCATTATTAGGTTCTGGTTTAATCAATGGGATCTTATTATCACGTAGTGGCGCTAATGTTTCATAAACATGATCGGTTAATTTTCTTAGATTCTCGTATTGATTTTCTTTATTGTTGCGTGATGCAATTACAGTTGCTACCGATTGGTCATAGGCTGCTTTGGCTTCATAAACCGAAGTAATCGCATCAAGACCTACTTGGAAACGTTGTTGGGCTTGAGCAAATTGGCGCTTATTCGCCCGTTTTTTAGCTTCCGCGAAATTTAAGGTATCTTGCGCATAAAGCACATCAAAATAGGCTTTAGCGGTTCTAAGAATTAAATCTTGAGCTGCGTCATTAAATGTTGCTTGTGCTGCTTTAACATAAGCCTTTGCCTGACGTACTTTAGCCCATGATTCATAATTAAATAAGGCTTGTGATGCGGTTACTTGCCACTGAGTCGAATTGTAATATTGATTGTTAATTGTAAATACACCATCGTTTAAGTGTAAACGATTGCGCGCTGCCTGGCTTGAAACAGTAACTTGAGGCAGCAGCGCCGAACGTGCTTGCGGAATTGCTTCTGCATTAGCCATATAAGTATCATAGGCATTCTTGAAGATGTTGTCATTTTCAAGGGCTTGTTTATAAATATCCATTAGATCCGTTGCATGCGCGTGCGTAGACAGACCCAAAGTCATGAGATAGCAGATCAGGAGTTTTTTCATTATAACTTATACCCTAAAAATACAGAGTCCGTCATCCTGCGGCTTTGTGTTGTATAATCGCTTTTAAAACCGATCCCTAGAATACAAATTCTTTTGGTTTTAGCTTATCAATCAGCAGAGGAATACCCGTTTCAAAAAGTAGCGACTGACTCCACTTTTCTTGATGATCTAACTGGTATAAACGAGCTTGCATAACGGGGAGTTTGCCTTCAATGGCGAATAATTTTCCACCAGGAAGGATTTGCAGTTTGTGAGTTTCATTTAATTTTTCTATTGCACCAGTGAATACGACAACATCATACGGTGCGCTTTCTAACCACCCTTGGCTTGCATCACCGGTAATTAATTCCACATTAGTACAGTGATGGGCTTTTAATTTACGTGCAGCATTAACGGTGAATTCAGCATAATAATCCACACTAATTACTTTTTTACATAATTTGCTTAATAAAGCAGTAAAAAAACCACATCCAGTTCCTACTTCCAGAACGGTTTCGTCTCCTTTGAGTTTTAAGGCTTGCAGGATCGTGCCTTCTTCTAATGGCGTGAGCATGCGTTGCCCATGTCCAAGCGGAATTTGCATGTCTGAATAGGCAAAATGACTGTATTGTTCAGGAACAAACTCGTGTCTTGGTATTAAGTCATACAAATTGAGTATGGATTCTTCTAAAACATCACCAGTGCGTAACTGCTGTTTTACCATATTAATGCGTGCATTTTGATAACTCATTTGCTCTACCGTGTTTAATTGTTTTTAGTGGATTAAAACTTTGCGTCAATCTTAGCAAAAAATTAACTCATGTGCTAAGAAATAATGTTCTAATCCTTAATTTCATGGTGACTGTGTTTAAAGTTTGTTATGATCCGCGACTTTATTGTAATACTTTGTTCGCCTCCTTCAAAGGATAGTGTGAGCTAGGGTTGGAACATAATGCATAGGAGGATACCATGCTTGAGCGATTTAGCCATTTTTTGCAAACCGAATTAGAAACACTTAAAAGTGAAGGCCTATATAAGTCAGAGCGTGTGATTGCCAGTCAACAACAAGCGGATGTAACGGTTAATCAAAAAGAAGTGATCAACCTTTGTGCGAACAATTATTTAGGCTTGGCTAATGATCCGCAATTAATTGCAGCAGGGCAAAAAGCGTTGCAGCAATACGGTTATGGTATGGCGTCCGTGCGTTTTATTTGTGGAACGCAAACTCCTCATAAACAACTTGAACAAAAAATAAGTCAATTTTTAAGTAAAGAAGATACTATACTCTATTCTTCTTGTTTTGATGCCAACACCGGTCTTTTTGAGACCTTGTTAGGTGAAGAAGATGCGATTATCAGCGACGCTTTAAATCATGCCAGCATTATTGATGGGGTACGATTATGTAAAGCGGCTCGTTATCGTTATGCCAACAATGACATGAACGCATTGGAAGAACAACTTATTGCCGCGAAAAATGCCCGCTTTCGTTTGATTGCTACGGATGGTGTGTTTTCTATGGATGGTATCTTGGCTAATCTGCCGGCAATTTGTGAATTGGCAGATAAGTACGATGCGATGGTTATGGTTGATGATTCACATGCAGTAGGTTTTATGGGGAATACGGGGCGTGGAACCCCAGAGCATTTTGGTGTGAGTGATCGTATTGATATTATTACCGGAACTTTAGGTAAAGCATTGGGCGGGGCTTCAGGTGGTTATACTGCTGCTAATGCCACAATTGTTGATTGGTTGCGTCAGCGCTCCAGGCCTTACTTATTCTCCAATACACTTGCTCCGGTAATTGCTCATACTTCATGCGTGGTATTAGATAATTTAATGAAAGACAGTCACTTATCAGAAAAATTAAAGCGTAACAGTCGTTACTTCCGCGAAGGCATGACCCGTTTAGGCTTCAAATTAGTTCCTGGTGAGCATGCTATTATTCCAGTAATGCTCGGTGATGCCAGTTTGGCTGGCCGTATGGCTAATCGTTTATTAGAACTAGGTATTTACGTCGTTGGTTTTTCT
Source organism: Legionella drancourtii LLAP12 (assembly GCF_000162755.2). GTDB lineage: Bacteria > Pseudomonadota > Gammaproteobacteria > Legionellales > Legionellaceae > Legionella > Legionella drancourtii. The sequence goes on from NZ_JH413820.1 coordinate 6,083, forward strand.
TATCCTGTCGTACCTAAAGGTTTAGCACGAATTCGCACCCAAATGTCTGCTGCACATGAATTGCACCATTTAGACAAGGCTATTGCCGCATTTGAAACCGTAGGTAAGGAATTTTCTGTTATCTAATGTTAGGGATAATGACATCCATGCAGCCTTAAATTAAGGCTGCATGGACTGAAAAATAATTTACTATTTTGAGGTATTTTAATGAAATCATTAGTCAAAACAAAAAGAGAACCCGGAATTTGGATGGAAGAAGTTCCTATTCCTGAATATGGCGTGAATGATGTTTTAATTAAAATTAAAAAAACAGCAATTTGCGGCACGGACATTCATATTTATTCTTGGGATGATTGGGCGCAAGCCACGATCCCTGTTCCTATGACTGTAGGACATGAGTTTTGTGGCGAAATTGTTGCTATAGGTCAAGAAGTTCAGGGCTTAGCTGTTGGCCAACGTGTTTCTGGTGAAGGGCATATAACGTGTGGTTATTGCCGTAATTGCCGTGCGGGAAAACGCCATCTTTGCCGCAATACGTTAGGGGTTGGGGTGAATCGACCTGGATGTTTTGGTGAGTATTTATCACTCCCAGCATCTAATGTAATTGTACTTCCTGATAATATTACGGACGATCAAGCGGCAATTTTTGATCCCTTCGGTAATGCGGCTCATTGCGCTTTGTCTTTTGATGTCGTCGGTGAAGATGTATTAATTGCTGGTGCAGGCCCCATTGGCATTATGGCTGCTGCAATCGTTCGCCACATTGGTGCACGCCATGTAGTTATTACCGATGTAAATGATTACCGTTTGGATCTAGCGCGAAAAATGGGTGTAACGCGTGCAGTGAATGTGAAATATGAAAAACTGCCTGATGTCATTGCTGAATTAGGCATGTTGGAAGGCTTTGATGTTGGTTTGGAAATGTCGGGCAATCCCTTAGCGCTTAACGAGATGATGAAGGCAATGACTCATGGTGGGCATGTTGCAATGTTGGGGATTCCTCCTCAGGAAACTGCTATTGATTGGAACCAAGTTATTTTTAAGGGCCTGGTTATTAAAGGTATTTATGGTCGGGAAATGTTTGAAACCTGGTATAAAATGATTGCAATGTTACAAAGTGGGTTAGATATTTCCCCGGTGACGACTCATCATTTCAAAGTAGATGATTATCAGCATGCATTTCAAATTATGGCATCAGGTCAATCAGGAAAAGTAATTCTTGATTGGTCATAGCTAACTAGAGGCTGTTGACATTTCTACTCTCGTGGTCAAAATAGGCAGATTTTCTATACTCCAGCACTCATGCTGAGTGCTGGTGTTCGAAAATCAGCCTATTTTGGTTCAAGCTAGTGAAATGGCAATAGCTTCTCGATTTAAGAAAGACGGAGTATTTATGTCACAGTATATTTTTACCATGAATCGTGTCAGCAAGATTGTTGAGAATCAGCGATTTATTTTAAAAGATATTTCATTAAGTTTTTTCCCTGGCGCCAAAATTGGTGTTTTAGGTTTGAATGGTTCTGGTAAATCCACACTGTTGCGGATTATGGCTGGTGTTGATCCGCAATTTGAAGGTGAAGCAAGACCGCAACCTGGGATTAAAATTGGTTACTTGGAACAAGAGCCACAACTGCATCTGGAAAAAACAGTGCGCGAAGTGGTTGAAGAGGGCGTGGTTGAAATGAAGCAACATTTAGCACGCTTCGACGAAATCAGTATGCGCTTTGCTGAGCCAATGAGTGATGATGAAATGAATACCTTGCTTGCAGAGCAAGGCGAGTTGCAAAATCTCATCGAAGCAGGTGGTGGCTGGGATTTGGATAGAAAATTAGACATCGCGGCGGATGCTTTAAGATTACCTGAGTGGGATGCGGTCGTTGGCAAATTATCTGGAGGTGAGCGCCGGCGTGTTGCCTTGTGCCGTTTGTTACTGTCCAATCCTGACATGTTATTACTTGATGAGCCAACTAACCATTTAGATGCAGAGTCTGTTGCCTGGTTAGAACATTACCTGGAATCGTTTCCTGGAACGGTCGTTGCGATTACCCATGATAGATATTTCCTGGATAATGCGGCGGAGTGGATTTTAGAATTAGACCGTGGTGAAGGGATTCCTTATAAAGGTAATTACACTTCCTGGCTTGAGCAAAAAGAAGAACGTTTGAGCATGGAAAAGAAACAGGAAGATTCACATCAACGTGCGATTAAAGCCGAATTAGAGTGGGTGCGTACTTCTCCTAAAGGCCGTCATGCTAAAAATAAAGCACGACTTGCGCGTTTTGAAGAAATGAATTCCAAAGAATTCCAAAAACGTAATGAAACCAATGAGATTTATATTCCACCAGGTGAGCGTTTGGGGGATTTAGTTCTTGAAGGAGAAGACATTACGAAGTCATTTGGCGACCGAATCTTAATTGATAAACTGAACTTCAAACTGCCTAAAGGAGGCGTTTTAGGTATCATTGGTCCTAATGGTGCTGGTAAGTCAACCTTTTTAAAAATGATTACTGGTCATGAAGAACCTGATAGCGGTACGATTCGTGTCGGTGAGACGGTGCAATTGGCTTATGTGGATCAGATGCGTGATGAATTAGATCCCAATAAATCAGTATGGCAAGAAATTTCTGATGGCCATGACATCATGCAAGTAGGTAGTTATCAAATGCCTTCTCGTGCTTATGTTGGACGGTTTAACTTCAAAGGAACTGATCAGCAAAAGAAAATGTCTCAACTTTCTGGGGGAGAGCGTAACCGCGTACATTTAGCCAAATTGCTAAAGAGCGGTGGTAATGTTTTATTACTTGACGAACCTAGTAACGATTTGGATGTTGAAACCTTACGTGCCTTAGAAGATGCTGTTCTTAATTTCCCTGGTTGTGCTGTAGTCATTTCGCATGATCGCTGGTTTTTAGATAGAATTTGTACGCATTTAATGGCGTTTGAAGGCGAATCACAAATTACCTTTATTGAAGGGAATTACAGTGATTATGAAGCTGATAGAAAACGTCGTTTGGGGGATGCTGCGGATAGACCATCACGAATTAAATACAGGAAGTTAGAATCTTAAGTTCAATATTGTGGTAATTACTCACTTTTGTTCCCTCTCCACTGCGTGTAGTGTGGGGGAGAGGTTTTTTACTTTGTTGGAGATAAAATCTAAATGAATAAGTTATTGTGGGCAGGTTTATTATTATGCCTTGGCTTAACATCCTGCGTTGAATATGATGAATCTACATTAATTACTGATGATGCCGGTTATGTGCATCGCACCGTTCATTATACAAAAGACAAGCGTGGGCGTAATTATTTCCCGATGAAGATTAAAGCAACCGGTGAGAAACGTTTTGTGTTTGATCCTAAAGCTTCTGCATGGGCTGCTTATGATGAAGAAGGCAACCGTTTATTAACTGGGGCTGGTTCTGCTGGAGTAGACACCTGTGAGGAAAATTCAACACAATCGTGTAGAACAGTAACGGGCACATTCCACATTTATAATAAGAAAGGTCTGAACTGCCGTTCAGGAGAGTATCCTGTTGATACACGTGGTGGCGCTAAGATGCCCTATTGCATGTATTTCTACCAAGGATTTACTATCCATGCGGCTTATGATGTACCTGAACATCCATCAAGTCATGGTTGTGTACGCGTGTTCCCAAGTGCTGCTAAATGGTTAAATGAGAATTTTATGCGTGTTGGCACTAAGGTCATTATTTTGGCTTATCCTGATCAAAATGGGGTCTATAGTTCAACGGCCCAATCGTTTTAATTTTGCTCTATTTACAGTCCTCTCCTACGTCAAGTTAAGGGTGAAAATTGCTTATTCCTAGATCCCGCGGATATGCCGCGGGATCTAGGCAGATGATTTTACTATGCCTGCATATGGATAGGGGATTTTCTATAATATTTTTTATAAGGATATATTATGACTCGGAAAGTAACTTGTGCTCGTTTTTTTACTACTGCTCCCCATTATAATAATACGGCGTTAAATAAACGACCGCTGCAGTTTTTTATCCATACTGTACCCGCACCGACGCTCATGATGAAAAGACTGCAACGGCAGGGATTTTTCCCAAAACAAGTTTTTCCTGAAACAAAAAAAAGTATGGAAACCTATTTGCAAGAAGATGGTTTTGATCTGCAGGCAATGAAACACACACCTGTCGAATTATTGAGAAAGCCATTAAAGTTTGCTTTTTCAGGCCAAACTTTTGCTGATATACCGCAGCCCTATCAATCACTTATTCCCGTATTAGATACTTATGTTACAACGATCGTGAATGTTTTAGGTGATCAACTTGCTAATCGTCCATATGATCCTAAAGAAAAGTTAAGTGAAAATACATCTGAACGTGGTCATGCATTGGAAGCACTTTTCATTACGCATCAGCTGCGAGTTTGTGAAAAAAATAAATGGGCTGGACTTGCGTTGCAGCATGATATTGCGCGGTCTACGATGGCTGATATCCATCACGGTGATCGTTATCATCATCTTGAAGCCGATCAAATCTTAGCGCCCCAAGGATACTCTCAGGAAATGGCAACCCGTTTTCCATTCTTGCATGCATTTGCAAAGGGGATGTGGTCAAATTATTCCAAGGAATATCAGAGTGAACTTCTCAGTCCCTATTCAGCTAATTCGTTGCTCTGTCAGCAAAAAGAGGCTGCTTTAATCATGCAGCAATTGGATGACTTATATTATTCGCCTGATTCTACAAAACAACCTGAAAAATCAGAACAACTGCTGGCTTTAGTAGTGCGGATGATGTTATTACGTTTGGTGGATGATTCTGCCAAAGTTGTGATGCCAGAAATTGAGCAATGTTTCACGTCTGCTCAGCTTAAAAAAATAATCACTGAGCAAACGGTTGCTCATATTCAAACATGTTCTCCTGAATATTTCTCACAATATCAAGATTTGCTAAAGGGCGCCTTATCGTTATTGCGACGTACTAAAGTATCTTCAGATTATCCTGAGCGTTATCAGCCGATTCCTGAGGAGGATAGACTCTTAAGTGATTTCCGTGGTTTTCAAATGTAACTGTTAAATTGATAATAGGGTCGAGGTTGGAAGAAAGCACGGAGATGGAGTAGAGTATTTACGTGGCCTATCTCTTTAAAGTGAGCGTGTTCATGATGCATCGGATACTTTGATTGCGATCAAGGCTACGCTTGCCCACTTTGTGAATTAGTTAATTGAATATATTGGCTATAGGTTGAGTAAATGACATAAGAAATCGCTCCAAGTGAAATGAAGACACTTCCAATTAAGGGGAGTAGGTATTTCTTTCTATACTATTATTAATGAGCTCTTCAAATTTGCCTTTAATATATTCACACTTGAGAAGATGCTCTGCTTCCTCACTCGTTATGGGTTGCTTGCTAATAATTAATTTCAAATATGCTTCTCGATCTAAAGAAGCTTTAATAGCCTCTTCAAGGAACGGTATATAATTGTTTTTTATTTCTGGAGCTACATAAAAATCCTCACGAGCTTCTGTAAACTTCTTAAGCTCTAATTCATTTTCTATACGCGAAGTTTCAATTTCTTCTATTACCTTTACGATTTCGTCAAACTGCTCTATTTTTTGCGTCATCTTATTCACCTTTTTTAGGGGGTAATCAAAATCCAATGGTGCATTAATAAAAAACGAACACCAATTAAATTACAGAAAATTACACGCTCTAAATTAAGTGTAGACTAATCCGGGTTTAATGTTGTCATTCAGCCTACTAAAGGTTCCGTCGATGGAATCTGTACAACACTCTCTCTGAGACAGCCTCTATATTTATTATTTTTGAGAATCAATGAATTTTTGTATTTTTATAAAGCAATAGTGAAGAAATTGTTCCTTGATTTTTATCTTAGCAGTTCCTTCTCCATGACCGTTTAAATTAATTATTTCGATTAGAAGCGTATTTGCATCTGCATTGAGGGACTGGATTGTATCTTTTGTATCTATTCCATATCGATCGTTATCTAATCTCCCATTCCCATGTAATAAGCAATTTCGGATTTTAGAAATATTGAGTATAGTTTGCCAATGTTTATTATCAATACGGTATCCTAGCTCCTTAAGTGCCGTTTCAAATCGGGTTATACTGGCATTTTTCTTAATTAATTTTTGTTCACACTCATGGTATAAAGATTCTTCTAGTGTCGCATAAATTTGCAAGAAGGTTGATTCAATCAAAATATCCAAACTTTGTTTATAAGACACCAAATCATGAGTTTCATCAGGGGTTAATTCATTAATATTTTTCTTCGATTCTAAATGAGCGCTAGTTGTTTGAATTGATGTAGCCACCAAATCGTATATTTTTAACTGATATTCAAAATTAATTAGTTTAAAAAATTTAAATTGATTCATAAATCATTATCCAATATTAATGAGTAAGTCTTGATGATGCGTCGCGCAATCAAGGTTTTCAGCCTCAAATTGGCCTTATTTTCACCTATCCAGCTACTCTGAACTTAATGATGCAATAAGGCCAATCATGCCGAGCGTCAATTAAACGCTATTTGCGTACTAACAGTTAAGAACTTTGATTATTGTCATATCATGATCGTCTTTGTTGTACTCTGCATGTTTTCGTTTCCGTTCACTCGAGGCAAAAAATCTTGAGGGGTTCTCTTTCTTTAGCTCTTCTACATCAGGATCAACCATTTTACACGTCCCATCTTTATTAACATGATACTCGGCCTCATGTGCCAAAAAGTCTCCTGAGAGCCTTGGCTTCTTTGTTTGAGCTTTAATAAGGGGAGCCAGATATCTATCATAAATATCTTTAAAGGTAAGTACCAAACCAATTTTATCTTTATGCAAGCGAATGACGCGTCCCAGCATTTGCTCCATATCTTGTTCTGCAGTTTTTTGAGAAGGTCTGCGTGCAATAATCTCCCAAGCCAAATCACGACAATCAAATCCAAAACGAAGTTTTCTCACGGCAATTAATACACCAGGAGCTTCGCTTTCAACAAATTGTTTCACTTCAGTCGATGATTGATGATTATTACTATGAATAGCGTAAGCCGCAATGCCCGCAGAGCGTAGTACTCGTTGTGCATTCTCACATAATGCAATTGATTCTAAATAGATAATGCCTTTAGTTTCAGCCAAGGTGGATTCTTCTTCGCCTTCGAATCCTGGGTGATATTGATGCTTTAGCATTTGTGGTAGGCAATTAATTAACATTTCTACATTACTTAATGAATATGTTACATTCAAAGGTAGCGCAACCACGGGTGCATGAAAATCCCCTTGTAAGGCATCATGTAAACTAAAAGAGTATAATGTATTTTTAATGATATCTTCTTTCGGTGGGGTTGCACTACTCGCAATAGTTATTGGGCCATCTTCAGGGAGCGCTGCGCACAATTGCTTCACCGTGAGTGAATATTCATGGTATTCATCTAAGAGAATTAAGGCGGCAGTCTTGACCATTGACGGTTCTTCTTCCAATAGTTTTTTGAAACTGTCTTCACAACAAATGACAATCGAACGTTGGCTTTTGAAGAAATTATTTTTTCTCAGCAGTTTCACGCCAATACTTTGCAGATGGCTGGAAACGGTCACGATAGCACTATTGGGAATCTGTAGGAAGCTATTTTCCTCGTGGAGCAATTGGTTATATTGTATCAAATCATGGTAGAACTGCCTAACCAGCTCAATTTGAGGGGTGATGATAAAAATCTTTTGGCTTTCGTTGGAGGCATGATAGGCCATAATCGCCAGTGTGGATTGAATAAGACTTTTTCCGCTTCCCGTCGCTAAGGTAAAACGGGATGGATATTGATAAAATTGAGGGACCGCTTTTATTGCGTTAATTTGGTAGTCACGTAGGATACTGTTTTTGAAATCATACTCATTAATTAAGTCATAGAAATTTGCTTTAAAATTATCATGCCCATTGGAATAACGTAGAAATGGTGTAGAAGTACCGGAATTCTGGCCATTTGCAATGGCATGCTGGTTCAATATGTTGACATTTTGGAGAAATATATCTTGTGCCGCATATCGTTCATAATTGTCGATAATAATTTGATTTAACTTTATAATAGTATAACTTAGGATATCGGAAAGTTCTTCTGGAATAGGCTCTAATCCGTCAATTTTGTCAAATTGCTCGGCTTTAATTCCGCTTGATGCAAAAAAATTCCGATTGTTTTTTGAGCGTACAAGACTAATTTCCTCTAAGGGTAATATACTATATCCCTGAATATTTCTTTCTTTTAGTAAGTAATAGAGAACCAGTTGAAAATAATAATCCTCACCCCATTTTTTTGCTTGTACTGCATTAGGAAATAGGAGGAATAATTGTTCTTCGTCTTTAAGTAGCTCACGAATCAGCCTCATATTGATCATGAAAAATTTAGAACCCAATTCTCCATGTGCTTTTTTATGATTATGCTTGGTAGCAACACTGATACTGCCTTTATGGTGAACATGTGCTTTTAAGTGCTCAAAAAGGTTGTCCCAGGATGAAATTGGCAGAGCTTCTTTTTTTAACAATATCTTGTCGATGTTATCATCAAGCATAATAAATTCATGAAGGCCTAAATGAGAGGCAAATAGAAATGCTGCAAGGCGTCTCGCCGTAATGCTGTTAAGCTCTTGATAAAATCCATGATATTTGCTGTTCAGCATCGAAATTATCAATATGTCGAGATGAGCGGATAAATGAGGCATAATTTCCTCTTGCTCTTCTTCGGTGCAAATCAAGACGCATCGCCCTTGTTGGGGTTCTGGAACTAAGGCATTGGCTGTTCGGCCAGCACAGATAAATGTCGAGATTTGTCGTGTGTCTATCTCCTTACTCAGTGTTATTAATGTTGCTGCAAAATAATCAGAGGAGATAGAGTAGCTGTAATGTTGCGAGTCAGAGGGGAGGATGCTATGAACCGGAATAAAGGAAAGCTCTTGATGTTCCATCGGGTAAGCGCTGAAATGGGGCGCCGGTTTAGGGAGGCTAGGATGAGGGACTTCAGTCATATATTTAGAATGAATACCACCACGTGCTTCAACGTGCTGATGGACTGACGCAATCGCTAGCTGATGCTGATGGTTTTCTAAACTATCTGTAATTTCAGTTTCGTTTACTGTCATAAGATGAGAAGCTTCCTCATCTAGGAGCGTATTTTCTTCCATCCAATCAAAGGATGGAGAGCTGTAAGGAACTGTGTCGAATTCATCTGGTAGAGCAAAGCGATTTTCTGGAGTTAGGGCGATGGAAGTCCAATCTAAACTTACGCCTACGTGTTCCATCTCGGGAGTTATCTTGTCTTGCATGGTTTGGATAGGTCGGTGAGGCTTTGTTTCGTTTATTGTCATAAGATGAGACGCTTCCCCATCTAGGAGCGTGTTTTCTTCTGTCCAATGAAAGGATGGAGTGCTGTTAGGAGCCGCATCGAACTCATTTGGAACAAAGGTTTTCGCTGAAGCTAAGGCCATGGAAATCCAATCTGAGCTTTCTTCTTCGTGTTCCGTTGCGGGAGTTATCCAGCTTGGTACGGTTGAGCTGCTATCACTAGGCTGTGAGGTTTTGTATAGGCTCTGCTGGAGGTGGGTACTGAGTTGTATATGGATATCTTTAACCTCAAAGTCAAGTTGGCATAGTGCAAGATCAATGTCAAATTGAATAGATAAAGTATCCTTGGGAAAGACAATTGAATATGGGGTTAGGTCTACAGTTTTGAGGATAGCCTGGTATCTGGCAAGTTCAGCTCTTAGCTGTGGTTGAGCTGAAAGTTGAGTTTGTTCTTTAATCCAGGTTTGTAGCTGGGATTGCATTGGATATGGAAATTTTTCTTGAATAACGCCTAGTAATTCAGTGCGAACAATAGCAAGATTTTTTGTAACCTGATCTTGTAGTTGATTTTGAGCTTCAGAAATTACGCGCTCAAAGTGTTTTATTTTTGAACGCCAGATCTTAAGGGAGTGTTCAGTAAAAACGAGCGTTTCTCTGCCATCTATCATGCAATATATAGCGGACAGGGACGATTGTGTATATAACGAACTACCTTCAGCAATCATCTGGCCATCAAAGGTAAAATAAGGTCTGTCTGATTTAAAATATTTGCGCACGAATACCTCGATATCTCTTGTTTCTATTAACAATAATCATTTTGAGGGTATTTTATATGCTGTTGCTTAAGACAAGATTAAGGCGATTTTTAGACAATTGAAATTTAGGGGATGGCCATTATATTAGGCTACTATCAACTTATTTGGTTGAGGAAATTTCCGTTAATTTTCAAACAGTCTTTCCATGAATAGGAAGGACCGCGTTGATTGAAATTCTATTTTGGAAAAAAGGAGTTTCCAAATCAATCTATTCTTAAATCAAATATGGATGATTATAATGTGTGCATAAAGATTTAAAAACAACAGACTTGATTCGCTTGTTTTTTAGCATACTCATAAAAATGGCTCTATCTAACGTGTAAATCAAGACTAGAACTAGGCCTAGTAATTAGGTCTAGAGGATCAATCTAGCCTGCCATTAATGATTAAAAAATAATCTTAATGTAAGAAAATGAGATTACGCCTTATCTTAGTAAGGAAAAACGCCATAAATGGTAAACTTGTCTCACGATACAGATTGCTTCATATTAATTTCAACATATTGATATATAATAGGGCGCAAAATTGATCCAGAATGATTTAGGGCAGTATTATGACACTTAGAGAAGGGATTATTAATTCTTATAATGCGAATAGTTCAACACATGAATTAAATGATGCGGAGAAAGCAAACCTATTGTTTGATATTGTTTTAAAATTGATTATCCAAAATAAATGGACATATTTTGCTAAGGGGAAGGGGTATAGTGCTGAGTTTATACTCAATTGTAATTATTCTGAACCTTTACACGTTAATTGCTTTGAATTATCTCAGATGTTTGCTGCTTTGTGCGCACAAGTTGGCATTAGCGATGTGGATACATTTGTATACAAGAACAAACCCAGTAGCAAAATAGGTCAGAAGTTATACGAGGAAAATTCTGAGTCTAAATATACGTTTCAATGCTTTGATGCACAATTTGAATGTATTGATAATCAAATTTGTTTTGATCAGCATAGTGTGGTTAAGGTTAATGGAAGATTTTATGATTTAATATTTTCATGTGCTTATGAGCAAATTGCAGAACCCTATGATGTTGGTCCTTTGGCTCAAGCTATTTCATCTCTTTATTCAAATAATGAAATGGAGGCTCTCCAGTTATTACAAAAGTGCAATGAAGATGAGTTGAAACAAACCATTGCCGGTGAGTCATTATTGCACATCGCAGCCGGCTCAAACTTTTTAACTGTAACTTCGTTTTTATTGGGTAATGGTGTTGATGCGAATAAATTACCAATAGATACAATGAGGAGTCGAAGGTTCCTCTGCACTATGCTATTGATTCGAAATTAGTTACATTACTTTCAAAATATACTGATCAGTTAATTGTAAAAGTTGTGCAACATTTTTGGGATGCTGTAGATATTATTTATCAGGGCGGTAGTCCTGAGAAATTTTCAGAAGCCATGCACGGAATAGATATTAATTGTCAAGATGGTAGTGGATGGACCTTATTGCATTACGCGGTTAGTGCAAACGACGTGGGTATTGCTAAATTTTTATTAGAGAAAGGCGCTGATGCCAATATACACGATGCTGCATTGAAAATTCCTCTGCAATATGTCGATGAAAAAGATTCATCTATGTATCGATTATTATCTCCTGAAACAGAAAAATCGATTAACGTTCCTCCCTTGCCTATAACGGATGAATCTGGATTTAAACCGCTTCATACTCGTCAAAAGATGGAAACTCCTAAACCTGATTTTTCTCAACAAAAGGATATCCCTGACTCTGCAATGATGAATATTAGTATGCAGATTTTAGGTGGTTTTATGGCCGCAGTGGGTTGCGCTGCAGTTGCCGTGGCTTTTATTCTTCTGAATGCCGCAACTTTGGGTACAGCAGGATTAGTCGTATCAGGGGTGGGAATGGCTTCTATTCTTGTCGGGATTGGGCTTTTTGCCACGGGAACGTACAAAAACAGACAGCCAATAGCCAATGAATCTTTAGCCGATAGGGTAGGCCATGAGCCGCTATTGCTGTGAGCTTGCTTCGTGAAAACGGTGTATTTTCGCGGTTATATGTTGAAAAATTAGTACTCTGTATTGCATACTGCAATCCCTAACGTAAATGAACAAAGATTATCATGAATAACCTACAGAAAATCACTTGTCCCATCTGTAACAAAAAAAATACCTGGCATCTTGAAAACACTTTCAGGCCTTTTTGTTCTGACCGTTGTAAACTAATTGATTTGGGGGAATGGGCTAGTGAAACCCGAAAAATTCCAAGCGACCCCGTTGATTTTTAATCTTTCACCTACTGGCTTTGATGATTCGGATGACCATTCTTTTTAAAATACTGACGGCGTAATGACTAGGTTATTTCTCAAAGTTATAATTGGATTTTGCGCTTAAGAATTTTATGTGAGAGCTAGTTTGTTATTGGCGATTAAGTTATTATTTATTTTCAATAACATAGTGATAGTTTAATTTCTTGCCAGTGTGAAATTTCTGGAGCTCGCGGACAAGCCACTGGACGCACTGCCATTAAGTTAAGGATTTTATGCTTCAAATGTCTCAGAGCCTGTTGTCCCCGCGTAGGCGGGGATCCATTCCTCACTGGCTATAATGCCAATTCATGGATGGTTTCCCGCCTGCGCGGGAATGAGAGATTTCCTTAACTTAATGGCAGTGGCCACTGGACGAGAGGGGCAAAAGCATTAAGAAAGTGTCTTTCGAGTTTGAGCGCATTTATTTTTGAGAAAACTGACAAGATATTAAAAATTCCTAATACCGATTTTATTATCAAATGGATTTGACGATGCAAAAAAAATTTAAAACCGCTGTCTGCCAACTTGCCATTGCTGTAGTTGCTTTTTTATTTATGGCTATAAGTTATGCCGGTAAGCCGTTGTGGACATTTACCCCAGATCCTTATTATCCTGCAACGGTATCTATAACATCCGTTGGTTCGGCAAGCATTAAATACGTAGTAACTAATCAATCGCGTAGAACGCATACCTTGGCTATGCAAGCAATTGCTGGGATTACGCAAATTACCAGCGCGGGGAATTGTCCTAATCCCTTTATTTTAGGTTATCAGCAATCGTGTACGCTTAATTTATTGGTGAACGGGGGGGCATTAACACGTAACATCATGGGTGGTCCTGTCGTGTGTCAACAAGGAAGTGCGCTTGAGTGTTATCAACCTGGTTCACCTAATGCGTTAAATATTACTCGAATTCCCGTGGCAAACTATTTAATTACGTCAATTGCTGATGCAAATGGGAGCATTACACCCAATACGCCACAAACAGTGGTAGCAGGCAGTAGTTTGACCTTTAATGCCACGCCTAATGCGGGTTATTATGTGGATCAATGGTTTGTGGATGGTGGAATTGCTCAGAAAGGTGGGTCGACGCTTACTTTATCCAACATTATTGCCAACCATACCGTAGAAGTATCCTTTACACCGGCAGGAACAATATATGCTGGAACTTTGAGCGGTTTTGTTTATTTCTCTACCGATAATGGTTTAACTTGGGTGAACACAACTGTGCCATCGGTTGGCAATGCTGTGAATAGTGTATTTGCAACATCCAGCACCTTATATGTAGGCAGTGCGGATAGTAAAGTATATTATTCAACGAATAATGGCGTCCTTTGGAATTCCACAACTTCAGTTCCTGGTGGTGTCGCGGTAAACAGTGTTTTTGTTGCAACGGTGAATAGTATTCCAACCATTTATGTAGGGGCTCAAAATGGAAGCGTTTACTACTCGACTGACGGCAATACTTGGACTGCTACCAGCACCAATCCAGGTTCTGGGCCAGTAAATAGTATTTTCATTACGCCTGAAAATACTATTTATGTCGGTAGTGAAGATGGCAATGTTTATTATTCAATAGACAATGGTACTAATTGGAATGGAATTAATGGTCCAACAATTCCCACCACAGCCCCCGTCCATAATGTTTTTGCCACGAGCAACCAACTGTATATCAATACGCGGCAAATCTCATCGAACAGTACGTTACCACCGGGAACAATCGATTTTGAATACGCATATGCCAGTAATAGTCTAACTGCTGCAAATCCAACATGGACTCTTTTGTCCCAAATAACGTATACCTTGTTTGTTAATTCAGATGCGAGTGTTATGCATGCCGGTACACAAGATGGTTATGTGTTTTCATTAACTACTGGAGATGAATTGGGATTTATAACATATAGCCCAATTACGAGTTTGTTTTTTCTAGGCTAGCATAGGGAGATAATTCATGTTGAGACTTAAAAAAGTAGTATTGTTTTTATTGCCATATAGTTTTATGGCAATAACTTCCTATGCCAGTCAAGCAAACGCCTTATTGAGTTTGCCAAGCCCTGGTTTAACTTTACTAAAGCAGGCGACTCTGATTGAGCCTGTTGCACCTAAGACAAAAATATCATTTATTGTCTGGCTAAAGCTACGCAATAAGCCGAAATTAGATCAGCTGGTTCAAGATATTTATGATGTGAACAGTTCTCGATATCATCAATTTTTAACAGCCGCTCTTTATGAGCAAGAATTTGCACCGAGTAAGGAGGCAGAAGAGGCGGTGCAACAATTTTTTGTAGCGCAGGGTATGCAAGCAAAGGTCGTTAATCATAGTGTTCGTGTAACCGGAACTGCGAGGCAAATTGAGCAGGCACTGCATGTGCAACTAAATGATTATAAATATCATAATGAACTTGTTCATGCCAATACAAGCGCACCCAAATTAAATCCAGAGGTTGGCCAATATATTACGGAAATTACTGGCCTGAGCACGATTCCTGAATTTCACTCGAATTTAGATAGTGCTCAAAATATTGATGAAGAGGTTCATGACTTAAATTTTATTTGGCGTAATTTTATCCCTTTTGCTATTCCTACGAATATTTCATTACAAGGTTTTAGTGGTGCAAATTTGCAAAAAACTTATAATCTTAGCAATATTCCTGCTGTTAATGGGGTGCATCTCAATGGGGCAGGGCAAACATTAGTTGTTGTTGATAATTGCGGTTCTAATGGACCTGCGCAAATTTTAAGTGATGCCAATCAATATTTTAATGCTAATGGTATAGCACCTTTTGTCACTTCAGGACCGTTAAAGAATTTTGCAGTTATTAACCCCGATGGTTCTCCTTTTACAACCTGCTCGAGTGGAGCCTCCTTTAGTAGAGAGGTGGCATTGGATGTTGAATCATCACATACGATTGCGCCAGGGGACAATACAGTTTTAGTTCTCGGTGCTACTGATCAGCGAAGTACTTTAACTGATGTAATTAACACGTTGATTCAAAATAATTATACTATTGCCGGTTTCTCGAACGCGTATGTAATTTCGAATAGTTGGAGTAGTCCTGAAAACAGCATCGATACCGCACTAGAAGCGACCCTGGAGTTGGCAGCAGCGGCCGGAATCAGTGTTAATTTTTCCTCAGGAGATTGTGGAGATAATACGTACAGCACACAAACAAAATGCACGGGAACAGGGGCCTCATCCTTAGCGGTTAATTACCCTTCCAGTTCTGCTTATGTTACTGCTGTTGGAGCGACTGCTTTGTTTGTAGATCAAAATTACCGTTATGCGTTTGAAACGGTTTGGGGAACAGTTAATAGTGCCTTGGCTTATGCAGGCGGTACGGGTGGGGGGATTAGCCAGTTCTATGGACCAGTTCCCTGGCAGAGCTCTATTAGTAATTTTACTGCGGGTGGCTATGGCGTTATTAATAGTTATGGGAGTCGTCGCGCATTGCCTGATATTGCTATGCTGGGTGATCCACAAACAGGGTTGCTGATCGTTGCGGAAGGTGCACAGGTTAAAGATGGTGGTACCAGTTTGGCTTGTCCTTTATTTTCGGCGACCTTAATTTTAGTAAATCAAGCACGTGCTTTACTCAACAAAGGATCTCCTATTGGTCAGGCCGCACCATATTTGTATCAAAATAATCAAGTTTTACTGGCGAATAGGGCAATTAATTTGATTATTCCACCGGCACTGATTATCAGTGGCGCAACACCACCTCCTTCCATATCGATACAGGGAACTCCTGCTCCAGCTTCTGCATTTACAATTAACAATACAACTTTGGGATGGGATTCATCATTGACTGTCGAGCCTGAGGATCAGTTTTGGAATGATGGCGTAGGGGTTGGCTCTCCTAATATTCCCAATTTTGTTCT
The DNA here is from genome assembly GCF_000162755.2 of Legionella drancourtii LLAP12. Taxonomy (GTDB): domain Bacteria; phylum Pseudomonadota; class Gammaproteobacteria; order Legionellales; family Legionellaceae; genus Legionella; species Legionella drancourtii. The sequence goes on from NZ_JH413820.1 coordinate 22,361, forward strand.
AACCATGGCGAATATGTAGAAATCACGATTTACGCCTTAGCTATTTATCTCGTTCTGTAGGTAGTTTGGGGTAAATTTTTACCTTAATAATCTTTGAGGCCGTTGCTTTTTCAATTTCAGCATCGAATTCTGGAAAAGCAAAGCGTTCTCCTTTTTTTGGCACATAACCGAGGCGATAAAAAAATAATCCATTTAAGATGTCGATGTCATCTTCTACGTGAATATCACGATCGAGGGCTTGTTCTAAAGAATATATGGAGCAATTTCCAGATGCGGAGATACTGCCATCATCATTAAGTATCCAGTCAACTTTGGTGCGGTGAAATTCGTCTTTAATGCGACCGATTAGGACTTGCAGTAAGTTGTCTAAGGTTATGAAGCCACGCAGCGTTTCATGACCGCTGTATACAAGAGCAAAATGAGGCATTCCTTCGCGAAATTTACGTAACAAATCTAAGGCAGGCATACGGCGTGAAATTTTTAATATGGGTCTAAGTAGTGAACGTAATTCTTTTATCTCACTTTGTTGATACAGGATAGGAAGAAGGTCTTTCACATGGATAATACCAATTACATC
>NZ_JH413820.1:23249-36022 GCF_000162755.2 Legionella drancourtii LLAP12
CAGATAAATAAGCATCAAGATGTTTGTGCACATGGAAGAGAATTTTTCCGCGTAAACCATAGGTATTTTTGATTGCTTCTACACGGGTTGAGCGAAGTTTTACCATGCCAAATTCGGCAGCCACGAAAAATGCATTGAGTAAAACCAATAGAAAAGCTAACAAAACCAACAAAAGATTCATCGTACACTATGTCCTTATAATTCTAATTATTCCATAAAAATGAGTTTTAAGTATTTTTATTGTACCCGTACTTTACGGGGGTGGTTTTGTATTGTTTTAAAAAGAATATATGCACTTTAACCATGAGGGAATCAATGACATAAATGCAAAACCCAAAAGATAAGTCAAAAATAACTCCATAAATATATATACAGTATAAACTCAATTTGAGGTGAGTAAGGTTGCCTATTTTTCTACTCTATACATATGGCATTATCAAGGAGAAGTTGAGGGTAGGGGGCAGGACGCATTGGTCTTTAAATCTCATCTTGAGCTGTTCACGCTGAGGCCGTGCGCAGAACCGTTTTAGCGTGAACAGCTCGAGATGGGATGCATATTGTTCCAATTTATTATCCAGAACTTACGCTAAGTAATCTCTTTTTTCTAACTTATTGGGGTTTGCCCAGTGGCGGCTGATTTCCCAAGTTAGCAGGCTCTTCTTGAGCTGGCTTTTTCGTAGATACTGTGCCACGTGGGGCGGCGATCATTTGCGTAATGCCCAGATCGCCATTTGGTTTACGGTTCACGGTTAAATCCACACTCAATAATTGGCTTACTTTTTCTTTCTCATTCTGATAAATCACCATCACCGGTACCGTAAGTTTCCACTGATTGTCTTTGGCTTCATTAACTAAGGTCATTCCCTCAATCTGACTTGTTACTGTTAATTGTTGCGCTTTAATCGCTTGAATATTACCGGATTTTTGCAGCGCTGTACTAAAGCCAGTCCATCCTTGCTCTGTAAAACAGGCTTGCAATTTTTGCATTTGCGCATCTAAAGAGGCTGGATCAAAGCTAAAGGCTTGTTTCACTGCATTTTGTGACCAAGTTAAAACTAAGGCTTGGTCTACTGTTTTAACTTGTGGAGGAATTTTATAATCACAATTAATCACAGGTGCTGGAGCAGGTGCTGTCACCGGTGCTGTTGGTATCGCCTGATTGGGTTGTTGTGGTTGAGGCGCTACTGGTTGCATTACCATTGGTTCTGAGGCGGGAGATGCAGGAGGAGCCGAGGTATTCGTTGGGGCCGCAGGTGCTTGTGGGGCTGGTGTTTGTTCTGCACATACTTGCGTGCCGATTAGAGTGAAAAGTGCACTCCAAAGTACTGTGTTCTTCATGAAATAAACTCCTTAAATAGTGTGCAGCAATTCTGCGATAATAAGAGCGGCCAATCTGGCTGTTTTGTGATCTTCATCCAGAGGTGGCGAGAGTTCAGCAATATCTAAACTCACTACTTTGCCACTTTGCATGATGTATTTCAAGAGTGGCAGTATTTGCCATGGTGTTAATCCTAGGGGTTGTGGGGCACTTACTCCGGGAGCAAAACACTCGGCCAATACATCCAGACAAATTGTTAAATAAATGTGATCAAGATTTAACATGAACTTATCCAGAAACGCCAGATGCCAAGCTAAGCTTTTCTCGTACAGGTCTTCTGCAGATAAATAGTGAACATTCAATTCAGTGGCACGTTGAAATAATGAGGGGGTATTTCCCATCGACTGGATACCCAGGCAACAATATTCAAAGCGACGCTTATTTTCTTCGCACCAGGTCGCGATTTGTGAAAAGGGTGTACCAGAGGTTCCTGATTGACCTTTTTGATAAGGACGTATATCAAAGTGTGCATCAAAGTTAATAATGCCTAATTTATGGTAGTGGGGTGCTAAACCTTGATAGTGTGCCCAGGCTATTTCATGGCCGCCGCCTAATGCGACTGTTTGATGCCCTTGTTGATGACAAAAACTGATTAAACTGGCAAATTGGCTTTGTGCCAATTCAAGTTCATCGCCTTCACAAATGATGTTGCCTAAATCAAAATAAGCTTTATTCGTGGCACAAGGTAATTTGGCCAATTGTGTTTTTATTTGATCTGGGCCTAGTTTTGCACCGGGTCTACCGAGATTGCGTTGAACCCCCGCATCACTGGCAAAGCCAAGAAAAATGGTTTTTTTTTCTTTACTGATTAAATCAGTTTGTTGGGCAGGAAAGGCAATCTTTTGAAAGAAACGTTCCGCACTCAGTGTATCTTTTCTTCCTTGCCAAAGTGATGGGTCGGCAGGTCGATAATTGGCAAGATTTTCAAACATTAAATTCCTCCCAAGGGTTTTGATTTTAAAAACAGGAATACCTTTTATAATAAAGCGCTTGATATAAAAAAGAAACTTTAATAAATCAATCAGTAGCCGTGTTAACTCATTACATCATACCTAAAATTAACCGAAAATGTTGCTCTTTAAAATAATGCCAACTTAGTCCAATGTCTGGTATTATCGGTACATATTATTAAATAATGCAGAGGGTATTGTGTTTATCATTACTGGTGGCGGAAGTGGGATAGGAAGAGCATTAGCCTTATCTTTAGCTAAGCGCGGTAAAGAGGTATTAATTGTTGGTCGTCGCGAAGAATTACTCCGTGAAACGGCCGCAGTTGCTACGAATATTCATTATCTTTGTGCTGATGTTGCAACCCAGGATGGACTGAATAACATTAAAGAGCATCTGAGTTCTGTTTCCCAAATTGAAGCCCTGATTAACAATGCGGGTACGTTGCAGCCTTTAGCTGAATTAAAAGATGTCGATCCTGACGAGTGGCAAAATGCTTTAAATACGAATTTGAATGCGGCACTTTTTCTACCACAAAAATTATACGCTAAGTTAGCACAGGGACGAGTTTTAAATATCGGTTCTGGAGCCGCATATTTTGCGATGAAAGGCTGGGGCGCTTACTGCGTGTCTAAAGCAGCTTTGGCTATGCTCTCTAAATGCTGGCAATTGGAATCTAAATCAATAGCCTTTGCGAGTGTGATGCCAGGAATAATCGATACTCAGATGCAAGTATTGGCTCGCAGTGGCGTGAATCCTGATCATGAACAAAGTAATTTTTATCAGCGTTTGCAAGAGCATGGCCGCTTGGTTGCACCAGAAACCGTTGCTGAATTCTTAACGTGGTTATTACTGGATGTTGATAATAAGACCTATGTCTCTAAAGAATGGGATATTTATGATACGAAACATCATGCGGCCTGGTTGAAACCACCGCACCAAGTTCTTCATTGGGATTTTTAATGTTTGCTGGTGATAAGTTATTGCTTAATGCTACGACGATTGATGCCTTAGGAAATCAATTGCAGCATCAGGCTATTGTTATTAAAAATGGCTTGATTGCCTGGTGTGGCTCTGCGTCCGAATTACCAACGCAATTTAGTGAAGCAAAAGAACAATTGGATTGTCAGGGACACTTAATTACCCCTGGACTGATTGATTGTCATACCCATTTAGTTTACGGCGGTAATCGCGCTGCTGAATTTCAATTGAAATTAGCTGGTCGAAGTTATGCGGAAATTGCTAAGGCAGGGGGCGGAATAATTTCGACGGTACAACATACGCGTGCTGCTTCCGAGGACGAGTTGCTACGCCAATCTTTGCCCAGGCTCCTTGCCTTGAAAAATGAAGGCGTGACTACAGTCGAAGTTAAATCAGGTTACGGTTTAGATTTGCCCAATGAGCTAAAAATACTGCGAGTAGCCAAGCGTTTGGGCGAAATGACTGGAGTCAGAATCAAGACGACTTTTCTCGGCGCACATGCTGTTGGTCCAGAATTTAAGGGAAATAGCCAGGCATATGTTGATATGTTATGCCAGGACATGTTGCCAGCATTGAAAGAAACCAATTTAGCTGATGCGGTGGATGTTTTTTGTGAATCTATTGCCTTTTCATTGCAACAGACTGAGCAAATTTTTCGTGTTGCCCAAGACTTAGGTTTTCCCATTAAATGTCATGCGGAGCAATTATCTAATTTAGGTGCCAGTGTGCTGGCCGCTGGATTTGGTGCTTTATCCTGTGATCATTTAGAGTTTCTCGATGAGAATGGCGCTTATGCCATGGCTCAAGCAAATACCGTCGCGGTTTTGCTTCCAGGGGCCTTTTATTTTCTACGTGAACAGCATAAACCTCCAGTTGAATTACTACGCCAGGCGGGTGTAGGAATGGCTATTGCTACTGATTGTAATCCAGGCTCTTCACCGACTGCTTCTTTACGTTTGATGATGAGTATGGCGTGTCAATTTTTTGCATTATCAGTACCTGAAGTGTTAGCTGCCGTAACCAGTCAGGCAGCAAAAGCATTAGGTCTTGAGCAAGAATTGGGACAGATTGCTCCAGGAATGATGGCTGATTTAGTATTATGGTCCGTTAATGACAGTGCGGCACTTTGTTATTATTTTGCTTACCCTTTAGCGCACCAGACGATGGTGGCTGGAGAGTGGGTGTCGATAAACGATGTTTATTAAGGAATTAAAACATGATGAATCAATTAAAAGCAGTTCTATCTTTATGCTTGATTGTTTGTTCTTTCGCGGCGCAAGCGATTACTCCCATATCAGAAAAGAAAGAAACATCAACTTATGTGCTTGATATGAAGTATCCACAAGGATTTAAAGATACGCACGTAAATACGGTAGTAAAAGACTTCATTGCGTTTACTAAAAAAAGTTTTTACAGTGAGTTATCCGAAGATGAGAATGTTGCTGCAGATTATTCAGGTAAATCAGGATTAAATATTACCTATGCCATACCATATCAACAAAACAATGCTTTGAGCGTGCGTTTTAATGTTTCTATTTATCATCGTGGCGCAGCCCATCCTTTAAATACGGTTGTGGTGTTGAACTTTATTGATAACCGTCAGGTTGAATTAGCCGACTTATTTGTTCCGGGCGCAGATTATTTAAAACCGATTTCTCAACTATGCAGCAAAGAAATTACTAAAAAGAATATCTCGGATGCTAAATGGATTAGCGAAGGGACTAAACCCGTTGCGGAAAACTATCATGTTTGGGCTTTTACACCACAAGGGCTTGCTATTATATTTGATAGTTATCAAGTAGCCGCTTATGTCTATGGCGAGCAAACTGTCGCGATTCCTTTATCTACTATTAAAACTTTAGTTAAACCTGAACTATTGAAAACTGTTTGGAAGCATTAATGATCGATACCCCCTATATAGCTGCTGATAAAAAAGTAGCCGAGCTAACTTTTCGTGCAATTATTTTGGCCATAATACTCACGGTATTACTGGCTACGTCGAACGCTTATCTTGCGCTGAAGTTAGGTATTTTAACTTCAGCATCAATTCCTGCTGCGATTATTTCCATGGGAATTTTACGCTTTTTTAAAACATCCACCATTCTAGAGAATAATGCGGTACAAACTGCGGCATCTGCTGGAGAGGCGGTAGCGGGCGGTATTGTTTATACCATCCCGGCGTTGATCATTATTGGGTATTGGAACCACTTTGATTACCTTACTAACTGTTTTATTGCGTTAAGCGGGGGTATCTTAGGCGTATTATTTTCTATTCCTTTACGTCGTATATTAGTTAATGACCGTAATTTAAAATTTCCCGAGGGGCGTGCTATTGCCGAAGTGTTAAAATCTTCTGTTGAAAAAGCAGGGGTTAAAGACATCTTGCTTGGTGGAGTCCTTGGTGGTCTTATTGAGTTATTACAAACTGGCTTTAAGCTTATTGCAAGTAGCTGGGGTTACTGGTTTTTTGTAAAGCGTTCTTTATTTGGTTTAGGCGCAGGTTTTTCAGCAACGATGATCGGTGCAGGTTATCTTGTTGGTTATGATATGGCGGTTAGTATCTTTTTGGGGGCGGTTATTTCTTGGTTGATTGCCATGCCAATGGTGAGTCATTTTTATCCTGAATTTATAAATCATTATTCAGCTGAACAAGCCGCTTCATTTTTGTGGAATAGTGAAATGCGCTACCTTGGTATTGGTGCGATGTTATTTGCTGGAATGTGGACTTTCCTGAAATTAATTAAACCATTAGCCAAAAGTATTCAAACTTCTTTACGCACATTTATTGTGAAGAACCGCATCGATGCTCAATTACCGCGTACCGATAAAGATATTCCTCTTCCTTATATTTTAATGGGAATAGGTGCTATGGCGGCTATTTTATTTTTATTTTTCCAGTTAGCTCTGCCTTTAGCACAAGTGGGATTAGATAACGACTTTTCGCCTACTTTAGTATTTTTAGGAGTTCTTTATGTTTTATTTATCGGTTTTATTTTTTCGGTAATTACGGCTTATTTTTCAGGGATGGTGGGCGTTACTGCAAGTCCTGGAAGTTCGGTGGTGATTTCAGGAATGCTTTTTGCTGCCTGGTTATTATTAATCGCCATTGATCATTGGTTGCCTTTACCTTTAAGTACACAACAAATACAAGCTGCAGAAGCAATTACAATTATGATTGGTTCTGTCGTTACTGGTATTGCCGCGATTGCGAATGACAATACGCAAGATTTAAAAGTAGGGCAATTAGTGGGCGCAACGCCATGGAAACAACAGTTAATGCTCTTGTTGGGGGTTGTGGTTTCTTCTTTGGTAATTCCACCGGTCATGCAGCTATTATTTAACGTGTATGGTATTGCTGGCGTCATGCCACATTCTGGCATGGATGTTAGTCAATCGTTGCCAGCGCCCACGGCGGCTTTAATGGCGGCAATCACCGAGGCTGTATTTAGAAATTCATTGCCTTGGGGCATGATGCTTATTGGATCTGTCATCATTTTAGCAGTCATTTATCTGAATCATGTTTTTAAATTAAGACGTTATTTAAATGTGTCTATTCTTGGAATTGCTATAGGTATGTATTTACCTATTTCTTCTTCTTTTCCATTGTTTATTGGTGGGATGATTGCTTGGTTTGTGCAAAGGCGTCTGACACGTATGCAAAAAACTGAGGATGAAAAAACGACCCGAACACAAAAAGGGACGCTTATTGCCTGTGGTTTGGTTGCCGGTTCGGCGATTATGGATGTATTGCTGGCTATACCTTTTTCAATTGCACAAAATCCGGATGTCTTGCAATTAGTTGGTTCTGGTTGGAAAGATGCTGGCGTTTATTTAGGAGTCTTATCTACCTTATTGTTGGCTTGGTGGATTAATCGTCGGGTTTGTGTTAGTAAGATTTGATGTTTCTCGTGAGGCAGGTTATAGAAGACCCTAGTCCCCAACCTACAGAGTCGTCTTTTAAATACCCCTGATATCGTCCCTTCGAAGTCCCCGCTGGATCGGGGACTATATATTACATAAGGGGGCGTATTTTGAAGACGAGATGCTTCATTGTCCTGTGTAAATTACAGCGTTTCAATCCTTACTTTATGCTGCAATAATTTTTCTTTCGCCTGTTGTGCTTGCGCTAATTTTTCTTGTTCTTTTGCAATAATTTCAGCAGGGGCCTTATCCGTAAATTTAGGGTTATTTAATTTACCTTCAGCAAGACTGATGTCTTTATCTAGCTTGGCGACTTCTTTTGCTAAGCGTGCTAACTCTGCCTCTTTATCGATTAAATCAGCCATGGGAATGAGGAGTTCAATTTCTCCCAATAACTGCAGTTGCAGATACCGGGGCTTTTTCCTCACTGCCTAAGTAGTTAATTTGGGTTAATTTACTCAATGCTTTGAGGGTATGCTGATATTTCTCTACGCGTTCTTTAAGTTCGGGTGTGATATTACGCATAAACAAAGGAATGAGCTTACCTGGAGAAATGGACATTTCACTGCGAATCGTACGGATTGCTTGAATTGCCGATTTAACCCATTCCAATTCTTCCTCAATGATGTCATTTAGGAATTCTTGGTTAACCTGAGGATAAGCACTTAACATAATACTGCCGCCATTCTCATTAGTGAGTTTGGTAGTACGCTGCCAAATTTCTTCAGTTATAAAAGGCATTAACGGATGCAGCATTTTAAGAATTTGATCTAATACGTGAATTAACGTTTTGCGAGTACCTCTTTTCAAGGCACTAAGTGCCTGTTCATCTTGCAGAATTGGCTTGGATAATTCCAGATACCAGTCACAATATTCATGCCAGACAAATTCATAAATCGTATTCGCCAATAAATCAAAACGGTAGGTTTCAAAATAATGATGCACTTTACTAATTGTTCGTTGTAAACGCGATAAAATCCATTGATCAGCAGGGCTGTATTGGAAGGCGCCATCACCAAAATCAACTTGTTCTTCATCCGTATTGAGCAATACATAGCGTGCCGCATTCCATAATTTATTGCAGAAATTACGGTATCCCTCAACACGACCTACATCAAAGCGCACATTGCGTCCATTGGAGGCCAGTGAGCAATAAGTAAAGCGTAAGGCATCAGTCCCGTATGCGCTGATTCCATCTGGAAATTCTTTGCGTGTGGCTTTTACAATCTTGTCACGCACCGATTGCAACATGAGATTGGAGGTACGTTTTTCTATTAACGATTCGAGGTCGATGCCATCGATGATATCCAGTGGATCCAGCACATTTCCTTTGGATTTGGACATTTTGTGTCCTTCACTGTCGCGAATTAATCCGGTAATAAATACATCTTTAAAAGGAACCTTGCCGGTAAATTTAAGCCCCATCATGATCATGCGCGCGACCCAGAAGAAGATGATGTCAAAACCGGTAACTAACACAGAAGTAGGATAGAACTGCTCTAATTCAGGTGTACGCTCAGGCCAACCCAACGTTGAGAACGGCCATAAAGCAGAAGAGAACCAGGTATCCAGAACGTCTTCATCTTGTTTTAACACCGTGCCTTCTTTAATTTTGTATTTAAAGCGTACGTCATTTTCACTATAACCTACATAAACGTTACCATTACTGTCGTACCAAGCAGGAATACGATGTCCCCACCATAATTGACGGCTGATGCACCAATCTTCAATATTTTCCATCCATTGAAAATACGTTTTGCTCCAATTGTCAGGAATAAAGCGCACGTCGCCATTTTTCACCGCCGCAATTGCAGGTTCTGCTAAGGGTTGGATTTTTACATACCATTGATCGGTAAGCAGTGGCTCAATAATTACATTGGATTTTTCACCACGTGGTACTTTTAATTTATGGGCTTCGGTTTTCACGAGGAAGCCTTCAGCATCCAAATCTTTGATGATTTGTTCACGCGCAACAAAACGATCCATACCTTGATATTTTAACGGCGCATTTTTATTAATGGCTGCTTTTTTTGTAAAGATGTTGATTAACGGTAACTGATGCCGTTTACCTACTTCATGATCATTAAAGTCATGTGCCGGAGTGATTTTTACACAGCCACTGGCAAATTCTTTGTCTACGTATTCATCGGCAATGATGGGAATTGTGCGGTCACATAGAGGCAATTTTAGCTGTTGGCCAATCAAATGCTTAAAGCGTTCATCTTCAGGGTTTACTGCAACTGCGGCATCGCCTAATAAGGTTTCTGGGCGTGTCGTTGCTACAACTATTGATTCAGCCGAGTTAACTAGTGGATAACGGATGTGCCAGAGAAAACCATCTTCTTCTTCAGAAAGTACTTCTAAATCAGAAACAGCGGTTCCTAATTTAGGATCCCAGTTCACCAAACGTGTGCCACGATAAATAAGTCCTTCATCATGAAGCTGGACAAATACTTTTTGTACGGCAGCAGATAAACCTTCATCCATGGTAAAACGTTCCCGGCTCCAATCAACAGAGTCACCCAAACGTCTCATTTGTTGGGTTATGGTATTGCCTGATTCATTTTTCCATTGCCAGACACGTTCCAGGAATTCTTCACGGCTCAGATCTTTACGAGAAATCCCGGACGCTTCTAGTCTGCGTTCAACAACGAGTTGTGTTGAAATACCGGCGTGGTCAGTGCCAGGTTGCCAGAGTGTTTTATCGCCCAACATCCGATGATAGCGCGTTAACGCATCCATAATCGTATGTTGAAAACCATGACCCATATGCAGGCTACCGGTGACATTCGGAGGAGGAAGCATGATGCAGTATTTTTTACCGCACCTTGCGGTTGAAAGTAATTATGACTTTCCCATGCTTTATAACATGCGCTTTCAATAGCTTCTGGGGAATAGACTTTATCCATGACTTTGACCTGTACTGATAAAAGGAGAAATTTTATCACACATCCTGGGGGTTTAGGTACCCATCTTGTATGGAGGGTTACGGCATGAAGATATTTATCGTATTTCTTAAGTTTTCCTTAATTAATATTGTTTAATATACGCACATATTTATGACTGTAGGGCGCAGATGAGATTTCCTAAAGAATTTTACTATACCTTGAAACATGAAGGCGTTGTTTATAGCTATGATCCTGAGGGACAAGTAGATGTAAATGAGATGATTAAAGCCAGGCCTTATTGGAAAAAGCCAAAGTGTGGTGAGCAACTAGAAAAAAAAATTTTGGTTATCGCTGCGTGGAATACAACACATTGGTTATTCAGGAAAAAAGATAGGGTTAATAAACTCCTTAATGAGTTAATAGATGAAGGTTTTTCTCTTTATTTGTGGAACAAAGAAGAGTTTGTTCCCTTAGCTAAAAACAGTGTTTTTGATCTTCCTTTTATCTTGTTAAGTGCAGAATGTTGGTCAGTATCTCCTGATGAGATCAAAGCAGTTGCTCAATTTAAGTTCCGTGAGCAACAAGTACATGTCCTGGATGAATATTGGTTGCAATTCTTGCAACATGAGGGGAATAAACCCTTTGCGCATTCTCTGCTTCTGTCTGAATTTAACAATAGTTATTATCCGGAAAAAGTGCTGCGAATCATACAGAAAGCCAAGTTTCCTCCGGACTTAATTATCAATAATGAGTTTTCTGAACATGCACGCTCAGTTTTTTTAGGTTTATGTGCTGTTTTTCCAACCGCAAAAATTATTAATAATTATGATTACTTAAATTTAAAGCAAGGATGGGATGAATCTTTATTAACTACAGGAAGTATAATCCATAATGAGGCTATGTTTACCTTAGATGATCTACGTCAGATCAATCGATTTAAAGTAGGTTTTGCTCTACCTGCGGACCGGTTACAAAAACTACTGGGGTATATAGACAAATTAGTCTTACTTGATTTATCGTATTGTACTTCATTAACGGAGGATTTTACGCAAGGCTTGGATTTATCATCCCTTAATGTATTGAAGTTAACAGACTCAACAATTACTACACCTGTTTTAGTACAGCTATTGGCAAAAGCACCTAACCTTAGATTTCTTAATTTGGTTAATTGTAGGAATTTGCAAGGGGATTTTCCCGATCTGGATTTAAGTTCTCTTGAATTTCTTTTAGTCAGTAATTCTAGCCTTAGTAGTCAAAATTTAAATAAAGTACTTGCAACCGCATCACAAATTAAAGTGTTGCAGATAAGTCAGTGTGTCAATATACAGGAAGACTTTACTGATGGTTTGGATTTGTCCTCTCTTTTATGTTTTCTTGCCCCTAATTCGTTGCTGCCTGGAGTGGTATACGAAAAATTAGCCGTAAAGGCACCTAAAATTAAGCAGCTGAATTTGTCGAGTGCAAAGAATTTAGTAGATAATTTGACGCAAGACTTAAATTTAGAGTTTCTTGAGGCGCTTGATTTAAGTAATACTGATATTAGGAAGGACAATGTAAAAAAGATAGTGGGTAAAGAAAGGAAACTTAATTTAATTAATTTGGCTTATAATCATGTAGATGCGCACTTTATCGCTGATTTAGATTTATCATCACTTAAGACGCTTTATCTTGCCAATGCCTTTATTAGTAACCTCCTCTTCGAAAAATTACTACTTAAAACTGTAGGACTTAAAAAGCTTTCGGTCTCTAATTATGGCGATCTTCCAGAACATTTTGGTGCATTCATTAATTTATCATCGCTTGAACGACTCATCGTTTCTGGGGCATATACTGGGCAAAATTTAAGACGATTAATTACTCTAATGCCACGCCTTAAAGTACTTGATCTAATAAATATCAAGGGCGGGTTGGATGATTTTGCAGAAAATCTGGATTTTTCCTCTCTTGAAGAGTTGTATTTAGGTACTTATTCTGTTTGGAGCCCCAGCGTAAAAAAATTACTGGCAAAGGCAAAAAATTTACAAGTGCTGCACCTAGAAAAATGCCCAAAATTACCACCAGATTTGCTGACAGGACTAATCTTACCTGTTTTTGAAAAACTAATTACGAGGCAATGCGGTGTTGATTCGCCCTTTTTAACTAACCTATGTCGTACCATGCCTCATATTAAAGAACTTGATATAGATGAGCGCTCATTATCCTTAATTAATATAGCGAATTTTGCTGCATTAATTCCCAATGTAATCGTAAGAGGTGCTTTAAATCATTGGCGAACTCAATTTAGTACGCCTACACGAAATACGATACCAGTGCATAATCCTCAAAGTGCTATAAACCACCAGCCGCCGGCTGACGATTTTCAATTCCATTTTAAAGGTGGAAAGAAAAGTCTTGATCAAAACATGGTTATTGAAAAATTGTCTCAGTATTGGACTTTAACCAATCAGCATAAAACACTCATACCGCAAATCCAAAATGGGATTTGTAATGCTTTATCACACCTATTTTTGGCTTTACCCATTGGTCAATGGCTCACAGAGATTGCCAACTGGGATGGCAGTGAAGACAGTTTGCACCAAAAAAAGAGGTATTAGTCCCCATTTTTAATAGGCTAACAAAGTATGTATATCAATATCAATTGGATGTAACATGTCAGG
>NZ_JH413820.1:36287-50497 GCF_000162755.2 Legionella drancourtii LLAP12
GATGTAACATGTCAGGCAGAGCAGACTTATCTTGGCGATAATCTAGAGGAATTTTTAAACACCGGGCCTGCCTCTATGATATTATATAATCCTTGGCATGTTATAGCGGTGCTCTATTCTCCGAGCGCCCAGAAATGGCTGTTTTACGATCCTAATTTCGCAAAAGGGGTTATTCCTTGCGCCAGAAATCAGCTTATTCTCCTCATACACCGGAGCGTGGGACGCCTGATTTCTGTACTTGGTAATTATTCACTGCCCACACCAAGTATTAAAGATCCTTCTGCCTTTATTCGCGAGGGGGGCTTACTCTTGATGTGTGGTACAGAGGATTATCAGCATTCACTATTATCGCAATTGCCATCACCAGGATATATTGCAAGCGATGCCTTGTCCGGTTTATTGTTGCGGACTATTCGAGGGGTTCCTGCTTGGGTGTTGGCAATGAATGAGCCACTTGCTTCTTTTTACACGCTCGAATTATTGAGTCGGTTTATCGCGTCTTATCCACAAGATTATAAAAGTCAGCTCGCGCTTAGTCTAAGCGGTCTATCTGCTACTGAGCGTACTAAGTATTTGAGCTGTTTGCAGAGCTTGCCTGTGGATGCTGGAAATCTTATTCGCATTATTACCCAAATATTCACCTCAGTGGATTTTGATAAGGCTTTGCAAACATGGCAGAAACAGAAGTCTATGGCTGCGTCCGTAGCTATTTATGTGCAGCAGCTAGTGCAGAGCGGCCCCAAGAAGCAACTGCTTGAGTTAGAGAGTACTGAAGGGGTGCAGGCGATGCAGTTGCTCTTAGAAAAATACAGTCGCAGTGTATCGCGGCCGCTTTTCTATGTTGATTCACCTGATGATTTAGCCTGTTCAGCGCCCTTTATGAGTAATGAAAATGGTCTCGGGGTGGTGCATCCTGGTCCGGGCGGCCGTTTTTATGATTTTCTAATGGCGCATCACGCACCACTCATTGTGGTTAATTATGATAACTTTGAGGCAGATGATGTGGTACGTTTTAATCAGCTGTTAGATGAGCAACCGCGCGCCGATGGCACTCCCTTACCGCAAGCAGCACAAATAATAGGGCTTATTAATCCTAAAAAAGCAACTGCTTATCAGGGAGCTGATTTTTATTCGCGCTTTGACATCGTAGCAACCAGCCTTTTTCGTTGTGCTCAATTGACGCAAGAAATTGAGCTGTTACCGATTAATACCTCCGAGGGGGCACAAAAGGTTACGGTGATTAATTTATATCAGGCACTGGATTGGAAAGAGCGTTTATTAGGAAAATGGGTCATTCAAAAAGACAAATTCATCTTTGTAGAAGGGGAGCTTATAAGGGCATTAAACACCGGCTTACCTTTAGCAATTTATAATGGCTTATGGGATCTCCCTGAATTTGTCCAATTTTGGCGCCATGCCTGTTCACGTGGTTATATTGACTATGAAGGGAGGCGTTTACTCATTCCGAGTACGTTGCAGTTGCTAAAACATGAAGGCTATGATTGGGCTAAATTAGCGCGCCAAGTATCTTTTGTGGCGCCATCAAATGCACTTGTGTCTATGAATCCTGGGCGATTAAGTACATTTTTCCAAGAATACGAATGTGATAATATTGGAAAAACACTAGAGACCTTACCCGGTTTAATTGCCAGAAACGAAAATAAGTGTATTGAAATTCTGATTACACGCAGTATCGATGAGCATCAATGGGCTATGGTTTTAGATGCTTGCCGCCAATACAACGTGCACTTACGTTGCTCCTGTGCACCCTCGGTTTCTGTGCCAACAGCCTTACAGCATTTATTGCCAGCACCTACAGAGCCTCTTTTTGATTTATGGGATAGTTCCTTTGGCGATGCACCGACTCTTGTTCTTGAAAGTAGTGATCCAGATGCCACAATTGCCACACTCACTAAGAATGAGCGCGATTTGCAAATCATTGATGTGTCCGAGTGTTCTGGAAGTGATTTGCTGCTACAACTGCAGTCCACACAGAATAAACAAAGCTTGCGGTATGAGTTTAGTCAATCTGCTGGAGCGCTTTTAAAGGCATTAGATAATAAACAAAAAGTGATACTAAAAGGGCATTTTTCAGTAGAGCTTTGTGATGCATTAGCCCCATTATTATTACAACGGAAAGCCGCAACGCAGAATGCTGGGCAGTTGATCTTAGTGAGTGAGGATACGGTCCATTTTGATTATCTTCCACGAAAAAAGCATCAAGTTAACGCATATAATAAACAAGAAATTCTAGCAATAACCTATACTCAGGATGAAATAGAAGTGCTTGATGCGCATCTTTTGGCAAAGGAAGGCTTAAGCCAGCTTAACGCGCGTCTTACTTATAAGCGTATTAATCCGCATGGAATAGAGACAGCGGATGCTTGGCAGGGGTTATACCATCTACCAGGAAAAATTCGATTTGCTGATTTTAATGTGGAACATAGTGCCGACATTGCTAGAGCATTTAATCAGCAGCGTCTTGAGCAAGTCAATCGTGTACTGGCCTATTCGCCTTATGTATTTTTAAGCGGCCTTACCGGAGTCGGGAAGTCTACTTTTGTAGCGAAAAATCTTAACTCAACAACGAGCACCTTGTATCAAGGTGAGGCAAAACTTTTAGATTGGGTTTTAGATCAATCAGATAAACGTAAAATTCTTTTTATTGATGAGGCAAATTTAAGCCCTCGTCAATGGAGTGAATTTGAAGGTTTATTTAGTGAGCCACCGGGAATCTTAATTAATGGAACTTATTATCCTCTAAGTAGCAATCATAAGGTGGTATTTGCCGGTAATCCCGTTAATTACGGTGATGA
Organism: Legionella drancourtii LLAP12; assembly: GCF_000162755.2. Classification (GTDB taxonomy): domain Bacteria; phylum Pseudomonadota; class Gammaproteobacteria; order Legionellales; family Legionellaceae; genus Legionella; species Legionella drancourtii. The sequence continues at coordinate 39,104 of NZ_JH413820.1, forward strand.
ACGCAGGCTGGCTCCATTTTTTGCCCGCCATGGTCAGGCACTTGTTTTTGAGCCTATGCCCCTTGAGTTTATTTATGAAGATATTTTGAAGCCTGTTTTTGCGCACAGTGAGTTAGCTGAGGATGCGCTTATGATTTGTCAGCCTGCGCTTGAGGTTTATCGTTATATTTGTGAGCGCTCCGAAGAGCGGATATTAATTTCTCCTCGTGAACTGCAAATGATGGTATTGCAGGTATTATCCTATGCGCATCAGCAACAGCCAACAGCCGAGGAATCTTATCTTGCTGCGCAGCACTATGCTTATCAGTTTGCTAAAGATTTGGTGCCTCAATGCTATCGTGTTGAATTTGATAGCTGCTTTAAACCAGAAATTACTTTACCAATAAAGGTAGGAGCTCCAGCAGCGGTAAAAAATTCCAGCTACCTTAGCACACCATCACGCGCTTGTCTCACCCAGCAGTTGCATGATTTACTGGCTTTAAGTCAATTTAAAAAAGAGCACGCATTGAACGAAGCTCAATGTTACGGTGGTTTGGGGGGGATGGTTATTGAAGGGGAGCCGGGAATTGGTAAAAGTGAGCTAGTCATTGAAGTCTTACGTGTCAATGGTTATGAAGAAGTGCATGATTATTTTTCTTATCCTGAGAAGAAAGTACCTGAAAAGCCTTTCTATCGAATGCCTGTGAGCATGCAAACCGAGGATAAAAAACGTTTATTGCTCACTGCTTTTCATGAAGGGGCTATCGTTGTTATTGATGAAATCAATAGCTCACCGATGATGGAACGTTTTCTCAATGACTTATTGATGGGAATGACTCCTGAGGGCGAGCGCCCGCGAATCCCTGGTTTTGCCGTCATCGGCACCCAAAATCCAGTTACCATGGCAGGACGACGCACGCCCAGTACGGCTTTAGCGCGTAGGCTAACTACGGTGAGTATGTCCGCATATAGCCATCAGGAAATGATCGCTATCCTGATTGCGAAGGGTGTTGATACAGAAAATGCTGATTTATTGGTTGCTGCATATGAGAATAATGTAAGAAAAGCGCGACAGGAACATTTAAGCCCAGAGCCAACATTCAGAGATTTGCTTAAGCTTGCAAAACAAGTTATTCGTCAGCAGAAGGAAGGCGAAATAATTAATGAGCTAGAGAATGCTTCTCCTGATTCCCCGGGTATGCAATCTGCAGGGAGTAAACGTCAACGAATGCCGCTTGAAAAAACGGAAATATGCCGTAAACGAGTATGTTTGGCAGAAGAAGAAAAGCCTGTTCGAGCAGAAGAAAATACCTCTACTGTTTTTTCTAAAAGAAAAAAAGGCAAAGCCAATAATATAAGCGAGCCTAAAAAGAAACGGGCACGCGCTGAATTTTTTACTGAGCCAAAACAAGCGCATCACCAAGCCGGTGCTGAGGAAGAAAAAAGACATGATGCAAGTTCGGTAAGAGATTCTTTTTTTGCTACGCAGCAAGGGGACGAAAGAGAGGATATCTTAAAGCCTGATGCTTCGGCGGGAAGAAGGTTTAATTAAAAGGATTGTATCATTTGAGATCATAGCCCGGGTTTTATTGGGGGCTATGATCCGATCTATCATGAACTTTCTTATCTCTAACTCGTTAAGTTCATTATTCCGGTGTTGCCGATTTTTTAGGACGATGATCTTCAGCAATATAGGTATACATTGTTGGCACCACAAATAAAGTGAAGCACGTCCCAATTAACAAGCCGGTGGCAATGACCAAGCCAATGTCAAAACGACTTACAGCTCCAGCACCACTGGCAATTAATAGTGGCAACACCCCAAAAACCATCGCGGCAGTAGTCATGAGAATTGGTCTTAAGCGAATTCCCGCGGCTTCTTCTACTGCGGCACGTCTATCCAAATTTTTCTCGCGTTGCAAGTGATTGGCAAAATCCACGATCAAAATACCATGTTTGGAAATCAAGCCAATCAAGGTAATCAAACCAACTTGAGTGTAGATATTAATGCTTGCCAAGCCTAAGTTTAAGGGGATTAAGGCACCGCAAATGGACATGGGTACACTGATTAAAACAATTAATGGATCGCGGAAACTCTCATATTGCGCCGATAAGACTAAGAAAATAATGATGATTGCAAAGATAAATGCAAACACCAGAGCACTTCCTTCTTGCATGAACTGTCTTGATGCGCCGCCAAAATCATAGGAAAACCCTTTGGGTAAGGTTTCATTGGCTGCTTCTTGTAAAAAATGCAAACCTTCACCTAAAGTTTTTCCAGGCATCATAATCGCTTGAATGGTGGCGGAGTTTAATTGTTGAAAATGAGTTGCTGCATTCGGTGCTGTTTTTTCCACGGCAGTTACAACCGTTGAAAGCGGGACCATCGTCCCATTAACGCTCTTAACATAAATACGTCCCAATTGTTCGGGGGACATGCGAAATGAGCGGGTGAGTTGCGGGATAACCTGATAACTACGGCCTTGTAAATTAAAGTAATTAACGTAATTACCGGAGAGGGCGCTCGTCAAACTACTCCCAATTGCCTGCATGTCTAATCCCATTTCTGAGGCTTTTGAACGGTTAATGGTTAGTTCAATTTGTGGTTGGTTGAATTTAAGTGAGTTATCAACGTAAATAAATAAACCACTTTTTTTAGCTTTTTCAGCAAGTTGGCTGGATATATCCAATAAGCTTTGAAAATCATTCGTGGTTTTTATCACAAATTGTACGGGGGGACCGCCGCCGCCACCGGGTAGAGGAGGAGGGACAATTGCAAAGGCATTTAATCCTGCGACTTGTGATAATTTATCTTGTAAGGGCTGCTTTAAGGCAAATTGACTTTTCGTTCGTTCATTCCATGGTTTTAGTACCATTCCTGAAACAGGTTGCTTGCTGTTTACGGTAAAGAAATTCTCTGTTTCAGGGAAGCTCTTATAAATTTCATCAAATGGTTTCGTAAAGGCTTCAATATAGTTAAGCGTTGCATATTGAGGAGGTACGGCCATGACAAAAAAGAAGCCCTGATCTTCATCAGGTGCTGTTTCCGCAGAGGTATGCGTATACAGATAAGGCAGCATCAGGATAACCACGGCAGCAAATAACAGCATAATTGCCCGTGTATCTAATAAGCTATGTAAGGTACGCTGGTATTTATCCTTCAGCTTATTAAAAAAGGTATCGAGGAAGTGCACAAATTTTCCATCGCTAATGTTGGCGGATAATACTTTAGAGCACATCATCGGTGATAAAGTGAGCGCAATAATCCCGGAAATAATAACCGCGCTAGCCAGGGTAAAGGCAAACTCTTTAAATAAAGCGCCAGTGAGGCCACCCATGAAACCAATAGGGGCATAAACTGCTGCCAGAGTAATTGTCATCGCAATAACCGGGGTAGCGATTTCGCGCGCGCCAATGATGGCGGCATCAAAGGGGCTTTTCCCTTCTTCTATATGACGATGGACATTCTCTACGACCACAATCGCATCATCCACTACCAAACCAATGGCCAATACAAAGGCAAGTAAAGTTAGTAAATTAATACTGTATCCGAGCATGAGCATCAGGGTGCATACACCCACTAAGGAAAGAGGTATGGTTACTATGGGAATAAGAACGGAGCGGAGTGAACCAAGGAATAAAAAAATCACGATGATGACAATGATACCGGCTTCAATAATGGTATGAGTGACCTCATCGAGAGAGGCGCGGATGAATGCCGTGGCATCATAAACAATTGTTCCTGTTAGTGAAGGGGGGAATTCTTTAATGATCGAAGGCAATAATTTTCGGGTATCACTAATTACAGTTAATGGATTGGCGGTAGGGGTTGGGGTAATGGAGATAAATACGGCCTTCTTACCATTGAAGGTTACCGAACTGTCATAATTTTGTGAACCTAATTCAATTTTCGCTATATCATGCAAACGAACTATAGAACCCTTATCACTTTTGACAATCAAGTTACTAAATTGAGTGGCATCGTTAAGGTCAGTTTTTGCTGTAATACTGATGGCGACGTATTCACTTTTAGTATTACCGGCGGCGGTTAAAAAGTTGTTTTTTGCAAGTACCGCAGAGACATCCGCTGGGGCGACATTTAGGGCAGCCATTTTTATAGGATTTAGAAATATACGCATGGAATAGGTGGATCCACCTAAGATTTCGGCCTTAGCAACGCCGTCAACTGTTTGTAATTGCGGTTGTACGACGCGAGTTGCATAGTCTGTAATCTGCTGGGGTGTCATTTCAGTACTGTCTAAGCTGATGTACATTAAAGCTGTTGATGAATCCGAAGTTTTTAAAACAACGGGCTGCTGTGCCTCTTTAGGCAATTGGTTAATTGTCTGTTGCACTTTACTCGTCACATCGGTAAAGGCGACTTGTGGATCAAAGTTCAATTTAATGTTCAAGGTGATCGTACTGAGGCCTTGGGTACTGGATGAGGTCATATAATCAATCCCCTCCGCACTGGCTACTGCATTTTCCAAGGGGGAGGTAATGAATCCAGCAATAAGATCCGCATCTGCGCCTGGATAGCCGGTCATAATGGTGATGACCGTATTATCCATACGCGGATATTGACGAATTTGCATGTTATAAATGGCATTAATACCAAAAAGGAAAATGAGCAGGCTAATTACCATGGCAAGGACTGGCCGTTTGATAAAAAGATCGGTAAATTTCATAAGTTATCCTGACAAAAAGTAATGCTTATCTATTAATAAAGGTATTGCTGAGGCAGCCTAAACGCATCCTTAAGTTTGTAATTTGTAGCCCGGATTAGACGAAGCCCTAATCCGGGAAAGCCTTGCCAACAAATTCTATCTATCCTCGACGAATTTTTAATGGAGTCGCGTGGTTTTTATTGTCCAAGCAGCTCGGGATCGCTGGTATCATTCAGCCTGACGTTATTATTGATTGCAACTGGGGTTCCATTTTGTAATTTGACTTCACCAGCACTAACCACTAATTGACCCGCCTTCACTCCTTTCTTAATCACGGTATAATTTCCACGTTGCTCACCCGTAGTAACAAAAACGCGATTGACGTTTAGGACATCAGAACCATCTTTGTTTTTCTTACCCTCTTTATCTTTTTCAATAACATAAACTGAGTTACCATATAAGCTATACGATACTGCGGTTGAAGGAACAATGATGGTATGTGGTTGTACCCTCTGTTCAATTTCAATGGCAGCAAACATCCCAGGTACAAAGGTATATTTGCGTATTTTATTGGCAATATTTGTCTCTGTATTGCATGAGATAATTAACTTAGTGCCGCCAGGTTCTTGGCGTGCTTTTATCAGCGGCGAATTTTCGGGATCCTTGAGCGCTTGAGCAGGGCAGTTCGCTAAAGTACCTTGAACTAAGACGTTATGCGTGTTTAGATCTACTTTAGAGTTAATTGCGGATACTTTGGCTTCAAACAGCGTATTCGGAAATTCTTCTAAAGAAAAAGTAATGCTCTGGTCTGGATGTACTTTTTTATAAAGTTGTTCCGGAAGGTAAAATTCAATGTACAATGGATCCAGGGATTGCAAAGAAACAATCGTAGTTTGTCCTGGACTGATGAATTGTCCGAGGTTCACTTGTCGTATCCCAAGACGACCAGCAAAGGGGGCGCTAATGTGTTTTTGTTTAATTTGCGCTTGGGTCTGATCTACTTTGGCTTGTGCCTGATCCAAAGTGGCTTTTGCTTCGTCAACACTGGAAATAGGCGTAGCACCTCTTTTATATAAGTCAGTTTGACGTTTATAACTTAAGGTTTTCAGGGTTAAGTCGGATTGGTTAAATTTTAATACAGCCTGATCAACTGCATCGTCAATGGTAATTAAAGGCGCGTCTTTATCGACAAATTGCCCTGATTCAAAATCGATTTGCACGACATTGCCCGATGCCTGTGAGCCTAAATCAACACCATTAATGGCGACGAAATTACCTATGGCATGGATGGTTGGCCGCCAATTTACTTCTTGGGCTATGGCTGAAGCCACAGAAACAGCTGGGGGTTGATAGCTTGCAAAGAACCGTTTAATCATGAATGCTTTGAATAAGTTAAAAGCAATAATACCGCCGAAAACAACGAGTAAGGCTATTCCCATGATGGTCAAGCGTTTTTTCATAAATGCACCCCACATTATAAAACGGCGCTAAATATACCATGAAAGAGATATGTTATTACCTTAATTGTTTTATTTTTTATTTATCCGTGGTTATAAAAATAACCTATTGACTAAATACAATACTTTGTTACTATGCCACTTTCATCACAAAAGGGGGAAAACCATGAAGTTGAAGTCCTTGTTGTTTGTTGTCTGTTTCGGTCTGTTTAGCAATCTTTTTGCAGCGAATGTGCACTTGAATCCTAAAGCAGATGCTGCTGATAAAAAATCCGTTGCTAAAGAGATGATGTACCCAGGTTATTGCCAAATCGAAGTGATTAATGACAGTTTTACTGATGTTTATGTGTACGGTACTTTTGATGATGGCAGCACTATTGATTTCAGTATCTACCGTTATGAAGCACCTCACTATATTAGCTTGTTCTATTATTTTTATTGCCATAGTGGAATGTACCTCACTATTCAATCTCCTTATGGAGTTGTTTATTCTGGTTGGACGAATGTAGACAGTACTGTACACGTTGTTCCTTTCTTGAAAAAAGGCGCTAAAGCAGAGATATCAACTAGATAAGCAACGTAGTAATCGCTTATTAATAGGGAAGTTGCATTTTTAATGTAGCTTCCCTTTTTTATTGAGGAATTATAAAATGAAACGAGTTATCCCCAGTTTGCTGTTATTGCCTTTGCTTACTTCTTGTGTCGTTCAAGAAGGATATTATGAACCAGGCTATTATCCACCACCACCGCCATATGTTGAAATTCATCGTTATGACGAACATCGCCATGAGCACCATCAGACCCCTGGTTATCGACCAGCGCCACAAGCAAGAGTGTACCAAGGCCAGGTCAATAATCATGCTAATGCACCGATTCATGGTAACCATCGTCCAGGCGGACAAGCCGTTGTCGTTAGTCCACAGCAACCACAACCTCAAACACGCCCTATGCCACTACAATCCCAGCCACAAGCGCAGGTACAACCAAATGCCCACGGGCATGGCAGGGTTAATGGGCCTACAGCGATGCCTCCTGCTGCATCTGGATCTAAAACTCTGGATCAGCAACATAACGTCGAAGGACATAATTAATTTGGGGGATTGTTGGTAGTCGATAATTTGAGTGTTGTTCGTGATGTAGGTTGCTGCACTTTGTTGTTGGACTCCGTAAGTTAAGCGCCAATCTGTATATGAAAAGGTATGTTCCTTGCCTTGGGAACTGGATTACGAATTCAGTCTGAATTCGTATCCAACTAAATTTTGTGGTAGTCTATTGGCGTTTTTTTATTTAAGTTAAGGAATTCCAGTGATGCATAACTTTCTTAAAATACTGTGTGTCGGATTGCTCTCTTTAATTCTGGGGGCCTGTGTCGCATCTCCCGGCAGTGAGAGCACTGGAGAGTTTCTCGATAGTTCGACTACGACAACAAAGGTCAAGGCTGTTTTAGTGAATGAGCTGGGCTCTACTGGATTTGCAATACAAGTTAAAACATTTAAAGACCAAGTACAACTCAGTGGTTTTGTTCCTACAGAACGATTAAAACAAAGAGCCGGCGCTATTACTGCAGGTGTAGATGGTGTAAGCAGCGTAATTAACGATATTGTTGTGAAACCTTGATGTAACAATTTTCAGGCTAAGGATTACTTATGTTTGATGGAAGCTATACTATAGAAAATTTTGATAAAGAATTATTTCAGGCTATTGTTGATGAGCAACGTCGACAAGAAGAGCATATAGAATTGATCGCATCGGAAAATTATGTGAGTCCACGTGTTTTGGAGGCGCAAGGTTCGGTGTTGACGAACAAATACGCCGAAGGTTACCCTGGCAAGCGTTATTATGGCGGTTGTGAGTATGTTGATGTGGCCGAAGACTTGGCCATTGCCCGCGCAAAAAAACTTTTTGCTGCCGATTATGTGAATGTACAACCGCATTCAGGTTCACAGGCTAATGCGGCAGTGATGATGGCTTTATTAGCTCCTGGTGATGTTATTTTAGGTATGTCCTTACCACATGGTGGGCATCTTACGCATGGTTCCAAAGTTAATTTTTCTGGTAAAATCTATGAAGCAGTGCCTTATGGTGTTAATGAACATACTGGGCTAATCGATTATGATGCTTTGGAACGTTTGGCCATGGAGCACAAACCCAAATTAATTATTGCCGGTTTTTCTGCTTATTCACGTGTCCTTGATTGGCCACGATTTAGAGCAATCGCGGATAAAGTCGGCGCTTATCTGATGGCTGATGTGGCGCATGTTGCTGGTCTTATTGCTGTAGGTTTATATCCTTCTCCTGTGCCTTATGCCGATGTGGTTACGACGACAACCCATAAAACATTAAGAGGTCCACGTGGCGGCTTAATTTTATGCCGTGCAAATGAGGTGATTGAAAAGAAATTAAATTCATCTGTCTTTCCTGGTATGCAGGGTGGTCCATTAATGCATGTGATTGCAGCAAAAGCAGTCGCTTTTGCCGAGGCATTATTACCTGAGTTTAAAACCTACCAAGAACAGGTATTGGCAAATGCAAAAACAATGAGCTCTGTTTTGATGCATCGTGGATATAACATTGTTTCTGGCGGTACGGATAACCATTTATTATTGGTTGATTTAATTAATAAGGACATTACCGGTAAAGATGCTGATGCTGCTTTGGGTAGAGCAAATATTACCGTGAATAAAAACTCAGTGCCTAATGATCCACGTTCACCTTTTGTAACCAGCGGTTTACGGTTGGGAACTCCTGCAGTGACCACCAGAGGATTTAAGGAAAAAGAAATTACTCTTCTATCGAATTGGGTAGCTGATATTCTTGATGATATTAACAATGAAGCGACCATAGCCAGGGTAAAAGAAGATGTATTGCGCTTATGTCGTGAATTTCCAGTCTATAGGTAATCATGTATTGTCCATTTTGTCATGCAGAAGAAACCAAAGTTGTTGATTCGCGTTTAGTGGCTGATGGTGCCCAAGTACGCAGAAGGCGCGAGTGTCTTGAATGTCACGAGCGCTTTACTACGTTTGAAACAGCGGAATTAATTATGCCTTCAATTATTAAGCGTGATGGCCGGCGAGAGCCATTTAGCATTGATAATTTACGTTCGGGGATGTTAAGAGCCTTGGAAAAAAGACCTGTGAGCGTTGATGCTTTGGAAGAAGCGATTATTGCGATTACTCAGGAAATCCGCCGTCGAGGTGAGCGTGAAATTGATTCTCGATTGGTAGGTGAATTAGTAATGCAGGCATTATTTAGTTTAGATCACGTCGCCTATGTGCGTTTTGCATCAGTGTATAAGCGTTTTAAAGATGTAAGTGATTTTAGACAAACGATTGATCAGATGAAGAAAGATTAGTGTAGTTTTTCTAAAAAGGATTTTGATTCGCATTAGGGAATGACCTAAATAAGCAAAAGAATTCATGAGGTTACAGTGGAAAAGCAGTCAATAAGTGGTAAAAGAAAAGCTCGTAAATTAGCGCTTCAGGCACTTTATCAATGGTTCATGTCAGGGAGTGAAGTGTCTGAAATAGAAGCGCAATTCCGACTTATAAACAATATGAGCAAAGTAGATGTCGATTATTTTTGTCGTCTACTCTATGGTATTCCTGAACATATAAATGAATTGGAAAACAGTTTTTCTCCTTTTTTAGATAGGGAAGTACACGAGTTAAATCCAATTGAGCTGACCGTGCTGCGTCTTGGTTCTTTTGAATTATTCCACTGCCCGGAAGTTCCTTATAAGGTGGTGCTTGATGAAGCCATCTCTTTAACCAAAGAGTTTGGTTCACAAGATGGATACCGCTATGTCAACGGCGTATTAAACAATCTGGCACAACAGGTTCGTTCGGTAGAAATCAGTCTTGGCAATGAATGAGTTCTCTCTAATCGAACAATTTTTTAAACCTTTAGGTTTAACACGTGAGGATGTTTTATTAGGTATCGGCGATGATGCCGCTTGTTTACGTGTTTCTAAAGGGATGAATTTATTAGTAAGTACGGATACCTTGGTTGCTAATGTGCATTTTCTTCCCGAATGGGATGCTTACGATATTGCATGCCGTTCGGTGATGGTCAATGTTAGCGACTTAGCTGCCATGGCAGCTCAGCCTTGTTGGGCAACTTTGGCTTTAACTTTGCCAGAAATGAATGCTGAATGGCTTGCTGCCTTTGCGCGTGGCTTAGGTGAGTCCTTGAAGCAATTTAATATGGCTTTGATTGGTGGTGATACGACCCATGGGCCATTATCTATTACGCTAACCGTTTTTGGTCAAGCACCTCAGGGGCAAGAGTTACGTCGTAGTGGGGCAATGCCTGGCGACATTGTTCTGGTTTCTGGGCAATTAGGTGCAGCAGCTTTGGCGGTTAAACTTTTTGATGCAAAAGATATTCCATTAGCTGATAAAACAGAATTAAGGCATAAATTACTTCATCCGCAGCCTCGTATTGATTTAAGTAGTTTCTTGCGTCAGTATGCGACTGCTGCTATAGATATATCCGATGGATTAAGTGCGGATCTTAATCACATTTGTGTGGCCAGCGGTGTGGGTGCTTGTTTGAATCAAGACGCAATTCCTCTTCATCCTTTATTATACCAATATTATCCTGATAAAGCAGTTGACTTGGCCCTTACAGGCGGTGATGATTATGAGTTATGTTTTACTGTTCCAGAGCAGCAACTTGATTCATTAATGATTGCATTGAAAAACGCAGCATTAACGTGTTATCCGATTGGGAAAATTGAGGAAAAGCCTGGATTACGAATTAAAATGTCCGATAATCAGTGCAACGAACTCGTTCCACGTGGTTATGTGCACTTTTAAGTTCGTTTTAAAAGACCACTTGAGAATAATAATGAAACCAAAAAATTTAGCACAGCGTGTTTGGCAAGATCCTCTTTATTTTATCGCCTTTGGCTTTGGTTCCGGCTTAATGCCCACAGCACCTGGTACTTGGGGTACTCTAGCTGCAGTTCCTGTTTATTTATTGCTGATGAATTGTAGTTGGGCGATGTATCTCTTATTCACTTTGGCTGCTTTTATTTTAGGTGTATGGGTTTGCGATAGAGTCAGCAAAGACCTGGGGATCCATGATTATAAAGGTATTGTCTGGGATGAGGTAGTTGGCTATCTGTTAACCATGTTTTTAGCTCCTCAAGGATGGGCCTGGATGCTTTGTGGCTTTATTTTATTTAGAATTTTCGATATTTGGAAGCCTCAACCTATAGATTATGTTGATCAAAAGGTACATGGTGGGTTAGGAATTATGCTTGATGATGTACTAGCGGCAGTACC
>NZ_JH413820.1:50517-56930 GCF_000162755.2 Legionella drancourtii LLAP12
GAAAATCATAAGGAATTAATTAGTATGGGGTTAACGGTGGGGATTATATGCCTCACTATGTTTATCATTCACCGTTTCATTCCTTCTATGATTTGGGCTTCAATTATTGTTATTGCTACTTACCCCCTTTATAAACGTTGGCGTCATCTATTTGGTAACCGAGATAATCTATCGGCCTTACTTTTTACGATGTTAATTGGTTTATTATTTCTGTTGCCTTTAAGCTGGTTGGTGCGAATTTTAGTTAAAGAGATACAACTTTTTATTAATTTTTTACAGGATATAAATCAACAAGGTGGTGCAGCACCGGAGTTCCTCAAAAATTTTCCTTTTGTGGGTAATGATTTAGTTTCTTACTGGGATAGCAATATTGGTAACCAGGAAAAATTAGAGACTTCCTGTCTAATGTGCATTTATCGTTAACACCTACCAGTTACTATGTCAAACAAATAGGAACTAACTTGGCGCACCGCAGTGTACAAGTCGGTTTTACCTTATTAAGCTTGTTCTTTTTTTACCGTGATGGCGATAAATTACTCGCTCAGGTTTATCAAGTAGGAGAATATTGTCTAGGACAACGATGGTTCCGTTATGCGGATAGATTGCCTAAAGCATTGAGTGCAACCGTAAATGGAACCATTGTTGTAGGGCTTGGCGTTGGTTTTCTAATGGGCGTGTGCTACGGCTTAGTGGGTTTTCCTGCACCAACACTTACTGGATTTATTACGGCGCTTGCGGCCATGATTCCATTTGTTGTTCCCATCGTTTTTGTTACAGTTGCCATGATTTTGTTTTCAGTGGGGAGTACGGCGGGGGCGATTATTGTCTTAATCTGGGGGACATTGGTGATGTTTGTTGCAGATCATTTTGTCAAACCAGTACTCATTGGTGGTGCTATTGAATTGCCCTTTTTAGCGGTGTTATTTGGTATTCTTGGTGGAGTTGAAACTTTAGGTTTGCTCGGGTTATTTTTAGGACCTGTAGTTATGGTTCTGTTTGTGACTTTATGGCAGGAGCCACAAGCAACACCTTATATTCAAAAGCCTGTTAAGTTATAACGAAGTTACTTTTTCCTTGGGAGATGCGATTTTTAGGCTTAATTCGACAGCAATGGGGCTTACAGCCCAGTCTATAAGTATCATTGCCCCTTAAGTGAAGAATTTTATGCTTTAAAGTTTTCAGAACCTGTCGTCTCCGCGCAGACGCATAGGCGTCAAGTTAAGGAGATTAACCTTGTCTATCCTCGATCTGATCGGGCTGGATATGCAGAAAACCCTTTGTACGTGAGCAGATTTTAAAGAAAATGAACTGTAATTAATCCATAATTTATACGTTCAGTTTAAATTTCTTCTGATAAGCATGAGATTGTTTATTTAAAATCCGCTCTATATGTGGACGTAAAATATCAAGTTCAGTTGATTTAAATGAGTTATCAGGGAAGCAAGCTATATTACTATCTTGTTGTTTTAAAATGGCTTTATCTTGTCGCACTGCTAACTTAATGAACGGAAATAAAAACAATTTTTTTATCCAACTAGGGTCTGTTGACATTTCACATAGGCAACCATAAAAGTGCGCAAACCATGGCCACTACAGACGCGTAATTGCGTTTTAATTTATCAAATCTTGTGGCAAGCCCTCTAAAATGCTTTATTCTAGCGAATAAATTTTCAACTAAGTGCCTGTATTTATATAAGCACCAATCCATATCAGCATTACCAATTTTAGAATTGGATTTTCTTGGAATGACAGGTATAGATGATTTCTTGCGAATGGTATCTCGTACTTCTTCGCTGTCGTACCCTTTATCAGCAACAGTAAAATCTGCGGCAGGTAATTTTTCGATAAACTCTGGTGCCACTTTGCAGTCATGAACCTCGCCACCTGTTATCTCAAAATCAATGGGTAATCCATGTGCATCAACTGCCATATGGATTTTTGTTGTATTGCCCCCTCTGGATTTACCGATGGCTTGATTTTCTTCAGAAGCGGCGCCAGCACTGTGTTGATGGGCTTTAACTATGCTGCCATCAATAAATTCCCATTCCAAATCAGGCTCCTGTACGAGTGCCTTGAAAACAAGCATGAGCTTACCTTTTGATGACCAGCGATTAAATTTTTGAAAGACGCTATTCCAACGTCCAAAAGTCCTCGGAAGGTCGCGCCACGGGCATCCAACGCGCATACGATACAGTATTCCTTCTACTGCTTTTCGTAAATTGGGCTTGTCATATATCCCTTGTTCGCGCATTATTGTTCGTAGCTTTGACCAATGCTCATCACTGAGCTTGTGTCTAGCCATTGCAAACTCGTTTTTTTCTTGTGTTAGAACCTGAAGTCTACGAGTTTGCTCATATTTTTCAATATGTTAACGACAAAATGTCAACACACCCTAAGCCAGCTTTTTCTATAGCTTATGATTAGAAATGCGCGATGTTCATTGGCGGATGATGTTGGACTTAAATAAAAAGTGAATGCAGCGCTTAAATGCTTGTGACCATGATATTCAATCTCGGCAATTAATGGAAAATGGAATCGTCCAATGGAGTAATTACGATTGTTTTCAAAAATAGAGCTGATTAGACCGGACTGTTTCTTCTCTCCTTCATAGAGTACTTCTGCATTTGTTTCACTGACGGTTAGCGTTGCTGTAATAGATTGTCTCTTGCTATCATGTCTAAGTAATCCCGAGTGCACGAAATGGGTGTGTGTGGCATCGAGGGTATTTTCTATTATATTTAAAATGCTTCCCTGTATGTTAAATTGCATGTGATGATAGTGATAATTTTTTGTTTGGAGAGCCGGAATAGAATAAAGTAACGAGGTATGTTCATCTTTTTCTAAGCAGACAAAAACCAAATTAGCGTAAACTTGAGTTTGATAAGTGGGAATTTTTTTATTCTTTAAGTTAATTTTTTTAGTTAAGCCAGGAATGGCCACACATTCACCATTCATGTTAAAACGCCAGCCATGATAAGCACATTGGAGTACTTCTCCATCCAATGTGCCCGCAGATAATGGTGCGCCTCGATGGGGGCAGCGATCTTGTAGGGCAATAATTTGTTTATTTTGACGAAAGATTAAGATGGGAACACCCAACAATAAAAAACGTTTTGGATGCCGTGAAAGTTCTTTGATAGTGCAGGCTGGGAGCCATTGATTCTTGAATCTCGATAAATTCATAATTTATACCTTTTAAGAATAGGAATAAACAGCGTATGCAATAACCAATTTATACCTTTCCATGTTGCTCTTCGATAAAGTGGTAAATGCTTAATGTAAATAGCTGAGTATTCTATAAACGGTTGTCCGCCACGCAGTAATTTGAAATGAGAGGCTCCGGAGCTGAGATTTAAACAAACGCCTTTTTTATTGCTGTAGTCTAGGATTAAGTAGATAAGTATTCGATACAATGCGTTCTGATTGGGTAGATGAGTATTGTAACCAACCAGTGGTGCAGTGATAACATGCTCACTTTCAAAGATACCGATGATACCTTGTAGCACGCCTTTAGGATCACGCAAACCAAACAGGGTTAAAAGGTTGTTTTGATGCCAATAGGCAATCAATTGTTCGCTAAATTGAGGATTGTGTTGAGAGTATTTTTCTATATAGAGCTTGTTATAAAGTTCCAGAATATATGGATAATCACTTTTTTTAATTTGGTCATGAGTAACCAGTTGATAGTCACTTTTTGCTAAGGCTCGTCGATCATTTTGGGTATTATTGCGTGTTTTATAATCACACAATGTTGAGTCAAAAATATAGACTTGTCGGGAGGGTGTCATTATAAAACCTAACTGGCTTAAATGATGTATAACCGCATGATTTGTATGATAATTTAATGAGCGATAAACAAAAGCATGATCAGGATAGAAGGCTAGATCTTGTTTGAGCTGTTGTTCCGCACCTTCACCTTGCCAATTGGGGTAAGGATTGGTCGATAATAAGAAATTATTGATACAGCGGTTTTTGTTTATTTTCCCATGTCTTAGTAATCCGCCTATTGCCCACATCAAAATCCTTAAAAACAAACGTAATGGCCGATTTTTTATTTTGACTAGTTCATCTTGACTATAAGTAATGAGGGCATTATAAGGAGAGCATACATAAGAGGATTCATACTCTTTTTCATTTAATGTGACTGGAAATTGAAAGCCACCAATTTCCGTCAAAGTCATTTTTGTATCAACGTTAAGCATCCATAGTTGACTAGGTTCTTGGATAAAAGGGGCGCAATATAGTTGGCTTTTAGTATTAAAATCCATTTTTTTCTATTCCTCTCCATTAAACTCTATGTCATCGGTTGAGGCTTGGTGAAAACTCTTTTTCTCTTTAATCATGCATAAGGTAATATCTGCAAGGGTAATTAAGCTTTTTAATTTAAGCCAGGGGTAGGCATCCTCTTTTAAAACATCATGGGCTTTTCGATAATCGGCTATGAATTGTTTTCGATTTTTTCGAAAATGGCTAAAACCGTGTAGCCACATCCCCAGCCCAAGCATAAAAGGTTGGGGGGAGAGTATACTGTCTTGGGTTTGCCTCTGGAGGATGCTTGGCCAGCTAATTTGGTTTGCAATAAGGTGAAAACCACTAGTGGCTCTGGGATTACATTCTAAAACAAAGGTCTCATTTTCCTCTAAAATAAAATCGAAGGCAATTTGGCCGCTAAAGTTATAACGCTCACAAAAAATCGCAATGAATTGGGTTATCGATGGAATGCTCGCCGGTTCAAAATACATCCCAGCGGCAGGTCCTGCAGTATATTTAGGATGATAACAACTATGGATTAATATCTTGCCCTGGTCGGCAATCGCATAAGAGCAATATTCTTTACCTGGCAAGAAAGCTTGAGCAAGATAAGGTCTCGTTAAGGGTAATTCTTTAATGGTTTTCGATGATGGCTTTAGAATTACATGCGAGCCAAAACGTGAATAAACAGGTTTTAAAACGATTGTTTCATTTTCTGGGATTTTTTTCTTATCTTCTTGCGTCGTTAATAGCCAACTTTTAGGGGCGTTCAAACCATAATCAAGAGCAAGTTGATTAAATGTATATTTATTATGAAGAGGGTTTAATCGAGCAAATGGCTCACATAGTAATCGCGAGTACTTAGATAATTCATCATGGCTTTGGCTAACAAAGAAAATTTCTTCACAGGTTGGAATAACCAGGTCAATTTTATAATTAATAAGGATGGTTTTAAGGGCACTGATGAACTGAGAAAGATTCCGATTTGGTTTGGGTATGGTGAAATGTTGTTTTAGACCCGAAACAAAACGACCTAGTGGAAAGTTCAAGCTGTCTGCACTGTATACCTGATAACCTTGTTTAATGAGGCTTCGTATGATGTCCATGCTTGCTGGTGCACGGGTGCCTGTTACTAATACGTTCATTATTTATTCCTTGTTATCATCGTTGACATGATACGCCGTTGTTTTATGTGACACTCTTTTTTTTCGTAGGTCTGCCAATGCCACTGTGGTATGTCACAGTCTATTTGTATAAATAATTGATTTAAATGAGCTATCAATTTAGAACTATCTAATAACTCAGGAAAAACTTGTATGCTGAAATTATTGATGTCGTATTGGCAAATTCGATAATCTTCGAATTCCATCGGGCTGGAAGCCATTTTTTGGCGAATAGTATCTGCAAAAATAGGAATATTCACGGAATCTTTCCTACCATAAAGAATGTCACCTTCACGACCTTCAATGGTGGTTAACTCAGTAAAAGCCCCGCTGGTTTTTTTTTCTATAAGAATATCATCCAAACGGTAGCGGATAATGGGTTGCGTATGACGCAATAGATCCGTAATGATAGGTACAAAACGGTTTTCATCAAGCCATTCTTTTTCGATGATAAGAAACTCTTCATTCATAATAAGATTATTTGTAGTCTTATCACTGATTGCAAGAAATCCTTCTGTGCATTGATAAATTTGTGCAACGGGCAGATGAAAAGCATCGCTTATGGCTTTTTCATCATTTTTTTCTAACACTTCAGCTACGGCAATTATTTTTTTGGTTGAATAGTAAGTCGGTGTTTTTGTTGTGCGAGAAACACTAAGACACTGGACGGAGCAGATAAAATGGTAGGTTGTATAGCATTTAATGCTTCGATGTGTTCATCAAAATTGGTTAGCAAATCAAAGAAATAAAATTGAATTTTTTTGCTTTGGTTGAGTGTTTTATATAATTGGTTATTTGCTCTTAAAAAAAATGCGATGCGTTCTTTTGTTTTTAATCCATTCGGCAAAGCTTTTGCGAGCATAATCCCTGCCCACATGTCGCGTTCTCTTGGGCTTGTAAGAAATAATCCCCTTTGCCCAGAAGTCCCCGAAGAGAGACCAACTGCAATTTTATTGAAAAGAGGAGAAAAATCGCGGGTTTCTTCTGCTTGTAAAGCAA
>NZ_JH413821.1 GCF_000162755.2 Legionella drancourtii LLAP12
AATAATCCATCTCGTCACTTTTATTTTGCCATAGCAGCTTCTGCTTGCGCCTTTGCCGCCATAGCCGCAGCTTCATCAAGATGTTCAGCACGCTCAACTACATCAGCAAGAATGGTGACGCAATTTGGTTGTACTTCCAGCATACCACCCTGAACATAATAAATGTCTTGTTCACCACCAGGTAAAGTAAGTCGTACTTCTCCAGGTTTCAAAACAGTCAGCAAAGGAGCATGGCCTGCGCCTATGCCCACTTCACCTAATTCTCCAGTCGCTACAACTAATTCAACCAAACCAGAGAATATTTCATGTTCAGCACTAACAATATCCAAGTGCGTTGTTATCGTCATATCATCTTACCTCATAAGGTTTTCGCTTTAGCGACCGCTTCCTCAATGCTACCAACCATATAGAATGCTTGCTCAGGCAAATCATCGTACTCACCAGCAAGAATACCTTGGAAGCCTTTGATCGTATCTTTAAGCGATACGTATTTTCCTGGGGAACCAGTGAAGACTTCAGCAACGAAGAATGGCTGTGACAAGAATCTTTGGATTTTACGTGCACGCGTTACCACACGTTTGTCTTCTTCTGATAATTCGTCCATACCCAGAATTGCAATAATATCTTTCAATTCTTTGTAACGTTGTAAGGTTTGTTGCACGCGCCGTGCTGTATCGTAGTGCTCTTGACCAACAACTAATGGATCTAATTGACGTGAAGTAGAATCTAAAGGATCAACCGCTGGATAAATACCCAACTCAGCAATTTGTCGTGATAATACAACTGTTGCATCTAAATGCGCAAAGGTAGTAGCAGGTGATGGGTCAGTCAAGTCATCCGCCGGTACATATACCGCCTGAATCGAAGTGATCGAACCAGTTTTAGTCGAGGTAATACGCTCTTGGAGCATACCCATTTCTTCCGCTAATGTAGGTTGGTATCCTACCGCAGAAGGCATACGACCTAACAGCGCTGATACCTCAACCCCGGCCAGAGTATAACGGTAAATATTATCCACAAATAATAATACGTCACGACCTTCATCACGGAATTTTTCTGCCATAGTTAAGCCAGTTAACGCAACACGCAGACGGTTACCTGGTGGCTCATTCATCTGACCATAGACAAGTGATACTTTATCCAATACGTTGGAATCTTTCATTTCGTGATAAAAATCATTCCCTTCACGAGTACGCTCACCCACACCAGCGAATACAGAGTAACCACTGTGCTCAATCGCAATATTACGGATTAATTCCATCATATTAACGGTTTTACCCACACCGGCACCACCGAACAAACCAACTTTACCACCTTTTGCAAATGGGCAAAGTAAGTCAATTACTTTAATACCTGTTTCTAATAATTCTTGGCTACCTGCTTGTTCTTCGTAACTTGGAGCTTTACGGTGAATAGCCCAATGCTCATCAGCGTCAATAGGACCTGCATCATCTACTGGACGACCTAAAACGTCCATGATACGACCTAACGTTTTCTTACCGACCGGTACTTGGATTGGATGACCGGTGTTTTGCGCTTTTAAGCCACGCTTTAAGCCATCGGTAGTTCCCATAGCAATAGTCCGTACAACTCCATCACCAAGCTGTTGTTGTACTTCAAACACCAAATCGCCATCAACCAATTTTAATGCATCATTGATTTTGGGAACGCTCTCGCGTGGGAATTCAACATCCACGACCGCGCCAATAATTTCTACTACTGTTCCTAAGCTGCTCATTA
>NZ_JH413822.1:0-24963 GCF_000162755.2 Legionella drancourtii LLAP12
AGTATGATTAATTAGGTTAATCAGACATAGAGAGATTTTTAGCTCGTATTCTTTCTATTTCATTTTGGCATGCTACTTCTAATTCGGAATCCTTATTCAAGGAAGAAAAGTCCATGATCGCTAGAATTAAATTTCCCCGATGATAGCTAGGAATTTTTTCTTTATAATTAAGTAGATGCAATATTTTTTCAAACCGATCCATGCTTCTCTCCGAGATATTTCAAAGATAATGACGCTCTTCAATTAAACTTTCATAAGGTATGTGTAATTCCTTATGTAATTTGACAATTTGAGGCAGAGTTAAGTTGCGTTTTCTGTTTAAAACATCACTAACTCGACTTTTAGGCCCCAAAAAAACCTCTAAATCTTTTCTTGTTAAATTCAGTTGATCCATTAGAAAAAAAATAGCATCGACAGGATCTGATTGAGGCATTTGATGATGTTTATTTTCATATCCTTCTACAAGAACAAGAAGCACATCTAACTCATCACCTTCTGGAGTATCTTGCTTAGCTCCCCAAAGATAATCAACTCGTTCTAAAGCTATTTTATAATCGCTTTCATTATGAATTGGTTTAATCATTTTCAACCTCCGAAGCATTCACTTGATCATACTCTTTGTGAGTACCAACAAATTTAATAAACATGGCTAGTCTCGGATAATCTATCGCACAAATAATGCGATAGTCATTACCTTTTATATTAAAAACTACCCTGTTATTAGCAATAATGGATGCATTTCTTAGTGTGTCCTTAACATCTTGAGGGGTTTTCCAAATTTGCTTAGAACAAAAATGGTACCACTCATTTAAATAAGACTGCATGTGCTCATTGCCAGGCAATTCCCAATAAGTTTTAAGACGACTTTTTGCTATTATTCTCATAATTTAATTATATGTTACCATTTTGGTAACGTCAATAATTAATTTTAAGTTTGATTTATAAAGTAAACAAAACCCCCTATAAGGTTACTACTGTAAGAGAGGTTGTGATGTTCTTTCAAAAAATTAAGAATAAGAGTTAAGGAGTTTATTAATGGAACATAGCTAACCACATGGAAGCATTAAAATACAAAAATGATTGAAAATGTAATGCATTTGTTATACATTTCATTTTTTAAATTATCTATTAATAACAATTTAACTTCCTTGGAGATTTTTTTATTTTGTAAAAAACCAACAGTGAAATTAGACAGTTTGTTTCGTGTATCTTGTCCAAGAGATAAACTCCATTGAATATATCTATAAAAAACGCTAACAAGTCTTGGTTGAGAATAGAAAGAGATATTTTGAGCGTTTAATTCGTTTTCAACCTTTTCTATCCATTGTTTTAAAATAATTTTAATGGTTTCTTTTGTAAAATTGTCGCTATTCAATGACTTGTACTTGATTTCATTCATTCCATTTTTTAACATATCTTCTTTGGAAGGTAGTTTGAAAGTACTCAGATCATAAGAGCCATTAATGTTGTGGATGTCAAATTTTGACATAAGGCTTATAATATACGCCTCTCCCAAGTCACATGAGCAAACTGAAATTATTTGTTCAAAACAGGAAGGCATACTTGCTGAACACGTTCAGCACTTACAAATTAAATACCGTAATAATCGTCTGGAAGCAGATCATGGAAAGCTTAAGCGCCTTATCAACCCAGCCAGGGGATTTCAGTCCATGAAAACTGCCTATGCAACGATTAAAGGTTTTGAGATCATGCGGATGTTTAAAAAAGGACAGTTCAATATCTGGATGTATGGAACTCGTACCGAAATATCATTCATTAATGAACAATTTGGCTTATACAGTTGAGTTCCGCCCAAAACTTAAGATTTTTTAAGGTGATTCTTTTTTGCAACGGAGCCAGATAAGTTAAATGTCAATCTACCTTTTTGCCAGTCGGTTTCGCACTGATTTTTTCTGGACTAAGGTTGTTAGTAATACGAAAGACCGTTCTATCTACCCGTCGTTGGAGCATGATTTCAACCATTACTGTTTCATTCGGCTGAAGAATTTTGTTAATGTCAGCGAGTGAGGAATGAAAATCAAGCAACCTGTAATAGGCAAGGGCTTGGTTACTTGCTTCAGGGTATGCCTTTATACGGAACCCCAGATTACCCTGCATTTTGGGCGTATTAATCCCTGCTTCCATGATATCGTAGTCAAGAAAATAAGTCAGTTTTCCGCGATTATGCATGTTTCGCTGGCGATCAACGAAGAAACCTTTAGGAAGCGCCTCCTCGCTGTATTTGGGGCCAGCAGTTAGATAAAGATCATAATCGACAAGATGATTGCCCCGGTCGTCAATAAGTCGGAAAATAATCATGGAGTAGCGATTGGTGCTATACTCGCGCTTATAGATAAGTGTCTTTACTGCTTCTGTATGCTCATTTTTTTGGGTTTCTTGAGTCATCTTCTCTAACTCTTTTGCTAAGGTATTATAGGTGTCACGATTTTTTACTTGTAAGCATCGCAGAACCCATATTGTCGTAGGATGAGTGGCTGCATTGGCCATAGTAACACTGCGGATGATTCCGATATTTTTACCAGAATGTGAACGTCCAGGCAGAACCCCAAATGCCATAGGCTGTGTTCGTATCATTTTGGCGACAACAAGATTATCACCATTATTCCCTTCCTGATGTAACTTCAATAGACTGTAATTCATATTTGTAGCGGCTACGCGTACAACGCCATCAGATCCGGCTTCTCCTGTGTAGGAGTTAACCGCGTCATAAAGTTGGCGATCAATTTTCTGGCCAGTAAGCACAAAGGAATAAATGCCATTAGCCGTGCAATCATAATCAAGCCAACTTTCATTTAGCTGCCAACTCATATCGCTTCCGAGTTCAAGCCAATCAAGCACATGTTGTCCCGGTTCAACACCTTCAAAAAAACTCTTTATACGGCCTAGCCGGGATTTACCTAGTTGAGCCAGAGCAGAACCGTGGTTGGCGGGAGCCAGCATGATAAGATGGCTCAATGGGCATTTTTCAAGATTATTTTTAAAGTATAAATCCATCCATTTTCGAACAACGAGTCCGCCGGTAGAATGTGTGATGCACGCAAAACGCGCCCCATCTCGTAGTTTATCAGCAATCTCATCCCGTACTGCTTGATCAAATGCACGTGCTATATCGTCAACCGTTATTGTATCGTCAAAGCTGATATAGTGCCCAAGATAGATATTACCAACGAGAATATCCAGCGTTTCGTCTTTGCTTTGATTTTCAAGCCATTTAGGAAGATCTCCATAAGTATTGGTATGCGTGACACTCCAACCATGGACGAAGATAACAATCATAACGCTCCTTAACTTTTTGGCGCTACAACAGGGCATTGTTGAGTAAATCGATGATATGAGATTATTTAACAACAAGATAGCAAAGGCGAATAAAAAATTTGAGGGTTGATATCTTGTTGCCAGTAATTGATTCTAAGTTGGGGAGACAAGCATTGGATGTTAAAGTTAACGTTGAGCTTAATATTTAAATATTCATGACATGTGTATTAATAAATTATATAATTTTGTCCGAAAACAGGGGCAATGTACCTACCAATGGCATTCGGTTAAGGAATTTTTACGGCATAAATTGCTCGCGTTTTAGAGTTATTCATATGAACCAACGATTTTTGGAGTTTGATGCAGCAAAATTGCCTCTGCAAAAGCTTAACCGAATGCCATTGATGTACCTACTAGCCCTTAGAGGACGTATTAATGATAAATTCAGTACCTTCAAGTTGAGTATATATGGCCTCTTATATGTTTTTATTACGGCCAAATAGCATGCTTGGAAAATTATTAGCTGATTGAAAAACACAATGGTAATTATTCCCGTTTTGAGCATGGACGAAATGTACTTGTCTTTTAAAAAAGGAAAATGAGATGCCTAAAATGATTAATGTATTTATAAATGGCACTGATGAGGTGGCGCATGATTTAACGCAGCATAGAGGAATTACATCTCTTGCTAATCTTCTTAATGCGCTGGTAAAAAAGGATAGTGACACGCTTAATATTTGTTTAAATGGTTGCAGTATTGATAACCCTTATTCAAAAGATTTTGGTGTAATTTTTACATTTAATTTAGAACAACAAGTTAATGAAGTTGTTGAAAAAGTAAAAGAAGAGATCAAAAAAACAGGATCTGTAAAACTAAACCTATATGGATTTAGTCGAGGTGGTGCTGCTGTATTTTGGATATGTCAAAAATTAAAAAATATACCGAAGGAACAACTGACAATCGCTGCATCAGCATTTGAACCAGTGCCTGGTAACTTTATGCGTGGCGTATATTTAGATAAGCTAAGTGGCGTAAATACTACTTTATCAAGCCAAATTTCTGATTTGAGTGGCTGTAAAAACATTAGTAGGCTACAAGTTTTGTTTACTAATGAACCATTACCCGATATTGCTTGCCATGGACCGATTCTACCTATATTGCCAAAAAAATTGTTATGTTGAGGTGGATGTAACTGCTGGATGTCATAAGGGTTCTGAATTATTTATGATAAATAATGGGAGGATAACTCCTTATAATAATGAATCAGCAATTTCCTTTCATCAAGTGGTAGATTTTTTAGAGGAAGGCGGTATTCAATTTGATTTTTCACAGTTAAAATTAAGTGATACTTTGCAAGATAGATCGACAATAAATAAGGTTAATTTAGTCAGAGAGATTGAAATTAGTCCGACAAGTCGAGCAATGCATTTTGATAATGAAATTAAAGCCAAAGAATTTATTTCTAAAGAGAGTGTTGCCATTTTTCTGAATTTGTATCATCAGAAGTTAGAAGGTAAAGATGAAAACTTGTCTGAGTGTGCTCTTGTATTAAAAGATTATAATCCTAAGCCAACATACAGTAATTGTCTAAAAAGCATAGGAATTTTTAAAACCACTGCTGTAATTGGAGGTGCTTTGGCTTCATATGCAACCTATAGTTATTTTTCGAACAGCACTAATAATATGTGAATAAGTAGCGGAAAATTGGTTGGCAAACAGCGATTGAACTTACTATTAATAATGCGTTCACTCACTGCATTATGTACATGAATTTATAAAAAATTTGATATCCAACGAAAAAATCAATTTATTGGCTATAGCCTAGACTGGCAAAGGTTTATAAGGATCTCCAACCAATTCTTAATGAAGGCTGAGATTGGTTTATTTGGGGGATTACCCCACCCAATAATAAAGCCGAGAGTGAATATAGATTTTATCTTCAGACCGGGAATTTTCTTAATGAGCAATGGGGCAGATTCGATTGCTCTATGAGATCTTGGTAAATAATAAAATCAATCGAGCCTAGCCTCATTGTGTTTTTAAGAAAAAATGCAGCATCATATAAAAGTGGCCTCTGATGACACAAACCATAAGATGCTGCCACTAGCTATGCCTGTTTCTGTAAAATTACTAATAACGAACTATTCTATAAGAACGTGCTCGATGTTTTTAATGCAGATTATGTAACTATAAAATAATAGATAATTATACCAGGGCGCGTTTAGCGAGGGGTTGTATCGCACTAAAATTAATTTAAGAGAAAATTATGCCTTTAAAGCAAACTAAAAAGTTAATAACTGCCTATGAAAAAAAATTAATTAATGGAACGATTACTGATCATGAATTAACTATTTTAATGGATAAAAGTTCATTTCCAAAATCAGAGGGGTATGTCCATCCAAACAAGCCGATGACTGAGAAAAATCACAGCCAAATGGATGCAATAATTGATTTTATTTTATTAGTCGCCCCTAAGTTAACACGAGAAGTTCTTCATCAATTGACTGCTCGGATGATAAGTTTAACCCCGGATCAGGGGGCGAATGCTTTTATGCGGAATACAACGTTGGAAAAATATTTTTTAGCTTATGAATTGTTTCAATTCCCTAAGTCCGCACAGTTATTTTTTGAAGCCAATGCATTTGAAATATCTGAAGTATCTCCAAAATATCAAGAATTTAAAGCCCGACAGCGGATGCAACACGAATTTTCAGGGGTAAACGACTTTTTGTTTCTTCAGAGTGTGATACTGCAACCAATTATTGATTTATATACTACAAAAAATGAGAAACGAAATTTACTTGATTCAAGACCAGGATTCTTTACAAAACTATTTCATTGTAAGGCCACTTCAAGTAATGTGTTTACTGAGATGGGGGAAATAAGAAACCATAATGCAAAACATGCACATACCTCGGGAATGTAGCTGCTATACCCGCCCGGACACAAAATGATGCTTACACTATTTGATTTTTTTGATTAAAAGCTCATTACATTGCACTCATAATTGTCAACGGAATTAGAAAAGAAGCCGAATTCGGTTGGTTTTTTTCAGCCTGCAAAAGCAACCGAAGGTATTGAAAAATACCAAGGAAGTTTTGCTCTTGATAGGAACTATTAAAGATAGCTACTTGTGAGAGAGAATGGCGCTATTTTGCAAAAGGCATGAACCATACAAAATAAAGGGCTCCATTGCAAAAATAATAGTACCTTTTCCATATACCTTCTAACAAAGGAACATACCATGGAGACAACCAAACCAAAAGAGAGATTAGACTTTTCCTCACATGCTCTGGTTTATGAAAATGACCTCCTACCCTATAATATTCTTCCTTATTTAAAATTTAAAGACCTGCAACAATTTGCCGCAGTCTGCAAAAAAAATAGAGAGGCAGTTTCATGGGAATTAATACGAAGAGGCGGTACTGAAAACCCTGAAATTATCTTATCGAGTGGATCGTGTGCCAACCATACTATTTTGGTTATGGAAAAAAAGGCTTTTGCTTCTGGGGAGAATAGCAATGGTCAATTAGGTACTGGAGACAAGTTCAGGCCATCCGCTCTTCTGCCTGCGCTCCAACAAAAATCCTGTTCTGCATGGGGCAAAATACTACAGATATACTGTGGCCTCGGTTATACAGTCATTCTCACTAAAAAGGAACTTTTTGTTTGTGGAGCCAATGATAGTGGTCAACTGGGTCTTGGGGATAATTCCGAAAGACTTACCTTTGAGCCTGTTGAGCGCTCCTTTTTGAATGAAGACGATGAAATACAAGAGATTTCCTGTGGAAAAAAGCACACGTTGATAGTCACTAAAAAAGGAGTTGTTTATGCTACTGGAAGTAATACCTCTGGCCAATTAGGTCTTGGGGATGAGCTTGATCGAAATACCTTTACTGAGGTTGCAACCGTATCTGAAAAAATACTGCAGATTGCCTGTGGTGCTGCTCATACCCTTATGGTTACTGAAAAGAGCGTTTATGCCACAGGATATAATGCCTTTGGTCAATTAGGCACAGGGGATAAGCTAAACAAGCTGGTCTTCACTCCCGTTACCATACCAGCAGATCGTATACTAAAAGTTGTTTGTGGCCAGTTTCACAGCCTCATAGCCTCCGAAAATCAGGTTTATGCCACCGGGTGTAATTACTCTGGTCAATTAGGCACAAAAAATAATGTAGCTATAAGCACCTTTACTGCAGTTACCTTACCAGGAAAAATACGGCACATTGCTTGCGGTGATTGTCACAGCGTTGTTATTACTGAACAGGGGATCTATACAACTGGACTCAATAGTTGTGGACAATCAGGCTACTACTCTACCACGAAAAGAAATACAAATAGCTTCACAGCAGTTGCATTAGCCAGCAAAGTGCTACAGATTACCTGCAGCAACGCCCGTACCACCATCCTGGATACTAATGGTTTTTTGTTTACCTGGGGTTCAGATGATAATTGTGATAGTGGCGCTATCGAGAGAGCTCAGCTACTGAGTAAATGTGTAGACGCCCAGATAATTGCGATCTTGTCATTAATGGGTTTTAGCATGCTGAGTGGCTTGAGCTTGGGTTTAAGCCCTGGAATTAGAATGCATCTTGGGCCTGTGTTTTGGTGTCTGGCTGGTATGACGGCGCCCGTTGTTGTTGTACTTCGAGCGATGATTTGTGCTCTTAGGGAAAAAAACTTGATGACACCTGGAGATTTAATTACTTTATCCGATTCGTGTAATCTCTTGCGTCAACTGAATAAATCTAAAGAAATAGGAAGCTCGCTCTCTTCTTTGGCAGGCTCACGGTTTTCAATGTTTTCCTCAAGTAATACGCAGCAGCAAGAGTCAAAAATGATGCCTTTATCCTCGTGTACAATACTCTGAACTTCCTCAACTTACAGGATACCTTGTTTCATTGGCATAATCTCGCTAATGAGGAAATAACCTCTATAACTAGCATAAACACTTATAGAGGCAACAAGAAAAAGCATTCCCATCAACCTCAGCTATTATTATTTCTTGCTTGAAATAATAAATCACTGCGCTATTACAATGTCGGTGGTTTAGGCAAATTCTTTTCTAATTCTTTTGTTGCGGTTGTTTTCTTATGGCCAAAAAAGCCAAAAATTCGATGTATTGCTAATGCTTCTTGCACTCCAGAATCAAGTCGCACATCTTGCACTTTATTGTCAAGAGCCTTTGTTAGCGCTTTTTCCACTGCATCAGCTTTCTTTTTATTATTAATTGAAAAGTAACTCATCGCATTATTTTTGTAGCGTTCTATTTGTTGTCTAACAAACTGAACATCTGCACGATTTTCAGGCTCATTCTTACCAATATATTCTGCAGGAGCATTTGTAGGAGCGTTTTTTGAGCTATCTATTTTATCATATACGTCAGAACTTTTTAGAGTGGGAGAATTATCATATACGTCAGAACTTTTTAGAGTGGGAGAATTATCATGTACGTCAGAACTTTTTAGAGTGGGAGAATCATCATGTACGTCAGAACTTTTTAGAGTGGGAGAATTATCATATACGTCGATCTTCAGTGCTTTCTTCATCTACGTCGGAATCTTCAAGGCTAAAGTCAGAGATATCTAGATCATCATAATCATCTGATGACGTATCCGTATGTTTTTGGTCATATGCACTTAAAATTGCAGCTGTGACTCGTTCCTGATTTGGCTCAATTTCGACTAATAAATTATCTTGAACTGTTTGCAGATAATTATAATGTTGCTGACGCAACTTCATTATAAAGTCTTTATATTCAGTATTGCTGCCTTTTAATAAGTCAGATAAAAAAGTAGGCAATAGGAAATTTTTGTCCACACTAGCCATGTATTCTGGATGTTCCATAACATACGAAATAAATGCTACTGAAATAGGGCCGCATGAAGAGAGTTTTCCTTCATCTCTTTCTATGGTTTGTATCTTATGAGGAGAGGAAATAATTTCAATTTTTTCTTCTGTTTCTCCACGTTGCAATGTTTTTTCTAAAATTTTGGCTAAATTAGGTTTCAGTGCACGATTAAGCACTTCGATTGTAAGAGGTATGCTTAAATCAATGTTTATACCCATTTCTTGTAACTCAGTTTGTGTAAATGAGTTTGTTATTTGCTCTATGTCAGGATTTAATAAGGCGTATTTAAGCATACCATCGCTAATTTCCATATAGATATCTGAGTGGTTATCAATTGCTATCTCATCAATTATAACATTTGTAGATTTCTCAGATTCATCATCACTAACATCGTTTTGTGGTACTAAACGAAGATGGTACCCATAATCCCCGTAATCTATACGTAAGGTAGTCCCTGTTGGATTAAAGATCACAATAGAAATACTTTGTTCTATGTCCTCGTTTTTTCTTAAAAATCCAGCCACATAGTGAGCACTAGCAACTTCAGGTTTAAATATAAAAGGGTAATATTTTTTATCCGAGCTCTCTAATTCATCCACTAATGGTGCTAATTTATCATCTAGGGACCAATTATCAGCTCCATCAAAAAAAATATAAGGGGTCAGCATCTCTTTTTTAATTTGCGGATCTAGAGCTAGAAATTGAGGTAGAATAAGGCGTTTGACATCCTCTCCATCATACCACGATTTGAATAACAGTCCATCGTCTTCAGGCTCATATGTTGATGTACGTTGTATAAAATCTTGGGCGGCTTTTGTGGTCATAATGACACTTATACATTGAATTGTTTAGTAAATAATAGCAGTTAATTATTAACATAATATTATATATTCAGGGTAAACCAGAGCAATTTACTTAAATGAGCTTTTACACTCTAGCCTTCATAAGGCCACGTAGTGGCCTTATGAACAAAGTGAGGATTAAAAAGTTATAGCGCGAGCACAACGCACGTAGCGGTAGGACGTGCTTCCCTTATAAGTGTGGTTCTGAATGCTAGTGCCTAAGTTGAAACCATGAAACCACGCATCGTATCTGGGAGCAGCACCATACTCGGTAGAACTCCAGTAGGAATAGCCACTTGCAAAACCACCAAAACCAAGCTTAAACAAGTTGGTATCGATATTGGCCAATTCTCCGGTAGCGGTACACGTTGCAATTATATTTCCCATTTGGCAGATAGCGGGTAGATACCACGTACCAGGTGATACAGAACCACTATTATCCGAGGTTATTTCATAACAAAGACCAGCCGCATAATCTGTGTAGGATGTTCCATATTGCGCCTCAAGTTGACTTGAGTTACAGGAGCCATCCGTTGCACTATTACAAGCATTTGGCGGATTCGTCGATGTTTCGGTTATATTAAGTATATCAAAATTCGTGCTCCAAGCTTGGGATGCCGATACATCACTGCTAGCCACAACAAGAGCTGTATTACCCGTTATAGACCAGACCAAATAGTTGTTCAGAGTAAAAGCAAGCGCTGTTTTAGGCGACGAACTAATATTATCCCCCGTAATTGTAATATTTCCTTGAGCAACATAAGGCGTAGTTGAGGTAAATTGTAATGTGCATGTGCCGTTATGTGGCGCTATAGTAGCACATCCACTGGCATCTTGTGTTACACCAGTCCAGCCGCCAGGCAATACAGCATGGACATTATACGCGGCATAGGTTCCACCTGTGTTGGTTACAGTGATACTACCGCTTCCAGAGTTAACAGGAATCGTTCCTTTTGCGCTTACTGTTAAGGTCGTGTTATTGGTAACACAGTTCACTGTAACATTAGTTACATCAGAACTGCTCATGGTGCCGCTACCATTCGTAATAGTACAGGTTTGTTCGGTGGGTTGTGTTCCTACAGCTACATGGTAGGTGCTGCCTTCAGCTATAGGCGTTGAAAAGGTAAAGGAACCATTCGTACTAAGTGAGGTAGAATTAATACTATTATTCAACAAAGTCACTGTACCATTAAGCCCTGTAATTGTACCGCTTACCATGTGGGTATTGGTAGAGCAAGTCACCGTAACATTGGTCACATTAGCGCCACCCATAGTGCCCGAACCAGAGGCTACAGTACACGTTTGATGTGTGGGTTGTGATCCAAGTGTCACATGGTAGGTGCTGCCTTCAGCTATAGGGGTTGAAAAGGTAAACGAACCGTCCGTACTAATCGAGGTTATATCCGCGCCATTATTTAACAAGGTCACCGTACCTGTAAGACCTGTGATCGTGCCACCAACTGTGTAGGTATTTATAGAACAGGTCACCGTAATATTGTTTATATCAGCGCTACTTATAATGCCTGAGCCAGAGACTACGGTACACGTTTGATCTAGGGGTTGTGTGCCTACAGTCACATGGTAGGTGCTGCCTTCAACCATAGGGGTTGAAAAGGTGAACGAACCGTCCGTACTAATCGATGTTGTTTCCGCACCATTATTTAACAGGGTCACCGTACCTGTAAGACCTGTGATCGTACCGCTTATGGTGTATTCTGGAGCCCCTTGGGTTATGTTCAAGCGATTGTCATAGCTGGGTTGGTAACACATTAAACGATTACCTTGCTCACATACTTTGGGACCAGTTGTTATATGATCTTGCAAAGTATTTCCTAGAATTTGCAAACTCAAAATACATGATTGCTTAGAACCTAAAACAAATGGATTAGGACAATTTTCAGTGGTGGTTATCTGGCTGATACCCGTTATAGGCTGCATCATCAGCGTATGCGTTTTTTTTGAGTGGTTCGTCACTTGATATTTGATGATTTTAACACCATTAGCGGGAACAGAAATATGGTTCTCTGTTAACGGGATAAACGTGATCAAATGAGTTCCCGCATGGGCGATAGTTAGTAGCAGAAAAGAGAGTATAGCTGTAACTGTTTTTCTTACTGAAAATGATTGCTTCATTGATATCCATATATAATTTAGGTGATATTGAACAAAATATCATTTGTGTAACAACGGTTCAAGGTGGGTTTATTATTTAATTTTTGCCCGTAAACACGCTCTAATAGCCTTTCCTCCATTAACACATATAAAACTGCCAATGCGCAGTTAAGGAGTTAGTGGTTGAGAGCATTGTCATTAAGATAAGTGATTTATTGTCGGTTGGCTCCTGGCATAGTTTAAGATTAATTGTATTATCATTCATGTGGCTTTATCAAATTCTACTTATCGTACACTGTGAATTTTCAGTGCGCTCTTTTTTTTCTACGTCCGGATAATATGTATTATGGATCTTAAATTTATGAAAATAAGGATTAAATGGTGCAAGATAATGCTGTTCTTTTTGCTTATAATTAACAAAATGATAGGCTTTCAGACGAAGAGGTAATTCACTTGCCAGATAAACATCACCACTCCATGCATCAGCAATTAATGCATTTTCTCCCCAAGTGCTCGGATCATTTAGCTTACTTCCAGGAAGACGATCAATTACATTAAAAACATGATCACCATTGGTAATCTCAAAAATTTCACAGGATGAGTTAAATCCTTTTTTCTTTAAACTCACATAAACAAGTACGGCTAATTCGCCACAATTACCAACCTCTCTTTCGAGCGCATAGCGGGCTCTTATTTCTGAAGCGTCTTTAAAGGAGAATAAACTAGCAAAAAAAGCTCTTCGGCGCATAGAAATAATTGCTGCTGTAACCTCTTTCATCTCATCTTGCTTCGTTTTTGAATAGGGTAAATTAATTGCATGATGAGTCGATGATTTTTTAATGGCCTCACGTGTTTCATTAATTACTAGCACCGCCATTTTTAAATTATACTTAAAATGTTCGCTTTTAATATGTGAGTAACGTTCTGAAAACAATTCATTAGAGTCAATTAACTGTGATAACTCTGATGTTGGCGCACTTCGAGTAAGCGGAAACATTATACCAGTTAATTTATCTATCTCTTCTTTGCCTTTGCTCGCTAATGTTTTATTTTGGTTAAGTAAACGAATTGGAGGTTTTCCTGAATGATTGGATTGTGTCGTCAGAGGGAGTATTTCTTCCCCCATTATAGTTAATAACTCAACTATTCCTTCGGGTGTATTGTACTGTGCGGCAAGATGCAAGGAATTATTGCCTCTACATGTTGTCGTTTCGAGCAACTCTTTAAATTCTTTTTCAGCGTGGTTCTGAGTATAATCTTCAGCAAGCATACGAATTTCATCGGCGCTCCCGGTAGCCATGATGGAGTAGGATATTGGCCCTTTTTTTTCTACTGGAAGCGATTCAATTGGGTGTTTAGATTCCTTATCCGTTCTAAAAAAATTTACACTAGCCCCAGTTAGGGTTGCGAGTGAAAACAAAGCCAAATTATGCTTTGCTGCCAAGAGAACGCTCTTCATTACAGAGTGCATAAATATTCTTTCAGTTTTTCGCCACATCATTAGTACCATTGGGTGTGATTTTGAACATATTGTACTATAAAATACTTAACTAAATCTTAAGTTCCTCTTTCTCATCTACGCCTGGTTTAGCGTAAATTTGGAATCCGTGCACTGGTTCCGGCCTCATTAGGAAAAGAGGCTGGAATTAGTAGAACAAATGAGATTGCTGAAGCTTCATTTCTGAAAGAAAATACAGGCTACCACGGTCTCTTGGGGCGTTACTCTGTGCAAAATATTTGTGTAAAAGGTTTAATACTTAATTTTTTGTTAAGATTTAACTACTACAATCCTGCCTTTAAAATTTATCAGTAAGGATTCTGTATGCCGCAATTAAAATTACATGGCTCGATCATACAAAAAAGCAAAAGAAAGCTTATAGAGGCGAATGAACCTTCACAAGAGGCTCATAAATTACAGGAAAAAGAGCAACGCTGGCGTAAAAAAACGAAACAGTCTCTCCATCATGAGCAAGAAGATGCGCCTAATTTAGATGATGTGCTCTTGGCTACCGCGGTAGTAAAAAAAACAGTTCCTGAAATTCGTGGTGGACTCGTTGAGCTTGCAACCGCAGCAACTTCCATGCATTCGTTTTTCTTGGCTCCTATGGTTCCTGTTGCAAATCAGGTTAGCTTAAGTTTGGCTCAACCTCAGGATCATGCATTTGAAATACAAAATACTATGCTAAAAAAATACGTTGCAGACAGCAAAAAATGCAACAATTGGGTAAGCGGATGGGAAGAGGAAAATGGGCGTTCTCATACATTGGAGATGCTGGGATATGCCTTATTAGAAGCGGCTCTCTTGTTACAACTGCAAAGTGCTACTTATCGTAATCAAAAAGACAATCCCGCAATTCAATTTGCAGTGAAGTTTTTATTAATGTCTATTACTCATACTGACGATCCAACAGAAGAGCAGCGGGAGCTGTCTTTTGTCTATTATAAGTTGCTAAAACCATTCACCGTGTTCAAGATCATGGAATTAGAGCCACAATATTATCTAGAGCATTTACGAACACATTTTACAAACCATAATATGCCTAGTTTTCATAATTTAAGTTCTCAAGAAATGGTGGAGACATTATTTAAGACCTTAGCTTCAATGTGTTCTGTAGAGGATTATGAACTCATTACCGCTGCTTGTTTTAAATCCCTTAAAACAACAACTGATGGGTATACAAAAGAGAATTGTCTTACTGTTTAAATTCTTTTAACGTACAGTATTATTATAATCCTGTACGTTTTTATGTAATGCATTAATTAAGTACGCGCAAATTAAACCCTCTTCTTCTTTGTGGCTTCTTCCGGCGCCGTACTCATAAAGTATCAATATAACCTCGTGAAATAATTAATAATTCAACGGGATATAAGGTGATTGGGTGAGCGTACTATCCTACGCTTTCTTATCCCATATTTGTCTGTTAAGTAGGGCACTTTAATCGGGGTTATCTACAAAAAATAGTCCGGTGCTAGTGGTTTTTTCATCATCATCGGTAGTTGTTGCCAATAGCCCTGATCTTTGTGTAGGATAAACTTTTCCTTCCAAGCATCTACTCCATGAATCATTTAAAATCCTATTTCCTTAAGGGAACGACTTTGAGAACGGAAGTTCTTGCCGGGGTTACGACCTTTTTAACCATGGTTTACATTGCGTTCGTTAACCCCACTATTTTACATGATGCAGGCATGGATCAAGGCGCAGTATTCACCGCTACTTGCTTAGTGACCGCCTTTGCTTGTGCCCTAACAGGTATTATGGCGAATACACCGATTGGTGTTGCTCCTGGCATGGCATTAAATATTTATTTTACCTACGGCGTTGTACAAGGAATGGGGATTGACTGGCAACATGCCTTAGCCATGGTGTTTATTTCGGGGGTATTGTTTTTTTTAGTAACGCTAACCGGACTTAGACGGCTATTAATCGAGGCAATTCCTTATAATTTACAAATTGCAATTTTAATTGGTATCAGTTTATTAATCGCCTTAATTGCATTACAAACGAATCAAATCATCATTGATGATACGCATAGTTTGATGGGCTTGGGGGATATTCGACGACCAGAGACGGGCTTATTTTTCTTAGGCTTTTTACTGATATTGGTGCTTGATTACTACAGCATTCCTGGGGCCATTATTATTGGCATACTTAGTATCAGTGTACTTGGTTTACTGTTGGGAAAAACATCTTGGCAAGGATTATGCGGTATTCCTCCTTCACTTGAACCAACCTTTTTCAAACTTAATTTTTCCGGCCTTACTAGCGCTACCGCTTTAAAAGCAATTTTTACTTTTTTCTTAATCGCGGTTTTTGATGCAACAGGAACATTAATCGGCTTACTTAATCCTACGGTTTTCAAACATAAAGAAGATTATCCTAAGCGTCTTAGTTACAGTTTAACCGCTGATGCGGCTGCATCAACTTTAGCTGGCCTTTTAGGCTCTGCCAGTACTTCACCGTATATTGAATCGGCAACGGGTATCGAAGCAGGGGGACGCACGGGATTAACGGCCTTAGTTATCGCCTTAGGATTTATTTTAATGCTGTTTTTCTTCCCGCTGGCGCAAATGATCCCTTCTTTTGCAGTAGGGCCGGCTTTACTCTATGTTGCGTGCTGTATGATGAAGCATTTAAGCGATCTTAAGTTAACGGATATTAGTGAAACCGCTCCATGCATGGTTACGATGATGATGATTCCGTTTACGTCTTCTATTGCCAATGGTATTGGTGGAGGAATCATTCTTTATAGTATGCTGAAATTTTTTACCAGACAAAAAATTAATCCTTTAGTCATTGTCTTAAGCTTAGTTTTTGTCGTCTTTTTTTTAATTAGTTGACCTTAAATCATCGCAGCCTATTCGGATTAAATGGTTGTCCATTGATAATAAGCTGTTGATTTTCCAAGATGAACGTAAGTACATAAGCCGTCCCATCAATTTTTAAAAATATTGATCAGGGGGTGTATAATTAATGTAGAGTGAAATAACTATCATGGGTGTTTATTGATAAGCATCCTGAATTGGATAAAAAGGTTTTTAACGTGCATGTTTCGTAAAAAATACAAACAGGTGGGCTGATGAAGAAGGATCATTGTAAAGCAGAAAGACCAGCAACGGCGCATGTTCATTGTCATCACCAGGGGCATGATTCAAAAAAGCCAGAGGTATTTGCTGCGATAACGGATGCAAACATTATTTACACCTGCCCCATGCATGCAGAGATCTGTCGGCCAACACCAGGAACTTGCCCAATTTGTGGTATGGCACTGGAACCCGTCACGATCGCGGCAACAGATATACCCAACCCCGAATATGTCGCCATGCGCCGTCGGTTTTGGGTGGCCTTGATACTGACTTTGCCCGTGTTTGTTCTTGAGATGGGCGGGCATGTGCATGCTGGCTTGATCTCGGCGAGCTGGTCGGTCTGGATGCAAATGGTACTGGCAACGCCAGTAGTACTTTGGGGGGGCTGGCCTTTTTTTCAGCGCGGGTTTGCATCATTCAAAACGCGTCATCTGAATATGTTTACCTTGATTTCTATTGGAATTGGTGGGGCATGGGGTTATAGCGTGGTTGCGGCTTTGGTCCCCGGTATTTTTCCCGCTGCTTTTCGTGGTGTGAATGGTGTCGTTGCTGTCTATTTTGAAGCGGCTGCAGTAATTACTTCTTTAGTTTTACTGGGGCAGGTATTGGAGTTAAAGGCTCGCGAGCAAACCGGTGGTGCGATTCGTGCTTTGCTAAAATTGGCACCTGAACAGGCACATCGCATTGCTGAGGATGGTCATATCGATGATATACCACGCTCTGAAGTTCATCCAGGTGATTTGCTGCGTGTACGTCCAGGTGAGAAAATACCAGTCGATGGCAAGGTAGAAGAAGGTTTTAGTACTGTAGATGAATCCATGATCACCGGTGAGCCTATGCCTGTCGTCAAGATACAAGGTGCATCAGTAATCGGTGCCACGATTAATCAGACGGGCAGTTTTGTGATGAAGGCCTTGTATGTAGGCAATGACACCATGCTTGCGCGTATTGTGCAGATGGTGAGTGACGCACAACGCAGTCGAGCTCCTATTCAGCGTCTGGCTGATACGGTTGCGGGTTGGTTTGTGCCAGTGGTTCTCCTGATTGCTGTAGTTGCCTTTATTCTGTGGGCAATTTATGGTCCACCACCTGCGTTCAGTTATGCTCTTATTGCTGCTGTATCGGTGTTAATTATTGCCTGTCCTTGCGCTTTAGGTTTAGCGACCCCCATGTCAATTATGGTTGGAATTGGCCAAGGTGCTAGAAATGGAATATTGATTAAAAATGCCGAGGCACTAGAGCTTATGGAGAAAGTGGATACTTTAGTTGTGGATAAAACGGGTACGCTTACCGAAGGCCATCCGAAACTTACCCGTATTATAACGACGGAAGGCTTTGAAGAAGAGGAGATACTCATGCTGGCTTCTGCGCTGGAGCACAACAGTGAGCATTCGTTGGCAAATGCGGTTGTGATTGCTGCGCAGGAAAAAAAGATGGCATTCGCTGATGTTGCAAATTTTGATGCACCCACCGGCAAAGGTGTGACAGGAACTGTAAATGCGCATCATGTTGCCATCGGCAATGCGACGCTGATGCAGGAAGTTGGGGTTAAGAGTAGCATTTTATCTAAACAGGCAGATGAGCTGCGCGCCCAAGGGGTGACGGTGATGTGCATGGCTGTAAATGGCAAAGAGGCGGCTATTTTAGTGGTGGAAGACCCTATTAAAGCAACCACACCTGCCGCCATTCGCGAGCTCCAGGACAAGGGAATAGAAATCGTCATGGTTACTGGAGATAATAAAAATACCGCCGAAGCGGTGGCTAAACGATTGGGAATTAAACAGGTCGTCGCGGATGTCTTACCTAAAGATAAGAGTCGTATTATTGGTGAGCTGAAAGAGAAGGGTAGAGTTGTCGCGATGGCTGGAGATGGTGTCAATGATGCACCTGCTCTAGCAAAAGCCGATATTGGTATTGCCATGGGAACCGGTACTGATGTAGCAATCGAAAGTGCTGGTATTACCTTGTTACGCGGGGATTTAAGTGGCCTTGTTATAGCGCATTGCTTATCAAAAGCAACGATGAGCAATATACGCCAAAATTTATTTTTTGCTTTTATCTATAACATGCTGGGTGTACCTGTGGCGGCTGGTGTGTTGTATCCGCTGACCGGGCTACTTTTAAGCCCAATTATTGCTGCTGCCGCTATGTCATTAAGTTCTGTTTCGGTAATTGTAAATGCTTTGCGATTACGATGGATGAATAATTAAAGCATAGAAATTAAACTTTCGAAGCGCCTTTATTGGGCACTATAATTCGGGTATCAACAATAATACTACACCCACTTATTAATTTGATTCCCTATTTACCCAACGAGATTAAGGGAATAGAAAGCTAAGGTAATAAATAGTAAAAAATTCACTTGTTTTCCTTGTGTTTTTTAGTATAAACCTGAATAGAGTTTTTTATTTCTTTCTATTTATACTGAAAAAAAGGAAAAGGGATTTACATGGTGCAGCATATAAGGAAACAAGAGGTGTTGGGTGATACAATTTTGAACTTAATTAAATTGCACTCCAATATTATTGAAACGTATGAACAGGCTAAGGTTTTTAATACTGAGGACGAAAAATTATTAACGCGCATTAAAAATGAGAACATTGTATTTCTGCAAGAACTGAATCGTATATTTAAAAAATACCAAGCTTGTTCTGTTGCTGAGAATAATACAAAAATTAAGCCAATAAATGGCGTTGCGCGAAGCACGGGAAATGCTTTGGATAAAAAGCAAGCCCCCCTAAATTTAATAGAGGAAGAATTAAATAAATATTGTTTTTAGTCTTCCTTCTCTTGACTTTTAACGTGAGTATTTATGTAAGAATACTCACGTTAAAGGTGATTTTGGGTTAATTAAGCGATCCCTCATAATCCTGTTTAAAGTGGAACATATCCAAACCAATTTGCTCCAATTCGTTGTTA
Source organism: Legionella drancourtii LLAP12 (assembly GCF_000162755.2). Classification (GTDB taxonomy): domain Bacteria; phylum Pseudomonadota; class Gammaproteobacteria; order Legionellales; family Legionellaceae; genus Legionella; species Legionella drancourtii. The sequence continues at coordinate 19,589 of NZ_JH413822.1, forward strand.
CTTAGAAGTTTTTTAACTGCGGGAAAAAATTGCTGTTCTTCTTCTTGTGCATGTTTTTCTATTTCTTCTTTTAATTGAAAAAATTTTTTTTCCCATTCATGGGGCTGATGAATATTCTTCAATTGTTCAATAGCGTTTTCCGCATGTTTTTCTTCAGATAGTAAATGTCTTACTGCGGGATCTAATTGTGAGTTATTTTTAAAACAGGGATACCAGATTGCATGTTCCATTGCTTCATGTCTGATTAGCTCGTGACATAATGAATTAAATAATTTTTCTCGACTCTCATTAGGATGAGAGGGATTACTGATTTGGGCCAGAGTTTCTCTAACATGGTTATGTTCTTTAATTAGAAAATCGATGGCGTTCATAATATGCTCCTTAAAATGTATTAAAATTGCCTATTTGATTCCCCTTTTATTTTTATATTGTAAGGCAATTATCTGAATCTTTTTGAGCATCTAGCTTGATGACAGTAATTATTAGAATATATGCTCATTACCTTAAGCCTAGTAAAAAAATTTGGATTAGCAAAATTGGTTTGGGTCTATTGACCTTGAAAAAGCAACAGACCCTAGTGAGACAAATGGTATCGTTGCTTTGTATTTGAGGCAAAGCCCATAACCATTTATTTTAATAAATGAGCGCATGGGGAATATAGCCATGTTGTCAGGTCTTTTTAATCCAGAACCAAGAGATTTATTTCGAGAATTAGGCCCTATGGATAACTTCCACTTCATGTGCTTGTTTGCCTTTTTTTCCATCCATTGTCTTAAAGGAAACATGAGCTCCATCAGGAAGAGTTTTATAACCTTCAGCAATAATTCCACTAAAGTGGACAAAATAATCTTGCCCTTCACATTGAATGAACCCAAATCCTTTTTCTTTTTGGAACCATTTTACAATCCCTTGTTTTTTTTCAGCCATATTCATCTCTCCTTAATTGTTGATCATGGTTATTATTAAGCCTAGTTGATCGAATAAATTATTAGTATTAAGAAAAGCCTTTTTAAATCAAGGAAAATAGGGATGTATTTTTAGATAATCAACTATTTTTTTCCTCATTTGTTGTGGAAAACCACATTCTATGTTCCTGGGCACAACCGAGGAGCTAGTGGAGGCTTTAGTTTTTATTAATAGGATTAATTCCTCGGCAAGATTTTCTTTGAAAGCTTCAGAGACTTAGGTCGTGGTAATGATTCGAATTACCGGCTGAAATGAGCTAAAATTACATAGTAGATGATTGCATTTTTAATATGTCGACCACATGGCAGCCAGAAAAATACCATAATGAATACCGAGAAACATTACAAAAATGGCTTGAGCAACGCCTTGCTAACGCGGACAAAAACGCGCCTAACGCAGCGAAAAGACCGGATACAGTAGTGGATTTTATCTCACTCTTAAAAGAAAATATGAAAAAAATAAGGCAGTATCTCAGCAACCTAAATAACGCAAATAACGCAAAGGAATGCACGATGAGTTTAAGCCAATATCATAAAAAAAGAGATTTTTCTAAAACTCCCGAGCCTAAAGGTGAGGAAACCAATCGTTTATTTGTTATTCAAAAACACGCGGCAAGCCACCTTCATTATGATTTTCGTATTGAGCTTCATGGGGTTTTAAAAAGCTGGGCTGTGCCTAAAGGTCCTTGTCTTGACGCGCAGGTAAAACGTCTTGCCATACAGGTGGAAGACCATCCTCTAGAGTATGGTGGTTTTGAAGGAATTATACCTAAAGGACAATATGGCGGAGGAACCGTTATGCTTTGGGATAAAGGTATATGGCAGCCTTTAGATGAGGATCCTGATTTAGCTTATGAAAAAGGTCATTTACGTTTTGAGCTACATGCTAAGAAATTAAAGGGATGTTGGAATTTGGTTCGTTTTAAAGACCCAAATCATTGGTTCTTAATCAAACATCAAGATGGATATGCGCGTGCTCTAAGTGATTATGATGTTACTAAGGCGCTAGATAAAAGTGTACTAAGTCACCAAACTATCGATGAGATTGCCAGATGAGATTGCCGAACATTATAAATCTGTGTGGCAAGGAAGGTCAGGTAGAATATGTGGGAAATGTTGGAACTGGGTTTAATCAAGCAACTTTAAACGAGCTTCATCAGCAATTACTGAAAAATAAGCGGCGCCCCAATCCATTTACAACCAAGCTTCCTGGCGCTTCACAAGCTCATTGGGTACAGCCGAACTTGGTTGGTGAGGTAGCGTTCACGGAATGGACTAATGATGAATACTTAAGACATCCTGGTTTTAAAGGATTACGTTCTGATAAAATAGCCTCTGAAGTCATGCATGAACAAGTAACTTCTTCTAAAGAAGTTAAAATTGCAAAAACGGTTGCTAAAAAGCAAAAAAGGAATTTATGCTAAGCCATCCTAATAAAATCTTGTACCCTGAGGATCAGATTACCAAAGAAGATTTACTGCACTATTACGAAGAGATTAGTGCATACATTCTTCCTTTTATCTCTCTAAGACCCCTTACTTTAGTACGCTGTCCTTCTAATTATGAGCAATGCTTTTATCAGCGACATTATAATAAGACTACCCCAAAAGCGCTTCACCCCATTGCGGTGGAATATGATAATAAAATAGAGCAATATATTTATTTGAATGATCAGGAAGGGCTATTCAGTTTGGTGCAAATGGGAGTCTTAGAAATTCATCCTTGGGGGAGCAAAATTGACCATTTAGAACAACCCGATATTCTTATTTTTGATTTAGACCCAGCACCAGATGTGCCTTGGAGCAAAGTCGTTGCTGGGGCTTTCGATGTACGCGAGCATTTGGCTCAATACCAACTTCAATCTTTTGTTAAAAGCACTGGTGGTAATGGGTTACATGTGGTTGTGCCTATTAAGCCAGAATACGATTGGGAGCAGGTTAAGAGATTTACTCAAGTCTTTGTACAATTTCTTGAACAGTTAAAACCTCATGAATACATCAGTACCATGACTAAATCCAAACGTCATGGAAAAATATTTATAGACTATTTTCGAAATCAACGTACTGCTACCGCTATTGGTACGTACTCTTCCAGAGCCCGGCTGCATGCGCCTACATCAACACCACTTGCTTGGGAGGAGCTGAGTGGGCGCATGGAAGATACTGTGTATACAATTAAAACTCTGCCGCAGCGCCTAAAAGAATTAAAAGAAGATCCCTGGAACGATTTTTGGAACGTGAAACAATCATTGCGACTCGATGAATTGGAGTAAATATTTTGCTCTAAGCGCATTGTCTGAGATTGTTTTGTAAAAAAAAGAGTTGTTTTATGTGCTACATTTAGCATAATAGCCTCTTTTTAAATCGAATGGTTCTTATGTCAGCAAAATTACTTACAATCAACTTATTAGAAGATCTAGTTCATACCGCCGAGTTAAATCAAGAGGGTAAAATTGCAGATTATATTCCTGAATTAGCGAATGTGAATCAAGAGTTGACAGCAATTGCAGTGCAGTCTTTAGGTGAAAATCCTCTTTGTTATAGTAATAATCCTCTGCAGTCAGTGACTTTGCAAAGTACGGCGAAGATGATCCCTTTGATAGGACTATTGGAAGAATTTGGTGATGAACAATTGTTTGAATGGGTTAAGGTTGAACCATCAGGCGATGATTTCGCCTCAATTACCCGTTTAGAACAATTTGGCCCTAAACCCTCAAATCCCATGTTAAATGCAGGAGCCATCACTTTATGCTCACATATTCCAGGAACCGGTGAGCAGCAATTTAGATGGTTAGAGCATTGGATTCAAAAGTTATTTAATCAACGGCTTAGCATTAATCCATTGGTTTTTGCTTCTGAAAAACGAACGGGTAATCGTAATCGCTCACTCGCGTATTTGTTGAAAAGTCGAAATAATCTTGGCGCAGAAGTCCCTGAAACACTGGATTTATATTTTGCACTGTGTTCCTATGAAGCAAGTTTAGAACAAATGCTTTTTCTGCCGACCCTATTAGCCAATGGAGGGATAGAGCCTAGTAGCGGTGAACAAATACTCTCTCGCGAGACGTGTAAAATTACCTTAGCGATTATGGCAACTTGTGGCTTATATGATGAAACGGGTACTCATATGGTAAAAACAGGAATGCCCGCTAAAAGCGGTGTGTCTGGCTATACTATTGCTGTTGTCCCTGGTAAAGCAGGTATTGTGGTTTTAAGCCCAAGAGTTAATGCTAAAGGAAACAGCATCCGCGGTGAAATCATGCTTGAAGGTTTGTCTAAGGCAATGAATTGGCATTTTGCATTACCTTAATTTGCAAAGGTAGTGATCCATAATCTCGTTTGAGTTTATGGATACATTGTAAGCTACTGGCTGGAAAAATATTTTTTTAAAATTAGAATGCAGGAGCACAACTATGATGATACTCAGGCTCAGGGGTAATTGCTTCTGATAAAGCAACTAAAGCATAACCCACAGCAAGAACAGTAGCTGCTAAAGTCCATCCAGCCAATAGTGCAACACCAACATGAGGAACACCTAAAACTACAGATAAACCAATAGCAATAAGCGAGGTTATCGGGGAGGCAATTAGAAGAGGCAATGGATCTCTCCTTTGTCCCCAGAACATGGATCCTAAAATCCATCCGGTCATAAAGTCATTATGTTTTTTTTTAGCATAAGCAAGTAATACAAGATCAATCGAAATGGTTCCTAAAACAGCCATTGCTAACAGAGCAGCTCCGCCACCATACATTAAACCAGTACCAATAATAAAACTAAAATTAGACACACCTTTTTGAATTGACGTTTGCAAAGACATAATCAGCTCTTAATACTTAAAAAGTGGTTATTTTAGACCTTTTATGACTCATATTCAACACATTTTAGGCAGTGATCTCTGGTTTGGTGTTATTTTTAGATAAATCAGGTATTCGATTTATTCGTGGATAAAATGTAACGAGAGGGTAGTTAAATGTGTTTTATACATGATTTTGGATAAATGCACCGAGAGAATGGGCGTGGCCAGCATCTTTGCAAACCCAGTCGATTTCACCACATTTACTTGTACGTATTCATCAAGAAAGAGCGGCTTGTGAACAGGTTTCAACTTAATAGAAGGAATTATAAATTAATTGCGTAAATTGGGGATTATTTACAATAGGTTCCTAGATGTTCCACAACTTCAAACTTATAATTTATAAGGAGATACGATCATGAAATCGATAGTTTTAATTATCTGTATTTTAATGTTATTTAGCTTTTTTGTCTTTTGCAGATAAAGTAACTATCAAAGGTAATCTTGTCCTTTTAGGTAAACAAGGGGGCCTTTATTGTGTTCCTGATAATTATATTACGAACAGCACTAACAATTAGGTCACTATAGGAAATATAAAAAAGGTGTGCTATCTAAGT
>NZ_JH413822.1:25451-45869 GCF_000162755.2 Legionella drancourtii LLAP12
AATCAACTCATTCTGGCTCAATCTAGCGAAATGTCAACAGCCCCTAATTAAGTCATAAATGTTTAATCGGGAAGACAACTATAATTAATATGGTACGTGCAGACTACTTTCTGTCTAGACTTTGATATCGGGTATTAGTGACAGCTATCAGGTTGACCATTAGGATCACAGATGCTGGTGTGATGCTCCATGCAAAAAGAATGTGTTTTAATAGTGCAGGGAGGCGTGGCTTCACTTTGGAATATAGTTGCTAGGCATTCACCTTGGTTTCGATAAATAAGAGAGGGATCGCAATTAGGCGTTTGTGATAAGGGGGTGCAAGTTAGGTTATCAAAATTGAAGCAGTAGAGATTATTCGCTTCAATATCATTATAGGGAGTACACGTACAATATTGATAAATTCCTTCATAACATCCATCCTCGTCAGGACCACAGAGAAAATAAAGCTCGCTGCTGTAGCTAGAATGAGCCAATATGAGTAATCCTGTAAAAAGAAAAATAAAGAGGTATAATTTTTTAATAAATAGCTTGCGAAAAGCAGATGAGTTAGTCAATTTCATTGTCATATATTCCATTATTTTAAGTTGGCTTTTTATTTTTAATAATTTATTCCATTATAATCAATAACTTCATCACAAATTATCAACAGGCTAAATGTACTACATAAGGTATTAATTTGGCAAGCATGGCCTGCGAGCTATAAAAGAAAAAATTTTATGATATTTTGCTAAGACTAAGTAATCAAGGACGATTAACTACATGGTAATTACAGACGAGATAAAATGCAGGGCGGGATCTCTATCTGAATAAAACCATCTTCTGTAGTTTTAGAAACTTGAAAACTATGCCTACTTAACTTTATAATTCCAGCGTTATAAAGCTATAAAAATCAAGTTATTGGATTAAGGATAACCATGCTATGAAATACACTGTTTCAGCCGAATTATACGATCAATCACTTCCTCAAATCGCGACTGCCCAATCAGTTGTTATGCACTTTTTAAGTCAATATCCACCCACAGGAGAAGAACATATTATTGATGCGTGTTGTGGTACAGGTAAATTGGTCGATGTTTTGAGTGAATACGTACCAAATGGTCATATTCTTGGCTTAGATTCCGCTGAAAATATGATCGAATTTGCATAGAAGCATAGAGTCAAAAAGAATGTTTCATTTCAAGTAAATGATCTTTGTGTTTTTAACAGCAGCTATAAAAAATCAGCCGATTTGATTGTCTGCTGGTGGTTCGTGCATGATTACAGTGACTCCCGGTGCTACAGCTACTTCCGGAGTGGGCAATGCGGCATGTACCACGGGAATTGCCCCAATTCCGGGGATAATCTCCGTGAGTGCGAGTAACGCAAGCCCAACCTCGGCGAATGTAGTGGTTCTGGGATATGGCTGTATTTATCAGGGAGGTTATCTTTATTCAGTGGATGATACCACTGTGAATACTGGCAGTATTGGTGGAACGGTAGTAGCAACAGCCGACAGTGCGACTACTAGTGGTCTTGTTTGGGATTCCAGTAGTGGCTGTGTTAGTAATAATTGTTACATCACTAATTCTTATAGTGACACTAATGGTACAAATTTAGCAAGTCCTGCTCCAGGTGGTAATACTTATCTGATTTATCAAATATTAACAATGCAGGATAGCGAGTTAGCCAGTACCTATGCGGCTGGATTATGCGCGACATCATCAATGGATGGATATAATAACTGGTACCTGCCGGCGATTTGTGAAATGGGGTATGGTGCAAGTTATGGCGGCGTTAATTGTGGCAGCCAAGCGTCTCCTGTAGCGCAAAATATGCAATCTAACTTAGTAGATAATGGTAATATTGGTGGTTTGACTGCAGGTGGCAATTCATCAACCCCAGGTAACTATTGGAGTTCTACCGAGTCCTCGCAATATCCCTCTTTCTCTGCATGGTTTGAGTATTTTGCTACAGGTGGCGGCAGCAGCTATCAGGGACATGGCAATAAGGATTTCTTGCTTGGCGTTCGTTGTGCTCGTGCGTTGTAAGATGATACATCCGGATACATTAGGGACCGTCCCCATTCTCTGTGAGGAGAGGATGGAAAAATGGGAATTTAAATTCCATATCATATGATATTATATCAAACATAATGGAGTTATTTTAGTGAGCTAATATGCTAAGATTCAAAACAGACGCAGAGCGGATGAAACATAGGCAGGCAAAACTTATTCCCTCGTCGATGTGGCGTGATGAGCAATTATTTTACGAAACTCTAGATGATACCGTGCTTTCGCTTATGAAAGCCAAGCCAATGGATTTAATTTCACACTTATATAAATCAGTCTCAAAGCTCAATGACCAATGGTTGAAAAAACAAGCCTGGTTAGGTATTGCATTAAGTTTTCCTGATGATTTAGCACTGCTGCAACAGGTTGCTACGGTACTTAATTTAAATAAAAACAATGTATTTTCATTATTAACTGTTTTAGGAAATGTAACTCTTTTGCATGAGTTTACACTAGGACATAATGACGATATTCAAGAGATGATCGCGGATAATGAATTTTTTCCATATAGAAAAGCCGCTGAAAATGGCCATATTAATGTATTAAAATTCTTGGAAAGCAAAGCCCCTGATGTCACTTTAAAAATGATTAGCGCGGTGAATTTTTCTGCTTATAAGAAGGCCGCTCAAAACGGCCATATCGAAGTTCTGAACTATTTAGAAGCAAAAGTACCTGATTTGGTCCTGAATATGATTAAGGCACAAGATTTTTGTGCTTACAGAGCGGGAGCCGTAAATGGTTATTGGGAACTATTAAAGCACTTGGAAGCTAAAGCCCCTGACTTAGTTAAGGAAATGGTAGAAGCGGTGAATTTTGATGCTTATCGTAAAACCATTGAAAATGGCTATCTTGAAGTAAGTAAATGGATGCTCTCAAGACACAGTAATTTATTGGCTTATGCTGAAATGCACATGCATGAATACGGTGATCTCAGCATTACCCCCTTCATTACACAACAACTTACGGCCCTCCATCGTGATGCACTGAATGTTCCTGCTCATAGTGTTTTTGATATTGCTGATCCTGAGCAGGCAAAAATTTGTTTTTATATGATAAGAAATCTAATTCGTCGTAATGATCGTACACTAGATGATGAGATACGTTTTTTATTGACCATACCTTCCGTAAAAGCATTAGCACACCGTGCCGTCACCGTAGGGCAATCCAATGAACTGGTGCGACTTGCTTTAACGATCGGTAATCAAGAAGCGGCATCCATTCTTTTAAATAGTTCCGAAATAAGGATACTCGCAGAGCAAAACAATTTTTATCGTGCCGAAGTGGGCGGGCAATTGGATTTAGCACAACTGGCTAGAGATCGCGAATCGTCCATGACCGCGTTGACCAAAGGAGAACGGCAACGTCTAGATGGCACAATTCGGCATTATGCTCCAATCCTGAAAAAAATCGGTGTTGATAAACTCATGCATGATTTGCGTGCGCAATTAAGACTACGCTATGAAGCGAAACCAGCATTCCTTCTCAATGATCACGATGAGAAAATGATACTCCCCATGGATTTTGTTGAATTACAAAAACTAGGGCTTAGTGAAAAGGAATATCAACAAGCTTTAACGGCTTATTACCAACACAAAGACCATACCGCATGGCGTTATATTGCAAAGCCTAATCCCTGGATGGATCCTGAGGCTCCTTACGTTTATTTCAATGAAACGACTTTCGAGCAATGGTCTACTTTTGCAGAGTATCAACCTCTAATCGTCATGTTCTGGTTAGCTGCTGGTGATAAATCAATACCAGCTGCCGATGGCCATACTCTGGAAACTCGACTTGATCACTTTATTGATGAATTGGCACTGATTGGTCGCGCGCATAATTGGGATAAAATCCGTGTTAATGCAAGAGGAAAAGAAGAAGAATATGATGATTTAACTGGCGATCGACCTTCTTGTTTTTCTGGTGTAAAGCGCAGGCTCTTTCAATCGGTTATCGGGCATCCTCTCATTAATATCTTAACAGAAGACATGATTTTAGAGGAAATAAGAAATTTTGCTTGTGGCCATTTTCAAGCGCAAATTAATAAAGAGAATCAACGATCATTTAAAGAAGCATTTGATGATTACATTATCAATACTCATGACTTGTGCAACGGCAGTAAGAGGCTTCTGGTATCACTGAATATTGATGATAAAAAAAAGCATGAATTTGAGCGCTATTTATCAAATAAGTATGGGGCTCAATATACAGATGATTTCACTTTTCATAATCTTGTTCGCAATAAATTGAGTTTATCTTCTGAAAAAACTGATTTTTTCAGCAATTGTCATGCTCTGACTCTTGATGGCATTACTGGGCTCTATCAAATGCTTAATAATCTTGAGGAAAAAAATCAAGGATTAGTTAAAGCGAGTCAAGTGGGATTTTTTAAGTCTCAGCAAGCTAATGGGATACCTATCTTTGTGGCTGCACGTGAGCGCAATGTACCGTCATAAATATTATTTAATCTAGAAGAAAAATAAGTTAACTATCTAAAAAACAAGCAATAAAAATAAAAAATAACTTGCCAATTCCAAATTAACCCATATTGTTCTAAAATTATAACAACTGCATCACTTATGTGAACGGTTAAGTTATGTCTTTAACTAACTCCCCCTCAATCCCGGGTAAAAGATCGAATGGTAACGAGTATGAGGTACTTTGGATGACCAAATATGTTAATGAAGTTGCAGATATATTTTCCAATCTAGATATTCAGCAAATTGAATTCTACGCAAAAAAAATGAGTATTGATGAAGTTAAAATACTTCACGTAGAAATTTTGCCTCAAATAATGAATTTAGACCGCAGAAGACAACTCAAGAGAATTTTAATTGAGCGGGAAAAACAATTCGATTTAAGCTCCGAAAAAGACGCCGTCATATCCAGTGTGATTCAACAAAGTCAAAGTATCAGTGATCAGCTTAAAGTGCTATTTGAAAATCTGACCGCGGACGTGGTTTTAGGATTAACTACTGAGGCCGCAAGAAATCTCTTTTTGAAAAGAGCAACCGATGATGAATTATTTGTCCTTGAACATAAATTACGTACGATGAGTTTTGATGAGACAGTAGAGGCATTATGGATTGGTTTAGATGCTGAAAAGAAAAGTCGGAAAAGTACATCAGAACAACCGATAGTTTCCCCAACAGCTGAGAAAGAAGCATATAAAGAGAATTGGAGAACAATTAATGGGAACCTTCAATGGGAATCAGGTGTATGGCAGAACATAAGTAAAAATATCAAACAAATTAATTTAGAGCTGACACCTCCAGTCCAATCTCCTGTAGAAGCAGCAAAACGCGAACCAGGTTTTTTATCTAAAGTAGGAGCGGTGCTTGCAAGGGGAGGAGTCGGTCTTATTAAAGGTATAGGATATACCCTAGGTATAATCCCATATGGCTTGTATCAATTAGGCAGTTACTTATTTGCTAGTAAAGCCCAGAAAACACCACAAAATACGACAGTTGTCCCTCCGCTTTCAAAAGAAGAAAAGGTTATTTTAGACCAGATGCGCCTTCGAGGGGCTCAGAATGTTACGATAAACACGGGGCTAACCAAAGATGGTGGCATGAAAGAACGCGATCAAGAAGGTATTGAAACAACGCTCCATACCCGTTTTGGAATGGTCTTGGCATCACAGATGGTTTCAGGAACAAAAAATAAATATCATCGCGATTTGCGTACCGTTATTGAATCCTTAACACAAAAAGATGATGACAATGCAACAATTGAAAAAGTATACGCTGCAATTAAAGGTGTACTTGATGATGTCGATGGGAACCCTTTAAAGGGAGAACATGCTTGTTCTACAGGAGGGTTTCCTGATCTGGTGACGGCGATGGAATCCGAGGTGATTGGTAAATTAGTACAGAGCCCAGAAGCATTTCAGCAGTATGGATTGAATGTATCAACGGCAGAAAAGGCTCAGCTCGAGCTTTATTATCGAAATTTGAACCGTACTCGAGATTTAGGTCATATATTGAAGGAATTAGGTGACGATTGGGGAGGGTACGTTGCCAATGATGAAAAAAAAGGAGAAGAAAAGGGCGGTTACAAAAAGGTAGAACATGAATTTGATAAAAAACAAAAAGCTTTTGAGGTTAAACTTGATTTAGCCAGTAGGGCCTTACAAGAAGCAATTAATGGCTTAAAAGATGGGGAGTCATTGTATCTTGAGACTGGTCTAGAAGGCCATTCGATGCAGCTGGTGATAAAAAAAGAAGGCAGCAATGTAAAATTATCGACTTATGATTCTTCTGGCGCTTTAGAAAATACTGCACTTAGAAGAGGGGGGATTCGGGCTCTAAGAGATACTAATAAAAATATATTCAGAATTATTGGCGATTTCTTTCGCTCGTTGGTCGGACTCTTTCGATTAGTACGCATGGGTAATGAGTCAATGGGAAAGAATGCATTAACTTTTTCTATTCCCCAAGAACGTTTACAAGATGCCACCGGATTAGACTATTTAAGTAAATTGGTTCGTTCCAATTCTATGGCTGGTTGGGCACAAACGCATATTGATTTACAATTGAAGCATTCTACGATGGAAGAACGTAGCCACATGGGCTATTTCGAGAGGTTGCGTGCTTTAGATGCTCAGAGTGAGGTGTATGCCAATTATCTAAAAAACTTTAGTTCCATTTCTGCCGAGGATGCGCCACCAGAATTTCAAGAGTTATTACAACGACCACAAAATACACAAAACTGTTTTGCCAAAAAAGCACAATCCTGCGAATTATATGAGCTTGGTAAGTCAACGTATAAAAAAGTTAGATTGGCTATGTTGGTGGAGCAAAAAGAAGGTATATTGAATGATGTTTGTGGTAAAAAAGGCGCGCAACAAAGCGAACACGCACCGCGATTTGTGAGCGCGGAATATAAAGAAATGCTCAGGAGTCTTGAGCCTGAATATCTTTCTCCAGCGGAGCTTTATGAAGTATCTATGCGCTTATGCGAATTAAAAAAACCGCCAACTAATGAATATTATCAGGCCTATTTTAATGCGTTGCTTGCCGTAAAAGAGCAACTGGTTCGCGAGCAGAAGTCCGAAAATCAGCCTGCTATAGATCGGATCAATGCGAAAATTTTTACTCATGCTCAAGATTTATATTTATATTTACAAAAATCCAGGCCGGAAGACATTGATAAGTATTTTATCTCCTCGGTTATTAACCAAGATCCTGCTATTTGGACCTCAGGGGTAATGCCTTTAAAGACCGATGAGCAGGGGAAGGTTGCGCCAAAAGCATTGGAAAAATTAAGCGAGCATGCCAATGCGCTTGCTTGGAAAGCGAGCATACAATTAATAAATCATCAGATCAAAAAATTAAGTGTTAAGGAACGACATATACACTCCGAGCGTGAGCGCTTATCCCATGCAAGTAGCTGGAATGCAAGACATGTAACAATAAAGGAATTGAAAGATGCAAATGTTGTTACTTTTACTTCTGGCGGTGCGCGAAAAGAATATATTAAAATCGAATTAATGGTCGGTGGCATACGAAAAGAAATTGATAAAGCTACCTTTTTTAACCTGGTAGTAAAAAATAGAGAGTCACTTACAAATTCTAAAGTTGTTGGGCTTTTAGATTTCTTACGCAATGCGTCGCCTGCTCTCGAACAACGATATACTAAAATCGTTTCTGCTGCCCAACGTCAAGCGTTTGTCGATAAACTTGCCGTGACTGTTGAGCAAGCCACTACATCGCTAAAATCGACTATTGTCAGGCTTTCTGAAAATCAAGAAAAATTGACGCAAATGATTGGCCAATTGCACATAATTATTAATTCAATTACTCAAGAAATTGACGAGGAACAGCGAACCATTGGTAAGGGAAAAAATTCGGTAAAATTAAAAAATATGGAGGCGCGTTTAGGGTTACTGAGAAAAGAGGGCAAAGAACTCGAGAATTTGCGTGATTCTGTTACCCGAAAAATTGAAAATCTTAAGGGGGATTATACCGTTGCGGGCGCGGCAGAAAATAGAATTGCCAAAGCAAAAGATACCCTTGAGCGATTAAAAGCGAGAACTTCTAATTTGCAAACGATCAACCAAATAAGTCATGCATTTACCGCTGCGGCTCAAGAGATTGAAATGGTTCATCAACACTTGCAAACAGCCATGAAAACCTTTGAAGTGGATGAGGTTGAGCATGAGGCTAATGAGCGTGTTACGGAAATTAATCGATTCCGAGCACGCATTATTAGCCATCATCTGGAGACCAATGCAGCGTATCGCATATTAGATGACTTGTCCGCTGGAAGAATCGGCACAGAAAAGCACAGAAATAGAGATCTGTACACTCAATCTCCTTTAGAGCGCGCTGAATTTTTCAAACAAGGAAAAAGTTCGTTCTTACCTGGATCAGTATTCCAAGAAATCCAAAGTTTAAACCAAAAGCTTAAAACAAAAGTCATTGAGATTGTAGAACGAAAAGTTATATTAAGTACAAATACTTATGATGCAAGTACTCTTGATTTGCTTCATAGTGGAAATGATGAATATATAAAAATTGATACGCATGCAGAAAGAATCAGTAAACAAGCCATAGCGGGGGAAATTAAAAAAGAATGGGTTCGTAAGCTGTTTGCCCTCTGGTTAAAACATGAAAACCCAGAGAAATTACATCATATTCAGGCAAGTGCCTCCGAGCTTACCGCTGCGATTAACCATGCTTTCCATCACTTTTTGACACAAAAAGCCAACATTAAATACGCAGCGCTCCAACAAGCAGGATATCCCATTGATCTCACTACGAGTCAAACCCTGGAATTTGGCTGGAAGCCAATCGATATAGACGCTATTCGTGAAAAGCATAAAGAGGCGGTAGCGGTTGTTGCAACAAAATTTAAAGCAGCCAAGCGTAAAGAAGCGAATGTTCTTATTGCGAAACCAAAAGTGGATACTCTTGCTGCTGTTCCAAGTCAGCTCAAAAGTAAAGATTTAGAAAGACAACATGAAGCAGCAACTTTCGCACGTTTTGTACCCCCCAATATGGAGTTTTTAAGTCTTTATCAAAGAACCGTGATCGATGGCAGCACGTTAAAATTTTTACGAGAAAATCCAATGCCTACGTTGAAAGGAGACGGAGGAAAAGAAGAATGTGCGCACTATTTTAGAGCGGTTTCAGTTTATTTAAATAAATTAAAAACCTTTAATGGCTTAGAAAATAGAAGTGAACGTATTAGCGAATTTTGTCATTCTGCCGCCTCCACGATCTTTAATTTATCCTATCCTTCAGCCCCCGAGTTGATAACCGAGATAGCCACTAGCATGTTGGAGCGCTATGCAGCAGATGACGAAGATGAGTCCCTTAATGAGGCGTTCACAAAGTTAGAGAATATGCAAAGAACGCAACTGCTAACGAATTTAATAAAGTTGAATTTGTCACAAATTGATGTGGCAATAGATGCAAAGGTAAATCCAAAATTCTTCTCTATTATCAAACAATGGGAAAAATTGATAATTCCGCGTGATGAGGCGATTTCAGCAAAAATTTCGTTATTAACTCCTGATGGAACTAAACCTGTTGATAGTACTTTATTAACCAAAGTTGAACGTGCTCTTCATGATTCTCCAGTTAGTTTAGAAGGTTTGTATGAAGGGCAAAAAGGATTACAACGCGCATTAACCGCCTATGGTAAAGAAAAGGCTGTCGATGCCAAATTGCGTAAATTAGCGGAGCGTTTAGGTATGCGTAATGGTGATGCTTTATTGGCACACCAATTTATTACCTATTATGCAAATAAACAGTTTCTTCTTTCAAGGGATGGAATAAATAGTACACAAGGCCGGGAGTTTTTTGATAGAGCCTTGTTGGATGCGTTTAGAAATGCCACCACAGAAAAAGAAAAACGTGAGCTTTTAAATTTTTTAAAGACCCTGACGTTTAATCAAAGAAAGAATCCATGTGCACTTAAAGTCTCTCATGAAGTATTTATCGAGGACGTTTTACTCAAGTGTGCCAATATTGATCCCAGAGCATTTAAAGCAATTACCACTACAGATAGTCCATCAACAACAGAAGCAGACAACTTTGTTGATTCCTTAACCAAGGATAACCCTTTAACTCCAAAGAAACTCGATGCTACGGACAGGTTATTTGGATTTGCTAAGGACGTGAATCTATGTGCACTCAAAATTGAGAATGAGCAAAACAAAAAAATCGTCGATCAGGTTAAAATAGATGCGCTCTATGCTCAATTTATCTGTGCTAATTTAGCCTATCAATTAATTTTTGATCAGGCAGCTGAAGACACTCTTGCTAATCTTAACAAGAATTTTGAGTTTACGAGAGAAATGGCTTTAGTACAGGAAAATATCAATAAACTTCAAGAAAAATTAATGCAATTCTCAAGTAATTTGCATGAAAATAATCGTGCAAAACAATTTAATGACATTTTTAGTAAGTATGTAGATGATAAAAAATTTGATGGGGCCAAAGTAACTATTACCGCGATACCAACTGCTACTAAAGATCTGCCGGGCTTCATCTCTTTGGGAGACAATAAACGCTTGGACGTGTTACATGGTGTTATTTATCTTGGTAATAATAAATTAGGTGTGATACCCGCTTATATTCAAGCAAATATAGCATTACACGAATTAGGGATTGAAAAGCTTCCCTTTAAGCCTCAAGACGGAGGATATATTTATGTAGAGGGAAACGACAATAAAATAAAAGCATCTATAACGCCACAAAAAGATGGAAGTCTTGTTATTCAACGCGAATTAAAAACCTTAGATGGCCGTTCTAAAATGCTTCAATATATCCAACCTGATAATATGGATTCACTACCCATTGCATTAAAAAGAAGACTTAACGCAGAACATTATTTTATGGATTCCGCAGGCGCAATACATGGTTACACTACTGACTTCAGACCTATATTAAAATTGGCAAAAGGTCAGGGCAGTGACATCTGGAGCGGTAGCTTATTAGATTATCGTGGTCAGGAAATTTTTATAAACTTGGATGCGAATGAGGAATTCATTGCCCACGATTTATCTAAGATTTTCCCGATTGATGAACTGATCCGTGTTGATAAAAACACGGTATATGTGCCATCCATTGCTAAATTTGTGATTTACAATGGGCAAGATTATTTTCTTTCAGATAGTCATCGTTTTGTTGACACGACATCAAGAAGGCATCTTAGTGTAACGAAAGAGGGGAGCGCATATACTGTCAAAGAATTATCTTTTTCTGAGGAGCAGGAAGTAAATGCTCTGAAAGAGCAAATACAGCAATTAAACACAGAGCTGTCGCAAATAGCTGGTTCAGGTTTGCTCAACAGCCAAGCCAAGGCGCGAATTGTTAAGAAGATTAAGGAGTGTAGGTCTAAAATACAAGAAATTACAACTCCAGAATACTTCGTTTTTGTTGCGAAATCACCACAAATTATAGCCCTTGAAGAGGCACAGATAAATTTAACAAAGGTTATGCACGCCACCTATAAGGAATTTCAGGATGGTGGGAAAAATCGAGCTACACTAGCGATTAATTATGACCTGGCGAAACAAGCTTATTTAAATGGGAAAAAAGCGCTTACTCAAGCTTATGCTGAAGCAGATTATTTGCGCGCCTATTATGACACAGTGGATGGATTAAAAGCTAAAAACTTGCAAAGCATTCTTTATCTGGGCTCAATAGACGGTAAAACTGCACTTTTGACCCAATTATTGGGCGCCAATGTTCCTAAACTCCCTTTGAAGTCTAGTGAATTAGACGAATTAAGAAACCTCAAGGAACAATTTACAAAATTGAAAAAAGCAGGGCGATTCACAATGGAAGAGCGATCTGCCTTAATTATGCTGATTGGCGTGGAACTTCAACATCATCTATTAGAACGAGGAGCTTGTGCTACAGGAAAATTAGATACATGGGATAGAGATGCTTATAATAAGCTATTAACCGTATTTCGTGATGAAGTGAACGAATTAAGAAACGCAGCACAAGGATTTCCATTAGCGCAGTTTTCTGAGCTGTGGCGAGTAATAAACTCTGAATTTAAAGAGGATACTTTACAACAATTTTTTACTAAACCGATAACCACGGTGCCAACAGGCGATAAAAAACCTCTAAGCCTCAATACAAAAACGACTGATATGCCTATTGAGTCAATAGGTGCGCGCGCGTTAGTTCAATTTGACTTATATGCAGATCCTCATACACTCGTTGAAGCTGCTCAGCGTGATCTTGCAAATCGTTTACATCGCGATTTAGGTGCGTTTAAAGAATCTGTACAAGCGCAGGAAGATGGATATTATTACGAAAACTATGGGGTATTTAATGCACAAACTCTGGGTAAGTTATTTAATGTAACCTCAGAGCATGCGGGAATTGGCGCGTTAAGCAAAAAAAATGTTGCCGAATTATTTAATTTAATGGTGAGCGAAGGATGGATTCGTGCTGTTGGGGCAGAAGCGACAGACAAATACCAGATAGCACGTCATCCCAGTGCATTTTATTCTGCTCCGAAAATTGCAAGTTACCTTGCTGAAAAAGGTTTTGCTCGAAGTGAGATACATGCCATTTCTGATAGACTGGAAACATTTTTATACCAAACCGCGGTTAGTGGTGGAACCTATTCGATAAAAGAGGGCGCTAGAACTGAATTAATTCAAAAAATCACCGAAGCACAAAATCAATGCAATATAGAGTATTTGCTGGCTCAAGATAAGATTGAATCTATTTTAGCTGATTCGTCTCCACGAATTACTTTTGCAGAGCTTAATGCGGCTTATCTCCTCAATGATTACAGTAGAATTCTTGCTCAATTTCCCCCTGAAACAGATCTTAAGCAAGTTGAGATTGCTGTGAACAACGGGATGACTCGATTGTTATACTATAAGACCGAGTTGGATCACTTCAATGATGTGCAAAATACATTCAAAATGGGAGACACTGCAAAAGCAGTTTCCATGTTGCATATTAAAAGAAATTACCAACTCGACCGATTACTCGATTCTGAAATTGCGTTAGATATAAGCGCAACCGTTCCCATCGTAGTTGAGCAAGAACGAAAAATGCAACGCGCATTTCTACTTTTTGAATCTGAATTTTGTCATCGCTGTACTACGCGCCAGGTGAATATCTTCCGCGGACTACTTCTTGATGATGAAAGCAATCCTGATAAAATTGACTCAGCGCAAGCCAGGATGGGATTTGGTAAGACCACACTATTACCGTTGGTTGCTCTGTATAAGACTGGAGAAAAGCTGGTTCGTTTTATCGTGCCAAAATCTGCGCTTGAAACAAATGCTGCCGACATGTCTTCAACCTTAAGTAATTTATTGGGTGGACGTGCTGTAAAAGATGATTTCCAACGTTATCGAGTAGCGGTTGATCCTCAACCGGAGATGGGTGTGGATAGTCCGCGATTAAAATCCCTCCAAAATATTAAGGAAGATTTGCGAAAAAGACGCTCATTATATGAGAAGGTCAGAGCGGAACGAGAAGTGCTTGTGCAAGCCCCAAGTGTGCGTAATTCCATGGAGTGCCAAGCTAAGATTTTTTTAGATATGTTACTTAAACTTAACCCTAAAGAAACCTTACAACGAAAAGAGCTCATGGCGTGTATTTCATTACTTAATGAAATTCGTTCCTTAACAACCGTTTCAATCTTTGATGAATTAGATGTTACCCAAGATAGTGCAACAACGGATGTAAACTATACTGTAGGTGAAAAAATTGCGCTTAATCCAGCAGAAATTTATCCATTAGAGGTTATTGCCCAAACAGTACGCAGGGCAGATAATAGAACGCCCGCTAAGTTAGCTGAGGTATTACTTCTAAAACTTAATATTAACGATGATGACGCTCATAGTATTTTGCATTACGTTACCTCTTTGCAAGCAGAGCAACCCCTTGCAGTAAATGCTGCTAATAGTACGCAAGTTTATTTAATACGCGCCATTCTCACTGATCCCGTCATGTTCAGTATATTTACTGAAAAAGAACCGGGTACTGACTTTGGAGTTTGGTTTCAAAATGCTAATGATGGCTCGAAGTTGTATGATTACGATGCGCTTAGGACTGGAAAAGAAACGGCCTCCACAAAACCATTATTAATTACTATTCCCTATTCAGCGGCAAATACACCAAAACCACAAGGGGCAAGGTTCGACAATCCTGAGGTGACTGCAATCACAACTTTTTTGTATTATCTTGATCCGCGAACCGAAATACATGAATTACCTCATTTGGAGTTTTTGATTGACTCTTTTCGAAGTGGCGTTGGTGAGAAGCCCTTTTTAGATCCTACAGGTCAATATATTGAACCTGAGTTTGTCGTTATTTTTAATGAGCTTAAAAAGTTGGCGGAAATAGAAGATCCAATTTTTAGAAACGCAGAACGAGAAAAGTACTTTGCCGTGCTTGATAAGGGGGCGGCCTTGAGAAGAATGTTAGCACGCACCATTATTCAAGAGCAGATAAAATTTGATTCTGGAAAAGCAAACAGTAATCGCTATGAGCAAGGAACAACTCAGGATTCGGTCATTGGATTTTCAGGCACTGCGGGTGATACCTCATCACATTTTAAAGAAAACATGCTTGACCCCGCCGCTGATGGAAATATGATTTTAGGCATTATGGGAAGAGATAATTGTCAAACAACCACATCGCTTGATACGGCAGGTTTTACTAAAGCACCTGAAGGTTATACAACGGCTTTGATTAAAGAATTAACGGCCTCGTCGTTTTTAACCAACTCAAGAACCCTTATTGATGTAGGTGGATTATGTAAGATCTCTAATCGCGCAGTGGCAAGAGAAATTGCACTGCAATTAAAAGATCATAAGGAACCACTACTCAATGGGTTAAAAGGGGTTATTTTTTACGATGATGTGACCAATATGAAAAAGGTTCTTGCTGTAAATCTGCAAGGTAAAGAAACGATAATTGATTTAACTCCTGAAATGGTGAGTGATTCGGATCAGAATGGAAGTTATTTTACATACTATGATCAAAGTCATTCACGCGGTGCCGACATTAAGCAGATGAATGGGGCTCATGCTGTTTTAACTTTGAATTTCACCGTAACTAATAATGATTATAAACAAGCGATTATGAGGATGAGAAAAATTGTCGATAAGAGCGCGGGTCAATCATTTTCCGTAGCAGTACCTGACACGTTGAAAGAGCAAATCATCGTTGACTTGAATCTTGGTAAGGGGCAAAAACTTACGGGAAATGATATTGCCTTTTGGTTAAGGCAGAAAGAACTTAACCGTGATTTAAACAATGTTTCAGTATTAATGATGGAGCTTGATTCGGTAGTCAAAAATGCCATTTTGCAGCAACAGGCAGAGATAACCCAGTTAATGGATTTTGACAACTTGACTCCAGAGCAAATTAACTTATTTAGTCATTGTCTTAGCGAATTAAATGAAATCTCACCTTTTATTTCGGATAGTTCAGCTGATTTGAAGGGCAAATATGGGGGTATGTATGGTGAAACTACGAAAGAAGATTTTGTTAAAAAATTAAGAACATCATTCGATGAGCGAATGATTGCTATTTATAGTGCAGTCAATAAAACAAGAAACGACTTGACGTTAAAACTTATCCCCCCTGAAGTAAAAGATACCTACTCAGCAATGAAAGAGCGGATTATAAAAAGACGTGAAGCTCAATTAAGTGAAACATTTATGATTCCATCTGCAAGTGGTAATGCTTTGGCTGAAGGTCAAGTTGAAACGGAAAGTCAATCTCAGAGTCAATCACAAAGTCAAAGCCAAGGTCAAACCCAAACGCATTCGTTTTCTGAGGTTAAGCATGAAGAGGTTATTGTTGAGGCGAAACTTACAAAACATAGCCTGGACTTTGCTCCTGTTTCTATTGATTATTTATCTAATGCGGATGAAATAAATGCATTACCGTTGGCGAGCAAGATAGTCCATATGCAGAACTTGCTTACTGAAGAGGATCCTATTCGTTGCAGTTCAACTTATAAACAGGATGAAGATAGTGAAGCACCCATACCTCCCGTTCGTTATTTTGTGGCACGTAAAGAAGGCAATCCAAGAGTCATTTTAATTAACCAAGATGAGGCAAATCGATTTAAAGAATCACCCGCTGCGGGCTGGAGCTTATATGATATAAGATTTACCCAATTAAATACTGTCTCAAAATTAAAAGTCATCGCGCCTATAACTGGAATCGAAATGCTCTCCTTAAACGATCCATTGTTGAAAAAATTGAATTTTGCAGCATTTAGATATCAAGTTAAAGGCGATACTGTTGCCGAGTTAGCCCAATCTTTGGATGGAATGTACGCGTCCGAACAACTTAAGCCCTCTTTGGATATAACGTACACAGAGGCTGAAAATTTAACCGCTAGGGATGCTGTATTTAACTTCTCTAAATGGGGTTTTTCTGGAAAAGACCAACAAGATATTCAATTAAAAATTAAACAAAAACCAAGGTTAATCAAAAACCAGAATAATGAAGTACATGAACTAATTATCGATAAGTATGGTAAGACACATGACAATAGAGGCACAACTATTTCGATAGGTACAGATGATACTCTGGCTGATATGTTTATTTCTGAAAAATTAAACAAACGTATTCTCGCCGAGGATAAGCCCAAAATTAAGAAAATTGCAGCACAAATTACCCTGGATGATGAGGCTGCTATGAAAGAACGCATAGCGTTTAAAAAAGAACAAAAAGAACTTAGTATAAGCATGAAAAAAACTTTTGAAGACTATGGCAAACGAATAGAAGCATTAGAGGCTCAGAAAGCGAGTGTTATTGAAATTGGCAAGAACAAGTTAATCGATCGCTTCCCTGGGGCGATTCAATTTTTTCTAGAAAAGAGAGTAGTTACTCATAACAACCATGAGTATGTCTTAGACTATTGGCGCGACAAACTTGGGAAAAATCCTGAGTATGGTATTCGTGTTCATGGCCAATGGTGTGGTGATATGGACTCGGCTATTGTACTTTGTGTGCAAAAACTTTATGAGACGAATCAAGCTAAGGCATTATCTTTGGTAGAATTGGATGAAAAATTAACTGCAGAAATTGCTAAAATTTTTACTCTTCTTGAAAAAAGATATTTATTGAGTGTGGGTGATATTAAAAAAATTAATATACTACCCATGGATGCTCTTTATGCTGCTACTCAAGAGCCATCCCATATTAAAGTCGGGGGAGGGAGAAATAAGAGCAGACAACAAAAACTCAATAACCATGTTAAATTCTGGGGAAAAGATTTCGAGGAATCTTTTACTCATTTATTTTATGACATTCATTATGAAATGATAGATGGGACTCAGAAAGAGGAAACGAAAAGAAATAAATCATGGAATACGCTTACAGCCGCTATTAAAAAAGAAATTATTGATGCCAGGAGTCTAACTCCCAAACTTTCTCAAGAAGTACTTCAGGATAAAATATTAGCCAAATTCCGTAAATTAGGGGAGGAGCGCGGCGTAATTGATCTTGATTATTTTGTAGAACGAGCAAAGACGAGATTGTGTTATTCTGTAACTGCCGGACCTAACCAACAAAAGAATATTACTGCATGGAAGGAGGACATCACCAATGAAATTATAGGCGGTTTTATTGCTGTTGCTGAAAACCCCAGCGAGGAACAAACAGAGTTTTATAAGAACCTTCTTCAATTGGCACAAACCAAAGTAGTTAAAAATGAATACACTGTCCCAGCAAGGCTTTTGGATTTTAAAACCCATCCCATTTCTAAGCAAGAGATAAATACTGCAATTAAACAAGCATTAGCGAACCAAAATGTCCAAACTACGGAAGCAGAAATAGCGATTATGGTCAACGAGACTGCGGAGCGACTGTCAGGACAAAAAGCCCTGGTGGAGCTTTTGGAACACTATAGACCACCCCAAAAAGATGAGGTTCGCGATATTCAATTCGCACCTTTAGATGGGCAAGAGCGAAGAATGTTTCAAACAAGCTACGAGTTGTTAGTTGAAATGGATAGAGATGTTATTAGTATTCAAGAAAAAATTGATGAGCTGAAGGCACAGAGAAAAAGAGAAATTGCTGTACTCAGGGAAAAATATGGCATTGTTAAAGAAAAACTAGCCGAAAATGCTGCAAAAGTTAAGGAAATAAAAGGAGAATTGCACGCGATTAGAAAATTAATTGATGGCATTAAACGCTTCTTTGGCACTTTCCGTGAACACCAGGTTATTGTCGAGGAAGTGCTGGCGGAAGATTTTTTTGATGCGCATTTTAATCTACCCAAAATAATTGAAAATAAGATTGCCGCTTCTGTCACAATGACATTTAAGCCGCCAGCATTCTACGATGTGCTACTTGACATGGAACAACAACGTCAACAATTGCACGGTCTTGACGAAGCAACTGAAGTTCGTGCCAAGATCGCTCTTGATGGGGCAGGTATAATCGTGAGGATGGAAGCAGAAGAAGTACAACCCAGAGACTATGTAGGAAAAAGGCTAATTAGCGAGCACACTCTGGAAGATCAACACGATTCAAAAGTAGAACTTGTAGTAGATGAGGGGCAATCAGGGCTTGCGTTCCCCGCTGAAGATGGATTTGAGCACGAAGTAGATAAATCTACGGTAATGGATGTGCCAGTTTCCCCTTTAGAAAAAGCAATTGGCGTGCACGAAAATACTGGTACTACGAGACACTTAAAAAAGCAATTGAAGACTATTGCAGAGCCAAAAGATGATGAGCATCCGCAACATGATCAGTCAATAACTATATAATAGAGTCCTAAAATCTACAGAGAATTCTAACGCAGTAGCTTTGGGTTCATTAACCTTATCTACGACACCAAGTTCAGAGAAAAAACAGGGAGATCTGCCTGCGGTGTCGGATTGTAAAAGCGATGCTAACCCAAATAGATCAGGATAAAAACTATTAGGTATTTCCAAGTGTTCGATTTTGTTTTTCACCTTGGTCAGCATTAATCTTATCTACGATACTAAGTTCAGAGAAAAAACGGGAAGATCTGCCCGCGGTGTCAGATAAGCTTTTCTCATCTACTTCACTTATGCAGCGTTCCTCAGAACTAAGTTTTGCTTTTATCTCTTCTAAATAATCTGACCACTTAAATTGTCGCGGGCTTTTTGCGTAGGTCTTTACTTGAAAATGCGTTCCATGTAAAGCCTTATTCATTCGAGACATATCGTTCTTATTGTCATCAAAAACATAAGCAAGAATCTGTCCTTCTATAGGTTTCATTTCATTTTTTATTGCTTTAACATCTTTATATTTGTCACCTGAATCCTTAATTATTATTCTGGCAATATCTTCATTGGTAAATCCATGGTAGCTTAATAGAGCCACTACATATTCTTTATAATTTTTAGTAATAATATTGATTGCTACATGCTCTGATTTTAATAATTCTGTAAGAAATGTAAGTGCTTGCAAACTCAGCAGGATATCACTATCCTTTTTTTTATAATCAAACCCAGTGGTGTATTTACCAAATTTGTCCACAAATAAAGCCTGTATTTCTTTTGTGGGTTTTAATATTAATTGGCCTTGTTGAATATAAAAAAGACTGTTGTAAAAATCTGAATTTACAGTTTTTAAACCTTCTCTGCAGGTCAAGGTTCCATCAAAATCGGTAAATATTGCTATCTTAGGCATGATTGGCTATTCACTTAAATAGTTTAAATAAATTTTAGCAAAACATAGATAAAAGGAGCAAGTCGCTTTTATCTACTTGAGTTCAGGATAAGAAAAATAAAGGTAAAATCGTTTTTCATTAATTTATACTTTGAACTGAGGAACGCGATTTACCCCCTTTATACTGTTTTAGTCTATTGTTATCTTATCTGCGCAAAATAATGTCTGACTATGCGCTGCGGCCTGGACAATATTTTCATCTTGAATCTCATTTAAAGTAGCTAAATCTTTTGCCATTTGATCAAAATAATTAAAATCCTTCCAATGAGTTCTATTTCCAATTACATAAAGTTTTCTTTTAGCTCTACTAATGGCTACGTTCAATAAATTGGGTCTCTCTGATGCCCATTTTTTTGCTCCTGAACTTTGGGGATTTCCTCCTAAGACTAAAATTACAATATCTGACTCTTTACCTTGAGTTGTGTGAATAGTGCCAATTTTTAATTCTGGATATAGGGATTTAAATTTCTTTAATTCACTTAGAGCGCGTTCAGCTAGGGCGTCTCTAAGAGAGTAGAATTTTATGGATGTACAGGGCTGTCTGAGAAAGCCAAAGATACATCAGCGGTTGTTTGCCTATTTTTGTTAGCACCAGTAGCAAATAGTCCTATTCCCGACATGACAGTTGCAATACCAACACCAGCTACTACTAGGGTGTGTTGACATTTTGTCGTTAACATATTGAAAAATATGAGCAAACTCGTAGACTTCAG
>NZ_JH413822.1:45875-58949 GCF_000162755.2 Legionella drancourtii LLAP12
TTATGGTTGCCTATGTGAAATGTCAACAGACCCTAATCCTGCTACACCAAAAGTTGTCGCATTAAGTACGGCAAATGCGATGGCAACTGCGGCAATACCGGCTGCGGCAATAAAACCGCCTAAAACCATCATGCTAATATTTCTCTCATTTGATGAGGTAGGGACGGAAGCTTTAAAATCTAAACGGTGATAAGCATTTGCATCATTTGTTTGTAAGGTGGGGGCGGAGGTCTTAAAACCTAAAGTGTGATAAGCCTTTGCATCATTTGTTTGTAAAGAGGGTTCGAGTTTTATGTCCTGAGCATTATATAGAATAATACTATCGGGTTGGTCAAAACGGTTTCGAATCGTCAGAAGTTGGGATTCATCCATAGCCTCTAGTTCAGAGTAGTAAAAACTAACCGACGTAACATTTTTTGGAATCGCAGTAAAAATGGCTTGGAGTTCCTCTGCTAATTTGTTCTTAAAGCCATTCAAAGATAAATTAAGATGTGTAACTCCAGTCTTCTTTAGGGCACCGAATAGGGTAATCAGCTCCTCTGTTGATTTTTTTTCAAAGCCATTCCCCTCTAAATTAATATGGGTAATGCCTGTCCCTTCCACAGCGCCTATCATAGCAGTTAGTTCTGGAGTTGATTTTTTCCAAAGTATGTTCCATCCTAAATCAAGAGAGGTGACATCTGTTCCTTTTAGGGCTTTGATTTCAGCAACTATTTGGTTTATTGTTTTATTCGCAACAAGTATTGCTTTTTCATTCATCTATAGTTCCTCAGGAAAAGGGGCTTGGGTCTGTTGACCTTTCTACTATCTTTGCCAAAATGAGTTGATTTTCTGTGCTCCGATACACACATACTTGCTGTATGCTCCGCTTCGGCTTGCATGGTTTAACATCAATGCGCCTGGTCAGGTCAAATATTACACAATGTGACTTTATTTGTGAATACACTATTGTTGAAATTTCTTTATTCCAAAATGGAAATTTTCGTAATTGACCTTATAAAGTTTAAGGAAAGGGGAAGAACGCGCTAACATAGCGTGTTTAGGATCTGGTTTCTTTGAAGTATTTTGATTTGAATTAAAATACTTATAAAAGCCATTTTCCCGCTTAGCACAATAAGTCATTTGAACAGGCAAAAGGATTGCACACGACCTTTACTCGCTAGCATTCAATTTGATCTAATAGCTCTATCTGTTCATTAAGATTTATCATCTGATTTTGCCAATATACAGCCGTATTAAACCATGGAAAATTCAACGGAAATGCTGGATCAGTCCAGCGTTTTGCCAACCACCCTGAATAATGTAGCATGCGTAGTGTACGAAATACTTCAATTAAGTAGCGTTCATGCGGGTTAAAATCATGAAATTCACAATAACCTTGTAAAATGTTCTCCAGTTGTGTCTCCATTTGATTCGGTTCACCTGAAAGTAACATCCAAATATCCTGTATCGCAGGCCCCATGAGGCAATCGTCTAAGTCCACAATATGAGGGCCTGATTCGCTCCATAAGACATTTCCGGCATGACAATCGCCGTGTAAGCGTATTTGCTCTATTTGACCTATGTATTTAAATATTTGTTCGATTTTTTGTAAGGCCGTTTCGACTGTTCTGCAAAAATTAGGTTTTAAGTAATCCGGAATAAAGCGGTGTTCAAGAAGAAATTCATAAGGAGCATGGCCGTAACTTTGAGTAGTTAATTGGATGCGATGTTGAAATGACTGGCATGCACTGACTCTATGTAAGCGCCCTATAAATCGCCCCATCCATTCCAATTGTTCATTATTATCCAATTCGAGT
Source organism: Legionella drancourtii LLAP12 (assembly GCF_000162755.2). Classification (GTDB taxonomy): domain Bacteria; phylum Pseudomonadota; class Gammaproteobacteria; order Legionellales; family Legionellaceae; genus Legionella; species Legionella drancourtii. Next base: position 47,675 of record NZ_JH413822.1, read on the forward strand.
GCATGGCCACCGCGTCTAGGAAAAAGTGCGAATCTGAAATCATGATGATGATGTAAGGTTTGATCGTTTATAATTAAGGGTGCAATAACGGGAATTTCATGTTGTACTAATTCAAGTGCAAACCGATGCTCTTCTAAAATAGCAGCTGAACTCCAGCGTTGAGGTCGATAAAATTTCGCGATGATGGGGGCAGCATCTTCAATTCCTATTTGATAAACACGGTTTTCATAGCTATTGAGTGCGAGCAAACTGCCTGTGCAAAGAAAACCTGTGCTTTGAACTGCATCCAAAATGACATTGGGATCGAGTCGCGCAAAGGGTAGGTGATTCTCGTGATTCAAATGTGAATCCTCTGATGAGTAAGTATAGAGATGCATTATACAGGAATTAAAGACCCGCTTCGCGGGTCAAGCAAATCAAGGTTAAGAAATAAGAGCTAAAGGATTAACGCCCGAGAACAACGGACCCCAAACTGAGCGTATTCATAGTCGGTTTCCGGACCGCTGGCATCACTCGTACTGAAGTACTCGTTCCAAGCGGCGTTCAAAAAGGCAGAAGACTCGGTGGAACTCCAGTAGTAGCCTGCAAGGCAGTGAGTACCGCTGGGCGGGATGCACGAAGTACTTGGTGTTCCTCCGTTAGGGTCTCCACGCAAGAAGGAAAGAGTGCTCAGCATGCTTTGCGTGCCTGCCGGACATTTCGTTACCGTAACAACGCTAATCGCATCCATCTCGCAAATGGCCGGTAAATACCAATCGGAATAACCCGCGATGGTGGCCTTGCATAACCCGGCAGCATAATACGTTAATGGCGTGGGCGCACTTCCTCCGCTGACGCGATTGAAATTGTAGTAGGACACAATGTTGCTCGTATCACAAGCGCCATCCAAATTACCGTTGCATGCTGTATACGCAGGTGTTCCTACTGGGTATGGTGGAGATGTTGGTGATGGGGTTGAGGTAGTAGATGTTTCATCGATGCCAAGAATAGTGGTGTAATTTACATCAGTACTTGTTGCGCCATTCCCATTAGAGCTCCAAATAACACTCGTGGCTTGCGATCCTGAGTTAATAGAGGGGGCTGCCTGGTCGACCAGTGATACCACGTTACCCCCAATACTGCCGGTATTGAGAGTCGTATCATCGATGGAATAAATAAAACCGCCTTGATACTGGCAGCCATAACTTAATACATCCACATGAACTTGGCTGGACAGGCCACCGTCAGCAGTTATGGTTAATGTGCCGCCAACAGGCTGGGTACCTGAGGTACAGGCAGTGCCGTTTAAGTCATAGCTTGCTATAGCGCCAGGTGTTAAAATAATAACGCACGAACCACCCGCGTTGAGTGTACCATTACAGGTATTAGTCGTAATGCTGGTTCCTAAAGGCAGACCGGACGTGTTGACTGCCACATTGGTGGCACTGCCCAAACCTGTATTTTGAATGGTAATTTGTCTGGGCTTGCCCGTAAGCGCTGTATTTTGAGTAGTGGTGCAGGCCGATGCAGGCTGGCAGTTGACTGAAAGTGCCAGTAAGGAAACGCTTGGGGTGAGGGTGACTGTGCCCAATGTTACATTCACCATATGATTGGCGGTAATATTGGTCAGTTGATAGGTCGTCCCTCCCGTTTGTGCCAGAATGCCATCTACTAACCATTGATGCACGCCATAGCCCGCATCAGGGCTTGCCGTGAAGGTCATTGTGGTCCCCGAATTCACTACTTGAGTCGTACTGGGGCTAATGGAACCATGAGCCTCTGCAGAAGGAGTCACTGTGTATTGTTGGATAGGTGATTGTTGCATCAACTTAATTGCTAGGCCGTTCGACTGGCTTGGCTGATAACACGGCAACGAATTTTCCTGATCGCACAGTATGGGGCCTCCGGTGACGTCGCCATGCAACGCACTGCCAGTAACTGTCAAATTTAAAGTACATGATTGGTGATGCCCTAAAGGTGCAGTACATCCTGATGGCGTAATTCCTCGGATAGGCTTCATCTGTAGGGTATGTGGGTGAGGTGACTGGTTGGTTACCGTATATTGAATGGTTGCGGTTCCTTTTGTACTCACCGTGACAGCGGGAGGGTATTCAGCAACCCCTGCAAACGTCCATACGGGAGTACCTGCCTGGGCTGGCATCATCAACACTAATCCTGATACACCAATCAATAGTGCGTTTTTTAAGTGATTTTTATTCATTGCTATGTCCTTATGCCAGATAGGTCAGGTTAAATGATCTTGCCTGGTAAAAGCGAATACTTTACTCGGCAATTTTTCTGACCACATATGATTCCGGTGTTTGATAATCAAATCAAGTCTATTACTAAAAGAAATTAGGATTCATATATATCAACAGACTCTAGTCATTGAGGTATCATCATCTTTCTGTTCTGGGTTAATCCGGTTCGAATTGACAGATTTTTTGTTGTAAGGTTCTCGAATTTATAATAATCAATCTAAATAAACACGCAATAAATTCAGGATCTATAGCGCATTCTTTAGATAGAGACTCATAAAATGCAAAATTCTTTTTTTCTTGATCTATATCAATAACTTGTTTCCCAGTCTTTTTCTTTAAGTGGGCGATTTTTTTACATAAATTCTGACGAAGAGCTAAGCTTCTAATAATATCACGATCTTTGTTTTGAATTTGTTCTCTTAATTGCTCAATGGTTAACATAGATAGCCTTAAGGTTAAATATCGCTCCAATGACGAATTAAATAGCCGTGCTCCAATTGATTCACTTCTTGAATATTAGCTGCAATGCGAACAATATGACCGCTACCGGGAGCACGGTTGATTGAATGTCCTTCGCTATTTTCAATAGCTTCTAGTGGAAAAATGTGATTACCATTTGGAAGCATGATCTCAAGCGTATCACCAATAGAAAATTGATTTTTTACTCGTACTTCAAGTAGTTGTCTGCCGTTGTCATAATCAAGTAATTCACCGACAACCTGCTGCTTTATACCCGTTTCATTGCGATCTTTATAACTTTGATATTCCTCAGGAACATGACGACGGTAAAAACCTTCGGTGTATCCTCTGAGTGATAATCCTTCCAGAGCATCCATGAGACTCCAGTCAAAAGGCTTTCCGGCAGTTGCATCATCAATTGCCTTTCGATACAACTGAGTCACCCGCGCCACATAAAAGTCTGATTTAGTACGTCCTTCTATTTTTAAACAATCAATACCCATTTGGGCAAGCGATTCAACATGTTGAATCGCTCTTAAGTCTTTTGAGTTAAAAAGATAAGTCCCATGCTCATCTTCTTCCATGATATTCATTTCTCCCTCACGTTGAGGAGCTTGTTCAAATAGAACAGTTTTGGTTTCTACATGTGCATTACCCCATTCGTCTTCGGTGCCTTCTTTAACATCATATTTCCACCGGCATGAATTAGTGCACGCACCTTGATTAGGATCGCGGTGATTAAAATAGCCGGATAAGAGGCAGCGTCCCGAATGAGCCATACATAATGCGCCATGCACAAATACTTCTAATTCAATGTCTGGGCAAAGTTCACGAATCGCTTGAATTTCTTTTAAAGACAGCTCTCGAGATAAAATAACTCGTTCAATGCCCATAGATTGCCAAAATTTTACGGCAGCGAAATTCATCACATTTGATTGGACTGATAAATGAACCGATTGATCAGGCCACTTATCTCTAACCATCATAATGAGTCCAGGATCTGCCATAATTAAAGCGTCTGGGCCTGCTTCAATCACCGGTGCAAGATCATTAAGATAGGTATTTATTTTATTATTTTGGGCAATAATATTACTCGCGACAAAAAATAATTTACCTTGAGCATGAGCTTCGTTAATGCCCAAAACCAAGTTTTCATGAGAAAATTCGTTATTTCTAGCGCGAAGACTATAACGCGGTTGGCCTGCATACACGGCATCTGCTCCATACGCAAAAGCTCTTCTCATACGCTTTAACGAACCTGCAGGAGATAATAACTCTGGAGATTTCATGTTAATACTTTACCTCATATAAAAATAAATCAATGACAATATTTGTGTGGCAAATGGACAGCAAAGAGTTTTATTGGGCCTAATTAAGTTGCTTAAGCAATAGTACAATTTTAAGTTAGGAGTACAGCGCTACAGCTAAAATACCTCGAAAAGTGTAATTAGTAGTTAAAGAGAACCTATGAATTTGCTTCTTTAAAGGTTGACCAGGATTTGTTCTCAAAATCATACAACTTGCATTTTTTAAAAATACCTAGCACATAGCGCAATTTAAAATGATATTCATGAATGTATTCACCATATTTATCTTTTAATGCTTTATGAGCTTGCGGTAAGTTATAAAAAGGAATTCTTGGATCTAAATGGTGTGGAACATGTAGCATTATATTATGCAACAATACTCTTGATAGTTTTGAGCAATGGATAATTGTACTGCAATACAAAGCACCAACAGAATGAGACCACTCCGCTTTTAAATCAAAGAAAGGGATATCGGGATGTGTATGATGTAAATATACAATTATTGCAATGAAGTAATTAAAAACAATAAACGGTAAAACTACTGCGGCAACAATACCAATAATGCCTCCTGCAAAAATATATGCTAATACGGACATCGTCAGCCCATAAAAAAGTACTATTAGTTTACCATTGCGATAATATTGGCATTGTTGCCTATCTTTACCAGGATTAAAACAGATCATTTGCTGCCACCAAATCCTGCGCAAATAATGGAAAGCGGACGTGAAAAAACAGCGTTCGATTCGATAAAGCAAGCGCTGAATAGTAGAAAGTCCTTTATATTCTGTACGCGTTAGTGGGCGCCATATCCAATCAATTGGAGAAAAAGAATTGAACCCATGATGAACTTTATTATGACCGAAAGCCCACATTCGATAAACATTTAATGAGGGGAGCATCGCGATTGTTCCCAGCCATTCGGAAATTTTGCTGTCTTTGAAAAGCGCCCCATGGGCAGCATCATGTGCCCAAACAAACAACATAGCCGTAGCAACACCGGCAAGCAAACCACCGATAAGTTGTAATTCGTGATGAACACTCAAAAAAACAAGGGAAAACCCTAAAAAAAAGAATGTGAGATCAAATAAATACCAAAATAAAGTCTTAACTTGGGATTGCTTGTAACATTCATTAGGTATGCTTGTACGAGCCACAGATGATTTTATTTCCCTTACTTGCTTCCATAATTTATTTGCTTGGGTGGATTTCATAGGGTACTACCTTCTTATAGAGCGCAGGCCAACGTCACAACTGATAATCTTTCTTTTAGGCTATTTTAAATAGAATTTTATAGATAACATTGATCTAGATCATGGAAAAGTAAATAGGCTACTTCTGCGGTGCTTATTTATAGCCAGTAAATGAATATTATCGCTTTTCACTAAAGTAAAATTGTCTTCAGGGGGGGTATTTTGATGTATCTTAAGACACAATAAGTACTTTACTCAAAACCTTGGGACTGAATAGTATTTCATATCCGCAATAAGTTTTAATTGTTCTGGTTGCAATAATTGAATTTTTTTATGATCAATGGTGATAATTTTATTTTTTTTAAATTGAGAGAGAAGACGGCTAATGGTTTCTGCGGTGAGTCTTAAATAGTTACCAATATCTTGACGAGACATCGGTAGCAGAAAGTTTAATTGCATTTCTAATGGGTGTAATCGATTGGCTAAATCAATAAGAAAAGCAGCAAGGCGTTGCTCCGCTGTGATTGAAAATAAATAAGAGCCTACATTTAATTGTTGGCTCATTAAATGTAAAATATGTTTTTGAAGCGAGGGATTTAATTGCAGTAATTCAAGGAAATTATCGTAGGGAATTTCACAAACGACAGTTTCGGACAAAGCAACCGCTGAAAAAAGGTATTGCCGTGAGTAAATTGCCTCAAAACCTAGGACTTCACCCGTAAAATAAAATCCTCTAATTAATTCATTGCCATTAGCATCTACTTGATATGTTTTTAAATTTCCCCATTGAATCGCATATAAGTTTCGAAATGTATGCTGAGGAAGATATAAGACCTCATTCTTTTTTAGATGGAAGTGTTGCTTTACTACAGGATTATTTTGATTCATCCAGTTCAATGATTTCTCTTCGGTAATGCAAAAAGGAGAGAATGTACAATGTTCACAAGTTGGTTGGTTTTTATCGTTGTCTACCATATTTGAATCTTCATAAAGAGTTTCAATGTCTGAATTACTCATTGTAAAGCGCAAAAGGTTTTTATTATACAAAATTTTTTCCATGATGTAGATCAATGCGATACCTGAGCACGGCTTATAGAATCCTGAGAAAGCAATATTTCGGGTGCGAGATAAACATGAATAACATCATACACGTTAAAACTTATTTATCTGAGTTACAAAAATCAATCTGTCAGGAACTGCTCGCCATTGATGCTAAGGCTAGCTTTATAATAGACAATTGGGAGGATCTGGCTTTAGGATATGGAACCAGTTGTGTGATATCAAATGGTGATGTTTTTGAAAAGGGCGGCGTAAATTTTTCGCATGTTAAAGGGACGAGCTTACCTGCTTCGGCCACAGAGAAACGACCTGAGCTTAAAGGTTATCAGTTTGAAGTTCTCGGCGTATCAATCGTTATCCATCCAATCAATCCTTATGTACCAACTTCCCATGCTAATTTTCGATTTTTTATGGCTACTAAGGAAAATGCTGAACCTATTTGGTGGTTTGGTGGCGGTTTTGATTTAACGCCCTATTATGGATTCGAAGATGATTGTGTTTATTGGCACACCATGGCGAAAGAAGCGTGTGACCAATTTGGTGACGAGGTGTATCCGCGTTATAAGAAATGGTGTGATGATTATTTTTATATTAAACATCGTCAAGAGCCACGTGGTATTGGTGGGCTATTTTTTGATGATCTTAACTTGTGGGAATTTGAAACGTGTTTTAATTTTTTAAAAGCGGTAGGGAATCAATATACCAAAGCGTATTGCCCAATAGTCATTCGTCGACAAAATATACCTTATTTAGACAGACAGAAAGATTTTCAATTATACCGACGAGGTCGTTATGCAGAATTTAACTTAATTTACGACCGAGGAACGGCTTTTGGTTTACAATCAGGGGGAAGGATTGAATCGATTCTGATGTCATTACCTCCAAAAGTAACTTGGGTTTACGATTGGCAGCCTCAATCTGGAACTGAGGAAGCGAAACTTTATACCCATTTTTTGATTAATAAAAATTGGCTTGATCTTAATATGTAACAAGGGACTGGAGTTTTAGTGTTTTTTAGAAACATGTTCAGTGGCTACTTATTAAATTTCTAAAGAGAACCGTATGAGAAGCAGATTAACTAAATAGGATGTATTACACATGAAAAAAATAACCAGTCTTTTATTAACCAGCACCTGTCTTGCAACTTCAGTCGTAGCATTTGCTGATTCACCATGGCTCACCCGGATGCGTGCTATTGATGTTATTCCTGAGGTATCTAGCAGCACTATTTCTTTAGTAGGAGGGCGGGTTTCTTCCATTAGTAATCAAGTTGTCCCTGAGCTTGATTTTAGCTATTTTTTTACACAACACATCGCAGCCGAGCTGATATTGGCAACTACCCGTCACTCAGTTGAAGCAACACACACGGCATTAGGGGCGGTTAATCTTGGAAAAGTATGGGTTCTCCCTCCCACACTTACCGCGCAATATCATTTTTTACCTGAGCGTGGATTCAACCCCTATGTTGGGGTGGGTATTAATTACACCCATTTTTATAATGTAACTAATGGGCCTGTATCCTTGTCGACCCATTATGGGGATAGTGTTGGTCCGGCCTTGCAAATTGGTGCTGATTTTGCCTTCAATAATAATTGGTCGCTTAATGTGGATGTCAAACAAGTCTTTATGAAGTCAAATGTGCATGTAAATACTCCTTTGGGACAGCTTCGTACCCACGTTACCATCAATCCTGTTATTGTTGGATTAGGTTTAGGTTACAGATTTAGTTAGAAGAGAACGAGGGCTTTTCGGCCCTCGCTAACAGACCCTAGTCATTGAGATAATTCAAATGTTAGTTCATTAAGGATTTGAAGTACCGTTTCATCAGCATAGACCACGTCATCGCTTTGTATTTGAGTCCCCATTTTATCGACAATGGGCTTGAGCAGCTTAGCCGCTTTTACCACCCAATTCCCCAGATTAGTACGACTAATTTCAGCGTCCATGCTTTTAAACATCTTCTCTTGACGATAAAGGGGGAGATGGTGGTTGAACTTGGTATATCAGTCACTGCAGCCACAAGACCTGCCATGGCAATGCTCTTGGGAACAAAGCCCTTCCATTCAACAACGTTTGGATATAAGGGAAAACCCTGGTTTGCAAAATAACTTGTTGCTCTGTATAATCCGCGCGCATGCTTAACGTACTATTAGTGTTCTATGTTTCCTTTATGGATTAACAATCAAGAAGATTTTTACGCATTAAAAAATGCATATACGGACCTTCCGTGGTATAAAAAGCTGTTCTTCCCCTCCGCCTTAAAAAAAGTACTTGCATCATCTACTGGCTTTAATACGCCACAAACCTTGTGGGATTTATACAATGCTTATTTTAACCATCCAGGTTGGTTTGGACGTTATTTTCGCTGCATTAAAGATTTTGCTGCAGTAGACACCACGCGGTTATTAGCACCTCTTGCACAGGCAGCATTACTTACTGGCATTCGGGGTAAAATGAATTTTAACGTGCTCATGTCCGATGAGAAAAATGAACGGCGGCATATTGTCTTTATTCTTTCTCATTACCCCCATTTATTTCGGGATGCTCTTGATGCCCAGAATGATTTTAACCGTATTTTTTTAACCTATAAAGAGGAACTTATGTTTGGGAGCTTAATGGCTGGGATTGTTAGTTTTGGATTAAGTCATCAAGAAGAGATAGGGCATGCATTAAACCCCCTTAATCCTCAAGGTAAAGGCGCAGTATGGTTGCATGAAATATATCAATGGTGCTTTGTTAATCCTCTTTATCGTTCACATATTGACGGTATTATGTATGCACGGCAGGCAAACAATAAAGAACAAATTACCCACCATGTCGATGCTTTATTAAAAGCTTTAAAAGGGCATGACCTTGCGCTAGCATCCCTTGCGATGATTATGGATGCAAAAGTCGATCGACTGACGCAAATAGTGCTGGAGGAGCATCAAGCGCTGCGGGTAGAACAGCGAGCAAATGCCTTGGTTAAAATGGAGGAAAATATTTCTAATTTCAATACTGGTATGGATAGTGATGACTATATTTATAAGTGTTGGACAGCATTAACTGCTTTTAAACGGCCGATGGGGAAATTATCCCGTATTTATACGGGTAACGAACAAAAAGATACTTGGGGAAAAATACGAACAGGTTTATTAAATACAATTGAACGTTTAGCCAATCATAAAAATTATAGCATATTAAGAAATGAACCCGAATTTAATGGCCAGCCTATTAACTTACCTGCGTTTGCTCGGCTACTCCGGCGCATGGTCGCCGAAGATTGGGTTAATCGGCCAGAAAAAAATGAGTTAGTCAGGCAAAGTCAATTATTAGTGCACGCTGTAAGTGTCTTAGCGACAGTAGATGCATCATTTACGGGATTACAAAACAAACATAGTGTAATTCAACACAAATTTTTTCAAATTGTATTTGACTTGATAGATGGATACGAAAACGATGCGCAACAAAAAGACAAAGTGCGCCAAGCAACCAATCAAGCTTTAACCAAAGAAGCATGTACTTATCTATATGGATTAGCGCTTGATTCAGCTTCTTTTGATGAATTAAAAGAGCAAGTACTTCCTTTGTATGTGCCCTTTGCGTCGTCTGCAAGGGTAACAGAAGAGCTGCCGCAAACCCCTTATGACAGTGTATTACAAACTTATCATGGTGACACCACGCATCAATTTGATTATTTGCTACGCGCCATTGACCAGACTACAACAGATGGTGCCAGTAATACTGACACTGGTTTACTTTTGCAAATGATAGATCAACGGATTAACTTGCTTACTAATACGTTAGATCATCCTGCGTTTAGTATTGCGTTTGCTAATAAGTACACCCCGGAAATTCATAGCCGATTAAGCAATCAATTAAATCCAAAGTATCCTTATGTATCGCTAGTCGCTGCTTACGGTGCGCTGCATTTAGCAACAAAAGCACCTATAGAAGAAAAGAACCGCTATGTAGCACAAGCATTGCAACAGATGACCTTATTAAAACGCCACATGCCTTATCCAGTAAATGACGCGTTAACTCAGCATCATCTGTGGAAGCTGGTTCTTACTCTGTGCCAAGAACAGACCGCACCTTTATATCAGGCAGTTAAAGGACAAGATGCGCGCATCATGAGCCAACAAGAACTTGGAAATATTGAGCGCCAGCTACTGTTGCCAACCCTTTCAAAAGAACATCCTAAAAAGCTGTACTATGAGGCTTTGTTTTTTAAACAATGCCAGGTGTTGGCAGCTGACTATCAAAAATACATCGCAAAATTATCTATAACAAATCTAAAAGATGAGCATTTTTCAGATGCCACTGCCTCGCCATCCATCCCTTTTACCCTGCAAGACAGCAGACACATTCGCCGGCAGATAGAAACGTATTATCAAGGCAATGAAGAACGCTATTTTTATGGCTTAGCAAAAGCGACTTATCCTCTCAATGTTCAAGCCATCAAAACCAAGCTTAAGATTAGCAATTTCAGCACCGGTGTCACAAAATCACAAGCACATCAATATATTGCACAAATTAAAAAGCCTAGTGAAGTTAACGCGGAAGCGTGCCAGGCGCACGGCGTTTTATCAGAAGATGGACAACAAAAAATTACCGCGATTAATGAACCTGACTATTTACTATTGATGGATTATCCGCTCCTACATCCATCCCATTTATTAGAGGATGTCTATCAAAAAATAAAAACGACGAATCAACCCCAGTCTTACGAATTATTATTTAACCACTTACTAAAAGCAGGTTATATGCCTCTACCCCTGAGTTTGTTAGAAGAAGAACTACAATCTACAGTACTTCCTAATCCTCAAGCAACAAAGTGTTTGTTAGCAAGTCTGACAAAGGTGGTAGAAAATTATCACATAGACAGTCAACATCCTTTATTTGTTCCTTCTCTACCCCCATTTAAAAAGATTATTAACCAAAGCGAACGACTCTTAAAAGGCTATAAAGAAAAAGAAGCACTTAAGAAGAAAAAGAAGGCACTTAAGAAGAAAAGAAAGTAACTTAAGTAAAGAAAAAG
>NZ_JH413822.1:59324-93846 GCF_000162755.2 Legionella drancourtii LLAP12
AAAAAGAAGTACTTAAGAAAGAAAAAGAAGTACTTAAGAAAGAAAAAGAAAGTACTTAAGAAAGAAAAAGAAGTTACTTAAGAAAGAAAAAGAAGTACTTAAGAAAGAAAAAGAAGTACTTAAGCCAAAAGATAGAAAACTGCTATTACAGCTCATCACTGAATTACATACTTTAGAACAAAGCATTAATAGTCAAGGCGCATACCTGCGCTCACGCAGTTTAACCACCAACGCACAAGCTCATTTACCTTTAGGTAACGAGACCCTACGCACAACGGTGTATCACTTTTTAGCAGATAAGCCCTCGTCTATTATTAAGGGCACGGTGTTTGCTCATAAAGAATTAAACGAGGTTCTTGGTTCGCTTCATGCGGACATCAACTTAGAAACGTTGTCACACTGCATCGGTTATGTCATGCGTTATCCACAATGGGGCTTCAAGCAAAAAACACCTCCTACGCTAGGAGTGGGCAGTCAATCCTATCAAGAGATTAGAAAAGCATATGGCGAAATACCTATCCAAGACATCATTAATAAACTAGTAAAACAATTGGATGCTCACGGTGGTGCCGAACTTTTTGATGTAATGAGAAGTGAACTTAATGATAATGCCGAAGGATTTGCTGATATCATACAAGCCCTCTCTTCTTCTGACGTTCAACATAGTTTTGACCCTGAAATATACGCTTGGGCCCCGCATGTGGAGCGCCTATCCTGTTACTACCGTAGTCAACATACGACGGTGAAGCTAGGTGAAAAAAGTAATGAGGGCAGCAATGCCTTAAATGACATTGCAGTTTTATGGAAAAAACAGCCGTGGCAAAAAAAGTACGGGTTTGCACAAACGCCTAAGTTAGAGCCGCATGTCCAGGAAGTACTACGCATGCAAGCCTTGCTTTTGTTCTGTTACCAAAAAGCGCCTTATTTTTATTCGCCTTATAACCTTCATTACGAAGCATACAATGGAGTTAAGGATGGTGTTGTAGGGTTTGTTACCGCTCCTTACAAAATCATTCGCCATCCTATTGATACGGCCACCGATTTTCATCGTACGTTCTTCACCAAGCAAGGATTAATTAATTTAGGCATGACTTTTTACAATCACCCAGTACGCATGTCGGCCAATCTGATTACTGTCGGTGGAGCGGGTGCTGCCTTAGGCTATGGGGGCTGTATGTTATGGAAAGCCTCGCTTGCTACGGCAACACCGCCATCATTGCTTGGCATGCATGCACCAGTGCCACTTGCTGCTCACGGCGTTGCAGTCCCTACAGTGGTCTCAAGTACAACAACAACAACCACAACACTTGTGCAATCATCGAAAGAAGAGACATTGGAACAGCAGAGTCAATCACTCACACAAGGGTCTGTTTCTCCTGCTCACACTAATAACCTTCGCTTTTTTAAACCTCAAGAGACGAATTATTTCGTCAAGCATTGGACTGTTGCAAGCCAGGGGGCTTCTTGGTTTAAAACGGCTCAAACTCGAAAACTAGATCAGGCATTTGCAGAGCATGCCAAAATAAAGCCACGTTCTGAGAATGCTGATCGTAAGTTAATGAGTTCGCTGGATGAGTGGCTTGAGGCCAAAAAAGACTCCAACTCTAGTCGTTACGATTTGGTTGTAGCAATGCGCGAGCAATTAAAGGAAGTTATTGAGAATGCTTATACCAGCACTTTAGCGAGTTCGCATACTTTATGATAGTAAGCGGTTAGCTACGGGTTACAGAGAGTAGGTATCAGGGCAACCGCATCTAGTTGACGCTCGAGGAATGGTTTTTGGTTTACAAACAAGAGGAAAGATTGAATCGCCTCTGATGTCATTACCTCCAAAAGCCACTTAGGTTTATGATTGCTGGCCTCAATTTGGAACCGAGGAAGCGAAACTTTATACCCATTTTTTGATTAATAAAAATGGGTTTGCTTTCAGTCCTCGTTAACAGCCCGATAGATTAGTCATCAAGACAGATAATTTAAACAAACAAATCCGCTGGGTTTTGGCAGTTGATTGGATTGAACGTTAGGAGCTACTCAATTAGTGGTCAGACTCGGTTAATTTGGACAAAATCAACCTTTTTAGGGGAAAAGCATTATTCGCCAATTTTAAAAAAACATTGCGTACAACGCGTATGATTGGCGAGTCATTTGTAAATAACGTTGCAATGCTATTCGTCGTTATGTAAACCAGTTTGGTTAATTGTCGATGTTCACGTTCATAACGAGCCAGGGTCGCTTGTAAGCCAATAAAGGAATTCGATTTTAAGGCTATTTTAATTTTGTTGGATAAATTACATTGCCCTTGAACGCCAAAATTAAACCCATGCGCTGTTACTGGGTGCATACCTACAGCTGCATCCCCTACTAAAGCAAAGCATTTACCAACAAATTGATTTGCATACACACTGATAAGAGGGTAGCAATACCGCGCTCCAACCAATCTCATTTTACCATATTTAAAGAAGCTGAGTTTTTCAATTTCAGTATGAAACTTAGCAGCATCCATGTTCATAAAAAGGCGCGCCTTATGTGGTGAAATAGTCAAAACAACGGAGCACTTGTTATTGCACAAAGGCAATATTGCCAGTGTATACCCATAATGGAAGCATTCATGTGCAATATTGTTATGATTTATTTCACTTTCCATTTGGCAAACGATAATGTGCTTTTCGAAATTAGTCATTGCCGATGATATGCCCATTTTCTCACGGATAGTCGAAAAACGACTGTCTGCTGCTACCAACAATTGACCGGTTATTTTTTCGCCATTGGATAATGTTAAAAATGCTGATTTATCCGTTGAGTAGGCATCAATAGCGGTTACATTGTTGATCAATGAAATATTGCTGTATTTTGTTGTATTTTGAAATGCTGCTTTTCGAATTAGATGATTTGAAACAATATAGGCGAGATTCTCTTGTTCCGCATCTTTGGCATGAAAATCTAATGCATATGAAGATGAGCCATTTAAGACTTTTGCCTGTTTAATTTCTGAGACCATATCGATTGGAATATGCTGCCAAACCCCTAGTTCAGTGAGTATTTTTTTAGACAAATGTGTAATTGCAATATCTCTTCCATCGCGTGTAGGTAACGCAAGGCGTTCCTGACTTTGCTGTTCAATCACAACAACTTGCAAACCTAGTTTGGCAACAGATGCGGCAAAACAAAGTCCTACAGGCCCACCTCCTACAATTATAACATCATAATTTTTCATTGATTTCCTTTGTATCTATCAATAAGTCATGATAACTAGAACTCAAGGACTGTAACATTGATCTATGTCATGTTCTGTCGTGGTATGATTGAGATGGTTGATGTTTAAAGCGCCTACCTCAGGCATCGATATCTCGTGTTAATGGATATCTCCTTTATTGAATTCTAACTGTATGCTATTAAATCTTGCAAAGAAGGTATAAAGCGTAATCAAATCAAGTTAGACTTAAGGAGGAGTATTGAATATAGACATTTAAAGGTAAGGGATGCGTTATATAAGTCTAGTAATTATCATATTGTTACATTTCACTTTTAACGAAGTGATTGCCGCTTCCTCTATTACTTTTAAACAAGCATTAAGCATGGCTTATCAGAATAACCCTGAATTACACGCTGAAATGGATAAAGCGCAAGCTATTCGTGGTTATTTTATTCAAAGCGGTCTTTATCCCAATCCTCAATTGACTTTGACCGCAGAAAATTTTGGTGGTTCAGGTAGCTATTCCAGTTATGAAGCCGCAGAAACAACTGCTTCGGTTACCCAACCTATTCCTTTGGGGCATCGACTACAGTATTTGAAAAAAGCAACGTATGCGGATTATTTAGCCTCTCTTGCTCAAATTAAAGTACAAAAAGCGGTATTGTATGTGGCAGTTGGTGTGGCTTATGTCGATGCCTTCTATGCCTGCCAATGGCATCAAGTCAGCAAAAAATTCACGGGGCTCAATCAAAATATTGTAAATGCAATCGAACGCCGCATGAAGGCCGGTGCTGGTTCCGAATTGGATTTACGATTGGCCCAGGTACGATTAGGTGAGGCGCGTATTCAAGAAAATAAAGCCGCTCGTGATGCCTTGTTGCAGCGCGCAAAATTAGCTCGCTTATTAGGGGATGGCTTAAGAGTCGATAAGTCCTTAGTGGATAAAGGGTTGCCAAGTGTTTCATTAAACTGGTCGCAATTACTTAAAAAATTACCGCAAAGTCCCCAGTTAGTGCAATTGCAACAACAATTACAAGCAAAACGCGCGACTATTACTGCGGTGAAAAAGTCTGTGTGGCCGGATTTAAATATACAATTGGGAGGCCGCCATTTTTCTGATGACGGCAGCAATGCCGCAGTGGCATCTGTCTTTGCAGAAGTGCCTGTCTACAATAGAAAGCAAGGAAAAATCATGACTGCTGAAGCCCAATACACGCAAACGGCTCATGAACTTCAAGGCGCACGTCTTGATGTGCGTCAAAATATCTACGCTGTTTTTTTACAAGCCGAACAAAGTCACTATGAAGTCAATCAAGTAACGAAGTCATTACTGCCTTTAGCACGTAAATCAATAAAGTTGGCGCAGGACGGTTATCAAATGGGACGTTACACTTACATTGAATTATCAATAGCACTTAATTCGCTGTATGAAGAAGAACGTCATTACCAAAAGGCGCATGCGGATTATCATAAAGCCTTAATTCAACTTACCGGGCTTTTAGGGTTAAATCCTACTAAGGAGAGTCCATGATCTTTTCAAAGCCACTTATTTATAGTGTACACCTGTTAATTTTTTTATTAGGGATAACTTCTTTTTCTTTATGGGCTGATGATGCATCACTTGGCGCACAAGCAAACACTCATCAAGAAAATATGAAGAAAGGACCACACGGCGGACGTTTATTTACAGACGGTGATATAGCTCTTGAGCTTTTCATTTTTGAACGTGGCATGCCGCCACATTATCGTGCTTATGTGTATCAGAATGGCCAATCCATCGCGCCCGAGAAAGCCCAGTTAACTGTTCAATTAACGCGATTTGGCGATAAACGAGAGTCAATTTTCTTTATTCCTGCCGGAAATTTTTTACAAAGCAAAGAAGTGATTAATGAGCCTCATTCTTTTGATGTGCGCATTAAGTTGGAATTACAAGATAGAAGATATACTTGGCATTATGCGACCTATGAAGGACGGGTTAAAATGGTGCCCGCTATTCTTGAGGCTGCGGACATTCAAACGGCTATAGCTCAAGGCCAAACAATTAAAACCCAATTAAAGGTCGTAGGCAAAATTGCTCCCAATCGGGATACCTTAACCCCTATATATGCACGTTACTCAGGAATTATAAAATCGATAACTAAAAATCTGGGTGAGGAAGTCACCAAAGGGGAAGTATTAGTCACGATTGAGAGTAACGAAAGTTTACAAAATTATACGATTAATGCGCCTATGAGTGGGACCATCGTGCAAAAAAATGCGACCAATGGGGAGTTGACACAAAACACCAAACCTATTTATGAAGTGGCTAATTTAGCTAATGTGTGGGCTGATTTTACCTTGTATCGTAAAGAAGTGCCTTTGGTAAAGCAAGGTATGGAAGTGACTGTAACTGGAGATGATGGAATGCCGAAGTCCACCAGCACTATTTCCTACATTGCGCCCTTAGGTATTGAAGACAGTCAAACGACGTTAGCGCGAGCAGTGCTTTCTAATGAACCGCGTGTGTGGCTGCCTGGTATGTATGTGACCGGGGCGATCACCATTCAAGAAAAAACAGTTCCGGTTGCTGTACTTTTGTCCGCCATCCAGCACATGGATGAAAAAGACGTAGTATTTGTTCAACAAGGGGATTATTTTGAGCTAACTCCGGTTATTTTAGGACAAAGAGATGACCAGTGGGTAGAGGTGTTATCAGGCATTGATCCTGGTCAGCGCTATGTTAGTAAAAACAGCTTTTTTATGAAAGCTGAATTAGGCAAAGATGGCGCAAGCCACGAGCACTAAGGATGCATGATGCTTGAGAAAATAATTCATTTTTCCCTAAAACATCGTTGGTTTGTCTTATTATTTATGGCAGCTATTGTTGTTTATGGTGTGTATAATTTTCAACGTTTGCCCATTGATGCGATTCCTGATATCACCAATGTACAAGTGCAAATCAATACACAAGCTTCAGGTTATTCTCCTTTTGAGGTAGAGCAACGAGTTACCTTTCCTATTGAATTGGCTATGAGCGGACTTCCGAACTTGGATTATACCCGTTCTTTATCGCGCTATGGGTTATCACAAGTCACGGTCGCATTTAAAGAGGGTACCAACATTTATTTTGCACGACAATTAATTAATGAACGCTTGCAAGAGGTCAAAGATAAATTACCTCCGGGAGTAGAAACCACCCTCGGCCCCATCTCGACTGGGCTTGGTGAGATTTTTATGTATACGGTGACAAATAAAGTCAATGGGGCAAGGAGTCCGCGTTATAATCCCACGGAACTGCGTACCATACAAGATTGGATCATTAAACCACAATTGCGTAATGTCGAGGGGGTTGCCGAAGTAAATACTATTGGCGGTTATGAAAAGCAATTTCATATAACTCCAGATCCCATGAAACTTGTTCGATATCGTTTAAGTTTAAACGATATCGTCGCGGCATTAGAGCGCAATAATGCGAATGTCGGTGCGGGTTATATTGAAACTAATGGCGAGCAAAATTTAATTCGCGTACCGGGGCAGGTGCAAAACATTGCCGATATTGAAAATATTGTCATTGCCAGTTTTGAAGGAACGCCGATCCGAATTCGTGATGTAGCGGAAGTAGATTTGGGCAAAGAGTTACGCACCGGCGCTGCTACAGAAAACAGCAAAGAAGTTGTCTTAGGTACTGTCTTCATGCTTATGGGGGAAAATAGTCGCACCGTGTCTGAGCGAGTGGCCGCCAAGATGAAAGAAATTAATAAATCACTGCCAGAAGGCATTGAAGCAGTCACCGTCTATAATCGGACTTTGCTGGTGAACGCTACTATTAATACGGTTAAGAAAAATCTATTGGAAGGCGCATTATTCGTTTGCGTTATTCTATTTCTTTTTTTAGGAAATATTCGCGCAGCCTTGATTACTGCGATGGTGATTCCTTTGTCGATGCTACTTACCATTACCGGGATGGTATCCAATAAAATCAGTGCCAATTTAATGAGTTTAGGCGCACTTGATTTTGGTTTAATTGTGGATGGTGCGGTGATTATTGTTGAAAACTGCATTAAGCATTTGGGGGAACAACAGCATACACTGCATCGTGTTTTAAATTTAGACGAGCGCTTGAACGTCATTACCAATGCGACTACCGAAGTGATTCGGCCTAGTATTTTTGGTGTCTTTATTATCACCGTTGTTTATTTACCGATTTTGACGCTCACGGGAGTTGAAGGGAAAATGTTTTTACCAATGGCTGAGACGGTAATTATAGCGCTGCTCTCTTCCATGTTCTTTGCCCTGACTTTTGTTCCAGCAGCCATAGCGATTTGTTTATGCGGACGCATACAGGAAAAAGAAAATTGGTTGGTACACTACCTCGCGTTGGGGTACGCCAAAGTCTTGCGGCGTTGTTTCCATGCCCGACGTTTGGTTATAGGAGCCTCGGCTGTTTTGGTGGCTATCAGTCTGTTGGCTTGTGTTTCGTCTGGGTGGAGAATTTATTCCAAGTCTTGATGAAGGTGATATTGCCATGCATGCCATGCGTATCCCGGGAACAAGTTTAACACAAGCCATTACCATGCAGCATTTAGTTGAGAAGCGGATAAGTCAATTCCCTGAGGTAAAGCAGGTCTTTGCGAAACTGGGAACTTCAGAAGTAGCAACAGATCCCATGCCCCCTAATGTCGCGGATACCTTTATTATGTTAAAGCTTCGAAAGGATTGGCCTAATCCTAAAAAAAGCAAACAAGAATTAGTCCAGGAAATTGAACAGGCATTAAAGCAAATTCCGGGAAATAATTATGAATTCACCCAACCTATTCAAATGCGATTTAATGAATTAATTTCCGGAGTACGCAGTGATGTCGCAGTAAAAATATTTGGTGATGACATGAATACACTGTTAAAAATTGCAGAGGCCATTAGTACGCAATTAAAAAAAGTGCCCGGTGCTGCTGATGTGAAAGTAGAGCAAGTCAGCGGTTTACCGCTGCTAACTGTTGAAATTAATCGCGATGCTTTGGCGCGCTATGGATTACAAATTAGTACCGTCCAAGATGCTATTGTAATTGCTATAGGTGGCAAAAAGGGAGGGGAACTCTTTGAAGGGGACAAGCGTTTTGATTTAGTGGTTCGTCTGCCTGAATACTTACGCTCTGACCCTAATGTATTGCGGCAAATTTTTATTCCTTTACCACCGGCTAAAGACGGTGAACGTCATTTTATTCCGTTGAGTGAAGTAGCCAAAATGGTGCACAGTGAAAGTCCGAATCAAATCAGTCGTGAAAGTGGTAAGCGGCGGGTCGTGGTTAGTGCTAACGTACGCAACCGAGACTTAAGCTCGTTTGTGAATGAGGCCAAACAAGGGATTGAGCAGAATATTAAAATTCCCAGTGGTTATTGGGTTACCTGGGGTGGGCAATTTGAACAGTTACAATCAGGCTCACAACGATTACAAATCGTTGTTCCTATTACGTTGCTTGGGATTTTCTTATTGCTGTTTATGAGTTTTGGTCGAGTACGAGATGCGCTCTTAGTCTTTAGCGGCATTCCGTTAGCATTAACTGGTGGGGTATTGGCGTTATGGATAAGAGCTATTCCTTTATCCATTTCAGCCGGTGTTGGCTTTATTGCCTTGTCAGGGGTGGCTGTACTCAATGGTCTTGTCATGATTACTTTTATCAATAAACTGTATGAGCAGAAAAAAATGTATTTAAAGGATGCGGTATTACAAGGGGCACTGGCGAGGCTTCGTCCAGTGCTCATGACGGCTTTAGTTGCCTCGTTGGGTTTTGTACCCATGGCATTAGCTACAGGCACTGGCTCTGAGGTGCAACGACCCTTGGCGACTGTCGTGATTGGTGGCATTATTTCATCAACTTTTTTAACCCTCTTAGTGTTGCCCGGTTTGTATTACGTATTTCATGAGCGACACAAAAAATCGGTGGTTAAAAAATTTAGTGCGTAAATTTACTTACGATTTTGTAGTGCTGATTCACGCTCCGCTTTAACTTTTTTCTGCGTTGGTTGGGCAAAAAAACCTTTTCGCTTCAAGAGATTTCCTTGGTCTACCTCACTCATTTCTTCATCAACAGGGGTTAAGGTGTGTTCCTTTTTAATCTCTAGTTCTGCAAGTTGGAGCAAATCCCTAAACGTAGGTTGGGGGGTAAGGTTTTTTTTCTGCGCTTTCGCGACATTATGCGCATACGCGGCAACCATTAATGAGGTTTTCTCCTGATGAAGTCCTTTATTAATCAGGATGGTTTCCATTTCATCGCGAGTATAGGCGGGGAGCGTGACGGTCATTAAGCGCCGAGCAAGCGCCGTACTTGGGGCGCGTCGCCCATTCATGGTAACTGGGTTTTGAGTGCCAATAATCAAAAACCCGGGGCGCTCAGGACGCTTGCCCTCAGGAGTTTTGCCCATCAAGAGATCGTTCAGTAGGCGTTCCATCATGGGTGAACTGTTGATTTCATCAATAATCACCACCGCCCCTTGATGAAAGGCTTTGAGCAAGAGGTTTTTTTTGTCTTCCATTTGCATACTCACTGGTATGCGGTAAAAGGGTTTTTCAGGTAAATTCTGCGCGTGATGTACTTCTTGGTAGCCCTGGGCAATGAGGGTACTGAGAACCAATTCACTTTTACCAATCCCGGGCTCACCCTCAAGGACAATCCCGCCCAATCCCCCATAGCGCTGCGCCTCATTTAATGCCATAGTGCATCTAAATTGGCGTAAGGCTAGAACATCATTTAAATGATGACTGATTTGTTGCCGCGAAGGTGTCACCAAAAATTGCGGAGCGACTACGAGGTTTTCTTGCCGTACCAATTCTGATTTAGGCTTAAATTGTTTGTCCAATTCCTCTCGATGTTGCTCTGGGACTAAAGTCGAAGCCAGGTACCATGCATAATGTTGAGCCGCCAGAATATCCTCGTGCTCTGGGTGTTGTTGCTGGTAGGATAAGACGAGTAGGGCCATCATTTGTAATTCACGCGGAGAGATTAGAATCTTATCGGTGGAACATTCACCTAAAAATTTATAAATGTTGAGCAAAGGGGCGCATAGGTTTAGCACCTCTGCTTCGTGCTTACTCTGCATAAAGATAGGTTTTAAAATCCGTTCATAAATAAATTCCTGGGGCATGGATTCAAAAACAAGCGCATTCCCATGGCGTGAAAAAAAGGGGGCAAGCCGGCGTTCATCGCCATAACTGACGGGATTTCCCGCAAATAAGACTTTATGTGCGGACGTTAGCGGATAATAATGCCCTTCAATGAGGATGCCTGGCGGGTTATTAAATAACCCTTCAAACTCACTCCATTCGCGCTCACTTAAATTAGCCTCATCAATGAACAGAATTTTGCGTTTACTGGAGGCATCTTTTGCCCAGTCCGACAGGAGCGCCTCACCAATGTACAGGACATCCTGTTCTGTATTAAAATTTTTTTCAACAAAAGTAGATTTGCCAACGGCAGTCAGGCCCGTGAGGAACACATAGGGCGCATGGGTTAACATTCGGTTCACCGCGTCAAGACGTTGTTGCTCAAATTCATCGGCGATTTGGGCGCTGTTTTGTGCATTAAATTCCTGAAGAACCACCCCTGAAGACAAACCTTGTAATCCTTGCCAGGCATCCTTTGTTTGGGTTGCTCGTTGGTAACTTAAGCGCGCATGAAGAAGGCTAAGCGGCTCTTGATTAATCAGTGATTCATCCAGCATTTGCACTTCATCTGCTGAAAAGTGACGTTGTAAACAGTCCTGTTTTTCCTGGCGGCTGACTTCGTGCTTTTGAGCGGGTAAGTAATGAAAAGGGTCATTTTCACTGAGTAAAACCAATTGCCCTTGGGAATTTTGATTGCGCCGTCTTGCCAATAAAAAAGGAGCCAGGGAATCGACCAGTTCGCTTGAGAAACGACCTTTTAGCATCACTTTATTTCCCTGCTCTAGAGCCAGCAGAAGGGCATGATGCTTTTGTTCGAAGCGCATTGCGCCGCTCAGAGCATCCACCTGGGCTTTGATGTGGATTAATAAGTCATCGCCTTCACATTCTGAACTCTCGATAACTTGCCACTCTTTATCCTGTGACGTCAACTGCTGGGCGGTGGTATCACAATCCGTACTGACCAGTATCGTGGTGTGCGCTAAGGTGGTTCCGGTCCACTCACTTAACGCCCTGGGGGCTTGCGCTAAATCAACACCCAATACCGCTGGAAGAGGGATGCCGGGTGCGCAATGCACCGTTAACTGTACGGCGTGCTCTTGGCAGGCTGATAAAAACAGAGCCCACTTGTCGTCACTTAAAGCCCCGGTCAGATTAACCTGCAAATGCTCCTGGGTATAGGCTTGAATGAGCCCCTCCAGGGTATTGAGCATTTGGGTTTCATTGTTGCAGCAGTAGCGCGTGAAATAGTCATTGAGGCACTGAGCATTTAACACATAAGCTGGTTCATTTAACGTTAGACCAGCCTGCCAAGTAACCTGAGTGGTTAATTGTTCCCAGTCATAACCGCTACTGTGTAGGAGTTGCAAGGAGTCAGGGAGATGGATTACCCGCCCTGCTTGTTCAATTTTGCCAAGAAGACAGGCTTGTTGCCAAAACTGCACAAATTTTTTATCCTCCCAGGGCGCATTTTTTAATTCCAGGGGAAAATTCCATCCTAAAGCGCGTTGCAACTCATCAACGGTATATAAAGGCATTTCTTGGGGTTCAACTGGCGGGGCACTATGAAAGGCTTTTTGCAGCGCGCCCTCAATAAAATAAAGCGCGTCGTTCTGAATAATCCAGCGTCCAAGCAAGCGTTCTTCCCAATCGGGGGCATTGTATAAATTAATGGATACGGTCTTGAGTTCGGGTGTTTTCTCACTAAGTGGAAGTGGTGCTAAGCCTTCGGATAAAGAGAGTCCATCGGGGCATTGTTCGATAAGATTAAACCGCGAGTAAAAATCAGCCCCTTGATAACAGTCTGGTTTTTTAGAATTAATAAGGCCGATAATGAGGGTATCTGGCGGAATAGGGACGCCGTCGGCCAGACGTTCCTTATCCAATAAGCTATTAAAGCGCACCAGGTCGTCTGCTTCAAAATTATCGTAATTGATTATCAGTACGGCCGGGTTACTCTTATCTTTATTTTGTTGCAAAAAATCATATAAAGGTCCACCGGGTCCGGGCATTAAAATGCCTCGATTGCCTTCGCGTTTTAAAAAAGGCGCACTGCACATTAAATCATCGGGTGCATTGATGTAAAAGAAGGGGCGAGCGATTTTTTTACACCAGGATTGGAGCTGCAAATGTGCGTGGTGTACCTCATCACTGCTTGTCAGTTCAATGAGTCGTTTCTTGGCCTCGCCTGGCTGGGTTAAGTGCTGGCAAAAACCTAAAATAGTCTCAAGATACGGGGCGTGCTTTTTCCAGGTTTGGAGCTGCTTTTCGTACGGCATGGATGGAATGGATTCAGCAGGTGTCCAGGATTCGTTAACGCTGAGTTGGACGGGATATCCCCCCAAATCATAGGCTACCCATTGATGATGCAGATTAATCTCTACAAAGGCATGACATTGGTTGGTGATGATGCGGACAGGAATTTCAGGGTAGTATTTTTCCATCAATACTTTAAAAACCAAAGCTCGGTGCCTGCAGGCGCCTTTTTTTTGGGTGATGAGGCTGTTTAAGTAGTCTATCCCTGTTGCGGCCTCTTGGTTTATTGCTAATGCACCAGAACCAAATTCAGAACAATACTTGATGAGGTCATGAATGCGCTGCGGTAGGGGGGCTGTTCTTGTTGTGCGGGCTACTTCCAAGAGAAAACTTATCTTGCGTAAACCTGGAATGGTACTGCGAACATAATACAGGTTGTCGCGAGCTGACCAGGAAAACTCAATATTTTCCGAGCCTGAATCAACCGAAAAATGAGTGAGCGTTTCCTGAGGCGATAAAGACGTGAGGGCTTGCCATTCGCGGGTTAACCTTAAGGTCTGTTTGCCCAGGTAATAAGTGCATCCTGTTTTCGTACGTGCACGTTGTTCTCCTAGTTCCTGGAGCTCATCGACCAGTATGGGTTTGGGGCAATCAGAGAGCGTGCTCTCGTCATTTTTCAGTAGAAACGCCTCATCTAAACTACAAGGCGACGGTGTGATGCCTACCTTGTTAAATGCCTGCACGCGATAGTTGCGTATTTCGGGTATTGGCTGTTGCCCTAAAGGGTAAAATACCCGGTTTACCGCTAGTTCGTTATTGGCTGAATAATGGGTATCGGCATCCATTGGCATGCAGGCATCAAATGAGTGTTCTTCAATTTGCTCCGTTGGACTGTCGTCATGCTGCTGTTGATCGGTGAGCCAGTCGTCATATTCATCGATGTCTCCTAGTTCAAGTACGATTCCTTGCATTAATTTCTTGAGATCACTATCGATATGCAGGGTTTCATTACAGTCGGCAATGCACAGTTTTTTTAGATTGGGCGCTGTCTTTAGCCAGGCTTGCAGTTGTCTTGCATTAATATTGCATCCCTCGACATCAAGATGAATAAGGTGGTGTAGGTGAAGTGTTTCTATAAAATTATCAGGTAAATCAATGCTGTGAGCTAATCGGAGGTATTTTAGTTTTTCTGTTCCACTCAGTATATTTTGTATATTATGGCGGCTGGTATTGCAGCCACTAAGCGTCAGGTCCTTAAGATGCTTCAAATTAATATTTTGGCTGAAATTATCGGTTATTGTTGAGTCAAATAACCAAAAGACTTGAAGTTTGGGATTTTTATGCAATAAATTTTCAAGAGCGGCAGCGCTGATCGTATTGAGCCCACCGCTACGAAGCTCAAGTTTTAGCAAATTTTGCAAATTAAGTTGTTCTAGGGCATTAGCTGGAAGGCGACAGTTATTTAACGAGAGCTGTATCAGGTGCGGGCTTATAATTTGTTGCAAATCAGCAGCGCTAATAGCGGAGTCCGAGATATGTAATTGTTTCAGCATTTCGAAATTTAAATTGCCTTTAAAATCCTGCGGTAGAACAGTACTGTCTAATATATGGAGCATTTTAAGGTGCTTTGCTTTAGCAAGGAGATTCATGCTGAATGTACCGCTTTGGAGAAACAGATGCTCAATCCCTTCGAGTTCTAGAATGGTTTCTTTTGATAAGTCCTGAGGTAATATCAACTTGAGTACTGTCAGATTATGTATTTTAGCCAGCAGCCTTTGCAAGGTGTTAATCCCTATTTCTTCATAAATGCTGAGGGATTGAATGTTAGAGAGGTGCTCGAGGTTAAACGTTATATTATTGGCTGTAATCGATTCTTTTGAAAGTAATTCATCAGCTAATTCTTTATTTAATGTAAGTTTTTTATAGCGTTCAATGCTTTTGATTTGTAACAAAAACGTTGTTAGATTTGACAAAGGTTCAGGGTAGTCAGGGGGAAATTCATCATAAATAATGTATTCAAGAGGCGGTGTGGATTCATGAATGGCAATATTTAAGGCCTGGGGCAATTTATCACTTTGTTCATACAGTTCGCTCAAGTATAATTGGTGCGGATGAGAGGATAGTCCATCATTAAACAGAACATCCATCCAATAATTATCTAAAATAAAAATTTTATCCGGTGATAATTGGCATTGAGCAACAGCAATTTGTTTTATTTTATTGCTGGGGACTGGGGTGAGCAATTCTAATCTTAGAGGAAAAAGAGAGAATAATTCGTCCTTTGTCAATTTATAGAGTTCTCCTTGCTGCGATCTATCATCTGGCAAGTCATCATGCCATGAATCATCCATCCTTTTTAACACGTTGAACGCAAACGGCTCCAATATATTTTGCCATAGATAAAGAGGAAACCCATCATCAATTAATCGAGCCAGTATTTTTTGTGCCTTAACCATCTTTTCATTAGACCAGTATTCAGCAGTCCAATCACTCAGGATCAGGGTTTTTGGCTTTTGCACACTGATAAGCGTAGTGTTTTTAAATGGTTTTTTATTTTGAATTAAGCGGCTAACGTCTAATATCCCCGATGGTTGATTCGTGTGCGATAGCCCTGGTTGTTTGCTGTTGAAGTAAAAGGAAGACGGGTATTGCATTGGCTTTCCAAAATAAAAACAATGTGTGTTAATTATATGTTGTGGTGGGTGATTTTTACAATAATTAGAAAATATTTAATCATATTCCTTTGTTTGCTCTCCACATAGCCTCTGCCTTTGGATGGCTACCTCAAAGGTTTCTAAAATTTTCAGCATCAGAATCAGTATAAGCGCTTTCAAGCAGATCAGGGCGCAGTGATTTATAATATGAAACAAAATAATGGTTAATTATTTCCTGTCTTAACTCAATAAGTTTATGCATTATTTTATGTACCGATACATTATTAATTTCTGGTTTACTCGACTGCAGAATTTGATCGAAAGAATCTTGAAATGCACTATTATAATCCCCTCTATTTATAGCTCTAGTTGTATCTCGTGAGATAAAGAATAATGAAATTTCGCTAATTTTTTTATATGCCATTTCAATGTCTTGACTAATTTTAAATAGTTTTTCATCGGGAGCATTCCTCTCGATTTCTTGTTTTAAATTTCCAGTTCGTATCTTTGCTTTTCTGACAGTAGATGCTTCTTTTAATTCGGTTTTATTTACCACAAGTTTTAATAAGGATTGGAATGCGGGTTCAATATCATAAAAGAGTTTCTCACATGCTTCTCGTACGACAGGTAATTCCCTATAAGCTTTTTTATTTTTTTGTTTCTTTTGTTGTTTTTGCTCCGTAGTAGCAGAAAAGAGGTCTTGTTTAAGAGTATGCTCATGAACGTCTGCATTAAAGCCCATTACTAAAAGTTCGTCTATATGAGGTAGTTGATTCAGTTTAAGGGAAATGATTTTTAATTCGCTTTTTAAGGTAGAAATTTTTTCAGGTAGTAAGTTCGATTTGTTTTGTATGGATTTTTTTGAAGGTTGAAAAAAGTTACCCATTTTTATATTCCTTTTGCAGCGAGATAATATGATTATAGTAGGAGATCATCCAAAAGCTGGGATCGAACTGTATAGAGGAAGTAATTAAGCGTTGAATTGATGAAAAGCGACTTGCTTTTTACTGTAAATTCACAGAATAACTCGTATTACGCTCGTTAATACGAGTTATTCTTGTATTGTACCAGTAGATGGATTAACAGCCTGCTCCAGACATGAGTATTGCCGGTACAAGTTGGTCTTGGTTCACAATATAGGTTTTATTAGGAATAATATCTACCCAGTTTGTGAGTAAGTCTGGTTCCCGCTTAGCCGTTGACCATACCACTAATCTAAAGTAATGGGCATGATTAGGTGGCGTGAGTGGGATTTGTCCTTTTTGAGAGAGTATTATTAAAGAGCCTGGGTCTAATGGTGAACCATTAATGATGGTTTTATTGGCTTCTTGAGTAGCCTCAGCGGAAGCTACCCATTGTACCGCAATTTTTCCTGGATTATCTTTCTCAGGGTAGTTCGTTTTATTATCAAGCACAATTTTGTCAGCTAAGGCGACTGAAGCCATGAAGAATAAGCATAAATAAACTAAGATCTTTTTCATTATTTCACCTAATGGTTATTCAATAATTTTGCCTTCTTGAGGCACACAGGTTGCATTTTCATTGATTTTTGGTGTTGCTAGAGGGAACTTACCTTCTGAGCTAAGCGTAATTGCTCTTCCACGGTTTTTGAAGGTTTTTTTAGGAATGTGAACGGCTACATTTTTAATAACATTGACTGCTTCAGGAATGTAAAAGTCACCCACCATACTTAAAAATTGGTAACTTTCTTGTGGAGATAACCCTTGGGTACGTACTAAAAAGTCAATCGCATTCTTAGAGGCAAGTTGCATGGCTTCAAACAGGTTTTCATGTAAACCCATTACTATCCATTCTTCAGAATTTTCGACTATAGGCCAGGTGAATAGACTATTTCCATTACGTTTGGTTTTATCAAATACTCCTTCGGCTTTTAGATCTTTTCTTACAAAAAATTGCAGAGTGATTCCTTCATAGGAGGTCTCGAGTGCTGTGACGTCAATTTCGCCATTACTTTGCATGGCATGTGAATCACCAGTCCAGACTAAAGCACCTTTGTGAAAAACGGGCAAATAGAGAATGGAACCTGCTTGCAAGCTGGGTTGATCTAGGTTTCCTCCAAAAGGACCGGGGGGGACAGAGTTGAATTGTCCAGGGACGGGTTGGCCCATATGGCTTTCTAAATTCACAGGCCATCCATCTGGCCAATCCTTAGGTGGTGCTACCGCGATAACTCCTGGAAATGGTTTTAGATGTAAGCATATGCCCTTGGTAAATTCAGTAGTGTTTTTTTCTTTATCATATTTAAAGTACATGATTCTTGGTTTGGTAAACTCAGATAAAATACCTTGTGTAGGACTTAAAAAATTATATCCAAAGTCATTTAATTTGATATCTAGCACCCGAATCTCAAGTACATCCCCTGGCTCGGCTTCTTCAATATAGACCGGGCCAGTTAAGCTATGCATACCGCGTC
The DNA here is from genome assembly GCF_000162755.2 of Legionella drancourtii LLAP12. Lineage (GTDB taxonomy): Bacteria > Pseudomonadota > Gammaproteobacteria > Legionellales > Legionellaceae > Legionella > Legionella drancourtii. The sequence continues at coordinate 76,997 of NZ_JH413822.1, forward strand.
TTTTTTGAATGTTATATTTTGTATAGAACTTTGCAACTTCAGCAGGTGTTGTTTTATTGAAGACCATTTCATGTAAGCAACTGTTCCAGGTTTCCATAGATACAGAATCTCCAGAGTGTACTTTGATTACCGGTGTTTTATCCAGGGTAAAAAGGCCGAGAGTCACAGTGTCTTTTGTTGCAGGGATTTTGTATGTTTCAGACCAGGCAGTAGAAAAAAATACGGTTGCAATTAGTAAAGAGAAGGTTTGGATTTTTTTTAGCATTTCTAGTCCTTAAGAATGGCTAATGAGGGAACTTTGCAATAGAGCGTATCAAAGTCACTTAATAGGTTTAATATGGATTTCATAAAAATTCAAGTAAGTTGAGTCTAAAATTTATTGTGATACAGTATCTTAGAGATTAATCACTTGAACTATTATGAATTATTGTCGTATTTTAAGTTTGTTGTTCTATTTACTTTATATGGGAGGCCTTTATGCAAATGCCGAAAAACCAACCAATTCGTCGAGTATAGAACGGCAAGAGACTTCAAGTATTAGTTCAAACCCTGCTGCAGTTAATGTTGGAACCGGTTCAGGAATCGTCCAACAATACCTTGAAAAGAAATTTGGGATTCAGGATAACCATGGTATCTCGGTCCAAGGCGCTTGGATGGGGGATACTAATAGTCTATTTACCGGTGGAATACCCAATGCAAAAGATAATACTTCAAATAGTGTAGGGCTTCTGGATTTAACTATTGATATGGAGCGTTTCAATGGGTGGAAAGGAGGGCTTTTTAGTGCACAGTTCTTGCAACAAAACGCGCAAAATACAAATGGCCCTGCGGGTGTGATACAAGGGTACAACTCCTTACCCGACGTATCGCCTTATAACCGCTCAGAGCTTTATGCGCTTTGGTATAGGCAAGCCTTATTTGATGATACATTCTTTCTTAGACTAGGTAAAACCATAACCACCTTAGATTTTAACAATGTGGTTAAACCTGTCCAGCTCAGTAAAAGTGATCCTAATATTCCTGCTGTCACAAGTTTGATTTATACGCCAATATTTATTAGCCCCGCGGTAGATGGTCTTATGCCAGGGTATACCAATACGGCTTATGGTCTTACCGCAACCTATACCCCAATTAAATCATGGTATGTATCTTATGGTCTTTACGATGGGAGTTTAGCAAGTGGAAAGCAAACAGGATTATCGGGCCCAAACTTTAATGGTAATTACTTTCAAGTGGGCGAAACAGGGAGCGCTTGGCTTTTAGGCAAAGATAAAAAACCAGGTACTATTGGTATTGGCTTGTGGCACCAAACCGGTCTTATTAAACAAGAAAATTTGACCCAAAGTGGTTCTACTGGGGGGTATTTATTTGGTTCTCAACGATTGTGGTATAGACATCCTGGGTACGATATAAGTGGAATTTCAGGGTTCTACCAATATGGCATCAATAATTCTAGAGTTTTACCTATGAAACAATCAATTGGTGCTGGTTTAACTGCTTTTGGATTAGTTGCCAATAGAGAAGCCGATTCAATTGGCGCCGGGTTTTCTTTAGCCTGGTTAAATCAGCGAATAACCAATAGAAAAACGGAGTTAATGTTTCAGATTTATTATCAGGCAAAACTATTGAAATTTGTCTATCTTGAGCCCGTGCTTTCTTATATTCCTACTCCTGGACAAAGTCGCCAGCTAAATCCCGCTACAGCCGGAACCCTAAGGGCAATAGTTTTGCTTTAGGTCATGTGGATAATCTGTCATTTGATCACTAATTTGATTAACTTGCAGAGCATTATGTTAACGCCAGTTTCGGATAAAAAATCGAGTAAAACCTTATTTTTCCTCGCGTCATTCGAGCTGAGGCGGAATAAGCTCTGTTCTGATTTTTTATCCGATACGTTATACTAAGTCAAAACGATCGGCGTTCATAACCTTCACCCAGGCATTAACAAAATCCTGCACGAATTTTTCTTGGTTATCATCCTGAGCATACACTTCCGCATAGGCGCGAAGAATCGAATTGGAGCCGAAAACAAGATCCACTCGAGTTGCAGTCCACTTCACATCACCCGTTTTACGGTCACGAATTTCATAGACATTGTTGCCCGTTGGCTTCCAAAGATTGGCCATATCGGTCAAGTTGACAAAAAAAGTCATTTGTCAGAACCCCCTCGCGCCAGGTGAATACGCCATGTTTAGTACCTCCGTGATTAGTGCCTAAAACGCGCATACCGCCAACAAGAACTGTCATTTCATGGGCCGTCAGCCCCATCAGTTGCGTGCGATCGAGCATGAGTTCTTCGGCACTAACAGCATAGTCCTTCTTAAGCCAGTTGCGATAACCATCATAGAGGGGTTCTAGCACAGCAAAGGAGGCCGCATCCGTCATATCATCCGTCGCATCACCACGGCCCGGAGCGAAAGGAACGGTAATGTCAAATCCAGCTTTTTTGGCAGCCTGCTCGACACCAATATTACCGGCAAGCACAATGACATCTGCTACGCTGGCGCCCGATTCTGCGGCAATGCCTTCGAGAACCGGCAACACTTTCGCCAGACGTTGCGGCTCATTACCTTCCCAGTCTTTTTGCGGTATCAGTCGAATACGTGCTCCATTCGCACCACCACGCATATCTGAACCACGGTAAGTTCGTGCACTGTCCCATGCGGTAGAAACCATTTCACTGATACTTAGAGCACTGGCAGTGATTTTTGCTTTGACGGCAGCAATATTATAGTTTCGCTTACCCGCAGGCACAGGATCTTGCCAAATCAAATTTTCTTTTGGTACATCTGGCCCCATATAACGCACTTTCGGGCCCATGTCACGATGAGTCAGTTTGAACCATGCTCGTGCAAACACTTCTGCAAAATAATCAGGATCTTTGTAAAAGCGTTCAGCAATTTTACGATAAACGGGATCCATCTTCATGGCCATGTCTGCATCGGTCATAATTGGATTGTAACGAATGGAAGGGTCTTCAACATCAACAGGTTTATCTTCTTCCTTAATATCAATCGGTTCCCATTGGTGGGCACCGGCCGGACTTTTCTTCTGTTCCCAATCATAATTAAGAAGCATATAGAAATAACCGTTATCCCACTTTGTGGGGTGGGTTGTCCACGCACCTTCAAGACCACTCGAAACCGTATTACGACCAATGCCTCTGGTGGTTTTGTTAATCCAACCAAGACCTTGATCTTCGATATCAGCTGCTTCAGGAGCAGGCCCTAAAAGCCTTGCATCGCCATTACCATGACATTTGCCAACAGTATGACCACCAGCAGTCAGCGCGACAGTCTCCTCATCGTTCATCGCCATGCGTGCGAAAGTAATACGAACATCCTGAGCAGTCCGAAGTGGATCAGGCTGGCCATTTACACCCTCAGGGTTCACATAGATCAATCCCATTTGCACTGCTGCTAATGGGTTTTCCAGTGATTCGCGGTTTTCGTCAATATAACGCGAGGCGCCTAACCATTCCTTTTCTGAGCCCCAATAAACGTCTTTCTCGGGATGCCAGATATCTTCGCGACCGAAACCAAAACCAAAAATTTTAAGCCCCATTGATTCATAAGCGATGGTACCTGCCAGGACTATTAAGTCAGCCCAACTTATCTTGTTGCCATACTTTTTCTTGATAGGCCATAGTAACCGGCGTGCCTTGTCCAAATTCACATTATCAGGCCAAGAATTTAATGGAGCAAAACGCTGGTTACCTGTACCAGCACCACCACGACCATCCGCTACACGATACGAACCTGCTGCATGCCAAGACATCCGAATCATCAAACCGCCATAGTGTCCCCAATCAGCAGGCCACCATATCTGGCTGTCGGTCATTAACGCATGCAAATCGTTCTTGAGGGCCTTAACATCCAGTTTTTTGACTTCTTCACGGTAGTTGAAGTCTTTTCTCATCGGATTAGTTTTGGCATCATGCTGATGCAATATATCGAGGTTCAGGGCCTTGGGCCACCAGTCCATATTCGCTATGCCTGTTGAGGTGGCGCCACCATGCATTACCGGGCATCTACTCGCTGCGTTCCTATTGCTTCCATTCATAGCCACCTCTTATCAATACCTTGTTAATTAAGACTTTAACTATAGCTTAAGAGGGGGGGCTGAGCAATCGAAGGTAAAATACCCAAATAAATATTAATGGTTTTCTTATTATTTAGAAATTTTGAAAATTATAGAGTGTTAAGGCGCTTTGCAGATGATTGACGTTGTCCCTTTAAATGAATTTTTGCATGGGGGCTTGAATTTTGCATTTCACTCATTAGTATTCTTTGTATAAGTAACCCTACCGTGCGTGCAAAATTCAAGCCCTGACCCATTTATACGGTCATCTATGAGAATAAAATAGTGGTATAAATTGTGTCTATGCTGATATGCTATCCTTGGATAAACAGAATAAACATATTATTCCCAAATTACATAATAAAATAGAAGCATCAACGATAAAGATGAAGCAACAAACTTCAAAAATACAATCTTTATCGAATTAAATTATAAGCAAGGAAATAAACCCATATCTCTTTTTCGACCGTTAGAGGTGTTTTACAACTCAATATGTTCATACCCAAAATTCAAGGCTTGACTCCATAGATTTTCTGACCAAAGTGTTTTTTTGTTTTTTATGTTGAAAATAAAAAATCCTCTATGTATTATTCCTCCCGTTTCTAATTGAGATAAAAAAATTGTTACCTCATAGGTAAACGGAAAATTTATTTTCAATGAATTGATATATAATTTTGAATGGATGAACGTATGGAAGAATCAACACTAGCAATATTATTAGCTGCCAGTTTTGGCGGTACTTGCCTAGGCGGTATTTTAAGTTATTTTTTATGCAAACCTAAATCTCCGAAACTACTTGATGATATAGACGGACAACTCGAAGACATGAAGAATTATAGGTGCATGGTTCGAGAGGTTGGTGAGGAAAGAACTCAAATTTTCGAAGCACTGAAAAATATTAGTGTTGCACCGAAACCAACATCAACCCTCTCGTATGCTCGTTTCAAAATTTTCTCGCCAAACATTGACTCATATCAGAGATGCACACTAGAAAGAAGTGAAAATGAAGAACTGGTTCATCAATTAAATGAGTTAATTAATTCTTATCCGGATTTTGTCGCATCCCGTTTTGGAGAGCCTGGTTATATTAGAGACGCTCACAACACAATGGTAGAACATCATGCCAAGGTAATGACTCTAGCGCAAGAATGTTTTAAGCGAATTGAGGAAGCAGATGCACAAAGGGAGCAACTTGCAATTAGTCGCGTGTGATGAATTTTATTTAGGAAATTATAAATTATAAATTATAAATGGAAATTAAGGATGTTTGGATATTTTACAGAAGCAGATGTTGAACAATTAAAAAAACTAAAAGAAAATTTGCTTGTTCAACCCAAAGATTATTTTTTTAAGCCTTTTGAAAATTTTTCAGAATTTAAAGACATCTGTATCTCTATGGAATCGTTGCAATGGCGGTTTTTAAGCTCAGGACTGTCACTAATAATTGAAACTTTTAAAGCCTTAAGTAAAGCGATTTATTCTTTAATAACACTCAATTTTTCTGTTGCCGCAAATGAATCGTGCAGAGCAACTAAAGCCGCCTTGGCTGCTATTGCAAAACTGCTTTTAGAGTTAGGGCTACTTTTACTTCATACAACTCGATTCTTAACCCTTTTAATTGCTACGTTCTTTCCTGAAATTATTCTGCTTAGTCTGATCGTCACGGCTACTGCCTTGGGCTATTTATCCTTACCATTGATTGGATTAGGAGGATTACTTGTAGGACTGGGCATTGTAATTTTTTGTTTTGGACTATTAGGTGTGGATATCTATTTACGCTTCTTAGATAAACCTAATCACTTAAAAAAAGTTGATGAGATAGACAGCCGGCTTGCAGACATGAAAGATTATAGACAAATGGTTCGAGAAGTTGGAAATGAAAGGGTTAGAATTTTCGAAGCAATGCATGCTATTGCAGCTGCCACACCAAAACTAACATCTACCACCACGGAAGAAGACCGGTTGAGATTTTTCTCTACAAATAGCAAATTAAATCAGCAAATTTTACAACGAAATCTTGAAAGTAAGGAGTTAGTTCATCAATTAAATGAGCTCATTAATTCTTACCCGGATTTTATTGCAACTCGTGTTGATGAGCCGGGTTATGTTCGACGTGCCCATATCGAGATGGAAGAACACCATGCCAAGGTAATGACTACCGCAGAAGAATGCTTTAGGCGAATTGAAGAGGCATATTGGCAAAGAGAAAATTCCGTGGTTAGCCAAATATAAAGGAGAACGTTAAATTATGAAAAAAAAATATACTATCCTCGGCCTATTTGGGACGTGTATGGCAGTAACTTCAGGACTGGTAATGAGTGGGATTCTTATAGCCACGGCTCCAATATCTCTCCCAATAGTAGCCGCAATTGGTGCAGGAACTGCTGGATTGGTTGCTCTGGCAGCTGTTGGCGGTGGACTGGTTATAGCAAATGCAGCACAAGAAGAATTTGAAGAACTCAAAAAGGCAAAAGCAGAACAATTAGCTAAAGAATGCGTCGACGAAGTAAATCAAAGCACAAAAAATGTCGATACCATTCCCTCAGAAGTAGCTCAACGGATGGACTCTAATGAACAAAAGACAGGGAGTCTGGAAATAAGACTTGCCGCACTCGAAAGCAAATTCGCAGTTCATCAGGACATTACAGAAAATGACATACGCGATTTGAAAGGCCGCTCTCTATCAAATTGTAAACCACAACATCCAAAAGACGAACATAAAACGACTACTTCTACAGCTGCCAATGATGAAACATCTCCATCAGACTCAGATCAGAAACACCTTGAAAAACAACAAAAAGAAAAAACTTCCGAGACAAATCAGGCTGATTTATTAATTAATCAAGGGATATTTTTTAAAGCTAGCCAGAGCACTTTGAGTCAACCAAACACAGCTTCTATAGCAATTAATGAAGATCCTTCTAGTAAGGCTACCAAAGTAAGAGGCATTCGCAAACTGAATTAAACATTAAAGTTACCCTCGTTAAAATTTTGCATCATTAAAGCAAGGAATAGGGAAAATGGCTAGTGCAGTAAAAATATTACAAATAGGAATAAATGATCTTGGCGTAGTACCCCGAGATAAAAGTCCAGATCAGCTACCTTTAATTAGCCAGCATGATAAAAAAAAGGCTACTGCACAAATTAACCCTGATACAAATAATGAATACAATATCACTGAAAGCTTAATAGCCTCCGTTCTAAACGGTGAGCTCTATGATAAGGATGTCAAAATTCTTGAATGGTACTATGATGATGAGCGTCGTTTAATTGTTGAGTCTTATACTGACAAGCAAGTCAATTTATTCGCTGATCTTAAGATAAAAGAATGTTTAATTAAAGCAAAAGGACCTTTATATATAAATGGCAAAGTAGAGAGTGAATCTACTATAGCGATTAAAGCTGAGGCCTTATGGTTAGCGAAACCGCTTACATCTGACGGCGAAATTCTTTTAAATGTGCATCAAGGAGTAGGTCTTTTAGCATGTGTTAAAGCACAAAATCTGATAATTGATGCTGCCTATGTACACCAAAAAGCTGAACTTCAACTTTCAGGTCAACTTGACATCTCTACAAAATATTTTAAACAGGACCCATCTGTAAGAACAACAGTTAATTCGTTACGCCTCATCACTTCCCATCAATGTCAAATGAGAGGCTACCTAACTATTAATAACGGTTGTCTTTTAACCGCTAGCGCTTTAGTTTGGGGGAATGATAAATCAGAATCAACCTTACGATTGCAAGGCGATATTCATATACATGCAAACAAATTACATATACTAGGCGACACTCAGGTTCGTATCGAACATCTAAATCAGAATACAGAGGGAAACTTTATTGTTGACCAGGATTTGTTAGTTGATGAAACTGCTATTGTTGATGCCTTTAATACCAAATTTTCTATCGATGAGATTGAAAACCAAGGTGAACTATCCTTTCATCAATGCACCACTAAAGCAAAAAACGTACAACAACATGGTATCTTTGATGCAGAGCAATCACTTGTCATTATTTCTCAGGATTTTATTCATGGGGAGCAAGCTCTGACAGCATTAAAGGACACTAATTTTACTTCTCCAGTAATAGAGGTGCGTAGTGGACAATTTAGTCTGGATGATTGCAATTATAAAGGTCAATCCTGCACTGTCTATGCAGGCTTTATTGACCTTATAAATCAGTCAGAGATAGAAATTAATAAATTATGGCTTGGGAATGAGGCAAGCTCTAATATTAAAAACTGCAAAATAAATGCTCATCAGTCAATAGAAACATCTGGCGAAGTGCTTTTTGAAAATGCCGATGTAAACACGAATTACTTACACGCTATAGAAAGTAAGACAACAATTAAAAATTCCAAAATAAATGCTCAAACTCAAATGAGACTAAGAGGTACTACGGAGTTAACTGATTCTCAGCTTGCTGGAGAAATCATGACCCTTAATGGTAATTTACTTATCAATGATGTATGGTTAGATGCTTGTGCTCTAGAGATTATATCTAGAAATGCAGCAATAAACTCATTGTTTTCTCATTCAGAAACACTTAAGCTGCAAGGCAGCAAAAAAGAAGATGAGGTGGTATTTAAGAAAAGTGCCTTAACTGCAAAACTATTTTCTTGCTTAGATCATGTTACGTTAGAACGGTGTAGTTTTTATGGAGTTTCTCCGGAGAAACTCAATCATAATTTACATGCCCATCTAAAAATTAAAAGTTCAAAATTTATTACAGAAAGTCAATTAAGCAATTACGCTGATAGGCAACTTGCGTTAGACGATTACAGTACTTTGCGGGTGGGTTTGCTTCATTCGCAAGGAGCAATGAAAGCTAAAGACTCTAAAATTACTTGTGAAAGTCTTTGGCAGGAAAATGCTAAGCTTAAACTTGATTCAAGTAGCATTCAGATCAAAAATACCCTTAACTCACAAGCCAGTAAAATAAAACTGAAGAAAAATGCTGTAATCCAAACTTCTGTAGCCCAGATAGGACAATGCTCTGAATTTAAACTTAAAGAAGGTAGCGCCTTAGTAGCAACCTCTGCTATAACAGCAGCATCTGACTCAACAATTAGTAGTAATGAGTCCAGCCTGTTCACCAAAAGATTTACCACTCTAGGACGTACAGAATTATGTGCTAGCCTTTTATGTGCAGAAGAACTTCTCATTTATGATCAATTTGAAGCAAATTCAATGTCAAAAGTTACAGTAGATGAACTTATTGCTGTCGCTAAAGAAGCACGTGCCCAATTCTCAGATTCCACAATCACTAGTAATGATATTCAAACCTTTGGTGAAATGGTTGCCAGTGACAGTGTTGTTGCAGCTAAAAACACTTTATCAGTTTGGTCATCTGCAACTATGACTTTAGAAGGAAATTCTGTGGCTATAGCCGAGGATATGGTAGTCCGAGGTACATTGGTGACTCAAAATAAAACACCAGAAGGTGCACAAGAAGAAAAAGAAAAAAGCAAAGAAAAAGCAGCCTCTCAACTTAGAGTTAATGGTGAATTGCATATAACTAAAAGTGCTACAGTGAAAGGAACCGCCGATTTACTTATTGAAGCGGATCAATATTTACATTCTGGCTCCATGAATCTTAGTGCCGACTTAAAAGCCAGAGGAGGACTCTTGCGTAACTTTGGCTCTTTCAAGGCAGATAGTATCTATCTAGGCTTTGATGATAAAGTTGCCAATTTTGGCTCTTTTTCGGCCAAGGATATGACTGTTCATAGTAATCTTCTTAATCTTGCCGGTGGAGTCTATGTCGAGAAATCTTTGTCAGTAGCAGGATTTTATGGCGCTAATTTGGGTCTTATCGCCGCAAATAATTATTCCAATACCACGTTACTCTCTGTAAATGGTGGGCTAGTAGTCCCTAATTTTTCAGCAGATCCTGGTTATATTTTTTCATTGAGCAATCTTGCCGCGGTTGGCAAAATTGCTGCAGCTACCTTTGTGCCTAACTACAGCAATGCTATCAATCTGGCATTTATGGTACCTGGCTTAGTGAATAGCGCGCACTCTCTTTATGATACTTATGAGAATTTTAGTTGGGAGAAATACCGCAACATGCGCAGGCATGAGTGGATGGCTCAGATTTGTCAATTTAAGGGTATTGCTTCAGCAGCTTGGGGCGCTTTTGATGCAGCCTATTTAATCCCCGGTGAGTTTTCGAATCTAAAGACTGATTTACCCACCATGGCAGATTGGATGTTTGATGCAAAGACCTATTCCCTCGGTAATTTTAAAACAGCCGCATCGAAGGTTGATTGGCAACGTTTCGGCACCCGCACTGCAGGCGTTTTTTTAGGCAATTATTCAGATAATTCCTTAATAGATATTAATCTTGGGGTAAGTCTTGCGCCCTCTACCGTTAAAAAGAGTTTGTTTAGTATAAACACAGGTGCAGAAGCATCCCTACTTTCGCATACGGTGGAAAACAACTTTTTCTATAATAGCGGCTGGTCAGGCGGTGGAGAAGCAACGTTTATAACGGATTACACTTATAATGCCGGTAGTTTGGAAGGCTTTAACCAATTTACTTTCAAAGCAGAAGGGATGATAAATACAGGCGTACTTGATGGAAATAATGTAAATATTACCATTAATCACTTAAGCCAAGAAGGGAAACTGGCATTACACAATGGACAAGCTAAAATTGCTGAGTTTACTGATACTAATGACGCGAGCTCTGAATTCACTGACATGCTGGTCACTGGTACTAATTTTGATTTAACCGCTCATCTGGATGCAGAACGAACTCAATTCGTCTATACCGACAAGTTTACAACCCACAAAGATTCAACCTCTAACACCAAACAGGTTGTCATTCAGGCAAATGAGTTTTTTCATGGTGGCCAGTTAGATTATGAAGAAGGTCTTTATATTGAAGCGAATAAAGCGACTCTGGAAAAAGGTTCGATTATCGACGGTAAAAAAACAGATGAAGAAGAGTTGTATGTTCCTAAAGCCAAAGAAGAAAATAAAATTGCAGAAGAACAAAACGCTCAAACAACTGGGGAACAATCTCCCGAGTCAACGACAGAAACAGTTGAGACTGAGGTAGAAAAAGAATTTAAGCCACAGCATATTTTTCAGCTGCATGTAAGCGAAAAGCTTGCTTTAAATGGCAAAATAAGTGGCGGGGATTACACCCAAATTCAGGGTAAAGCTGTTGAGTCTTCTGAGTCAGACATGAATCAAGAAAAAAGTACACCCAAGTGTGAACGCTTGACTTTTGGTGAGGACGCAGATATCAGGCTTGTCAATGGTTCCATCGATGCGCAACATATCGAAAACTCAGGTCATATTGAACTGTCAAAATTTTCTTTACATAGTAATGATCTCACGCAAAAAAAAAGAAATGAAACTCGATGGTTGCGTTGGTACTATTGATACGGTCAGAGACATTGAGACCGCAAGTACTGAGATTAAAGGTTCCTCTTTAGAAGGTACTAGTTTTAAAACGACGGGGCAATTATCTGCTCAAAATACCCGCTTTACTTATCATGATGAATTTCTTACAGAGCAGAGTGCTAAATTAGCTACAGATAATGTTGAAATTATTACAGGCGTATTCGAACATTCTGGAGATCTGGCTTATGAAAATACTTTGGTAGTGACAGCAACGACTGCTCGTTTGCAAAAAAACTCTGTAGTCAATGGGAAACAAACCGCTGAAGAAGATTTATTTAAAACAAAATCAAAGCCCTCTACTCCCGCAGAAGGAAGCGAACAAACAGAAGACACCAACAGTCAAGAGACAAGTACTACAGATGCCCAAGTAGAAGAAAAGGAATTTAAACCGCAGCATATGCTCATTATTAATGCTGAAGAAAAGGTAGTACTGGATGGTACTTTAACGGGAGGAGATTACACGTCCATACAGGGCAAGAAAGATGATACTGTAGCTACATCAGAGAACTGTGAAGAGAAAAAGCCTAATAAAGTTAAGGAATTAATCATTGGTGATAACGCGAATATCAAGCTGACCTACGGTTCAATTGAAGCTAATAACGTAGTAAATGATGGACAGACCGAGCTTTCTAAATTTTCTTTAGATATTGATAAGCTTGAGCAACAAAAGACGATTAGTCTCGACGGCTGCGTTGGTCAAATTACTGAGTTTAGGGATGATGATACTGCTAGCACAAAGATTCATAAGTCATCTCTAAAAGGAGATAGCTTCCAGTTAAAGGGTAAACTGGATACTAAAGATACTCATTATGAGTATAAGACAGAATTCCTGACAGAAGAAAGTTCACGAGCCAAAACTGATAATGTTGAAATTATTACCGCTCAGTTTGAGCATGGTGGGGAGCTTGCTTACGAAAATGTCTTGTCGGTAAAAGCTGATAGAGCACATACAAAAATAGGTTCTGTCATTAATGGGAAGAAAACCGCTGAGGATGAGTTGTTCACTCCCAAGGCCCCATCCCCAGAAGAGCAAACCACTCAAACACCCGAAGGAGAAAGCTCAGAGACAACGACAGAAGTTGAAGTAGAAAAAGAGTTTAAACCACAAAATATTTTTACCTTAGAAGCAAAAAATGTGGCAGTGGATGGTGCGCTTAAGGGTGGAGATTATACTTCTATCAAGGGTAAATCTGTTGAGAACGCTGATGGCTCCGAATCAACTGTTGAGAAATGTGAATCCCTGGTGATAAGCGATTCAGCAGATGTCGATTTAACCTATGGCTCTATCGCCAGTGACAAATCAGACATTTCAGCGCAGGTCCATCTTAAAGGCTTTAGTCTCGATATTGGCAAAACACAAATCCACCAGGGTGGGCAATTAGCACTTGAGGATTCTGTCTATAATGGGGACATATTAAACTCTGATGGTGTCTTTAAATTAGATCATTCCACAGTGACATTGAATCAAATGAATCTAAGTAACCTTAGCAAGGAAACCATCAAAGATTCACGTATTACTACCACCAAATTTGTCGACAATAGCCAGCTTTCTTATCAAGGACAAGCAGCCATCTTTACTGACCATTATGAACACGGCGGCCGAATTACTAAACTTACGCCACCTGAAGGAAATGTCGATAATAATCTCTTTTATGTGAAAGCAAAAATGGCAGATTTGCACGGTTCATCAGATATCGATAATGCCATTTTTGCTATCGACCATTTTCCTGATGGAACACAATTTGTTTCAGGCATCGCTCAATACAATCACTATACAGTTACCAGTAGTCTCATGTTAGAAACTCAAGACTCTATGAATTTAAATACTCCTTTTTATCGGGATTGTAATTTAACGGTAAAAGCAAGCGGTATTACAATGACTGCCGATTATAATAAGGCGCGAGATTTAAGTTTGATATCTACAGTGGGTGATGTTTCCTTATTAAGCAACATTACCAGTAATAATCTGTATGTTAAATCAGCAGGAAGTATTCGAACCAATCACAGCATCTATAGCAATGAATTGGCAAATTTTGAAGCTGCTGGCGGTTTTTATAATTTAGGTGGGGTGGTTAATGCAAATACTGTTGCTATAAAAGCCAGTGAAATTAAAAACATCTCTGCAGGCTCATATGCTGCAGGTGCGGCCTGGGGAATACCCATGGGAGGAGCGGGCATTATCAATGGACGCACAGATGCTTATCTAGAAGCAACCTCAGGTAATATTGAAAATTACGGAGGGATTATTCGTTCAGGAAATTACACGCAGCTAATTGCTCAGGGAAGTGTCATTAATGCCTGTAATATTCGCACCTATCGCGGGGCCTATGATTGGATTACTGCATATGATGGTGGCTTAATTGCAGGCGGTAGCGGCAGCAGTACTGAAGGCGTTGGTCTTTACATTAAAGCCGGTGGCAAGGTTTATTCCGATGCTTCTAATTTTGTGAGCAATGGCACTAATTATATTGAAGGAGATCAAGGCATTGAATTTGCCGCCCGGCAGGAAACCCATGTTAGCAAAATCAAGAAAACTAAAACCTGGTATGGAAAATCCAGCAAAAGTGTCACTACAGCTACAACGGTTACCAACTCAACAGTGCAGTCTGCAACTGGAGTTAATATTTTAGTAAGTGAGCACGGAGGAGTTAAGTCTGTAGCGACTAATTTTATTTCTCCTGGTGGAACACAAATTTCTGCTCGCGATAATGTGGAGCTCTACAATTTAAAAACACAAAGCCAAAAACATAAATCGTCAAGTAGTCTTTGGGGGTTATCCAAGCATTCAATTTATGAAAAGCATCAAGAAGCCGTACCTACTTTATTTCTTGATAATGGGGTTACCCGTATTTATTCTTCAGAAGGCTCCATCGACGCGCGTGGCGCTTATTTTGCTGGTGCTGGTGATTTAGACTTGAAAGCCCATGGTCGTATTAAGTTTGGTGTAGACCTGCTTGACCATGAAGTCGTTGAAAAAACGCGAAGCCTGGGTATCTCAGTACCAGGAATGGGGGGCTGGCAAGCATGGAAAAATAGTGGCAGTCTGATGGATGCGGTGACCGCTGAAGATGCGACCATGGCAAAGTTAAATTCCATGCTAAACAGTAATAATGCTACTGAACTATTGGCTGACTCCTCTAATTTAGGTATTAATTTATATAACACCACGAACAGTTTGATGCGTGGTCTGTCAAACGATACATTAGGCCGTGAAGTGCTTGCACGTTACGGTTTAGGTGGCACTGATGGCAAAGGATTTTCACCGACTATTACTTTCTCAATGAGCGAAAGTACCACAAAAACCAAATACCAAACCCAGGGCGTTGGCGGAGTTAATAGAGGAGGAAATGTTTTCCTTGAGGCAGGTGAAGGAATTGATTTAGAAAATGGTGTGCGCGTTCACGCTGGTGGTAATATGATTGTTAATGCACCAGAAATCATAGCAAAATCCGCAGGATTGCACTCCTCAGTTGACCAAACCACCACAACGCAAAGCGTGGGTGTTTCTCCTACAGGACAATTGCAGGATGCCTCTATTGGATACTCCCATACCAATACCCAATCAACACAGTATGTAAATGCAGAATTGTCCGCTGATGGTCACATGCAATTAGGTTATCAAGACGGCGCCATGCGTCAGGTGACTCTTGATGGCGCTGTAATTAAAGCCGGTTCCATGGACGCAAAAATTGAACATCTGAATATTATTGACAAGCAAGACACCACCACAACCCAAACAGAATCATTCAGTGCCAGCCTTTCTGGGCAAGTCTCTGCTTATGTAGGAAAAGGAGATTCAGCTGTTGTTAGAGATCATAGTGGCATATATGTAGGAGATAACACAGGACATTCAGTAGTTATTGATGAAGCCCACATGAAAGGAGGCAAAATACTTGTTAATGGCGGTCAAGTAGAGATTGGTAAGTTGGTCAGTGAGAAGATGGTCGATCATGAATCTTATACCGGCATTGGCATTAGTCTTAATATTAATGATTTACAGCGTTTGGCAGGGCAGGGAGCTTCGAATCAAACGGGCGAACAAGCCATTGCTGTTGGTGAACTGAATTTTGATCGGGTGAATTATAAAGCAGAACATACACCTGTGGTTTATGGCGATAATGGCGCCCACATTGAGATTAAGGAAGTAGTAGGAGAAGTACACACTGAATCTGCGGATGGAACCAAGGTCATTAAAAACGATGAATTACACTTGGCTTTGGATATCCCTATTACCAATGCGAGTTACATTGACAAAGCTCGTGAAAATATTCAAGCCGGGATAGAAAAAATAGCCCAGGCTTTTGGTCTGAATGGGGTGCCAGAAGTTAAGCTGCCAATTCAAGAAGAACCTGTCTTACCTTCACGTCGTAAAGAGGAAGAGGAAGAAGAAGAGGAGGAAGTGGGCGAAAAAGCAGCGGAGGAGAAGGAGTCTGATTTAGATAAGAAAAAAGAAAAACCACTGACACCTGAACAAGAAGCTGCTCTTTGGCAAGAAATTCTTTCGAAACTTCCGCCAGATAAACAGCAAGAGATACAAAATACAGTAGAAGAAATTAAAAAGAAGAAGAAAGAGAACAATGTTCCTCCCGAAATTATGGATAAACTAAAAAAACAACTGCTATCTGCATTTAACAGTGTATTGAAAGCAAGTTCTGAAGAGATTTGGGGCAAACTAGCCAAGGAAGTTGGAAAAGACTCTGCGGATATAATATTAAAGAGGATTTCATCGCCTGATGCTCTTTCCAAACTCAATATTAAGACCTATTTGGGTACAAGAGGGACTATTTATATCAGTTTTATTTTTAATTTATTTGGGTCTTCGCTAGATGGAAAGAAAGATGTTTGGAATGATGCCATTAAAAGTACTGTAGGTGATATTACTTTAAATTTTGCTTTAAAAGCTACTGGCTCTTATGCAGGTCCCATAGGCTGGGCTTTTGTGGGAATCGGTGTTTTTGATAAGCTTTTTTATAGTAAAGAGCAAGTAAAGCTGCGTCTGGAAAGCGCTGATCGTTTAGCGGAAGAGGCAAACAAAGCATTAGGAAAAGGAGAATATTTTAATAGTACCTACTTGATGCAGGCTTCCGTGCAAAATGCTCGGATGGCGTCAAATGCTGAAATGATACACGGTATATCGGAGCGCTTATCCTCTATAGGAGGCTATGTAAGTGACGCTGTAAGGGATGGGTGGAATAAGATAAGAGGTAAAGAAATGCCCAAACCACCATCCGTCGTCAATAGAAACTCCTTTTTCCGTTCTGAAAAATCGGGAATCAAGAAAAATGACGTATCAATAAACCCCCAAAATCATCAAGAAGAGTCATGCAACCATATAACATAAGCAGGCAAATATTC
>NZ_JH413822.1:94978-108455 GCF_000162755.2 Legionella drancourtii LLAP12
GCTCGGAGCATCCTGCAGTAGCTGAAAGTGCCAATAATTTGGCACTCGTCTATGCCGAGCAGAAACTATACGAAAAGGCAGAACCTCTCTATCTGCGAGCGATACAAATCATTGAAAAGAGCAAAGGACCAGAACATCCTTCGTTGGTTACTTACATGAATAATCTTGCTAATTTGTATTTGGAAGAAGGTAAACGTGAGCCGGCCAGATTATTCTTTGAAAAAGCTATAGTAATTGGAGTGAAACGTTTAGGGGCAACACATCCTACGGTATTGACAGTGAAGGAAAATTTAAGGATGTTGTAAGACGTGGCTCTGATTAGATGAAAGATTGACTACTTGGAAAGATGTGGTCGCTAGATCATTGAGCAAAGGGCTGTTAAAACAAGATAAAACCACCAATTTAACTCAGACAACTTAGGGTATAATGAATAAATTAATAATCCAACAGCCAAATAGACTAGTTTAACTAGCCCTAAATCTAAAATTGAAAATTGCTGTAATTTCTTCGATAAAAAACTGTCCATTGTCATAATATTAAACTCCATTTGAAAACCATGATTATTGGTAATGATCTTTAGTAATTACTGTTTTATAAAGTACCAATTTTACAGTACTTCCTATGAACATCCAAATCAGTGCATAACCCCAAATGAGTAAAGCATAACTCCAGCCTATGGGCGTGACAAACCATCCATAGACTGCCGCTAATGTTCCAAGTATTTGGGTAAGTTCAATCGTACAAAAGAGCCGCCAGTTAGGCCAGGGACGTTCCCAAATAGGTCCGGTGTTTCTAGTAATATAGATTGTAAGATGACCCGCTACTAACAGTTTTAGGAAAATAAAGGTTTGAATTACCGAAAAGGACAAATAGAAATAATCTTTGGCAATGTAAAACAATATAAAAGTACTAATAACGCCCGTGATGCCTAATGCTGTGCTGATAATTAAGACGCGGTGCATGTTCCACCGAACAGGATATTGAGCAATGGGCACATTATCATAGGCTATCATCATGATAGGAAAATCATTCAAAATCGCAAGCAGCACGATCATCACGGCCGTCACCGGATAAAAATTAAAAAATACAATACTGGCAGAGATAAATAATAATACTCGAATCGTTTCAGCTATCCTGAATGTTGCATAACTATTCATGCGTTCAAAAATTTTTCTGGCTTCTTCTACTGCACGTGTAATAACAGACAGGCCACTTTCGGTTAAAACTAAATCTGCGGCTGCTCGCGCCGCATCAACTGCACCGCCAACGGCAATACCGATATCTGCTTGCTTCAGGGCAGGGGCATCATTTACGCCATCCCCTGTCATTCCAACGATATGATCATCTGATTGTAAAATGGTAACAATTTTAAATTTATGCTCTGGAAATACTTCAGCAAAGCCATCAATCCGCTCCAATTGACTTATTGTTGGATCACCCTGACTGAATAGTTCCGCAGCAGAAGCGATATTTTCCCCCAAGCCAATCTTATGTGAAATTTCTTTCGCAATAGAGCCATGGTCCCCAGTAAGCATTTTAATTCCCAAGCCCATTCTCATGGCAGATTGAATGGTTTTTAGCGTATCATCTCTAGGGGGATCAAATAATGCGATTAATCCAAGATAGTGCCATTTATCATTATTATCTTTTCTTGCGATGCCTAATGCTCTATATCCTTCATTTGCTAATCGATCTATCGCATTCTCAACTTGTTTTTTCATCTCAGGCTGTTGGACTAATTCAAGGATTACTTGGGGGGCTCCTTTGGCGACCTGAAACGAAATATTATCCTGTTTGATAGTAGCTTCTGTCCGTTTTTTCCTGGAATCAAAGGGAATAAATTTGAGTGTTTCATACTTGTTTAAATTGATAATAGGAGGAAGTGCATTTAATATTGCCCGATCAATGACATCTTCAACATTTTGTTCGGATGCCAATGCAGCTGCCAGTATAAGTTCCTCCTTACTTTTCGCGTCTATGAGAACAGGTTCACCCATAGTTAGCTGATTTTTTGTAAGTGTTCCTGTTTTATCTGAGCACAGTATATCCATACCAGCCATTTCTTCAATTGAAGAAAGCTTTGAAACAATTGCTTTCATCTTGGCAAGGTTTAATGCACCAACTGCCATGGTTACTGTTAAAACGGCAGGTAATGCTACTGGAATAGCTGCGATTGTTAAAATCAATGCAAATAAAAGAGTATGCAGAAAAGGATCTTGTCTAAATTGTGCAACAATCAAAATGATAACAACCAAGATTACGGTTAGTTTAATGAGAAAATTACCTATTTTTAAAACGGCTTTCTGGAAGTGGGGTGTTGTTTTAGCAGTCTCAACCAATTTGGCAGTACGACCAAAATAGGTGTTCATGCCTGTTCCGGTCACAATTCCCTCCATTTCACCTAATCTGACGATGGAGCCAGAGTAGACCTCCTCTCCGATTTGTTTTTCGACGGGAAGGGATTCACCGGTTAATGTAGATTGATCGACGGTCAAATATTCACCACTAAGCAATTTCATATCAGCAGGAATAATGTTGCCCAATTTAATTAAAATAATATCACCAGGAACCAATTCGCTTGCAGAAATATTTTTCCACTCACAGTCGCGTAATACTCTTGCTGTTAAAGCAAGCTTATTCTTTAAAGCAGCAATGGCATTATCTGCTTTATATTGTTGCCAAAACCCCACTCCTGCATTCAGTCCCAGCATAAGACAGATAATTGTAAAATCTTCCCATCGTTGTAAGATTCCAGATAAAACAACAGCCGCTTCAATCATCCACGGGATAGGCCCCCAAAAGAACGACAGAAACTTAATAAGGTTATTTGTCTGCTTTTCTTCTATAATATTTTTACCGAAAGAGGAGAGTCGTTTCTTTGCCTCTTGAGATGCCAACCCTGTCCTTTGATCTGTATTTAGACTCAATGAGTTCATAATGAGAAAAATCCTTTTTATTTAACCAGTATAGTATTAACCGTTTTTGCATCAGTTCCAGGTGCATTCTGATGAGAAATGACACCTTTTTTATGGTTTTTTCATTTCTTATTAATAATATATATTACTCTAAATTTAGCTATTAAAGACTATAATCGAAAAATAACGTTCACTGGGCAATGTATCAGATGAGAAACCGGCAATCCTTTAATAACGGTTATTTCTATTGATTTTTCATCCAAATTAGTTATTGCGGCATCTATTGCATGATTAACATTACCAAAATCCTTTCCAGCCATTGTGCCTTCACTGGGATAATAAATGGGATATTTCAATCCATGTTGCTTAAAAAAATCTTTTGTATGGTTATAATCCCCAATAATCATATAGTCGACTTTTGAGAAATCGCCAATTTTTAATTGCTTTATTTGAGTGAATAGTTCATTTACATAATCGTGATTGCCTCCGGGATGATGAATAGAGGCTATAATTACTTTGTGATTCGTGATTACATTTTCAAATCGGGCAAAAATACAAGGCTTTTTGTCATCCAGAGCATAATAAATAGGCTCTCCTACTAATTTAAATTGAGTATCATCGTAGACTAAAACACAATGATCGTTTGTATTTTTGTTAATAGTATAAACAAGCATCTTTGTAGATTTACCATGTGCAATCAATAAATTGTAGATATCATCGGGATTAGTGCACTCTTGAAGACAAATAAAATCGGCTTGAATTATTTGTTGAATAAGAGACTTATTATGTTTAATTAATTTAAATCTCGATTTCCAACGTAATACTCCATTGGGAGATTGAATCTGATGGATAAAATCGATGCAGTGTTTTATTGCTGACTGAAACTCATGCGCGTATGGATGCATTGTGTCTTTAATGAATTCAATGATTAATTTTCTACTTTTTTCAATTTGTTGTCTTTTTTCTTTTGCAATCACTTGGTTCGTTGACAAACATAGCTTTGAAAATTGATGATCAAGAGAGACGAAATCATCAAGAAGTCGTCTGCTAATGATAATCGTATTTTTAACGCATTTTCCGTATAAATATTGGCTGATCTCGGAAAAGAAATAAAATAGATTATTGGCTCGTTTATTGAAATAAATATTATCTTCGGGTAATTTTGATATCGTTTTTTCAAACAAATGACTTTCGCTAATGTCCTTAAAATCATTATATAAATGAATATCTGCAAGTAAATTCCAGCTTATTATTGAATAACTCTGATTGTTTGAAAATTTTGCTGTGACTTGAATGGGGAAATGATCGGAGATCCCATTAAGAACTAGGCCAAGTCGAAAAGTATTTGCATTATTTCTATTCAATGAATGTTCCATTTATAATTTGTGATTTGTATTCTACTTAATATTATTAATGGGTAATGGCGACTAAATTACGAAATAATATCGTTCCTAATCAAGCAAAAAACACCCAAAATAATTGAAAAAACACCATTTTAATAGGATGAAAAGGTTCTTGCTGATTATATTTTTGTATTTTCGATCTAATTGGTCTCAACTATATTCCAGGTATGTTTTGCAATCATGTATTCTTCATTTGTTGGTATGACGCTGACCATAATTTTACTTTCATTGTCACTAATAATGACCGAATTAGTTTCATTAGCTTTATCATTTATTTTAATCCCTAACCAACTGAGTTGTTCGCAGATTTTTTTACGGATAACGCCAGCATTTTCACCAATTCCTGCGGTAAATATTAATGCATCACATCCTTTGAGTGCGGTCGATAAAGAGCCCACTTCAAGTGCCGCTCGATAACAAAATAAATCAATAGCTTCTTGTGCGTTGACATCAGTGCTTGCTAATAGTTCGCGTACATCATTACTGATGCCGGAGACACCTAGTAAACCGGATTCTTTATAAAGTAAATGTTCAATTTCTTCGGCCGAATAATTTTTTTCTTGAAAGAGATATAAAAGAACGCCAGGATCAATGCGTCCGCAGCGAGCTCCCATCATCAATCCATCCAATGCGGTAAACCCCATCGAGGTGGCAACACTTTGGCGTTGATACATAGCACACATACTCGCGCCATTGCCTAAATGAGCCACTATGACGCGTTTATTTCCAGTCTCACCAATATGTTGTGTAATGACTGAGGCAATGTATTCATAAGAAATTCCATGAAACCCATAACGAAGTATCCCTTCATCAGTTAATTTTCTTGGAATAGCAAAAAAAGTCGCCAGTTTTTCTTGAGTACGATGGAATGTAGTATCAAAGCATGCGACTTGAGGCAAGTTAGGGTAAATCGTTTTGATGATCCTGATGGCTTCCAGATTATGTGGTTGATGTAAAGGCGCCAATGGATTCAAACTGGCCATAGCTTTCATGGCTTCCTCAATTACTAAAGTGGGGTGAAAGAAATACATCCCTCCATGTACTACTCGATGACCTACTGCTGTTAACGTCATGGAATTGGATAGTTGCTCAAACCAGTCGAAAAATGTTCGTAATCCTGCCTCATGTCCTTGGGATGTAATCTTTTGTTTGAAAATTTGAACATGGGTTGCATTAAGTATCGTTAAACAGGGTGACTCAAAAAGACCTTCAATTTCGCCATGGTAAAGCAAATTGAGTTTTTCCTGGCAAGCAAACAGTGAAAATTTGATGCTCGAAGAGCCTGAATTAATCACTAAGATGACTTTATCCATTTAATTTTTCCTTATTCCGCACAAAAGCTAAAGCCAGTGCACAAGATGCTTTGCGAGAGATATCATCACTTCCTCTGCTGGTTAAAATAATAGGGATTTTTGCACCCATTACTATGCCGGCTGCTTCCATACCAGACATATAAGTCATTTCTTTATAGAGCATATTGCCTGATTCAATGTCTGGTACAATGATGATGTCAGCATCGCCAGCGACATCTGACTTAATCCCTTTTTCACGTGCTGATTCAATAGAAATGGCGTTATCAAATGCAAGTGGACCATCTACAATGGCGCCCGTTATCTCGCCTCGGTCGGCCATTTTACTTAATGCAGCGGCATCAAGCGTGGATTGCATTTTTTGATTGACGGTTTCAACTGCACAAACAATGGCAACTTTTGGAGTGCCAAAACCTAAAGTCCTAAATAAATCAATTGCATTTTGCGTAATGTCTTTTTTCTCTTGTAAATTAGGTTGAATGTTTAGTGCGGCATCAGAGAGAAATAAGGGTTTGAAATAATTTGGTGCTTCTACATAAAAGACATGACTCATTCTTCGTCCTGTAAGTAAGCCTGCTTCTTTATTGACAACGGACCCCATCAATTCGTCGGTGTGAATTTTTCCTTTCATCAGTGCTTCCACTTTACATTCTCTTGCAAGTTGCACAGCAACCTCAGCAGCCTCATTACTATGTTGGGTTGGAATAATTTCGTATGCAGAAATATCCAAATTGGCTTCAATGGCAGCGGCGATAATTTTATCTTTTGGACCAACCAGAATAGGGATAATGATGTTTTCTTTTGCGGCATCGATCGCCCCTTGTAAGGCCAGTTTATCGACTGGATGAACAACAGCCGTTTTAAGAGGGGCAAAGTGTTCTGTTAATTTAATTAAATGTTTGTACCATGCTCCTTTAGGTTTTTTAAATAGAACTTTCGGTAATTCAACTCGTTCTCTTTTTACTTTTACTGTTGGGGCAATAACAGTGGCAACACCACTGATTACTGTTTTATTGTGTTGATTCACACAATTGCACTCCAAATCAACAATATGGTTTTTAGGATTTTTATCAGTCACGGTGACAATAACAGTGACTGTATCACCAGGTACCACAGGAGCAGTAAATTTAAGTGTTTGATCCAAATAAATGGTGCCAGGGCCTGGAAGTTCCGTGCCGAGCACCGTTGATATGAGTGATGCGCCCCACATACCTTGGGCGATAATCTTGTGAAACATATCATCTTTAGCGTATTCAGCATCCACATGAGCTGGGTTTACATCACCTGACATGATCGAAAAAAGTTCAATGTCCTTTGGGGTGAGTGTGCGTTTGAGGTGCGCTGAATCCCCGATTTTAAGTTCTTCAAATGTTCTATTTTCAATAAAAGACATGTTAGTGCTCCTTATCCCATAATGGAGTAACCTGAGTCAACATAATAGACCTGTCCTGTCATATCCAGAGCGGCATCGCTGGCTAGAAATGCTGCCAAATTGCCGACATTTTTTATATCAACCAAACGATGCAATGGGGATCGCTCTTCTTCCGTTTTAATATATTCATAAAAATTAGGAATACCCGATGCAGCACGTGTTTGAATAGGACCTGGGGAAATTGCATTGACTCTAATATTGTTTGGACCTAATTCATAAGCCAGATATCTGACAGATGATTCTAAAGCTGCTTTGACCACCCCCATTAAATTGTAATTGAGCACAACTTTTTGACTGCCATAATAGCTCATAGTCAAGATACTACCGCCGTTTTTCATCAAGGGGGCAGCATATTTCGATAGTCGAATTAATGAATGGCAGGATATATCCATTGCTTCCAGGAATCCCTCCTTAGTGCAGTCAACCAGTTTATCATCTAAGTCAGTTTTAGGGGCAAAAGCCATGGAGTGCAACATGAAATCCAGTTTTCCCCATTTTTTTTCAATCGCAGTAAATAATGCAATAATCTCTTCTTCTTGTTGTACATCGCAAGGAAGAATAATAGGGGATTTTAATTGCAGGGCTAAAGGACGAACGTAAGGCTCTGCTTTGGCATTAAGAAAAGTTATTGCTAATTCTGCATTGGCTAGACGAAATTGTTCTGAACATCCATAAGCGATGCTGTGTTCATTAGCAATTCCGGTCACTAAGCCCCGTTTGTTTTTCAGATCGATTATCATAATAATATCCTTTTATTCATCGTGAATGCTTTTTCAAAATTTAAGTTTTAACAGGATCAAGAACCTGATAGGCAAGCAGTTTCACACGATCACTAAAGAGCGCCCATATCAGAGCATATCCCCAAACAAACCCAGCCCAACCCCAACCAAGAGGCGGCATCAGAAACCCATAGACTGCAATGAGTGTTGCTATTATTTGGGTACCGATTACTGCAAAGAGCAAAATGTTTGCAGGGCGTATAGACCAGAACGGGCCTCGTGTTCGGGTAAGAAAGATTGTCAGATGCCCAGCCACTGATAGCATTAAATACATCATTGGCTGAAGATGTTGGTGGTCGAGATGAAAAACGCGGTCGCCTAGGTAAAATAGTCCAAATGATGCTATGGGGCCGATAGTGCCCAGTACTGTGGCAATTCCTAGCACTAGACGCATATTCCAAGCCTCAGGCTCATTCTTATAATGAACATTATCGTATGCAATCGATAAGATGGCACCATCGTTGAGTAAGGCCAACATGACGATCATCACCGCTGTTATTGGATAAAAATTAAAGATCAGGATAGTCAGTGTCATAAATAACAGTACCCTTAAGGTCTCAGCGATACGATAGATCGCATAACTGTTCATGCGCTGGAAAATTTTCCGGCTCTCCTTAATCGCATCGATGATCACCGACAGACCAGGTGTCATCAATACAATCGATGCTGCTGCCCGTGCTGCATCTGTAGCACTCGATACAGCAATTCCGCAGTCAGCTTTCTTCAGAGCGGGAGCGTCATTTACCCCATCACCTGTCATGCCGACGATGTGGCCGAGTTTTTGCAGAATCGTCACAATACGGAATTTATGTTCGGGGAACACCTGGGCAAAACCATCAGCATTTTCAATGGATTCTGATAATTTGGCTGACACTTTTTCTTTGGGGGCATCAAAACCGCTGGCATCGAAAATATTTGTGTCCATTCCCAATTTCTTGGCAGTTTCCTCAGCGATTGCTAATTGATCGCCAGTTACCATCTTAACCTTTACACCCATCTGGCTCGCCGTAGCAATGGTTGTCTTGGCATCTTCTCGTGGCGGATCGAATAGAGGCAACACACCAAGAAATTGCCATTGTTCCTCGTTATCAGCTCGCGCTACACCCAAAGAACGAAAACCTCGAGCTGCGAATGCATTGACCGCTTTATCTACTGCAGGTTCAACTTTTTTCGCATTAATTGACAATGCCAAGATCACCTGTGGAGCCCCTTTAGTTACCTTAAATTTTTTCCCATCTGAGGACTTAACAGTGGTCTCAGTACGTTTGTGGATTGGATCAAAGGGTTGAAAATGAAGAATCTCGTATCCTTTCAAGACTTCAACATTGTTAAGACCAGCAAGAACCGCCAGATCAATCGTGTCATTATCATCCGCACGTGAAGCAAGGGCTGCATTGAGTATCAAGTTTTCAGCTGTAAGAGGATTAACGCTAAATGGTTCACCTAATGTCAGCTTATTCTGGGTCAGCGTTCCTGTTTTATCGGCACAGAGTACATCCATTCCAGCTAATTCCTCTACGGCGGCTAACCGCGTTACGACCGCTTCTTTTTTAGCTAGAAGACGTGCTCCTACTGCCATTGTCACAGACAGCACCGTAGGCATGGCCACAGGAATTGCGGCTACAGTTAGCACCAAGGCAAATTGTAATGTAGTTAAAACTGGATCACCCCGATAAATTGCAGCGGTAATGATTGTTCCTACTAGAATCAATGCAAAAGCAATCAAATAATTGCCAATTTTCAACACCGCACGTTGGAAGTGACTGACCGTGTGTGCTTCTTCAACTAATTGCGCTGTCTTGCCAAAATAGGTGTTTGTCCCTGTGGCATAAACTAGCGCTTCAATTGCTCCTTGACGAACAATCGAGCCAGAAAACACGGCTGCGCCCGATTTGCGCGTGACAGGTAATGATTCTCCCGTGAGTGTGGACTGATCTACCTCTATAGGATCACCTTCTAACAAGCGTGCATCAGCAGGTACAATGTCGCCTAAGTGCAGAAGAATCACCTCGCCAGGAACCAACTCACTTGCTGGTATGTTGATCCACTTCCCATCACGTTTCACACGCGCTTTGAGTGCTAGTTTGGCCTTCAGCGCAGCAATGGCATTACCTGCCGCGTGCTCTTCCCAGAAGCCAACCAAAGCGTTGGAAATAAGCAAAATGAGAATGATGAAAAAAATCCGGCCAATGTCGAACCACTCCCGATAGGAGCACTGCAATTTCGATCATCCATGGGATAGGACCCCAAAAATAAGAGAGGAATTTAAGGATGAGGTTCTCCTCTTTTTCTTCTATTTGATTTGGCCCATATTGGGCTAGCCGTTTTTGTGCCTCATCATGACTTAAGCCGTCCTTAGATGTTTCTAATTGTCTCTCCACTTCTGACAGAGGGAGAGATTGCAAATCATCTTGCGTATCAATTTTCGATCCAGGGGGGGATTGGGAATCTTTGGGGTGGCCTATACTGAATTTCATAGTGAGAGCTCTCCTTTATTTGCTAGCGGATGATTGAAAAATAACCAACTAGTCATGTCCTTTAGCAGATCAGTGCATCATTTTTGAAAAACATAGGTTCCTGGCGCATCACATAACACTTTATAGCCTTTTTTCGAATTTCCTAATGAAGGTGGTCGCACCTTATTATCCGAATGATTGGCGAGCCACGCTTGCCATGCGGGCCACCAAGAACCATCATTATGTGTTGTTGTTTCTTGCCAAAGTTCTGGAGAAATGTATTTCCCTCCTTTTTTATGGGGCATGAGTTGATAGCTTCGCCCTGGATGACCTGGTTCATTTACAACCCCCGAATTGTGTCCACCATTAGTTAATACAAAGGTGATGTCAGTATCAGTAAATAGGTGAATTTTATAAACGGATTGCCAGGGCGCAACATGGTCTCTTAATGCACTTACTGCAAAAACAGGACAGTCAATGTCCTCCAAAGAAAGAGCCATGTCATCAATGCTGTAGTGTCCTTCAACCAGATCATTATTTAAAAATAATTTTCTCAGATATTCTGAATGCATGGTGTAGGGTAAACGTGTGGTATCGTAATCCCAAGCCATAAGATCGTTAATTGGTCTTCTTTTTCCTAGCTGATAATCAAGAACATTTTTAGACCAAATGAGATCTACGGATTGCAGCATACTGAATGTACCTGCCATTTGCGATCCATCTAAATAGCCTTTCTCCGACATAATGTCTTCAAGATAAGCTATTTGGCTTTCATCGATAAAAAGCATGAGTTCGCCAGAATCCTTAAAATCTATTTGCGCTGCAAACAGTGTAATAGTCTTTAATTGCTCTTCCTTTCTTTTGGCCATTAGGGTTGCAGCAAGCATTAACATAGTGCCACCAAGACAATATCCCACTGAATGAATTTTTTCTTGTGGCACAATATGATTGACGGTTTTAATAGCATCCAGTACACCGAGATTGATGTAATCTTCCATGCTTAAATTTCTATCTTTGCTATCAGGATTTCTCCAAGAAATAATAAATACAGTATGCCCATGATCGACTAAATACTTGACCATGGAATTATTAGGAGAAAGATCCAGAATGTAATATTTCATAATGCATGCAGGTACGATGAGGATGGGTTCTGCATAAACCTTAGCAGTTGTTGGCTTATATTGGATAAGTTCAATTAAATGATTTCGATAAACAACTTTTCCTGGGGTAACCCCAACATTTTTTCCGACTTCGAATTCTTCTGAACCCACTGGAGGTTGTTTATTGATAATGTGAGAAGCATCTTCAAGCCAATTGTTGATTCCGTTAACAAAATTCATTCCTGATTCATTAATCGTTGCCTCAATGACTTCGGGATTAGTGAATGGAAAATTGGATGGTGCAAAGATATCCAGAATTTGTCTTGTTATAAAGTTAATAAGATTTTGATGATGCCTAGAAACACCTCGAATGTTTGTTGTGCTCATATCCCAAGCTTGTTCATTCATTAAAAATAATTGCGAATACAGTGCAAATGGAAATTTATTCCATAAGTCATTTTGAAATCGATGATCGGATTCTCGCAGCGCCATGCAGGGCTCACTTTCCTGATTATGACAAATTTTCAATAAGTAGAGTAATAAGTGCAAATTATTAGTTGAATTATTGTTCAATAGTTCTAGGTGTTTGTCAGGAGAGAGTGTTAAATGTGTTAACCAGTCATAGTAAGAGGATAGAAAAGTAGATGGTGATAACCAACCAGAAAAATGACTTAACCAGGCATGCAATGGTTTGTCTAAACCAAATGTTTGCGAATTATCTGTTTCATTTATTGAATTTTTATTTTGCTTCTGTTTATTTCTTGTTTCTTTCATATCCATCTCCCTGAACGAACGCGAAGAAATGCATCTTTTCCTGTGTAATCTAGTGTTCAAGTTTTCTTGATAACAAGATTGAGAAGAAGATTATTTAATAGATTTAGTTCTTTTGTAAGCGATGCACTCTTTGCACGGATGAAAAAGAGCTAATCCTTTAACTTCTATTGAGACTTCAAGGTCATTATCAATAATAAACCTGATTATCGGTGTTTAATTATAGTAAATAAAATACAAAATATAAAAAAACACTCCCAAAATAATCTAAAACGTTGCAAGTTCAGGTAATGAACAAAGACGTGTTCAATACAATTATTGCTAACATACCTGTTGGGCGCTTAGGCCAGCCCGAAGAAGTAGCAGATGCAGTAGAGTTTCTGGCAGTTCCTGAGAGAGGGCTATTACTGGTGTTAATGGCGGTCAATATATGTAGCAATATCCTCAAGAGCTTTTCTGATTATTTGACATTGGATTGATGCGCTTCTAATCTAATATTGTGCAGTGCATCACAAGGAAATTAAAATGAATAATCTATTTGAACAATGGAATCAAGGGCATAAAATTTTTCAATTAATACCTCCATTAAATAGTAAAATTCTGGAAAGTTCCACCTTTGCAACAAATCCAAGATTTCTTGCAAATTTAGATGAGCTAGAGCAGTTTTTCCGTATTTTTACCGGTTTAAATATTAAAGACCTGGAAGGTTTTCCTTATCTAAAATCCGATTTGGCGAATTTTGAAAATACAGAAGAATTATTACAGAGACAAATGAACATAGTTTTTGAATTGAGTTACAATACATTAGATTATATGCAAAGATCATTTCAAATTATGGAAAAAGAAATTCAACTTTTAGTGGAATTGACAAAAGATACCTGCCTTGGCTCTACACCAATTAAGAGGGTACTTTAATCGTATTAGTCTAAAATAACCTATTGATTTAATGGTCAAAAAGGAGATTAAAGTATCCTAGATACAATCCTATTCTGAATTTACCTGGATTTCCATAGCTATATTTTAAATGGTGCGCTCGGAGGGACTCGAACCCCCGACACCTTGGTTCGAAGCCTGATGCTTGAGTTTTAAAATCTTTATAAATCAACATCTTGCAATGCATCGTTTAGTCTAAAAACTGCCTAAAACAGCCTAGTACAGTCACAGTTATGCCACAATATATGTCACAAATTTGTTAGTAATTTTTTTGCTATATATTTGGAAACTTTAGGGGGTTGGAATATTGAAATAAATTTAATAAGAGTGTTTTTATGAGATCGCCCTATAAATTTTAATTAGCAATTTGATGGTGTT
>NZ_JH413822.1:108700-114979 GCF_000162755.2 Legionella drancourtii LLAP12
TATAAATTTATAGGGTGAAATACAGGGCCATTTTGTCGAGAGATGAAGATTAGAATTTTGTACCCAAATAAATTTGTTCATATTCTCTAATTAAAGTAGGCTGGATATAAATTTGACAGTACACCTATAATGGTGTACTATTTAAATAAAAACGAGTAATCTAGTGATAACAGAAGTTCAAATTACAAGAAAAGCATTAAAGGATTTAAAAAGAACTCCTAGTTATCTGCAAGAGAAATTTCGTGCTTGGGTTATAGCAGTTAGCCATGTTGGATTAGAGGAAACAAGAAAGCGACCCGGGTGGCACGATGAGCCGTTGTTGGGCGATAGAAAAGGGCAGAGATCCATTCGTTTAAATAAACAATGGAGAGCCATTTATATTATTAAAGATAACGGAACAATTGAATTTGTTGAAGTTATGGAGGTAACCCCCCATGAGTATTAAATTAAATGATAGTTTAAATGCATTAGAAGCAACAAAAGACATTTGGAATGAAATGACTTTTGGTGGATTGGTGCGCTCATTGAGAATGAGTGATGAAATATCTCAAGTAGAGTTAGCAAAGAAAATTGGTGTTTCAAAACAGTTTCTTAGTGATGTTGAACATAATCGTAAAGATGTAGGTATTGGGTTTGCTAAGAAGGTATCTGAGGCTTTAGGTTATTCTATAGAACCATTAATAGAGTTATTGATAAGAGATCAATTGAGACGTCAACATCTTAATTATATTGTTGAGCTTAAACATGCTTCGTAAAAATGACAACTGTTAACAAGTTTAATGTATCTCATCAAAGTTGTTGCTGTCTTAAGATCGCTCTCTAATTCAAAAATTAGAGAGCGAGATCAGGCTTAAATATCGTAATATTTTGTATACTCATAAGCTTAGTAGGCTTTTCTATTAGATTGAATAGCTGGTTTCAATCGAGTCTTAATTTCAGCTTTTAACTTCTTGTTAAAATTTTTTTCATTTTTAGGAAAATTGTCTTCAGTAAAATTAAAAAAATCATATATCAGATTAATATTCTCAATATCGCTAGAACTTAATTTATAAATCTCTTCTTGGGTATCGAAGCGGATATTTTCTATTAATAAATCTAAAAATTTTGAGTTGTAATGAACCATTTCCTTGATAATTTGCCTAGTTAAATCTAATGTCTTATAGTCAGACAAGGCATCTATTACATAATCAATTTGAAAATGATTTTTTTCTTTTTTAGCCTTTTCATATAAAGACCAAAGATAAGTTACTTTTTGTTTTTCATCTCCAGGAACTTTTTTTAATTGTCTCATACAGGCATCGAGCTGATATAGCTCTGAGAAGGATTTAGGTTGTAATTTTTCATTTATTTTGTTTTCTATATCTATCAAATCCCCGCTACATTCATCTGTCTTAGGTTCGTTGTTATTTAAATATTTGATGTATGTATTATCTCTTTCTCCAATTAAGGATCGGAAGAGATCTTTAGGAGTAAATAATGGACTTAACTCTAGTTGAATTTTTGCGCCATTCTCATAAAGATATTTAACTAAGGTATCGCATCTAAAGGTAGAAGGATAAGTCCAATCAACGGTTGTTGGTTTTGGACTATAAGGATTATACAAATAGCTTTTAACTGTATGCCGAATATAATAATTCCAATACAATGTATATTTGACATCCTCTTTTAAAATAAAATTTAATAATTTCTTTATCCCTAAATATTGGGAGATAGTCATATTATTAGGTTGTTTATCAGTGCCATATTTTGCTCCCCAATAACCATTTTTAACTGTATTTTTAAAATCATCAATGGTGGAAATAACTAACTTATTAGCTTTTTGTTCGGCATCCATTTCTGCAATTTTAATTGGGTCATATATGTTTTCTGTACCATCATTGAACTTAGAAGGTTTAAAAATTGATATACCTACATGTCCTTGCTGCCTGATAAAATCAGGAAGCCTTTTATTGACATCTAGATCTCTTCCAAGCACATCTCCGGGACAAATTAATTTTTCATTCTTTATACAGCCTTGATAAACACCTAATGAAGTATATCCTTTAGGGCATTCATATATAGGCACAAGTTGGATAACTTGATCTTCCTCATCAGGAAATGAATCTGGATCATTTTCATAACAAGTATAATGAGCATAAAAAATGGGGGTCTTGTCCAAACTAATATAAGCTTCTTGCCATGAGCCTGGATATTCAAAAAAATACCATGGTTCTCCCTGTTCAATTTTGCTAAAAACACACTTTGTGTAATGAGTAGGATTCCCTTCAAAAATTGGGGCGGGATCAATGGATTTTGAATAACTGGTTAAATTTTCTATGTCACCAGGAACTTTCAAATGATAGTCTTTACTTTTATCTATGTATTCGTTTAGAAAACATGAGGGCTCATTTTTTATTTCTTCTAATTTTATTTTTTTATAATATTTATTTTGTTTTAGATAAGCGTTTGTGTAATTGCCTGAAAATACTGGGAGTATGTCACCAGCAAAAGATAAATTATAAGGCATGAATGAAATTGAAATAAAAACATACAAAGGCAAATATATTGAAAATCCTTTTATCATATTCATAGTAAGCTGATAACTGACGGAAATGCCGCCAAAATTACCATATTTTCCATTTATAGGCATCTAATATGAAAATAAATAGTATATTTTAATATATTGAATCGCATTACAACTAGATTTATTCGGGAAGGAGTTATTGTCAAATCTGGTGTATGCCCATTAGGCGGCCACTTTGTCTGACTGCTCACTGATTTGTACTCCATCTACAAACTTCACATTATTAATAACCAAAGTTAATAGGCTAAACCCTCTGATTTTAATCCAGCGTTTTTGAGCTACCTCCATAAGTTTAAATACCATCGCTAATGTAGTGTCTCTAGAGCCACAGTTTCTAGACTTATGTGTTCTCAAGCGCACTGTGGAGAAGGCTGATTCAATAGGATTGGTTGTCCGTATGTGAATCCAGTGCTCTGCTGGAAAATCATAAAAAGCCAGCAATTCTTCTTTGTCTTTAGCTAAGCACTCCATAGCCTTGGGATATTTAGCACTGTAGAGGGCGATTGTATTATCAAACGCTTTATAGGCATCCTCTCGCTTCTCAGCCATCCAAATCTCATGCAAAGAAGCCTTCACCTTAGGCTGCATGGATTTGGGAAGCTTATTAAGCACGTTCGCTGTTTTATGAACCCAGCAGCGCTGATGGCATGTTTCTGGATATATTTTGCTAAGAGCTCCCCAGAAGCCTAGTGCACCATCCCCAATCGCTAATTTAGGTGCTGTAGGAAGGCCTCGTTGACGTAAGCTTAAGAGTACTTCTTCCCAGCTAGCTGCTGATTCCCTATATCCATCACAAACGGCAACAAGCTCCTTCAATCCGCTCTCGGTGACACCAATAATCACGAGAAGGCACAGCTTATCATCCATACGAACCTTGCTGTAAATACCATCTGCCCACCAATAAACATAGCGCTTGTTACTTAAATCCTGGCGCTGCCACTCCTTATGTTCATCAAGCCATTTTTCTTTTAAGCGAGATACGGTGTTGGCTGATAAACCACGCGCACTCTCACCAACTAATGCGGATAAGGCATCGGTATAATCACCAGTGGATAACCCCTTTAAATACAACCAAGGAATGAGTTCCTCCATGCTTTTAGTGCGTCTCAAATATGGAGGCAATAACTGGCTGCTAAAATGAATGCCTGAGCCACTACGATCTCTTACCTTAGGTACTTGAATTTCCACCTCTCCGATCCCTGTTTGAATCTGGCGAGCAGGCAGATAACCATTCCTAACCACCGCAGGGCGGCCATCGAGTAAACGAACATCAGAATAGGCTGACAGCATCTCGGATAACTCCGATTCTACTGCTTTCCTTATCAATTCTTTTGCTCCTTGTCTTAGCACCTCCGTTAATGGGGCCTCTAGACCTTTCTCTGTCACTGGTGCTGAAGCAAGCTTTAGACTACAATCCTTCATGGCGTATCTCCTTTGTTGATTTTTTGTTCCTGCTAAGAACAATCAACAGAATACGCCACCTAACTTAATTTGTCATACACCACTTTCGACTATAACTCGCGTTTATACCTCAACACCCTAGTTTATTTCATCGCACTGTTTATGAAAATATACTGTACGGCAGAATTAGCGCTAGTTATGAGGAGGTTATTAATGCCTCTAATAAAGCCCATGCACATGAATTTATTGTCAACTTACCGCATGGATATGACACCCATGTTGGAGAAAGAGGGATTAAATTATCCGGAGGACAATGTCAAAGAATTGCGATTGCAAGAGCAATTTTAAAAGATGCACCTATTTTAA
This sequence comes from Legionella drancourtii LLAP12, assembly GCF_000162755.2. Taxonomy (GTDB): domain Bacteria; phylum Pseudomonadota; class Gammaproteobacteria; order Legionellales; family Legionellaceae; genus Legionella; species Legionella drancourtii. The sequence goes on from NZ_JH413822.1 coordinate 113,031, forward strand.
TCTTAGATGAAGCAACTAGTTCACTGGATTCTTTAACAGAAAAACTGATCCAAGAATCATTACACATTGCAATGAGTAACCGAACGGTTATCGTGATAGCCCATAGATTATCAACCATTTTATCTATGGATAATATTCTAGTGATGGACGATGGTAAAATTATCGAAATGGGTAACCATAAACAACTAATCGATGCCAGCGGTTTTTATAACACACTATGGAACGCTTAAAGCGGACATAGTTTTATTTAATTGATGAAAGCATGAACAAAAAAATTAATCATTTTGTTTTAAATTAAGTTTAATGTGTGCTATTCCTGAATCAGAAAATAAGGATTTTTTCTTAATTCCAAACCCGAAAAAAAAGTAGATATTTTTAATATTTCAATTTACAAGGCGCTAATTTTTTCTATTGCACCCAAAACAATATTTCTAGAGCGTTCAAGCCGAGCGATTGCTTTTATCGCCTCTAACCATTTAGGATCTTCAATGAGCTTTTTAAAGTATCCTGAAATAAATTGGACAACATCTTTTGGCGAATTCATTATTTCTACTAATAATTCAGGCCTGCCATTAATGACATTGATGATATCTTCTAAATCCTTACAATCCCAATAATCATTATTCTTATAGGCTCTATCAGTAAATGCCTCAAGCTTTGTAGCAATGAAATAGACAGCGTTGAGTATTTTGATTTTTTTGTCTTTAATTTGAATCTCAATTGCATTGTCAAAACCTGCTTGATACCAATTTGAATTGATTCCTTGTAAAACACCATCGGTGTACATGATATCAATCATAAAATCATCTAACACATATCTGCAATTGGCATTCCCATCTGGCTTAAAACCTAAGCTTTCCAGTTTTTTTTGTAAAGAATAATGGGCAACAATATCAGTTCTTCCCAAATCCAGAGCGACATCAATATCATAGGTTGGTCGTACATCATCCTCTATTAAGTCAGTGATTAATAGTCCAACGATTCTACCACCAACATAAACAACGTGTTCGTTTAGACCTTTTAAAAGAGTTGCCGCCTTATAAAGTGCTTCATTGTTTTGTTTAACTCTTATTGATTCCATACAAAATGTTCCAATAGTTCTTTTGCAATTTTATTTTCTCGCTTCCCACCTAATCGGATCAGATCAAGTGCACTAATAATGGCATAAAAATTCTCATCAGGGCTTCTATCCAAAGCATTGGGTAAGGTTTTATATATAGGAGTTAGGGCCAGTCCTTTTGTATCACCATTAATATAAGGCCATACATAGGTCTCTTCGCTCATGATTAATTTTTTAAAATAAGTGGAGCTATAGGCTGCTGGCATGCCACGTGTTGCTATATTAATTTCCGCTGGAAAATGATACTTCACACTATGGACAAAAAACTCCATAAGCTCGTGCTTATGTAATTCAATGCTATCATCCGAATAACGCGATAAAAGCTTCGTAGCCTCTAGCCTTTTAATACTTTTGGTTACTTCAGATTGGCTGATATAAAGTTCATGAGCTATGCTTTTAAATTCAATTTTTTCTTTAGTGTTATTTTTTAAAAGCAATTTAATGAGAATAGCTATGTCTTGCCCTTTAAGCATGAAAAGCTCCAGTCTATTTTAATGGGATTATAGCATGCGAGTTTCTGATTTCCAAATTGGAAACTAGAAATCGTAAATACAATTTAAGGTTAAATTTAATATTCATTATCCTTTTTGTCCGGAAGTGAGAAGGGTATAAGTTTTATATTATTGTAGATCTGTAGGCCATGCTTCCTTTTATCTATTATACGACTTTTGTTTTTATTCATAGAAATGACTAGCGCCATAAACACAAAAAATTATAGGATTATTAAGAGTTGATCAAGATGCGTATTCCGGTGAAAATGAACACCGATTCTGGTTGAACGTGAACACCTAGTATTTTAACGTATTGCCCCAAGCGTCTTTTACACCAA
>NZ_JH413822.1:116412-132208 GCF_000162755.2 Legionella drancourtii LLAP12
ATTGGTGTGAAAAAAAGATTCCCCAGTTTTTAAGTATGCTGGATGAACTGAAAAATAGTCCATTTAAAGCTCTGGCATCGCTTGGAAAAACATTCTGTCAATGGAAAGAAGAGATCGTGCGTATGTGGCGTTTTAGAAAGTCTAATGGCATTACAGAAGGGTTTCATAGAAAAATGAAATTGATACAAAGAAGAGCTTATGGCTTTCGTAATTTTGAAAATTATAGAACTCGTGTTAGGGTGCTCTGTTGTTAACTGGTGAGTGCCCCCGTAATTGGGAAAGACCCGAAAGACCCTAATTTAAATGGTGCGCTCGGAGGGACTCGAACCCCCGACACCTTGGTTCGAAGCCTGATGCTCTAGTTTTAAAAGCCTTATAAATCAATGCCTTGCAACGCATCAAATCATTGAAAAACTGCCTAGAACAGCCTAAAACTGCCTAGTGCTGCCACAGCCATGCCACAGTTTATGACACAGTGATTATGTGCATGAGTTAACATAGTAACATCAAACAATAAGACCATAATGAGTTCCATTAGTAAGTATTAAACAAATGCCATAACCTGTCTTAATTCAGCTTGAAAAGATGAATGTCTCGGAAATCTATTTTTGATCCTGTCAAAAAATATTCTAGCTTCAGAAGATTTGATTGATTTTAATGTTTCAGTGCAAGCAGCAGTTAACAATGCTGCGCGATCATAAGCTCCACGTCGTTGCTTACTAACAATGCCATTAACCCTAGCTTCAGCTGTACTCAAGCACCAATTAAATTTTTCATTGGAGATTTCCGAAGCATCAGTCAGCAATTGGGCATATATTTTTTCCAAATTTAACAGTAGATCTTCATGTGTATCATTGTACAGCCATACACCTTTACTCTTACTTAATACCTCGCTAAAAAATTTTTTCAGTGATTTAGACAGAGCATTTAATGGCTGGTTTGAAATTCTCGCTAAACAAAATGCGACAAAAAGTGGTTGCGGATTAGTACTGCTACTCCAACCCAATGGGGTGCCTTGCTGAGCTAATTTAAATGCATTGTCATAGTCATGAGAAAAAAAGTAAGCATGCATCAATAATGAAGAATCAGGATGAGCGGGTGATTCTATCCCGTCACGTGGCCACTGTTTTCCCTCCGCGTAATCCTTCATTCTCTTAGAGTATGTTCTAATTGATTCAGCAGCATTTTGCATAAGTTTATGGCGTGTTAAGGAATTTGCTTGCTGGTATAATTGAACCAATTTGGATAAATCTGGTTGGGCATCAAATGAAATCCAAAGACCTTCCAATTGAATTGCGGCATTGTTTAATTGATTTCCACAAATAACCTGCAAATCACCGATGGCACCACGAATGGGTTGATCCTGGGGTAGTTTATCTAATGCGATCTTAATTGCCTTTAATGCAGCCTCATAATCTTTTTTTTCAATGAGAGCATGAATCCAATCAGTATACACCCGCGGTCTTTGTTGTCCTTCTGTCTTAGCAAGTTCCTCTAACCCAGAAGAACCATGTAACAGGTAAACCGCCTCCCTATACCACCCATCATATTGCAATTCAGGTTCAGATTTAATTGCAGAAATCCAATTTTGTAGAAATTCAGTCCATTCGGGTAATGACGTAACACTAATATTAATTAAATCTTCCAATTTTGGTTGAGAGGAATATGAATCTAACTGGGACAATTGAATCATCGCTTTTAATAGATGAGCGACTCGGGTAGAGGGTTTTTCTGTTAGATAAATCGAACGTAAATATTTTGCTCTTATTTCATCTAAATCTATTTTTTCAAGATCGTGTACAGAAATACCACGTCCATAATCATCTTGAATATCAAAAATGGTATATATGCTATCGAATGCCTTTCTCGCAAGAGGGTAGTTCCCAAAATCAAACAACGCCTCAACTGCATCAAATACTTCATATAGCGTTGGAATAAATTCAGAAAGCTCACCAAGAGAATCTTCATCATCATAATACTCATCCCAATCGGGTTCCTCCTCACATTGTGCTCGAATATTTTCAATCAAGGACTCAATTTCATCTAATACTGTTTCACTGGATTCAGTGATCAATACATGGTCAGGTTGTTGTAATGATATTTTTCTAATAAATTCTCTACGCTCATCCGGAGTAACTTCATTAGCCATATTTATCAAAACACCCTTTAAATCATCCATAGAGTAATTTTGTAAGATTTGGGTATATTCCTCTGTAAAAGCCTTTAGGGTCATTTTTAAATCTTTTGTCATTGGCACATCTTTCCTTTTTAATATTATTAGCCGCAACATTGAGTTGATTCAAAGAAGAGCTTATGGTTTTAGTGAATAGCGCATGTTATCCCTCTGCTGAGATAGGTTTTTGTCTCAGGCTCTTTAATTGACCTTGCTTCGATTTTTCATCGAGCATTTTCTGCTTAGAGCGCCTTGAGCGGCGCTTTTTTTGGCGTTTTAGTTTTTCTACTCTTTGCTGTTCTTTAGTTTTTTCATCGCTGATAATTGCATGGTATTTTTCACATAACCGCACTCTTGCAAAATAACGGTTACCTTCGCGGCTCCTCGATTCCTGGCATTTTATCTCAATGCCGGACGGAACATGTTTCAAGTAAACAGTTGAAGCTGTTTTGTGTAACTTCTGCCCACCCTTGCCACTGCCTATAATAAATTTTTCGATGAGGGAATCTTCATTGATATGAAGTTTTTCCATCCATTCAGCTAGCTTATCCCATTTATCACTGTTAACCATTAAGTAGGCTCAAATCGTTGGTGGTCCAGGATCATATTCAATTCCCAGCAATTACCAAGTAATTTTAGGTTATGTATCGCGCTTATTTTCAATTATCTTAGGTTGTTTTAATTTCTTGTTTTCTTTTTCTAGAAAACTACAATTTTTACAAATTAAACTATAGGTGACCTGCATGGTTGTATTTCTTCCAGTTATAAATTCACAAATAGGTTTTGTTTTATGACATTTTTTGCATACTCTTGTATGAGCAGGTTTACACTTGGCCACAGTTCACTTTCTATTTCTATAAACTTCAATTAATTATAGCACTAAGCTCAATACCCACCAAAATAGCCAATGACGTTGTTGCAATCTTTAAAACTATTTGTCCAAAAAAACTGATCTATTTTTAAATGAAATACTTTAGTCCAGAATATATGTCTTTCTAAGGTGCTATGATTAAATATACAAAATATTGGGAGTGTACATGCCAAAATATAATTCATATTATTTAAAAAGTTTTGTTGATGAATCCACTAATGCGATTACTAAAGAAGAAAAAAATCAAATTTGGCAAAGGGTTGAAACTCCGATTATTGAAGATGTTCCAAATCAGCCAGGGCAGTGTTTGGTTACTTTTTTATATAGAGAGGAAAGTGACCACAAAACAATTTATTTGTGGTCTACATTTACTGGATTACCTTGTTCTTTGCAAAGTCAATTTAAAGCGATTCCAAACACTGATATTAGATATTTAACTTTGATGCTGCCTCGCACTTTTCGCTCCGCATATAACATACTCATTGTTGATAAAGATACTGCAAAAGTGGGATTCTCAGAACAAGAAAGCGCTGAAGACCCCTATCCAGTTCCAACAGGAAAATTCAAAGAATCACAAAGGTTATTGATGCACTTATTTAATGAGGGTTGTGTCCAAACCGATCCAAGAAATAAACAAGAAGTGACTTATTATAAAGATTACGACAATCCCAGTGAGTATTTTGGCAAAGAATCGATTATCGAATTACCTAACGCCCCAGCTTTTATAACACCGTTTTCTTTAAATAAAGCAAAAGAACATCGTGAACAATGCAAAAAAGAGCATCGATTTTTTTCTTTTGAGCTAAATTTCTTGGAGAGCCGTTTAAAAAACGTTTCAGGCTATTACGAAAATATTGAACAATCGACACGAAAATATTGGGTCTACTTGCCTCCTGATTATGATAAACAGGCAACACCTTATCCTATGATTTTATTTTTAGATGGTAGTGATTATTTAAATCCTATGCCTGCACCGCTTATTTTAGATAGGCTCATCCAAGAAGGAAGTATTCCTGCTTGTGTTGCAGTGTTTCTGGAGTATTCAAGCATACATCGTATGCATGAGTACAATTGTAACGATGAGTACACTTCATTTTTAGCGGATGATTTTATTCGGATGTTACATGATAAGAATCAGTTTAATATCACTCAAGACGCGAGGTTAATAACGATTGTTGGCCAAAGTGCCAGTGGTTTAGCTGCTTTTTATGCCGCTTTAACTAATCCTACAGTGTTTGGTAATGCTATTGCTTTATCACCTTCCTTGGAAATGCAAAAAATCAATGAGTTAGAACAAAAAATTGAGCAAAATTATAAAAAAAATCTTGATACTCAATTTATTTTTGATGTGGGTACCTATGAGACAATTCCAGTGGATTTAGAATTTAAAGATGGGTCTACGCAGTCCATTTCTACATTTGAAGCTAATCGTAGAATTGCTGATTTGATGCAGAAGAAAGGGATGTTGACGCATATGCCTGAATTTATAGGTGGTCATAATTATGGCTGTTGGTATGCCAGTTTCCCTGTTCATATAAAAACCATTTTTGAGCATAGAAAAGAAGCAATACCTTCGTAGCAAAGGTCAATTTAGTTATAGTATAAGAAGGAAGATATGTACCTATAGTTACAAATAATGTAACTATAGGTACATATAAACCTTGAAAATCTTGTTTAGGCTTGACTTGCAAGCAAATAAAATCTATCATGCCCTTATAGTTACAATAATAGTAACCTTAAGGCCATGGTAATTTTATGAACTTGCAATCATACATAAAAGATATTCGAAAAGATGGAAGGCGCTGCTTTACTATCCTGGATATTCTTGAGCAATTTCACGTTTCAAATAGTCATGCGAGAGTGGCCTTACATAGGTTACTTAAAACCGGAGATCTGATCTCACCCGCGAGAGGTTTATATGTCATTGTCCCGCCAGAACATCAACCGCATGGCTCTATCCCTCCCCAAGAATTGGTGCCTTTGGTTATGCAGTATATGGGAGCTCATTATTATGTCGCACTTTTAAGTGCAGGATTGTTTCATGGAGCAACTCATCAAAAACCTGCCAGGTTCCAAGTGATATCAGACAAGCGTATTAAGCACCCATCTATTTTTGGTGATGTGGAAATAGATTATATTTATAAAAAATCGGTGCTGGAATTACCCACACAAGATTTTACCGTGAGTACTGGCTACCTTAAGGTGGCAACCCCTGAACTGGTTGCTCTTGATTTGCTTGAATATCCTAATCATGCAGGCGGCCTAAATCATATCGCCACCGTTTTCTCAGAGCTTGTTGAGGCATTAGATCCTATAAAACTCATCAATCTTGCGAAAGATGCCCATGCAGAATATCAGTTGCAGCGTATTGGTTATATCCTGGATCACATTGATGTGATGGATGAAACTAATGCTGAAATAATGATTAATGCGCTTGCGCGGCATGTTCAAGAAAATAAACCAAATTATCTGCCTCTTGCATCTGAAATCTCAAAAATAGGCCATTCAAGGTGTAAAAAGTGGAGAATTATTGAAAATTCAGAAATAGAGAGCGATTTATGATCCCAGAAGTTTTTATTGAGAGTTGGCGCAAAATGGTTCCATGGCAAATGACTGAACAGATAGAACAGGATTTAATGATTAGCCGTGCTTTGATTGATTTGTATAATGATCCTCATGTCAGAGACGCTTTGGTTTTTCGTGGCGGTACCGCACTAAATAAACTATTCATTAATCCTCCGGCAAGGTACAGTGAAGATATCGATTTTGTTCAAAAAAATGCTGATCCAATTGGACAAACGATAGATGCTATTAGGGCACTATTAAAACCATGGTTAGGCGATCCTAAATGGAAAATCACACAGCGTAGCGCAAAGCTTATCTACAAATATGAATCTACTAATAAAATTCCGGCAAAGCTAAAAATTGAAATAAACACAACAGAACATTTTCAGGTATTGCCCTTAAAAACAGTACCTTTCGCTATGGATTCATCTTGGTTCAAAGGGGAAACAAATATCATTACTTATGAAATGGATGAGTTAATGGCGACTAAGTTGCGCGCTCTTTATCAACGTCGAAAAGGTCGGGATTTGTTTGATTTGTGGTATGTGACCGATCGCAATTTAATTAAGTTAAATCGAGTGTTTGATATTTTCTCTAAGTATTGCACTTATAACAACGTCAAGGTTACAAGTGAAGAATTTCTAAAGAATCTTGAGCTGAAAAAGAATCACCGCGACTTTCATATGGATATGAGTGTCTTATTACCATCGAAATTGCATTGGGATTTCGATGAAGCTTATCAATTCGTTGTAGATAACGTGATTAGCAGGTTGCCATAAATGCAAAGAATCATACGGTATAGTCAAATTTCAACAAGTCTTGCAGTCTTAAGCAATCAAAAGCTAAAGCAGATTTTAGCAGACGGCAAACCGATGCATGAAGGTATCGGTGGTAAGTCTGTCTTAGTTTATATTAACGACACGCCCGTGTTTGTTAAAAAAGTACCGCTGACCAATCTTGAACAAAGCTTTAAGCATTTTATGTCTACAGCTAATATTTATGATTTGCCACTTAGCTATCAGTATGGGGTAGGCTCAGCTGGATTTGGGGCATGGCGTGAACTGGCAACTCATATCATGACAACCAATTGGGTGATCACCGGCGAGTGTGTTAATTTTCCCATGATGTATCATTGGCGTATTCTGCCCAGTGGTCCGGACGACATCAATACCAACTATTGGGGTGATATTGAAGAGCACTGCCGGTACTGGGGAAATTCTAACGCTATCCGTAAGCGTGTCACTGACCTTAATAAAGCATCCGCGCATATCGCTTTATTTCTTGAATATGTTCCACAGAATTTGTATGAATGGTTAAACGCTCAATTGACTCAAGGTGACGATAGTGCTGACGCAGCAGTTGCATTTGTTGACAAACATCTCAAGGCCACAAACAAGTATATGAATGAGCAAGGCTTGATGCATTTTGATGCACACTTTGAAAATATCCTGACCGACGGTAAGCTGCTCTATATAAGCGATTTTGGACTGGCGTTATCATCAAGGTTTGATTTAACACCAGCAGAAACAGAGTTTTTAAAACAGCATCATTCTTATGATCAGGCTTGCGCCGCTGTAAACCTGCTTCACTGTATTATCACATCACTTTTTGGTAAGGAGCACTTGGAAATTCGCCTGCGTGAATATCTGGCAGGTAGAATTGGCAATGTGGCGCCTGAAATGAATACGATTATCAATCAATACGCTTTAATTGCATTGCTCATGGATGAGTTTTTTCAAAAGCTTCAGAAAGAGAGCAAATCAACCCCATACCCTGCAGCACAATTAGAAAAATTGCTGAGAACAAGCTCATCGGAGACAACATGACCACCATTATTGAAACAGAAAGGCTTATTTTAAGAACGTGGAAAAAAGAAGACGCTCGATCGTATTTTCAAATCAACCAAGATCTAAAGGTGATTGAGTTTTTACGTGGCCCATTAACCATGGAACAGGTCAATGACTTTATTCCTGCAGTTAATAGGCACCATGAAGAACTTGGATATACATTATGGGCAGCTTGCCTGAAGGAAACTGATGAATTAATTGGTTTTATTGGCCTTAATTACACTGATTTTTTTTCAAAATTCGATTCGCATTTTACCCCTGCGGTTGAAGTGAGTTGGCGATTAGGATCGCAATATTGGGGCAAAGGCTTTGCCACGGAAAGGGGCTTGTGCTTCCTTGGAGTATGGGTTTAAACGGTGTAGTCTTAAAGAAATTGTTTCTTTTACAGTACCGGCAAATGTTCGCTCTATTCGTGTTATGGAAAAGATTGGATTAAAACGTGATTTAGATGGCGACTTTGCACACCCTAAATTGGCTAACGATCATCCTTTATCACAACATATTTTGTATCGACTATCAGCTGCTGAATACTTTAACCGGAAAATAAATGAGCAACATAGAATACATCATTGAAAACACACCGGATGCTTCGGATGATAAAGTCATTCGTAATGGGATAGTTGATTTTAATGCCCAAATCATAAGAGAAAAGTCATCCCATTTCAGCGTATTTGCAAAAGACTGTGTTCAGATCATAGGTGGTGCTTTGATTTGGGAACACAGTGATGCGCTGTATATTGATGTACTCTGGTGCAATGAACAATATCGAAAATTAGGCATCGGGGCCAAAATTATCACCATGATTGATGATGTGGCTAAGAAGAAAAGATTGCCTAAAATATTTGTCGACACTTATGAATTTCAAGCACAGGCTTTTTATGAAAAGCATGGTTTTTACTGCATAGGGACCATACCAAAATATCTGAAAAATTATGATCGTATTTTCATGAGGAAAGATATCTTATGAAAACGTTTGAACAAAATATCATTGATTTATACGGAGATAAAGGCAGGCAGTGGTTAGGGCATTTACCGAATCTCCTAACACAACTGGCAAAAACTTATGGCTTATCAAATTTAAAACCCGTCAGTAATTTAAGCTACAATTATGTGTTATCTGGGTTTCAAGGACCTCAACCAATTATTTTAAAATTAGGATTGGATGTCGACGGAATCAAGCGTGAAGCCGCAGCTCTAATGGCATTTGAAGGATCTGGTGTTGTTCAAGTATTTTCAGAAAACACAGGGTTGCTTCTACTTGAATGCGCAGTCCCAGGCTTTTCTTTAAAGTCTTATTTTCCTGAAAAAGATGACGAGGCAATTAATATCACGGCACAGGTGATCAAAAGATTGCACAAAGCCCCCATACCAAGTACCCATACATTTCCACATATCAAAGATTGGCTGGGGTCTTTGGATAATGATTGGAACATTCCGCATGGGTATTTACAAAAATCCAGAAACCTTTGTGGCCAACTTTTAAAAACGGCCGGTCCAGACGTTTTGCTTCACGGCGATCTGCACCATGATAATATTTTACAAAATGGAAACGATTGGCTGGCGATCGATCCTAAAGGCGTGATTGGCGAACCAGCCTATGAATTAGCGGCTTTTATTCGCAATCCAATTCCAGAATTACTGAATCACGCTAATGCGCCAAATACTATTCATAAGCGCGTCACTGGCTTCGCAGAGCTCCTTGAGTTACCATCGCAACGAATTCTTGACTGGTGCTTTGTTCAGGCAGTACTTGCATGGGTATGGGCAATAGAAGATGGGTGTGATACCGATTACTTCGAGCGGGCAACTACGATCATGGCTGATATACAAAGATTAATATCACGATAAACAGTAAATAATTATTGAAATTCATTTGAATTATGAATATCCTGTATCAGGTTTAATTTTTCAAAACTGAGGATATAAATGAACAGAATTCAAAAAGTAAGTTCGCATTTGTTATTAATTTTTAGCATATTGTTGAGCGCCGTTCCTTTGCTTACTATGATCCAATGGACCTTCATTAGCACGAAAACAAGTGATGTCTCAGATGTGATCAATTTTTTTGGCATATTCGAGAAAACCATTCAAACACCAGAAGGTTATGTTAATCTCAGCAACGTTTCTTGGACACCTCTGTTACAGCTGTTGGGCTTTAGTGCTGACATGATAGGGCTTTTACCTTTCTTAATTAGTTTATTTATCCTGAAAGCGATTTTTAAAAATTATCAAAAAGGAGAAATCTTCAGTGTTAGGAATGCGATACAGTACCGAAGATTAGGGGTTTTATTTTTACTGGATGCATTACTCATCAAATCATTAAGCCAAACCTTGATGGTATTGGCTGTTACTTTCACAAGCCCTCCTGGGCATAGGTATTTAACCATTTCATTTGGGACACCTAACTTAACTTCTTTATTTTATGGCATTCTCGTGATTATTGTATCTTGGGTGATGCTAGAAGCTAGTAAGCTTCATGATGAACATAAATTCACAATATAGCTGGAGTATAGACATGGGCATTATTGTGAACCTCGATGTCATGTTGGCGAAGCGCAAGATGAAGCTTCAAGATCTGGCTGAAGCAGTTGGTATTACTGTGCAAAATCTATCAATTTTAAAAACGGGAAAAGCCAAGGCCATCCGCTTTTCAACGCTGGAAAGTATTTGTCAGTGCTTACAGTGCCAACCCGGAGACATTTTAGAATTTCAAACAGATGAGTCTGAATAAAAGAAGATGTCATTAACGATTCATTTGCTTGCCTGAAGAAGCAGATTCAGAGTTATTGATAGATTTTGAATTGATTGGGGGGAATTTACCTCCCCAATCATCATATTTTAAGCCCTACTTAAGAAACACCCAGATTTCCGTTAAAGATTCAGTTTCAGCTACCTCATAATCAAAATTGTAATAGCAGAATATACAAGGCAGATCCCCTAACTCTTCGCCGGACTGCGGTAACCAATCACGATAAATGCTGTAAATCGTGTCACCGATATTATCGCGAGAGCCTTTATGCATGGTAATAGCGTATCTGCCAGCAGGTAGAGTTCGTTCTGTAACCTGATCATTCAATTTAAAATCTTGTGGAACGCTAAGCGCTAAATCAAAGCGAAACTCTTCTGGCTTCACTTCTCTTGGATCGTGATAGCCAAAACCAAAGGCTTCTCCTGGTTTAGGTTTTAGGTTAATTGGTTGCGCTTTTGCCCAAGTAATGAGTTTATCAAGCGTGTCGGATAATCGCATGGGATCTCCATGATGTTCCATCACAGCAACTCTTTTAGCTGGCAGTTCTTTAATCGTTATCGTCATAATTTTTGTACCTTTAATATGCATAGGTTGCGGTGGATTTTCGAAGCTTTCCCACTTAGCCTGACGTCTAAATTCGCTGGGGCTTTGCCCACAAATTTGTTTAAAAGCCCGACTAAATGATTCATGCGATTCGAACCCAGCATCCAAAGCAATGTTAATAATTGTATCCTCTTTATGCACAATCAGTTGATGAGCAGCCCGTTTCAACCGCAGCCACTTTATATAGCCCATGAGAGGCAACCCTGTATAAACAGTAAACAACCGATGAAAATGATATTTTGAAAAACAAGCGATGCGGCAAAGCTCATCCAGCTCAAGCTCTTCATCAAGATGCTTGCCTATGAAATCAATCACTCTATCGACTCGTTCTTTATAACTCATAATATCCTAATGCTTCAGTTGTAACCGTCTACATGGATAAAAATACGACGTTTATGTTTTTTATGCTTGACCACCATTGCTAATCTTCATTCAGTTATACTGCCATATGTAAAAGTTTAAGTAGCTTGCGAACAGAATCCATGACAGATAAGGAATCATAAGCAGCGAAACCGCTTTCATTTTTTGGGAAGATAGGCAAATGAGCGCACAGACCAGAATATTCATAGCGACCAAAACTACGAGGGAAAGTCCAGTTAAGTGGTAATGGAAAAAGAAAGGTGTCCAGCTCCAGTTTAAGATGAGCTGGGTTACGTATAAAGTTTTGATAATACTTAGCATGGGAAATGCTTGAGGGCGCCAAATGAGCCAGCCGCAAGCGCCAATAATGCCGTATAAAATAGCCCAAGCTATTGGAAATATATAATTTGGCGGTGTCAGGATGGAGCGATGTAAGTTGCTATACCAAGTGCTAATCTCTGACTTGGTTAAAGAGCCAATGGCGCCTCCAATCGCTATCAGTAGCACAATCCACATGATTAAAGAGAGGTTGGTTTTATTTTCTGCATTCATAAACGATAGACTCATCAAGGTTCGCAGGTTGCGAAGATCGATCAAAGGCTTTGAGCGTATGGATGTGTTTAAACCCCACAGCTTTTAGCATTTCCACCAGCTGATCCTGCTCATAAATCTTCACTCTCAGCTCTTCAATTTCTGTATGTATAATCTTTCCTGACTCCATCAATTCATATTTGCAAAGGCTGGTACAGATATCACTTTCCATTGTAGCAAGCTGGCTTAGGATAATTTTTTGGCCAGTTAGTTTAGGCCATACTGAACCACGCCATATACCCTGTTGTGGAACAGCGTTTAAAGTTTCTGCTTCAAATAAAAAAACACCATTGTCACTTAAGTGATCATAAATGGCCTGAAGTGCTGATTTCACAGTAGCAAGGTCGATTATTAAACAGAAAGACCCACTGGGAATAAAAATCAAATTGTATTTTTCTGGACGTTTTAAATCTTCAACAAAGCCTTTCCATACCGTAGCGTCAAGATTTTTAGTTTTGGCTTTAGCATGCAAGACTTTAAGCATATGGTCGCTGGCGTCAAAGCCATGCACATTGAAACCTTCTTCAAGTAAGGGCAGTAAAAATCGGCCTGTACCACACATCGGCTCTAAAATAGGACCGTTCGCTCTCATGGCATAGTCACGATAAAAAGCATATGCATCTTCCGGTGGGTTTGGCTTGCTTAATTCGTAAACCTCTGTACAAAGGCTGAGGTAGGTGTTGAGGGTTTTTATATCTGAATCTTTATCCATAAAATTTATTTCTCATGTTATTAAAACCTTTAGGGTTTTGGTTGCTATCGATAAAATCAATTATTTCTCTAGCAACATCAAATACTGATGAATTGCTCGTATCAACTGTTAAATCATATTCCCTAGTTCCGCTGTGCACTCTATCAAATTGATCGTTTGATAACCCTAAGGCTCTATCTCGTCGTAAAAATTCACGCTCCTGCATAATGGCTAGGTCGCATTTAATGCCAATAAAATAGGTAATATGTTCAGCCAATTTGGCTACATACGATTTCAAATGCTGATCTTCAAATAAAACTTCATCTATAATGAGATTGTTAGATTGATTTGCAAGTAACAAAGCAAAATCAGCCATAACACCAAATAATTTATCTCCAGTAGGCTTTGACTCAACCCTCATTAAAGGGCCACGATTATTTTCTCCTGGCACAAAAGCAAAATATTCAGCATTTTTTCCTGGAGATGGATATGGTGTCATTTCAATAAATGTATCAACACCAAAGGTTAGCCATTGTTCGTCACTTAAATGTTGTATAGCTCTTGCAATAGACGTTTTACCGCTAGATCCTGCTCCATTTAATAAAATAATTTTACTCATAATGCTCCAATTCCATCATCTATTGCCTCATCAATTATTTGTTTCTGTAACAAAGCCTCTGAACTATTCTTATCTGCTATCTGGCACAATTCAAATGTTGCTTTCCAAAGTGTCCAGGCACGTGCACGAAGCCATGTATCAGTATCCATATCCATTTCAGAAATAAAAATCTCACGCGCTTTGCCGGATAAATACGTCCAGGCAATTACTAAGTCACAGGCAGGATCACCAACAGCAGCACCGCCAAAGTCAATAACTGCCGATAGTTTTCTACCATCCATCAGTATATTGCCAATCGCAAAATCTCCATGAATCCATACAGGCTTTTTATCCCATTTTGTAGCACACGCTTGCTCCCATAAAGCTAATGCTTGGGTTACGTCTATAATCTCAGCCAGCTCTGCGATCTGTTCTCGCGCTCCTTTATCGTAAACAGTGACATGATCACCACGCCACCAGTTATGCTGACCTGGCTCAGGACCTTCAACATCGGTAATCGCTTGCAGCTCTTTTAAAAACTTAGCGAGTTCAAAGGCAAGTTGTTCTTTGTCTTGATCGGTTAAAGTTAGTAGGTTGATACTTTTTCCAGGCAACCATTTGTATATAGAAAATGGATAAGGATAATTTGCCGATGGCTTTCCCATTTTAATAGGCGCCGGAATGCTAACGCTTAAACGTTTTGCTAATTTCGGCAGCAGCTCTTGCTCTTTTGGAACTTTTAAAGCGTAATCTGCGGCTGTTGGCATACGAATGAGCATGTGCTCACCAAGCCTATAGGTGCGGTTATCATGCCCTTGTTTTTCAACATCAACGATAGTTAAGCTAGCGTATTCGGGAAATTGCTCCGCTATGAGTTTGCGTGCAAGATCAAGGGTTGGCATAATCGATTTGTTGTTCATAGCTCCACCTCCATAACGGTTACAGGATGAGATTTAAATTCATCCATACCGATTTTCTTCCATCCAAGACGTTCGTAGTATTCAGGTACGCTAGGATCAAAAGCAAAGAGGTATAGCTTTTTGAAGCCACGCTCCTTTGCTTGTCTAACAGCAACATCAACTAGCATTTTTCCGATCCCCTGTTTTTGGTCTTTTGGATTAACGACTACATCCGCAAGCCATGGCCCTAAATCGGGACGAAACTCCTCCTTAAGTTTAAATGTGCAAAATCCTAGTGGAATTTCATCACTCAACGCAACGAATGAAGTTGTTTCATCTGAATGATTGAGCTCATCATATGTCAATGACTCTATTTCTTGAATTGTCAGCTCTGGAAACCAAATTCTACCTAAAACGTCGTGCCAAATGTGAGCGAGTGCTGGTATAGCGTCTGGATGATTTTTCAGCAGGTCAATTTTGATCATAACTCCACCTCCATAACCGTTACAGGATGAGATTTAAATTCATCCATACCGATTTTCCTCCATCCAAGACGTTCGTAGTATTCTGGTATGGTGGGATCAAAAGCAAACAAGTACAGCTTTTCAAAACCAAGCTCTTTTGCTTTCAGTACAGTCACATCAATCAGCATCTTGCCAATGCCTTGCTTTTGATATTTTGGATCGACGACAAGTGAACCGAGCCAAGGAGTAAGATCTGGACGAATGCCATCATTTTCACGCAAAGAGCACATGCCAACCGGTAAATCGCCATCTAATGCAATAAAAGTGATTGGCAAAGCTTGATCATTCAAGTGATCTGCAAATCTTGTGATAACACGTTCAACGGGTACATCAGGAACCCAGATTTTACCTAATACTTCATGCCAAATGTGTGCAACTGCGGGTATAGTGTTGGGATGGTTTTTAAGCAGTTTGATTTTGATCATGACGCTATCTCACTTATTAATTCTGGCATCAAAGTTTTTACTCTTAAAATTGTTGGTAATACTTGCATGACTTGTTCTATCCCAATATTTTTTTGCTCAAGTTCTCTTTGATTGATAGACCGATTAATATTGTAAACCATCCAGTTAATCCAATTTCCCATAACCCCATAAAACGCCGCTTCAATTATGCGTTTTTCAATTAAACCTCCGGACTCCGAATAAGATTTAAGCATTTTATGGAACAAATTGATCTTGAAATTGGTTGTCACGCCCGACCAATCTAACGCAGCATTTACAATTTCATATGTGGGGTTTAGTTTACGGGCTGATTCCCAATCAATTAATAGAGGTTCCTTGTTCTCAGTCCACAAAACATTTTTTTGATCTAAGTCACCATGCCCAACGACTGTATGTTTTTTAAGAATTTCAATTGAACCCAAATAACTTTCATTAATTGCGAGAAGGGTAAATAAATCAGAATTTAAAATGCCAGCAAATGGAAGCCTCATTTGAGTTGACTGCTTGATTAAGTTTGTAATGTGTTTATTATCATGGATATCAAATTCAGGTTCATCGATACCTTCAAAACAGAGATTTATTAAATGCATTTTTGCAAGTAAACGGGCAATGATTAATGCTTGACCTTCGTTAATTTCATCTTTATCTAAAGCTTTCGCGTTAACCCAAGGGTACACAAGGTAGCCATATCCATCTGTAATTAAAAGATGTTTATCAGATTGCGAGAGAGCGCATACCCCAGGGATATTTTGAGCTATAAAACTTGAAGCTATTTGCTCACTCAATTCATAATTTTTAATGACGTGCTCATTTTGCAAATCAATATCTTTAGATAGCTGCTTAATCGCATAGGAGCTTTTATCTGTATCAAGACGCCACATG
>NZ_JH413822.1:132432-183816 GCF_000162755.2 Legionella drancourtii LLAP12
TGTAGCAAGCCACCGTGTACTCTTGTGGGCGCTTGAGTTGGTATCCCAAGATTAAAATGATCGCATATTAAATTTAAGTGTTGATTAATCACACAAACCACTCCACATTTTTCCAGTTGCCAAGGTTAGCTTTTTTAGCTGCTATTCTGGCTTCGCTGTTTCCAACATGAATTTCTAATTTGTGCCCATCTGGATCAAGAAAATAGAGAGATTCACCAGGAGATGTGTTCTCTTTAAAAATGTGAGCGCCGGAATTTTGAATTTTATCAGCCATCATTTCAAAATCTTCACTGCTTACACTAAATGCATAATGGGTATAACAAGACTGAGGTTCTCTTGCTAAATCAACGTTGAGGCAGAACCAAAAGTCTCCTATCAAGAAATATGCTCCTTGATCCCATTTAACTAATGGTTTAAACCCTAAAACATCTTTGTAAAACGAGAAAGCTCGGTGGATGTTACTAACAGCTAAAGTGATGTGATTGATGTTTGTAATAGTCATAGTTTTTTTACCATTAAATCACTGTTGTGTCCGATGAATGCTCCTTGCGTTGCTTGATATTGCCCAACTTTAGTAAAGCCGGCTTTATTATAAACTCTTATAGCTCTAGGATTGTTTTCGTCCGGATCGATAAAAAATGTGTCGGCTTTCGGATCTATGTCTTTTTTATAAAAAATCATAAATTCCGACAGCGTAGGCGCCGCCAGTCCGCGCCCTAAATATTCTTTATTGGCTATACCAAAATCGAGCGCGATTGTATACCCCGTTTCAGACATGTTTGCAAGGTGCGTATTCGAAAGGTCTTCTTGATCTTTTTTGAGAATATCAGACAGAACAAAAGCGTACGGCTGTTTATCTATAAAACCGATCCAGTACTGAGTTGTTCCTGCAAAATAAGTTTGCGGCTTTCCCTGGATAAAATTAAGAATATCATCTTTATGTTCTTGGCTGTTATCCCAGAACTCCATCATATGAGGCTCGGTAAGCCAACTAAAGATGGTGTCTATGTATGATGTCGACGCTTTTTGAAACGTAATGTTCATGTGTTTTTCCTTGAATAAATTTTTTGCATCATGCCATCCGTTAAAGCTTTTTCGGCTGTTAAATCAAACTTTTCAAAAGTTAAGCCAAGCGGTATACCTTCTCCTAAAGTCTGAGGAATAATTGTAAGAATGACTTCATTAAGTAGGCCTTCTTGTGCAAAGCTTTTAGCAAGCTCTGCACCGCCCAGAAGCCAGATGTCTTTATCTGATGTGCGGTCTTTGAACTTGGCCATAAACTCAAATGGGCTATCGTGCGTAATGCTGATGTAGGGTTTATCGGGTTCAAGTTTTTTGGAGGTGAAAACATAAGTGTGTTTATCCTGCCAGCCCCAATCACCAAAGCTTAAAATTTGTTTGTAGCTTCGGCTTCCCATTAGAATTGTATCGATGCGTTCCATTAGGTCTTTGTAGCCAACCGCTTCTAGTTCAGCATCATCTTTTGGATGCGGAAGCCAATCAACGCCGCCGTTAATATCTGCGATAAAGCCATCAAGCGCAGTTGCAATATAGAGGATTATTTTATTCATAGCATTACACCTTCTTGGCAATCGTTAATATCCGCTCAGAATTTTCTTTCGAAAACGCTTCGCCATTTATGTCGGTTTGAGCTAATACAACAAACCCATTTTCTTTTAAGATTTCTTGTAACTCATCGCTACCGTAAACTTGAAGCGTGTTTTCATAACCTTTTGATACTTTTGTAGGACTCTCATTTCCATCTTGATAAACATAGGTACTATAGGATGCTAAAATGCTGTCATCAGAGATGGTGCTAAATTGAATTTCTCTGAATTTCTGACCATCGGTTGCAGCCATCCAATCTCCAGTTAATTTTGTGATGTTATTACCGGCTTTCAGATAATCTAAATTAAATATGTCGAAAATATACAAACCACCTGCATTTAAGTTACGATTTATATTTTGGATGGTGAGTTTAAAGTCTTCGCGAGTCAAATGACCAATTGCATTAAATATGGTAATCGCAGCATCGAACTGGCCTGCATGAACAGTGCGGCAATCTCCTTGTAAGAATTTAATTTTCAACTGCTTAAGTTTCGCTTTTTGTTTAGCAATGTTGAGCATGCTCCGGCTAATGTCGCTGCCCATAACTTCAAAGCCTGCCTCGATGAGCCAAAAGACTTGAGAACCGGTACCGCAAGTAAGATCAAGAACGGTAGTAATCTGATGCTCTTTTAATATTTTCTCTAAAAGCGCATTGATGGCCCTCGAATTATTTTCATTAAATTCATCATAGCACTCAGCCCTTGTGTTGTAATAAGAGGCTTTTGCTGTTGTATGTTTAAGTGTTTTCATCTTCACCCTTGGCTTAGTATTTTTATATGATTCATAATGGCCTCCGCTGCATCTTCCGGGCTTAAATTGCTAACATTTAGCGAAAATAAATTAGGGTGGGAGATCGAGATAATTGGCCCATTATCTTCAGCATCGTTTGGATCAATTGACTTCCACCTTTCTCTTCTTTCTGGTCGTGTCAGGCGCTTTAGATGCTCTTCTTTATTAATTTGAATTTGTACTGGAATAAATAATGACCCTCGTGTTTCGGCCATTTGTTGCACTTGTCCGTAAAGTTCTCTATCTTCCTGAGTATCTGCCAAACAGTTTGTAAGCACATAACTATTCTTGGTGTGATGGACCAGGAAATCGAAAAGTTCAGCCCTTATGCGAGCGATAGTATCCCAAGCAAAATCAGGTATCTTGGCATATCCGTCATATTGCAATAGCTCAAAAATAGGATTATTGATCAGCTGATTATCGCAAACGATAAAACCATGGTTTGCAGCCAACTCCTTAGCAATGGTGTATTTACCGACCCCAGGCTTGCCTGTTAAATAGATGATGGTTGTTGGTTGTGTCATATCATCACGCTCCTAAATACATCTGAGGCCCGCGTTTTCAGCCACTGAGGCACGAGTTCTCTCAAGGGCTCGGCTCTAAAATCAATCTCAGATAATTGATGCAAGGGAACCCAGATTAATTCAATATGCTTTTCAAGCTGGGGAATTTTATGATTGCTTTTCAAAGATTCTGATTCAGCCTCAAAAATAAAATTATATTCATGGTTGTGACAGATACTGCTATGACCAGGTTCGAAGCTGTATTCTATACATCCTAAAAATCTCTTGATTTTGCAATGAGCTCCAGTTTCTTCTATTAATTCACGAAGGAGCGATGTTTCAACCGATTCACCATGCTCAACATGCCCCCCTGGGAGAAAATAAAAACTGATTGGCAGGTCAAGTGTTTTGCAAAGCAAAATATGGTCTTGATCTATTATCACGCCTCGACTCAAAACGTGGATATTATTCTTCGTGCTCATCTTCAACCTCACATTTTGTGCCTTGATGAAATATCATTTTCCACTCATCACCATATCGCTGCCAAATTGAAGATCGCAGCGAAGCAATGCCATCTTCTGTTGTTTTGTATGTTGCTAACGTCACGTCCTTGGATAATTCCTTAATCTTGAAGTCGCTGACCACAAATTTTCTTGAGGTTTCATCTGGTTTGATACAATCCTGCTTGTTATAAATCTTACCGGAGGTGCCAAACTCAAGAAAATCATCGGCGATTAACTTACTTAATTGCTCGGTGGATTGTCTTACAGAAGAGTCTAAAAGGGATCGCTCCATCGCTTCAATCGATTTTGACAAAATGCCAGCCTCGGTTATCCTTGATTCTTTTGGGGCATCTGACCTGAATCCATTCCAAAATAATCCACCATAAGATTCTAGAATTTTCATTACTAATAATTCTAATGCAGTAGAATGGCCTGTTTGGAAGAGACCTTCAAAAGCTTGCGTGAATTCTAAAGCAAGATCGGGATTATCGCTTTTCAGATAACGGATAATTGATTTACCGCTGGCGCACCACTTATTTTGGCTTCTAAAATAAAATTGCCCCAGAGCCTCAAGTAACCATGCAGCGGATGCAATCTGCTCATCGCGCCCGGCTGGACATTTAATATCATCCAGAACATCGGTAATTAAAAATCGTTCTTTGTTGATTTGTTCTTGGTCCCATGTAGCTGGCCCTGCATTCAAAACTTCTTGCGCGAGTGTTTTAACATTTTCTGAAAAAGCGCTGGAGTTTGTTACCTCGCGTCCATTCAAAATCATATGGCAGAGGCCAGAGATACCATTCCCTGTCCTTGATTCCTCAAAAAAATATCGCAAGGTATTAAAATCGTTAATAAATGCGTCAATAGGCCAACCATTGTAAATAAAGGCTTCTCGATAAGCGTGGGCTATTTCTTCAAAAATAATCACAAGATCTAGATCGGATGTATTTGTTCCCTTATTAACTGAAACAGATCCCGCCCAGAATATGGCTTTAGCATCAGGATAGCGTTCTTTAATAAGTTTTTGGATGGTTGGCAATGGTTCATTCCTCGAAGATAAATCCTTTAACATCCACACTTCTCCAGTATCTTCCTGTTCTGATACCTTCTTGAATCCTGCTTTCTCGTAGCATTTAACGGCAGCAACATTATTACTATCTGGATCGGCAAAAATGTGGGAGTACTGATTGCCTTGTAATTTAAGGAATTCTAAAATTGCTTTTGAGCCAACACCTTGTTGTAATGCCTCTTCTGCGCCAATAAAAATATCAAATGCACCCAAGTTTTCTGGTAGGCCTAAGAGTGACTTACTTCTGGGAAAATCGTATGCATTATAAATCTGAATGTAACCAACTGGATTTTGGTTATGCTGAATAATGAAGCTTTTGATGGGTTTCTCAAGGCCTTCTACAAGCTTATAGCCTTTGACGTATGAGCTATATTTCTCATGAACCAAATCCAGCGTATACGTCACACTCTGATCCCACCATGCTTTAACGTGCGGCGCTTCCAGCCACTTCAGTAACAGAGGAAAATGTGACTCAGCTAAGGGAGTGAAAGTGATTTTCATAGCAGATTAATCTCTTTAACGCGTGTTAAAACCTTCAGGGAAGTCAAAAATTGTTCCATATCTTGTTCTACGGGAGCAAAATACTCCTTCTCATTTGTTTTCATAATTTCAGCGGCTTTTTTGACGAGCTTTTTTCCGGCAAGTGATAGGCTAGAGTATTTTGCCCGCTCATCACCTTCTATTTGCGCGCGGCAAACAAGCCCACGTTTTTGTAGAGTACGAAGAATTTGGGATGTCATGGTTACATCAGAATTGGTGAGCCTAGCCAGATCATTTTGCGTTGCCTTGTCGTGATGTTTTTCTAGCTCAAACAGTGTCCCCATAAAGACATACTGTGTATGCGTTAGGCCAATAGCCTCTAAAGCCCTGTCTGTGATGCGCTTCCACGTAAAATATGCCTGAGCAAAAGTAAAACTTGGGCCCTCTAACACTGGGATTTTGTAGTCTTTTGTGGCGTTACCTGACATGTATTTTTCTCCATAAAAAGGGGTTGTTTTAGAAAAAAAATAACCATCATAACATGATTATGCATATTATAGATGCACAAAATATAGTTTTATGTCAAGATAAAGCTGTAGGAATCTCATAATTTTGTCATCTGGCGGAAAATTAAAAATGCAACTATTTGATCTAAATGGTAAAACATCATTAATCACCGGGGCTTCAAGTGGTCTTGGGGAACAATTCGCCCGTTGCCTATCAGGTGCAGGCGCACGTGTGATCTTGGCCGCTCGCAGGATTGATAAATTGAACGACTTGGCGCTTAAGCTTAATAACGCTAGGGCCATCCAGATGGATGTGTCAGACAAACAATCCGTAAAAAATTGTTTTTCTGAGTTAGAAAAGAATGGTGAAAAGATCGACATCTGCGTTAATAATGCCGGAATTGCTATTCTTACTCCTATTTTTGAAGAGGATGATAACGATAATTTTGAGTCGATCATTCAAACGAATCTGATGGGTGTTTGGTATGTCACAAAATCAGTGGCGAATCATATGAAGAACCATGGTATTCATGGATCGATTATTAATATCGGCAGTGTGAATGGGGATGCCATTCCTGCAAAATGCGGTGCTGCCTATAGTGTTAGCAAGGCAGCAGTGATTCATTTAACCAAAACCTTGGTTGGTGAGTTATCGCCCCATAAAATACGGATCAATTGTATTTCTCCAGGTTGGATTAGAACCCCTATGAATGGACCTGACTTAGAGCAAATAATTCCCTTGATTCCTTATGGAGATATTGCTGAACCAACTGACCTTGACGGGCTAGTGTTATACCTTGCATCCAACAACGCCTCAAAATATGTTACAGGCGCATGCCTAAATATAGACGGTGGTATGTCTTGGGGAGGAAAGTCATGGTAGAGAGAAATTATCCAAATCCCAACACTCTTTACCCCATAGAGGGCGTTTCAAGGACAGCATACTTAAAAAACATCATCACAAACCCTCAAATTATTGTGGGTGATTATACTTATTATGATGATCCTGAAGACGTGCACAACTTTGAGAAAAATATTCTTTATCTCTTTGACTTTATGGGGGACAAGCTCATCATCGGCAAATTCTGCCAAATCGCCACAGGAGTCCGTTTCATCATGAATGGATCAAACCATGCAATGAATGGTTTTTCCACCTATCCATTTAAGGTTTTTGGTGGAGAATGGGCAGAAAAAGATCCTATGCAAGTAGTGAGTAAGGGGGACACAGTTGTCGGTAATGACGTTTGGATTGGTAATAGCGTAACTATCATGCAAGGTGTAAAAATTGGCGATGGCGCTATTATCGGCACAAACAGCTTAGTGACCAAAGATGTTGAGCCTTACACGATTGTTGGCGGAAATCCTGCAAAGGAAATTCGCAAAAGGTTTGATGAAGAAACGATCCAATTGTTGCTTGCTCTAAAATGGTGGGACTGGGACGTCCAAAAAATCACGGATAATCTTGAGGTTATAACCAATGGCAAGATAGATGAATTGAAACGAATTTATGCGGAAAATAAATGAATTTAAGTAATAAGCAACTCAATACAACAGAGCAAAACCACCTGGGTCATTTTGCATATCTACTAAAAAATCTTGGTTTTGACGTTTATGAAATGAACAGTGTGACCGTCATTAATTGTGACCTAAAAACAAGTATGTTTAGTATTGTATATGGAGCACCTAAGGACACTACTTCTTTAACTTTGTCAGCTTCAAGTGACTCTGGTTATCATATTTACGAACGCCTTGGTTTTTCTAAAGCAGGAAAGTTTGAATGCTTTGAGTATAAAGGAGATCGCCCTTGACCATAGAGTTTATATCCACGCCCGCAAGTGAAGACATAGATTTTCTAACCAATAAAATCAATCAAGAGACACCTAAATTGGGCGAAGCCTATCCTTTTGCATTCTTTATGCGAGATGATAAGAACCAAATTATTGCAGGCTGCAACGGCAGTGTGATTTTCGGCAGCATTTATACAGATCAATTGTGGGTACATCCCGATCATCGCAATAAAGGTTTAGGATATCAATTGATGGAAGCTGTGCATGATTATGGCCGTAAGTCAGGATGTTCTATGGCAACGGTTGCGACTATGAGCTTTCAGGGAGCTAAAGCATTCTATGAAAAATTAGGATACGTAACTGATTTTGAAAGGCAGGGCTATACGCGCGGTTCTAGCTGTATCTTTTTAAAGCGGAGCTTGTAATGTTTAAAGTTGATTGGGAGAAAACAAGTCTCACGTACCAGCTTCCAGAAGGCATGGCAGAAAAAATGGTACGCCTTGCTTATCCTGATAAAAAACTTACCTCCACTGAATTGATTGCTGGCGGATGCGCTAATCTTAATTACAAAATTCAGTTGGAAAATGAACAAAAGCCACTGATTTTGCGTGTTTATTTGCGCGACAAAGATGCAGCGCACATAGAACAAAAATTAGCCGCATTAATCAAAGAAACTGTGCCGGCACCACTAACGCATTATATCGGCAAACTTGAAGGGTATCACTTTGCTATTACAGAGTTTATTTCTGGCATTTCTCTTCGTGATTTTTTGTTAAGCAACGCTTCTGATGCTAACGGTGCACTCATGAGTGAAGTTGGGATGATTCTCTCAAAAATCACAGCATACGAATTTTCAAAATCTGGCTTCTTGAACAAAGATTTGGAGGTGGTCGAGTGCGAATCCTCTGATGTTATAAAATTTGCACTGGATTGCTTGAATGATAGAACCGTAGTATCTGTGCTATCGCCTGAGATGATTGATGAAATCAAAAAAGCTATAAAGCAATATGCATATCTATTTTCCACTGACGATGAAAAGCACCTCGTTCATGGTGACTTTGATCCCGCCAATATTTTGGTAGAACAAATTAACGGCTCTTGGGTTGTTACCGGCATTTTGGACTGGGAATTTGCTTTTCCTGGGTCTTATCTTTGGGACATCGCTAACATGCTCAGATACGCCCATAAAATGCCACCTGAATTCCAGAACTCATTTGTAGATGCCTTACAAAAAAATGGTATTAAATTACCAGCTCATTGGCCCATTACCATACATTTATTGAATTTATCATCGTTGCTTGACCTTCTTAAGCGATCAGACCCTAAAGACCATCCCCATCGATGCGCTGATATTAGCGAACTTATAAATCATATTTTGGGAGAATTAAACGAAATGAATGAAAGAAGAAAGGTTCAAGTGCGATGCTATCAAGATGGGGATGCCAAACATATTGCTAGTATTTTTTACAACACTGTACATACAGTCAATGCCAAGGATTATAGTAAAGAGCAGCTTAATGCATGGACATCATACTATGATAATTATGCTGCTTGGCAAGAAAAATGTGCAAAACTAAATCCTTTTGTTGCAACAATAGATGGTACGGTAGTTGGCTTTGCAGAATTTGAGCCAAATGGCCATATCGATTGCTTTTATGTCCATCATGAATTTCAAGGTTCTGGAGTTGGCACGGCCCTTATGCGTGAAATCGAAATTGAAGCGAGAGAAAAATTATTGCCGCGCATTTATGCAGAAGTTAGCACTACTGCCAGAGCATTTTTTGCTAGCAAAGGATTTCAAGTGATAAAGCAACAAACGGTGCGAATTCGTGATATAGAACTGACAAATTTCCTTATGGAGAAATCCTTTGTAACTTGTGAATTACTATCATCAGATCATATCCCACTTATCTCTGAAGCTTTCAACGCAATCGGCTGGAATAAACCGCCATCGCTTTTCGAAGAATATTTGAAGGAACAAGACGCCGGAGAGCGACTGGTTTGGGTGGCTCACTTCAATGGCGAATTTGCCGGTTACGTGACCTTAAAATGGTGCTCACAGTATCAATCTTTTCAAGAGCAAAGCATCCCCGAGATTGTGGATTTAAACGTATTGCCGGCCTATCGAAAAATCGGTGTTGGCTCCTTACTACTTGATACAGCAGAAAAAGAAGCTGCAACGAACAGCCAAATCATTGGCATCGGCGTTGGCCTGTATGCAGGTGCAGATGGCGGCTATGGAGCAGCTCAAAGACTTTACGTAAAACGCGGCTACATCCCTGATGGCAAGGGTATTACTTATAATTATGAACCCACGATTCCAGGTAATCATTATCAGCTTGATGATGATCTGGTGCTGTGGTTTACGAAGAAATTAGGTTAACAGGATTTATGATAATTACTTTAAATTACCTCTTGACCCTCACGTTACGTCATATCTTATCTTTGAATTGTATTATTTGAGGGCAAGATTATGGCTTATACGGTAAAAGAATTAGCAAAGATATCTGGTGTAAGTGTACGTACCCTGCATTGGTACGATGAAATTGGTTTACTTAAACCTTTCTCAAAAGGAGCTAATAATTACCGTTATTATGAAGAGCAGCAACTATTGCGTTTGCAACAAATTCTGTTTTTTAAAGAGCTAGGCTTTGCCTTAAATGATATCCAAAGGCTTCTTTCGCAAAATGACTTTGACAACATTAGAGCATTAAATGCGCATAGAAAAATTTTGGAAGATGAAATCGTTCGTAAAAATGATCTGATCACTACGATCGATAAAACAATTCAACATTTAAGAGGAAAAGAGGCTATGACAGACAAAGAATTATATTTTGGTTTTGATAAAAAACTGCCTAAGAGCAACCAATATACATGTATAGCTCGTGGTACACCAGCAGAAAAAATGTTGGAGCATTTTAAAAAAGATGATGTCATTTGGTCAGAGCAAGAATGGTCTGATTTTAAAAATGAAGTAGATACGCTGGATAAAGCGATTGCGAAATTAATATCAAAAAATGCTAAACCAGAAAGCGAAGATGTACAAGCGCTGATCCAGAAACATTACGAACTGCAATCTAATTTTTTTAATTTGACTCATGATGCTTATTTGGCCTTGATTCACATGTATGAAGATGATGACGCCACGATCAAAACATTTTTTGAAGCTTATCATCCCAAAATGCAAAAATTTATATGCGAAGCAATGAGGCATTATGCAACTAAAATTTTGTAAAACAAATAAATATGGGGCCGGTTTAACTGGCCTCAAGCGACCTTGGGTTCTTTATGCAAAAAGATACTAAATTGAGAGATATTATGACTTTCCCCTACAAAATCATCGATCTAACCCACGTACTTGATAGCACAATCCCTACATGGAATGGTGGATGCGGGTTTAATCATGATGTGCATATCGATTATGCTGATTGCCAAGGTGAAGATAAATTTCGCGTCATGAAAGTGGGAATGCATGCTGGGATTGGCACGCATATGGATGCGCCAAGTCATTGTATTCCTGAGGGGAGATTCATTCATGATTTTGATGTAAATGATTTGGTAATGCAGTGCATGGTGATTGATGTATCAGGTAAATGCTTTGAGCGTTATTCCTTGAGCGTGCAAGATGTAGCCGATTTTGAAAGCAAGTATGGGCTTATTCAAAAAGGCTCATGCGTGATGGTTAAAACCGGTTGGAGCAAATTTTGGCATACACCTTCGAAATATCATAACAACCATGTGTTCCCATCCGTATCCTCTGAAGCCGCATCACTTTTACTTGAACGAGGCGTGAGCGCCATTGGTATTGATACACTCTCGCCCGATCGCCCAGAAGATGGCTTTAAGGTTCATAAACTCTTTTTAGGTGCGGATAAGATCATCATAGAAAATGTAGCAAATCTGGGTATGCTACCGACCGGAAGCTTTGTCATGGTCCTGCCCATCAAAATTAAAGATGGTACAGAAGCGCCGGTAAGGATCGTTGGATTGATTGAAAATGACAATGGAGCAAGCAGGTAAGGATATGGGTGTTAAATATTTTTAAGGACAAGATATGGAAGAAGTTAAACAACATACGAGTAATAAATTATAAAAAGGTTAGTTAAAATGAAATATTGGAAAGTATTAAGCTTGGCGTTTTGCACATTTGCTTTTGCAGTTAATTGCAAAGCACACGCAGGAGTGAAGCAGATTGAGACAAAGTACAATGTTAAAATTGGCGTTTATGCAATTGACACCAATAATGGTAACAGCTTTTCTTATCGTCAGGATGAGCGCTTCCCATTTCAAAGCACTGTTAAGATGCTAGTAGCAGCTGTTGCTTTAAAAAATATTGAAGCTGATGAGAGAATAAAAATTTCTTCAGATGATATTGTGTTTTGGAGTCCTATCGTTCGCCTGAATTTAGATAGAGGTTACATGACGATAAAGGAGCTTGCAGAAGCAGCAATGCGTTATAGTGATAATGCTGCAACTAATATTCTGATTACAAGGCTTGGAGGAACTAAAAGCATTAATGAATTTGCAAAATCAATAGGCGACAGATCATTTAATTTAGAAAATTTAGAACCTAATTTAAACTCAGATCCAAATAATATTCATGATAGCTCTACTCCCAAAGATATGGCCCAAAGTGTTCAAAAATTATTGATAGAAAATAATGTGTTAGGTCAAGAAAATCAGAATATATTAAAAACTTGGATGATGAACAATACTACAGGTTACAAAAAAATCAGATATGGATTGCCTCTAGGTTGGAGCGCGGCAGAAAAAACAGGTGGAGGCTCTGTTATTTCTAATGATATAGGAATTGTATGGTCGCCTGCATGTAAGCCAATAGTACTAGCAATTTATACATTTTCAAATAAAAAAGATAATGCGCAGAAGGCTGATAAAGCGATTGCTGAAACGACTAAATTTATTCTTGATGAGTTTTCTAAGAAAAACCTATGTTTCTCAGCAACGGATTTTAAATAAGATTTATATGGCGGTTAATTTAATGAAATATTTTAAAAATCTCTGTCTTATATTATGTGCATTCATCATTGCAAGTAATGCTTATGCTCTAGAAAGCAAAACGCTTGATATGTTTGACAAGACCCGAGACAGAAATGTTCCTGTGGTTATTTATCAAGGGGAAACGATAAATAAACCCGCGGTGATCATCAGCCATGGCTATGGCATCAAAAATACAGAATATTCGTTTATTGCAAATGCTCTTGCAACACGTGGATATTTCGTAGTGACTATACAGCATGATTTGGAGACGGATAAACCGCTTTCTACAACAGGAAATCTATTTGAAAGAAGAAACCCCCTTTGGGAACGTGGTGTTCAAAACATTTTGTTTGTGATGAATGAACTGCAAAAAATAGAACCACAGTTGAATCTGAACAAAGTGATTTTAATAGGCCATTCTAACGGAGGCGATATGTCTATGTTGATGGCTCAGACTCATCCCAAAATGGTTTCAAAAGTTATTTCACTTGATAGCAGAAGGTATCCTTTCCCAAGAAATCCGAAATTAGAGATTTTACGTTTTGGAGCAATAGATGATGAACCAGATGAAGGGGTCGTACCTGAGTCTGGTGTTCAAGTTATTTATGTGAAAGGTGCTCTGCATATAGATTTGTGTGATCGAGGAAGTCCGGAAATTAAGGATGAAATTCAAAAATCTATTATTCAATTTTTAGATAGGTAAATTATGACAACAATAACATACGAAGAGTTTGAGCGAGTGAATTTGCGCTCTGGTACGATTGTGAAAGTAGAAGAATTTCCAAGGGCAAAAAAGCCGGCATTCAAAGTGTGGGCAGATTTTGGACCTGAGATTGGCGTATTGCAAACATCAGCTCAAGTGACTGTGCATTATACGCCCCAGTTTCTTATTGGGCGCCAGATTGTGGGATGCGTTAATTTGGGAGAAAAGAATATAGCGGGCTTTACCTCTCAGTTTTTGCTTG
This sequence comes from Legionella drancourtii LLAP12, assembly GCF_000162755.2. Classification (GTDB taxonomy): domain Bacteria; phylum Pseudomonadota; class Gammaproteobacteria; order Legionellales; family Legionellaceae; genus Legionella; species Legionella drancourtii. Next base: position 145,641 of record NZ_JH413822.1, read on the forward strand.
TGGGATTTGCGGATGAAAGCGGCGCTATATGTTTGATAACAGTTGATCCAAAGGTTCCTAATGGACAAAAAATGCATTGACATAAGACGCTTCATCCTCACTGGTACCCCAGGAAGTGGAAAAACTTCTGTCATCAAAGAGCTAGAAAAATTAGGTCATACTGTTCTTCATGAAGCTGCGACGGATGTCATTAGCATAGAGCAAGCTAAGGGTATAGAAAGACCATGGGAAGAGCACGGGTTTTTAGATAAAATTGCACACATGCAAAAAGAACGCCAGATGAATTCTACCGGAAATATGCAGTTTTATGATCGCTCACCTTTTTGTACCTATGCTCTTGGTAAATATTTATCTCATTGGAGCAATGACGATTTTAAGCCTTCTTCCATATTGCTTGATGAAATTCTTCGTTGCCTAGAGGGTGGAGTCTATCAAAACAAGGTCTTCTTTTTTGAAAATTTGGGCTTTATCGAGCACACTGATGCTAGAAAAATTAGCTACGAAGATGCATTGGTTTTTGAACAGATTCATCTAGATGTTTATAAAGAGTTTGGTTTTGATATTATGATGTTATCAAAAGAGCTGACGGTCACTTATCGATGTGAATTTATTTTGGAACAAGTCGTATGTTAAAAATACTTGATAAAATTTTAGATCAATGGATTTTAGAAGAATTCAAAACCTTCCCTAATCAAGGGATACTCTGGGAAATTATTGAACATCAAAATACAGGAAAAATATTCGAGCTACCATCTAAGGCAATTTTGATTATGGAGAATTGCCCCGATCCATTTTTATTTATTGCAGGTGAGCTGGAAGATGAAGATGTGACGGAGGTCATCTCTCTTGTTGGTGGATTAGAGTTCCCCATGCTGTACTGCCGGGCTAAATATCATCATCTGTTTTTAAAACGCGGCTGGAATTTTCATTTGCGTAGTTCTCTATCGCTGCTTAAACTAAAGCAAATTATATCACCCGATCCTACCCTTGAAATTAAGCCTATCGAATCAATCGATCTTTTTAAACAATGTACCTGGTATAAAGAGCGATCTGAACTTTATGGGGCAGATGAAAATTTTTTACGCCATGGTATCGGCTACGCTTTATGCAAGGGCTCTAGTGTTGTTAGTGAAGCTTATGCAAGTAAGGGCGGTGGATATGCTGAAATAGGCGTTATTACCCATCCTGAGCATAAACGCAAAGGGTATGCTACATTAATTGTCGCTCATCTAATTAACGAATGTAAAAAATTGAAAATCATTCCACAGTGGAGTTGTAATATAGATAATCGAGCCTCTCTTTATACAGGTCTGAATATGGGTTTTGAAATTGATAGCTACTACACGTTACTTGTCCCAGATTGTGGTAATGTTTTATGTCAAAACTTAATAAATTGGTTAGAAAATAATAATTATTGTGCTTGATATTGAGTAACAGCTCGGGGAAAATACAAAATAGGCGTTCCATCAGGGGAACCAAACTCTGCAAACCCAAGTTGTCGACCGTCAGGCAATGTCATGCTTAAGCTATCACTCCTTGTTTTATTGTTCATAATCAAACCTCACATCAATTGCAAATAGTGCCCACCATAAAACATAATGGCGGACAAAATTTTCAAGATAATTTGTTTTCAGCATAAAATCGCATGGCCTCAACTAAATACTCAACCAAGTCAGCATGATAGCTGCTATAAAAAGAGCGATAGTCCGGATGATCAAGATACATTTGAGCTAGTCCTTTGTATGTTTCCTTAGTGGGTATCCAAAAATTACTTACCCATGTGTAATGTCTTTGGACTAAGGTTTGTACTTCACTGGAGTTTGGCTTTAAGTGATTATTTACGGCTGCAGCCAAATCTTGATTCAATTGTTCTCCTTCCTCTTTAAATGTCTCCCAGTTAGGCTTTTTCCAATGTGCTACTTTTTGCCAACTTTCATCAATCTGTTGCTGAGATATAACTCCTGTATCAAGCATATATTGTTCATGCTCTTGTTGTTTTTTTGGATCAAAGCCGTCATACATTTCCGCATCACGCATGATTAATTTTCCTCTTATATGTGAAATGGTTTTATCAATCGTCTTGATGAGCGTGTCAGTTCTCGCAAGACTGGATTGAAGTATGGATTTATGAGTATTTAATGCTTCAATTTTATCGAAGTCATTGCTACTGATAATTCCCTTGATGTCATTTAGAGGAAAACCTAATTCACGGAAAAATAAGATTTGCTGAAGCATCAAAAGTTGTTCTTCGCCATAATAACGATACTGATTATCTCCATAAAAAGCAGGCGTTAATAAACCAATCTCATCATAAAAGCGAAGGGTTCGAGTACTGACCCCTGAAAGCTTTGCAAGCTTATTTACCGTGTATTGCATGTTTACTCCTCTGGCTGACTTTCCACACGATAAAGGATGACGTAACGTTAAAGTCAATGGTTTTTTATGAGGCTTTTAGATTTAGTTAAGTATAATCCTTAATTTTGGATTTAAAGCGCCAACCTAACAAGATGACGCTTACGCAGGCACCTATAACCATTCCCCACCAAAGCCCGACTCCATTAAGATGGAAGCGAGTGGCAAGTATGTAACCAAAGGGTAAAGCGATTCCCCAGAAACCAATAATGGATGAGAGCAAAGTAAAATGAGTATCTTTTAGCCCTCGCAAGGAGCCAAAGAGAGAAATTCTCGTAGCCTCAATGATTTGAAAAATCGCGCTGATTCCCAAAAACTGTGTTGCAAGGTGTACCGTTTCTAAGTTTTCAGGTTTGTAAATATTAAAATCGATGGAGATTAAGATGCTTGGGAAGGTCCAAAAACAAAGAGCGACAAAAAACATCAAGCTAGCAGACATACAGATTCCAGCATAAGCAGCTTGTTTGGCAGAGGATACCTCACTTGCACCCAGTAAGTGCCCCATACGTACTGTAATTGCTTGGGCGATACAGAAAACAATAGACATAAGCACGCCTAAATACTGCAAGGCGATTTGATTTGCTGCTAAAAGCTCATCTCCAAAAGAACCCATCACCAGGGTTAAGGCGAAGAAAAACGCGACCTCAACGCAGTACATCAAGCCCATGGGTGCACCAACTTTGATTAATTCAAGTAAGTAGGATTTTTTTGTAAGTGTAAATAGATGACTCAGATAGCTTCTGTACTCTTTGTTCATTAAAACATATAGACTTAAGAGGATGAATGTAATCCAATTACCAATGGTAATTCCCCAACCTGCACCTGCAACACCTAGTGCCGGCAATCCAAATTTTCCAAAAATTAAGGCGAAACTGAAGACAATAGTCATTGACATTGTAAGGATGCTAAATATCAAAATCACACGCGCTCGCCCCAAACCAATTATAAATTCCAGTAAAGCAATGACTAGAAAGTTAGGAAATAACCCCCAAGTAAGTGCGTGAAGGTATGATTGTGCAAGAAAAACCGTATGAGGACTCTGACCAAAAATCAGAAAAATAGGAGATATGTTCCAAAAAAAGAATACTGCAGGGATGGATAATAAAATGGCTAACCAAACTCCATCTCTCACCACAAGAGATATACCATGCTTGTCTTTGGCACCGAATTTATGCGCAACTAAAATATTAATGGAGCTTAAAGTTCCAAAAAGAATAACTGCAAAGGTACCAGCAAGCCAACTAACTATAGCACCCGCTGCCAATGCTACTGGACCTAAGTGGGCAAGGAAGATGGTTTCAAAAAAGAAGGTTGCAGACTGAATGAGCCCGGTCATCGCCAGTGGAAGTGCCAAAAGGAGTAAGGGATAAATATTATTTTTAAATTGTTTCACCAAATACTCCCCAAGAAAAGAATGCGTTTTTCGCATTAATGTTTAATAAATTCTAGCATCCAATTTTTTTAGATTATCTATAGAGCACATGCCGCTTAAGAGGACTGTTTTCACTAAGCTTAGGGTGATAAAAATCATCGCTTGGATTATGTTTCCAGTTGGGAATTAATGTCATTCATGAATTGCAGCGCAGTTTTTTCAAACTCATTAAAATGATTCTCGAAACCATGATCTGCACCATTAATAGTAACAAACCTAGAATATATGTTTTCTTTTTCCAAGGCTTGTTTTAAATTCAACTGCTCTTGTAAAGAAACTCTATCATCTGCTGTGCCATAAACGATTAGTACCTTAAGTGTTTTTGGTATATTTGTGAGATTATTGACGGGATTGCGATTCTTAATCCAATTTTCAAAGGTTGTATGAGCACTGTTTTCGAAAAACTGTTTAAAAAGATATTTCATATCAGGTCGTTGTTGCATCGTTACCTGTAGGTCTACGTTACCTGAGACAGAGATGGCTTTATTTACAAGTTGCTGAACGTATTTGCTTTGTTGTAAAGAAAGAAACATTTCCAAAGCACCGCGACTTACCCCCATCATTGTATAAGGTGCCTGCAGTTTTACATTCGAAAAATCTTCAAGACGAGGGATAAACTTAAGAAGGTTTTCAACATCATGGACATCTTCTCCACCAAATTCATCTTTACCTTTATAAATATTTCCGCGATATAAGGTACCTACAACGTTATAGCCCTTAAGAAAAGAGAAACGATTATTGGGTCGCATAAGACCAAAAAATTTATTGCCTCCGCGTAGAAATATTAAAGTTGGGCTTTGTTTTTGATTTGTTAAGTAGCTAAAATATCCAGCTACTTCATGTCCATCACTAAGATACTTGAAAATCACAATCTTACGATCACCACTGATTAAAGGGGCTTTTAATTCAGCAGGGATACTCTCATCTAAAGACAGTTGCTCTGTAATGTCTTTAAAGTCAGTGTTTCCTTTTAATCTATATATTTCGGCTCTGCTTTTAGATAATTTTAAGGATTGATAGTCTTTATATGTCCTGATAATAACATTATGGTACGTGGCAATTAACACAACAAAAATTAGAATAATTAGCAAACTTATTTTTTTAATCATGGCTGTTCGTTTTGTAGGAAAAACTCATGTAGTTTTTCTCGTAATAATTTCTTATCAGGTAGTTGAGTTTTATATTCTGCGATTACTGCTGGTGATAAGGTTCTATTTAGAGCAAATTCAACAACTTCATCATCTTTATTTGCACACAGTAATATTCCAATAGCTGGATTTTCATGTTGTTTTTTTACATTTTGATCTAATGCTTCAAGATAAAAAGAAAGCTTGCCTAAATATTCTGGTTCAAAACGGCCTACTTTTAATTCAAATGCAACCAAACAGTTCAATCCCCGATGAAAAAATAATAAATCTATAGCAAAATCTCGATTACCAACTTGGATAGGATATTCTGAGCCAACAAAGCAAAAATCTTTTCCTAATTCAATTAAAAAATCTTTTAGTTTATGCAATAACCCTCGTTGTAAATCTATTTCATCATGTCCATCTGGTAAATCCAAAAACTCTACCATATAGGCATCTTTAAATATGCTAATTGCTTCTGGCCTTAATTCAGTAAGTATCTTAGAGCTTTTTTGAGGGTGTAATATTGCTCGTTCAAAAAGAGCGGCTTTTAATTGTCGCTCTAGTTCTCGCTTGCTCCACTGTTCGCGAATGGCTTGATTAACATAAAAAAGTCGTTCTTCTCTACTCTTGCTTTGACTCAATATAATTAAATTATGAGTCCATGGTAATTGTCTCACCAGTGGTGAGATAATTTCATCGTGGCAATATGTTTCATAAAACTGACGCATCCTAAATAGATTTACTTTAGTAAAACCCCGCAATCCTGGTAGAGTTTCAGCAATATGGCTAGCCAATTGAGGGATAATTGCATCACCCCATTCTGCATTTTTTATTTTCAGGCTAATGTATTGTCCAACTTGCCAATATAAATCAACCAGCAAGGTATTAACTGCTTTATAAGCTTTTTCACGAGCATTATGAATTAACCCGATTATTTCAGAGAATTGCACTATCTGATTGTTTGTAATGTTTTTATCCATATGAAGGTATTCAAAATAAAATTGTTAATTTTGTCAGGCGACATTCCTAATAAATTGCACCACGACTCCAATGATATCGAGTTTAATATCATCACCTACTTTAATGTTTGGCCAATTATCATTTAACGTTAATAATTCAAATTCTGGTGAAGTATAAGATAATTTTTTGTACTGGCAAATGATCACTTCAGATTTACCATCCATCCTAACTACTACATAATTTCCCGGTTTTGGCTGCGCAGAAGAATCGATCACCAGTGTATCATTCAGTCTGAACTCAGGCATCATACTGTCATCAATCATCTTTAAAGCAAAAGCATCTCCTTCTAATGTTGGTAATAACGCTGCGCTAACAGAAATTAGTACAGCATTATCTGAACTACCTTGTTCACGTAGTTCATTGAGACAATGTTTGGCATCACATGCCTGATGATGGTTGAATAAGGGAATCAACCTACTGAGTTTTTTTGTTTGGTTCTCTTGTTTTTCATCCGATAAGCACATTAAAAAAGCCGCGGGTACTTCTAACGCATTAGCCAACTGTTTAATTTCCTCAGGCCCAGGGGTGCGTAGCCCATTTTCCCAATTATTAATTCTCGATTGCTTGAGATCGGTAGTCAAATTTGCCAACCCTTGTTGGCTCAATCCCTTTGCTTTACGTGCCTCATAAATTCGTTGGCCAATTTTTTCTTTTAATCGTGGACACTATCCCCCCCCCCTAAAAAAATTGAAATCACTCTTGATTAACCACAAATCGTGCTATATCATAAGCATTAATTAGCACATTGAGTGACAATAAATATGTTTATTGAGTTCAATTTATCATAAAAACAATATAAAAACGAGAAATTTGGATATTTTTATGCATAGTTATTTAAAAATAACTTCACAAGAACTTAGTGCATTAATGGGGTTACCCTATCTTCAGCAGGTTACTTACTTGCTAGGCATAAGACCTTATATGGATGCCACTACTTCGCTTGTTGGAATCAAAAGAGGCATTAGTTACCAATCATTGGCGGAAACCTTATACGTTGAACCGCATCAAGGGATTCAATCAGGTAGTCCTAGCCGCCAACAATTAAGACGGGTGATCAAAGCCTTAGAACGTGCAGGACTAGTGTATATACAATCCGATGATAAACACCTCATTTTAAAATGCTTGTTGGCTAATTCGAATTATTCTGTCCAAAATAAAGCCGACACAAACCCGACACAGCAAGCCGACACAAACCCAGCACAAAGACGATCAATAAAATCAAGCGTAGTAGAGGTTATCGACACAAATCCAGACATACCTCAACCCCTAAAAGCCGACACACCTCATATAGAAGATAATTATTTATATATTTTCTTGCAGCAAATGTTCGAGCAATTTTGGTTGCTTTACCCTGAGAAAAAATCGCGTGAATGTGCGTTTGAAACTTTTAAGAAAATCAATCCGGATGATCAGCTCCTAAGAACTATGCTGCAAGCGATTGAAGGCCAAATTAAAGCCCGCAGTGCAAAAGAGTCACGCGGTGAGTGGGTGCCAGCTTGGAAATATCCAGCAAACTGGTTGGCACAAAAATGCTGGGAAGATGAAGTCACAATTGAAGTAACTGAGGAGAAAAGGAATGCAAAGCATCGCCCAAGTACTAAAAACACAACCCATGATCCATTCTGGAACTCAGAAACAGAAGACACAGCAAGCGCCAGTGAAGATGAATACAAGCCAAACAACATCATCAACCTGCAATGCTACCGACAGCAATAAAAAGTGTATTGAGAATCTGTTTACACGCTTTGCTGTCTTTTATGGGCACCTGTGGCGCAGTCAGTTTAAGAGCGACGGATTTTTGGAGTTTGCCAAAAATGAATGGCTGGAGGGGTTAAGTCGATTCAGTGATGACACTTTGAATCACGCCATCATTGAATGTCGGGACCATTGTGAAATGCCACCAAGTTTGCCTCAGTTAATTGGCATTTGTCGTGACATAAAAAAGCGAAATAACGTTTATGTCGCACCCAAAGAATTTGCCCCTGCAAATAAAGAGGTCGCGTTCGCTGCCATCAAACAGTGCAAAGCATTTTTATTTTAAAAACTACAGGAGAAAACACATGTTGGTATTAACAAGAAGAGTCGGGGAGTCTGTCGTTATCCATGATGATGTTTACTGCACGATCGTAGGATATCGGGATGGAGAAGTACGGCTAGCTTTTGACGCACCTAAATCCATTCCCGTCCATCGTGATGAAATTCAGCGACGTATCTATCGAGAACGCCAAAAAGATAAATGGTTTCATGACAATGCTCCAAATAAGGAAAGCATTGTTGACCGTTTAATCAGCAAATTCAAGAGCAGCGTAAAACTTAGTGAATATCATAAATAACAAAATCATCAATCAGGAATTAACCAAAATGATAGATCAAGAAGAACAAAGTATAACGGTTAAAGATAGAGCCTGCGAAAAGCTAAAGCGTGATTTAGGTGGTTTGATTATAGGCGCGCTTAGTGATCCTAAAACGGTAGAAATCATGCTCAATGCAGATGGCAGACTTTGGCAAGAGCGCCTGGGTGAAAGGATGCGTTGTATCGGAAGTATCAACGAGGCACGGGCGGAGAGCATTATCAAAACAGTTGCGGGGTTTCATGGTAAGGAAGTTACCCGCTTTAAGCCCTTGTTGGAAGGTGAACTGCCTCTGGATGGGTCGCGTTTTGCTGGGCAGCTTCCGCCAGTTGTTTCACGACCGACCTTTGCAATTCGCAAAAAAGCGCTGTCGGTTTTTACCCTCAATCACTATGTAGAGTCGGCGATTATGACCGAAGCGCAGTGTGAGGCCATTGAACAGGCGGTTGCAGCACATCGCAATATCTTGGTTATTGGTGGCACTGGATCAGGAAAGACCACCTTGGTTAACGCCATCATCAATGAAATGGTGATTCATGCGCCTCAAGAACGCATTTTTATCATTGAGGATACCGGCGAAATCCAGTGTGCCGCTAAAAACTGTGTCCAATATCACACGACCATTGATGTAAACATGACCCAGCTGTTGAAAACCACGCTCAGGATGCGCCCCGACAGAATTATTGTTGGCGAAGTTCGTGGTTCTGAGGCTTTGGATTTGCTGGATGCCTGGAATACCGGGCATGAAGGCGGTACTGCAACTCTCCATGCCAATAACTGTCTGGCCGGTCTTTATCGTTTGAAATCATTGATTACCAGAAACCCTGCAGCACCCGCTGAGATTGAGCCGCTGATTGGCGAGGCTGTGCATTGTGTTGTGCATATCGCCAGAACACCGCAGGGTCGTAGGGTAGAAGAAATCATCTCGGTTCATGGCTATGAGAATGGTCATTACAACATTGAAAAACTTGTTTAAGGAGAAAATGAATGCACCAAGTAACCCGATTGAATCAAAAGAACTTTGTCTTGATGGGATTAACGATTTTGTTTTTGCTGTTAATCACCCATCCAGCCTTAGCAGCAACGGCTGGTGGCGGCCTTCCCTTTGACTCGTGGCTCACCAAAATTCAAAAATCTGTCACAGGACCCTTTGCCTTTAGTGCGGCCATTATCGGTCTGGTTGCTGCAGGGGCAACGCTGATTTTTGGTGGTGAGTTAAATGGCTTTATGCGCTCCTTAATCTTTTTTGTTCTAGTGCTAGCTTTTTTAGTTGCTGCTCAAAATACCATGACGGCTATTACCGGAAAAGGCGCTGAAATTTCCAAGCCCTCTACGATAACAATTGCGCAGGATATCCAGTCATGAGTTTGCGCACTATCCCAATCCGCCAATGTGGAAACCGCCCGAGTCTTTTCATGGGCGGTGACCGAGAGCTCGTGATGTTTTCAGGTTTGCTGTCCGCCATTCTGATATTTGCAGCTCAAGACTGGCTAGCGGCCTTTGTTGGGGTATTGATGTGGTTTTCAGCCTTAAAAGGTCTTCGTCTCATGGCCAAATCAGATCCATCAATGCGAGCAATTTATCTGAGACAAAGACGCTATCAGGCCTATTATCCAGCGCGCTCAACCCCGTTTAGGACTAATCGAAGAGGTTATCAATGATTGAATTAATCAGTTTTTTAATCAGCAGCACAGGGCTTGTTCTTTTAAGCCTGTTGTTCTGGGAAATCCGCTTGAAAACACGTGAACGACTTTTAAAAAAACACAGGTCGCACCAAGCTGGTTTGAGCGATTTGCTCAACTATGCTGCCGTGATTGATGATGGGGTGATTGTTGGTAAAAACGGCTCATTCATGACCGCCTGGCTTTATAGTGGTGAAGACATTGCCAATACCACCGATGAGGCGCGAGAAATGCTTTCATTTCGTATCAATCAGGCCTTATCGGCCATGGGTAATGGGTGGATGATCCATGTTGATGCGGTGCGACGGGCCGCGCCTGGTTACAGCGATATAAATCATTCGCATTTTCCTGATGCCATTTCTTTAGCTGTTGATGAGGAAAGACGGGCACTATTTGAACAACTGGGAACCCTTTATGAAGGGTATTTCGTGATTACCTTGACCTGGTTTCCCCCTGTATTGGCGCAAAAGCGTTTTGTAGAGTTGATGTTTGATGACGATGGCGTTCATTTGAGTGATAAAGCCAAAACCGATCAGTTGATCGAGGAATTTAATCAATCTTGCCGGAACTTTGAGTCGCGGATGAGTTCTGGGCTTCATCTTGAAAGACTGGTTGCTGAAAAGGAGTCTAATTCGCCTGTCCATGATAATTTCTTAAGACACTTACAATTTTGCATCACAGGCCTTAATCATCCGGTTAACCTGCCTAAAAACCCGATTTATCTTGATGCCTTGATTGGCGGCCAGGAGCTGGTCACAGGGATTACCCCTAAAATTGGCAGAAAGTTCATTCAATGCGTGGCGATTGAAGGCTTTCCCATGGAGTCTTTTCCCGGGATTTTAACGGCACTGACCCAATTGCCGGTTGAATACCGTTGGAGTTCTCGCTTTATCTTTATGGATGCGCATGAGGCCGTCGCGCATTTCACTAAGTATCGTAAAAAATGGAAACAAAAAGTGAGAGGCTTTTTTGATCAGGTTTTTAATACCAACTCTGGGGTAATTGATGAGGATGCACTGGATATGGTCAAAGACGCGCAATCAGCCATTGCAGAAACCAATTCAGGCATGGTCGGCCAAGGTTATTACACCTCGGTTGTTATATTGATGGATGAAGACAGAGTTTTAGTTGAAAAAGCAGCATTGATGATTGAAAAGAACATCAATGCCTTAGGCTTTACCGCAAGAACTGAAACCATTAATACCCTCGATGCCTTCATGGGCAGCTTGCCAGGTCATGGAGTTGAAAATATCAGAAGGCCTTTGATTAACACCATGAATCTGGCGGATTTGTTACCGACGTCCAGCATCTGGACAGGTGAGAATAAGGCGCCTTGCCCCTTGTTCCCTGCATTGTCACCGCCCTTGCTCCATTGTGTCACCAGCGGAAATACACCTTTCAGGCTGAACCTCCATGTTAGGGATTTGGGCCATGGCATCATGTTTGGTCCAACCCGTTCGGGTAAATCAACCCATCTCGGGTTAATTGCCTTGTCCTGGCGGCGATATAAAGAGGCGCGTATTTATTCTTTTGATAAAGGCATGTCGATGTACCCCACCTGCAAGGCAACCGGTGGCGAGCATTACACTATTGCCGATAAAGCATCAACGCTTACCTTCGCACCCCTGCAGTTTTTATCGGCTAAAGCAGACAGGGCATGGGCTATGGAATGGATTGATACCATTCTGGCCTTAAATGGCTTAAACACAACGCCTGCCCAGCGTAATGAGATTGGCCATGCCATCATGAGCATGCATCAAAGTGGCTCTAAAACTTTGTCTGAATTTGTCATGACTATTCAGGACGAACCTATTCGTGAAACCCTAAAACAATACACTATTGATGGTCTGATGGGACATTTATTAGATGCCGAAAGCGATGGTCTTGGTTTGTCCTCCTTTATGACATTTGAAATTGAGCATCTCATGGGTTTGGGTGAGAAATTCGCCTTACCAGTTTTACTATATTTGTTTAGACGGATTGAAACCTCGTTGGATGGCAGACCAACCCTTATCCTGTTGGATGAGGCCTGGTTGATGCTGGCGCATCCGGTGTTTAAAAATAAAATTGCCGAGTGGCTTGATTCCATGGCCAAGAAAAACTGTGTGGTCTTTATGGCAACACAGCATTTATCACACGCAGCAGGCTCTGGCATTCTCGACATTATCGTTGAATCCACCGCCACAAAAATCTTTTTACCTAATCTTTTTGCTCGTGATCCAGAGACACGGTTGATTTATGAGCGCATGGGCTTAAACCCGCGACAAATCGACATCATAGCCACCGCCCAACCCAAACGCGATTACTACTACGTCAGTGAAAAAGGCCAGCGGCTTTATCAGTTGGCATTAGGACCGCGGGCGTTAGCCTTTGTCGGGTCAACCGATCCTGACTCTATCGCGCGGATGAAACAGCTGGAACAACAATTTGGCGAACAATGGGTGAATTACTGGCTCTTGGAAAAAGGCCTCACGTTGAACCAATATGGAGAAGCAGCATGAATAAAATCAGACAATGGCTAACGCCCGCATCCAAAAAACTAAAACTCACGAATAACCCTTATCTCAATGCCAAAAGAGCCTGGAATACACACACCGCAGGCTTGATGAAATCACTGCAAATCTGGCAGCTGATAGGCTTAAGCAGTTTACTGGTAGCCTTGGCTGCCGTTGGCGGATTGATTGCGATTGGAAGCCAGTCAAAGTTTGTTCCCCTGGTATTTCAGCAGGATTACAGCGGTAACACCCTTTCAGTGACTCGTGCTGACCGAGTTGGACAGGCAAGTATTGATGATTATCGCACCACGGCTGCGCATTTCATTGAGAACCTGCGCATGGTTAGTGCCGATAGCGAGTTGCAGAAAAAGGCTGTTTTTCAGGTCTATGCCTATTTAAACCAAAACGATGCGGCACTCACCAAGGTTCAGGAATTCTACAGCGACAAGCAACAATCCAATCCCTTTGAAAGAGCAGCCCATGAGCTGGTCAGTATCGAAATCAGATCTGTTCTGAAAGAGACTGAGGACACCTGGCAGGTTGATTGGATTGAGACGGCTAGAAATCGCGATGGAACCATTAAACAAAAGCCTGCCTTGATGAAGGCTATTGTCACCATGTATCAGGAAAGTGAGATCAATGACATTGCCAGTGAGTCCATTTTGAAAAACCCGCACCTGATTTATATCCGCGATTTTAACTGGTCTTATGACTTAAAACATGGGGAATAGCTATGAAAAAATTAATCCTTTCATTGGGCTTATTGCTGCCGCTGGCAGGTTTTGCTCAAGACAATAACGAACTCGCCAACCTGTATTTTTCCAAAAATCTGCCTGAATTATCTGCCCATGATAAGTTGGCTTTAAATATCGCTGAGCGTTTTCAACAGGGGGACAAGACCAGCAAGCCTTTTCAATCGTCTGATGGCTCAGTCAGTTTTGTTTATGGTTCTGGTCAAATCAGAGTGGTCTGCGCACCCTTGCAGGTTTGTGATATTGCCTTGCAGCCAGGGGAAGAATTTAACGATATGAATGTGGGCGACCCGCGCTTTATCGTTGAACCCTCGATTACTGGCTCAGGCATGGATCAACAAATCCATTTGCTGATTAAACCTAAAGATGCCGGCCTTGATACTTCGCTGGTGGTCACTACCGACAGAAGAACCTACCATTTCCGTTTAAAGTCGGATCGCTATGACTTTATGCCTTATGTTTCATTCACCTATCCCGATGAGGCCAAAGCCAAATGGCGGATGCTGAAACGTATGCAGGCTGTACGGCAAAAAGAAAATACTTTTGCTGAAACCAATGAGTACCTCGGCAATCTGAATTTCAATTACAGGATTGAAGGCAACGCACGATTTAAACCGGTTCGGGTCTATAACAATGGCGTTAAAACCATTATTGAAATGCCGGCCAATATGTCGCAAAACGAAGCCCCAGCGCTCTTGGTCTTACGAGGCGGCGGGCTTTTCAAAAAGCCGGAATCAGTGATGGTCAATTATAGACTGCAAGGCTGTCGCTACATTGTAGACAATGTCTTTGACAAGGCAATTCTGGTTATTGGCAGCGGCTCATCCCAAGAAAAAATTACCATTACGAGGTGTTAGAGATGAAAAAATTAAGTCTGATACTACTGATGATTCTGTTATCAAGCTGTACAACCATGCGTTATGGCAATTTCACTGCTCCAGCGGAAGGCCGTAATGCTTATCTGGCTCAGGATGCCGTGCAGCAATTAATCCGTATTTATCCCCCGGCGCAGAATATCTTTTGCCTTAATCAAAAAGTAACTGATGATTTTGGGCGAAGTCTCATTCAAGAGATGCGAAAAAAAGGCTATGGCGTGATTGAAAACGTCCAGAAAAAGCAAAAGGCCAATTTTTTCTATGTGGTCGATGAGATAGATCTGGGGCAATTGTATCGGGTCAGCCTGTATATCAACAGCCAAGCCTTGAGCAGGCTTTACGACAGCAACAAGAACCAGCTTGCCCCAGTTAGCGCCTGGTCGCACAAGGAGTAATATTGATGAAACCAAATAATGATTTGCTGACACCTGATTCTTCACCCCAAAAGCTCAACACAGCCGGTGTGAAACGAGTTAATAATCTACCCCTGGTCATTGCTATTAGTGTTCTGACTGTCTTTGTCCTGCTGATTGCCTTGGTGGCATATAAGCGCGGTAATGCACAGAATCAGATCGTAGAACCATTAAAAATTGCGAGTGCCAAAAAAAATACCTTAAGCCTTGCCAATGAGATAGTGGGAAATCGCAAGGCCGGGGTCTTGCCAGCTTTTGAAGAAATTCAAACCGCTAAGCCATCAATTGACTTACCGGAACCCCTCCCAAAGCCCAAGGATTTGGAAGATCAAACTGTTTCAGATACCGAAATAGAGCGCATCCGCCAAGAAAAAACGCAGGATTTTGAGGAAGCGGTCAAGGCCAAGACCGCCATCATGGTTGATAACACCCGGTTGAACAATAAAGAGCAGCCAAGAGCATTGCCAGCCAACCAGGATGTAACCATGGATATAGACGTAGCCTCTCACTTTAAAGCACAACTGCAAGCCTTGCAGCAAAAGCAAAATGCAAGACCCGTGGCCTTGAATATTGGTGGAGAGGAAAACGAGATGCGCTGGCATTTAAACTCAAGGCTTGAAAATCCCAATAGTCGATTTGAGTTGCGGGCAGGCTCTGTTATCCCCGGCGTGATGGTAAGCGGTATTACCTCGGAATTACCGGGGCAAATCATCGGTCAAGTCTCGCAGAATGTTTATGACACGCCAACAGGCAAACATCTTTTGATTCCCCAAGGCACAAAACTGATAGGGGTTTATTCCAGCGATGTGAGCTTTGGTCAAAACTCAGTGCTGGTTGCTTGGCAAAGACTGGTTTTCCCTGATGGTAAAGCACTGGATATCGGCTCTATGCCTGGTTCAGATAGTGCGGGATATGCAGGCTATCGCGATCAGGTTGATCATCATTATGCAAGAATATATGGCTCTGCACTTTTGATGTCTGGCATTGTCGCTGGCATTACCTACAGTCAAAATATTAATCAACCCAACCAATACGGCTTTGCCCAACCAACCGCGGGCAGTGTTTTAAGTCAGGCCTTAGGCCAGCAATTGGGTGAGGTAACCTCGCAGCTGGTGTCCAAGAATTTGAATGTCTCTCCGACTATCAATATTCGGCCTGGCTACCGGTTCAATATTATCGTGGTGAAAGACTTAACCTTTAACCGGCCTTATCGCCAATTTGCTTATTAATATAGGAGAAATGTTATGAAATTGAGAATCATGCTTGTTTATCTCTGGTCGCTTCATGCTTTTGCAAGTGGTGCACCTGTGTTCGACGTTGCAAACTGGATTCAAAATGCGAAAATGATTACAACTCAACTAAGTGAGTATAAGACGCAAGTTGATCAGTACAAAAACCAGGTTAATCAATACCAGAATATGTTGGCAAATACGAAGTCACTGACTTCCTTTGAATGGGATAACGCCAACTCAGTTATTAATAACTTGCTTGAATCAACGGATACCATTGATTATTACAAGCAAGAAGCTGGCAGTTTGCAAGGCTATCTTGATCGCTTTCAAAGCCAGGAATATTACCAGAAGACCTCCTGTTTTAATGACAGTGGCCAATGTTCAGCTGAAGACTTAAGAAAAATCAAACAAGCAAGGCTCGCGTCTTCCGTTGCCGAAAAGCGCGCCAATGATGCCATGATCAGAGGCATCGACAAACAACAGCAAAGCTTAAAAACCGATTCCGCCAAACTCCGTACCCTGCAATCCCAGGCGCAAAGTGCCGAAGGTCAAAAGCAGGCACTTCAAGCTGCTTCACAATTAGCCAGTCAACAAAATCACCAACTCATGCAGATCCGGGGTTTATTGATGGCGCAACAAAATGCCCAAGCGGTAAAAGATGCTGTGGCTGCCGACAAGAAAGCCATTCAATCGGCAGGAGATGAGCGTTTTCGCGCAGGCAGCTACCACAAAAGCTCAGGGAAAAAATGGTAGTTCAATTCAAACAACAAGGAGAAACAATGAAAAAAATAGGTCTGACAATAGCAGCTCTGGCTTGTTTACTGTCCGGTTGTGACAGTGCAGAAACCAAGGCAAGCAAAAAAGCCGCGCATCTGGCCACCCTTACCTGTGAAAGCAGCAGAGAAGGTCGCACCAGTGAGGAATTGCAAGTTATTGGGGATGCCTGCTTCAAGCGAGGCAGCTATACCAAAAGTTCTGGAAAAAAATGGTGATCTATGAAAAAAAATACAATCACCTGTTTAATTGCACTCTTTATACTGGTGTTTTCCATTAACAGTTATGCCCAAGGCGGCGGTATAGACAGCAGGGATTTGCTGGATAATATCCTGTATCGGTTTTCCACCACAGCGTCCATGTGGAGCCAAACCTTGCTCGCCTATGCCCGTTACCTTTTTTGGTCTTTGGCCTTAATCAGCATGGTCTGGACTTATGGTCTTATGGCTTTGCGTCGGGCAGATATTCAGGAGTTTCTCGCTGAAACGGTGCGATTTTTTGTGGTTGTCGGCTTTTTTTATTGGCTTCTAGAGAATGGTCCGGCCATTGCAACAGCCATCATGGATTCCATGCGCAAGCTCGCCGCTAATGCTTCGGGGATTGATGCCCATGTATCGCCATCGGATATTGTCGATGTGGGTTTTGATATAGTCTCCAAGGCGATTGATAACTCATCCATTTGGTCACCAGCTGCCACCACAGTCGGCTTGATAGTCGCTGGGCTGATTCTGGTTGTTTTGGCACTGGTCAGTATTAACATGCTGATTGTCCTTATCACCGCCTGGATTTTAACCTATGGCGGCATTATTCTCTTAGGCTTTGGTGGTGGTCGATGGACACAGGATATTGCCATTCAATACTACAAAACCGTGCTGGGTATCGCCTTGCAGGCCTTCGCCATGATTTTGATTATTGGCATTGGCAAGTCTTTTGTTGATCAATATTACGCTGCTATGGCAAAGGACATTTTACTGAAAGAAATGTTTATCATGCTGGTCGTTGCCATTCTTTTACTGGTACTCGTGAATAAAATCCCACCTGTCTTAAGCGGGATTGTCACGGGTGGCTCAGGTGGTGGAGGTGGTCTGGGCTTGGGTGGTGCCTTGGGTGCTGCAGGAATTGCTGGCGCCGCTCTGGCCAGCGCTGCTGGCACAGCAAGCGCTGAAGGTGCCGGTGGTTTATCAGCATTGAAGGCGGCCTTCAATGCTGCATCGCGCGTCAGCACAGGCACTGTTTCAGATGGCGGTTCTAGCCCTAAATCTGGCGGATTAAGTGAGGCCATGGGGCGGGCGACCCAATTTGCCGGTCACCTCGGATCTCATTTGGCCTCAGGTGCCGCAGAAGTCGCGCGTGAAAAGGCAGCCTCTATCCGAGAGGCCTTCTCGGCGAAAGTTGCAGAAACCACGGGGGGTAAAATCGCCGACGCCATTCATCAACGAATGGATGCTAATAATGACTCATCCCCGCCAACGCCGCCAGACCCACCCGCGCCAAACGTCAGATCAATGGGTGCGCCAGAAGGAAGTTTTAGCTCAGGCACTGATGAAGTCAGTCAGTTTGTTAATCGCAAGGTCGCCGGAGATAATCAATGACACTGAACAAACCCAATAAAGCCATTGGCCCTCAAGTGAGACAAAAGCCTAATCAGCGGTTTAACCTGCCGCTGATTGGCTTGGCCTTGCTGTCTGTGATAGTCAGCCTGCAAATAGGCACCCAATATTTGGCCTGGAAATTTCATTACCACGTAAATTTAGGCTTTTCGCTTGCCCATGTTTATCTGCCTTGGCAGCTTTTTTTATGGAATTTTAAATATCACCAATACTACCCGGATTATTTTAACGCCGCATTTGGCATCGTGGTGATGAGCACAAGCCTTTTTTTGATGATGGTGATTCTTGTCAGTCAACAACTTAAAAAAGGTGAAATCAGCGAATACCTGCATGGTTCAGCGAGATGGGCCAATATGGAGGATTTAAAAAATGCCAGCCTTATTGGCCATGACGAAGGGGTCTATGTTGGGGCATTTGAAGATGAACAGGGCGAGATTCATTATCTGCGCCACAATGGCCCAGAGCATATCTTAACCTATGCTCCCACCCGCTCTGGCAAAGGGGTGGGGCTTGTGATTCCCACCCTGTTATCCTGGAAGTATTCCTGTGTTATTACCGACTTAAAGGGCGAGCTGTGGGCAATGACTGCCGGGTGGAGACAACAATATGCCAACAACAAAGTCATCCGTTTTGAACCAGCGACATTAAAAGGCTCAGCCCGCTGGAATCCGTTAGATGAAATCCGGGTAGGCACGGAATCAGAGGTGGGTGATGTGCAAAATCTCGCAACACTGGTAGTTGACCCTGACGGCAAAGGTCTGGAAACCCACTGGCAGAAAACCTCGCAAGCCCTTCTGGTCGGCTTTATTTTACATGCGATTTACAAGCTAAAAAATCAGGGAGAGCCCGCCACCTTTCCCAACATCGACCACATGCTGGTTGACCCCAATACCAATATTGCTGATTTACTCATCGAAATGACGCAATACCCGCATATCGAAGGCAAGACCCATCCGGTTATCTCTGCCTCTGCCCGCGATATGATAGACAGGCCTGAGGAAGAAGCCGGTTCAGTCTTATCGACTTTGAAATCCTATTTGGCTTTATACCGTGATCCGGTGGTCGCTTTTAATGTCTCTGATTCGGATTTTTGTATCCGCGATTTGATGAACCATGAAAGCCCGGTGAGTCTTTATATAGTGACCCAACCCAACGACAAGGCCAGACTACAACCCTTGGTTCGGGTTATGATTAATATGATAGTGCGTCTATTGGCAGACAGGATGGAGTTTGAGCGTGTGCCTGACGATAAGGGGCTTTCTTATGTGAGGGCGAAACGAACTTATAAACATCGACTGCTCTGCATGATTGATGAGTTTCCAAGCCTGGGTAAACTCGATATTTTGCAAGAGTCCTTAGCTTTTGTTGCCGGGTACGGCCTTAAATTTTATTTAATCTGTCAGGACATCAATCAGCTGAAAAGCCGTGAGCGGGGTTATGGCCAGGATGAAACCATTACATCCAATTGCCACATCCAAAATGCCTACCCGCCAAACCGGGTGGAAACTGCCGAGCATTTATCCAAGCTGACGGGGCAAACCACCATCGTTAAAGAACACATCACTACCAGCGGCAAACGCATTTCAACATTTCTCTCGCAAATATCTAAAACCATCCAGGAAGTATCAAGACCATTATTAACAGTCGATGAGTGTTTGCGCATGCCAGGACCAAAAAAGGATGCCAATGGCTTGATCACTGAGGCTGGTGATATGGTGGTTTATGCGGCGGGCTTTCCGGCGATTTATGGCAAGCAACCCCTGTATTTTAAAGATCCGGTTTTTATCGCCCGAGCAGCCATTGAAGCCCCGAAATTGTCCGATATCTTACGCCTGAGATTAAGCAAGGATGAGGAAATCAGACTATGAAAGCATTATCTGTCTGCCTGATTAGTCTGATTGGCTTGGTCTATCTCTTAATCGCCATGGGATTTCGTATTAATCTCACCGATTCAATCCCGGTAGGCCTATATCGCATTACCCACGAGGGCGAACTCAAGAATGCCTATGTTATCTTTTGCCCTGATAACAGGCCAGCTTTCAGGCTTGGCCTTGATAGAAGCTATATAGACCATGGTCTTAACTGCGGAGGTTATGGCTATTTGATGAAAAAGGTGGTGGCCATCCCTGGTGATACCGTCGCAACAACCAAAGTCGGTGTCTTTGTAAATCAGGAGCGTATTCCTTTCTCGAAGCCGAAGTTAAAAGATGGACTAAATCGCCTCTTACCCCAATGGCATGCCACAAATTATCAACTCAGCAAAGACGAGCTGATGACCATGACCAGTCAAAGCGAATGGTCTTTTGATGGTCGCTACTACGGCCTTGTTCATACAGGGCAAATCAAGGGAATGTTAAGGCCCCTATGGGTCATCAATAAACTGGAGAAAAGTCATGATGAATAAAAACGAACTAATGGATGTAATTTCAGAAAAATTCGAGGATTTGGTCATCCCCGGATTTTTAGTTGAAGTCAGTCCAATTGAGGCGGACATCATGGGCGCATTTGTTGAGGATGCACTTAGCGAAGATGAGGCTATGGAGGCAGCTTATGACTAAAATACCCTACCACCAAATTGTGGCCAACCAGATTATTGAAAGTCTAAAAGGCGGAACGGCACCCTGGCTAAAGCCTTGGGAGCCAGGGATTGGCAATGGTCAGGCTCCCTTTAATCCAGTCACTGGCAAACGGTATCGCGGCATCAATGCTCTGTATTTGATGCTCAATCAAAGCGATGACAATCGCTGGCTGACCTACAAACAGGCGCAAAGCATTGATGCGCAGGTGCGAAAAGGTGAGAAAGGCACCAACATTCAATACTGGAAATTTAACGAGGAACGAGTCAAAGAAGATGAGACTGGACGCCCTGTGCTGGATGAGCAGGGCAATTCAGTCAAAATTCAAGCCAGTCTTGAAAGACCTCAGGTCTTTTATGCAACGGTTTTCCACGCCTCACAAATTGAGAATATGCCTACCCTTGTAACAAAAGAGCCGGAATGGTCTATGGTGGAAAAAGCAGAAAAACTATTGCTGCAATCCGGTGCTGCCATTTTTCATTCTGAATCAGACAAAGCCTTTTACATACTTTCGAGCGATAGTATTCACCTGCCGCCCAAAGAACAATTCAAATCTGCTGCCAATTATTATGCCACAGCACTGCATGAACTTGGTCATTGGAGCGGCCATCCTTCAAGGCTTGACAGGGATCTGGGGCATCCCTTTGGCAGTGAGGCCTATGCCAAGGAAGAACTTAGAGCAGAAATTGCCAGCATGTTATTAGGGGCTGAACTCGGCATTGGTCATGACCCATCACAACATACTGCCTATATTAAGTCATGGATTCGGGTTTTGGAGGATGATCCCCTCGAAATTTTCAGAGCCTCTGCAGACGCGGAAAAGATTGTCCATCACATCTGTGCTCTTGATCAAGTTCAGGAAATCCAGCAGGCACAGCCCATAGAAATCAGGGAAGACAGAACTATTGAGGGAAGAGTTATGGAAAATGAACAACTCATCACTGAAAAGACTTGGTTAGGAATTCCCTTCAAAGACAAAGAGATAGCCAAAGCCCTGACAGGAAAACTGCCTGATGGCACAGCCGCCATCGCCTGGGATATAGCCCAAAAATGCTGGTATGCAAACCCGGGTGTTCCTTTAGATAAAATCAAGCCATGGTTACCCAATCCACAAGCATTGGCCCAAGACAAAGCCATCTCCCCAGAAGATGAATTCAAAGAGGCACTGAGTAGCATGGGGGCAATTGTCTCAGGCAAACACCCTGTCATGGACAGCAAGCCGCACCGAATCGAAATGGATGGGGATAAACAGGGTGAAAAGGCTGGATTCTATGTGGCTCATTTAGACGGTATGCCGGCTGGCTACATCAAAAACAACCGTACCGGGGAAGAGCTGAAATGGAAAAGCAAAGGCTATGTTTTGACTGATGAACAAAGGTTGGCGCTCAAGTCTCAAGCCCTACAAAATCAAAGAAATCGCGAGCTTGAGATTGAAGAGTTGCAAAGAAGTACGTCGATTATGCTCAAGAAAAAACTATCCCTAATGAATGAGATAAACGAACCAACCCCCTATTTGAAAGCAAAAGGAATACAGGTTCATTCTGGCGTTTACACTGATGAAACCAACAATTTAACCTGCGTTCCTGCCATCGATACTGAAGGATCCATTTGGACGGTTCAATATATCGCCGATGATGGCACTAAGCGCTTTGCAAAAAATTCGAGAAAAGAAGGTTGTTTTCATGTCTTGGGCGGGCTGGATAAACTGGCCAATACCCCTGTAATTATCATCGCCGAAGGCTATGCCACTGCCGCAACAATAAAAGAAGCAACAGCGCTACCAGCCGTTGTTTCAGCCTTTGATTCAGGCAATCTTAAATCAGTCGCCAAATCCTTGCATGAAAAATATCCACATATCCCGATAATGATCGCTGCCGATGATGACAAACATCTTGAGCTAAGCAAGGGCATGAATCCGGGCAAGGAAAAGGCCACAGAAGCCGCCATGGCCGTCAATGGCATGATTATCTTGCCAACTTTTGCACCCAATGAACAGTCTGAAAATCCCAGAAAATTTAGCGATTTTAATGACATGGCCAAGAATAGTAGCCTGGGCGTGGAGGGCGTTAAGCGACAGTTTAAGTCGAAAATAGAAAAGTTCATAAAAAAGCATAATCAACCACGCTATTCAAAGCAAGGTAATGTTGTTCACATCGCTTAAAACCAATCGGTAATGATATACTAACGGCTTTGATGCTTTTACAATAAGTTGCAACATCTCATTCCGCAATAAGATTTTGCAACGCTGGATGCATTGGCTGATGTTTTTTTGGAGTATAGCTAATCTATGAAGAAAACCATTTTTGATGATGTTGATAATTTAGAAAAAGAAGCCGTTCTTTTTGGCCTACAATGGGAAACCAAAGCTCAAATCATGGCGCAAATTCGCAACGAGTGTCTGGAAATTGAAGAACATCTGGAGGCAAAGGACAAAAGAGATGCCTTGCAGGATGAAATAGGTGATTTAATGCACGCAGTATTTTCCTTATGCACTTATTGTAACTTTGATACCGAGCTTACCCTGCGAAAAAGCCTGAATAAATTTGAATATCGGTTAAATGCCATGAAGGTCATTGCTAAAGAGCAGGGTTTGGATAATTTACAGGGCAAATCATTTGATGAGTTGATGCGCTACTGGGATTTAGCAAAAAAAAGAACTATGATTCCAGAAAATGCAGGTGTTCATGGGACCAAAAAAGCGCTCCAGTTATGGGAAAAGGTAAAACAGAAAGAGTTGATTTTAAATAATGTTTGGTGTGGTCAATGCAGTGGGGTATGCAGAATGATATCCCCTGTGGCCATAGAAAGTGGCAGAACAATTACGCTTGAAGGCGAGTGTGCAACATGTGGTTCCAAGGTTGCTAGATATCTGGATGAAGCATGAAATATAATGATGCAACTACCCACCTCAGAGGAACTATTTAGCCTAAAAAATTACCATCGCACATGGTTATCAGGTTTGACTCTTTTGCGCTCCAGCTTATCAGGTGCATTATCCTGCAATAGCACTTCACCTCTTGCGGTGAGCTGAACCACATCGAGTTGGGACAGGTCTCGCAGGCCGTTTTGATTTTCGGCCGGCGTGCCGCAGCAAGTGCGGTAAGGGTTGGGCTTTGTTCTTGTTTTCCCCCACTGTCTTCGGCCTCCTGTTCTAGCAGCTTCATCGTTTCCAGAAGTTCCTCTTCCATTACCATATCGGTTTCGTCTTGCATGTTCATTGTTGGTCTCCTGTTTCAATTTGGTTCGTTGGGCTTCAATATCTGGATCAGCGAAGGTGATTGGGATGTTATGTTGAATCACTATTTGCAGGATAATTTTTTTAAATAGCGGCGAGCCATTTACCCGAATACAGTTGCCATATTGCCGCTGCGCCATTTCCAAGGCTTTTATTAATGTTTCAATCGAACCGCCTTTAGAAATTTTGACCTCATGGCCATTATTTCTGATGACGGCCTTATCAATTTTGTATATCTCTGTGCCTTCTTTGGTGATCGAGTCAAGGATATTGAGATCGGTTGGGGATGTATCTGCTCTGCCCCCGGACAGAGAGTATTTGCCTTTGTTCTTTCGATTTTGAAAACGCAGTGCGGTTAAAGCATCCAGATCCCCAGTCTCTGCCTTATACCTCAACCAATCAGCCCAGGTTCGATTCTGATGCCGGTTAATCTGGTTTTGGCGCTGGGTGGAATAGTTGTTGCGAATTCTCTCAATCTCATCCAGGAGGGTCTTGCTGATTTGCCCATACAGAAGTTTTTTTTGAATGATCGGCATTTTCATCAATTTCAAGGCCTTTCTTTTTAGCCTGGCTCGTTTTTTGGCTTTTTCAATGGAACCAGCCTTAGTTCTACGTAGTGTTTTGAGCTTGTCTGCAAGGATGATTTTGTTCTTAAGCCTTTCATCACGATAACGGGCATACAGCTCGGAATTGAACATAGTCTTACTAAGTGGTTCATAGCGATAAGTATTTTTTGAACCGACCTCAATCTGAAATGAGGCAGGTGTAAATTCCCCCAGTTTGGACAGTAGGTTCTTTTTGGAAAAATTGCGGGAAACGGAACTGGCTTTAACCATTAGCCCCTTCTTGTCACAGAAAACAAATCCATTGGCTCTGAGCTTAATTGCCAACTCATGCGCTGCCAGTGTTTGGTGAAGCTCATTCCAGCTGCTGGCCGCCTCTAGTTGATCCTTACAATGGCGTTTCATCCAGTTAATCAAGCTTTCAATACCAGAATGCTGCTCCATATCATCGGCTAAATTTTCAGACCGTCCCTTTCGTGATTGATGATTGGTTATTTCCAGTCCATACTCAATTTCCAATTGGGTTGCCACCTCCGCAAAAATTTTATAAACCCTGTATGGCTCAATCATGTTGAGGGTTTTGGGGTGGATTTTATTGATGGCGACATGGATATGAAGATTATCCGTATCATGATGGACGGTGCTGATTCTCTGGTGCTCTTTAAGCCCAATAGAGGAGACAACCCGGTCTTCGATAATGTTCAACAGTTTATCAGACAGGATCTCTCTCGGGGCAAAAGAGATCAATAAATGATAAGTTTTATCCGCTGTAGCCCGTTGATTTTTGGCTTGAGTTGCTAAGACTTCCTGAACCGCCCAAGTGGGATCGATACTGTTACAATTGGATAAGCTAATCTTTCCCACCCGTTCCTGTTTATCCTGGGGATTGGTGATGTATTGGACCAGGCCTGAAAAGCTGCTAAGTCGTGCGGTTTTCATTGGGATATGGCGAACAATCATAGCTTTTTCACCACCTGCAACATTGTCTCCTGCAAGATCCGAATTTTATTTAACAGGGTCATTATCGTGGCATGGTCAAAATGCGCGACGCGCTTATCTTGGGTCAACCAAAGTTTTAACAGTCCACCAAGTCTGCCGACATCTGCATTGATTTTGGCAAGCTGGATTACATGGTCTTTATCAATTGCACTTTGCAGCTGGTACCCAAGACTTATACGTCTTAGGTATTCCGCAATAGACAAACCGGCATTAGCCGCATTGGCTTTAATTTGCGATTCTTCATTGGGAAGAACAGGAACACGAAGGTGACGCCCATTTTTTCTGGTGGGGGATTTAGTTTTATCGTCCATAAGGATGCTGACCTCTTAAATAAAGTGGTTATGCAATCCTTTGGGTATCTGGTTATGACCTCAAATCACTGGATTCCCGTTGAGCACCGAAGGTGCGAATAAGGCTAAGTGAAGTTTGGTAGCCAGCTTGCTGGTTAGCTAACTTCACCTATCTTGCCCAGTGTTTTAAGTTCATTTGACTTCATAATATCAGGTAATTTTACGTAATTTCAAGGTTATTTCGTTAAAACCCCTATTAATTACGGATTATTACCAATAATTACGTTAAATTACACATTTATCTTATTAAGAAGATATTTAATTACGCCAAAAGGAAAGAAACTAACATAGGCTATTGCAGAGTAGCGCAATATTTCATACCATCAGAGAGAACAATAATAAATTGACGGTATGACATGGGAAACTCCCTCAGCGAACGAATCGCAGCCAAGCAGATAAAAAGGAAAGCCTCTGACAAATCTGTAAATAAAGCCGCTTTTCTCGCGCTAAAAAAAGATATAGCTTCAGCGCTAAATGACGGCTGGTCCATAAAGCTTGTCTGGGAAACCTTAGTTGAGGAAGGCAAAATCTCATTTTCATATAAAACATTTTGTGGCTATGTAGCACGTTTGATTGCTGCAGAAAAAAAGCCGTCTATGCAGGAAAACACCAAGGAAGATGAACAGGCTAAAAGTAAAGCAAAAAATGAAATTCGCGGCTTTACTTTTAATCCAAAACCCAATTTGGAGGAACTCTTGTAATGGCAAAAATTCACATCACACTGCAAGGCAAAGGCGGTGTTGGCAAATCATTTATTTCAGCAACCACAGCCCAATACAAACACTACAAAGGCCAAGCCCCACTCTGCATTGACACCGACCCCATCAATTCAACCTTTCATGGCTTTAAGGCCCTAAATGTCGATCATATCCAGGTCATGAGCGGTGACGAAATCAACCCCCGGCTATTCGATAGCCTCATCGAAAAAATTGCCCCAGCAACTAACGATGTAGTCATCGATAATGGCGCCAGTTCCTTTGTACCGCTATCACACTACCTCATCAGTAACCAGGTTCCGGCCTTGCTGCAGGAATTAGGTCATGAAATGGTGATCCACACCGTCATCACCGGCGGCCAAGCCATGTTCGACACCATTAACGGCTTCGCCCAACTGATCGACCAATTTGAAAACGAAGCCCAGTTTGTCGTCTGGCTCAATCCCTATTGGGGAGCCATAGAGCATGAAGGCAGAGCATTTGAACAACTGAAAGCCTACCGAGATAACAAAGACAAAATATCAGCCTTAATTCAAATCCCCGATCTGAAAAAGGAAACCTACGGCTGGGATCTTACCGAGATGTTGCAACAAAAGCTGACCTTTGATGAAGTCCTGGGTATGCCAGAGAAAAGCATCATGACTCGCCAGCGATTAAAAATTGTTCGTGATCAGCTGTTTAGTCAATTAGATAATGCCAGGGTGATTTAATGTCAGATAAATTTGATGCAGCTATCCAGGAGATCGCCGTCAGACATGGTGTGGTTTTAAACAAGGATGATCCGATTCTCATACTGCAGACTATGAATGATAGATTGATCGAAGAATCCCGGCAGGCCCAAGCAGCTATGTTGACAGAGTTCAGAGAGGAAATGGAGAGCATTTCCTCTCAATGGAGAGACGATGCAAAGGAAAAAGCTGAAAAAATTATTAATGCAGCCCTTGCGGGTAGTAAAGAGGCAATGGCCAAATTATTGCTGGAATCTACTAACGCATCGGTTCAATCTATAGACAGGATGATATCTGTTTCATTGGCAGAGGCACGTGATCTGTCACAACAGACAAAGAAATTTGGTTGGTTTATGTTGGTTTCATCAGTGGTAATATTAGCGGCATCTTCTTTATTTATGTTATTTTTGCTCGTTTGATTTAAATTATTGGAAAAAAGTTTATACAAAAACTAAAAAGAGGTATAAAAAATGACAAAGCGTATCTTCATTGTTGGCCATATGGGGGCAGGCAAGTTTATATTTACAGAAGCATTGGCTAAAAAATTAGGATGGCAAATAGTCGATGCAAACCCAAGTATTGAACGTTACATTGGCCGGCAGACACGAGATATTCTTGGTGAGCAAGGTGAAGCCGCATTTAATCGCTGTCAAGCAGACATCATTGCTCATTGTACTGGAAAAGAAAATGTTGTTGTTTTATTGGAAGAGTGTGTTGTATCAAGCGAACAATGTCGGGAATTGTTATCCTCTGAATTTGTTGTTTATTTGAAAGTCTCTATTCCAACTCAACTTGGTCGTATGCAAAATGGACGAGTTCCATCACTTCCGGTGGATGATATGAAGAGTTTCTTGGAAAAACAACATCGCGAACGAGATGCTTTTTATGAAGAAGTTGCAACGACGGTTGTTGAATCTGTTGGTTATTCAGATGATGCTTTGGAAATCAATAAAATTATTGAGGAAGATGTCAACAAAGTTATGGAAGCCCTTGGGAAGTAAGCCATTAGGTTAACGAAGATGACTTGATAGATTTTGATTTTTTGATGGTATAATCATGACCTTGTTTAAGTTCCAAAAAATAGAATAAAAATAAGACATTTTAATTGTCGCTACACATATAACTCTGACCGTCATTTTTCTATCAAGTCATCTGCGAAGATATATAAATATAAACTGGGTGAACCAGTTTAAGATTGTAGTTCAATTTCAGGGAACAAGACCAAATGGGATGATAAAAATCCAACATTAGAAGGCCCACTATATGAATTATAACCCAGAGATCCCATCGACATTACGCCATTTTATAAGTCGTTATCTAAAGATAAAAAAGAATAAGCGTCTTATGATTGGCATACTTGCAATGTTTACAATTTATGCATTAGAAGGTTCGATCTCTCCCTATTTATTAGGAAAAATGGTTTCTATTGTAAGTAATTATAATTCAAGCCAACAGTTTTTATCCCTTATCCTCTGGCCTGCCATATTTTACGCAATGATGCCCATGGTAACTAACATTGCTGTTAGATCAAAAGAGTATTTTGAGGCCTGTTTATACCCCTCAATGAAATCGGACATTAAAAAAGATATGTTTGAGTACTTATTAGGTCATTCCTATGAATTTTTTGAAAGTAATTTCTCGGGTACATTAACCAAAAAAATAATAGATATTTCTGAAAATATTGAGGAATTACTTAAAATCGCTTCAGGTTGGATCTATAACTCTATTTTGGGAATTTTAATTGCTGTGCTCACTCTGTATCTATTTGTAGGTGGTATTTATGCATTGATTCTCTTTATTTGGGCAATTCTATTTGTAGGTATCTCATTTATTACTGCAGATACAACACAAACCTCCTCAGCAGAACTAGCGAATGCCAAAACAAAATTAAGCGGATACCTTTCTGACTCTATTAGCAATATTTCTAGCACCATATTATTTTCAGGTAGTACTAAAGAGTCTAAAACGATTCAAAAATCAGTCACTGAAGTAGCAAAATCCGAGAAAAAAATACAATGCCAAATGATTAAAGTATTCTTTTATCAGGGGTGTTTAGTCACTGCATTAATATCAGCATTTGTGGGTGCGCTAATATATGGAGCTCAAAAACATTCTATTCATGCAGGTGATTTTGCTTTAGTACTTAGTATTGCGCTCTCATGTTTGATGATGATATTTGGATTAGGACAGCAAATTTTGAAAGTACACCAACTTATTGGCGCATGTAATGATGCATTAAGCTTCATTAAAATTCCTCATGCCATTATTGATAAACCTAACGTCCCTCCATTACAGGTTTCAAAAGGTGAAATTATTTTTGACAACATAAACTTCTCATATCCTAATTCGGCATTCCTTTTTAATCAACTTAATTTATCTATTGCTGCAGGAGAAAAAATTGGGCTTGTAGGTAAGTCAGGCAGTGGTAAATCAACACTTTTGAAATTATTACTGCGTCTTGTAGAACCATCTTCAGGAAATATCGTTATTGATAAACAAAGGATAAGCGAAGTGCAGTTCAAATCTCTTCGTTCACAAATAACAATTATTCCTCAGGAAACGCAATTATTTCATCGAAGTATTTTTGATAATATACACTTTGCTAACGATACTGCAACCAAAGATGAAGTGATTAGTGCAGCAAAAAAAGCCAATTGTCATGACTTTATTATGAACTTGCCGGAACAATATAACACACTTGTTGGTGAGCGTGGTTTAAAACTCTCAGGTGGACAAAAACAACGCATTTCTATTGCTAGGGCATTCCTTAGAAATACGAAAATTCTAATTCTTGATGAGGCAACCTCTTCATTAGACACTGAAACGGAACAAGCCATCCAAAAAGCATTGCATGAAGTAATGAAAGATAAAACAACATTGATTATTTCACATCGACTTTCAACATTGCAGGAAGTGGATACCATTGTGGTTATTGATAATGGGGAGATAGTTGAACAAGGCAGGCTTGAGCTTTTAACAAAAAAACAGGGTGGTGTATTTGCAGCTCTTTGGAAAACACAAGTGGGAGGGTTTTTATTTGCTGAAACTTCAACAACACGCATTTGAATCAAGAGATGGGAGTGGCATATGAACGCTCCGTTAATAGATTTATACCGCCAAGCTGAGGATTATTTTTTCAGAGGTATTTCCTCAAAATGCATGGATCTAGAAACCAGCGCTCATGCTTATATGACCGGCGGTGCTGAACTCAATTTTATCTACATTACAAGAAACACAAATGCCCTGGATAAAATTTTAATCCAAGGAAAGCAGTTTTTCGACCAAGATAACCTTTCTTTTGATGTGATCATTCCACAAGAATTGTGCACGCCTCAAATAATAGATATTTTAAATACCATAGGTTATTCCCAGAAAAGCAAATCGGTTTCAATGCTTGTGGACCTAGATAAATTTTCATTTGATCAAACTGCCAATCTTACCGATGAAACAGTGATTAAATCGAATGATGATCAATTAAATGACTGGATGATCCCATTGATAGGCGCATTCGAATCTACATTTGAAATTTGTTCGATCTATGCAATCACCCATGAAACTGCCATAAAAAAGAATATTAATCTTCGCCATTTCAGCTTATACAAACAGGAAAAACCCATCGCGTCGATTACCTTATCAATGTGCGACAACAGCATTGCAAGAATAGATGATGTGGGAACCCAGCCTAAATTTCAAGGCAAAGGATATGCTAGCGCGCTCATGCGTTATGTACTATCCGAAGCAAAAAGATTAGGTGCTCAATATTGCTTTTTAGAGTCCTCTGATTCAGGGCTTGGAGTCTATCAAAAACTGGGGTTTGAGCCTCTTTTTAAAAACAATATTTATTCGAGGAAACCATGAGTGCTGATTTTGGGGTACAAAGACTATGCTAATAAAACCTGATCTTAACGATGAAGCAATCATTACATGTTTACAGGATGCCTATGGGCTAGAGGTAGCAACCATTTTATTTCTACCTATTGGAGCTGACTTTAATACGGCTGTTTATCGCATTACAACAAGCAACCAAACGGATTATTTTCTTAAATTAAGAAGTGGTGAATTTTTAGAGGCTTCGGTATTAGTTCCGAAATACTTGGCGGATCTAGGTGTCAAACAAGTGATTCCTCCGCTTCCAACCAAGACAAGGCAACTTTGGGCGAGCTTGGGATCCTTCAAGGCGATTCTCTACCCCTATGTTGAAGGGCGTAATGGTGTCGAAGCCAAACTATCGGAAGATCAATGGGCCCAATTTGGGGTGGCAATTAAAAGGCTGCATACCACCGATACTCCTTCATCAATAACAAAAGATATACCGCGGGAAGCGTTCTCTTCCAAATGGAGAGAAACCGTCAAAGCATTTTTGATGCGTATTGAAAATGAAATTTTTGAAGAGCCTGTCGCTGTACAAATGGCCATGTTCCTGAAATCCAAAAGGAACGAAATACTCAAACTGCTTGAGCACGCTGCAAAGCTTGCGATCACGATCCAAAAACAACCCCTCAACTATGTTTTATGCCATGCAGATATGCATGGCTGGAACCTGATTGTTGATAAAGAAGCAGTTTTTTATATTGTTGATTGGGATACCCTTATCTTTGCTCCTAAAGAACGTGATTTAATGTTTATCGGAGCCGGTATTTGGGGCAGCGGTCGCACAGTTTTTGCCGAGGAGTCATTATTTTATCAGGGCTATGGCCAAACAAAGATAGATTGGGATGTAATCGCTTATTACCGCTTCGAGCGTATCATCCAAGATATCGGCGATTATTGTGAATACATTTTTCTGTCTGATGAAGGTGGTGACGATCGAATGCAATGCTTTGAACACTTACAGCCAGTTTTTCTGCCGAATGGTGCCATAGAGAGAGCATATGACTCTTATAATACGAGGAAAATTTTATGAGATTATATTTTATAGGCGGCGCCAGTGGCAGCGGAAAAACAGCAGTAATATCACATTTGAAAGAACTTTTGGGAGGTGATATCGCTGTTTATGATTTTGATGATATAGGTGTACCCGAAGGTGCTGATAAAAAATGGCGTCAAGAATCCACAGAGAAGTGGTTGCAAAAATTATTGAGTGATGGAAAAGACGCTTGTTTGCTTGGTCAAATTGTTTTGGGCGAAATACTGAGCTGTCCTTCAGCCAAGCAAATAGATAAAATCAACTTCTGTCTCTTAGACGTCAGCGATTTTCAAAGAATTCAACGACTCAAAAAGCGTAGTACCTACGGTGTTGATCAAAACATGCTGAATTGGTCATCTTGGCTGCGTATGCATCATCAAGATCCGCAATGGATGCAACATGTTATCCAAGAAGATACTGCAAGTATCATGGATTTTAGCCGATTATCTGCTCTTAAAAGTTATGAAGAAGTTGCGAATGTACAAATCCTCGATACAACCGATCTTGCTTTGCATGAGGTTGCTCAAGAATTGGCAGATTGGGTTTTATCATTTGATATCGAACCATTTCATATTGTTAAAGTCCAGCCAAATGAAATAGATGTTATAGGAAGTAAAATAACATCATACAATAACAGCCAAGTACCAT
This sequence comes from Legionella drancourtii LLAP12, assembly GCF_000162755.2. Lineage (GTDB taxonomy): Bacteria > Pseudomonadota > Gammaproteobacteria > Legionellales > Legionellaceae > Legionella > Legionella drancourtii. The sequence continues at coordinate 178,540 of NZ_JH413822.1, forward strand.
TTATCCAGGAACAACCTTTTATAAATTTAAATTTTTCTATAAAAGATGATAGTGGGGTAATTATCGCGGGTATTACATCTCTGATGTATTGTTGGGGTATCCTGTTTGTAGATATTTTAGCAGTAGACGAAAAATATTATAAAACCGGTCTGGGTAGTAAACTGCTCAGCCATGCAGAAAACGAGGCTAAGAAACTTGGGGCAACCCTAGCTCATCTAGATACATTTGATTTTCAGGCTAAAGACTTTTACCTCAAACAGGGTTATGAAGTATTTGGCGTTTTAGACGACTGCCCCAAAGGCCATAAGAGATTCTTTATGAAGAAGGTGTTGAATCATAAATATGATCAATCTGACCAATTGGAAATTGTTATCGATCATAGTCCCAGTCAATTTGATAATGATACTGTAATGGAAGGATTAATTTCCTCCAATGAACGTATCATGGGAGAGCCTAGGGATAAAGAATTTTCAGTATTTTTAAAAAATGATTCAGGGAATGTTTTGGGTGGAATACAAGCACATTTTGATAAAGAATCAGTTTATATAGAAGCATTGTGGGTCGATGAAAAACTCAGAAAACAAGGATATGGCTCAAAATTAATGAATGCTGCGGAGCAAGAAGCCATCAAACAAGGTTGCATTTTCTCAATAACAGATACTTTGGATTTTCAAGCAGAAGATTTTTATTTAAAAAATGGATATCAACGCATAGGAGAAATAAAAAAATATTGGTATGAACATTCACGATTTTTTCTCAAGAAGGTATTGTAAATGAATTTGGATGTTGTATTCAGAACTATTTACTGTCATGCACGTGATTCAGCAGTGAATTTTTATCTGAAAAATGGATATATGGCAGAGGGTAATTATTTCGATGAAGATAATATCCCTTATTTAAAGATGAGAAAGAAGTTATGAACACAATTAAATCTGCTTACGAATTATCTCCTGCTACAAACGGTGAAGCAGAAGCACTCAATGATAAAATTAATGCTTTTGTTGCCCAGCAATTTTCATTTCATGGCGATACTGAAGTTTTGAAAGATTATGTTATCAAAGAAAATAGCTTGATTATTGCTGGCGTTAGAAGCTGTTTTTATCTAGGAGAATGCTTGGCTATTAATGTGCTTTTTGTGGAAGAAAATCATAGGCTCAAAGGATTAGGCGCTTTATTACTTAATCAAGTTGAAGCTGATGCTAGAGCTATGGGCGCCAAATTGATCCATTTAGATACATTTAACCTCCAGGCAAAAGATTTCTATTTAAAGCATGGCTATAAGATATTCGGTATTCTTGAGGATTGCCCCACTGGACATAAACGGTATTACATGAAAAAAATTTTATGAAATTTTAGGAGCCCAAACAATGAACAAAATATGGACTTGAAATCCTTTTAAAGGAAAGCGCTCAAGATCAACATCTTGTTTGGATAGCAAAAAAATGGCTATCGATATAAATTTTACATTCTTAGGCCATTAAAAAACGTGGTGGATCGATTAAATATCATTATCGCGGTATAGAGGATCACAAGTGAACAAACTTACTATTTCAACGATTATCTTTTTTACAATAAATGGCCTGCAATGCTTCGCAGTTGATACCAAGCAGCTCCAGGCTAAAAAATCTGATGAATATTATATGCAGATAGCCATTGATCTCGCAAAAAGCAATCCAAAGGCTCCATTTGCTGCCCTCATCGTTGACAATAAAACAGGTGAAATTTTGTCAAAAGGAATCAATGCAAGCAAAGTTAATCCAACTTTTCATGGGGAGATGGTGGCGATCAACAATTGTGTTAAAGAACATCCCAAGGTGGATTGGTCACAAGTGACTTTATACACCACCGCTGAGCCTTGTTCGATGTGCCAAAGTGCTGTTGTTTGGACAAAAATATCAAGGGTTGTATTTGCCACTTCTTTTGAATATTTGATAAACCATGGTTGGAATCAAATTAATATTCGTGCGGCAGAAATTAATAAAAGGTCATCCTTCTATAAAGGAACAATTACTGGCGGAACTCTTGCCAGTCAATCAAACGTCCTATTTGACAGATTGTAGGTCTCTTAATTCTTTTGCTTTAATAAATAATTGATTGCACTCTGCTTCTTTGACACCACCAACAAGCTCACAAGTATAAAAATTCGGTGTCTTTGAAAAAATTTCTGTGGCTCTAACCTCAATTTGTCGACCAAATAAATCATGGAGAAAAGGGATAGATGTGCCATACACTACTTTTGGAATCATTGCCCAGTAAATCGCAGCCGCACACATAGGACAAGGTTCTGCTGTAGTATAGAGGCTTAGCTTGCTAACATCACCATTGAAGCCCTTATTAAACAAGGTATGGATAACAGATAATTCACCATGCATTAATGGATGATGATGGGCGCTATTAACAGATTTCAGTAAAATTTCTTTATCGTCATAAACAATGATTGCGCCATAAGGAGCTATGGGATTTGATGCAGCTATCTCTATTGTTGCCGTCATAAAATCATGTAGGCATTTATCCATCATTTTTCCTCTCTGGTGGAATATAATTTTCTGCAAATTTGTTTGCACTCAGTTTGTAATTAGTGTCAATCCTGAAGGGATTTAAATTCGATAGTTCATCATAAATATCGACTTTTTCTTTTACCTTGAGAAAATAAATCAGCAGGATTGAAACTGGTGCCAGCAAAACTTCATACGATATTTTGTAAGCGTCTTCAAAGACAATGACACTGCCTAGCTTTTCGGTTGGTACTATGCCATAAAAAGCTACCAATGAAAAAAGACTTACATCAATAATGATTCCAAAGGCAGAGGACGTAGCAATTCTCGTCCATACAGTAGTAATGAACTCTTTCTTTAGCGAAATACCTCGCTTTCGTTGTCTCGATTTAATAATGGAGATTACCGTTGAATTAATAGTCATGCCAAGAAAAAAAGCTGTAGCTGAGGCAATAAACATGCGCGCCTGATTATGTAAAATCGATCTAAAAGGATCACTTTCATGAATAGCAAGCAAATTTGTTATCCAAACATCAAAAACAAACAGTAGGTTGCAAAAAATAACGAATAAGATCATCTGCTTCGTACGTTCAATGCCATACACATCGGTCATCATATCTGCAGCTAAGTAAGCTAGTGAAAAAACAATGCCACCAACATTAATGGTTAGAAATCCTATCGAGATGAATTTAGCCGCCATAGTTTTTGATGCAATAAAAAAAACGATACTTGAGCAAAAAAGAATATGATGATATTTAAATTTATTCCCATATTCAGGTGATCGTTGGGGTGGTCCAAATTGGAACAGTCTCTGATCAGCTTCATGCAGAGCGTTTATTTGCTCGATCTTGGAAATAAGATTGCATAGTATTTGACAGAAAATATTCAAAAAACCGAGAATCATCAATCCAATGATTAGCTGTAATTTGCTGGTTTCATCATGAGGATTAAGCCAAACCATATTCAGCACAAAAAAGACAAACAACGAAGTTAGAAATACATATTGGCTTTGTTTTGTATCAATGCGCGTTATAAATTGAATGGGTAACAACGCACAACCCCACAAAAATAGTGAGCTCCTTACCACATAAAAGAAATCTCTGCCAAGGACTTGTGTATAGATCTCTTGCATCTTCCAGAACGACGATGCAGGTAACCAAATAGCAAACTTTAAGAACAAAATATAGATCGCGTGGAACACGATTACTAAATAAACAGTATGCCGCAAGTATGCTAATCCATAGACTCTATAGATCAATTGAAATACAAAAAAAACAACAGGCCACCACAAAAATTCTGATGCCATTCGTATGCTAAAAATATCGATTACCTGAGCTTCAGCAGGGATAGTTATTAAGGAAAAGAAAACTGCAAAACCAAGCAAGGTATGAAATACTTTAAATTGAAGGGGGGTTTTTGATTTACCCGATATTAAATTAGTCATCAATAAATACCCGTTTTAAGCCAGTAACGCATTTTGCTTTTAAACTGGGATTTTTCTTTTTTGTAACAAGAAGTTTCTCCATATGAGAACCAAATTGTTGTCCCATATCAAAAACAATACGCGGATCAACAAGATAAATCATATCGGATTTCACAAAATCAGCGACGGTCCTTTCTTCATTAACACGTTTATTGGCAACATGAAACGCAACCGATAGTTCATTGCTATTGGGATCAGTAAAAATATTATCAATACGTATCAAGTAAGGCTCTCTGACTTGGCCAACAAATCTGACAACAACATGCTGATATATAAAGCGTAAAAATTTGTTTCCTTTACTCCACTTTTCCATCTTTACATCCTGAAACTTATTTTTTAGTGCGTAATTTTTGATGCACTTCTAATATTACCCCAATAACAGTGTATAAGTTTTCATCAAAAATTTCTATCGGCAACTTAGGATTAATTGGATACAAATAGATTTGATCGCCTTCCTGAACATATTTTTTTATCAAATAGTGATGGGGGTTATCGTTCTTTTTAATCAAAATATAGGAACGATCGTCAGGAGCTATATCTCGGTTTATAATCAGTAGCGAATTTTTCTGGAAAGTAGGTTCATACAAGTCCGTATTAAGCGCAAGAGTGAAATAATCCCCGGCAATATCATTTGGAATCCAACGATACCATTCCTTTGTCATTTGTTCAGGATGACTCAATTCAAAAATTGGCAATGCCTGAGTTGTTGTCAATCGTTGAGAGATGCCTTCACGCACCATAGGTTCCACACCAAGCAATTGTTCAATAGTGATGCCAAAGTAATTTGCGATTTGCAATAAAGTACTTGCTTTAGGATCGGTAACATCTCCATTTAGGATGCGGGTAATTTTATTGGTCGGAATTCCTAGTTTTCGTGCAAGGGCAGCCGGCGTGAGTTTATTTTCACGTTCAATTAAATCTGTCAGCGTTTGCGCCAATGAGAGTTGATTAATATCGTTTAAAAGAATTGTCGACATACCTTGACTTAGTTACATTAATGTAATAGTTTACATCGATGTAACTAATTACACTGATGTAAAAGTAGATATTAACACATCTGACGAAAATATCACGTAGTAAGAACTTACTAAACAATTTTTAAATTCATAACACAATAATAATTGTGCGTTATTACAGGAGTGCCATCTTATGAAGTGCCAGTGCAAATTCAAGGTCACTATTTATAAAGGAATAATTGACTATTTATTGTCATCGACACACTTTACCTTAAAGGATATTGCTAATCATACAGGGGCACCGATCAGCAGCATACGTTCAATTTATCATGATCAAACGATA
>NZ_JH413822.1:183857-187448 GCF_000162755.2 Legionella drancourtii LLAP12
TCATGATCAAACGATACCCCCACATTTTTTGTCCGAAATAGCTTTAACAAGGCTTTATCAGATTATCCTCGACATTCAAATGAACAAAAACAAATTGCATAGCGATAGCGAATAGGAGTCGTTCACATGAAAACACTGGATATCAATCAGGCGGCACAATTTCTTGGTGCACATAGAGAAACTATTAGACGTATGGCTGCCACTGGGAAATTACCAGGTGTCAAGGTTGGTAGAAGTTGGATTTTTTTAGAACAAGATCTTGTGATGCATATTAGAAACAAGTACTCTAGCTGCGATGCGTCGCAGGGTGTCCATAATAGGAGTAGTAAAACATGGCACTCTACAAAAGAGATGGGATCTGGTGGGTTGACATTTTCCACCAAGGAAAACGAGTACGTAAAAGTACTGGGACTGAAGTAAAGCAAGATGCTGAATATTTTCATGCTCAATTAAAACATGAGTTATGGACGGAAAAGCAAATAAAATCAATCCCCAATAAAACATGGATGGACGCGGTACGTCGATGGCTAGAGGAATCTGCGCATAAACGCAGTCTGGAAACGGATAAAATTCATTTAGCTTGGCTCGATCAACACTTTCGAACAAAAAAATTAACAGATATTGATCGTGACTTAATCGAATCTATTGCAAAAAAGAAGGAGCAATCGAATGTCTCACCAACTACGGTTAATCGGGTTTTGGAGTTAGTCAGAGCCATTTTAAACCGTGCTCAAAAAGAGTGGGGATGGTTAGAAACATTGCCCGTTATCCGAATGAGAAAAGTTGAAAATAGACGTATTCGTTGGCTAACACAGAACGAAGCTAGTCAATTATTAAAAGAATTGCCAAGCCACTTAAAGGACATGGCTTCTTTTACCTTAGTGACCGGTCTTCGGGAATCCAATGTGACTCAACTAAAATGGAGCGAAATTCATTTAGAAAAAAAGCATGCGCTTATTCATGCAGATGAATCTAAATCAAAACGCCCCATTCCTGTCCCATTGAGCCAACAAGCGATTGCGATATTAAAAGACCAAATAGGTAAAAATCCTACTTATGTTTTTACCTATCAGGGGCAGCCGGTGACACGCTGTAACAATCACGCGTGGCGAAAAGCATTAGAGCGTGCAGGCATTAGTGATTTTCGTTGGCATGACTTACGCCATACTTGGGCAAGTTGGCATGTCCAAAATGGTACACCGTTACACGAGCTGCAACAACTGGGTGGTTGGTCAACTTATGAAATGGTGCTGCGTTATGCACACCTTTCTAGTGAGCATTTAAGAACGGCGGCAGAACGTATTCATGATGTGTCTTTACCCGCGTAGTTGGTTTTTATGACACAGGTTTATGACACGTTTTTGCCACAGTAGCTTGGTTTTTATGACACAAATCAGAGCTAAGTCTTTGATAAATATGGCGCGCTCGGAGGGACTCGAACCCCCGACACCTTGGTTCGAAGCCCGGTAATTGAAAATTAACTTATTGAATTTATTATATAATTAAATGCCGCCACTCACTACAAATGCAGTACAGTGCATAACAGCACTGTACTGATCCCCACAAAATCCCCACATCAATATTTTTAATTATATGAGTATGTGATGAATTTTATTTAATATAATAATTCATATTTATCCCATTAAAACAGAGGATAGTTGAGGAAGGAAAGGAGCAATTATAGTCATATAATTAGCTGCTTTTTGGAGCAAATCGTCATAATAAGATTTATATTCATCCCTAGTTTTTGATTTGGAAAGTTGATCTATCAAATGCATGATTATGACTTTATCTTTTTCAGATTCGATCTCATTTTCTACTTTTATCTTTAGGTTATTAAATATCTCAGTATTTTTAATTATCATGCTTCCAGGGGAGTTTATAAAATTCTCGCCACCTGAAATTGTTATTGTTTGCAGAATATGTGCTTTTGTATCAGGAGATTGATCAGTTTTGTGTACTTGAATTTTAAAATGAGACATTTTATCTGCATTAAAGAATTCTGGATTATCAATGATATAAGATTCTTGAAGCCCGCTAGGCAGCTCTCGCAGAATGAGATCACCTTTTTGAAAGGGTATTGTTTTATCCATAGTATAAATCGTATTGCCCTGTACGTTACCTAGAATATTTTCTTTAAATAATTTCCCATTTTGTATCAGAGTAAGTTTATCTGTCATAAATTTTTTAAATGGCATATTTGCTCCTGCATAGCTTGACTACATTGAATTCAGTTAATTCTGTTTCTTATGGCAATACAACCACTTTCTAAAATATTATAATTGATCATAGTTTATTTTTGAGATGAATGGGTTTTAAAACTATAAATTACTTTCAGTAGTGCGGTTTACAACAGGTAGATAATTATAAGATTTAAGCCCCAAAGAAGAGGCTTAATAATTAGAAAAACATGCGTTTGACCATCTGCTTCTACTGAAAAATAATCGTTTATAAAAAGATCACGAGCAAAAGCGTCATAATCAAAGTAAAACTGTAAATCCTCCGGTATCGCATTGCTGTAGCAGTCATCAAAAAGCGCACGGGCGAAATCAACCTCGCTGTCATAAGCTCCATGATAATGCTCCTCTAACATCTTTTCAGCGTCTTCAATTGAGTAAAAGCTAAAAAGTTCAGCGCCTAACTCACCATGTTTGGCAATAAACGCAGCAAGTTTGGCAATGTCATTGATACTATCGTACTCATCAATTCGAGCACCACCGAATCCTTGAAAATCATGGGTCGCAAACTCTTCTGCTCCTTCAATTGGACTATCAGCTAGCATTTCATTAATTTCATCATAAATGCTGCTCGCATCCTGATCTGCATCAATCCATTTTCCATGTAGTATGCCATTGTTATAAGACGCAAGGCATGCAACATAAATTTGGGGTGTATCCATTGAGTTCTCCTTGAAAAAGGAGTGCTACCCCTTTGCAGGAATAAAGCACTCCTGCTGAGGGTTAAGCCAAACTCAGTTGAGGTTGTCTATCATTGATGAGATAACGTAATTTTTTGCTAGCGCTCTTAATTTCATCTATTTCTTGTGCGGATAGTTCGTGACACAAGACATCAAGTTCATTAATACAGCGAGCTAAATCAAAAAATACATATTCTTTTCCTGAAATAGTGGTGCTCATTGTTTGCATGATTTTTCTCCAAAAAAATTGGGAAAAACCAGCCCATCAGGGAAGTCTTTCCCAGAGGGGTAACAATTGTTTGAGTTGGCCATACTTGCTTACAACAAGTTTGGTTGATTCGCCTAATTTTTAAAGAGCTGCCATTCGTTGATTAAAAAACGAATAGATAAGAACAGGTTTAAAACGAGATGTTTTAATGCAGTTTCACCCTGGTGGATGATCAGTGATAAATTGAGGTTCCCTGCTAACGCTCTGCCATAAGATTAGGGAATGGTAATGGCTATTCACAAGACCGATTGGTTTCGCCAGAGTCTCACTGGCTCGTCAGTTGTGTTGCACATTCATATCATAAACAAACAAAACATATAAATCAATCAAAACGTGTTTTAAATAAAAAATAAAAACACGTTTTGGGTTATTTGAGTATCGTATTATTAGTATATGGATTTGCTAG
>NZ_JH413823.1:0-6334 GCF_000162755.2 Legionella drancourtii LLAP12
TCGCCGATGCCGGTATCTTTGTCTCTACGAGTTGCTCTGGGACAGGTAGCACCGCCATTTGCACTGCAGCAGGAACTACGAGCACTAATACACCTTTACTCTATCAAAGCACGGATGGAGGCAGTTCCTGGAGTGCAGTGACAACAACCAGTGACAATGGCAGTTTTTATTCTACAAATTGCAGTGGCTCGGGCAGTAGCACCATTTGCATTGCCGCGGGAGTTGACTCGACTACCAATACCCCTTTGCTCTACCAAAGTACAAACGGAGGTAGTACCTGGAGTGCGATAACAACGAGCAGTGACAATAGCTCCTTTGTCTCTACGAGCTGCAGTGGTATGGGCAGCACCGCCATCTGCGCCGCCGCGGGGGTTGACTCGACTACAAATACTCCTTTGCTTTACCAAAGCAGGGACGGAGGTGGTACCTGGAGTGCGGTGGCAACGGCCAGTGCGGGTTACTTTGACTCTACGAGTTGCAGTGGAACGGGTAGCACTGCCATCTGCACTGCCGCAGGGGTTAACACAAACACCAATATTCCTTTGCTCTACCAAAGTACAAACGGGAGTAGTACCTGGAATGCTGTGACAACAACTAGTGACACTGGCATCTTTTATGATACAAGTTGCAGTAGTGAATAACGCCAAATGAACTTCCTCGTACTTATTGGAAAAAAGGATTAACAACCTGATAGTTCAATGTGACCAAAAAAGAGAGGAAGGATGCCGTTATGCAATGGTATGGACTTTTATATCATTTATTAAACTTAGCAATGCTATTGCCATGAATGAGCGAGTCTTGATGCCTCTACGAGAATGCAATTCAATTTGGTCATGCTGGCGCTATGAATAATCGTGCCTATATGCATTAATATGGTATAACAATCCCATTTGATTTATATAGTTATTTTTTATTAAGCTTGCTTTGCAGGATCAATAGGATATTATTATAGAGAATCTAAGATATCCCAAGTCCAATGCTTTAAACTAATTCAAGGGATAACATACCCATGCGTTTTTTGACCTTTTTACTAGGATGTTTTCTCATGACAAATATAGCTTCAGCAGTTAAGCCCAATGATAGCGCCTATAATTTTTCATTTAATACTTTGAGCGGACATAGTCCTTTGCCCCTTGATTCGTTTCACGGTAAGGTCTTAATCATCGTGAATACAGCGTCCAAGTGTGGATTTACACCGCAATATGACAAATTAGAGAAACTTTATGAGAAATATAAGGATCAAGGGCTAGTTGTACTTGGCGTCCCTTCCAATGATTTTGCGGGGCAGGAACCAGGAAGTGATCAAGAAATAGCCAATTTTTGCCAGGTTAACTACGGTGTTTCATTTCCAATGACTTCGAAAGAAGTTGTTTCTGGGAAAAATGCGCATCCGTTTTATCTTTGGGCTAGAGAAAAACTAGGGTTTGGTACGGCGCCTAAATGGAATTTTCATAAATACCTGATCAATCGTGATGGAAAGCTTATCGATTATTTTTATACGATAACTTCTCCTGATTCGCCAAGATTTATTAAGGCTGTTGAGCAAGCACTTCGTGAAAAAAACTAAGTGTAACCGGCTAATTATGTGCTTGTATTGTAACTTCTCAATAAGTCCGGGAAACGTCATCCCTCACTGCGTTTGAGAGGGGTATTGGGAAGTCACCTTGAATTAACATAGCTTACTATGTATAGTAAGCTATGTTAATTCAAATTTAGATAACTGATCCTAATACGAGGGTATGCATGAGAGGGCCATTTGTGGCTGGTACATTTTAACCACCCTCATTCATCCGTTGCTTTGCGACACCTTTTCCCCTTTTGGGGAGAAGGTGTTTTGACGCTGATATAGTGAAACGAATGTATTAACGGCGAATGTATTGTTTTAATTTCGCTGGCGTAGGAAATGCATCTTGAACTGCTAACGCATAAAGATCTGGTTTTCCTGTTTCATACTGACAAACGCCTTCTTGCAAAAGAACACCAGGAGCGGTCATTTCACTTAAGATTTCATTTGCAGTGTCAACCACGTCTTCTGCATCCGTTGTAAACGGCGCCATAATAAAGCCCCAAGAAGAATCGGTATTATAATTACTGATGTTGTATGCAGCATAAATTCCATAAATTTCCATAGACATTGAAATGCCTTCAGCTTGGATCGCACTTAGCTCAGGACATACTTCTTGACTTGCAAAAGTAGTTCCAGCAAGAATTAAAGCGCCCGCAAAAGCAGCTAATTTTGCTTTCAACATTATTTTTTACTCCTGTATTATTTAATGAAAATTATTGTTACTCTGTCGCGTAATTTACAGTAACTAAATTTTTAGTCAATGACATTCTGTTTAACTACAATTTAAGATACATGTCCCTTAGTTGCAGAAGGAGATTCATGACTATTATTCAGCAACTTATTCGTAAACGCGATTGCCAGTGCTGAAATGATGAGCGTCAAATGAATAATTACTTGCCACATAATACCAAAGTTATCTAATTTAGTAGGGTCAATAAAGGTTCTTAATAGGTGAATGGATGATATTCCCACCAATGCCAGTGCCAATTTAACTTTCATTCCTCCTGCATCCAAATGCCCAAGCCATTCGGGCTGCTCTGGATGGGTGTCTAATTGCAGTGGTGAAATGAAGGTTTCATAACCGCCCATAATAACCATGATCAATAAGTTGGCAATCATCACTACATCAATTAGGTCCAAGACGCCAAGCATAATGAGTGTGTCATCCAGGTTATTAATATGAAAAATAAGTTCGGTTAATTCATATAAAAAGCGATATACATAAGCAGTTAAGATACAAATAAGCCCTAAATACAAAGGAAGTTGAATCCATCGTCCCATAAAAATAAAACGACTTATTGTTTTTTTTGACTAAATTCATTAGTAATTCTCAGTAATTAATCCTTAAGGATATCATACTGGGTTTTAATGCTTTATTAAATGCATCATGTCTTAAGAAACAGCAATTTGCCTAATTAAATCTGCTTATAAGTACAATTCTACACAGACATTATATAGTTGTTTCATTCTAATAATATTGATTTCTGCGCTTTTATACCGCCACTAATAATTGACAATAACTCGCTATTTTCTATCTGTTTTTTTTCAACATAACTTAATTTTACGGATATATTGATTGATTTGACTTCTTAATGTTCATGTCGAAAATTATGATGGCTTGGGGCTAGAACCCATCTCTAGCCAAGATAATACTTCATCGACATCAAAACTTGGACTGGGCGGCACTTCCTCTGGAACTAAAGATTGTGTCGTCTCGGGTCTTTCATTTTCTCGTGTTGCGGGAATGGCTATATTTGGTGTAGAAGGCACCGCTGTATTTGGCGTTGCGGGAGAAACTGGCCTCATAAATATGCTATGGGCCAGCAACGAAGTTCTTTGATGAGCCGATGGCGAAACAGCAGGTCCTTGTTGTGATGACTCACTGGCTAGAGACGTAGAACGGCTATCTGCCTGCGCTGAACTCGAAGTAGATGTCGCTGATTGTTGCGCTCTCATCCCTGAATCTTTTTCAATAGATGATAAATAATTGTGATAAAACGTTATCGCTTGCTTATAAATTTTTTCATCGATAATTTCGATAAAAAGTCGTGAAGCATGCATACGTCCATAATCTTCAAAGCGTAATCTAACGCCGAAATACGCAAGTTGGTCACGACGTATTGCGGTAATAAAACGTATTAACACCTCATTTTTTACCTCGAATTCATTCCTGGGCGGTATATTCACTGGCAGATGGCTAAAGATAGTTCGCAAGTTAGGATCATACCTAAAATTTAGTTCTTTTTCGGATGCAAAATTAAGTCCATCCTGTTTTAATTCATTTGGCACTTCAGTCTGCATAACCTTAATTGTGTTAGGAGCTGGCTGACTCTCTTGAATTCGTCTTCGCGTTTGTTTCAAATTGGATTGGTTGTCGGATTGCTTGGTGCGTCGTTGACGCTTCTTTGTCTGTTGCGCTGGTGCTTGAGGTGGAGGCATTTGAAATACAGGAGTTTGAGGCACAGGGAGTGGGGTGGGAGTTTGAGGAAGCGTATCTACCCACTTTAAAATATGAAGGCGATCACTCAACACGCGTGCGATCTCCTTAGCCTTAGTACTTGATGAACCTGTTTGTTGGTTAGCATGAGCATTAACCGTGTGCAGCATTCTTTCCAAGCTTGGAATACACGTAAAATTCTCTACAAATGCACTTACAAAATCATGATCATCTTGTGCTATTACACCTCGCAATAAGTATAGGGATACTTCTTGAGGAAGGATTGCAAATTGAATAGTATAATTTCTATTCTGAATAAAGTCGCGTCTCTGCGAATAATGAAACATTAGCATGTAAGCAAAGTCGTATACAAAATCAATCTCTAGGCTCGCTATATTGTTATAACAATAATTTTCTTTATAAACTTTTTTAACATTTTCGCTCAAATTCCAAAGTATATCGACTAATGCTCCATTACCAGATTTCAAAGCGAGTCTAAAAAATAAAACACATTTTTTTAATTCGTCTATTGTTTTACACTGCTTGGCGTACCATTTTTTATATTCAGCATGCTTAGTGATGATCTCAATTGCAATAGAGCAAGCTCGACTCATTATCGCTTTAGAAAATACGGCTTTGGTATTTTCTAAAGAAAAAACATCTTTTGTAATATCCAAAGTGTTAGGCAAGATATATTGGCCCGTAAACCCTTCAGCTAAAAAAGAATGATTAGCCCAAAGTTGATTCACTGTTACGTTGTCTTGATTATCTAACGCCGTGTGAAATTGCCTTAGTATCGCTTCGTCGAGCATCTGAAATATTCCTGTAATATGCGAGTGTTAGCCCTTCATGATTGTTCAAATTTTATACCATTGCTTTTGTATTGTAAATGACCATTGACTTAAGAGCGCAACTTTTTACCGAAAAGAACGGCAATTGAGGCTAGGGGAACCCTTAACCCATTTAAGAAAAGAAGGCCACGCATGGTGCGACGTGTTTTAAGTAATGAAATATGGGAACAACTACTGGTAACCATTAAATTTAAAGGATGTTATTGCTGCAATTCATATTATTTTGCACTCATACGAGGTAATCTAGATAGTAGGATTGGTGATGAACTGATTATTTCTTAATATTTCGCAGTTGCATCACTTGCAGGAAAAGTATTTTCAAGTGCTTCATCTAATTCATGTTCGCTTTTTTATTCTTTGGGCTTTTCTCATTTCCTTGCTTGTACTATTAGAATGAAGCGCCTTTTCTTTTCTTCTGTATGGTTTTTTGCTTTTATCCATAATGCTCTCCTTTAGATGGATAGATTAAGTATAGCAAATTGGAAAATAATTCTTATTTTTCAAAGCAATTGTGGGGCTCTATAATAAAATGGAAAGGCCAAATGTTAACGTATTCTGCTTGATCGGTTCTCTTGCATTAATCTGCAAGGTTTTGAAAGAGCCATAGTCTTGTTCATGCTCATATTCTACAAATATATTTAGGCCTGGTATTAATCGATAGTATGGGCTAACGATGTAGCGCATTTGATTCAAACCATTACCGATTGCAGCTTGAGTCACTGTTTTTGAAGCAAGAATACTGCGAACCCCCACCCTTATAAGAAAATTATTAGTGATCTGTGTATCACGCAATAGCTCAATATCTAGTTTAGCGCTACCAGAGTAGTAATATCCTCTTACGTTAGTATTGATAAAATAAGGCATTAGCCCTTCAATGCCAATTCCGGGTTGCCAATAAGGCGTATTTGTAGGACGATTAAAATAGTTGATTCCGCCTTTGACTGCCCAAAATTGATTAATGAGATGCCAATAAAAAATATCAATGTCGGCATTATCTACTCGTCCTTTGGTAACCTCTGCATCATTCATGAATAATTCAAGTTTGTTATAGTCCGGTCCATATAAACCTTTGTAGGTCAGTCGTTGTGTATTATTAAATGGATCGGCACCTATATCTAAAAAGGTTGAGCGCCATAAGCCCGTATGATGAGCCATGGGATGATGAACAAGGGATGGATCAATCGGTCTTACTTCATCGACCCTCACAATGGGTCTGTTATCATAGGGCGTTTGTTTCACAATGTGCTGGGGTATTGCAGTCCCTTTTGTAATTTCTATCAGTGTTGTATATTGAAATACTCGCGACATACCAGTCATCATATGATAGAGAAGATGGCAGTGAAAAAGCCATTGACCACTCGCATCCGTATCAAGATCGGCCGTAATCGTCGCACCAGGGGGGATATCCAGTGTATGCAATAAAGGATCATAGCTCCCTTTGCCATTACGCAAAATAAACCAATGACCATGGATATGCAT
>NZ_JH413823.1:7183-13420 GCF_000162755.2 Legionella drancourtii LLAP12
TAAGGTTGGTGCAGGAATTTTATCATTCACTGCAATGGCTTTTGTCACTTTGCCAGCAAAATTGACCAGTTTGTATTTTACAGTCAGATTGACAGTATGATGGGCAGCAAATGCAAAGTGCATTGACAATAAGGAAGAGGTTAGCAAGCGTAAAATATGCTTAAAAAACAACTTCACTTTTCTTCTTCCTTAATTTAATTAGGGGTTGTTCTAACACAATATCAGTTGATATGCAGCTAAGAGTAACATATTTATACTCGCGAATGCTTGGGTATTATGAGAAGGATTCAGATTAGCCGTTTATTATTTTCTCCTAATAAATTACTTGCAGCAATAGATAATATTCCGCGATACCGCCGGCAATACCCGCTTTTTCATGAGCGATCTGAATCGTCTATAAAGTAATGGCTTGGCAGGAATGTTCCAGAACCAAATCTGCATCTTGTGCGGCATTTAAAAGACGATAAATATCATGAGGAACTTCTTTGCTGGTATTTTTATCCCCTTGTTGATTACTGTTGTTTAGTTGGTAACTTACATAAGCAAGGGTTAAGGTGAGTGCTATAGGCCAAGAAATTACTGCTGCAGTGATAATAAATGCAATTCCACCGACATTAAAGGCCAGGGCTTGTAAAAAATGGCTGTAATTCTGGTTATATTCTTCATTAAGTTGTTCGATTAGTTTTTGATGATGCGTATCATGCAAAATCGCACCGTTAGATAACTCACGCTTTACGGCGACTCGGCTTTGTTGATATTTTTTATAATCTTCGGCTGTATTATATAATGCATTACCGAGCATACTAAATATGGCTAGACCAGCAATTGCCAGAGGGCCTGTATAGAGTAGGGTAATTGCAAAGCAGCTTGCTAATATGTTGGCACCTAAAATGTTAATAGCATAATATGCACATTGAACTTCCCACTCATCATTTAATACATCAATTTGCCGTTCAATGATTGCTTGTTCAAAGAGCGCTGCATTCTTCTTTTGGGTAATTAATTCGTGTAAACGCTGATTATGTTTTGTTACCTCAAAAAAAACTTGTGCTAAGAATAATAAAATATCAAATATTAGAAAAGAAAGAACAATCGGAGAGACTGCTAGTGAAGAAATATGGAAGAAATTATTATAAGTAGTTAGTAGACTTACTACAGACCAAACTAAATCACTTGCCATGATAAAAGAACGTCTTTCCAACTCTTGTTTTAACACTTTTGTTGCTGACAGCTCTTTATTGATGGTGGCTTGTAGTACATGTTTGAGCATTAGTATTAAATTAATCAGAAAACGAATTGCAAGCAGAGCGATACCCAATAGGGCGATTGTTTCCCGTGAATTATTTAATAAATTAAGACCTTCGACAAAGCTGTATTGATTCCCAAGCATGGAGTTCAATTCATAAATAACATCAGAAATAGGGCTTTTTTCTAGGTATGTAATTGCTTGTGTGGCTAAATTACGACTGTAGCTAAAGTGAGATCTCTTGGCATTTATATCGCCAATATATTTACGTAATTTATAAAGGTCAATCAAAGGAGATTGGGGCTCGTTCAAATTTTCTAGTAAAAAAGCGGAAGATGGATCAATTACATCTTGTTTTCTACTAGAAACATAGACTCGAATAAATACTTCAATTTCCTTTTTCTGTTCTTTTAATTTTTTTAACTCGGAACCCGCATAATCATATTCATAATAGCAAATCATTAAATAACAGAGTGTGTTTAAATAGAATATTGCCTCGACGTCTTTTAACCAATGTTGTTTATTGGCGATAAATAATTGCAATAAAGAAGAAAACTCAAATCGTAATTGATCTAAGTCAAAATCATCCTCTTTAAACGAGAGGGCGTTTTTTTGTTCTAATGAATGAGTAAAAAATGCGTGCTTTATGAGACTAAGGTTTGATGTTCCCATAAAAAAGCTCTCTTTGCGCCCTTAAAAGTCAAATTGGTTGATTATTTGGTAAGCGCGCAATTATGCCTATACTGAGTGAATTATGCAATAAATTGATGATGCCATTTACGTTCTTATTTAACCTCTGAGTGAGAGCCGGGTGATTTATTCCATCCAATTTAAGAACATATTTCTTCTTCCGTTTTATTAAAATAACAATCGTTGATACCAGTACGCTCATTCATACATGTATCAACGATTAAATAACTTAAGACGAAATTTTTCCACAACCAATGCGTGCGCCACCGCCACCTAGTGGGGGATTGTCCGTATAGTTGTCTCCACCCTCATGGATCATAACTGCATGTCCTTTAATATCTTGCGTCTTCAAACGAGGAGCCAAAACAGGAATCGTTGCCATTCCTTTAGCGTCAACGACTAATACGGGTAAATCACCTAAGTGACCTTGTCCATAAGGACCTTGATGACTATTCGTAGCAGCTGGATCTAAATGAGCACCAGCACTCATGCCATGATCACCACAGTCAGGGTGTTGGTGAATGTGAAAACCATGGATGCCTACGGGAAGCCCAGACAATTGCGGTTTGATCAGTAGACCATATTTGCTGTCTTCAAAAATTACTTTTCCTAATGGCGTGCCATTAGCTGATGAAACATCACTTGTTATTGTTGCTGCATAGGATATTGATGAAATAAGTAAGGCAAATGCTCCTATGATGACATGTTCTTTTTGTTTTATTTTGCACATGATTCAATCCTTTTTATGTGGTTTTAAGATTTTAGCATAAGATATTTAATTAAGTGCATTTACAGAATTATAGAGTTGTTTTAATCCCTGTTTATAGGAAGGATAGTGTAGATTGATGCCCAACGCTTGTTTTATTTTTGCATTCGAAACACGACGATTATTGGCATAAAAATCAAGCTCCAGGGGTGATAACTTTGCTGTTTCATAAGGTTGAAGGGGTAGGAGGGGACAATGAAGCAACGAGGCTGCATAGGCGTCAAGAATATGCGATGGTGTCGGCTCATCATCCGCAACGTTATAAATTGCAAAAGGCTGCGGGTGCTTAATTGAGGCAAGAAGTATGGATACGATATCATCTACATGGATCCTGGAGAAAAAATGCCCTTCCTTGTAAATAGAATACTGCTTTCCGGCAATAATACGCTCTAATGCATTTCTTTTGGGGCCATAAATACCGGCTAATCTAAATATATGCAACGGTAGTTGTTGAGCTATTGCAAAGGACATCCATGATTGTTCGGCATCTAATCGTAATCGTCCTGATTTACCAGGTGAAATGGATGCTGACAATTCATCAACCCATGCGCCTTGATGATCGCCATAAACCCCTGTAGTTGAAAGGTAACCAAGCCATTGTACCTGCGATGAATAAGCTCTAATTAAATCAGCAAAGTTTGTAAGCACAGGATCACCACTCTCAGCTATTGGCGGGGTACTTACTAAAATATGTGTCGCAAAAGACAGGTATTTTGTTACTTCGTCCAGAGAAAAATTAATTAACTCATACGTTGTGCTTTGCTTTATTTTTTCTTGAGCACGTGTTGTCCCAATCACGCGAAAATTTAACTCAGAAAGTTTCTGTGCTAAAAAATTAGCGGTGTAGCCAAAACCAAAGATAAAAAAACATGGGCGCATATTTACCCTTATGTATTGAATAATTAATTGACTCCGTAGCCTTAGTGTATCATCAACGTATGTTATAATCAGTTGCAGTAAAGTTTTTTAGTGCCTGGTTCTTCGATAGAAGCACCAGAATATCCTCTGATATAAATTAACAAAAACTGATTTTATAATTAGGTGTTTCGGGTAATAAGCACGGATAGTAAGCCCGGGCTACTAAACCTCAATTGAGGGCTCAAATTTTTATTTTTTCAATGTGATACGGGCATTGATTGATGGTTTTGCGCTCTATATGTATAATATTTGACACGTCTAATTATTTTTCGGCCTCATATGAAAGAAACGGAAAATCTTATAATTCAGTTGATTAGTAAATATGAAAAGGAAGAGTATAATTATCAAATAAAAGGAGATATTGATAAATTACTCTATGAGTTAATGAGCCAGCCGTTTGCTTCTTCCTCCATTAAGTTTATTAAGCATCAGGTATTACTCAATTATGTTTCTTTGCTCAAAGAATTTGGCGATGAAGCAGAATTTCTGCTTTGGTTCGCAATTGAAGATTATCTCTTAACAAAAGATAGCCACTCTGAAGTTAATAAGAAAAAACTAGGTTTTATAGAACAAGGATTGCAAGCTATTCTTGTCGATCATGTGGTTGCTCGGCACGCAAAAATCCCCCCCAAACAGCAGGGCATTGAGCTTCTACCTGATTTTATTGCTAATAAAATCTATATTAGAAAAATTTTTTCGACTAATGATCAGTCATTAATTAAATTATTTTGTAACTATTTTCCTCGTCCCAGGGCCGATATTTTCGAACCAGATCAAATACCCATTGCAATTGCACAACATGAGCAAGATGCGTCTAGAGCGATTAAAACAATTTTAAAAAACAATGATAATAATTTAGCGTTTATTGAAGAGCAAACGATTAAATTGCAACGAATATTTCGCGCACAGCAAAGGAAAAGAGAGGAAATTTGCCGCGTTGCAGCGCGGCATGAGGGCTACATTCAAAAAACGCGGTCTACAGCCCAACAATTATTAGATGATGCCAATACACCATATATACCCCAATGTAATACAGAACTTGCCGAGCGATTAGTTAAAGCTGCGACTCAAGTAAAACTTTTTTCCTCGGAAATACGGCATTTCACCGCAAACGCGGCCCTTGAAAGTATATTTAATGATGCATTATATGGCCGACGAACGTTGTTACAAAATTATATGTTTTTTAGACCTTCGGTGCTTGATTCTGGTGATCGAAAAAGGGGGGATGCCAATGTTATTTGCTTTGGTGCCAATGAGATAGATCCAGGAGCCATACAACTCGATACAGTAGAACTTGTCTTAGATACTGCAAAAATGCCAGATAAAAATCCATGTGTTTTTTATAAGCAAAGAGATCTTGGCTTTATTTTAAATGAAAAACAAAGAAAAGTAGATCTTGGGGATCTGGAATTAGATTTTTCGCATACTCGACAATTATCTCATTCTAAAAAAAGAGAAGGCTATGTTAATTTTCAATTATTTAACGATACAAATTTAACCGCTTTTGCCGAAATTCCAGATAGTCTTTTGATTGCCTATGATTTGCAAAAAATGCATCAAATATTGGCTCTAAATTTTTTCAGATTTATCGATAAATTACATATTCCGCAGGCTCATAGGAACAGTCGCGCTATAAAAGCGCAGGTGATTATTGACGATATATATTCCAGACTTAATCAATTAAGCGATGAAAAATTAGTTTGCTTTTTGTATGAAGTGGGATCTCAAATGAGCGATACCATGGAGTATAATTTTTATGGCGCTCATAAAATAGACTTTTCATCCATTGTGCGTATTTCTACATATAATGCAACAACAATACCCCTGTTTACCTTGCATCTGGATACTTTTTTTGCGTCTTTGCAGTCAGGTAATATGCAGACATTGGACGATGCCAAGAAACATTTACCAGGATTATTTAAAAGTTACCGTTTTATTGATTATTTGTTAACGAAGACTAGCCATGCGGCAATGATCCTTGAGCTCAGCAAAATAAGAGAACAGTGTAAAACCCCGCTATGGTTAGAAGAAGAGAATAAGCAAGATAAATCTCTAAACCCACGAAACTAATGGTTCCAATCATGAGTAGAGGCAAGGCATATTGCCTCTTTTTTGCCTATTCAGTGTAAATGTGGTTTAATACAGTCCTATTTGGATTTATTGAGAACCAATTATGAGAAAAATAATCGTACTCCTCCTTCTATCTTCCTTTTTTTCAGTAGGTTATGCCAGTAAGCTCAGTCAATTTTTTAAAAATATGGAAAAAGAAGATAAAGCACGACAAGAGAAAGAATGGCAACAAGATATGAATTTTGGTGATTTCTCATTTCGCTTGGAAAAACGCTATACCGATGATCGAGGCCAACAGTGCCGTGATTATAAATTTAGAGCACGTAGCAATCCTTATCGTCACGGCTATTATACTGTTTGTGAAGATCGCTAGACATTGCCGCAGGGTGCCGGCGTAACTAATATTAGGTTGGGGCTAAACGAAGTGCAGTCCGGACTCACGGCCATTAATTATGCTTCAAATGTCTCAGAGCCTGTCGTCCCTGCGTGGCATTGTTGCGTGGAAGCGAAAGCTAGAAAAAATAAGGAGTTGCGAATTCAAACCCTT
>NZ_JH413823.1:15234-26356 GCF_000162755.2 Legionella drancourtii LLAP12
CCGCAGCTCTAGTTGGCGACTTCGTGTCGCACGGGGTTTGAAGTCCAATGATACGAAAACGTACGCTAAGAGACATTGATGTTATCAGCAAGATGAGTTACTAGCTTATCTCACTCTGCATAGTTTTTTCACTTGATGAATTAAAATCTAATGATATAGAAACGTACGCTTTTAAATTGTCTCCAAAATTGTATTAATAAAATTTTGTCCTGGCATTAATAGACCAAAATTATTGTCTTTCCAGCGATCGATTTGAGCCACAAGAATGGTTTTTTTATTAGGTATCCACATGAAAATACTACTATATCCGTTAATAACTCCTGTATACCACCAAACTAAACCATAACCAGGGATTTCTAAGGAATATATGCCAAGACCGTAACGAGCATTGTTTGGCTTGGGAGGATTTGGAGGAACTGCTTGAGTTTGCCTCAGTTGATCTAATGAATGTTTTGACAAGATTTTTCCTGGTGTGAATAAGGCTTCTGTCCATATGAGTAAATCTCGAATGTTCATCAGCATGCCACCAGCAGGACCATAATAAGCAGGATTCTCTTTTGTCACATCTTTGTTATCTAAATACGCAAGAACTTGCCGCTTATAAATGGATATGGGGTAGGAACTTATTGAATAATATGTGTTGTTCAAATTGAGTGGTTTAAAAAAGCGTTGTTGAAATTCAAGGGGTAAACTCTGATTAGTGATTTTTTCAATTATCATTCCTAATAGATAGTAGTTTGTATTAGAGTAATGCCAGCCTTTACCTGGCATGAATTCATCCTTTTGTCCATAAGCTAAATTTACAAAGAATGAGATTGAGTGGTAAGTGGTTGGCTCATGTTCAATTAATTTCTTAAATGCTTCGGTTCGAGTAAAATTAGGAATTCCACTAGTCATATTAAGCAATTGCTGAATAGATATTTTCCTCCAGCGTGGATGTAGTCATTATAGCCCGCTATTTACCACTATATTTATCCACGCAACAAGGTCACGCGAGAATGACAGATTTCCTTAGCTTAATGGCTGTGCGTCCAGGACTATGGAAGTCGCTTCATTTCTTTGCTGGATTTCGCATGCTCAACACCAACCTATTTTTGATTTATAAAACCTTGCCGAGGTTAAGTATTTAGATGCTGACTAAGACGCTGAACATAACTCCCGGATTTTTTTGAATGGTTTCTTTTAATTTACTTCTATCATTAAAGAGTCCTACCAAACTTACTGATGGTTTACTCAATTGTATTTGAGATTTAAATTCGTCCATTGTCATACCCGTTTCCCTTTTGAATTCTTCTGAAAATTTGTGGGCAGCTATTTTTTGCTTAGAAATTTCTTCCATATAGGTTATATGTTTTGCCATTATTGGATAAATTTCTGCAGGACAATCCTGTTGAATTGCCTCCCTTACGGCATTTGTTGCTTTTTCAATTAATTGAAGATCCTCTAAAGGTAATGCTTGTGCTAATGAGGGATAAGACGCAGAAAAATTGTTTCCATAAAGCTCTCGAACGCCATTTATTTTGATTTGCCTGCTTATTGTTGCTAACTGCATTAAATAATCAATGTTTTGGTTGGATAAAGCCAAAGATGCAGAAATAAATTTTTCGAAACAGCGTCTCAGATCTATTCAATGATTTCGCCAGAGTTGATAGCATTGTAGATAATGCTACATTATAAGTGGCTAAAGTTTTTTCTTTTAGGCTAAGTTCAGGTTGTTTTTCCTGCAGCATTTTTTGATAGCTGTAGGATGTATCAATAATTTCAGTTATCACCGGTTCAAGCAACGCTTTATCGATTTGTTCCTTACTGCAATCAAGCTTTAAATCTTTAACAAGAGCATCTACTAAATCAAGGCGAGGATTTTCCCACATGCCATAGGTTGATAATTTCATTGTGCTTCCTTACAATATTGAGATATTTTCACACTCCACGGTGCGGCCGTAAAGAAATCTATCATTAATGCATATAAATTAGTAGTTTGTCTCACCAGATAAAATAAATCATTGAAAATATTGCATAAAAAATTGAGTAATCTAATTTTGTTTCTTGTCGCCTAGGTGCGGTATTATTCTATTGTGGTCATTTATTTATCGCTGCAGTCAGTTTAGCAATAATGACTTATTTTGTTTCTTATCAAATTAAAGTTAACAACCCACTGCAAAAATGGTTAGACATCGTGTTTTATTAATTTTTAAGGGTTATTCGCATGGTTAAAGCCTTTTATATATTTTTCATTTTTTCCGCATTAATTGTCCCGGTTTTATTAATTGCGTTTAAATATGGATATACATCTGCAGTGCCAATCAAACCAGCGATATTTCCAGTGAGCAAGCCATTTCACAAGGGGTATTTGAGCGTATCACCAATGCATAAATTATGGTATGCAGAGTATGGGAACTCAGAAGGTATTCCTGTGATCGTATTACATGGTGGTCCTGGCGGCGGATGCAGTGATGATGATATGAAATTTTTTTGATCCTGCTTTTTGGCGAGTGATTTTATTAGATCAACGCGGAGCCAAACGTTCGAAACCTTTTGGTGAGCTGAGCGATAATACAACCCAGGATCTTATTAATGACTTAGAGGTATTAAGAAAAAGTCTAGCGATTGATAAATGGCTTATTTTTGGCGGTTCATGGGGGAGTGCGCTGGCTCTTGCGTACGGTGAAGCTTATCCTGATCGGGCTCTTGGATTTATACTCAGGGGGGTATTTCTTGCGCAAAAAAGTGAAAATTTAAATTTATGGTATGGCATGCGAGATACCTTTCCTGATATTTGGCAGGAATTTAATGATTTTATACCTAAGGAGGAGCAGGGGGATTTGTTGCACGCTTATCATCGGTTAGTGATGAATCCTGATCCAAGTATTTCAATACCAGCAGCACATTCCTTCTTTAAATACGATGTCATCTGCTCTTTTTTGAAACTTTTACCGGAACAATTAAAGCGTTTTATGGCCGATGACACGTTAACACTAGGTATTTCACGTACATTTATTCATTACAGTGCCAATAATTTTTTCATGAAAGACAATCAATTAATCGATAATATCGAAAAAATTAACCACCTTCCTCTGATTATCGTGCATGGGCGTTATGACACGATAACGCGGGCGAAAAATGCTTATACACTCCATAAACTCTGGCCTGGTTCGGATTTGGTTTTTGTTGATGCGGCAGGGCATTCAGCGATGGAGCCTCAAATTGTTTTAGAGTTGACTTATGCTACGGAAAAAATGAAAAATTTGTTCGGTACGTAACGTTGTCTCGAAGAGGAGGGCTAGTGCACGTCGGCTCATTTTGAGACTACAACCAAAAAACATTAACCCAAATATACAAACCAGTCATGCCGATAATGGGAATAATTACAAAAGCCAGAAAAACAAGGAGCTGTATTCTATTTTCCACCGAGGATTGATAAAACTTTTTAAATTTTTTGATAAAAGACATGGTTTAAACTCCGGGCAATAAGCCATACAATTTTATAATGTATGTATATTTTACCTGTAATTTTGGTTTATAATGTATGGATAGTCAATAAATAAGTGCTAAACTATTCTATAAAAGCACTATTTTAGAGTGAATGATGACCTATTGGATCCCGCGTTTTAGTAACAAAGTTAAAACCAAATACATGCAAATTGTTGAGGCCTTAGCAGAAGATATCAATAATGGTCTTATAATGGATGGCACACGTCTGCCTTCACAGCGCCAAATTGCTAAAGCTTTAGATATTGATTTAACTACAGTAACACGGGCATTGAATGAAGCGGCTAGTAGGGGGCTTATTGAAGCCAAAAGAGGGGATGGCACTCATGTTCGCCGCGCTTTTCAACAGAACGAGGAGGGACAGGCTCATTCTGAACTTGATTTAAGTATGAATATTGCGCCTCAACCTGCCTATTTAAATAAGAAATTTGCCCAGATACTCAATGAACTTCTACTCAATAAACCCAGTTTATCTCTAGGATATAAGGAAAGTAACCATTCACAACATGATTTGTATGCGGCCTCTCTATGGCTTAAATCCAGGCTTGGCCATATAGAAAGAGAACGTATTGTGATCGCAGCTGGTGCTCAGAATGCATTATTCTCTTTATGCAATCTACTTTTTAAACCCGATTCTCTTATCTGCGCTGGTGAATTTACTTATCCAGGGTTGAAAGCAATTGCGGCAAATCAAAGATTAAGACTTAACCCATTGAAAATGGATGCAGACGGAATTATACCTGCGGCTTTTAATGAACTCTGTAAGCAGGAGACACCCGCAGGGATTTACCTTATTCCAACACTTGATAATCCTACAACAGCCATCATGCCAGATGCCCGAAGGGATGAAATTATTGCCATTGCCCGCCAATTTGATGTCAAAATTATTGAAGATGATCCCTATAGTGCTCTTGTGGATAATGCACCAGCGGCTTTTTTAGTTAAAGCACCTGAACGGACTTGGCATATCTCAACCTTATCAAAATCTTTAAGCCCATCGCTCCGAGTTGCTTACGTTATTAGTCCCGGATTTCAAGAGCGAGAGCAATTGGCCGCTATGCTACGCACAACCTCGTTAATGCCTTCACCACTAACGTTAGCTCTGGCAACTACGTTAATTAGTACTGGTGACGCTGAAAAAATACTTGCAACAATTAAGAAAGAAATAGGGCAGCGGCAGCTTATTGCTAAAAAAATATTATCGGCCTATTCTTTTAATGTACATCGCACGGGACACCATCTCTGGCTTTATTTACCCAATTATTTGCAAGCTAGAGACTTTGCGGCTTATGCCAATCAATTTGGCCTCGCCATTGTCCCTAGTTATCTTTTTGCCATTGAAGAAACAAATCCAGTAAATGCGGTACGCATTTCACTTGGCGCAGCAGCAACTGAGGCTTTAGTTAAGAAATCTTTACAATTATTAGTTGAATTGATGCAACAATCATTTCTGCCCCAGAAAATTTTGGTTTAGGAGAAATAGTTTATGCTTAGTCTTAATGCCTTGGAGTTAGCCCGAATTCAGTTCGGATTCACCATTTCTTTTCACATTATATTTCCGGCAATTACAATCGGTTTGGCGAGTTATTTAGCTCTTCTTGAAGGTTTATGGCTTTATAAAAAAGAAATTGTCTATCGCGATCTTTATCATTTTTGGTCAAAAATATTTGCGGTTAATTTTGCTATGGGTGTTGTTTCCGGGTTGGTAATGGCCTATCAATTTGGTACCAACTGGGCTAATTTTTCCTCTTTTGCCGGAACAATTACCGGGCCTTTACTAATGTATGAGGTCTTAACCGCGTTTTTCCTTGAAGCTGGTTTTCTGGGGGTAATGCTTTTTGGTTGGCATAAAGTAGGGCCTGGATTGCATTGGTTTTCTACAATTATGGTTGCTCTGGGGACCTTAATCTCTGCAACCTGGATTCTTGCCTCGAACAGTTGGATGCAAACGCCACAAGGTTTCTCCATTGTGAATCATCAGGTTGTTCCTCTATCTTGGTTGCAAGTAATTTTTAATCCTTCTTTTCCCTATCGACTTGCACATATGGTTGTTGCTGCCTTTCTGGCAACGGCTTTATTCGTTGCGGCATCGGCGGCTTGGCACTTGTTAAAGAAGAATAAATCTCGTGCAGTGAAACTTATGTTTTCAATGGCTTTGTGGATGATTTTAATAGCTGCACCTGTACAAATATTTTTAGGCGATCAACATGGCCTAAACACGCTTAAATATCAACCTGCAAAAATTGCTGCTATAGAAGGACACTGGGAAAATACCCCCAATGAATCAGTGCCCTTGGTTTTATTTGCTATACCAGATATGGCTGCAGAGAAAAATTATTATGAATTAACAGTGCCTTATCTGGGGTCGTTGATTTTAACGCATCATTTAAAAGGCCAGATTCCTGCACTTAAAGATTTTGCGCCAGAGGATAGACCGAATGCAACCATTGTTTTTTGGACGTTTCGATTAATGGTTGGCCTTGGTTTATTAATGTTAGGTTTAGGTTTGATTAGTCTTTTTTTACGTATAAAAAATAAGTTATATCAATCTCAGCTTTTCTTGAAATTTGCGCTTCTTATGGGACCATCTGGAGTTATTGCCATTCTTGCTGGTTGGTATACTACAGAAATAGGGCGACAGCCTTGGGTTGTTTATGGCCTCATGCGTACTAAAGATGCCGTATCCAATCACTCGGCGCTTACATTATCAATCTCGCTTATTATATTCATCGTGATCTACATGAGTGTTTTTGGTATAGGCATTAATTATTTATTAAGATTAATCGCTCAAGGACCGAAAATTGAAGGAGAGGATGAGGAACCAGACATGAAGGATCTACATCGACCTGCACGACCTTTATCGGCAGCACCTGATAATATTGATCCTACTTTTGAACCAGGTATAGGCAAGGAGTAATGAATTATGGGCATTGATCTACCGCTGATTTGGTTTTTGATTATTGGTTTTGGCTTGATGATGTACATTATCATGGATGGCTTTGACCTTGGTATTGGCATTCTTTTTCCTTTTATTTCTGATCGTAAAGAACGAGATCTGATGATGAATACGGTAGCCCCTGTTTGGGATGGTAATGAAACCTGGCTTGTTCTTGGTGGGGTAGGATTTTTGGCTGCTTTTCCTCAAGCCTACGCTATCATTCTTACTGCACTTTATATGCCACTTATTTTTATGCTTTGTGGTCTCATTTGGCGAGGTGTTGCTTTTGAGTTTCGTTTTAAGGCAACAGATAATCATAAGCCCTTTTGGGATAAAGCATTTATTGGCGGTTCTTATATCGCAACCTTTTTCCAGGGAGTAAGTTTAGGTGCTTTTATCAATGGTTTTAAACTGAAATCACAGGTGCAAGGCTTAGTCTTTAACGGGGGGAGTCTTGATTGGTTTACTCCTTTTAGTCTTTTTACTGGTTTTGGTCTTGTTGTGGCTTATGCACTTTTAGGTTGCACTTGGTTAATTATGAAAACCGAAGAACAACTGCAAAAAAAGATGATTAAGATTGCCAAACCTATTTTATGTCTACTCTTACTGGTTATGGTCATTGTCAGTATCTGGACGCCTTTAAGTCATGAGTACATTGCTGAACGTTGGTTTTCCATGCCCAATGTGTTCTTTTTAGCACCGCTTCCTTTGCTGGCCTTTGTTGCTGCTTATATTATGTTAAGAAAATTACGTCACGAAACCCATGTTGCTCCTTTTCTTTTAGCATTAGTAATTCTTTTCTTAGGTTACATGGGGTTAGCAATCAGCTTGTGGCCTAATATTATTCCCCCGAATATTTCGATGCGTGACGTGGCTGCCCCTGAGCAAAGTATGGGATTTGCCTTGGTGGGTGCTTTATTTATTATTCCGTTTATCCTAGTTTATACCTCTTGGGCTTATTATGTGTTTCGTGGCAAAGTAAATTCAAATGAGGGCTATCATTAATGAAAACACTATGGTGGAAACGATTGGGCTGGCTCATGTTAATCTGGGCCAGTAGTGTTGGCTTTTTAGCATTAATAGCCCTTTTTTTTCGTTTATTAATGACTTACGCGGGGTATTTTGTTGCGAGTTAGAAAAGCAATTGAGTAATTGATGGGTTTTTTCGCGTAAATTATAACAGGCGTAAAATCGCCAAAAATAACTCTATTCATAGTCTAAAAATATTTTTGCGACAAAACCAGCCAGGTAGAGGGGCTGGCTGGTTTTGAAACTATTAGAGCACCTTAACTCTCAGATTCCCAAATACCTATCAGTTCTCTTAAAGCTATAGCTTTATTGGGAAGTGACAATTATGGTCACTTCCCTACTAAAGATACATCTTGTTAAGTTCCGAAATGCCTTCTTTTGTTTTCAAGCCACCATCAATGATTGATAATATTTCCCGTTCTTTCTCATTAATCGTTTCTTTATGTCTGGAGAACAACGAAAAGGAGAGTAGTGCTTGTTTGTTAACTGAGCAGTGTTTTACAACCACGCGATACGCTGTAAATAGTTTTTCATATTCAAAAGAACCACGAGTCAAAAAATCAATAGGTGCATTATTGGCATCATTTTTTTTGTATAAGTCACCGCCATTTTGAATTAACAATAAAGCAGCATCAAATTTACCTAGCTTGCATGCATAGTGTAAAGGGGTCCAACCTCTTGTGTTGCGAGGGCAGACATTAACATGGGTAATGCCTTCATCAATTAACTTTACTAGCTGATTAATGTCATCACGTTGAACAGCCATGCAGAGTCGGCTAGATTGTTCATGCTGGAGGTCGTTAAATTTATCGCGGGCATAGATTCTTGAACCGGAGTTTTCATTGAGGTTATTTTGCAAATGCGTCTGATCGAGTAGCACACAATTCTTCATGCGGTTTTCAACGTCTTTGCCACGATATTTTTTGTCATTAGGGGCGTAGTGTTGCCAATTGGAGTTCGCTACAATATTTCCCGTTGAGGTGTTTATATAAACCAAAGAAAACCCTGTTTCCTCGAGAGAACCTTGGGATTTTTTAATTAGAAAATTGGACAAATCCAAGTGTTTGCAATTAGATTGAAAATACTCACATAAAAAATTTCCGCTCTTTTGGGACTCAATATTATCTTTCCATCCCCCCACTAGTGCAACTGAGCAGTCGGATAACAGAATACTGTCATCTAAAAATTCATTGACATATTCCTTTAGGCTCAAATGGCAGCAATTATCATCCCAATGCAACACCGCGCTTCTTTGAGGATGATGGATAAATACGGCATAGCATCCTCGGACACTTTCTGTGCCAAGATAAGGATGTGGATCGCTTGGAGTGATAATCAGATATTCTTTTTGTAAAACAAGATTCATTTTTTCAGACAAATTTTTATTCATGAAGTTTCCAATGAGTGATAAAAAAAACACATTTTACAGTGCGATTATTAAGGAAAAATGAAATTGATTCCTTTGCAGAAGGGCGTTTTTACAAGATAAATAAGGGGATAACAGTCATTGGGGTTTTGTCGCAAAAAATTAAAACCCAGAGTAGGCTCTGTCTTTTTGCAAGGAAACGATCTGAGATGCTGAGTTTTAAGTGGCGCCATTTTAAGCAGGACATTTAGATGGTACTTGGCTTATTCATTGAGTTACCGTGATGTTGAGGAGTTAGCTGGTTACAGCCTGGAGTGATGAAAGGTTATAAGGATGTTCTGGGAAATTTCGTACCTTCCTGAAAAGAACTCCAACTTAGCAAACAGAGTATTAATTGGACTTATTATCTGTGATAATATTGGCTTTTTTTAATTCAGGAGTAAGTATGCCAACACCTACTAAAAGTCAAGAACAGGCAAGAGCCCAAAGACATGAAGACTATGCGCAGATTAAAATTTGGGCAGAAGAGGCCATTGATAAGCTTCAGGATAAAAGAAGTATATTCTTTTCAACTAATTATAAGATTAGGTTAATAAAATATGCTCTTTTAGATTTGAAAAAAGCGATTATAGTAAAAGATTATTTAGAAGGTTTTGCAATAGAGTTCGATGCTGAAATCCCTTGTGAAGGACACTGGAAAACGCTACCTTTACCCATCGGTAGACTTTGGTTTGACTTTTCGGATGAAGCTAAGCGATTTTGCTCTAAATACGATTTTACCTTTGAAAATATGATTCATTATAAATATAGGGAGTATATTGAGCCGGAAGAGGCTACTTGGCTCAATGGTGAACTCCAAAATGGTGGGTTTTCAGGGTGGCTCTATAGTGAGTCTCTGGTTGATGCACTCAATATTAGCAGGTATTCATTAGGATTCTTTTCCAAGCAACCTTGGTGGGGAAAAACAACAAGCTTAGTAGAGTTTGAAGAAAAGGCTCATGATCAGATTCAACCGAGATTCTAAAAGCCAAAGCTCTAAATTTTATTTTATCTGGAGCTACAGAAGTAAGAAAATCCGGACAATCTCTTTGCAGATAACTACAGGAGATTGCCGGATCTAAACGTATTCAAGTAAACAAATTATTCATGCTTATCACGTAAGTGGTACTCTCTTCTTGCAAAAATCTTCCAGCAACATAAGCACTAATAGGGGGATTTGGGCAAATGCGAATTAGACTATCTAAAATAGCACTTTATTCAGTCAAATAGACCTAAATAAAAAAAATTATCTCTCCTAAAATTTCACTCATTTCAATCGGAAAAAATATAATTATCCATTATAAAACAATGGCATTACAGAATATTAATTATAAAAATCTAATCGTATAATTTGGATTGTAATTCAAGCATAAATTAATAAAGAACAAATCTAATCGCATAGATTTAATTATGCGAAAGTTATTATTTAAAAAGAGGCAAAGAATTTGCCTCTTTGATTTTATTTTCGTAGGTTATCAGAAATAGATTTAGCAAAAAGCTTAAATGACTCAATAATACCGTGCTCTTTTTTGTTATAATCTCGTGCAAAAAAGCCTTCCCGATTGGTTGAAAAATGATATTGCTCAGGTATAACTTCTTTTTCTGCTGAATTAAGAAAAACAACTTTATTGATGGTTGTAAGAATTGGTTCCCAAGCCTTTTTTTGCTTTGGGGTCATTTTGTTGAATTCATCAATACTGATATAAATGGTGTGCAAATGAGTTAATAAATCTTTCAAATTATTAATTTCCTCAACTGCTAATTCATTGATGGCATTATCGCAAATATTTAAAGAGGTGATATTTGGGGGTAATTTTCTAATTACTTTAATTTTATCGCCCAATTCATTGTTGCTTATATCAAGATGCTCTAAGTTGCTAGGAAAAGCAGAACACAGTGTTTGTAATTCTTCTTCACTTTTCGTATTCAATTTGTTATTACTCATATTCAATGAGTTTAAACCTATAAGCACAGCAACCGCACTTTTGAGTTGCTCATTATCTTTATAACCTAAATTATTAGAAGTCAGATCCAATGAGGAAACTTGAGTTGAGGCAAAACTTTTTAATCCAATAGCCAGATTTTTTTGAACGTTAAACTCATTAAAACTTAAATCCACATGAGTAGCATGTTTGAATGATGAGAAAACAAGCGCAGCATCCTCTCCAGTTTTTTTACCTAAATTATTTCCACGCAAATATACAGATTTTATCTTGTCATCCAAGTTATTAAATGCTGTTTGCAACTCACTACACGCTCGA
>NZ_JH413823.1:27618-29352 GCF_000162755.2 Legionella drancourtii LLAP12
TACAAGATACCTTAGGTTATAGTGATACTGAATTGTGTAGCAAAAGCATGTTCGATATTACGTACCCCGCTGATATGCCCATGACTAGAGATGCTATGAGCAAACTAATCAAGGGCGAAATGCGTATTTCTCACTTGGAAAAGCGCTATATCCGCAAAGATGGTCGTATTATCTGGGCCATGGTCAGTTACTCACTGATTCGAGACGAACAGGGATTGCCGGTTAATTTTATTATACAAATTAAAGATGTTAGTGATCGCATTCAAAATGAAGAAAAAATGCGACAGCTTAATGAGAAAACAATGGTGACTTTAAATGAGTTAAAGCTACTTGAACATGATGAAAATTTATTAAATAAGTTAAATCGCTCTCTGCAAATTTGTGTTTCAGTAGAAGAAGCATACCCGCGAATCAATTTAATTGCACAAGACTTATTTCCTGAATTAAGTGGCGGTTTATCTGTTTTTAATCAATCCGCCAATGAGTTGGAAACTGTAATTCAGTGGGGACACGATCAATTATTGCCAAAGTTATTTTTTCCAATGGATTGTTTTGCAATCCGCGAAGCGAATACTATTCTTGTTGATGATCCGCAAAAGGCGGTACCTTGTAATCATTATTTAACACTCCCTCAAGGGGGCTATATTGCATTGCCCTTAATGGTGCAAAATGAATTAATTGGTGTTATTCATTTGTTGGCAGCCAAAGGAAAAAAACTAACACAACACCAACAGGATATAGCAAATTCATTTGGCAATATTGTTAAACTTGCTTTAGCTAATATTAATTTACGTGCCTCACTAAGTGAACTCACCTTACATGATCCTTTAACCAATTTATATAATCGACGGCATTTAAATGAGTTTTTATCGCGCGAATTAATTCGAATTGCACGCGAAAAAAATACACTATGCGTGGCCATGCTGGACATTGATAATTTTAAAAAATTTAATGATACATATAGTCACTTAGCAGGTGATGAAGTTCTTAAATTAATTGGACAATTACTGCTCAGTGATTTTCGTGAAAGTGATATTCCTTTTCGTTTTGGTGGCGAGGAGTTTGCGGTGATATTCCCAAATATGACCTTAGATAATGCCTTTGACCGAATGGATCAATTCCGCGAACAGTTAAAAAATACAATAGCTTATTATAAAGACAGACCATTGCCTGGCATTACTATTTCGATTGGAATAGCAGAAGCACCAAAACATGGCGCTACCATTGAAGACATAATAAAAGCTGCAGACCATGCACTTTATGCGGCTAAAGAAGCAGGTAAAGATAGAGTCAAATCCTATATCTCGGAGACAAAATGAGTATGAAAAAAAGAGCTATACTTAAACTTAACGGCTGAAAAATATCATCCTAAGGATACATTTCAAATGGACTTCCCAGGAGTTACCCCAGCACAAATAGAAGAAAAACTGGTCACCGAATCCTATAAAAATTATTCAATTTTAATCATTGGTGATTTTTTTGCCGCAGTCTTATTTGCTTTGATCCTCTGGAATAAAGTTAGTGATACTCGCTTTGTAGCCATATGGCTCTTATTGTTGTTTGTTTTTAATAATTTGCTAAGAGGTCTATTTGTTATTAAATATCATCAATTAATAAAACAAGGCAATTTGCTTCATGGACGGTTTTGGAAGAATTTTTTTATAATAAATCAGTTAACATCCGCTATCTTTTGGGCCGCTGGAGGATTGCTCTTTGTTTTGGTAGATGATCCAC
>NZ_JH413824.1:0-12556 GCF_000162755.2 Legionella drancourtii LLAP12
CTTGCCCCCGAGGCGTGCTGCGTATTCTACTGATTTCACGGATCATGTCAAACACTTTTTTCATTTTTTTTGATTATTTTTCTTTTGCTTATTTACCTCTGTCCATTTCGATCTATGGAAAACCATGTTGGACTTATTTTAAACTTTATTACCCGGTATTCGCAGCACGAATAACGGGCATAAAAGCCCTCTTTGTTTGCTGCCAACCTACTTTATCCGCTCATATCTATAGAAGGTCATATCGTATTCATTTTTTTCGTCACGTTGACGAAATTCTTGAGCAGTACAATTCCAGAGTGCCATATCTATTTCGGGAAAAAATACATCTGCTATAAATTGGTGGTGGATACGCGTTATATATAAGAGTTTGCCTCATGCATTGCTGTAGCAAACAGTTGCTCACCGCCAATAATCATAATTTCAGGATAATGTTGAACTTCAGTTAAAGCCTGCCCTAAGGAGTTAAAAACCAAGACATCTTTAATTGAAACCTCCGAATGACGACTCAAAACAATATTTACACGACCAGGTAATGGTTTTCCTATAGAGTCAAACGTCTTGCGCCCCATAATTACCGGCTTACCCATAGTGATTGCTTTAAAATGCTGTAGATCGGCGGGAAGATGACAGAGCAGCTGATTGTTGAAGCCTAAACCACCGGCTTCATCAATTGCGGCGATTAAACTAATGATTGTCATTATTGATTCCTAGCTAAAGCCATATTTTTTGCCATTTCCACTGCAGCAAGCATTGAACCGATATCAAGTGTATTTTGACCAGCTAATTCCAGAGCCGTTCCATGATCAACTGAGGTGCGAATTATTGGCAAGCCTAAAGTAACATTAACCGCCTCATTAAAACCAGCATATTTAAGAACAGGGAGTCCTTGATCATGATACATAACAACATAGGCATCACACTCTTTTAAATGATCTTTAATAAACATCGTGTCTGCTGGCAGAGGACCGTGTACATTAATACCTTGACTTTGTAAGTTGATTAATGCCGGCGTAATTATATCGATCTCTTCACGTCCTAAATAGCCAGATTCTCCGGCATGAGGGTTTAAACCCGCAACTTTAATCCGAGGATGAACAATACCAAAATCCCTGGCTAATGACTGCTGCAACTGGGTAATGACTTGCATAATTAGTTCGACAGTGATGGCATCAGGTACCATACGTAACGGCAAGTGTGTTGTCACTAAGGCAACTTTCATTAACGAGCATGCCAACATCATCACTACAGTTTCTACATGATAGAAGTCGGCAAAAAACTCAGTATGCCCAGTAAAGGAAATACCGGCAGCATTAATATTAGCCTTATGCACTGGAGCGGTAACTAGTGCAGCAAATTCACCGCGACCGCATAATTGCGCGGCCCGAGTTAATAATTCAATGACATAGGGAGCATTTTGCGGATTTAACTGACCACTGATTACGGGAGTAGGACAAGCAATTGAAAGCACTGATAAGTGTCCTGATTTAGGTTCAACTACTTGTCCGCTTTTATATTCGTGAAAATGAACAATTTTCTTTAATTCTTGCGCCCTAGACATCAATACTCGTTGATCACCTAAAATTACCACCGGGTAGTCGTAGTCAGCAAGTGCCAAACACAAATCAGGACCAATGCCCGCGGGCTCACCACTGCTAATGAGCAGTGGCTTCATGCTAAGTCCTTTTCAACAATATTCACATAGGCATCAGTACGTATATGCTGCTGCCAGTTTTGCACGGCTTCAGCAAATTTACGTTGGTGTAAAAATTGTCTGATCTGTTGTTTCTTAAAGGCGGTTGAGTCATCTTGCTGTTTGCGTCCTAATACTTCAATTAGATGCCAGCCAAATTGGGTCTTTACCGGTTGACTTACTTGATTTAAAGCAAGTTTGTTCATTGTTTTTTCAAACTCAGGCACAAGTTCACCTGGAGTAACCCAACCCAAATCGCCACCTTTAACCGCACTGCCAGGATCTAAAGAATACTGTTTCGCCATTTTAGCAAAATCTTTGCCCGCTTTTAATTGCTGATAAATATTATTTACTTGCTTTTTCACATCTTCAGGGAGCATATTGGCATCTGGCTTTAACAGAATATGACGCACGTGTGTCAAGGTAACCATATGCTGTTGCTGTTCACCACCAATCGCGACTAATTTAATTAATTGCAATCCATTACCTGCACGTAAAGGCCCTGCCACTTGGCCGACTTTCATATTCACCACCTCTTTAGCAAAGAGTTCAGGTAACTCTGCTAAATGCCGTTCGCCCAAATCACCGCTATCTAATGCAAAATCACCAGTAGATTTTTCTACAGCTACACGATTGAAATCAGCACCTTTTTTAATGCTTATCAATATCTGTGCGGCGATAGCCTGAGCTTTTTTCATTTGCGCAGGCGTAGGCTCATCATTTAAAGGAATTACTATATTTTGTAAGTGATACGTTAGATGGGTACGATCAACGGGTAAATCACCTTCGGTTTTCAAATATTGTTCTACTTGCTCATTAGTAATCATGACATCATGACCAACGGCCTTTTGTTGTAAGTTCGACAAGATCATTTCTTTACGAATATTCTCGCGGTATTCATTCCATCCCATACCTTGTTTAACAATTTCTTCGCGCATTTGTGATAAAGTCGCATGATTTGCGGCAGCAATTCGTTCAATTGCTTGCGTTAATTCCGTATCATCAACACTAATACCATGTTGTTTTGCCATTTGTAGTTGCAGATCCACATCAATCAAATGTTGCAATACTTGTTTACGCACCACCGAATCAGGAGGAAGTTGTATTCTTTGTGCAAGAAGTTGCTTTTTAGCCATAGCCACTTGTTTATCGAGTTCACTTGCAGTAATTACACTGTTGTTTACCACAGCAACTACTTTATCCAATAGTTGTTTTGCCTGGGTAACACCAACTGCTGCAAGCAAAACGCAAATGAGTGCTATTCTTTTATACATACCTTAATCCTTATTTAACTTTTTTCGAGCAATCTGTTGCGATCCTAGCCTATGTAACTCGAAATCTTAAAATTAACGAGACACTAAGTTATTTTTAATCAAAATACAAGCAACTTTGTCTAATTTCTGCCACTATACTTAGGGGCAATTATTACTCGCGAGTAATCGTTTTCTTAGCATAACATTATCAACAACGATTAATGAAATGGATCCTGATAACCTGGTATATAAGTACGCAAGATGCCATTGGGATCATTATTCGCGACAGATCCTAAGCCTTTTAATAATATTTGCAAATAGACATTATTATTATATTGCGGCTCATAGGATTCATTTAAATTTTTAAATGTTCTTCCACCTAAAATACGAACAGCCCAACAGCAGTTGTCATATTGCATTCCGAACAAGGACATCATACTGTAATTTTTACTAATATTATGACTATAAGCGCCTATGGTGCTCCATTTATCATTCACTGGTAAAGAAAAAGCAACTATGGCCTGATGCAATGCATTATTGGTAGTACCATTATTACGGACCGATGTAACATCACCATTAACTAAATAGGTATAACCAAAGTTAATAATCGCATTCGCTGCGGGCTGGTAATGCAAATTAAGATCGCCATTATTGGTTGCTGAAGTTGCCGGATTCCATACGTAATCCCCTGTAATTCCCCATACCGAATTCAGATGATATGCCGCCCGTGAGGCAATTGGCGATGTCGCAGCAAAAGGCGACAGTTGCCCAATCTCATAAGGATAAGCAAAGCATGATCCGTCAAAACTTCGACATAATTGCACACGTCTGGTAGAAAAATATTTAATTTGACCAATAGAAAAATTAGCGCGTTCATTGCCAGTTCGTTCGGATAGCCAACGCGTAGTAACGGCATAGGATAATTGATTCGCATCACCAATTCTATCAAAGCCTGAAAAACGGTTCGTTCTAAATAGTTGGTCAACATTAAAAATCATATTCGCGGTATCATAGATAGGAATAGCGCTTTGATCTTGATAAGGAACCCGCAAATAAAACACACTAGGCTCTAAAGTTTGAGTGTATGTGTCGCTCAGAAAATTAAAATTTCGCTCAAAAAATAAGCCACTCTGTACGGAATAACGGGGGATGAAACGATTATAGTCTGTATGCTTTGGCCCCCAATTATTTTTGACTTCATAATAATTTTCAACAAACTCAACAGAAGGCGTAATGTAGCCCCAAGCCTTACGTTGCGGCAATGAAAGTACCGGGTTAAAATGCAAGCGCGGACCACGCGGCATTCCTATTTGCGCCCCTTCCCATTGCGTACCAGGCCAAAAAAATTGATCATATTGGCCAAGAATATTTAAATTAGCATGTACTGGCAAATCATAATAATAACCACGGGCTAAAAGTTGCGGTAAGCGCTCATATTGATCAGCAATTGGGGTTTCATTAACAGGATGTAGGGTTTGATAGCTTTGCACCATGCCTCGAAAAACCCAATTTTCCGTGTTGTACGATAAATCGGCTTGACGCAACAATTGTCTTTGCGTAATTAAGGCTAAATTCGTACTAAAGTCTTGAAAATAATAATCATCCGAAACTTGTTGTACGTTCACATGTAAACGTAAATCAGGAGTAAACTGAGTGGTCTCCAAAATGCCAAATGACCAACGGTTTGTTGAATGATCTTTAAGCCAGGGAAATCGCGCTTCATGATTCTGCAAAAAATTGCGATAGGCCGCATCGTCAGGTAAAAGACTGCCACTAAGCACCCCATAGCTTTTAGCTGTCAAATAACGATATTCAGCGCCCATCATCACCCCACGTTCACTGTATGCATGCGGAATTAAGGTTAAATCATAGTTAGGTGCCAAATTCACATAATAAGGAAGTCCAAAGTCAAAACCACCGGTGTTGGAATAGCCACCTACAGGCATGAGAAAACCTGATTTACGCTCTTTACTGGTAGGAAAACTTAAATAAGGAACATACAGAACTGGCCACTCATGAATACGTAGCTTAACATTACGCGCCACGCCAACTGCTTTTTTATTATCAATACTAATTGATTTCGCTTCGAGCTCCCAGGCTTTATCTTGGGGAGCGCAGGTTGTGTATGTTGCTTGGCGTAATAAATAATCAGAATTAGCAAAGCGTTTCATTATGCTCGCCCGCCCCCATGCCGGAAGTAAAGCCTGGCCTTTATTCGTGTTAAAACGATATAAAACGTCTTCGGTCTGTCCTGATTTATCCTGAGGGTAAATGGTTGCTTTTCTGGCAATCATTAACTTATCTGGTTCTAAATAACGCACATTACCTAAAAACTCGATTTTGCTAATTTGATTGCTTTTAGCATCGCGATACACATAAGCCGTTTGCGCATTAACAATGCGCTGCGTTTGTTGTATTTCCACATGCCCTGATAGCGTTGATGGCTTACTTTGATAAAAAGAAGCCTTGTCGGCCCGAATCCGTATTTCATCTGCTGAGCTAAGTGGCGTTACGGTAATTGGTCGATATGAGCCTAAACAAATGGGGGAATTTTGATCCGCTTTCCAGCCCAAACATTGGGCGAATTTGGCCCGTAGAGCATCAGTCAAATCAACATCACGCGCGATGACACAAGCCTGTACTGGTTCATTAATCAATGAGTCAGCATGAGCAAAGTTATGATACATAACCAACAGCGATGTAAGGGCTGTTGTCATACACCCCATCAAGCACCATTTTACTGAAATCTTGTCCACAAGTAATAAAATGCCTTATGATGCACACAATAGAAGACATACTGCGTGCGAACACAGTTGAAAATAATGACGGGAAGTATATCATGCATGAACGAGAAAACGCACTGAAAGAGTGGCTAGTTAAGACGATAAAACAACAAGATTTCGTCTTGACGCCCTTAGCTGGTGATGCGAGCTTTAGAAGATATTTCCGCATGCACTACAATGGCTCAACGCATGTGGTCATGGATGCGCCACCAGGCAAGGAAGATCTAAATCCGTTTGTCCATGTGGCCCAAACATTAGAACGAGCAGAAGTACATACCCCCACAATCCTAGCCATGGACTTACAGCAAGGCTTTTTATTATTAAGTGACTTGGGTGATCAGCTGCTGTTAAATGTTCTCCACGCAGAAACCGCCACGACGCATTACCAAAAAGCCATGAAGACCCTCTTTAAAATTCAATCGTGCACGATTGACGATCCGCTACTGCCTGTCTTTGATCATGCCTTTATGATGAAAGAAATGAATTTATGTCCAGAATGGTTTCTCAAATCCTATCTTGCCTTAGAACTTAGCACTGAAGAAAGCAATGTACTGCAAAAGACGATGGAATGGATTGCCACTGAAATCACCCAACAACCGCAAACCTTTATTCATCGCGACTATCATTCACGCAATCTCATGCTTATCAATAAGCAGGAAGACCTAGGCGTTATTGATTTTCAAGATGCGATGTGCGGTCCTTGTACCTATGATTTAGTTTCATTGCTCAAGGATTGTTATATTTCCTGGCCACGAGCAAAAATCCTCGAATGGGTTGAATTTTTCTACGCGCAAAGCGTATATAACGACCGTTATTCTTTGAGTGCCTTTATTCGCGCTTTTGACCTGTGTGGATTACAACGGCATTTAAAAGTTTTAGGTGTCTTTTCGCGCCTACATTTACGCGATAATAAATCGGGATATCTGAAAGATTTACCATTGACGTTAAAATATGTTCTTGAATGTACCGAAACCTATGAAGAATTACATCCATTATTTCACGTTCTGCAAAGGAAGGTTTATCTACCATGAAAACAGCAATGATTTTGGCTGCAGGACGTGGGGAGCGCTTAAAGCCACTTACCGAATTAAAGCCGAAGGCGCTATGTGTTGTCAACGGTCAATCGTTACTCGAACGTCATATCGTCAATTTAGCACAGGCTGGTTTTGAACGGTTGGTGATCAATCACGCTTATCTTGGCGGACAAATTCGCCAACACTTAGGCGATGGTGCTCGCTGGGGAGTTGAAATTTGTTACTCACCTGAACCACCGGGTGGCCTGGAAACAGGTGGCGGGATTGTCAATGCGTTACCACTTTTGGGTAATCAGCCATTTATTACCGTAAATGCCGATATTTATACTGATTTTGATTTTACCCAACTCCAGCCTGTAGAGAATGATTCACTTCATATTATTTTAGTTAATAATAATCCAAAATTAAACCATCATGGCGATTTTGGTTTAGTGAATCAGCAGCAACTAACTAACACCAACCGAGAATATACCCTAGCTGGTATCTGTTGTTATCACCCAAGCGTCTTTGCTGACTGCAAGCAAGGACGTTACTCTGTTGCGCCATTAATTAGGAGCTATGCAGAGCACAACAAAGCTACTGCGAGCATCTATCATGGCATTTGGTTTGATATAGGCTCTCTAGAACGACTACATGCGGCAAACAACCAATAATGATCAACTGCCGCAAGGTCTCTAATGCCGTCCAACTCCAGCATTTGGTGCTTCTTCTGGCACAACATCCGGTGCACGCTCCTCAGATACCCGGTTAGCTTGTTCCACAGCATATTCTACTTCCTGTTGTGCTTGAGCTTCTTTTTGTTCACCAGGGTAATCGCGTGCTTTCATTGATGTATTAAACCCTTTTTCAGCCATGAACTCTTGTAAACCACCTTCAGCCATTAGTTTTTTAACTACATCAGCGCTAATGCGCATGTTTTCGCCTTGTACTGAGTCATTTGCACTATATAAATAACCACCTTTGATAACGTAGTCCTTACTAGCCAGCCAGGCATTAAATAACTTATCTAAGGACTCAACTGATTTGGAATCCAATGCGCCATTGTTTGAGGAATAACCACGCACATAATGGCCTTTTTCACTCACTGCATAATCGAGTTTGACCTCAGATAACTTGCCCGTTAACTCTTTGGCAGCAGATTCAGCGATATTTTTCTGCATATTTTTTAAGTCTGAAGTTTCAATACGTTGGCCAGACCAAGGTTGACCATGAGTAGTAAGCTTAAATTTAACGTATTCAGCAAATTGTTCTATCGCGGCAATAACATTAGCTTTCAATTCCGGAGACTTACTTAAGAGCTTTGAGTTTTCAGCTAACTTTTTAATCCGAGAAACCAAATACTCGGTTCCTTCAATTGAACTCCCTGCCATTTCCATTGCGCTTTTAATTTCAGTAGTAGAAGGGAATCTAGATGCTTTAGCCATGATTAAATCTCTCTTTAAGTGTTGCATTATCTGCTTGAGCTAATTATAGCAAAATCGACACCATTTTACTGATGTCGATTTTCTGGTTTGCTGTTAAGAGCATGTAAAAATTTACATAAAAGGTGATTTAATCTCATCAATTACTGAATTAAACGTACTATTTCTCATTGAATCAAAGGTAAACTCATCAACTAAAATTGCATCCCAACGTGCAGCTTCTACGGCCAGCAACGCATCCATTTCTTGTTGTGTTAATTCTTTTTTCGCAACTTTCTCTTGTAGTTTGCCACTTAATTGACCAAATTTAACTTTCTTTAAATCACTTACTTTTTTAGCCAACTCATCATTTTGAATGATCAATTGTAATGCATGTTCCATTCGATCTACTGGTTGTTTTGAATCGCCACTTAAATAAACAAGCGTCTTCAAGCGCTCGCGGAAATGGTTGTTTTGGGTCATCAAACGCGCTAGCTTTTGCTCCAATTTATCGGTTGGATGACGCATTGTTTGCCCAAACGGAAAAGCAACCAAGCGCATTAAAAAACCCAACGTTTTCGAAGGAAAATTATGGCATAAACCGATCATGGATTTTTGCGCATGATAATAACAATACGCAACAGCCCATTGTGCATGCAATTGCTCATCAGGATTATCTTCATTCAACTGCACATTACGTAAAGCGGCCATAGCCATATACAGATAAGACAAACCATCTGCTAGTCGCGCTGATAAACGTTCTCTACGCTTAAGATCGCCCCCTAAATAAATTAAGGATAAATCAGCCAACCAAGCAAAAGCATGACTTAATCGCGTCAAACGCTTATATTCACGCTTCATGGAGCTATTAGGTGCACGAATAAACACTCCACCAGTCCATGCAGAACAAATTGCTTTGGCGAAGTTTTGCATGAAGTACTGAATATGTTTCCAAATAATCTCCCTAAACGCGGCTTTATCTTCATTAGCAACCGCATAAAATTCATCACGGATAAAAGGATGGCATGCCATAGAACCTTGGCCAAAAAATCAAGAGATTACGTGACATCACATTTGCACCTTCGACGGTAATGGAAATCGGAATGCCTTGATAAAAACCGGTCAAGTAATTGCGCGGCCCAACCACCACGCCGCGGCCGGCATG
The DNA here is from genome assembly GCF_000162755.2 of Legionella drancourtii LLAP12. Lineage (GTDB taxonomy): Bacteria > Pseudomonadota > Gammaproteobacteria > Legionellales > Legionellaceae > Legionella > Legionella drancourtii. The sequence continues at coordinate 9,326 of NZ_JH413824.1, forward strand.
TAAATCCATTGCATCATTAATTACTACCCGTGCTAATTCGGTATTGAAATACTTTGTAATTGCTGAAGCAACTGAAGGCTTTTTATGCTCATTGACGGCAGCCACCGTTAATAAACGGGTCGCATTGGTTAAATAGCTTAAGCCGGCAATTTCCGCAAGTTTTTCTTCAACACCTTCAAACTGGCCAATTTCTACGTTGAATTGGCGGCGAATTCGAGCAAAGGCTCCTGCAGTTAAATAGGAAACAGCGGAAGAACCGGCCCCCATTGCTGGTAAAGAAATCGAACGACCAATTGACAAACATTCAACCAGCATTTGCCAACCACCACCGAGGCGCTTCTGACCACCAATCACGGCCGTAATCGGCACAAAAATATCTTTTCCGCGGATAGTACCATTCATAAACGGTTGTTCTGCGGGAATATGGCGATTACCTATTTCTAGATTTTTCGTATCACGAGGCACTAATACACACGTAATCCCCTCAACCCCGTTACCCTGCAACAAACCATCAGGATCGCGAACATTAACCGCCAAACCAATCAACGTAGCAATCGGCGCTAAGGTAATCCAACGCTTATCTAAGGTGATATTTAAACCAAGTACCGTCTCCCCATCCATCTCCTTTTGTACCACAAGGGCATCGGATTGAATTGAAGTCGCATCACTACCCGCTCCAGGCTCTGTTAAGGCAAAGCAAGGAATATCAATCCCTTTGGCAAGGCGAGGCAAATAATAATTTTTTTGCTCTTCCGTTCCATAGTAATTGATTAACTCACCAGGGCCCAAAGAATTAGGTACCATCGTGGTTACCGCGGCAACACCGGAACGGGTGGCAATTTTCAATACCACTTCCGAATGCGCACGCGCAGAAAATCCTTTACCACCATATTCTTTCGGAATGACCAAACCAAAAAAACCATGTTCCTTAAGATAGAGCCAAACGTTTTCAGGCAGATCACGTGTCTGGCTAATTTCCCACTCATTAATCATGCTACATAAAATTTGGGTTTCGTTATCAACGAATGCCTGTTCTTCCGCAGAAAGGGCGGTAGAAACCTTAGCCAAGCGCTCCCAATCGGGAGTACCTTTAAAAATATCCTCTTCGAGCCAAGTATCACCTGCATTGAGCGCTTCTTCTTCTGTTTTTGATAATTTTGGCACGGATTTTCCTGCCGTTTTATATAAAAAATCGGCAATTTTGGCACGCAATGGCTCCATATAGACAATGAGGAGGGCAACGATAATAATACACCACAGCACAAAGCCCACGATCCATGGGAGTCCAATCGCAAACGTTGCGACGACTAAATAAAACACACTGCCTAATTCCCAGACGAGTGGGTTCATTGCGCGGTAAAGAACTATCAGTGTAAAGATTAGATAAACTAAGAAAAATAGAATAGCCATAAAAATACCTTCCCTTGCTTTTTTTATTATTGCAGGATAAACATGTAGTATATACTCTTTTTTAAACAATAGCATAGGGTCTATAGACCCACTACTTTTGCCCCTATAAAGAAGGAAATAGATGCAGTATGAATCAGCGTTTGGTTTGGAATTTTGAATTTACCCCAATAACAACTGCATTTCCTGCGGAAATTTTGGTTAAAAAAAAATCAGAAAAAATAAAATGGGAAATACGCTTTTTTTGGCCTGATGATAAAACCATTGTAATGAACACCCTTGATAATTCATTACTGGATTTAGCAAACTATCATCAAAAACATCGCGAAGATCATTACTACCTATTACCTGGCAGCAACTATAACATCAAAAGACGTGACCATGAATTGCTTTATAAGCCCTTGTTGAAACAATCCGACCAGGCATTAGGTTTTGATGCCAAAATAAATATTGATTCACTTGGTGTGGATGGCAAAAAGACCAATCCACATGCTCCAATTGTACAAGAGATTGTGCAACGCATTGCCCACGAAGGGATGGAAGTTTATGTTAGAAAGGAGGCTTTTATCTATAAATTTCCAACGCAACCAACCATAAAACTCGAATTAGCACGACTTGAGGTCCATAATCAAGTCTATTTAAGTGCCTGTATTGAAGGAAAAGCACGAGAACTCGTAGAAAATATTGCAGAACACTTGCTGGGTAAACATGTTTCCTGCGAGTATGTAACATTCCTAAAAAATATTTTGCATCTATGATCAAGACATTATTGGCCATTATTTATAGTTTCGGCAAAATTGGCCTTATTTCCTTAGGTGGCGGTAATTCAATGCTCAAACTATTAGAATATGAAGCGGTAGATTACCGACATTGGATTGGACAAGAAGAATTTATTGCCATGATAGGTTCCAGCTTTGTTTTTCCCGGGCTCACCGCAGTTAAATTATCCGCCTTAATCGGTTATAAAGCGGCAGGATTTACCGGATTAGTTCTGGCTGTACTCAGCCTTAATCTACCTGGATTAATTATGACGGTCATCGGCTATCAATGGCTTACTAGTCACAATGGCCCAGCTACACGCAAAATTATGATCGGTGTTCAGTATGGCGCTTTAGCCTTATTGGCAGCAGCCAGTTATTCGGTTGCGCAGGGGGTTGTCGGTATGTATTTTTCCATACCAATTACACTATGCTGTTTGTTATTTTTTCTTGCTTTAACTTTTTGGAATTTGTCACCTTTTTATGGCTTTATTGCGTTTATAGGCGTTTGTTTTTTCCTGGTACGTTAAGTCATACAAAGTAAAAAAGAGCAGTTCATTTAATCTCCCTATCCAAGCAACTAGAAAGGGAATATTATTTAAAAATGGAGTTTTTTGTGGACATAGTGTTGGATAATCCGGAATATTACATCAATAGAGAGTTTTCAGCGATTGCATTTAACCAGCGAGTACTCATGTTGGCTAATGATGAACGCGTACCCTTACTCGAGCGCATGCGCTTTCTGAGTATTTGCAGTAGCAATCTGGATGAGTTTTTTGAGATTCGCGTCGCCGGACTTAAAGAAAAAATTGCCTTGTCTTCAAACAAATTAACGATTGATGGCTTACGTCCCGACGAAGCATTTAGCCAAATAAGTCACAAGACGCATCATTTAATTGATCAGCTGTATGCAACATTTAATAAACAATTACTGCCTGCTTTACGCAAAGAAAACATTCATTTCCTCGAATTAGATGAATGGACTGACGACATTCATTTATGGGACAAAACACTATGTTGGAACCGAAAGGGTTTGAATTCCGGGTTTTAAAAACCCGGAATTCAA
>NZ_JH413824.1:12653-39383 GCF_000162755.2 Legionella drancourtii LLAP12
CATTTATGGGCAAAACACTATTTCAAACATGAAATCCAACCCGTTATCAGCCCAATAGCATTGGATTTAGCCCACCCGCTGCCGCAGCTGATTAATAAAAGTTTAAATTTTATTATCTCGTTAAGTGGCAAGGATGCTTTTGACCGTAATATCAACTATGCGGTAGTGCATGCGCCACGCTCCATCCCACGGGTCATTCATTTGCCTTCTGAATTATGCGGAGACGCGCATTATTTCGTTTATTTGTCTTCAATTATTACGACTCATGTTAATAGTTTATTTCCAGGCATGGAAATCAGCGGCTGTTATTCATTCCGTCTCACCCGTAATAGTGATTTATTTTTACGTGAAGAAGAAATCGACGACTTGGCAAAAGCGGTGCAACGCGAAATCTTTTCGCGTCACTATGGTAATGTAGTGCGTCTTGAAATTGAACAAAATTGCCCAGACAAAATTATCGATTTTTTACTGCAAAAATACCATTTACGTCATGATGATACTTATTACTGTGATGGCCCCGTCAATATCCAGCGTTATTTAAGTGCGATTAATAATCTAGATAGGCCTGATTTAAATTATCCACCATTTACCGCGCAATACCCGCAATTTCCGAAAACTGGACGTAATTTGTTTGATGTTCTTGATGAACAAGATATCTTGCTGCATCTCCCTTATCAAAGTTTTGAGGTAGTTATTGATTTTGTCAGACAGGCGGCAGCAGATCCGAATGTACTGGCAATCAACCAAACCCTCTATCGAACGCATTCGGAATCAGTCATGGTTGATGCCTTAGTTGATGCTGCGCATTCAGGAAAAGAGGTGACCGCCGTTATCGAGTTACGCGCTCGCTTTGATGAAGAATCCAACTTAAAATTAGCCAATCGCCTCCATGCAGCAGGCGTTCTGGTACTTTATGGTGTGGTTGGCTATAAAACACATGCCAAAATGACGCTTGTTGTACGCCGCTCTCATGGCAAATTGAAACGTTATGTACATTTAAGTACCGGCAACTATCATGAGCAAACGGCGAAACGATACACCGACTTAGGCTTGTTAACTGGTGAGCCAACCATTACCGCCGATACGCAAATTATTTTCCAGCAATTAACGGGTCTTGGTAAAGTAGTAAAACTAAAAGCCCTAAGTCATTCACCATTTACCTTACAAAAAACCTTGTTGCAATATATAGATCAATGCAGCACAGCCGCATTAGCAGGAATTGAGAGCGAAATTTTACTCAAAGTAAATGGATTAACGGATAAAACCATCATTCAAGCCTTGTATAAAGCATCACAGGCGGGGGTTAAAATTAATTTACTCGTACGTGGCGTATGCTGTTTAAAACCAGGCTTAGCCGGAGTATCAGAAAATATCCGCGTCCTTTCATTCATTGGCCGTTTTCTGGAACATCATCGCGTGTTCTACTTTAGAATTGATGGTGAAGAACATTATTTTTGTGCTAGTGCCGATCTTATGGAACGTAATTTATACCATCGAATTGAAATTATGTTCCCTATTCTTGATGAACAGTGCAAGAAACGGATTAAACAAGAAATTATTAAGAATTACCTCAAAGACAATAGTAATACTTGGGAAATGCAAAGTGATGGCAATTATAAACCATTAACACAAGGAAATAATTCAGCGCAGGAGAAATTGATTAAATTGTATAGTGATGAGGAAAATAATGTTTAATTTAGCAGTTAACCTCTGTAAACTGGGCTTTACACCCCAGTTTGCTATGCAGAACCTACAGCTAGCGAAAACACGTTAAGCCCAATTCATTACCCAATTCCAAACGCGCTTTCGTCGCACAGGGAATAGGAAAATTGGTGACGCCATGCCCAATGCCGTCTATTTGCACGACCGGAATAGCACAGGCATCAGCAAAACGCTGCAATACTGCCGGGATTAATGACGTATCATTGGGCTCATTCCCACCGAGAAAATCACCGAATAAAATAGCGGTCGCACCGTCAAGAATATGAGCTTGTTGTAAATGCTCCAACATGCGATCCACTCGATATCCGCGTTCATTAACCTCTTCTAATAAAACGAATTTATCACGTGCATTTAATTGCCAATTCGTGCCAATTCCAGCTTGAATAAGCGTCAAATTGCCGCCAGTTACCGGCGCTATAAGCACACCTTGTTCTTTGGCCGCTTGATTTAGTGGTTTTAATCGCGAAAAGTTCACCGCTTCAGCCTCAACAAATAGTAACGTTTTTAAAGCCGCAATAGATTGTGCCGAAAATTTATCTGGCGAGGCAGCACCATGAATAGTGGCCCATCCCCATTGCTGTTGTAAATACAGATGCAAGCAAGTCGTATCACTCATACCCACAAAAACTTTGGGCGTTACAGGAGGCTGAATTTTAGCTAATTGAGGAATTAAACGCATCGCCCCATAGCCACCGCGTACGCAAATAACTGCTTTGGTTTGAGGATTTTGTAAAGCATTTTTTAAATGATTAAAACGTGCTGCGTCACTATTCGCACACAATAAATCGTCGCCGAAAATATCCTCGTTGACAATGCAATTTAATTGCCATGCTTCGCATAGTTGCTTTATGCCCAATAATTCATGCTCAGAGCAACGCGACGCCGGCGCAATTAACTCTACAAAATCCCCGGGCTTTAATACAGGTAATGAATACATTTTTTATCTTCTTTCATGTCAACATGGTATAGCCATATTATACGCCCAAAAATCCTTAAATTAAGAGCGTCTTACTTAATTTTCCTGGTTCTTCACAGGCCAGGCGCGGTAATAAATACCCCGGCACTAATTGTTGCAACTGCTGATAAATGGTCTGCACCGTTGCCAAAGGTAAGTCAAAATGGGCCGCCCCTTTGACCTTATCGAGAATATGTAAATAATAGGGAATGACATCCTGAGCAAATAACGCCTGGCTTAACGCCGCTAAAATAGGAGCATTATCATTGATTCCTGAGAGCAACACGGTTTGATTTAACAAATGACATCCCGCCTGTCGCAAGGCACGCAGTGCGTGCCGTACCTCATCATCGTTTAATTCTTGTGGATGATTACAATGTAAAACAATAACCTTCTTTAGTTTCGTCGTAGCCAATACGCAAAGCAATCCATGATCAATGCGTTCAGGAAAAACTATGGGTATTCGTGTATGAAAACGCACTGTATGCACATGAGGAATTTGTTCTAATTGTTGCAGTAATTCAGAAAACACCAGATCTGAGGCCAGCAAAGGATCGCCCCCACTTAAAATCACTTCTGTAATGCTTGAGTCTTTAGCAATATAAGCACAAATGTCTTTAAATCCATGACGACCAGGATTATTATCCTGATAAGGGAAATGTCTGCGAAAACAAAAACGGCAATTAACAGCGCAAACACCAGTTAAGGTGAGCAATACCCGCCCATGATATTTATGGATCAGCCCCTTTAAAGGATTACTGTCTCGTTCACGTAAGGGATCAAATTCATACCCATCCTGGATTTCAAGTTCCGTTGCAACTGCTAAAACTTGCAATAACAAAGGATCCTGAGGATTACCCTTTTGCATGCGCTGAGCAAATCCCAATGGAATACGACTAGAAAATTGCTTTTCTGCCAACAGACTCCCAGCATCACAGGGTAACTCCAAATAGTTCAATAACGCAGCTACCGAGGAAAAACCCTGAGCCAATTTTTTTTGCCAACTTAAAGAGGTATCTCGCATTAATTACATAGACTTGATAAACTGTGCGCACTTTAACGAAAACCCAGCAAAATCTCAACTCTGGAGTACTCATGGCAAACTATGGTAGCAACGATGTAAAAAACGGCTTAAAGGTAATGATTGATGATGCTCCATGCACCATTCTTGAATGTGATTTCGTAAAACCAGGAAAAGGACAAGCATTTACGCGTATTAAAATTCGTAACTTAAAGACCGGCCGAGTGGTAGAACGCACATTAAAATCAAATGAAACAGTCGCTTCTGCGGATGTAGCTGATATGGAAATGCAATATCTCTACAACGATGGTGAATTATGGCATTTTATGGTTCCAGATAACTTTGAACAATATGCGATCAATAAAGAAGTACTTGCTGATTCTGCACAATGGTTAAAAGAACAAGATGTGTGCATCGTAACCCTTTGGAATAATGAGCCAATTCAAGTGGTACCACCAACATTTGTAATCCTTGAAATTATTGAAACCGACCCCGGCTTAAAAGGCGACACTTCAGGTGGTGGCGGCAAACCAGCCAAACTAGAAACAGGCGCGGTCGTGCGTGTACCATTATTCGTGCAAACAGGCGAGTTAATTAAGGTAGATACACGTAAAGGCGAATACGTTTCTCGCGCTAAAGAATAATCGCGATTAAGATTAAGGCATTAGGACCGAGAGGCGGGACACCGTCTCGAAGCCTTAGTGCAAAGGCTTCGCAGCCGTATCCCGTTTCTCCGCCCAAACACGGCGAGGGAATTAAATACTAAATGAATAGACATCATGATAACCCTAAGACGTCTTAGTAAACGTTATATGAGTCATACATACCCCAATAACCTACATCGCCTAAATCATCATATCCATAATAATATGCATCGTTCCAATATGGCCCACCATAGTAACCCACTGAATAAACATAACGACTATTATAGCCAGGAGTATAGTAAACCGTTTCAGTAACACATCCGGTTACTAACAGCATTGGCGCAACTACAGCTAAAGCAATAATTAACTTTTTCATAATCCCTTCCTAATTATTAGCAATGTAAAATTCTTACAACCCACTACCTGCGATGCCAGTGGCGCCAGTGATGCCAATGGTGCCATCTGTGCCAATGATGCCAGCGATGCCAGCGATGCCAATAGGCATAGTTGACTCCCGCATGCGAAACAGCATTATAACCAGCCAAATACAGAGTATCTGTTCGTGACTCAGGGTTATAAAGAACAGGATTGGATGCAGCAAAACTGGGAGCAGATAAAAACAGGGGTACACTAATAATTAAAGGAATAATAAATTTATTCATGATTGCCTCCGAGCGAATTAATATTCTTATTAGTGTTAACTAATTATACAACACGGACTCGAATTGGGCAAATATTGTGTGGCTTTTTAATCCCATTAGGTACATATAGAGCGTAAAATTAATTGGAAAAAAATCAGGATGTTTCAATAAGAGATACAGGTAACGACTTCCCAAATCCTGAGCCGTAACGAAAGTACACTGTGGAGGTTTATGCTGAGTTTAAGGCGTCCTACTATCGTTCATGTAGGCTTGCACACCACTCACCAAACTATCCCCCTATCTGAAATTATTGAATGGTTCAGCTAGGTTCAGTCATCACCTATATGTAGTAATGATAGACCATCAACGCCATTATTGTAAATTTTTTATACAAACTAATTTTACTTAGCAAATGGAACGACTGTCAACAGCACCGCCATCCTAATAATAGATAGACCAACATCCACTCGCTAAGGCTTATTTAGCGCCACGTGCTAAATGATTAGCAGAAGCTTGCACCGTAGGCATAATAATCATTTGTTCCACATCAACGTGTGGTGGACGCGTAATACAATACACAACTGCATCGGCAATGTCTTCTGCAATGAGGGGCTGGAAATCTTGGTAATAGTCTTTTGCTCGCTGCTTGTCTTTCCAGCGTACTTCACTAAACTCAGTTTCCACCGCACCCGGCGCAATTTCGGTCACGCGAACAGGATGGCCTAACATATCCAGACGCATTGATTTTGAAATCGCATGCACCGCATGTTTGGTGGCGACATAAACATTACCATTAGGGTAACACTCATGCCCAGCAATAGAGCCAATATTGACCACATGGCCACGGCCACGAGCCAACATCCCTGGAATCACAGCGCGACTAACATAGAGCAGGCCTTTAATGTTTGTATCAATCATGGTATCCCAATGTGCTTCGATACCCTGTTGCAGAGGTAAAGTATCCAGTGCCAGACCTGCATTATTAATTAACACATCAATGGCGTCCCATTGACTGGGTAAAGAGGTTAATTGCTGGATAACGTGCTCATGCTCGCGTACATCTAAAGAAAGTACATAGTGCTCTTTGCCATATTTATGCGTCAACTCTTTAGCTAATTCTGCCAAGCGCTCCACACGACGCGCGCCTAAGAGCAAGCGGGCGCCATGTGCCGCACATAAATGAGCACAAGCAAGACCAATACCGCTCGAGGCCCCTGTAATTAAAATAATCTTATCATTTAATAAATTCATCGTTTAATTCATCCTAATCAAAATATCTATTTATATACCTCAAATAACCCATTGAAATTAGCATTATTTTAGGCTCCGTGTCTTACATGGCTGTATTCACTCTCTATTAAAATCCGAGGGTATTTTCATTCGCTCAAGAGACGCCCCTGAATAATTGTCATCAGCTATGCATTGCTTAATTCCAATATTTTCCATGCCGTGTTTAGTAAAAAATAACACAAGGAAGCCGAAGATGACATTAAAAAAGCAACAGATAATAATTACAACATTGACTGCCTTCTCCTTGAACTCCTTTGTCGGTGGGTATTTAGTTCCGGCCCCAATAACTACCGAGATTATTGAGCCACAAAATATAATTCTTAGCGGCTATCATGACCTTACAACCAATATGAACATTGATTTATAACTAACGCACTCCTTTACCACCATCAGCAGAAGAGGAGGGATAAGCTTGGTATATCTCGCTCAGGCAATAGGCTCGCTACTCTTGTGCTATATTTTATCAATGACTTGATGACAAGGAAGGAATCAAATAATGAACGTTACCGAAAAAATAATCCACGCGCATCTTATTGGTGGCACCATGGAAGCAGGCAAAGAAATCGCGTTAAAAATGGATCAGACGCTCTGCCAAGATGCGACAGGCACTTTGGTCATGCTGGAGTTAGAAGCAATAGGCTTAGAACGCACTAAAGCAGATATTTCTGTGCAATATGTCGATCATAACTTAATTCAAGAAGACAATAAAAACCCAGATGATCATCTCTTTCTGGAAAGTGCTGCCCGACATTTTGGTATTTATTTTAGCCGCCCAGGAAATGGGATTAGTCATGCTGTACACATGCAGAATTTTGCTAAACCAGGACAAACTTTGACTGGCTCCGATAGCCATACCTGTGCTGCAGGCTCAATGGCCATGCTGGCTATTGGCTCAGGCGGCTTGGAAGTCGCCATGGCCATTGCCGGCTACCCGTTGTATATTAAAATGCCCAAAGTATTTGGGGTAAAATTAACGGGTACCTTGCCCGCCTGGGTTAGTGCTAAGGATGTAATCTTGGAAATGTTGCGCCGCTATGATGTCAAAGGTGGCGTTGATTATGTCATCGAATATTATGGTGATGGCTTAAAACATTTATCCGCAATGGATCGCCATGTCATTGCCAATATGGGCGCTGAACTTGGCGCTACGTCAACGTTATTTCCATCCGATGACATCACAAGGAAATTTTTAAAAAGCCAGGGGCGTGAACAAGACTGGCTGGAATTAAAAGCAGATCATGACGCCACCTATGATAAAAACGATGAAATTAACTTATCCACTTTAGAGCCACTGATTGCTAAACCAAGCAGTCCTGGTAATGTCGTTCCCGTGGCAACAATAGCCGGTAAAGAAATCTATCAAGCTTATATTGGCTCTTCCGCCAATCCAGGGTATCGTGATTTTGCCGTCGCCGCAGAGATAGTCAAAGGGCGTACGATAAAGCCCAATATTTCCCTGGATGTTAATCCCAGCTCACGCACAATATTAGAAGAGCTGGCACACGAAGGGCATTTAGGCAGCTTGATTCATGCCGGCGCACGCATTCATCAAGCAGGGTGTAATGGTTGTATTGGCATGGGCCAGGCACCAGCAACCGATAAAAATAGTTTGCGCACAGTACCACGCAATTTTCCCGGACGTTCAGGAACAATGGAGGATAAAATATTCCTCTGTAGCCCAGAAACCGCAGCCGCATCGGCGCTAATGGGTGTTATTACGGATCCCAGAACGCTGGATATGCCTTATCCCAAAGTAACTCTACCGAAAAAAAGAATAGTAAATCGCGCCTGCATTGAAACACCACTACCTGAAGAAGAGGCTAAAAAAACTAAATTATTAAAAGGCCCTAATATTGTTTCGCTCCCTGAACTCACGCCCTTACCACATGTCTTAAAAATACCGGTGTTATTGATTGTTGGTGATAATATTTCAACCGATGAAATTTCTCCAGCCGGTGCCAAGGTCCTACCTTATCGCAGTAACATTCCTAAAATCAGCGAATTTACCTATGCCTATGTCGATAAGGATTATGTCGAACGCACTAAAAAACACAGGCAGGGGCATGTGATTATCGGCGGTGATAATTACGGTCAAGGCTCCAGTAGAGAACATGCCGCGTTAGCACCTCGCTATTTAGGCTTAAAGGCAGTAATTGCCAAAAGTTTCGCCCGAATCCACTGGCAAAATCTAATCAATTTCGGCATTTTGCCGTTGGTGTTTAAAAACCCGGACGATTATGATGCGATTAAATTAAATGATGAGGTGGAAATCACGAATTTGCCGGAGATTTTGGAGCAAGATTCATTTAAAATAAAAATTAATGGCCAAGAAATTACCGTGCAACAAACATTGTCAGCACGGCAAAAAGAATTGCTCGTTTTAGGTGGTTTAATCAATTGGATCAAATTAGATTTACAAAAAGAACGAGTAAGCCCACTAGCACACGGAACCTAAATCTAGGCTCCGTGCCCCTGCATTTGCAACTAATCAAAGACTAATTTAGGCCCTAAAGGTACAATTTGGGTCGGATTTATTGCCTTATGACTGAAGTAATAGTGTTGTTTAATCTGTAAAAAATTGACCGTTTCACGCACGCCAGGGTGATGATAAAGACGTTCTAAATAAGGTTGAATGGCTTTATAATCACTAATACGCTGCTTGTTGGTTTTAAAATGGCTGTAATATACCGCATCAAAACGGATTAAGGTGGTAAAAAAGCGCCAGTCGGCTTCGGTTAATTGCTCACCAACCAAGTACTGGTGCTGACTTAGATGCTGCTCTAACTCATCAAGCAAAGTAAACAACTCAATATAAGACTTATCGTAAGCCTCTTGCGTGGTAGCAAAACCACATTGATAAACACCATTATTAATGGCATTGTAAATGCGCTCATTAAACACATCAATTTCAGCGCGTAAGGCCTCGGGATAGAAATCCTGCTTATCACCCGTTAAATGATTAAAAGCATGGTTAAATTGACGAATAATTTCTGCTGATTCATTATTAACAATGGTCTTTTCTTTTTTATCCCACAAGACAGGTACCGTAACACGCCCGCTATAGTGCTTATCGGCCTTAAGGTAAATCTCATACAAATAATGTAAGCCATAAAGCAGATCACCCGTAGCCGCCATTCCTGGTTTAAACTCCCAGCCATGTTCAAGCATGTGCGGGTGGACAATAGAAACATCAATGTACTCATCGAGTTTTTTCAATGTTCTGAAAATTAGCGTGCGGTGTGCCCATGGACAAGCCAAAGAAACATACAAATGATAGCGCCCTTTTTCGGCCGGAAAACGTGCATTAGGTTCATTGCTAATTGCCGCACGAAACCGGGTAGGCTCTCGTTTAAATTCACCGTTTGTCTTTGCGGTATCGTACCAAGCGTCCTGCCATTGCCCATCAACTAAAAGTCCCATAATAATTCCCTTATCGCTTAATCCTTACTTCATTTATTATACTAATAATCGTATTAAAATGGTGACTAGGCAATAATTGTTTTTAATAATTGGACTTAGTCTTTCATTACACCAGCAGCCAAACAGGCACCAATACTTTCCGTAGCACGCTCTTTAGCATCAATACACCCTGACGAGGTCTCGGTATAAGACATCTCAATCGGATTACCAATCATCGCCCGAATCAAGCGCGGTCCCTTTCCAGGCATGCCCGCATGCATTACTTTTTTATTATCAATTAACAAAATATCGCCCTTTCGCCATAAACAAGATGAATAATAATTGCGTATTGATTTTGCCAAAATTTTCACTTCAGCATCGTCAAAACAAGAGCCTACCTTCTCATGATTAAAAGAAGGTTTATTTTTTTTATTCGCGTAAAATGCAGCAAGTTTTGTGTGCAAAATCTTATATGAACGTTTAGGCGATTTAAAAAAAGCAATAAAAACAATCGCTAAAAACTCGATGGAATTGAAAATAAAGCAGGGTAATTGCCAAAAAAAGCGATGCCAGAACCATGCTTTTCCGGGATAATCATTCATAAAGCACTTACGTAATTCGTGATTTAGCGTTGGTAATTCAAATAGATTAATTGCTAAGGCTTTTTCTTTAGTCAGCGGGTGTTCAAAAACACTTGGTTTGTACATTAAAATAAACCGTCCCCCCCCCTCTCCAACCATAGGTAGGTTAAAGTGTCTACCTATTTGTTCTACTTGTTCGAGGGAAATCTTATAACGCGCCGCAACGTCCGACAGCAACCATTTAGAGACAAAATAAGCTTTTTTCTCTAGTTTTTTGCGCACATCCGCAGCTAAATCACGATAAATTTTTGCTGTATTAATGATGCCAGTTTCCCCGCCCAGGCTCGATGGCTCTAAACAGCAAAAGCAAATATAACTGGGTACGTCTGCAGAATAATAATTTTCCGTATGGAATCCACCAAGATATAAAGTACCGCCAGTTTTATAAACAGAATTAGTCTGTAAAACAAATTGACGCCCCGGCACATAATCGCGGCCATTTTCAGACATAAAGGCATCGCTAATGCCGTGAAAAGCGGGAATGCTTAAAATGATTTCTTCAAATTGTTCATCAGTACTAATATCAAAACCACGTAACAAAACTGCGCCATAATTTGCCAGATCCTCAATCAGTTTTGTCGCATTCGCGGCCAAAAATTTTTGCAAAAAGGCACAGCCTGTCTCCGCATGTGCTTCAAGCACTAAAGGCATCTCTTTTTCCGCAGACAAAATTAAACGTTCATCATCACGAAGAAATCGCGTAATGACGCCGGCATATTCATTATGCATCACCAATTCCGTTTTAATAACAATAAGAAAAATATAGCAGAAAAACAAGAATAGGGCATGATGGCATAAGGTGAGAATAAAAACCGGGCTTCATTAAATTAGCCCAGCTCATGCTTAACAAAATCACCGATGACGGCACTTAGTTTTGCCAAGCGATAATTATGCGCTCGCCGCAGGTCCAAGCTTAGTATTGGTAATATCGAGCTCTAATTCCTTCAATTTAGCGTGGCTGTCTGTCTCATTAAAAAACGTAAATCGCTTATTCATCACCTTATTAACAACCATGGCCGCCAAATAGCCTATGCCTACCGTTAAGATGGCTAAGGAAAGATTTGCCAAAACATATTTCCATTTTTTACGATGCTCTCCCAAATCTTTATCCGCCGCTTGGATCAGCCGTGGTGCCTCTGTTTTAAAATCAGTTAAGGCGTCATCATCACTTTTATCACTGTCTATATAGGCATGTACTGCTTTATACATATTAGCAACCAAAGTAGTTACAGCATTAAATGCCGGGGCTTCATTGCGCTTATCAAGCTCGCGTGCTTTGTCTTGAAGAGCTTCAATGCGTTTCACCACAGGAGCCATTTGCAAAGTACGGGCAAACTGGATATTTTTCTTTTCTTTTTTTAACGCATCCTCATATTTTTTTTGTGCGGCAATCTGTTCTACAATTAATTGTTGTACGGCATCAGGCTCTAATCCGCTATCATTAAGTTTGGCGCTCTGCTTCATATAAGCCGCTTGCTCGGCTAATTCTTTTTTAAGGTGTTGTATCTCTTCTTCTTTTTGTGTCACTTGCGCGGTTAACAAATCAAGCGAAGCACTAGCCGTGTCTTTAGAATGTTGCGTTTGCTCCGCGAACTCTTTTCTCAGACGCTGTATTTCTTCTTCTTTTTGTGTCACTTGCACGGTTAACAAATCAAGCGAAGCATTAGCCATGTCTTTAGAATGTTGTGTTTGCTCCGCAAATTCTTTTTTAAGGCGCTGTATTTCTACTTCTTTTTGTGCCACTTGTTCGGTTAACAAATCAAGCGAAGCACTAGCCCTGCCAAGCATCTGCTTCTGTTCTGCTGCTTGACGCGTTAACAAATGAATTTGCTGCGTCAACTGCTCGCTAGTAGACTGCGCTTGTGAGCGCTCTTTTTCGCTGAGATTAAGCTTCTGTTCCAATCCACTTTTTTCATCATCTAGTTGGGCTAACGCATGTTGATATTGCTCTAAATTTTCCTCAACTAGCCTTTTGAGCGCCACTATTTGCTGTTCTAAAGCACTCGCGTGCTCTTTTCCTTTTAAATGTGCCGCATCAAATTCTCTTAGCTGATTTTCGAGCACGCCAATAGCCTCTTTTGCTTCTAATTGTTTTAATTCCGCAGTGTCAAGCTGTGCTTTAAGATCCCGATTTGCCTCAGCAGATTGCTCAAGTGCCATTTGCGCTTGCGCCGCATTTTCTTTAATCTGGGTGGTTAATTTGTCTATTTGTTGATTTAATGCATCTACTTGTTGTGCTGTTTTTAGTTGTTCTTCTTGGGTTGACTTAGTTTGCAATTGCAAGCGCTTACCTAAATCACTTAATTCAACCTGTAATTGTGCAACCGTTATTTCTGCCTTTAAACGCTCGTTTTCACTAGTCTTCAATTGCTCATTAAGACTTAAGCGTACTTCCTTTTGTTGTTCCAAAACGTGCTGATGTTGTTCTGTATCTTCCTTAATTTGCTGAGTCAGCTTACCGATGTGCTGAGTTAGCGTATTAATTTTTAATTCTATTTCTGACTGCTGGACTTTAGCCTGCTCTAACTTATGATCTCTTTCTTTTAACTGCTGCGCAAACCCGTCGCGCACTTGCGCTTCATTCTCTAACTGCATAGCAGTAGTCATTTGCACTAATTGGCGCCATTGACAAATTTTGTTTCTCTTTTCGCAAATATCATCCTGTCTGCCCATAAAGGCATCGCCATTTAAGGAATCATCTACTTCCTGCCAAAGGCTGTCACTCTTAAGGATACGCATAATTAAACGACTAGGATGTGGGGCATTAAGCTCTTCAAAACAAATAGTGGCTAATTGATCGCCACTCATTGCATTTAAGGTCTGCTCATCAATATCATAAAAAAACGAACTATCGTGCGTGGAAACTGGCGTGACTTCTGAATCATGCGCCAACAAAGCATCAACCTCTGTTTTATACTGCATAAAATCATCTAAAGCTTTTTGCAAAACAGGAAGCTTTTCTTTCATAAAATCGTCTTCTAACATTTGCCCATTCTGTATTAAGCGCAACTGCAGAATAATATTTTGGCCAGCAGTTGCTAAGCGTTGCATCTTCGCCCATGGAGAGTCTGGAAAGTGTCGACAATAATCTGTGCTCGGAGCTTCATAAGGAGCAAATCGCAACATACCTAAAGTTTTGGGATCCACAATGGATAAATGACGCAAAATAACACTTTCTTTATAGTGAGCAATATATGCATGCCCATGTAGTGCGGCCTTACTTGCATCCGGCTTAAATGCAGTAAAGAAATTATGGTTTTCTTCCCGCTTGTGTTGCCAAATATTTTGCTGTTCACAGTGCTCTGCCACTGTATTTAAATAGTCATTAAAGCACTTAGCCAATTGGCCAAAATTAACTTCTTCTGTGCGAACCGATTCAACGCCAATTTGTCCTAAAAGCCCCGCCCAAGTACGAATTAACTCAGGGAACGGTTGCTCTTGCTCCATTTGCAGGAGCGGCGGTGTAGCAACAAAGATACTTTGATACATATCCCCCATCGCGGATTGTAATGTCAAATCTTGCAGTTCAGTAATTTTATCTAAACGGTGGTTAAGTATTTTAGCCATCTCAGGAATAAACGTCCCTCCATCGCTTTCAGGTCCCAACTGTACGGTTCTAAAAGAATCCATATAGATATCTTTTTGCGCAAACCTATCTTTGGTCTGCTGCTCAATTAAATCAGCCGGAAGTTTTTGTAACGCCGAACGAAGAATGTCAAGCAGCTCATTTTCCTGCAAGGCGGCTTTGAATAAGCGTCCTTTCTCTGCCATTGCTGAAAATAAGCCAGGTATCTTTTTATAATTTAAAAAATAATCTTTGGTCCAGCTCTTATAATTCAAAACCCCTCTATTTTCATATGCATACAATATATTTTCATTATTCTTAGGGTGAGCCAAAAAGCGAAAGGCATCTCCCCAATCGAGACGAGCCCGCTGTTTACTAATCATTTTATCATTATTCAGCGTCACAATATTACCGCTGTGTACACTATGTGCGGATAGCCATATGGAAAACATCAAGGCGCTAGTAAGTCCAAACTGCTGCTGCTCTAGCAAACGCAGATAATAGTCAGAACCAGCATACGCTTCTTTCAACGGATCACGATCGCTACCATCCGTGTAACTGGTTTCAATCGTTTCATGCAATGCGACAAAGGATACCATTGGTTGGATCAAAGCATATTCGGGTTTACCCGTGCCATCATCCACCCGAACCACGCTGGCAACGATCAATGAAGGATGATAAATTTTGTCAATCAAGCCTCTATCCATGATTTCTTGCAAAATAGCGCCGGCAAACGCTTCGGCAAATAATTCACACTGATCCGCTGGTTTTTTAATAAAATAGCGTTCGCAATCAAGAGCATCGCGATAAAAGCCATCAATCTCGCTCTGATTTTTGCCGCTTGACTTTGCTTTAAATCGGGTGAGTTCTTTTCCATTGTATGTAATAGTCATGTTTAAAATATTTAAAATAATGTATGCAGTATCCTACAGTATACCAAATAAATATGATGATAATATTAACAACCTGGGATTTTTTATTTGATAATTATACAAATGTTAGCTGGCCACCTAACGCCCAAAACGGTCAACATCTAACCCAAAAACGACTAAACCCTTAATTTTAATAATTTAAGCCAGAATGGATTGCAGTATAGCCATTATTATAATTAAGTAATAAAACCCGGCCACTATCCATAGCTGATTTGTATGAAACAAGTGCAGAATTGCTTCGATAAGTACATACAGTGTTAAGCAAACTGATTTTTAATCCAATTGATCGCGAGCATCTAAAAGTTCTTGTAATGGTTTTGGCAATATCTTACGCATGGAAACTGTCATCCGTGTTTCATTTTTTTGCCAAAGGATGCCTAAATAAATTATAGACAGTCCAATTACAGTAAGAATTACAGGAAACAAGTAACTATCCTGGAATATATGATAAGCAAGATGGCTTATGTAAATACATACACCCACACCACCAAACACCGTAAATACTTTTCTAGTGAGTATTATGCCAATTAAAATCATCATTAGATTAATGCATAAATAAATAAACTTAGATAATTCATAATCTGAGTGTTGTGCCGTTAAGCCGCCCCAAAATGCCAGTACACCAAATAAATACAACCAAAAAGCATAATCAGCAGACTGACGTGAACGGATATCAACCCCAAAAGCAATAAGCGCAGTAAGTAAGCCAAAATACATGGAGACCATAGCACTTAGTCCAAAAACATATTCCCCACCGCTAATCATCGAGGTCAGATCCATAGACATATACCATAAAGTTACGGCAATCGGCATGGTCATAAAGGGATAACGGTAAATCCAAAGCAAAATCACGCCAACAGCCAAGGTACCTAGTTCCATAAAAATCCAATGCCATTTTATATAGTAATTATATTCACGAAACACCGTATCATCTGGCCACCAACCCATGCCTTGTTGCAAGCCATAAATGGCTAGGGGCGTAAGACAAACAACGAAGGTTGCACAAATACCGGCCGGAATAGTAAGCTCCTTGTGCGCAAAAAGGTGTGTTAACGACAGCCCTAAGATTGCATAGCATAAACTGATAAATAAAATTCCCCACCCACCTAAAAGTTCCCAACCTAAAGTCATAAATAAGCTCATGGCTCCAATAGCGATTAGCCCACCCAAATAATAAAGCACATTGGTTAGATTAAACCCATTGCTTTGGCCTGGTTGTTGTTTAATGAATTGTATTAGTTGTTCTAATTGCTCTTGGGTGATGATTTTAGCTGCCACGGCCTTATTCATTGTCTCACGAGTTATATTCATTATTAATTCCAGATTGGAAAAATTATCCTATATAAATTATAGACTAGCACGTAAGAATTAAGCAGCCAAAGCCATTAACACAAAGTAAATTCTGGCTATTTTTCAGACTTCTTGGAACGATGATATCACTAAATATACTCGAAATTATTTTGCTACGATGAACATCAATTATTCTTAATCATCTGTTTTAAAGGGAAAAACAACATAGTAATCTTTTTCATTCAGACTGTAATTTTAATATGCGCTTGCCCTGAGTTCCTCCCCCCCCTCTAAGTCCTCTTCATTATATTTAGTAATTATTGCTGGATGTTGATTTTTATAGAATATAAAGCGATTCATTGTTGATTCTTTAGGTACTGCTTTATAATTATCTAAAATTGCCTCATGTTGAATTTTTTCTAATTCAGCTATAGTTTGGTTAAGAATTTTTTGAGCATTCGGTTTAAAACCAAGGAAATGCAATAAATTCCTAAAGAATTTAACCACGCAATTGGGACTAGACTGTAGTTGCTCATGAACAATAGAAAAATTCTTATGCAAAAAGGCCTGCATTTTGGGTGAAGTGATTTGAATATCCAGTTGCTCCTTGGTAGCGTAAGTATCACAAGCCGCAATTGCTTTGTTAATAAATACATCCTTGTCAGGAATTTTTTTAACTAATGCCAATAATTGCTCGTAAAATAGTACACCAGGCGTTTTTATAGCGTTTACAACTACTTTTTCATAAGGTTTTTGTTGATTAATCAATTTGCTTATGAATGATGATTGATTAACTTGCACCAAACATCCCTCTGCGCGCAGTAAATTAACTAATCGCTGCGGATGCACTCTTGATAATTGCTCTCTTTTAAGCGGAGTATTGATAATATTTTCATCTGCAGATGCCACAACCCCTGCATTAAGCATTTGCTGTTGTAATAAATCGTTCGTTTCATAAATTGCAGCAACAATACCATTAGCAACAAACTCAGAACAAATCATTTTATCCTTTATTTTGTGCTCACCCTTACCATACATCACATCGTGAATATCGCGACGATTAACCGCTTCAGCATCACGATGTCCTCCGTGAAAACCATAATCTGCCCATCCTGCTTTAAAACGCGCGACTTTATCGTTTTTAACCCCCTCAAAACGCTCTTTTGATTCAGCCAACAATCGCTGTATACTCTCTTGATATAGCTTTTTAATTTCGTTCTTATAATCAAGGCCTTGATTACTATAATAAGCCTCTAATTTTATTTGCATTGCAGGTACAACTAATTGAGTAACATCAACTCTAAATACATCACTTATAGCAATATCAGTTACCTTAACCACATCAGTCTGGTGCTCCCCCCATATATGAGAAAATGTTGGTGCATTGGTTTTAGGATCGATATAAACTTGTGCCGCATGCCCATATTTTGAAATAAATGTATGGGTTAACACCACTTCACTATTGGCTAATTTATTTTTCAATGCAAGTGATTTTTTAGAGTGATTCATGACTAGATCACCACTTTCAAACAGTTGCTCCTCGGCTACATGTTGTTCAATTCTCTCGATTAGTTCCGCACCACGATTAGCTTGAGTATGTAGTTTTTTTAATTTACTACTCGAATCAATTAGTCCTAGTGAATTAAGATCATCGAGAGTTGATTTTAATTTTGCTAAATCATCCAATCGTCCTAATTGGTATAAGGTCAATTTGCTTTTTAAATCAAGGGAATTGCCATTTTCAATTTCTTGTAACGCATTTTCAGCCTTCTCAAGAAGCACATCATTTAATCTTCTTAATTGTGTTTTAAACATTAAATATTTTACATCGGCAATTGTAATTTGATATCTCTCGACAAGGGCGTGTTTCTCCTTTTCAAATAATCCCAATCGCTGATTTAAATCATTATTACCAAGATTCTTTTCAATCAGCATTGAAAGCTCAAGTTTCTCTTGATAACTGCCTACTTGTTTATGTGTAACAATTTTATCAAATAAATAAATAAATCGATGTTCTTGACGAGTTAAGTGTGTACTTATTAACGAAGGTTTACTACTTCGATGATCTTTCTGAGTAAAGCGCATAACACGATCATTATCATCCAAAATTTTTCTCAATTGATGCGCATCGTGAATTGATAAGATTTCAGTTAATTTAGTTACATTGGGTAGTTTACTACCATTTTCTTTAAGAAATTTATTAAAATTCAAGTAAGATATCAACGCATTTCTTGCATTAAAACTTAGGGGTACCTTAAGTGTCAGCTTATCTAGATGAGCAATTAAATTTCGAGCTAATATTTCTAACATCAATTCCGCGGTCTGCGTAGCAAATGATGTGCTAGGCAGACTAGCTCTTATTTTTTCAAATGAGCGAAAATCATAATAACCAGATTTTATGTCACTAATCGCTTCAAGTAGTTTTTTTTGTAGTGTAGTTAATGTCTTAATATTTTTATTCAGTTCAACAACGACATCTCCAGTGTTTAGTTCAGGTCTTGCTCTCAGCAGAGACGAAAAAGCCTTCATTTGTTCAAGACTCATGTCTTGAATTTTTGCACTAGGTGGAAAAACGATTTCAAGTTGCTCCCCTGGACCATTTTTTATTTTTTCAATAGCCTCTTCTTGCTCAAGAATGGAATCTTGTGACTCTAATAACAATTTACGTATTGTTTGCGCCATTTTGCTCGTAGGATCTTTTTGTTTTTGTAGATTTGTTTCAAAAACAAGCGTTTTTCTTTTTAAATTTTCCAAATTATCTTCATAAGACGCGAAGAATAACTGAGCTATATCACGATGCACTATTGTTTTTTTAGGAGAAAGCTCTCTATCTAAAACTTGTTGTATCTGAATGGCAATTTTGGTTGCACGTTCCATGCCTTTTGCAGACAAATAATCGAAATTTTCTATAGGGATTCTATGGTCATTAACTAGTTGCTCTACATGTCTTGCAACTAAATTTACAATATCCCTATACAAAATATCCCCATAAATTTCTTGCCATTTAATATTTGAGTAGATATGAGAAGAAATTTTATCTACGGTGGCAATTATTTCATCATTTGATTCAAGTTTTGCAAGGGCTTCGCTTTGCGCCAAAGGGAGCGTATCTAAAAAATGTTTTATTTGTGCGTTATAATCAGTAGTTCTCTTAATATAGCCACCTTCTAATAAATTCCCCTCAGTATCTATAATCTTGTTTTTATACAAATCAATTAAAAAAATTGCATTACCCTTCAATTGCTTATAAGATTTTTCTTCAACATTCCCAACAGAAAACTCTCTTTCTAGCTGTTTTAAACCTTCGTTGGCACTTAACAAATATTCAATATACTCTGCCCGCAGATTAAATAATTGCTGTTCCTTACTAGGTCGAAATATTTTCGCTATCATGCTGACAAAAAAATCATGGACCAATGTGACAAATTGCGCCGTTAAACTCGAGCTAATGTCCTTGTCTTTGACATGTGCATTAGCATTCGCCAAGATATGGGATAATGTTAAAGAAAAATCAAATACCGATTGCGGGGTTTCAAAAAAGAAATTCGACTGCGGAAGTTTATAACCTGATTCATACAGTTTTTCTCGTACCACTGTATTAATTCCCGCATTAATAATATTCATCGTCGCAGTACAACAATTCATTTTTAAAGCATGATAAGGTACAACGGTATTTGCAATATGCCCCATTTCACTTAACATTTCTCTATAATCAAGGCTATATTCTAATTGTTGTTGGGTATCAATTGGAAAACTAACAATCACATCTGGACTTGCCCCAAAGCGCACACTTAAATCAGAAAGCTCTTGACGCAGGTGATTCATTGCAGCAGATAAACTTGCTAATTTTAAACTGAGCTCCTCAATTGAGCGCACCCCATGCGTCTCAAAAATTTCCTGAACTTTAGGCGACTCGCTATAGGATTTTTTCTGTTTTTCCGTTCTTAATGTGCCAATTTTTTCTGCTATCTCCTTAACGTGCCAGAGTAAGAGTTCTTTATCTTTTTCAATCGATTTCAACAACTCCATTTTTTCCTTCGATAGGGTAATTTGCTCTTGTGTGAGTGCAGAACGATGCTGGATGTATTCTATTGAGGGTGAACCTTTTGTCCGCCCTATAAGGCCATGCCACTCCATTTGATTATCGCCGAATATTTGCTGGCCTTTTGCGGAAAATTGCAGGGGGATACCCTTTCCTTCTTCAATGCGATCTCTTGTTGCATCATGCAATCGGTGTCGTTCAAGCGTTTTCTTTGTACTTACGTCGCCCCAAAAGCTAAAATAAATTTTATAACAGGGGACTGTTACCACTTCATAAAATGGTGCTATTGCAATGGGCTGGCTGATCAGAGTTGTAGTTTCTTGCACCAATAGTTTATTATTCTTATTTATCTCTTCAAGAAGTTTTTTATTTTCCTCAGATACAGGAATGACTAATTCTGCTGCAGTATGCCCAGGACTACCCCCAAAAAGGGCCCTATTAATGGATTTTGAATAGCCTCCCTCCTGGTACCCTGCATTCCAAGCGAGAACATTAAAACCAAACATATTCATCTCTCCGTTTAAACACCCTGCCATATTTATCAGTATACTGAAAATATATTATGCAAATATTAACTATTTCTGTGAAACTGAAAAAAAGAGATAATTTCACGAATTATGGCGTAGCAGACATTCGCGTCTCATTGACAAGGACGTTTTTTATTCAGATGACGGCAATAGACAACCTGGTCGCAAACAACTAGGCTATAATCGCTTCATGTTCAGGGGAACTATTTGGGCTATAAAAATTAACTATTTGTTTGCAACGACAGCAGGAATAGTTCTAAATTGGTGATGGTGTCTAATCGTTAAGGCGCTAATCTGCACACGCAAGGCAACAAAAAGATCATTAAAAAGACATCTAGACCGCTTTGATGGCAATCGGCGCAAATTCATAACAACCTTGAACCAATAACGCATTAATGCTTATTTAACTTATTTTAGCCCCCATAAAATGATCATAAATGGCGCGGCTTGCTAAAGCAATCGCGCGACTCCGGCTATAGTCACTGGCTGCTTGCGATTTAACATAAACAGCAATGGCAATATGCCCTTTATTATTCGGCAAAGTAATAATGCCAACATCACTAGCAAAACGAAACAGTTTTTTGGAGCCTGGATATTTTAAATATTTTTGTTCTGATATCGCCCAAGTTCCGGTTTTATGAGCTACTTTGACATGAGCCGGTAATAAGCCTTTTATTCTACTTCTACCCGTTCGGCATCCCGCCATAATATTTAATAGTAAATCCGTACTGGCTTCTGAAAGCGCTTCCTTTTTATATACTTTCACCAGTAATTTTGCCATATCCTCAGGAGTAGTCGTATCACGCATATCATTTTCAAAACGCTGCCAAGCCAATTTCTTTTTCTCTAGAGGTACACTATTAAATGCTTTTTGCAAAGAAAATACGGGATGACTTTTTTTCAAAAATGAATGGTCCACGTGATTGGTATCTAAAAGGATTTCCAGAATAGAGCGATTAATTGAAATATTTTTAAAACCTAAAGCGCCCATGCGTTTTGCCACCGACTTAGGCCCATTAGCCGCTTGCAATATGGTGTCACTGGCGCTGTTATCACTATTTATCAGCATATACTTGAGTATTTGTTGCAAAGACATGTTGATTGCTTTCTTTTCAAACAAATGATACAACGAGCCAGAGCCCGGAACAGAGTTCTTCGCATCAAGCTTAATAACCCGCGTTAATGAATCTTTCTTTTCATCAACACGGTGCAAAAACGCCAAGGCAATGGGCAATTTGATGGTACTTGCCATAAAAAAACGCTGCGTACTATTATGAGTAACGACCTTATCTTGTTCTATGTAAATAGCGGTAACACCCATGATTGTATTCGATTTTTTTTCAATCGCCGCAATTTTTTTAGCAAGTTCAACATCACTATTGCTTGCCAAACAATTCATTGAAAACACGAAACAACAGAACGCCCATTGTAAGCCATTCTTAATCCTTGACATGTTAATAGCGCGCGCGCGTATGTTCATAAAGATCCATTTTTCATTAGTAGTTAATTTTATACATCCCCAAAAATTACTTTACTACTCCTGTTGATGAGAGAGACATCCAGATTATGGTAATCTTACCAATTTTAATACTATTATTAATCGATTCTCCTAAATTTTATAGTTAATTAAGCAAGAAACCTCTCTTTTTTTGCCCTCGTAATATGCTATCCCAGAACCAACTGAAATAAAGGCCCAACAAGGATAGTCCGGGGCGCACTGACATTAAGCTCTCGAATTATGCCAATAGTTTTCTGATTGAAAGCGCTCAATCAGAAAATCAATAAATACTCGGACCTTAGAGGGTAAAAATTGTTGATTAGGATAAACCGCATGGATATCAATATCCCGTTCACAATAATCCTCTAACACACTGACTAAACTTCCGTTTTTAATTTCTTCTGTGACCATAAAACTTGATAATTTGGCTACCCCGTTCCCCGCCAATGCAGCAGTCACCAAGCCTTGGCTACTATTAATTCGCAAATTTCCGGCAACAGGCACTATTATTGTTTTTTGTTCATGACAAAAATGCCATTCAAATCTCTGACCTATACCTAATTGATTGCCTGGCTCTGCTTGATAGATGAGGCAATTATGATTTACTAAATCACCGGGTATTTTAGGTAAACCAAAACGTTTAAAATAGCTCGGAGCCCCATAAACACCTTTGCTACGCACCGTAATTTTACGGGATTTTAATAAATGGGTATTGGGTAAATCTTTAATAAAAATGGCGACGTCCAATCCATTATGAATGAAACTAGCATATTGACTCCCTAAGATGAGCTCAATTTGTATCTCGGGATATAACTCAAGAAAATCATTCACAGCCGGCACGAGATGCACTTGCCCAAAACTCATGGGAACATTGATACGTAACAGCCCGGATGGCGTTTGATGGTGCTGTAAAACTTCAGCAGTAGCTTCACTAATTTCAGTTTTTATCTTTTGGCAACGCTCATAAAATATCTTACCACTTTCAGTAAGAGCCAAACTACGGGTTGTTCTTTGTATTAACTGGATGCGTAACTGACTCTCTAAACGGCTAATTCGTTTACTAATAACGGAAGAAGAAACACCAGCCTTCTTCGCCGCCGCCGCAAAGCTGCCTTCATCCACCACACAGACCAACGTCAATGCGTCACTAATATTAAAATTCGCCATGCCAACACTTATCTATTGATTCATTTTTTGCATCAATGTATTGCAAAAACATACTATTGTAAATTTTTTTGTACTAAATTACGCTCCCCTCAATTCTTTAAATTGCCTTTTTAGATAGCAATGTGTCTTATTTGAGGGTAACAAGTATGGCCGCAACAGAGCTTAAAGTTTTTAGTGAAGCAGATGCTGAATATACTGTGAATAATCAGACTGAGGCTTATAGAGTACGCTATATCGAATTAACCAAAGCGATAGCAGGTGCATTTTTAGGCTGCATTTACTATCTTTTAACACGTACTACCACGTTAACAGGTTCCCCGCTTGTGATGGTTGGCAGCACTCTGGCTAATTTCATTAGCTGGGTCATCGGCGAGCAACTGATTCATCGACTTTGTGTCTATTTTAAATTATACACCGCAACCAAATCAAAAAACCCGCTGTATAGAAATTTTAAAACCCTTGCAAGCGTAGGTTTTTCTTTGGGAATTATTCTCGCAATAGTGTTTTCCTCGAGTATGGACATTAAATTAGAAGTCTCTATTTGCAGTGCCTCTGTTGGTTTCATTCTTGGCCTTTTTGCTTTTGCTTTTCGCCACTACCGACAGTCGCGGCCTATCGTGGCAGCGGATAAAAAAAACATTGATGCACAAGTTGGTACGGAAGGATGGTCAAAATATAGCAAACTGGCGCTTACCTTTGGCACCTCAATAGGCCAAAGCATTGGTGGTTATATTGCATATGTTGGTGGTTATGATGCGATTCACAGCTGGAACACAATAACTCTTTATGGCGCTATCGCGGCCATTATTAGTTTTTTATCCGTAATTATCCTAGTTCCAATCATTAATTATTTGACTCGTGATGCAACCAAGATGGGTCTATTTGTTGTTAAAGATAAGGATGTTTTTAACAGCAATTACATACGTACCGGCATGACCCTCGGTGTAGCCATAGGAACCATTTTGGGGAGTTTACTAGGGCCGCTTCTCTTTACAGGGTTAAGTGTTTCCCTAGGTATTGCTGTTGGGACCGGTGTTTGTTCTATCATCTTTGGCATAACACTAGGCATCTATGGGCATAAATTATCATTATATTTACAGAATAACTGGGGCATTCCCGTGCAAACTGATAACAGTTGGTCCTATGCTTCCCGTAATACTTCTTATGTATTTGGCTTCCTCGGCACTGCGATAGCTTGTTTGTTATGCCCAGGGGCGGCTCTTTTACAATCTGCAGCCATAGGAGCGGCTATCTCAGGTCTAGCGGGGTGGTTTGTAGGTATAGGTGTAATTTGGAAAGCACGCCAAGTAGAAGCGATCGAAAAAAAATCAACCGTGCCCTGGACGCAACGCATCTCTTCAGGAGCGACCAGGGGCTCAATCATCGGCGCTTTTTTCGGGTTGATTTTGGCACTAACGCTTTGCACTGGTGGCTCGCTAGGTTTAGTCGGTTTAATTACACTTTCTAGCGCGCTAGGTGGTATTTTGGGTAGTCTTAAAGAGGGTATTGATGATACGACTGCCAAGGAACTGATTGAGAAGATGCTATTTGAGGATAATAGTTATGCACCAATAATGGCAGTTGCAACAAAGAATGTACCGAGCCCATCTATTATTAATACAAATCAAGGACAAGAGAGTAGCTCTACTGTAGACCAGTATTCGCACTACTCATCCAATGGTAGTTTACTATTTTTTTCTTCTAATCCAGTCAATGTCGCTCAAGAAATTCTGGAAACGCATGAGAATAGCCCCGCCCGGAATTCCATTGAAAATAGAAACTGCTGGTTATAATAGAGTTGGAGGGTTCTGCTGCTTCGCCGATACTTCGTTAAATGGCATCGCATCCATTAACGATGCCATCTGATTACTGTAATCCTGTTTGTAAGAAAATACCACCGGATTAAAAGGGCCCTCTGGATGCTGAGCAAGCATGACTTGAATTTCTTTTAAAACATCTTGCGCAAATACCAAGATAGAAGAAAAAAATGACTCCAAGCTTGCAAAATATTGCGCAGCGTCTGGTTTATCACTAGGAGAATTTACTTTATAAAGCATTCTCGTCATATATTCACAATAAGTTCTTATTGTGTTTGTTTTGGCAAGATGAGCGACAAAATCAATAACAAGCTTGTGAAATACCGTATTTTGTGCAACATCAGAGAAATTGCTGGAGGATTTTATTATCAATATTTCTGGCTTAGGTGTTTCTTGTTCGTAATGAAGCTGCCTGCTTAACCATGCGCGATGCTCTCCTTCATGTTTTCTAGTATTTCTCAAGTTTTGAGCCAAGGGAAAGTCCATTAATGACATTCTAATCGCGGTAACATCATAAACATTTCCTTCAGCATCAAAAGCAATATTAGCTAATTTTGCAATTGGCGTGGCCGGCGAAAATAAACGCATCAGATCATTTTTATTGTGGGATAACACTTGTTGATGGGTGAGTGTTAGCTCAATATCATGATTATTCACATAGTTAAATAAAGAATCAAAAAAGCAATCAATATTTCTTGCAGACTTTAGCTGCCCTGGAATAGCTGTAGCACCAATTAGACAAAAATTTATTTTTTTATTGCTAAAATTATGGAAAATCTCTGCCCAATTGACCGAGAAATCAGCATTGAAGTGAATTAAACAGCGCTCATTATTTGCATTGTAAAAATAGCTTTGTAAACAACTTGAAGTCCCGGTTGATGCGGTATAGAAATAGCGCGTATCGCTGGAGCCTAAAAACAGGGATTCCCCAGTATCAATATGGACAATTTTATCAATGGAATAATCGAGTTTTGACGTTTTTGGATTGTCTACTAATAAAATTAGTTTTTTAGCTTCAGAGCTATCTTTTACAGAAATAGTTACCTTGGATAACTTAAATAATATAGGCATAAATTAACAGTGCTCATGTGCGGTTTTTACCGGAATTGTATTCTATATGTTCTACCCTAATGATTTATCGAAAATATTGGTTCCTTATTAAACTAACAATCACAGCATTAATGATCATTTATTGCAAAAAGAGACTTTATTTTTCTCATGGTATCAATATTTATTATTAAATGATATTTTTTTTAATTTTTTTTATGATTATGGTACCATTTAAAGCAAATTGGTTTTATATTTGATACTCATGTTGTATTGCTAGGGAGTGTAGGAGATCGAGCGATCGGTTAATTTCCTCTGCGGGGTTGGCTACAGATTTAGGATGTTGGTTCTTAAATTGCTGCGCATCATTTAAAACCACTTCTTTAGCCAGCATTAAAAAATCGTCAGGAATAAGGGTCGCGCTACCTCGTGAAAGATTCAGGGACATCCCAATCCCCGCATATCAAATTGGGGACGAGCCCTATTTGAAATGATACATATTGGTGGATATTTGACGGGGATCGTCCCGGAC
>NZ_JH413825.1:0-14424 GCF_000162755.2 Legionella drancourtii LLAP12
AGACCTTGGTAATACTCAATCTCGAATGCCCAAGGGACTGGGTAATTATTTCTCTTGCAGTCCTATCCCAATATTTTTCAAGAGGATTAAGCTCCTTATAAGTTTTACCCCCTTGTATTGGGCATATAAGACCTTGACCAGTTTTATCATAGGACTTTGTTATTTCATGATATCTTCGCTGGGCATAAGCATGGCGAAGTCCATGACATTTGCTTAGCCCCATTTTTGTAATGACCTCCTGATATTGAGCCAAATGATTTTTGTAGGACTTTTCTTTTGGAATGAGAGATTGTCCTTCAGGAACTTGTTTTATGGCATTAAGCAACCATTGCCGTTGTTGCTCGTTGGTTAATTTTATATCGCGCCCGATCCCTCCCTTTGTCCAGCTAGGCTTTATGACCAATTTATTTCCCTGCCAGGCATCACTGAGTACTATCTTCATGGATTCCTCACGACGAAGGCCAAAGAGGGATTGGGCCTCGAGGGATAGGCGGATCATCGGATCTGGGCATTTTGAAAAATCGACGTTATTGATTGCTTTATTATATTGGGGTATATAATTTCGTTTACTTATTTGATAGCTATCATTACCTGATTTAACCAATCCAGGTGTGTTCAGCACTGATGCCACTTTACGCAATTTAGACATGTAATTTTTAATCGTTGCAGGGTTCTTATTTTGGTTTTTCCAATGCTCAACCAAGATGTGTATGTGTTTTGGTTTTAATCCCTTGATGTGAGTGACCATGTAGCCAAGCTCGTGCAAATCCTTAACAC
This sequence comes from Legionella drancourtii LLAP12, assembly GCF_000162755.2. Taxonomy (GTDB): domain Bacteria; phylum Pseudomonadota; class Gammaproteobacteria; order Legionellales; family Legionellaceae; genus Legionella; species Legionella drancourtii. Next base: position 778 of record NZ_JH413825.1, read on the forward strand.
AACGATTTAGCATGTGCTTCATATCAGCTCGGCTGGCGTGAGAGTAGTTCTGGATTTCCTTAATACATTCGTTGATGGAGTACTGTGCGTTTTTAAGTTTAGACTTACTCATTGAGATACCTCCATAAAGAGTCACGTGATTTGATACCCATTTCACTTTGTATGACCCAATACGTTTCATACTTGCCTAATATGGGTAAAAGAGATTGGTATATCTGACGAGCATAGAGATAGCGGTATACTTTGTTAATTGGCAGGGCATGTTTCTTTAGAGCTTTTCGCCATGCAAGTCTTGTGTCTTCATAGTCATGAAATTCAGCAATTGATTTGCCATCAGTCATGTTTTTGATGTCATTCAGGAGGGCTGTTTGTGTTTCAAACCTAATTGGGATCGTTCTGTCCAATGAGTTAAAAGAGATATTTCTAGTTATCCAAACACTGTCTGGTTGGATGTTAATTTCGGGTTTTATATAAATGGCTTCGTGGAAGGTTAGGCCAAATTCGGTTTGAAGTGCCATGATGAGGCGTGGTATTGGATTATCCCATGATTGCCAATGGTCGTGCTGGATTTTGAGCTTTCGTTTACGTTTTCTGGTTTTGCTAAGTTGCAGGGATTTGTTGTCTATATTGGGAATAGCACACTCTATGCTTTTTAGATAATTCCTGATAATGGTCATGTGATTCATAATGGTGCTGGCGCGAATTTTACTTTTTTTCCAATGAGCAACCAGCTGATGAATATGATGTGATTGGATACTTTTCCAGGACGATGGTACGTCACCAATAGTATAGAGATCATCAATCATTTTACGAATGACGTATGCCCGTTGTTTTTTGATTTTGTAGCTGCCTTGATTGCCTAGCTTTAAATATTGATTGGCAGTTTGTCTTAAGTTGTATTTTCTCATCATCCCATCCGATAAATTTTATTTGCCCTGTCTTTGGTTTAGTGTTGAACGGGCGGTTCACTCAAAGATGAAACCTGGCCAAAGCCATAAAGCCCGAAGTAGGGGGCAAATCAATCGTTATAAGGCAAACGATCTCTCCGATTTACAACAGTTTTTTGATGTGTATTTCCTCCTTGTTTTAATGATTAATAAAAACGACAAGACAATGGCTCTTGTCATACAAGTCCATGGTCAAATTGAAATAAATTGACTTAAACTCCCGAGAGAGTTGCCCTGTCGGATGACAGAGATTCCTAGATGGTTTTCCCTACTGAACGTCCAGCCACGGAGTTAGGGAATGAAGTGGCTTAGCATAAGACGTCGATTGACGTTTCGCCGGAGTTTCACCAGCTCATCAGCCATGCTTGATTCCAAATTAGCAAAATGGTGCTTGCTTCGCAAGGGATTTTGGAACGCATTTTGTCCAATCCCGATTGGCGGGATCGGACAAAATTCTAAAATGTGTTGATTTTACGAGGTAAAATCAAGATGATTTTTCTGCGTCACTGCTGGGAAATTTGCAGTGACGCAGAAAACATGAGGTATACTAGCTATTTGTTTGCCTGCTGCAAGAAGCTTCTTAAACAACCTGCTATCGAGCCAGGATGTTCGTCTTGGACGGTTTTTGATTGGTTGGCCGTTGCCTCATACATGAACTTGTACCCTAAGGCAGCGAAAACACCCAAAAGCTCATTGGCGATGTTAAAAGCCGTTATCAGATCGCGTTTTTCATGGTTGCCTAACCAGGGCGAAATGCAGATTTGTTGCAGTGCTTGATACTGCATGTCATTTGGCTTCATATTGTGGAAATAAGTCAGATTCCATAAGCAAGTATTAAGCGAGAAAAATGGGTGGCTAATCACAGTTTCTCCCCAATCGATGATGCTTATCTCTCCGGATACTTTGGAAAGCAGCATATTGTTATCTTGAAAATCACAATGGTTGATGGTTTCAGGGATCTTGTACTTTGATAGCCGTTCACATTGTTCTACACAAAAATCATAAGCATGATTAAGGGCTGTGATTTCTTCAGACGTTAGACCATCAGCAATCAAATGATTGGTTTCTTGTATAAGCGCGCGGTATAACAAAGGAAATTTATCAAGCCGCCAATCGGGGAGGCCAAAGGTGATTAGCTTAGGTGCATCATTCTCTAAATTTCTTTGAATAGATGTATAATGACTGATGCCTTGTCCCAATAAATCCGTATCAACGCTGCTTATTGAAAACAGTGCACGTAAAGTGAGATCGCCACATGCGGTTGTCAAAAAGGAATGATAGCTGTCATTTTTTGCAATGACGGTTGGGATATGTTGACATCCGTGAGCTTGAAACAGGGATATTGTATCAGGCTCAAGAAATAGCGCGGGTGGAGTTTGCTTTAAGTAGAAGACGCCTTGAGATGTGTTTATTTTATTCACTATCGAATGTGCTGGTTCAACTATTTTTTGAATAGCAATCAATCTGCAATGATGAGATTTCAGATAATTTACTGCCCATTGAATCGCTGCGTTATCGTTCTTCAAGTGCTTATACCATTTCAACAGTCAAGTCGTTAGTATATTGTGGATCATCCATCATTGCTGCAATCCTCCATCGAAAATGAATATTCATTCTCTAGTTGAAAATAATGTTTCTAACAATGACTTTAGAAACGCTTCTTCTGACCGAATATATTGTATACAAGGTATCATTTTTTCTTCGATAATTTCACGTCCTTTTAATATTTCAGCTCCATCAGAAGAAACCTCGCCAAGCATGCGATGTATGTTAAATTCAGTCCATGCCAATACACAATGTCCTAGCCATCCTGTAAATGCTTGATGGGGAGATGTTATCCATGTTTTAGAAGTATGTTGATGGTATGTGGTGATCAGTTTCTTCAAAAAGGGGGTATTTACTTTCTTATATAAAATAATGCCACTCCATTCCAACCCATATCCTATTATTTCTAACATAGGATTCATTAAACCAGCGCTTTCCCAGTCAATAATATGCGGTTTGCTTTGGCTATCCCAAAGCACATTTTGAATGTGCATGTCTCTATGTGTAATAATTGATTCTTGTTTGATGACTGGGATTGTCTGAAAATAGGCTTGATTCCAACTTAAAATTACTGGTAATAGCGCTATTAAATCAGAGTGTTTGGAGTGCTCAATCAGTTTTACCCAGTGTGCATCGTCAAAGTAATCGTACTGGGCTTCATCTGTCTCAGCATGGTGGATATTGGCTGAATGAATTAACGAATACAATTCGCCAATAGAGCGCACATGCTCAAGCGTTAACTTAGACTCATCCAGTAAATGACCGTCGATATACGGATAAATTATATAATGATCTTTATTGACGTTAATAACATACTCATTATTAAAAGATAAAGCCTTAACCGCAGGTATAGCATTTTTAGCCATCTCATTAGCAATCTGCTCGGAGCGCTCATAGGCGTTTTTAAAATGACGCTTAGCGGTAATATGCGGATTTAATCGTTTAATGGCTAAGGCGCCGTTGCTGGTTTCTATTTTAACCATGGTATGAAGTGCACCGCCTTTGAGTAATTCTGGCTGTGCTGTTAGCTCACCAAGTTGCAGCTTATCTATCAATAGTTGCATATTCATTTACTCTTCAATCAAATTGAGGTAATTGGTTATTAAATGGGTGACTTCATTAATAGAAAAATTGGGGCAATATCGAGGATACTTTCTATTCAAACCACCGGAATGTTTTTCTAATAGTTGCAGGTCATATTGGAACATATCAACTATATCAAATTTGTCCTTATCCCATCTATCATCGGAATGAACGCCAATACCGCCGTCAAAAAGAAACCCGTTCGGTAATCTAATTAATACATGCCAACATTCATCAGAATTTTTTACCATGATAAAGGCAATATTTACTTTTTCAGTAAATTTTTGATTCCAAATCGTATAAAAGGCATTAGCAAAAGGGCCACATGGACCGGAGTTTATTGCCGGTTCTCCAAAATTTTCACCAGCAATTTTGACAAAGCCATATAGGTTATTTATTTTATCTGATAGTTCATTTAACAGAATCAAAGTGTTATGTTCATCCATACTTAAAACCTATTAACTATGCGTGAGACAATAGTGGAAACATCAACTGATTTTCATCGAATAAAGCGGTCTTGTCTGCCTCAAGAAAAAGCATTTCATCCTTTTCTTTTTCATCGATAGGAATTATCTCATAGGATGAACAATCCTTGGGAACAAAACCAAGTCGCACAGTATCTATGGATTCATCACTCAAAGCATGGATAACATCGTTTAAATTTAGCTCTTTTTTGCTAAACACGTCAAATAAATGGAGTTGTCGTCCATTCATTTCGGCAATGATGATGGCATCCAATTCAGGGAGATAGAAGACATTATCTTTATATACCGTGATGCCGTAAAACATGACCAAATCGGCATTTTCTTGCATGGAAATCTTGCCTAGTGGACAGGTGTTTTGCGCATAATCATGAAGTTTTTCCCTGTTTTCTTTGTTATCCATATCTAATTTAACAAAGTTAGCATGAGTTGTAGGTGTTATTGTGCGTTGGTATTGATACTCTTTAACTGACTTAAATCCAAGTTTAGGATAGAAGCCCCATACGGTTGAATTAGCAAAAAGATAAATCAGATGGCTATTTGCTTTCCAATCTTCAAAGACCTTTTCCAAGAGCTTTCTACTTAAACCTTGATTTCTGTAGGCTTCCTCTGTCATCACAGTGCCAATCTGGATGGTTCTTTGTTGATGGCCAAAGATGCTAAAATCCATAATATTTACTGAAACATTGGCAACGGCTTGCTCCCCATCGAACAAGGTATAGGGGATGTATTTATCTCGCCAATAGCCGGATTGGTACCATTCTTCAAACGATAAATCAAAGGTTTTAACTGCAAGGTGATTAAACGCGGCGCGCTTTTGCTCATCTTGTTGATAACCCTTAAAAAAAGTAAGTTCTTTCATTCGCTCACCTTAGTAGGCTATTTTGTTTGGATTTATGAATAATTTGATTGTGTTAATTTTCTGTAGTATCCAATCTGCACAAGGTTCTAACGATGCTTTGATATCTTCCCAATATTCATTTTCATCGCCGATGCAGATGGATTTAGCTCTCTTCATGACTACTTGGTGAATCTCTGGTAGCCGTTCTATTGCCCAATCTGCTGCATCTGGCTTGGAACGAATGGTATTGGTATCTAAAGTACTCCAAATTCTTGCCAGGGTGAGTAGTACATTTCGAGTATCATCCTTGATATCAGCAATAAGTCTATCTACATCCTGAAGCATGGCTTTAATAAAATCAGAGTAGGGAACTGGCGCTAAAACTTTTTGTGGAGGCTCCCCAAACAAGGTCTGACTCTTCAATAAAACCTGAGTGATAATCAAAGCAAGATCGGGCATTTCGTGATCCTGTGATTCAATATCGCCGATTTCAAAAGAAGCTCTTAACCATTCGCCATATTGAAAATCAAAACGCGGGGGGTAGTGCCAGGGATTAACCGCTCCTTTTTCAACAACAGTCATTTCTATAGGCCGTTTTGCGCTTTTCATATAAAGGCCTGATATGTGAAGCAGGTGTTTCGTCAATTCATTTTTTTCACTCAAAGTTGTGGCATGATTGGTTACAACGAATAAGTCAATATCACTGTATTTTTGTAAACCACCAACAAGGGCTGAACCATAGAGATAAACGCCCAAAAGATTGTCACTTAAAATTTTAGTGACTAAATCAATACATTCACTGATTTGTTGCGCATCAGAATTGTTTTCTAGTTGTTCATTAGGAGAGTTCATGGCAATAATCCAATTAAACGCATGGGTGCTTCGGTTGCTTGTTTGATTTTCAGTGGGAAGGCCATGACAAAACTACCTGTAGAGGGTAATTGTTCACTATTGGCAATGTTTTCCACGATGTATCGTCCAGAGTTTAACAAGATGCGATGCACAGGATAACCATCAACTGGCCTGTCAGGTGATAAGGTATCTATGCCTAAACCTACAATCCCCCGTGACACCAGCAAGGTGGCTGTTTCAGCCGAGACAGAGGGGAAATTATAGTTGTTACGATATTGGATGGGGTTATCCCAGAAACGTGCCCAGCTTGTTTTGATGATGACAAATGAATCAGGTTGAATAAGGCCATGCTTTTTTTCAAAATCAGCGATATCTTGAGGTGCCACGCTGTAAAGTTCATGTGCTTTTTGAGATACATCAATCACCACACAAGGAGCGACTAATTGATCTATAGGAATTTGGTCTATAGATAGTCCATCAGGACAACAATGCGCAGGGGCATCCATATGTGTTCCCATTCCTGCTGGCATTGTGAAATGTTGCACGCGAAAAGTGGTTTCTGTACAGTCAGCATAATCCAATACTATTGATGAAGAAAAGCCACAGTTTTCCTCCCAAGAAGGGCTTTTTTCATCTAAAGTATGGGTTAATTCGATGAGCTGATAGGGAAATTTCATTTTATTATTTCACTTTTTTGGTAAACCATAATATCAAATCATCATCCAAACAAACCATTTTTCCTGGATCAACTGGTTTATAGTCATAAGTGACTCCTAACCCATCAGGAATATAGCCGCGTTTGATGTAGAGTCTTTGCGCCTGTCCATAGCCCCCATCTTGTCCACCATATAAGCCAACGCCAAGACCAACATGAGAGTATTGACTTGCTACTTTTTCTTCAGCGACTGTTAGTAAGGTACTTCCTATCCCAAATTTTCGAAAAGAAGGTAATACATTTAAGTCCATAATTTCCGGGATTTTTTTATGAGCAAAGGGTTCATAGAGTGATGCCCATTTTAGCGTAACATAGCCAGCGATTTGATCTTGAAAATAAGCCAACCATATGACTCGTTCAGCCTGTTGTTGTTCTTGGTAATACTTTTCAAATAACGACGCAGGTTTTTGCCAATTTGCTTTTTGAAAAGCATCGACCAGAAAGGGGGTATCAGATAACGCCAGCGCTTTGATAACAATTGCCTGTTGGTTTATTGCTAAAGGTTCAAGCTGTTTCATCATATAGGCCATATTCCACTCATATCCGGCGGGTTTTAAATCAAAAAGAGCTTTAAAACCAACCGACTGATAGAACAGATACGTTTTAAGATAATTCTCTTCTGATTCAGAAGGGCTTAGAGTTTCAACGGTTATGGTTTTTGCTGTTTGTGTTATAGCAAAATGACAAGCTGTATCGATTAATTGTTTTCCAATACCTTGACGGTGAAAACTAGGTTTTACAGCCATCCAGTAAATATTGGCATTGTTCGAATAAGGGAAATCAATTGAAATAAGACCAATGTAGTTATCATCTTTTTTTGCAGCAAAATTTATACGTTTTGCCACGCCTATTGTGTAATGCTCATTTGCTTCTGGTAATCCGAAGTACTCAGGTAATTCCTGTGTAAATGTTTGACACAAGGCTTGGGCTAGTTCACCCGTTATTTTTTCAATTTGAATCATAAAAATTTTCCTGCCGCACTGTTTCGAGCATCCCATTCATATGATTTGATGGAAACGGAGTTGACTTATCTTTCTGAATTTCTTTATAAAATGTATGCATTTTTTCTGCAATAGGGGCATTTTTAAATAGTATTTCATTTATTTTATCGGGCAATTTAATTGAATGTTTATTTGCTAAGTAATCACTTAATGTCTTTTCCCAGTGATCCTTTCCTGCATAGGTTGTTAGGATGCCATGTAGCAAATTGACTGAATAACTACATCTATCATAATTTTCATGGTCTTTTACAAAATTATGTTCTGTCATTGATAAATCAAATTTCTTTGACAGTGCTAAACCAAAATCACTGAGGTAAATGTCACCCTCATCAGCTAAAATGTTATGAAAATGAGCATCCATATGAAGAAAACCATTTTCATGCATAAACTCTAAAGTCCCTTCAAATGATTTATTTAATTTTTTAAAAAATTTGATTGAATCTAATTCAGTGATACTTGATGATAATATTACATTTTAAATGTTGGTGTAAGTTTTTTGGGAAATGCTCAAGAAATAATAAAACACTAGAGTTGGAACTATTCAGACCATGTACACGCTCTTTGATGTTTTGGTTATTTTCCCAATAATCTAAATATTTCTCTGTAGATTCCCAATAGGAAAGATCTGTTTTACTCGAAGAGTTAGGAATAATTCGCCAGCTATACATCACTGGGAAATTGGGGCATTGACCACTGATCACCCAATTCGTTGTCATGATGTGTGCTGCAAGCTCACGCCAAGCGCTAAAACCCGCTGATCCAATACCATATTGATAGCACATCGGTAATTTAAAAATATTAGCTGTTGACATGAAGTTATCTCGTTTTAGTTCAAATTCAGTAATTGGGACCTTTTTTACAAAAACAGGGATATTTTCAATGTTTATTTGAACAGAAGTACCTCCAATACCAGTATGCATCTCTTTCTCGGTGGACAGGACTTGATGTAATTGTTGATTGCTCATACACGCTAATGCGTTAGAGACAATAGTATATTTTTCAGATCGCTGAGATTCAGTACTCATTCTTGTGCATTCCGGTTATACCCTTAGGACTATATTTTCATTAGATGATTGGAATATAGTGCTTTGAATAAATTGTATCATACAGTGTGGTTGAAGCAGGAGCTGAAAAAAGATCATCTAGGGCTCCGTCCCTTCTAGTCTTAAAGATCTGGAGCCAAGAGCATTACAGGGAATATATTGTCCTATCTTATCCAGTGAGTCAGGTCAAATGGCTTTTTGATGCTTGGTATGGAAGGGCTAAAGAAGGCGAATGTTCATGCGTCACTGCTGGTAAAGGCAGTGACGTTAAGATAAACACTAACTTGTATTCCAACATCTCAACTTGAATCCTGAAGATATTCACAACACTACTCATTCAAGCTAATTTAGCCCCTATTCAATTAAGCTACTTTTTCAAAATGTGAAAATGATTAAACAAATAAAATTGACTTTTAATTTTTAAGTGATTAAAATTTGGCCATGAAAGCAAAAAATCAACAAATAATTTTAGCGGCCTTAATCACTACCTCTATTGCCTTTACTTTTACTGGCTGCTCCGACTCAGATTCTCAGCCAAAATCCAAAATTCAAATTCCAAACTTGTATAGAACCAGAAAACCCATATGATGAAGGTGGTGGGCATTATGCAGGTTATGAGTGGGCGATAGAAAATAATTCTAGTTGTGAAGGTAACGCAATGCGTTCCGAATCCCAAATACTTTGTTATGGATTTATTCTCAATTCGGACCGCACTGCGGTCCAAAATCAGAGTGGTTTTTTTATCTGATCTTTACTTGCAGTTTGAATATTGATTACGTCCGCAGACTCAATCACTTCCATGCATTTTAGAATATAATCAGTAATAAGCTGCATGGGTTTTCTTAACCGCTCAACATCAACAATAATGTATCCAGCAGTAACATCATTACTCATCTTGTGATTCATTAAACGCTTTAACACATAAGCAGGAATATCTAGACTTTCAGCAATGGTAATAAAAGTACGCCTCAATTCATGCACTGTAAAATGAAAGTTAACTTGCTTCCGGATAGTGGATAATATCATGAAATGCGGCTGTTTCAGGCATAAGATTTCGGTAGCCATGAGGTTGGTTAGCACTAAATCGAATACCCTCACCATTTGAGAGTTTTTGCCATTCCCCATCCACTAAAACTTCCATGCTACCTTGAACCACCACCACATGCTCAACCACCCCATCTTTATGAGAAGGTGATAAATGCTCACAGCCTGGTAACAATTCAATAACAAATAGTTCAAAATTTAATTGAGGCTCAAAAGGGAAAAGAGGTAGAACTCGGATTTTTTTATCGTCAGGATGAATAGTTTGTACTTGCCCTCTACGATACATTGCTTCACTAGATGTTGAGTCTATTTCTTCAATAAACGAAGAGAAGGAAGCTTCAAAACCAGTTGCTATTTTCCATAAAGTAGTAATGGTTGGGCTTGATTCTTCCCGCTCTATTTGTCCAAGCATAGCTTTGCTTACCCCGGTAGCAAGGGCTGCTTTGTCCAAGCTCCAGCCTTTTTTTGACGTAAATCTTTTAAAGTCACTGCGATATGTTTGTATATATTTTCCACAATAATCCATCTAAGTTATTGTGCGTTATGGCGCACAATGACAATATGGGCTATTATGCGTTATAACGCACATAATGTAAATTGTTAAACTAAGGAATGAAAGATGTCTGTCGAGTTCCAAAACAAATTAGTTGCAGTACTTAATAAGAGTATTGAAAGAACCCTCCAGACAAAAGAAGAAAATCTTATTTATTATGGCATTGTCTTATTTGGTGATTGGACAAAGGCTACTGAGCTCACCAAAAAATGTTCTTTGTGGCGATAAGGAGGAAATCATGTCTGATGAAAATAAGATATTAAGCAAAAGCGCTCAAAGCGTACAACAAGCTCTGGCTAAGAAAGGCTTGGCTTTTGAAGTGCTTGAGCTTTCTGCCAGTACCCGTACTGCGAATGACGCTGCAAACACTATAGGGTGTGACGTAGCACAAATTATGAAATCCTTGCTATTTTGTTCTGCAAAAACAAATCAGCCTGTTTTAGTATTGGCAAGTGGTATCAACCGGGTGAATGAGAAAATTATTGAGCAATGGGTAGGCGAAAAAATAGTTAAAGCAGATGCTCATTTTACGCGTGATATAACGGGCTTTGCTATTGGCGGTGTTCCTCCTATAGGGCATAAACAAACGATTACCCATATTTTCATTGATGAAGACTTACTGCAACATAAGGTTCTTTGGGCGGCTGCTGGTACGCCTAATGCTGTTTTTAGCTTGAATTCCAGCGACATTGAATCATTAACTCACGGCAAAATCATTACTATCAAGTAGGGACATCATGCGAAAAATATTTTGGGATAATCCTTATCAATCTAATTTAGAAACTCGTGTGGTTTCAGTTGATAATAATTATGTTTTATTCGAAGAAACAATCGTGTTTTCTTTTTCAGGAGGACAGGAAAGTGATCATGCTTATGTTAATGGATTTCCTGTTATTGATTCTAAGATAGAGGACAATCTTATTTATTATGTACTCCAAGATGAGCATAATCTTAAGCCTGGCGATGTAGTGACAATGAAAATTGATTGGCCTCGGCGATATAGGCTTATGCGTTTACATTTTGCTGCTGAATTGATTCTTGAACTCGTAACACAAGAACTTAAGCTTGAAAAAATAGGGGCACATATAGCGGAATTCAAAGCACGAATAGATTTTTTCTGTGATAAAAATATTTCTTTCTTATTTGAAAGTATGCTGAGTGATTACCATAAGATCATACAACAAGATCTAAAGATTAAAACAGGATTTAGTGACCTCCAGAATCAAAGACGTTTTTGGGAAATCGAAGGATTTTCAAAAGTTGCTTGTGGGGGTACTCATGTTAAAAGTACTTCAGAGGTTGGTTTTATTACTCTTAAAAGAGTAAATATCGGGGGTGGGAAAGAGCGCATTGAAATTAAACTGTTAAACGATAATTTGGGGTTAAACTTATACCCAGATAGCTCCAAGTTGTATAAAGGCACTTACTAATAAAAGACCAAGCCCCAACTTTCTATTAAAATAAATCAGCTCTTTTATGAAGGTACGCCAAGGTGTTTCAGGGGCCGAATTTTTCAACAAAAAATGCTTTTGCGCCTGCAGAAGTCACACGTATGCTGAAGCCTTTCAGGTTATCATCGTAATATCTTTTCTGCGCCGTTTTTCCTTTAATAAGTCTCATTAATTTTCAATCAAAATAGTTCTATAGCCTGATTTACCAATGCCATGCAAGCCTGTGAGTAAAAAGCTCTTTTTATAACGTTGTTGCTGAACACAAGCAGACTAGGCGGTGTTTTCCGTTTTGTTTATTGGGTATGAATAAGAAAAGAAAGAGAGATAAAAACACACGTTAGCAAAAATAATGATATTGCTATCTTGTTGTAAAATAAACCAATGTCATAAATTTACGCAACAACATTCTTATTAAATAGTGGTTAATGTGTGTTTTTATTGGACATAAAGTGTGTTCATTGATTATAATGTGACCAGTGTTTTAAGTGCTTTAGTAAATACCGCATAATGAGATTAATCATGAAACAAAGGGAGTAAGTTTATGAGCAATAACTGGATTGTAAAAGCATCATTTAGAGAAATGCAATTTAAAAAAGAAACTACGGCTGATGAAATTTATCATTTGGCTAAAAAGAAAGATAAAACCAAATTAATTGAAATAGTAAAAAAAGGGAATTGCCTAGGTATTTTTGAAGGAAACCATAATGCCATTATGCTCTTAGCACAAGAAGGAAATGATGACGCAGTTAATTTTTTAATTGATACATTTAATGTAAGCCGAAACCATGCTGTTGAGGGATATGCAATGGGCGGGCATTTTTTACTGGTTAAACAACAACTAAAGTTCGGTGCGTGTATAAATCAAGCAGTTTATGGTTATGCGCAAAAAGGTTATATTGAGCAAGTAAATGAATTGATGGAACAAGGTGCTAGTCATGATCATGCTGTAGCGGGCTATGCAATTAGAGGTGACAGAGAACAAGTTGATAAGCTAATTCAGCAGGGGGCAAACAAAAATATTGCTGTGCACCATTATGCTTGTGGGGGTCATACAGAGCTCGTGAGGCACTTACTCGATCAAGGGGCAAAACAAAATTCTGCTCTATCAGGTTATGCATTGAGATGCGACATAGAACGCGTGAATCAACTCATTGCGTTGGGGGCTGATAAGAATTTAAGCATCGGTGGCTATGCTCAAGGTGGTCATATTGATCAAGTTAAGCCATTTTGCGCTCAAGACACAGTTCGATCTTATATTATAAAGGGATTAGCACAAAGAGGATGTGCTCATTGGGTCTCTCAGCTGGTTCATGGCTATAAAGATCGATTTTGTGCTGTATATGGTTATGCCAAAGGTGGCCATTTTGCTCAGGTGAATAATGAAATGAAGAAGCTTGATAGCCATGGTATTTATTTCGCATATACTGGCTATGTAGACGGCGGTTATCTTAACTCGAAACACCTTTTTTACTTAATGAGCTTGACCGATAAAAAATCTTTGCGAACTACTTTATTTAAATCTATAGCAGATCATCAGAACGTTAAGGAATATTTATGGAAATCGAGAAAAATAAATGAACTCATGCAACAAGATAATTTTACGTTTAATGAAGCCTGTGGTTATTTAAATCTGGGCACTGCAAAAATTTTTTTATTTCAAGGCCAAAAACTAGTTATGGATAATCAATTGAGCTCTGATACTTATTTTCATATTTTATCATTTATAACAGGTGGTTCAGTTCAAGAGACACAAACAATTTGCAAATTAGCGAATCAAAGAATTCAAAACCGAATTATGGGTCATACTTCTGGTCTTTCTTCATTATTTAAATCCAAAAAGGCAATAGAGACTATTAAAAAAGAAGCAGAGGAGCGATTTGAAAATAGGTTATCTGTTTTAAATTTAGTATAGTAGTATTTCCGCTATCGGATCAGAGCTTGAAATTGGCAAACAAAGTTAATTAATGTTTGAAATGCAAAAGTAAAGCTCTGCCCCCAATGGCACCCACTTAAGTAAAATATTAAATATAATCAATTGACTAGGGGCTGTTGACATTTCTACTATCTTGGCCAGAATGAGTCGATTTTCT
>NZ_JH413825.1:14826-16809 GCF_000162755.2 Legionella drancourtii LLAP12
CTCAATCTAGCGAAATGTCAACAGCCCCTAGTGGTTTATTTTTCGTCTCGGCGTAGGCGAAGATCCATTCAACCCTTTTTTATTTGTAAGAACAGACTATCTCATCTTTCGGCCTTGATGTATGCCCCGCTTTTATATTTAAAAATAAACCAATTTTTTTCTCAATCTAGCGAAATATCAACAGCCCCTAGTTTTTATCAAAAAACTCTCCGATACTTAATATAAATTCTTTATTAATCTGGTGATTGTAGGAATTATATATATGAGTAAAAGAGAACCCCCTGAGAGCTATCGTTCTATTTTTGAACATGCTCCTGATGGTATGTATCTGTTCAATTCTGAAGGCAATTTCATATTGGTAAATAATCATTTTTGCCAAACATTAGGATACAGTCGTGATGAGCTGCTGCAAATGAATATTCGAGATACATATCTTGAATCAGAATTAGATCTTTTGGCGGAACGTATCAAAAAATTGCATATGCAAGAAACGACTATTGTGGAACGTTCGGTAAAACGAAGAGATGGGAGTTCATTTTACGCTCAAATTAATCTTAAAATTATGGATAATGGATGTATACAAGGTATTGTTCGTGAAGAAAGGCTACAAAAAGACATATCAGAGCAATTAGATAATAATGAAGAACGATTTCGTCAAATTGCAGAGCAAATTCGAGATGTTTTTTTTCTTATTGACTTAAGCACAGGTAATTTTTTGTATATAAGTCCAGCTTATGAAAAAATCTGGAACCAACCCCTTGCCAGTCTTCTAGCAGATCCAGCTTCTTGGATGACATCTATTCATCCAGATGATCGTGAACGTATTATGCCCCTATATCAACAGCAGATGAAAACTGGAGTTGTTGATACTCGTTATCGCATCCGTCTCAAAGATGGTTCGGTGCGCTGGATTCATGTCCGAATGTTTCCTATTTATAATAAGTCTAATCAATTATATCGTAGTGCGGGAGTGGCTGAAGACATTACAGAGCAGATGCACCTTATGCAAGAGCACAGTGATTATGCATTGAATCTTCAGCGGGGGTTTAAGGAGCTCGTTGCTGCAATATCAACGGCACTTGAGCTCAGGGATGCATATACAGCTGGCCATCAGAATAAAGTCGCCTATTTAGCAAAAGCTATCGCACAAGAGTTGAATTTGTCTTCTGAGCAGATTCAATGTATAGAACTTGCTGCTCAAGTTCATGACATAGGAAAAATTGGCATCCCCTTCGAGATACTTACAAAACCTACTAAATTGAGTGAACTTGAGTTTGAATTGATTAAAACTCATTGTAAAGCTGGGTATGATATTTTAAAAGGCATCCATTTCCCCTGGCCCATCGCAGAAATTGTTTGGCAACATCATGAGCGATTAGATGGAAGCGGATATCCACGTGGACTTAAAGGTGACCAGATTACACTTGAGGCAAAAATAATAGCTGTTGCGGATACGGTAGATTCAATGTCATCTCATCGACCATATCGACCTGCGCTAGGGATAAACGCAGCCTTAGACCAAATTCAAAAATTTAGTGGCGTTCTGTTCGACCCCGAGGTAGTAAATGCATGTCAAAAATTATTTCTAGAAAAAAAAATCGACCTTTACTGGTAAACTTGAACTGAAGTAATGACCTGCCTAGAAAATACGATTGCTCATCAAGAGAAACATGGATTTAATCTTGGTTGTGTATTGCAAAAAGAAAGAGGCCTATTCCTTTTTTCTGCTAATAATAATTGGACTTTGTTTGATGAAACAATAGTATTTTTCTTGGTTATAGACAAGATATTCTGTTTATTTTTAACGCATTTGCAATGGAATTTATCTAAGTCCCCGGCTGTTTTTATTTAAAATTAATATTAATGGATAATATTTTTATGGCTATTTAATATTTATATTCTATACTTAAATTAGACAAAAAGAGCTAATAAGGGAAACCAAATTAGTATGTATAATTCTTTTGTCATGCTTTTAATTACAGG
>NZ_JH413826.1:0-17319 GCF_000162755.2 Legionella drancourtii LLAP12
TTATGCCAAGAAAATGCCTGCTGATTTTTCTCAATGTTTTATCAGAATGGGCCGTTTTGTTGATGAAACAATGGATGATGTAATTGATAGCAAACAATTGCGAGGCAATGCATTTCAAATTTTAAATGAGGCGGTGGATTTTGTTAGACGTCATTTACCCATATCAAGTCGCTATGATTCCTCTCAATTGGAAAGAATTGACGAAATGGCATTACCACCACTAGCTATTCGGGAAGCCATTATCAATGCTATCTGTCACAGGGATTATTCTAGCCGTGCTGGGGATATCTCATTGTATATTTTTAATGACTCTCTTGAAATTCATAATATTGGCCACCTTTATGGTGGTTTAACCATTGATCAACTTCGTGTTAAACATCCTTCTCGACGCCGTAACGAGCGAATTGCGCAAGTATTTCATGCTCGTAAATTTATTGACCGATTTGGTGGTGGTACGAGGCGTATTTTACGACTTTGTGCAGAACAAGCTTTACCTGAACCAGTATTTTCTGAGGAAGGCGATGGCTTTCAAATAAAATTCTTTTTTAAAGAACCCATCGGAGCTCGAAAGGAATCTCAAGTAATCGAACAAGATTTATCCCCAAGACAAATAGAAATTATTAATATTTTGGGTACACAAGGTGGATTAACAACAAAAATGTTACGAGATAACTTAACCAACCCACCAACAGAGCGGTGGCTAAGAGATGAGCTTAAAACTCTTAGTAAGAAAGAAATTGTAAGAGCAGAAGGCGCAACGACGAATAGAAAATGGATCCTTATTAAGAAATAGTAGGCTTCGGAAGTGCTTCGGAAGTGCTTCGGAAGTGCTTCGGAACTTTCTAATCCTAGAAGGTTCTTTACAAAGTTGCCGTATTTTTTGACCTGTACTTCAAACATGTCTTTCGCGAGACGTTCTTTCAGGACTATAACAAGGCCACTGAGTATGAACGCACTAAAAAAAATTTCCTTATCCATAAAGAAATATCTTTGGGTGTTGTATTTTGCTAAAGGTGATCCCAGAGTTAGCTGGAAAGCAAAATTAGTGGTGTTTATCACCTTAGCTTACGCATTAAGCCCCATAGACCTTATTCCTGATTTCATCCCAATTTTAGGTTTTCTGGATGATCTATTATTTATACCGCTAGGTATATACCTCACGATTAAATTAATACCTAAAGACATTTGGGATGACTGTATTAATCGCGCTGCAATAGCTATCAATAAGGGCGAATCATTGCCAAAAAGCTGGGGATTTGCCGTGATTATTGTTCTATTGTGGCTGTTCATTCTAGGAATAGTCGGAAGATGGCTATGGAATGCCTATTTGATTTAAACTTATTAAGGAAAAAATATTTTATAACACCGTATTAAATTTTTGCAGATCTTATTTCAATTTATGTTATTACAATCCAAGTGTATTTATAGCTTGTTTTATCAGGAGAGATTATAGATGAGGCACTTTCGATTAATTTCCCCAACTACGGGTCCTGGGTGAGTAGAATGGTCAGAGCGATCTGGCCATTCTACTCACCCAGGACCCACTGTACCACCTGTGACTAGTGCAATCCGTTTACCCATATATTCTTTCCTCCTTGAATTTAACAGCGCATCAGAAACAGCACTCTGATTTTTTGTTATTCTCATGATTTTTCTGGTTAAAACAAATTGCGTATAGTACTATTTAAATAAGTTCAACTTCTTCTGCCTGTAGCCCTTTCTGTCCTTTGCTCATTTTAAATAACACCTTTGCTCCTTCAGGAAGAGTCTTAAAACCGTTACTTTGTATCGCACTAAAATGAACAAAATAATCCTTGCCACTGCTTTCAATAAAACCAAAGCCTTTTCCTTCATTAAACCATTTTACTTTCCCTGGTATTTTATCAGTCATTTACTTTTTTCCTCATCAATTAAGCGTTACTATAACAGTTTCATGCTTTACAGCTGATTGTGTCAAGAGTCTGTTCTTTAATTCGTGAGTCCTTAATAAAAAAATCTAAGGGCCTATATTCTATTTAATTTAACCAAACATTTATTTTTGATAGGGTGTATTCAAATCTAACGAGGGAGTAGCCGCACTCAACCCATAACCAATATCACCATTGTTTCGTCCCAAACTCGCTCATAAATTCTTCCATCGCAATCTCAAAGCATTCACAATTACCGAAACAGAACTGAGTGACATAGCAGCAGCAGCAATAATGGGACTTAAAAGAAGCCCAGTCATTGGATACAACACACCCGCTGCTACTGGCACACCGAGCATATTATAAATAAATGCAAAAAACAGATTTTGACGTATATTGCTCATCGTTGCTTCGGACAGGTGGCGCGCTTTAACAATGCCACTTAAATCCCCGCGTAATAAGGTAATACCAGCACTTTCGATTGCCACATCAGTACCGGTGCCCATGGCAATACCAATATCGGCTTTTGCAAGTGCCGGTGCATCATTGACTCCATCTCCTGCCATAGCGACAACACGGCCTTTCTCTTTCAATTCACCAATAATACGACTCTTATCTTCAGGCATAACGTCAGTTACCACCTGTTTAATTCCAAGTTTTTTTGCTACCGCTTCTCCCGTTTTTTTACTATCGCCAGTGAGCATGAAAATTTCGATTCCATCGTCCTGTAATTCACGAATGGCCTCAAAGGTGCTCGCTTTAATAGGGTCTTCCACCACCAAAATAGCAGCTTCTTTACCATCCACTGTCATGTGCATCACAGTCGCACCTTCAGCACGTAGCTCTTCTGCCTGACTAGATAAGGTATTACCCTGAACACCAAGCTCTTGCATCAATCTGAAATTACCGATGGTGACATGGCGACCATTCACTGTGCCCGTTACTCCTTTTCCAGTGGGTGCATCGAAATTTGAAACGACAGCTAGTGCTATCTTTTTTTCTTTCGCCGCTACCATAATCGCATTTGCCAGCGGATGCTCACTATTGTGTTCAAGCGCTGCAGCCAGCGCCAATATCTCATCTTCTCCGAAGCCCTCTGTAGTCACAATACGAGTAAGTTTTGGACGGCCTTCTGTTAGAGTGCCCGTTTTATCCACGACCAAGGTGTCCACCTTTTCCATAAGTTCCAGCGCTTCGGCATTTTTAATCAGTACTCCACTCCTGGCTCCCTGACCAACTCCGACCATAATCGACATGGGTGTCGCCAAACCTAATGCGCATGGACATGCGATAATTAACACCGAGACCGCGGCAATAAGACCATAACTGAACGCCGGTTGGGGGCCATAAATCGCCCATACAATAAAAGCTAATACTGCAATCAGTAGTACCACAGGCACAAACCAGCCAGCCACCGTATCGGCCAACCGCTGAATAGGAGCACGACTACGTTGGGCATCACTCACCATTTGCACAATGCGCGCAAGCATCGTGTCACTGCCCACATGCAATGCTTTCATGACAAAGCTACCCGTCTGGTTAATAGTTGCACCAATTACTTTTGCACCTTTTTCCTTGACTACCGGCATTGGCTCACCAGTGACCATGGATTCGTCTACATTACTATGGCCCTCTTCTACTTCGCCATCAACTGGTATTTTCTCACCTGGACGTACGCGCAGCAAATCACCTTGACGAACTTCAGCGAGTGATATTTCATCGATACTACCATCCTCAGCAATTCGGAGTGCATTTTCGGGTGCCAATTTCAGCAAAGCACGAATTGCACTACCGGTTTGCTCTCGAGCTTTTAACTCCAACACCTGACCCAACAAGACTAAGGTTGTAATCACCGCTGCCGCCTCAAAATAGACAGCAACCACTCCGTTCGTGTCAAGAAAAGCAGATGGGAAAATTCCGGGGAACAGAGTCGCTACTAAGCTGTAGATCCATGCCACACCAATCCCTATAGAAATCAAGGTAAACATGTTCAGATGACGAGTTTTGAATGATTCAAAACCGCGTTGAAAAAAAGGCCAGCCGCCCCAAAGCACCACAGGAGTTGCCAGAACCATTTGAATCCAAGTGGACATTCTGGGGGATACCATGCCTGCATGCCCATGTCCACTCATCTCTATAACAAACACGGGCAAAGTCAGTATCAATGCCACCCAAAACCGGCGGCGCATGTCGATGTATTCAGGATTTGCCGCTTCACTTTCCGCACCAGTGACCCGCTCCAACGCCATACCACAAATTGGGCAATTTCCTGGAGTCGATTGCCGGATCTCCGAGTGCATGGGACACGTATAAACAACGGCCTCGTCTGCTTTAGGTGTAGATGCATCTTGCTTATATGAATCATGCTCCTGATGATGACAACCAGCATGTATCTTTCCCTGTTTTTCTGATTCCGTATGATTGTTCTTCATCAATTCACCTATTTTTAAACGTTCCATGAAATTGTTATGTAACACGTATGCTACATACCTTAAGACATTTTTATAATTTTATCCAATGCAGAACATGAGATAACGTCCTTCTTTGTTATTTTTGATTGTTGATACATTAATTGCCCGATCGAAGCCTCTGAAGAATGTGGTATGCAGGATGCTTCAAATTTGTTTCAGTGTATTATTAGGAATCCAAATGATTCCATTTATTTTTTTATAAAAATACGCCTCCTGGTCCACAACATTTGGACTTAATAGTATATTAAACGGTCTATACTTAGCTTGTTGCGTTATAACAAATCGTTTGAGCAGGGAGCCATTAGAATGTATAAAAAAATTATGCTAGCACTTGATGGGAGTAAGGTGTCCGACTATTTGGTTGGTGAGGTCATTAAATTAACAAAAGACCAGAACGTTAATTTAAGAATTATCCACGTAATTGATGAAAGTTTAATCTACTATGGTGGGCCAGCTTTTGATTATCTCTCACTAATTGCCCTTTGGCGAAAAGAAGGAAAGAATATTTTAGATAATGCTGCAAAAATAATAGCCGCTCAATCGTCAATTAAATTTGAGACGTCTATGATTGAATTAAAACCACCACATGGAAGAGTTGCTGAGGTAATCATTGAAGAAGCAAAGGATTGGCCTGCTGATTTATTGGTTATAGGTACTCATGGTCGGCGCGGTTTCAGTCGTCTTTTTTTAGGTAGTGTAGCTGAGAATGTCATCCGAATTGCAACGACCCCTGTACTTGTTGTTCGTGGTTCCGATGTATGACGTACTGGTATTGATATTAATAAATATTATGAATAAAGTAGTTAATTAACAGGAAAAAACAATAATAATCAAAGAAGAAATATAGCTAACTCAGGGTCGCAAAAGGAGGTCTATCATGATGTTTTTATTTCATAGTGCAATGATGATTGCGCTTATTGCAGTTGCTCTTGGTATTAGTTTAATCGTTTGGTCTTTACGCCATGAAGGGCAGAGTATTGCACTAGCCAAAGTGTTTGGTTGGTTAATTATGATTATTGCAATTTTAGGCACATTATGCAGTATCGTTTATTCTGTTAAGTATTGGTATGCAGGTTATTTTGAGATGCCAATACTTCAAGGCGAAGCCTTTCTATTTCATGTTGGACAGATGCTAGCTCTGGTAGCTATAGCAGCGGGTATAATTTTGATAGCCTGGGCTTCACGTAATGAAGGAACAGGTATTTCATTAGCAAATTTCTTTGGTCGGTTGATTGTTATCGTTGCAATTTTAAGTCTATTATGTACTAGCTATTATGGCATTGTGTATTGGTCTAAGGGTTATCTTCAAACACCCGTACCCATGATGCAGAAATCTATGGATAAAATAGGAAACATGCAGAATATGTATAAGGACATGATGGCACGACAATAAAAAACTCGATGCAAAATATATGGTTGGGGGTTAGCCGCAAACCCCAGAAATTTCCGGACAGTTAGAGTATACAAATCATATTGGTCTTAATACTTGCGTAAAAAAAGAGACTCATCGAAGTGGCAATACGAATCACATCAAATGGGATGTTGTAACAACATCACGTCTTCAAAGAAATAATCTCATTAATTAATCCTAAGAGAAGTACATAAAAACGAGGGGCAATTAAGCTGTTTTTTTGCAATTTATAGACTGTTTCACGTTTTATTATTGCGGATTCTCAAGCCAGAATACAGTACTTAAAATGTTTCCACAATTCGTAATTAATTACCGCCGTTTTTGGTTGAAATAAGTACTGTGTATCCTGGGCTATGTCCAATAAGAACGTGATTTGCTGATTCGCTTGTATCTCTTGTTCACTCAAAATAGATATCAAGCGCCGTCTCGGGGTTTTATCAATTACTTAATTGAAATAATGTCGCTATTAAGAAATGGGCTATTATAATAATGAGCACCATCTAATTATAGAGTTGCTGATTTATATTAATTCAACAGCAATCCTTCTATTCATTGCAAGGAGCGTCGATATGCATATTCAGAACATACTGAAAGCAGTTATTGCTTTAATAGTATTAATCGGTTCAACACTACTGTTTACCTCTTGTGCCACATCAACAACAACCGCTAATTTACAAAGTAGTTCTCAGACTGCTAATAACGGGTACGGAGGACACAATACGGGAGGAATTGGCTGGCATTGATACAGGTTAACCCGATATGTCCTTTGATTTTCATCGTCAGAAATTTATTTCAATGAGTTTCTGACGATGAATTCGGATATCCGATTTAAAAAAGTTTAGGGATGAATGCAGGCGTTACCTTTGCATACTGTTTGTATTCTTCTCCAAATTCTCTAAAAGTCTCTTGTTCTTCTTTACGAGCCAGTTTCACATACATAGTGACCAGGATAGGAAACATTATTAAGGTCAGGATGGTTGGCCATTGCAATAAAAAACCGACCATTACAAGGATAAAACCATCATATTGCGGATGACGGATTTTAGCATAAAGTCTTGCTGTAGCTAATTGTTGTTTTTTTTTGGCGCGATAAAGAGTACCCCATGCGGAAGCAATCACCCAAAGGCCACCAAGGATGAACACAATACTCAGAATATGAAATACATCAAAGTGCGGGTCCCCTTTCAAGCCTAAAAAGGTATGGAGTAAATGACCGCTGTCGTGTCCATACAAATTAACTCCAGGATAATATTTGGTAAGCCATCCTGACAGAAAGTAGATGGTTAAGGGAAATCCATACATTTCAGTAAAATAGGCAATCACAAATGCAGAAAAAGCCCCAAAGGTGCGCCAATCACGTCCTGTTTTAAATTGGGTGAAGCTGTAAGCAAATAGAATGAAGACAGCCGAATTGACTATGACCAATAACCATAAGCCATAGGCATAAGATGCATGTTCCATCTGTGTTACTCCTTGTTCTCAGAAGAATTATTATTATCCTCTTCATCAGACTTGTGATGATGCTTGCCTCCATGTCCTCCATGCATAAACAGATGCATCAATGGACATAATAAGAGAAGAAGCAAAAAAGGCGAGGCACCAAGGAAGCTTGCGATGTGAGCCCCGTGCTCAGCAATAAGGTAATAGCCGACAATCACAAGGATAATGAGTGCAATAATTCCAGGAGGAGTACGCCAAAAGTGTTTCTCTTCTTGTGGCTTTTGTTGCGGATGATGTTGGTGTTCAGAGGACATGATGCACACTCCCTTAGTTAATTAATCTCGAATATTATAACCGCTATCAACATAGAGTACTTGGATTGAGCGTTCATTCGCCACGCCGACAATAAGTCCTTTTAAATGAGTCATCTGTTTTTTTCCTTATTGTGTTCGAGAAGAGACATCGTATGCATAGCCATTATCCGCTCTTCATTAGCCGAGATAATGCATGATTCAAAAGGTCTTAAAAAGGCAAGATGGTGTAGAATATGGTTGCGTATTAGGCTTGAGTTTTCACCAATTCCACCAGTAAACACAATGCCATCAACACCACCTAATGCTACCGCCATCATACCCATCAGTTGTGCTGTTCTTAGACAAAAATAATCAAGTGCAAATCGCGCTTTTGGCTCATTACTATCTTGCAACAGACTGACATCCTGTGTCCAATCAGACAAGCCTTTAAGACCCGCTTCATGATAAAGAATAGATTCAAGCTCCTCTGGAGATAGACCAAGTTCACGAATCATATAAATCACTGCGCCTGGATCGAGGTTGCCACAACGCGTACCCATCGGTAAGCCATCAAGTGCTGTCATGCCCATGGTTGTATCAATGCTGACACCATCGTGCATGGCGCAGAGGCTTGCGCCATTACCAAGATGCGCCGCTATTATCCGCCCTCTTGCTAATACAGATTTGTTTCGACGCAAAGTATAGGCAATCCATTCATAAGAAAGACCATGAAAACCATAACGACGAATGCCTTGATCGCGTAGTGTTTGCGGTAAGGCATACTCGGTGAATAAAGGTTCGTGATTGGCGTGAAAGGCCGTATCAAAACAAGCGATTTGTATGACATCTGGCTTAAGTGCGCTAATAATCTTAATTGCAGCGAGATTATGCGGCTGATGCAGAGGTGCCAAAGGACATAATTCCTCCAAACTTGCAATCACTTCTGGGGTTATTGGCACACTGGTTGTGAACTTATCGCCACCATGGACAATTCGATGAGCAACTGTGTTAACCTGCCAGTCTTTATTTTGTGCTTCAATCCAGTGCAGAATAAAATGCAAAGCATCCTCATGGGTAGAGTCAGCCGGTAACGCAGTTTTATTAGCTTGATTATCCTTAACATCCAGTGTTTCATTTATTGCTGTAAATAAAGGGGCACTGCCTAAATCATAGACTTTGCCTCTAGTTAGGAGTTGCAACGTTGACTCTCTAGAGAATACTTGAAATTTTACGCTGGAAGAACCCGTATTAATCACAAGAATGCTGCCTACTGTCTCATGGGTCATTTAATTGTTCCTGCCCTGCGTGCCGCGGCCATTTTTACTGCCAAGGCACAAGATAGGAGCCTGGTTCGCAGTGAATCGGCCCGACTAACCAAAATAATTGGAACGCGCGCGCCCAAAACAATACCGGCGGCATCTGCATGTCCTAAAAAAGTCAGTTGTTTTGCCAAAATATTGCCAGACTCAATTTCAGGGACGAGCAGAATATCAGCATCCCCCGCAACCGTTGATACAATGCCCTTATCACTTGCCGCCTGCTTGCTAATGGCATTATCAAAAGCCAGTGGCCCGTCAAGAATGCCATCGGTGATTTGGCCGCGATCAGCCATTTTACACAAGATTGCTGCATCAACAGTTGCCTGCATCCTTGGATTAACCAGCTCTATGGCCGCAAGGATTGCTACTTTTGGTTTTTTATCCTCACCGTGTAATACGCGCCACAGATTAATCGCGTTTTGACAAATATCGGCTTTCTCCGCAGCACTGGGTGCAATATTAATCGCCGCATCCGTGATAATAAGCGGTTTATGATAGGACGGCACATCCATGACATAGGCATGGCTGATACGGTATTGGGTACGTAGGTTGGAGGTGGTAGGTACAATGGCTGCTAACAACTCATGGGTGGTAAGAGAGCCTTTCATGATGGCCTCAACTATTCCAGTCGCCGCTAACTCCACGGCACGTCTCGCCGCAGCATCACTATGCTCCGTATCGATGAGTTCCCATGGAGAGATATCAATTCCTGCATCCTTTGCCGCTGCTTTAATCTTCGATGCTGGACCAACCAAAATGGGAACAATTAATCCTGCTTTTACAGAATCAGCCACCGCTTCCAGCACATTGGCCTTTACCGGGTGGACGACTGCAGTACAAAGAGCCCCCATGCATCGGCACGATTGAATGATGCCTTGAAAACGATCATGGTTTTGAATTTCAATATGCGGCAGGTTCGTTTTTTCTACCCTTATTTTTTGGGTTGGCGCAAGGACAGTGGCGAGTCCCTCAACCACGATTTCGCCACGCTGATTCACACCCTTACAGTCAAATAGTACAATGGTTTTATCAGCACGTTTATCACGCACAATGAGTGTGATGGTAATGGTGTCTCCAATGCGTACTGGTTTTTTAAATTTAATATCCTGCTCCAGATAAATAGTTCCTGGACCCGGTAAGATGGTTCCAAGAAGTGCTGAAATCAGCGATCCGGACCACATTCCATGGCCAACAATGCCATGAAAAATATCACTTTTGGCAAAAGTGGGATCCATGTGGGCAGGATTCACATCACCCGACATAGCAGCAAAAAGATCAATATCATCTTGCGTTAATGTTTTCACCAGACTGGCCTGACGGCCAAGAGTGAGTTCGTCAAAGGTGACATTCTCAAGAAATTCCTTATCCATGTTGTTCCCTTTATTTTTGCATCACATAATTTCCTGGTGCAGCTGGCAATGATGGATCAATTGCAGATGAAGGAACACGTTTTGCAGTGGATTGTTTCCCCAACCAATCATTCCAGCTGAGCCACCATGAGTCTTCCTTTTTTTCAGCTCTATTTAACCAATTGTTGGGGTCGACATATGCTTCTCCACACTTACTTTCATGGATGTGGTAAGAACGTCCTTGATGCCCAGGTTCACTCACGATGCCCGCATTATGACCACCTCCGGTCAATACGAAAGTGATATCGCCTTTAGTCATCAAGTGCACTTTATACACAGACTGCCAAGGAGCCACATGATCACTTTCCGTACTCACAGCAAAAATTGGCAACTGAATATTTTCTGGCGCTACCGATGTTCCTTCAACGGAATAGCGTCCAGCGGCAAAGTCATTATTTAAGAAAAGCTTTTCAAGGTATTCGCTATGCATTTTGTAAGGCATACGCGTCGCATCCGCATTCCATGCAAGCAAATCAATCATGCCACGATGTATGCCATGCATGTAGTCTTGAATCATTTTAGACCAGATAAGATCGTAGGTGCGGAGCATCTGAAAAGAGCCAGCCATTTGTTTCGTATCCAGGTATCCCTGCTCCCACATCATACTTTTAAGGAAGGATATTTCACTTTCAGTGGCAAATAGCATCAACTCACCGGCTTCTGTGAAATCCCCTTGTGCTGCTAGTAAAGTGAGGCTATTTAAACGCTTATCCCCATCTCTTGCCATTGCTGCCGCTGTAATCATGGCCAGAGTACCGCCTAAACAATAGCCCATCAGATTAATTTTTGTTTTGGGCAGAATAGTACAAACCGCATCAAGTGCTGCCATGGCACCTTGTCGATAATAATCGTCCATTCCTAAATCACGATCACTACTATCTGGATTACGCCAAGAGATTATAAACACCGTATGCCCTTGACCAACGAGCCAATTCACCATTGAATTATGAGGAGATAAATCAAGAATATAATATTTCATAATCCAGGCTGGTATTATTAATATGGGTTCTTTAAATACAGTCTTAGTCTGCGGTTCATACTGAATTAACTCAATAAGATGGTTGCTAAACACCACTTTTCCTGGTGTAACCGCAACGTCTTTACCCGGTATAAAATTTTCAGCACCAGCAGGTAGAGTCCCGGACATCCTTTCAATCATATCCTCAACAGCGATTTCCGTTCCATGAATAAGATTCATGCCTCCAGAATTAATTGTTTCATGGAATAGATCGGGGTTAGTAAGGACAAAATTAGAAGGTGACATAGTATCTAGAATCTGTCGCACGCAAAATGAAACGGTGCGTTCAACATCACGAGGTAGTCCAGGAACATTAGTCGTGGCCCGTCGCCACCAATCTTCCGCCTGAAGAAAACCCTCAGCCCATAAACGCCAAGGCATGAATTGCCAACTGTCTTTATGAAAGCGAACATCTTTCCCTTGGGCGGCACGCTCAACACAGACAATATTATTAATGCAATCATGAGCATGCACAGCAGGATATACTGCTAACTCTAATAGGAGTCCTGGCGACTGCTCTAATTGCACAAGCCAAGAAAAAAAAGCAATCCTCAAAGCAGCGGGACTCATTCCTCCCGTCGTCTTGGCAAGATTTGCCTGAAAGAGCTTAGTGAGAATACTAAAAAAATTCTCAGACTTATTCTTATCACTAATCGAACAACACGGCATAGGGGTATTTGATGATGTAGGTTTTCCCTTGGATGTTGATATCAGGTCATTTGAACAGCATTTTTTTCCTGGTACATTCATCTCCTCTTTCCCTCCTTGGTGTAATGATGAGATAGCGTTGAGAGATTGGCTGCCTGCATTGATTATAGTATACCTCTATTGATCCCTCTACCCACCAAGATAATTCAGACAGTGGCACACATTGCAATGATAGGAATTGTATAATATATATACGTTTTATTTGGGGATTAACTCGATATATATATTGAGAATTAAAGAGGAAATGCTACACTGGCAACCAAAATTAACTAAAAGCTGAGCTAGAACTCGGATGTTCACCATCCTACTTCTTCCATTATTTTACAGGATTTTTTACTTTTGAAAAAATTTTTAGCATTACTCTGTACAGCAATAATAGCCAACTCCTTTGCTGCTAAGCCGACTGAAAATTGTATTAATAACAGTGACATTAATATGACCGCGAGGGATATGGCAAAAATGATGTACCTGGACTTTGGGATGGGCCTAGGAACCTCAGCTCACTTTACAGGAAGCTCTTTTGCTTTAGATCCAATGACAATGGGAGTTTATATAAACAAAAACTTAGGAGTTGAGATTGGATGGGGAATGCTTCCTAATGGTACTTTTCAAGGAAGTAGCGCCATGATTAATACATTTCATTTAGCTGCAAAAGAAATTTTTCCATTAGCTGACGCGTTTTCACTTTATGGTAAACTTGGTTTAGGTGTTAGTGTTGGTCAAGGGAATATTACCACACAAATTCCTATGGGAATGGACATGACTATGCCTATGATGACCATGATTACACCGACTAACGTAGGCCCTTTTTATGGTGTCGGTATGCAATTTAGTTTATCGAAAAATTTTGCTATTTATGTTGAAGACTCTGGTGTGTTGATTATTCCTTCTAGCAGTAGATTTGGTAATGTAAATCAAACCACTTTAGGTCTTGAGATTCGTATATAAGAAGCGCCGTTTTTTTAAGGTAGTTCTCTGGCTCGCAAGCTAGTGCCAATGATTTTTTTGTATGTGTCATGAGGATTTAAAATGATAACATGATGATGCAATGAACTCTGAGGCTCTCCTTGGCATATTTTTTTTTGATTAAAGTTGATATATATTAAATTTCTTACACCAACTTAAAAATGCCCTCGAAAGCAAATGATTGTTGATTGTTACTCGTTGTAATGCCATTTTTGTTCAGAACAGAGCGTACGTTAGAAAAATTTCGTCGTGTTTCAGCACGAAACTCAAGATTTTAAATGGGAATATAGCTTAATGTTACGTGAGCTACTCCAGTGCGATAACCATTTCTATCAGAAAAAATTTCTCCTCGTATGTGGTTCGCCATTTAACATTTAATTTATAATTAATATATCCAGCAATGCCTTGCCAAACGGCTTCTGCTACATTCCATCGTATACGGTCCTGATTATAATAACTGGAATTATTCATAAATGATTCGGAACTGTTTAATGGTTCACTTGAAAATGCGGATATAGATGTTTTTTACTGGCATTTAATCAGCCATTTTGGCGATTAAAGCAGGAGTAAATTACACGAATCAACCTGCAAATACGCCTTATTAGCAACCTAGGATTGGTATCGAAGGAGTAATATGCCCTATTTTATTAATACTAATCTAAGAAGTTATTACTATAGGGGTGCTAAATTAGATCTTGTTTTATCACGAGATACACATATCACCAATAATTTTCTCATCAGAGCAGGGATTCGTAGTATCGTTGCTTCAAAGACAGTAATACAAGCAGAAATCGGCAGTGGATTGAATCAAATGCGCTATATTGTACGGCCTTATTATCGCTTAATGCCAGGTAAACCTATTTGTTGAATACGAACGTGAAGATGATTATGGGGCATTTAGAGACATGCATGCCGCTACCATAGGGCAACCAGCGAGCCAAAACACAGTAACACTTGGCTTTACCCTGTTAATTGAGGAGAGGAGAGCAAAATGAAAGCGCTTAACTCATTACTCGCTTTGTTCTACTCTTCTGAAGAAGAGACAACCTAAGTTATTTGCATACTGGAATATGGCGAAATGATAGTCCTATGAATCAAGCGATTCACGTGCCGACCTGTGAGAGGCTAAAGGGAAGATCTTTGGCTTACTCGATCATTTAACTTCGAACTCTATGAATTAGGCTCAATGGTGTTAACACGATGAAGCAACTATTTTTTCACATTCTTGGACGCAACGAGTGCATGCATCAGCACACCATTTACAGTGCTCCATGTGGCGAGCATGTTCTCTACAGACTTTGGCACAAAGAGCACAGACTTCTTGAGCGTATTTCGACCCTCTGGACATCATTTCAGCGGCTAAAGTACAAACTTGCGCACAATCCTTCCTATCAATCTCAAAACCAAAAACCATGTCCTTGCCTTTATTTTCATTTAGGCAAGCAGTCTCGCACCGTTCACATTGAGTAGCACAAGCCAAACAGGCTTCGATGCACGTTTGATATTTTTCATGAACCATAATAATTTCCCTATTAATAGTTAAAATTTCGATTCCTATCCTAATAACGCCGCTCATAGAGCGTTATTCCTAACTATTATAATAGATATACTTCAAATTTTCGACAAACATCTGATATGCGTCGATTTTTGTAAAGATATTCTTATTGATCCACAATACGAGGTATCAAATCAGGTGTTTCTTTCTTATCAAACGGATTATTGGCAAAACAAAGTGTCCCCTTAAAAAACAGGGTTCTGAACGTACAGCGAACGCGATACTAGGTCTGAGTTTTTAATGTATTTTTTTCATAATTTACTGCCTATACTGATATAAATTAGCCATGAATTTAAAGTATGGAAAACAATGGATAAAATTGTAGCTGTTGTTCAAGACAAGGAGAATCCAATAGGCCATATTGTCGAAGTCAATGGCCCAGTCGTGAAGATATTTTGTAACACGTTACCTCCTTTACACCAGTCCCTTAACACCTACACTGATTCTGACAGATATGTTTTAGAAGTTTGTCAGCATATTGATCAACATCATGCAAGAGCAATCACCCTACATCGCGCAACTGGTTTGCAACGAGGTTTGCTTGTCTATGATCAAGGGACCTCCTTGCAAATTCCTGTTTCTCCAAATTGTTTGGGTAGACTTTTAAATGTTTTTGGCGAACCTTTAGATGGTGGAGAGCCATTACAAACCAAAGAATATCGCGATATTCTAGCAAAACCTGCTCCTATTGAAATGACAACGACAAAGGAAACTATTCTTGAAACAGGAATTAAAGTCATTGATTTGCTCTGTCCATTCGTTAGAGGGTGTAAAACTGGATTGTTTGGAGGTGCAGGAGTTGGGAAGACCATTTTACTTATGGAATTTATGCATTCCATTATTCAATTACATCAAGGTATTTCAGTCTTTGCAGGTGTTGGGGAACGAATACGTGAAGGACATGAACTCTGGCATGAGATGAAATCCGCGGGTGTGATGGATAAAACTTTAATGGTATTTGGTCAAATGGATGAGTCACCCGGGGTGCGTTTTCGGGCAGGTTTATCGGCGTTAACTTATGCTGAATATTTACGTGATACTGTGGCACATGAAGTTCTTTTTCTTGTAGATAATATTTATCGTTTTGTACAAGCAGGCAGCGAAATCTCAGGTTTATTAGGTAGAATGCCTGCAAATGTCGGGTATCAACCCACATTAATGACAGAGATTGCAGAACTTGAAGAACGTATTACCTCTACTGCCAAAGGTTCTGTCACCTCAGTACAAGCAGTTTATGTTCCAGCGGATGATATGAGCGATCCTGCTGTTACTGGAATCATCACTCATTTGGATTCAATAGTGGTGCTTTCCCGCTCACAAGCTGGAAAAGGTATTTATCCTGCAGTAGATGCTCTGGCTTCAAAAAGTAAATTCATGGATAAAATTGTCCTAGGAGAGCGTCATTATTCTATTGCTCAAGCTGTACGAGAGCATTTAGCGAGATATAGAGAGTTAGAAGATATCATTTCTATGATGGGTATTGAAGAACTGTCCACTAAAGACCGAGAGATTGTATTAAGAGCGCGTAAACTTCAACGATATCTGACACAACCTTTTCATGTCACAAAACAGCAAACTGGTATTGAAGGAAAATCTGTACCATTAGAGCAAACATTAGCAGATTGTGAATCGTTCATAAAAGGTGATTTCGATGACCGCTCAGAAGAGCAATGCTATTTGATAGGTGCAATGGATAAGAGGAGCCGAGTATCATAATGGATGCTTTTGATGTACATCTACAAAGTTCGACTCAATATGAAATAATTCATAATGTAGTAAGCTTTGTCGGCGAAGATGCTTCTGGGCAATTTGGACTTTTAGCGAACCATGCCAGATTTATGACCTGCTTAAAATTCGGCTTGGCATGGTTTCGTTATGATAATAAAGATAAGGAATATTTAGCTTTACCAGGTGCAGTAGTCTATTTTATAGATAATCAACTGTATATCTCTACACGACATTATTTTCGCAATACCGATTACCAAGCAATACAAATTTTAATAGAAAAAGAATTACATCTTGAAGAAAAAAATTTACTCAGTATTAAAGAAAGCTTGCATCGTTTGGATGAGGAAATTTTAAAACGTCTATGGGATTTAAAACGGCAGGGAAAATATGGATTTTAAAGACTCGCAAAAGAACCTTGAAAAACAAGTGAACTTGAATATTAATAACATTAACAAAGCAAAAAAAGAGAAATCTACTTTGTTAGCACAAACTGTCTATCTTGGAACTTTGGGCTTTGTTTTTATTTTACCTATTATTCTAGGAGCTTATCTAGGGGTTTGGTTAGATGAAAAACTAAAGGGATATTCTATTATGTGGACACTAAATTTAATAATTCTTGGTGTTATTGTAGGTGCTGTTAACGTGTATCTCCTTATTAAGGAATAGCCGTGGCTTCAGAAAATTTATTCACACAATTTGCGTTTTCGATAGGTCCTGTGAGAGTCACACAAAGTATTGTGACTACTTGGATCATTATGATTTCTTTTTTGATTTTCTCATGGTTTTCTACGCGAAAACTATCGCTTCAACCAGGCGGTTGCCAGGTTGTTTTAGAGGGAATTTTTAGCACCATGCATGATGCTGTAGAAGAAGTCCTACCTAAACAAGTTGATCTTGTATATCCCTTCATTGCTACCTTATGGATTTTATCCTTATTTCCAATTTAATTGGAATTATTCCCAGGATTTCATTCGCCTACTGCTGACTTATCAGTAACAGCTGCTTTAGCGATTATCACCTTTCTATCAGTGCATTGGTTTGGGATTCGTGCAGAAGGGTTAAAAGACTATTTGAAACATTATATTCGTCCTTCG
>NZ_JH413826.1:17826-28969 GCF_000162755.2 Legionella drancourtii LLAP12
TAAATTAGATAATGCTGAAAAATTGAACAGCGAGGCAAGTGAGCTACAAAAAAAATATGAAAATCGTCTTGCTGAGTGGCAAGAAGAAAAAGATAAATTGAAAAAAGATTTTGAGCAAACATTAGAACAATGGAAATCAGAAGAAATTATCACTTTTGAAAAAAAATTCAAGAGTGAAAAGAAAACCTTTTTTTCACGAGAAAAGCAAAAGTCTGCTGAAATTAGTGAAAAAAATGCAAAAGAAGCCTTTTTATTGGCAGGAACATTTTCAGCAAAATTTTTAATGAGTTTTACTGATGAGCATCTTGAAAAGAAGATCATTGAAAAAATGATCGAAGACCTAAACGATTTCTCAGCAGAAAAAAAGCAGTTTATCGCTGATCTTGCTGAACAAAACCAAGTGGTTGTCCAAAGCGCCTATCCAATCAACAAGCAGCAACAACAACATCTATTACAAGTGATTAAAAAATTAGTGCCTAAGAAACTCAACGTTGATTTTTCTGAAAACCCTGATCTTTTTGCCGGTTTGACTATTCAGATCGGGTCAATAATATTACAAGCTAACCTTCGCGATGAATTAAAATTCTTTACGGAGATAAATAATGGACTTGCCTAATAGCGACTCTTTTCTAGACGTGCAACGGCAACGAATTGAGAATTATGATTTTCAAGTTAGGTTATCAGAACAAGGACAGGTTGTCTCAGTAGGCGATGGTATTATCTGGATCAAGGGGCTCCCTACAGCAGCTATTGATGAAATTCTTATTACAATAGATGGATGCTGTATTGCAATGGTTTTTCACCTCACAGAATCCCTAGTTGGCGCAATAATGTTAATGCAAACAAAAAAATTAAAGTCAGGTACGCCCATTTATCATCTTAAGCGATCATTAAGTATTCCTGTAGGCGATAACCTTCTGGGAAGAGTGATTGATCCGCTAGGACATCCATTAGATGAAGGAGAACCGCCTCAATGTGATGAGCAAGGATTATTAGATCTTTTATCACCACCTATAGTCAATCGCGATTTTGTTAATCGCCCTTTTTATACGGGGAACAAAATTATCGATAATTTAATTCCTATTGGCAAGGGACAACGGGAGTTAATTATAGGTGATAACGGGCTTGGAAAAAGCTCCCTGGTAATTGACATTATTATCAATCAAAAAGACAAAAATGTCCGATGTGTCTACGTGTTAATTGGGCAAAAACGGTCTACGGTCAGTAGTACCATTCAATTATTAAAAGAAGCGAATGCTTTGGAATACACCACTATTGTTGTTGCACAAGCCACTGCATTACCGGGATTACTTTACCTTGCTCCGTTTGCGGGATGCGCCATTGCAGAATATTGGATGAAGAATGGGTTTGATACATTGGTTGTATATGACGATTTAAGTGCGCATGCGAATAGTTATCGTGAACTTTCCCTTTTACTGCGTAGACCCCCTGGACGCGAGGCTTTTCCTGCCGATATCTTTTATCTTCATTCACGTTTATTAGAACGCTCCACTTGCCTATCTCATGAAATGGGAGGAGGCAGTATGACAGCCCTTCCTATTATTGAAACGAAAGAAGGCGAAATTGCTACTTATATTCCTACGAATCTTATATCGATAACAGATGGGCAAATATTTTTTGATGAAAAATTATTTTCTTCAGGATTTCTTCCGGCGATTGATATAACAAAATCAGTTTCTCGAGTTGGGGGTAAAGCCCAGAACCCACAAATTAAAAAAGAAGCAGGTAGAATGAAACTTGATTATATGCAGTTTCTTGAGCTGGAGATTTTTACACGTTTTGGTGCCAAGCTTGATCCTAAAATGCAAAAACAGATTCTAAATGGACGCATTTTAAGAGAAATATTGAAACAAGACAGACTTTCCCCTCTTCCTATTGAATTCCAACAAGCATGGCTTATTGCCTATAATGATGGTTTATTTGAGCAATTAAATTTCGAAGATATTCCACTTGTTCTCTCAAAAATTGCACAAGAGATACAAAAGAGCACTTTGACATTGGCAAATCAACGAGAGGAATGGAAAAATGCTGTAAAAGGCTGGTTAGATTTATAATGCTATACTTGATTTTATACCTGCACATGTAATGTATCTCATTGAACCTTCGGAAGAGTATCATGACAAAGCGAAGCCAACTAAAAGATCATCTTCATACTTTGGAAGAAATTGGTAACATCATGACTGCTATGAAAAATCTTTGTTCTATTGAAATGAATAAAATCACCAAATTTCTATTAATGCAGGAAAAAGTAATTAAAACCATCCAAGAAGTGAGTAATGATTTTTTAAGTTTCTACCCTATTCTTCCAATGGCGAAACAAGATACTACTCCGGTTATTTATATTATTATTGGATCGGAAAGAGGATTTTGTGGTGGATTTAATGATTCCGTGATTAGCCAGTTAGAAAATCTTAAAGAGCAATTCACTGATTTTAATCCGGCATTAATTGTTGTAGGGCGTAAATTAGCATTAAAAATGGCCAATGATTCTCATGTTATAGCAACACTAGATGGGCCTAATGCCATTGAAGAAATTCCAGCAGTGATCTTAAAAATACTACGATCTTTAGAGGAAATTTCCTCACAAAAGCATATAGATTTGCAATCCTGGCAGTGGGATATTATCTTCAATGAAGAAGAACAAAATCAAATTCAAACAAAAACATTACAACCATTTAAAGAACTTTACTCAAATAATGCTACTCATTTTTCAGTTCCACCTTTGTTACATTTATCTCATGATCTCTTTTTAGCTGAATTTGTTGATAATTACTTATTTGCGATGTTTCATTCAATTTTTTATAAATCGTTTTTTGCGGAAAATCATCAAAGACTTTTTCACTTGAATAATTCGTTAGACAGATTAGACAGTAAACAAAATACTTTAAAAGGATATCTCAATTTACTCCGTCAAGAAGAAATTACTGAAGAAATTCAGATTATTATGTTAAGTGCGGAAGCGGTTATTGGTAATGATGTAATTTAGGGAAAGTAAACTGGATGTACCAAATGAATTAAACAAAGGATGCTCTCATGAAACTATCATTTTTAGGTGGTACTGGTACTGTCACTGGTTCAAAATACCTCTTATCGTTTGAAGACAAGAAAATACTGGTCGATTGTGGTCTTTTTCAAGGCTACAAAGAACTTAGATTGCGAAACTGGAGCCCACTCCCCGTTGATCCCAAAACAATTGATGCTGTTTTTTTAACGCATGCTCATATTGATCATTCAGGGTATATACCCTTGCTTGTTAAAAATGGATTTCATGGTGATATTTACTGCACTTCCGGAACAAAAGATTTATGTTCTATTCTTTTAACTGATAGTGGTCATCTTCAAGAAGAAGAAGCAAGAACTGCCAATAAATATGGCTACTCCAAGCATAAGACAGCCCTCCCATTATATACTGTCAACGATGCGGAAATAGCTTTAAAACAATTCAAGCCTAAACCCTTTGATACTGTGTTCCAATTGTTTGATGATGTCAGTGTTCAATTCACTCGCGCGGGTCATATTATTGGATCAGCGTTTATTCGCTTTAATTTTCCTAATAACTCTATATTATTTACCGGTGATATGGGAAGGACACATGATTCTGTAATGCAAGATCCGAGCATTATTGAAGAAGTTGATTATCTTGTTATTGAATCGACTTATGGGAATCGCCTTCATGATAAAGAAGATCCAAAGGTTCTTTTAAAAGAAATCATTAATAAAACGGTAAAACGGGGCGGCTCGGTAATCATTCCTGCCTTTGCCGTGGCACGAGCACAACTCCTACTTTATTATATTTCCTTACTAAAAAAAGAGAATTCCATTCCAGATATTCCTGTTTACTTAGATAGTCCGATGGCTATTAACGCTTCACATATCATGTGCAAACATAAAGAAGATCATCGTCTATCAGAACAAGAATGTATGGACTTATGCAATACTGCGACCTATACCAGAACACCGGAAGAATCAAAAAGTTTGGATAATAATTCTTTTCCTAAAATTATTATCTCAGCCAGCGGGATGGCTACTGGGGGTCGCATTTTGTTTCACTTAAAAACCTATGCTCCTGATCCCAAAAATACTATCCTTTTTGCTGGCTATCAAGCGGGTGGTACTCGGGGTGCGCGTATGGTTAAAGGCGAAGAAGAAGTTAAAATACACGGACAAATGGTCCCTATACGTGCACAGGTTGAATCTCTAAGTAATCTGTCTGCACATGCTGATTATGAAGAAATCTTGCATTGGCTAAGCCATTTTCGCAAACCGCCCAAAAAGGTATTCATCACTCATGGGGAGCCAGAAGCGGCAAATTCATTAAAAACTAAAATAGAACAACAGTTTGGTTGGACTTGTATCGTCCCTCAATATGAACAAACAGAGACGTTGACGTGAAAAAAAGTCCTGCCACATTACAGCTAAAATATTTAGGGATAAACACCTCTAAAGAAGCTGTAATCTATATGCGTGAAGACTGCCACATTTGCCGATCGGAAGGGTTCGTTGCTGAAACACGCGTTCAAGTTACGCTAAATAACCGGTCAATAATCGCAGTAATCAATACGATTGAAATTGCTTCCAATTTACTTGAAGACTGTACAGCAGGTCTCTCACGCTATGCTTGGGATCTTCTAGCGGCAAAGGTTGGAGATGAAGTCTCGATTTCACATCCTAGGCCACTTGATTCATTAAGTTTCATTCGTTCTAAGCTCTATGGAAATGAATTAAAAACCATAGAAATCAACCAAATTATTGATGATGTTGTAAAAGGACAACTGTCTGATATTCATCTGACTATGTTCCTATCAGGTACAGCCGGGAATAGATTAAATAAAAAAGAAACTCTTGATTTAACTCAGGCTATGGTGCAAACAGGGGAGCGCTTGCACTGGCCATCTCAGTTAATTGTTGATAAACATTGTGTTGGTGGATTACCTGGTAATCGTACAACGCTAATTGTTGTTCCTATTGTTACGGCGTTTGGTTTAATGATGCCTAAAACTTCATCCAGGGCCATTACATCCCCTGCAGGAACAGCAGACACGATGGAGGTCTTTGCACCAGTTGATTTAGACCTCAAAACTATGCAAAAAGTAGTGGAGCAAGAAAATGGGTGCATTACCTGGGGAGGAACCGTGTCCTTAAGTCCGGCGGATGATTTATTAATTCGCATAGAACGCTCTATGGATTTAGATAGTGAGGGGCAAATGGTGGCATCGATTCTTTCAAAAAAAATCGCGGCTGGTTCAACGCATATTGTCATCGATATACCCATTGGCCCCACTGCAAAAGTCAGATCTAATGAGCAGGCTGAATTATTAAAAGTATACCTGGAGAATATTGCCAAAGAATTTTCAATACAACTTGCTGTTGTTTTTACTGATGGAACTCAACCGGTTGGTCGTGGTATAGGACCTGCTCTTGAAGCAAGAGATGTATGGTCTGTGCTTTCTTGTGATAAAGCTGCGCCACAAGATTTAAGGGATAGAGCATTAACCTTGGCAGGGCATATATTGGAGTTTTCCCCTAATGTATCGAAAGGTAGTGGAAAAGAAATTGCAGAATCACTGCTGAATAACGGCCAAGCATTAAAAAAATTTAAAGCGATTTGTTATGCACAAGGTGGTCTTTTTGAAATTCCATCTGCTCGCTACACCAAGACCATTGTTTCTATGATAAAAGGTAGGGTTACGAGTATTGATAATCGACTATTAGCCAGGCTTGCAAAACTTGCAGGTGCACCGAAATCAAAATCAGCGGGTGTCGAGTTGCTAACGCCTTTAAACACCGATGTAGATAAAGGTCAGCCTTTATTTATCGTTCATGCAGAGACACAAGGCGAGCTTGATTATGCTTTAAATTTTCATCAACAAGGACATCCTATCATCCATATTGAGGAAGGAATATGAAGCAACAACCCATTTTATTCTCTCTTTTTGGAAGCAACCATTTTGCTAATGCGATTCATCAAGTTTTGGGATACGACATTGGAGAAATAACACTACATCAATTTCCTGATGAAGAAACAGTGATAAGAATTGATTCTTTAGTAAAAGACAAAGAAGTACTATTCATTGCTCACTTAGAAAATCCCAATAGTAAGATACTCCCTCTCTTATTTGCTGCAGAAACAGCAAAAGGACTTGGTTCCAAAAAAATAGGGCTAATCGCGCCTTATCTTCCCTATATGCGCCAAGATAAACAGTTTCATTCCGGAGAGAGCATTACCTCCAAATATTTTGCGAGACTCATTTCAGACTATTTTGATGGTTTGATAACCATTGATCCGCATCTTCATCGATGGCATTCATTAAGTGACATCTACTCAATTCCTGCAAAAGCACTACATGCAACTGAAAGTATTTCTAACTGGATAAAAATGAATGTCCCTAATCCTATTCTGATTGGTCCAGATGCTGAAAGTTCACAATGGGTTTCGGAAATCGCTTTGAAAATAGATGCACCATTTTTAATTCTAGAGAAAGTAAGGAAAGGCGACAATCTTGTTGAAACCTCTATGCCAAATATTGAGTTATACCGAGATCTCACACCTATCTTAGTAGACGATATTATTTCAACAGCAGCCACGATGATTGAAACAGTCACCCATTTAAAATCATTAAAAATGAAGGCTCCTATTTGTATTGGTGTACACGCCCTATTTTCTGGAAATGCCTATGAGGAATTATTAAATGCAGGTGCGGAAAAGATCATAACCTGTAATACCATTAAACATCCTTCAAATGGAATTGACATGAAAGATATTATTATTAAGTCAATCAATACCCTGTTTAATACATGAGGTACTAGAGTGAATCAGACAATTGAATCAATAAAACAATATGTCCAAGCAGCGAATTATCTATCAGCGGCTCAAATTTACTTAATTAATAATTTCTTGCTCGAACAAAAACTAACTTTTGCTGATATCAAGCCACGCTTATTGGGTCACTGGGGTACTTGTCCTGGCATTAATTTTGTCTATGCTCATCTTAACTATCTCATT
This sequence comes from Legionella drancourtii LLAP12, assembly GCF_000162755.2. Lineage (GTDB taxonomy): Bacteria > Pseudomonadota > Gammaproteobacteria > Legionellales > Legionellaceae > Legionella > Legionella drancourtii. The sequence goes on from NZ_JH413826.1 coordinate 24,851, forward strand.
AAAAAACACCAATCATCCATCCTGTTTGTCCTTGGTCCAGGGCATGGTTTTGCAGCACTGCAAGCCAACCTTTTTATAGAAGGCACTCTAAAAAAATATTACCCAGAAGCCACTCATACCGAAGAAGGAATAGCCTACCTTGCTAAAAATTTCTGCTGGCCGTATGGTTTTCCTAGTCATAGTAATCCAGGAACGCCCGGTGTTATTTTGGAAGGAGGCGAATTGGGTTATTCACTTTCTACAGCCTATGGATCGGCACTTGATAATCCTGACCTTATCGTTGCTTGTATTATCGGGGATGGTGAAGCTGAAACAGGGCCAACAGCAACCGCTTGGCATCTTAATAAATTTATAGATCCAGCAACTAATGGGTCAGTTCTTCCTATTCTTCATTTAAATGGATACAAAATCTCAGGCCCAACAATTTTTGGAAGAATGAGCAATAAAGAATTGAAAGCACTTTTTTATGGATATGGTTATCAACCGTTTATTGTTCAAGGTCCAAACATTCATGAGAAAATGATTGAAACACTCGAGCAATGTCATCAAATAATTAAAACCATCCAAGAGTCCACTCGAAACGACAACCTAAAGACAATACGATTTCCAATGATTATATTAAAAACCCTAAAAGGATGGACTGGGATTAAAACTTTACATGGCCAAAAGATTGAAGGCAATTATCTATCGCACCAGGTTGTTGCCACTAATGCAAAAACCGACCATTTGGAGCTAAGCACTCTGGAGAGATGGCTTAAGTCTTACCAATTTGAAACTCTTTTTAATAAGGAAAACGGGTTTAATAAAAGCATTTGTTCCCTTATTCCTGATGATAATTTACGCATGGGTGATAACAGACATGCCTTTGGAGGCGAACCATTAATAAAAAATCTAAAACTTCCTTGTATAGAACAAATTGCTGAAGATGCAACCACTCCTGGAACTATAGGATCAAGCAGCATGAAGTGCACCGGGATATATTTAAATGAACTCTGTAAATTAAATGCATCCAATCGAAATTTTCGACTTTTTTCTCCTGATGAGACCTACTCTAATAAACTAGATAAGGTCTTCGAAACAACTACACGTGCCAATATACAAGAAAAAAAACATGGGATAAAGACGTTAGTTGGGACGGAAGAGTTATTGAAATGTTAAGTGAACATTCTCTGCAAGGTCTTATGCAAGGTTATGTACTGACAGGACGGCATGCTATTTTTGCGTCTTATGAAGCATTTATTCAAATTGTCTCGAGCATGACCGATCAATATATGAAGTTTTTACAAATTGCACGGGAAACTCCTTGGCGCGGGGACATCCCCTCTCTAAACTATATTTTGACGTCTTCAGGCTGGCGACAAGAGCATAATGGTTTTTCGCATCAAAATCCTGGCTTTATTTCTAATCTTCTTCAAAAACATGGCTGCTTTACACATGCATTTTTCCCACCTGACGCAACCTCGATGCTTGTAGTACTGGAACACTGCCTAACTTCTCGTAACGAGGTGAATGTAATTGTTGCTGGTAAAACATTAGAACCACGCTGGCTTACACCAGAGTTAGCAAGAAAAGAGCTTGAGCAAGGTCTTATGATTTGGGATTTTGCAAGTGATCCTAATCCAGACATAGTTATTGCGGCAGCAGGAGACTATTTAACTAAAGAAGCACTTGCGGCGATTAGTTTAGTTAAAAAAGACATGCCAGCAATTAACATTCGTTTTGTTAATATTCTTGAGCTTTCTGCTTTAGGATTTGGAAACTCTGATTGCTCGTTTTCTAGAGAAAATTTTAATCAGTATTTTACTAAAGATAAGCCGGTCATTTTTAATTTTCATGGATACCCTTCAGTACTTAAAGAGTTGTTATTTATTATGGGTGATACAAGTAGATTTTTTATTCATGGTTATATTGAAAATGGATCGACAACAACTCCTTTTGATATGCATATAAGAAATCAAACAAGCCGGTGGCATCTGGCAAAGCAAGTATTCACGCTAATGGTAGAACAAGGAATTATTTTGCAAAAAGAAAGTGAACGATTAAACAAGAAATATGATAATTTGTTATTAGAGCACCGAGTCTATATTAAAAAATACGGTGTTGACCCAGACGAGATAGAAAATTGGAAATGGTAATAATAACAAACATTAGTTTAAAAGAATAATATCTACTGAGGAAGCAAACCCAGTGTGGAAAAAGCAATTCATCTCAGGCCGGATAATCTTATTGACTCTAATGTTGCTAGCGTTTCAGGCAATAACAACGCCCAAGCCAACTTATTCTTACGCAAATGACCCAACTTGCCATTGAAAACAATTGGGATTTAAAAACTGCCCACAACAGACTTTCACCGCCTACAATCGCGCCATGCCGGCGCACACCGCGAGAGCCATTTGACTTATGGCTTTCTGGACGGTTTGGTGTTAGATTAATGCTCAAAAACCCACTCTTACTTTCTTTAATGGTGTTGTTCCTTGTCCAAGTGCTGTTACTCACTACGGCTTGATATGGAGGGTAATTAGTTTATCGCTATGGGTATGATGTTCTGCTAGTCAAAGCCGAAAAAACAGTATCGCCGGATTAATACGATTTTATAAGGATGGAAACATGTTACAAAAGGAATTGCTTTGTTCAATCAGGAACTATTTCTTTATTTTTTTCTTTTTATTGTTCAGTTCCTCTGCTTTGTTTGCCCAGCATGAGCAGCATAGTGCTTCAAAACAAACGCTGACTTCTCCCAAGACAACAAAGTTTCAGCCTAAACCTGCGAAATACAAAACCGAACAACCTATTGCTAAAAAGCAACCTGTTAAAACAGTGACGCCTCTAACCATGACAGGCGGAGCAAAGCATACAGTGAATTTGGTCGTTGCTTATAAAACGGTGAATTTTGCAGGCAAACCCAGGCGGGCCATTGCCGTCAATGGACAAATTCCTGCACCGACATTACATTTTAAAGAAGGGGATGATGTTACTATCAACGTGTATAACCATTTGGATGAGGGAACCTCCATTCATTGGCATGGTCTTTTAGTCCCTTGGCAAATGGATGGGGTAGACGAGGTGAGTCAAAAACCTATTCCCCCGGGAGGCGTGTTCCATTATCGCTTTAAGCTTTATCAAAGAGGAACCTATTGGTACCACGCCCATGCCAAGGTTCAAGAACAAGAAGGTTTGTATGGTACTTTTATTATTGACCCACCCAAACCTACAAAATATCATTACACCAAAGAGTATGTGGTGGTGTTATCCGATTGGAGCAACACGCCAGCAGAACAAGTGCTTGCGAATTTAAAAAAAGACGGCGATTATTACGGTCCTCGATTTCCCCTACAACCCTCACTTATGAAGTTTCTTCATGATTATCGTAAAGCCTCTACTGAAGAGCGTAAAAAATTAATTGCTGATTATAAAATAATGCAACAAACGCGTATGAATATCTATGATTTAAGTGACGTGGCTTATGATGCGTATTTATTAAATGGTCACCCTAAATCTCATCCTTGGACTGCTCCTGTGAAGGCAGGGGATACCGTGCGGCTACGCTTCATTGGCGCAGGAGCAAGCACCGTCTATCGTGTCAAAATTCCTGATGCCAAAGTAGACATGGTGCACATTCAGGGAAATGATGTGGCCCCTTATCCCATTGAGGATTTTTGGATTGCACCGGGTGAAACCTATGATATCCTGGTGAAGATTCAAAAAAACAAGCCTTACATTATTTATGCCGAGTCGATTGACACGTTGGGCAAAGCTTATGGAGCCTTAGTGACTTCCTCTAATCAAATCGTCAACTATCAGCAAGTAACTCCTTTCCCTGAGCCACTTCCTGTCACAAGAGAGATGATGGCCAACATGATGAAGTCTATGAATGGCGGGGCCATGAATAATGAAACCTCGATGATAATGAATAATGGCAGATCATCCCAGACAATGAAACAAATGAGAATGACTTCACAAACCCAGAATAGGGATTTACCAAGTTCTTCTTATAAAAAACAACAGATGCCCTCTACATTAAACACTACGTCAAAAATGAAGCAAATCATGAAGATGGATCAAGGCACCAAGATGGATCCCAACATGAAGATGGATCAAGGCACCAAGATGGATCCCCAA
>NZ_JH413826.1:29258-44942 GCF_000162755.2 Legionella drancourtii LLAP12
TCCCAACATGAAAATGGATCAAGGGACCAAGATGGATCCCAACATGAAGATGGATCAAGGGACCAAGATGATCCCAACATGAAGATGGATCAAGGGACCAAGATGGATCCCAACATGAAGATGAATCAAGGGACCAAAATGGATCCCAACATGAAGATGGATCAAGGGACCAAGATGGATCCCAACATGAAGATGAATCAAGGGACCAAAATGGATCCCAACATGAAGATGGATCGCCCTATGATCATGCCTACTGAACCATCCATTATAGGCGATAAGATAGAGCTGGTGGATTCTTCAAAAGCTACCACAATAGGAACCAAATATCAGGATTTGAAAGCAGCAGTTAAAACTAATAATCCCAACACACCAGTCGATGGGGTTATTAAAATGGAATTGTTTGGTTACATGGACCGTTATATTTGGTTTATTAATGGCCTACCTGAATACAAGGCCAAACCGATTTTGATTGAGCCAGGAAAGCGTTATCGGATTATTTTTACCAACAATTCGATGATGCGTCACCCCATGCATATTCATGGCCATTGGTTTATTTTACGCAATGGTCATGGGTCTTACGATCCGTTATTGCATACCATTGAGGTGGCTCCTGGGGCTACTGCCGTTGCCGATTTTGATACCGAGGCCAGCGGTCAGTGGTTTTTTCATTGCCACCATCTTCTGCACATGGCGGCGGGCATGGCGCGCATATTTCAATACACCACCATCATCGAGATCGCCAACGGCACCCGAAAGCCAGACAATTACGCTTTTCAGCAAACCTACATCAATCGACCTATCGTAAGAGAAGACGAAGTCATGCCACTGGATGCTTCACTCATCAAACACCCCGCAGGGCATCATCAAGGACTCTATGGCGCAAACTATCTCGAACTGGGTGATGACCCTTTTCATAATGCTCAGGAAATGTCTTTTAGAGGCCTCTATGGCCCAGATTACAATAAGCTCCAGCTGTATACTGAGGATGCGGAAATTTATAAAGGAACTATTGAAAATGCGGACATCGATGTGTTCTATTGGCATTTAATTAGTCAATTTTGGGCCATTAAAGGTGGGGTCAATTATTTTTATCGCCCGGGAGGGCCTTATTGGCAACCCGGTATTGGTATTGAAGGGGTGATGCCTTATTACATTGACACCAACATTAGAACCTATTACCGCGACGGCAGTGTGAAATTTGACATTCAGTTAGCGCGGGCTACTCAGCTGACCAATAACTTCTTCTTCCTAACAGGGATCCGCAGCATTCTGGCCACTCATACCGTGGTCAAGAATGAGATTGGCAATGGCTTAAACCAAATGCGTTATATCCTTAGACCGTATTATCGTATTAAGCCAGGACTTAATATTTTTACAGAGTACGAACATGATATAGAGTATGGCGCTCTTAAGCGGATTCTTCGAAGCCAGGGAGATCCTACCACTCAAGATACACTAACTTTTGGGGTCTCTGTTCTTTTTTAAACAGTCACGTTAGTTACTTATACCTGGATATTGGAGTCATAGTGCAATAAATAAAAGTACCTGTTTAAGCCCACGTTCTTGCTCATTGGTTTGAATTTATTTTGAGCTCAGAATAGGTAAAATAACAAATAGTTAGTACTCGTGGTTTTTTAGAAGAAACCTCTTGAATGCACGAATTGGAGGAATGTATGTACTTAGATGCTCTTTCACGACTTGATAAGGCCGCTTCATTTTGTCGTATTGACCCAGAGGCTTTAGAAAGACTTAAACACCCTAAATCCTGTCTCGAAGTATCTCTCCCTGTTCGGATGGATAATGGGGAATTAAAAATTTTTTCAGCTTATCGAGTCCATCATAATGACAGCCGCGGCCCTATGAAAGGCGGCATACGTTTTCATCCACAATTGGATTTAGACGAGATAAAAACTCTTGCATTATGGATGACAATAAAATGCGCTGTCGTAGACATCCCCTTTGGTGGTGCAAAAGGCGGGATAATTGTTGACCCAAAACAGTTATCCCGCATGGAGTTGGAGCGGTTAAGCCGAAGCTACATTGAGTTAATAGCGGATTTTATTGGGCCAGACAAAGATATCCCTGCCCCTGATATGTATACCAATGAGATGATCATGGGCTGGATGATGGATGAGTACGCCACTATTGTTCGGCAAAATAGTCCAGCGGTAATCACTGGTAAGCCTATTCCTTTGGGAGGGAGCTTTGGGCGTGAGGTTGCGACCGGTCTAGGTGCCTACTATTGCATTAAAATTCTTGAAAAAAAGAAAAAATGGAAGTCTTCTGAGCTACGAGTTGCTGTTCAAGGATTTGGTAATGCTGGACAAAGTATAGCTAAGCTGCTTTACGACAATGGCTATAAAATTGTTGCCATAAGTGATTCGAAAGGAGGAATTTATAATGCCAAAGGCATCGATATACCTCGTATGATTGAGATAAAAAACAATTCTAAAGAAGTACAGTCTATCTATTGCAAAAAGTCTGTTTGTGAACTTGCGAAGGAAGCCACAATCACGAATGAAGAATTATTGGAGCTCGATGTCGACTTACTTATCCCAGCCGCTGCACAAAATCAAATTACCCTAGAAAATGCAGCCAGAATTAAGGCTCCTATAATCATTGAAATTGCAAATGGTCCAATAACCTTAGAGGCCGATGCCCTATTGCAGAAAAATGGACTATTAATTGTACCCGATATATTAGCCAATACAGGTGGGGTAATCGTAAGCTATTTTGAGTGGGTCCAAAATAAATCAGGTTATTATTGGAGTATAGAAAAAGTTCAAGAAGAACTACAGACTATCATATCCCGTGAATTCAAGAATATTTGGCAGCTGATGGAACAATATCAAACAGATATGCGGCAAGCGGCTTACATTCATGCCCTTAGTAGATACGACAAAGCAGTTACGGCCCAAGGGACTCGCGGATATTTTTCAAATTTAAGTCCGAGCCTATAAGGAGAATTATCCTGTTTGAATTTCATGTCTCTTCTCACTGGGACTCATTATCCTATTATTAGTAGCTAAAGGCGGATAGCTTATATAAATGATGTGATTACTATACCAGTGATGAGGAACATTATCACATCTCAATGAGCTGGCTTGTTGATTCGGCTATTACGCCTACTCTTCCTAAAGAATAGAAAGCCCTTCCTCACGCATCAAGATTTGGGAATGAATTCCCCACTCTTAATGTCCACCGTACCCACCTTGATGCCAATTTTGGTGATTAAGCCAACTGCGCCACACCAAACACCATACCAGTATTTTTGAATACCCCTATAAATACAATAACAATAAGTTCCCATTATTAATCGGGGTCATGAACTAGAGTTAAATAATAATCAAATACCCATTTATAACGCCTAGTCTCGAGTGTAATACCGTCAATTTTTACCGACACCTGTCAGTTTCCAGTATATCTAAAGTGGCCCATTGTGACACGAACCGTAAGATTGGGCCTATGCAGGATGCTGTAAATTTGTTTCAGTGTACTATCAGGTATTAAATTGATTACCATTTATTTTTTGTAAAAATACGCCGCCTGGTCCACAATAGGAAGTATTAACTCATTCAAGGTTGGGGTACAGCATGGAGAAGCAAGATACCGAATTACCTTATCAAATCTGGCGTGATTTTTTTTCTTATCAAACAGATTACTGGCAACGCTCTATTTTGTTTTTAGATACGTTGCGTGACCGTGCCAATAACATGATGGAGCATGAACAACAAGGGTTGCCACCGCTGTTAGATTTTAAATATGAATTAGTACTCGATGGAAAAACATTAGAGCCCAAAACAAATTATGCTTTAGTTAAAATTCTTGAAATAGGTGATGTGTGTTTTGATAAATGCTTTGATCCCACTGCTGCTCCTGTAATCGTCGTTGATCCCAGGGCAGGGCATGGACCAGGCATTGGTGGCTTCAAACGGGACTCGGAAATTGGCATCGCACTTCATACAGGCCATCCGGTGTATTTTGTTATTTTTTATCCTGAACCTATTCCTCACCAAACACTTGCAGATGTTTTGGTCACCATGCGCCATTTTGTCGAAAAAGCTCAAGCGTTGCATGAAGGCAAACCGCCTATTCTTTATGGTAATTGTCAAGCGGGTTGGATGCTTGCCTTATTGGCCTCTGATTGTGTGGGATCTGTTGGTCTTACCGTAATGAATGGCTCACCCGTTTCCTATTGGGCGAATAGTGAAGAAGAAGCCAATCCAATGCAACTGTTAGGTGGACTCTCGGGTGGCGTATGGAGTGCCCGCTTTTTATCTGATTTAAAGGATGGAACATTTGATGGGGCCTGGTTAGTCTCTAATTTTGAGATGCTCAATCCGACCACGGCGATATGGGATAAGTATTATGGTTTATTTGATGACATTGATGGGGAGCATGACCGATTTTTAGAATTTGAGCGATGGTGGAGCGGTTTTTATCAATTTAGCCAAGAAGAGATAATAGCCACGGTGAATAATCTTTTTATTGGCGATCAGTTTGAGCGAGGTGAAATGGTTATCCACAAAGGATGTATTTACGACTTAAAACGCATTCACAATCCAATCGTTATCTTTGCTTCTCAAGGCGATCAAATCACCCCACCCAGGCAGGCCTTACATTGGATAAGGACTATTTATCCTGATACTCAAGCTTTGAAGAAGGCAAAACAGCGCATTGTTTATCTCCTTCATCCCTCCATAGGGCATTTAGGGATCTTTGTATCAGCCAAAGTCGTTCGTCTGCAACATCGTGCTATTTTAGAACATAGTGCTGCGATTGAACAATTAAAACCGGGACTCTATGAAATGATTATCGTTAATCCAACGGGCGACCCGGATTGCAGTAAAGAGCAATACCATGTTCGTTTTGAAGAACGTGATATCACCGAACTCTGCGCCAGTAATTCAACAAAGCCTTTTGAAAAGATTCGTCAAATGTCTGAAGCCAATGATTCTATTTATCAGTCTGTGGCTCAACCCTTTGTGCAGAAGATGAGTAATCCCTTTTTATCCTGGTGGCTTGAAAAAACTCATCCCATGCGATTGAGTCGTTATGTTTTTTCTGAACAAGTGAATCCAGTAATGAAGCCAATAGAATTATGGGGTCAATCTATTAATGCAGATCGCCAAATGATAACGGAGAACAATTACTTTAAAAAAACAGAGCATGCACTGGCTGAGATGATCAGGGATTCATTTGAATCAGTCAGAAAAACGCGCAACACGTTCATAACAAGTTTATTTGAAGCACTTTACGGAAAGTCCAATTAAAAATTCAAAGAAATTTGCGGACTTCACTGTTCTTGCACAATACTGCGGAAGGGATTAGAGAACCGCTTGTAAAAAGATGCGGTTTGCAAAAAGGGACTTTCGACAACCAATTTGCATTAAAGACAGAATATAAAAATAGGCTGTTGAACGCGAATCAATCGCGTTGAACAATGGGTGTATCTGAAAAATGAAGTCGCGATGCAGCTCTAAAAGATTCGATGAAATAGGGCTTTTCAAAAAAATGGCAGGCACTATACTTAACCATTGACGGGTCAGGCTCCTAACACCAGGGCTACCTGAGAACGATGTCCGACGAGTGCCTTCTCTATTTGACCAAGCTATTCCACGATAGTTCACTTAAAGAATTTATTCCATTTTCATCATGGGGCATCCCATCATTTGAGGATCTTTCATCATGTTCATCATCATCTCCATCATCGTTTGCATCATCTTCATACGCTGTTCCATCATTTCTGGATTTTTTGCCGCATCACCGCCCATATTTTGCATCATGTCCATGCCGTGTTGCATCATTGGCATTTGAGTTTGCATCATCGTTTTCTTTTCTTCTGGCGTCTTAGCATTCTTCAATTGATCATACATATCCTGTATTTTTTTCATTTCTTCTTGCATTTGCGCGGATTGCTGATTGTTATTTTGCATCTGTTTGCCAGGCATACTATTCATGTTCATCTCAGAAGACATGTCCTCTGCATAGAGTGTGGGAGTAACCAAACTAAACGCTGTAAAAATAATTAATGCTTTAAGTTGAAACATATAACCTCCTTGTAATTTTTGGAAAACAACACTACCCTAAAAAAATATAGAACCTTTTCAATGTATTGTCCAGACATAACATTCAGGCGCGAGTTGCAGAAGACATAGTAATTATACAAAATGCGAATTATACTCTTTGAAGTATGCTTCTTCTTGGGGTACCACTTGTGATAAGGATAGGACCAAAGAAGAGGAATTGATGCTAACGAATCCCTCAAAACTCTTGCGTAAACACACCCTATAATGGGCAGTGAGATGATGGAAAAAGTGAATACCAACTACGGAGCGAAACAGATGCCAAGCGAAAAGGTATTGCCTGCATCTATACCACAAAGTGAAGAGCAAGATAGGATTGAACCTACTCGATTGCATGCGACTCTGCGTCACCCATGTACATTCAGTTATCGAATAGCAATGAAGGGGACTTTACTCATACTTGGGATGATGATGGGGGTAATGTCACCATTACCCGTAATCGCCGAAATCTCACCATCGGAGCATACCTCTCACCATCCGGGCAACAAGGGCACTTCTACAACTATGCCTGCAGGGACGGATACTAATGCTTCCGTATTGCCTCCCATTTCAACGACACCAACCAATTCAACGATGCCACCATCAAATATGATGGGTCCTTCTTCCGCAACTCCTGGTCCACCCGGTTGTTGTGGGATGATGGCAACCGGAGGAAAGCCATTTTATCCTTCCCTGATGGATTTTCCTGCGCTCACGGATGAAGCACGCAAATACATCAGAGATGAGGCTGTTGCTCGCCTCGGTTTAGGCGTGCAGACAATCACCTCAATACAGGCCGAACTTCATCGTGCACTATCGACCAATGATGCCGTAGCTGCGCAAACTGCTTTAAGACAGGTTCGTCAGGGTCTTTCGTTTGCTGAGAGCGGTGCAAGCGCACTACAAGCCTTAAATGAAGCGCAACCACCACCTCAAATCGCACTAACCTGGTTTAATCGCGAAATGAGCCTTGGTGATAATACCGATAATGTGATGGATGGTAGTTTTCGTGATATCTCCTGGTTACACTGGGCCTTAATGCTCCTGCTAGCAACGGCACTAATGGTAGCTCTTCTCTTTCGCTGGGCACGACTTCGTCGGGTAAGCGCTTTGATTCAACGACTCACCCCGGATGGTGACGCTGCAAAGCCAATAAACGTTCCTAAGCCACCCGAATCAGTATCGTCCTCCCCAAAAACCGAGCATCCCATCCAGCAACGTTGGTCGGGCGTCTTGCGAACCATGGCAATCTTCGATGAGACTGCGAATGTCAAAACGTTCCGGTTGATGGAGCCAAATTTGGGCTCAATACCTTTCACTTTTTTTCCAGGACAGTATGCGACCATCACTTCGGTAATACATGGTGAGAAAGTGCGTCGCTCCTATACTATCTCTTCATCGCCAACGCAACACGATTATATAGAGCTTACCGTGAAGCGAGAGCAGTATGGGCTAGAATCTCGCCATCTTCACGACCATATCAACACAGGCGACTTGCTTGAGGTCTCTGCGCCAGCTGGTGAGTTTTTCTTCACCGGCAAAGAGGCAAACGGCATCGTTTTAATCGCAGGTGGTGTGGGAATGACCCCAATGATGAGCGTTTTACGCTATCTCACCGATCGCTCCTATCCAAAGGATATCCATCTCCTCTATGCGGTTAATTCACCATCCAATATCATCTTTCATGAAGAATGCACCTATCTCGTTCGCCGTCATCCGAACGTCCATATGGATATTATCGCATTAACTGCCGATGAGACATGGACGGGCCCCGTGGGCTTTATAACTCCCGATTTTATCGCAAAAGCGGTACCAGACATTGCACAACATCGGATCCATCTTTGCGGTCCTGCACCGATGATGGATGCGGTCAAGGCAGCGCTTTTGCAACTTAAAATTCCATCGGAGCAGATTAAGACAGAACACTTTGCGCCACCAAAAGGTGGCCCCGTATACACTGCTGAGCCACCTAAGGCTTCCTCTGCGCTCAAACCATCCGAAGCTTCAACGGATAGAACACCCATGCCCCCACCCTCAGCTCACGCGACCGTCTCCTTTTCAAAGTCCAACACATCGGGGCAACTCGCCCCAGATCAGTCGGTACTCGAGGCTGCCGAGGCTTTAGGCGTCTTCATCGACTTTGAATGTCGGGTCGGCACCTGCGGACGTTGCAAGGTGCCCCTTCTGGAAGGGACAGTTACTATGGAGGTGGAAGATGCCCTCTCCGAAGAGGAAAAGGACAAGGGTATTATTCTTGCCTGCCAGGCGAAATCGGCAAGCTCTCTTGTGGTGGAGGCTTAATTATGGCTACTGAAGCCGAGAAAGTGATTATAGGAGGTCTTTTAAGCGCGTTAGCACTGAGTATACCCGTGTTTCTTTTTCACGTTGCGCCCCAGTTTCCGGGAAGCTTCACAGGTTTTCTATTTGGTGTTGTTGCCACCGCATTATTTTTGTTACTCCTGTTTTATTCACTCGTCAAACGTCAACCATGGATTAAGGAGCGCCTTAAAAAGGTTTTTCCACTGAGTACCCTTTTATCGTTTCACGTCTATGCAGGTACGATTGGCGCGCTCCTTGCAATCATTCACTCGGGACATAAATTTCAAAGCCCACTCGGTATTGCGCTTATTATTTTGATGCTCACGGTTGTTGCAACTGGATTTGTGGGGCGATATTATCTTGTCCAGATTGGACGCGAGTTAGGCGACCAGCAAAGGGAGCTTTCTATCCTGCGTAACCGTTACGATAGTCTTGTTCTGGTTGCAAGCGGCTTAGAAAATCAAGCAGTGGTTGATCCCTCTGGGCTCTCCTTGGGGCACTTGATTAACGCAATTTCTGATTTGGAATTTTCAATTACTGCGCGAGAAATGCTAAGGAAGGCATTTGGACGTTGGCTCATGGTACACATCGCCTGCGCAATCGTCCTATATGCTGCCCTGGCCTTGCACATCTGGAGCGCAATCTATTACGGTTTACGGTGGATTCAATGAAGCCTCTTGTTCTGATGGGATTGCTTGTTGCAATCCTAGTAATTGTCTTTGTTACTGTTGGCTTCTACGAACCATCCAGTAATGATAAGCTTTCTATCTGGGAGGCTGCCGTCAATCCTGGCTCACTGTCTCCAGCGCATGCGTTCTTAAGCAACAAATGCGAGAGTTGCCATGCCCCTAACCGCGGCGTTGTGGCGGCAAAATGCGTCACGTGCCACGCTGCAACACCCGATCTGTTGATGAATCCGGTGACTTCATTCCACGCTCATCTGAGCGATTGTCGCGGATGTCATGCCGAACATCGTGGCGGCACTGTGCGTCCCATCCACATGGATCACGGCAGGCTCGTGAACATTGCTCTGCGCTATGTATTAGAAACAGAAGACCCTCCACATGCTAAGTCCCATCATCCCGCCCGATTAGACTGCCATTCTTGCCATGCCTATCAGGATAAGCACCAGGAATATTTCGGCAAAGAGTGCTCCACCTGCCATTCGGAGAAAAGCTGGAAGATTCCCGGATATTTACATCCAAGCCCGAAGTCCATCAATTGTTCCGAATGCCACAAGGCGCCGCCAAGTCATCGTATGGAACACTTTGCGATGGTCGATAAGAAGGTTACTGGGGAAAAGGAGGCACGCATTGACCAATGTTATATGTGCCATAAAACGGATTCATTCAATGATATAAAAGGGGTCGGCTGGTTCAAGATGCACTGACTTCGAGCCTCTGCGCATCGCAAGTCAAATCCAAACCCAGTGGCATGCTGAGCATGAGCGAGGTATTGAGAAATGTATCAGAAAAAGAACTATTCTCTGCTTTATAAACACCTTAAAAGTAGTGTGTACAGAACATCGTGTTAGTATTTGACAATTTAGAAAGAAGAACTAAACTTATATTGTAGGCTTTAGTTCAATTAAATGTGGCTAAATCCAACGACAATGACCACCTTCGGGTGGTTTTTGCCCATTTGATGGTTCCCTATACTAACATTCAACGAGGGGTTAATTTTATTTAGCGCTGGTTTATAAGCATGTTCCTACACAACCCTTATGCAGAAAGGATTATAGAGCTAGAGGTCATGATTTAGTCTCTAGCAGTAATTTCGCAACTTATTGAATCTTAAAATTTTTTTTGAATTGCAAAATGAATGTACCATGCCTATTAACTTGATTGGAACATAAGAATTTTATTACAACATAAGATTATAGGAAAACTAAAACTGGGCAAAAATCAATTTATTTACTGGCTTCTAGTTTGGTAAAGAGTTATAGCATATGCCGATAAATTCCGTACGTTCCTGAAAAGCATCCCGTCTTTGAAAACTCTAAATAGTATTTTCAATAAAGGCTCCTGTTTGTTCTTTCTTTTTTATTTATTGTCAATTTTGGAAGTAGCCTGGCAGAGTTCATAATGAAAATTAATTCTGAAGAAACATGAATGAAAGCAGCCAATGGTGGACCACCTCCGATGATGATACAATCAAGGATTTTCATGTTTTTTAAATATGAGAAATGTTAAATGCGATTTTTGCAACTCATTATGTTTCCTTACATAAGAGAATTGATTGGTGTATGAATAAAATTGTAGTTTATATTTAGGAAGAATAACAGAAAAATCAAAGGAGATCCTATCGCCGACCTTGAAAGCTGGGATTGCTTCCCATAACAACACGCGTTGTTTCTCCCTCGGCCAATATAGCTAAACTCGTACCGGTGAGGCTTTAAGGGTGCTAATCAACTATACAAAAACAATCAATCTAGAGTCTTATTATTTTTTTATAGTTGAACCTTCACTTCGGCACGAGTCAATATTCGCTCACAATTTTTGGATCTTGGTCATCACCTAGATTTGGCTTGGGGCTTTGAATCTGCGGTGGAATACGCAGCTTCTAAATTATATGATCTTATTTTAATTGATGTAAATATTGACCAAAGAAGCAGTTTGGTTCATCAAATTCAAAATGATTGGCGCATTGGCAAAGAAACACCTATTATTAGTTTATCTTCATACGAAGATAATGCTTCAACTAAAATGGAGAAGGAGCATGTTTTTCATAGACATTTCAAAAAAAAGGACGTCGAAAAAATCATTAAGTTTTTTAATATTTTAATAATGGACAATTAATCATTGAATAAGGAGAAGTCATGCTTAAGAGAGTAATCATCGCAAGTAGTCTTGCGCTTTCACTTGCAATTCCTAACATTCTTTGGGCAAAAAATAATTGCGATTGCATGACAGGCTCAATGACCCAATGTCAAAGCGCAATGGACCAAATGATGATGGACAAGTTAGGCAAAAAAGACAGTCAATACGATAAACGCTTTATTGATCTCATGATTTCTCATCATGAATCAGGCGTTATGATGGCAAAAGATGCTTTAAAAAATTCCACTCATCCTGAACTTAAAGAAATGTCTCAAAAAATAATTGAAGCGCAGGAAAAAGAAATTGAACAATTGAAAAAATGGCGAAGTGAATGGTATGGAAGCGAACAACAACCAAAAGGAGAATAATATGTCACACCAACAATTTGAAGCCTGTATTAAAGCCTGTCAGGCATGTGTTGCAGAATGTGAGCATTGCGCAACAGCATGTAGCGAAGAAGAAAATTGTAAAGACCTAGCTCGCTGTATCATGCTCGATCGCGATTGTGCAGCAATTTGTGCACTGGCTTCTGAAATGATGGCACGTGGCTCATCATTTGCTAAAGAAATTTGTGCGTTATGTGCTAAGAGTTGCCGTGCTTGTGGGGATGAATGCAGTAAACACAAACACATGGAACACTGCAAACGATGTGCTGAAGCGTGCTATCGATGCGCAGAAGAATGTGAAAAAATGGCAGCTTAAAAAATATTACTCCATTGCCATTTTGCAATGGGGTAAGGTTACAAAAGACCAACTAGCTCCTCTTCTTAATTTTTAAAATAAAAGAGATAATCCCTATTAAATATCTTTTTGGGATGATTAAATCCTATAGTATTCAAGTGGGATTTTACTTTTCCACAATGAGTAATTGGCAAATACCACTTTATCAAATTATCAGGGCTTAGTCGCGATGACTTTAACTTTTTCATACATCCCTGCTTCAAAATGACCTGGGATATTGCAAGCAAACACTACCTCATTATGCTTTGGAGTCGCCTTAAATTTCCAGGTCAACCATTTAGTTTCGCCAGGTTTAATAGTAATCGTGTTCCCATCTTCATGAATCATGGCCGGCATTGACCGCATCATTTTCTGGTGCTCTTTTTGTTCCTCTTCAGTCCCAATAGAAAATTCATGAACAACCTTTCCTGCATTGGTAATTTCAAAGGTAACCACTTCTCCATCATGCACTACTAGCTTTTCAGAAAAACTAAATCGCATGGAATCTAAAGTAGTGACTTTTATAAGTTTGTTTGATTTAGTGGCCTTTGCAGGTTCACCTACCGAATTTTTTTCAATGCTTGAATGAGAAAAAGATAAACTTGTTACCCCTAATAAAAAACCAGCTAAAATAAGTGTTCTAAGTAATGAATTAAGCATATCGATACACCTTTTAAAAGAGATTCATAAACTCATTAAAGATCCAATTGTTTCAGTGAATCACTTTGTTTCTAAAGAAATTAATTTATTTTTCATCCAATCAATTTCTGACTGTTGAGATGAAATAATGGATTCACACACCTTTTTAATTTCAGTATCTTTGATAGTCGCTTTACTGCACATTAGTATAGCGCCACCATGATGAGGAATCATTGACTTTAAAAATTCTTTATCCGATATTCCTGTTTGATTTCTAATACCAAAAATAAAACCAATTAAAAAAATCATCATAACTAGAAAGAGGATGCCATTAAGCACCTTATTCGGATACATTGAACCCATTAAAAGCAATTCGAAAATAACCATCGGTGCTGTCATCATCCCTGCCATATATAATTGGTTTAAGCTACTATAAACATTGGTAAATTGATTGACCATCATATACATGAGGATATACATGGCAATAAAAGATAACAACGTCATGATAGAAAGCTTAAAATAACTTGTCCCGTGTTGATTCATTCCGTGTTTATTCATAAATTTCCTTATTAATTATTCAATACATTAAAAATCACTTTGATCTTGGTAATTATTTCCTGTTTACTACAAGCTCTTCCTTTGCACTTAACCATGGGTAAAAACCCTCATCTTGTTGTTTTAGAACACACCACAGTGTTGCTTTATATATTTATTTACAACGGTAAGCTTTACCTTCTAAAGTATGTTTGTCTACTAGATGAGTCTTAGGATTACCCGTAAAACTAGCCTCATCTTTTGTTATAACTAAAGTATTGCCTTCTAACTGCGCTGTATGATTTTTCAACGTATTCAATTGGTCCTGATAAAGATGCTGATGAGACTGATAAGATTGACTGACGCCATTGACATCATAAGCAATCACTTTGCCTAAATCGGTACACCGTTTCATACCGACGCTCGATGGAGCAACCGTGATATGCTGTGCTTCAGACAATAAAGGCACGTTTTTACTGCACCCAACCAATCCGAGGAGTAAAAAATAAGGTATACAAAATGCCGTTTTCATATATTCTTTTCCAAATCAAAATTAGATATCCATTTTGAGTATTATTTTTCTATTACACAATAGCTTTCCTAGAAAAAACCTGCTTTATTATTAACAATAAAAACAAAGCTGAATTAATATGTCTCATAAGTATGGTTTTGGAAACTCATTATTTCTCTTAGTTACATAGAAGATAATGATGATATAAGTTCGCAATTCGATCCCTGCTAACGTTGCATCTGCAGAATGAAATGCTTTAAATCCCTCATGGGTTTGGTGATT
Organism: Legionella drancourtii LLAP12; assembly: GCF_000162755.2. Classification (GTDB taxonomy): domain Bacteria; phylum Pseudomonadota; class Gammaproteobacteria; order Legionellales; family Legionellaceae; genus Legionella; species Legionella drancourtii. The sequence goes on from NZ_JH413826.1 coordinate 43,148, forward strand.
TTTTTATAAATCGATGGTCTTGCTCAACAATGTTGTTCAGGTATTTGATCTGACGAACCGTGAGCTGCATGAAAACTCCACCCCTTGATGAACATCTTTTTGCGATAGAACCGCAATGTGCCTCCTCCTGGAGTTCTTTGGAAAAAGAGCGTAAAGTGGTTTGGCTAAACTAAATTAGCATAAGACTTGAAGTATGAGTTTTGCATTCACTTTAATAAGCTAAACTACCAAGGAAATTATTATGGATAATAACAAGATATTGGATAAGCAAAAATTAAAACAGAACCATACTACAGCCGCTGATCATTACAAAAAGGCTGCAGAACATCACCTAGAAGCAGCAAAAAATCATGAAGCAGGCAATCATGAGAAAGGAAACTCTCATGCTTATATGGCTCATGGTCATAGTAAACAGGCTAAAATACATGGCTCTGATGCGTGCTGTCATTCTGCTGGAATTGACACTAAGAAATAATTAATCTCTCTTTTTAAGGAATGCAATGTGGTATACCTATATTTGTGTTCCTTAAAAACCAATATTGTTTTGGACTTCAACACAGTACAAAATCATTTCAGACGACTAAATGGGTTCAATTTTACCTTCTCCTACTGACGGGATATTCAACTATTTATTGCCTCTTTTAACACTAGTCCTTGTTTCAACGATACCCTCAATTTTCGCCTTAGGGGCCGAGCTATATTTAAGTCGTCCGCTATGAATTACTACGCGTGGTTCTGTCGCAAAAAGATAACTAGTCTGCCAACCAAACTACTTTTGAACAAATTCTATGAACTTGAGGCCTAAACTCGTCCAAAATAATCTCGTTTTTAGCTTTGGAAAATTTTGCAACAGAACCCGTTGATGCCCGCGAACCAGAAATAGAACACGCATCTATAGACAATATTACCCAGTTTCTCTTAGAGCTTGGCAAAGGCATGCGGCACGAGGTCGTACATAGGAGTTGTTTCCACTGAAAATCATCCATGTCACTGGATGAATCTAGGGTTATGGAAAAAGAGCTACCCCAACAATGTAGACGAAATGCTTACAGCATGGAGAAAGAATCGTGAGAAGGTGGCCCTTCTGGTAACCACAACCAGTAAGCTAGGTTGAAAATAATGATGATAGAAGTTCGCAATTCTCTAATAAATTCCATTTTATAAACAATCATAAGCATTTACAGCAACCTGAGATTGGCTGTAAATGCTATAGCAGGCCTCACAAACCTATTTAGTTCAATGTTTTTGGGAATCAAGAGAATACAATGCTCTTATTTGCACCAGCACTTTTTGTAATTTATCCCAATTCACTTGTGTCCCCTCTTTATCGTTTGCATCACCTGTTTTATCAAGACGTGTAGCCAATTGCGCAACAAAGCTTAAGTTATTCTGCAGTATTTTTTTCTGCTCATCCGATAAATCCAGGCTTTTAGCGGGTAGTGCATTGACTAAATCGCGAATAGCAAACGCATGCTCATGAATGGAAGCTAATTGGTTTTCTTTTAATGCCTGATTTATCGATGCACTATGTTCCTCTATAGCCTTCCAAATGGCAGGAACAGTGGAAGGGATAGTTATTTTGGGAGGTTCATTTGTATTGGCAAAAAGTTCTAATGGTATTGTCCAAATAAAAAGGCTCATGATTAAACTAAGCCATACCGATTTACTGTTACGCTGTATTTGCTTCATAGTGTTTCTCCTGGTTGTTTATCCTTTAAAGCACTTCGTTTTTCGCGCCATTGTTCGATGGCATTATAGACTGTCGGAACTACAAACATATTAAGCACCGTTGATG
>NZ_JH413827.1 GCF_000162755.2 Legionella drancourtii LLAP12
CCGCCTTGAGCGCATTTTTTTTCATTACATCAAGGCTTATATTAGAAATTAGTGTATTCATAATGATATATAATATAAGTAACTGCTAATATAGCAATAGTTTTCTGTACTTATTTATTTACACCAGAAGAGAAATGCTTACTACAAGAGGAGCGTCCTTCTCATAACCAATCTTGTAGTTAATGTACTGACAATTTAATTACTGTAATTTTGGCCATTGTAGTCCGGGCTACAATGATTAATAAGGCTCAGTAAGCAATTGCGTCGAATAATTGATAATGTCTGCAGTTTTTGGGTTGCTTCTTCGCTATGGGGATTATAAAGCTTGTAATCACTGATTGCCAAAAATCATAGTACAAGCTTTTCTGCAAAGGATGCTCATCACTCATGGGAAAACAAGGAGCGTGATTTGCTTCCAATAACCATACTTGCAAATCACTATCGACAATAAAATCAATACCAAAAATGGCTAATGCAGGTGGTTTTTGATCCATAAAGGCTTGAGGGTGTAATTGATGCAAGCCATTAATAACGGAAGATACTATCGCTTTTATTTTAGGATAAAAAGGTTTAAATAAATCATATTGTTGCGTGATAATTTGGACCACGTTACGTTCATCTTCACGTAAATGCTCATTCGTTAAATGTGGTCGCAGATCGGTGAAATCATTTGCAGGATAAGGATGAAGCCCCACATTAAAATATCCTTTCGGATAAAGATAAGCACCCGCATAGTTAGTGAGTACCACAAACATGCGAATACTGTATTTATGCCCCATCTTTGGTCCTTTGAGCAGATGAGGTTGCATCAGATATTGTTGTAAAACATGCTCCCCTCCTAAACGATTGGCACTTAGATAATGTTGTTCCAATTGAGTCAGGCTTTGAAAAATTTTAATGTGTTGGCCATTATTTAACAGTGCTGGTTTTAATATCCATGCCAAATGATTGATTTGATCTACAGTATGATGCTCTTGCTGATAATACTTATGAGCTATTTGGTTTAAAAACCAAAGGCCAGTTTTCATCGTTAATACAATAAGTTGGCAGCATAACGTGCGGGCAGTATTGTGCGACTAATTGTGCCAATAAATTTTTAAATTCCAGACATTCTGCAGCAGATAAATCAAATTGAAAATTTTGCTCACCAAAATCAGCGAGCCTACTAAAACGGGTGGGATGCCATCCCCGCTCCTGCAAATAGCGTGCTAAATTAGAATAAGTAGGTGATAGCGACTCTCGTAAATAAAAACGAGAGCCTCTTAATTTTTTTTGCCATTGAGTCACAGATTGTAAATAGACCACTCTCAGACCTCAAATTTAGGAGATAAATAGCGGAATAACCTCGGAAAAAAGCGTGCCATAAAAGCCCCAAATCGCTCTTTAGCGCCCGCAATAAACATCACTGGTTTTTTATGCTCAATAGCCTTAACAATTTTTTGTGCACATTTTTCTGGTAATATCCCCTTTGCATGCGAATTATCAATTCGACCAAAATGTGTTCCATCAGCTAGTAATGCGTTTTGCGTAATCTGAGTATTGATGTAACCAGGATAAATTAAGGTAATGTTAATCTCCGTTTTGACTAATTCATTACGCAAACTTTCAAAATAGCCTCTAAGAGCATGTTTACTCGCACTATACGCTGCGCGAGTTTGTATTCCATAAAGACCCAGCATACTTGAAACCACGGCAATCTGACCACTATGACGCAGCAACATCCTTTTTAAAACCGGGCGAGTTAGAGCAATGGTGCCCAAAAAGTTAGTATCCATTATTTTTTTATCTAATTCAAAATTAGAATCAGCAACCAGATAACGCTGAGAAAGGCCTGCGTTATTAATCAGAATATCAATTGGCCCATGCGTTTCCCAGACTTTAGTGACGGTGGCTTCCAATGCATTATGTTTTTCCAAATCCAAGGGAACAACGCAATGCTTTTCCGAAAACATACACGCCGCACGAACCCGTTGTAACTCCTTTTCAGAACGCGCAGAAAGAATTATTTTTGCACCAGCTCGTGCCATTTCATAGGCTAAAGCCTCACCAATTCCAGAAGAAGCTCCTGTTATCCAAACAGTCTTATTTTTCAGTTCCATTATTTAATCATCCCTAATTTCAATCCAATCCATTTGGAATAGTTTAACTTATTTTAGACTGCTTAGATTTATCTGAGTTATATTCCACTATTCCATACCATTCCAAAATCGATGATCCCCCTTAGCTCTATTATGGTTTAGGGCTCTCGTATCTCATATCACAATCAGTGAAAGTTAAAATATATTCAAACACATGTGCCGGCAAGTTGAACAGTGGGTGCTCGTTTTCTTGCCGAAGTGCTTGGAAAAATACGGCTCTCTGATATCCAACTGACTTGGCTAAAGCTATTAATTGATTAAATTCTTCTGTCTTATACCCTAAAATTTGCGTAATCGGATGATTCTGATTAGCTTTTAAATTACGCAAAAATGTAAGACTAGTACCTAAAGAAGAAGATGATATTTTTTTCACAATTTCTGTTTTACAGTACTTGCTCAATAAATCCAGGGTATCCGGAGTGAACGAGGCTCCTCTAAGCAGATCATCCCAAATTAATGTTAATAATTCATTGGCAACTTCAACATTATCAACATTCTCCATCTGTTGTCTGCGATTAAGCGCATCCGTATAACCCCGTCTTATAGCTCGCTCCAAAAGGAAAATAGATTTTGCATAATTGATATTACAACCTAAACCATCTTTATAGATATTAGCTAGTGAGTATAGTGCCTCTACATTACCTAATTTAATGGCTTGCTCAAAAAGACAAAATGCTTCTTCATAATTTACATCTCCTCCTTGTCCAAATAGATGCATTGATGCTCTAAACGTAAGCGCTCTAAAGAGTCCTAACTCACTGGCCTTCATAAAAAGACGAATTGCTTCTCCATAGTTAATTTCTCCACCTTTACCATGGAAATGCATGGCGGCGCGATTTTGCATTGCAACAGCATTCTTCAATTCGATCGCTTGCTCAAGAAGACGAATCGCTTCTGGATAATTAATTTCTCCGCCTAACCCCTGTAAATGCATGAATGCACGATTTTGTATTGCTGTAGCATTCTTCAATTCGATCGCTTGCTCAAGAAGACGAATCGCTTCTGAATAATTAGCGTCTCCAACCAGACCTTGAAAATGCATAAAAGCGAGATGATTCATTGCAGCAGCATTCTTCAATTCAATCGCTTGCGTATAAAGGCGAATCGCCTCTTTGTAATTAACTTTACCATCAAATCCTGCTTTATAGATAAATCCCCGCAATGTCATAGAATAAGAATCATTACTTTTTATGCCTTGCTCGCATTTAGTAATGAAATCGTGGATCAGTTGAGTAATTTTCTTGGAATCTTCATTGTCAGGATTATCTTTTGCATTCTCAATGAGATCTTTTAATGTGCAGGAAAGAGAATAATCCCCTTGCAACATTTGTTGCAATATAATAGCAACGAGCTCACTGTTTGATTGTTCAAATAAGTTCAGAATAGGTTTATTTTCAGTTAATTTCATTATCAATTTTTTTCATTAATAGGAATAGTTCTTTTGTTTTTCAGGATACATTTAAAATCAACTCCATAGCAAATAAAAACGCATCCATCGTTAGGGTTTGTTGCGCATCACCAGCGCAACAAACCCTAACTTATCGAATACGCAAACTTCAACTCCGAAAGGTTCCCAGAAAATAACTCCTTTCTTCCTCGTAATCGGCTTCATCACTGGTATCAGAATCAAGAAGTGATGGATCATCAAACAATGCACCAACCACAGCAAGTGCTATGGTTGCCGATTGCGAGGTAAACCTTGATACAGTAGCTGCGAGAAAAAACACGGCAGACAAAGGACTTAACCAATAATTAAATGTATTAACATCATCAAAAAACTCAGGTCCATCTGATTCCAATGCGCGTTGTTGCTCTTTTCGTTTTAAAGCTTCAGCTAAATAGGTAGCCGCTAAAAAATCATCGTCGGAAGCGGATTGATTTATAGTCTGATAATCTATAACAAGAGGATGGCGATGATTTACCACTGTACATTCACTAGGCCAAACAGACTGCAAAGGAATGAACCCATACCCACTACTCAGAAATCGTGGGGTATTATGATATTGATCAAGCTCCATAATACCTATGGTTATAATGTCACCACATAAAAAGGACTTGTTTTTATGTAACCAAAAATAATTAGAATCAGATTTTGCAGATAATAGTCCTGGCCCCCAAGTCTGACTTTCTGTTTTACGGGATGTCGATAAACCAGATAAAGGAATTGTTACATGAACAATAGCCTGATAACGATGATGGCTATGTTGATTAGCAATATCCTCCGCTTCCTGACGTGTTAACCCAACTTGGAATGAAGACTTTTTGCTTAGCGATGTTAAAAATTCCGCTAAGTGCGCAAAATCAAAATTGTTCCTAAATTTAATAGCATCATTATCTTCCAATACAGGGGGATAAAAGATAGTGCTACCTTGTGAATTTTTTTTATGCAAAACAAAAATAGGAATAAAGATATCAATAAGATTTAGTTCATCAGATTTTTCAACGTCATCATTACTAAGATCCAACGATATGGCAACAGCATCCCCTGTACAAAATACTTCATAATAATCCTGAAACTTAACCTCTGTATTAACCTGTCTATAAGTCTGTAGCAGCTCCTTAAGAGCGGCAGTTTCTTCTTCAGCACCTTCTGCACGTTGAACAGCAGCACTTAATTCCCGCAGTTTTCTTATATAAGCTTGTTTGAGTTGAATAAAATCATTCGTTATATCTAGATCTAATACCTCAAAAACAGTTTTTCCCATTATATCCCTCCAATTTTTATAAAGGCTCCCTTACCTCAGGCTAACTGCAATATGCGCGTTGGGCCTGATTATTGCAGTTTGTAAAGGCATAGGCAATGCACCGAGGGAAGTTACAAAAATAGTTAAAAGATAATTGGGACTTCTCTCAGAGAATAATGAGGCGCATCCAATAAATATCCAAAATTGAAACAATTTGGCTTAGGTATACGTAAGCCCTAAGCCATTAACAGATTTGACGCACTATTTATTAGCAATAGTTGAGGTTCTCAATGCATCAACATAAGCAATGAGCTCAGAAGGTAACGTGCTTTGGCAGGTTGGTACTGAAATATTTTGAGCAGCAAAGAAAGCACAGCTACTTCTTAAAGAAGGAATCGGAGTATTAAAACCTAAGGCTCGATATGCATTAGCATCTTCTCTCCTCAAAGAGGGCTCAAGCCTTTGAATATCGATGTTATAAACATCAAGATACTCATCGAATTCATTATTATACAGAACAATATTATCTGCAGAGCCAAAACGATGTTGAAGAGTCTGACGTTTGAATGTCGTCATATCTTCCGCCCCAAAATACCCAAAACCAACAGATACAATATTGTCGGGAAGCGCTTCCACGAACTCATTGAACTCCTCATCTGATTTACTTTCAAGGCAATTTAATGGTAAATCAAGATGGGTAACACCTGTATCTTTGAAAGCAGCTGCCAACTCAGCCAGCTCTGCTCCTGTTTTTTTCCCAAGCTCATTTCCAGCTAAAGATAGATGAGTAACACCTGTATCTTTGAAGGCAGCTGCCAACTCAGCCAGCTCTGCTCCTGTTTTTTTCCCAAGCTCATTTCCAGCTAAAGATAGATGGGTAACCCCAGTCCCTTTGAAGGCAGCTGCCAACTCAGCCAGCTCTGCTCCTGATTTTTTCCAAAACGCATTTAGTCTTAAGTCAAGGTGGGTAACGCTTGTCTCTTTCAGAAGATCGATCAAATCAGCCAGATCTTCGTGGTACATTTTATAAAGCTGATTTTCACTTAAATCAAGATGAATGACCTCGGTCTCTATCAGCGCGGTTACGTATGCCCGCAAAACTAATGAGGACCAAAGACCGTGCCCACTTAAATCAAGCAGGGTAACTTTCTTCTCGTTCAAGGATCTAATTTCATCAATTACTTGGCATAGTGTTTTACCAGGAAAAAAAATTTTTTCTCTCATTATTCAGTGTCTCCTTCGTAAAATGCATCTTGGTATCGAGTATTCATTCTGCAACATGCCCATCAAAAATGTTGTTTTATGCCCCGCATGGACAAATATTATTCTTTTTGCCTTTTTTTGTGAACCCCTTATTTTTGAAAATGATTTATTCCAATATGGAAATTTTTGATAACAATCCCAAGGAAATGCTGTAGCCAGACTAATCATGGAACCCGCTGAAGATAAGAAATAGTTACTAGGGTCTTTATTCGTTATTTAACTTCACATTAATAATTTCTATTTTGGAAAAAATCGATTTCAAAAATATAGCATTCACAAATTAAGGCAAAAAGATTAATATATGATCATATTAATTCATAAAAACACATATTGAACCATGAAAAACCCTCCTAATTTTTATTATCAGATTCAAAGTAAGCGTGAAAATTATACGCACGCACCTTCAGGGACTATTAATGTTCAACAATTGATGCAAGGAAAACCGTGTTGGCAAGGTCTTGCTCCACTAGAAAATAAAGAAAAAATACTTATTCTTAATGACTGGCGAATGAATAGTCAACGAGAAGACTTAGTTCCCATCTATGTAACGATTCTTAAACAGTTACTTGAGGATGGTTTTACCGTTTATATATGGAAGGATCAACGAGCCCATCTTTTAGACTTAGAAAGTTTTTCTATTTATGAATTTAGCATGCTCAATAGTATGGAACCCAAAAAAGAAGAAGAAATAAGAAAGGAAGCAGCGCTACAGCTAAGTGTTAATAAAAATCAGATTCTTGTGCTTGACGATTACTGGGTTACTTATCTTTTTCAAAAAATCACTGCTCCTACTACTCTGGAATCAACTGGACGGCAACTTAGTTTGCGTGATTACCTATGGAGTTCATATGATGAATCGAAAGCTAGTTTTTTATCGAGTAAAAATCAAACTGTTTTAAAGTATATTGAAAAAATACCTTATACACGCTTTATTATCGATGAGTTTGATAGTTTCCATCCTTATTTACTTAAGAGTGAACAACTTTTTCCTGAAGCAACACGAATTATTAACATAACGTATCTTCACATAGAGGGTGATGAAATCGAAGAGTTAATGAACGGTAAGATATTGGCATGCGGGGGAATAAAATTCAGTCAACGTGATTTACAACAAATTGAAGTTCTTGAAATAGGACAATTTAATGAAGAGCAACTCACGTGGATTTTGAACCAATGCCCGCAACTACATACTCTTAGTATACTACAGTGTAGTCTAGAAGACTTTCATCCCCAAGCCCCAATCGCTCTGCCCCTATTAACGTCCTTACACTTTAAAAATTCGGCATATTACGAAGCGAAGTTTGTTGAAGATCTGCTTCTACATTTTGATGCTCAACTTGAACAATTAATTCTCTTTAATTGCGGTGGTATTGATGCAGATTTTACCCAAATTCCTAGACTTCCCAAGGTAAGAAAATTAACGCTTGATGGACCCGATATAAGTAGTAATAACATCAATACCTTAATTAAAGCAAGTGCATCGCAATTGCATTATTTATACATAAATAATGATGATCATAAGTTAACGCAGGATACCTCTGAGGAATATAGCCCACGGAATCTGGAATATTTAATAATTGAAAACATGGTAATTCCCCAAGAAAGCCTGGATGGCTTATTAAAATTTGCGGATAATTTAAAAATATTGCAATTAAGAAACGTTGAATTAACGGGGAAGACGCCATGGGTTCGTTACCAATTCAATAACCTAAAAGATTTTACACTACAAAATAAAAGTACTTTCCACGAAAACAAAGCCATTTATAACATTTTCAATAATAAAAAGCTGAACTTTATTTCCTTAAAAAACTCCTTGGTAATGTATGATAATAATAATAACATTTTAAACCTACCTTCTTTGCTTACTTTGGAATTATTAAGTGATGTTAAAAACCTTAACAAATTTGTTAATAACGCCCCACAATTGCAACGCTTAGTTCTTGAAGGAAAGACTGCCGACTTTTCTTCAATACCGCCGGCAACACCTCATTTAGCAGAAATAGTTTTAAAGCAGTTTATCTTTTTCAGTAAAGGAATGGAGGTTTTTTTAGAAAAAAATATAAATCAACTCAACGAGTTTGCGTTTACTTTTACAGATGAAATAAACATTTTCCCCCTGTTAAAAAGGGCTACTAATTTAAAAAAATTATATTTCAAAGGCCCTAAGAAACATAATGTGCTCACGCAAGATTTTTATACTGACTTACTTAATTCCTTGGCTTACTTACCTCAATTAGAATATCTGGAGTTAGAGCAATTTGGTAATATAAAATTTAAAAAATTCCAGGAAATACAGCTGGCCGCAAGAAACGCTCAATTAGCAAAACTAACTACGCTCACATTAACATCCACGACTTTTTTAGACAGAAACGACTTTGCGATTTTAATCAATTTGTTTCCGCAAATAGAACAGCTTTTATTGTCCAAAACAACCTTTTGCGATAAGCCTAAACCAATCAAAGGAACTATCCGTGTGTTAGATTCTTTAAAGTTAATCCAATTATCCCAACAATTGGTTTTTCCAACTAATTTGCTGAAATTAATACTGGATGCATCACCTAATCTGCAAATGGTTGATTTAGCAGGCTCCACCGCTCTTCAAAGTGACAAAGAAGTGATGACTCTATTGCATCCTTATGAATTACAGGGACTTAGTGAGCCAGAGCGCTATGATGCGGATAAAAAAACTACTGTGGATGCAGATACCCTAAATAAGAACACCAACTACACGGTTAATGTTATTTTTTATAACTTAAATGGTGAATCGCTTAAAGATGAAGTCCCCTTTTATCGAGAGAATATCTTTGATCAGGTAATTATTTCCTCACAACAATGCACTCAAAGTAATCCATTTGAGTTGATTGAAATAAAACCAGATGATCTAACACCTTGTTCTCCAACCAAAATTGCTAATTTAAAAAATATAGCGAAACAAGAACCACGACCTCCCAAAAATATTGGACAATATGTTTATGCGCAGGACTGTCTCGTTTTAAATTCTGAATGGCAGGCACTTCCATCACTATCCCCCGAGGAAAAATTACAGTGTTATTCTCTATCCATAGATTTAGAGATAGAACTGGCCTACTCCCAGAAACGAAATCAATATTATATTCGCTCGAAAAATAAACAGAGCCAACCAGTTATTTTCGAATTCATCCTTTGGATTCCCCAATTGCCGCAACCGGTGATGCAGCCTAAATCATCCGTACTGGCTACGGCACGTAAAGTTATTTCATCCTATGGTGAGGGCGCGTTACCAAGCACCGTTAATCGAAGCGATTGGACGGGACGCGACTACTTAGATGCCATACGCCACTACAAGGTGGGATCTTGCCGCCACCGTGTAATTGCGTTCTGGGATTTAATGAAGAGAATAGAGCAAGCAGGTATATTACCTCCAAACGTTGAGATGCGAATTGTCTATAATAAACTTCATGCCTTCTTTGAGATAAAAACAAAGGGAAAATGGCATATATATGATTTAGGGGGCTATGAATCAGGAATTGAATTCATTGAACCAACGTTTCATGAAGAGCCTGCGATAGAGAAAAAAGTAGAAGAAGAACCATCTCTTGTTCTATATAAATCTTATTTTAATACCCGCGTAACGCCGAGCAGTGAAATAACCTCTGTTCTCCATTATTGCCAACAATTAATTCAGCGAATTGACGCATCAAATCAGAAAAATGGTTTGATTAGCTTAAATTCTACTGATGAAATGGCGAGTATGGCCTTACAGTTAGAACGTTTCTGTCAGGCCACAAGCCGACCTGTTTTATTTATTAATCATCCAGATGATCTTATTGAATCTTCTGTCTCGATTCAACGCGAAGGCTCTAAAGGAACATTAAAGCAAAAATCCGGAGGCGCCCTGGCTAATTTTTTCTCAAAAAATCAGGAAGAAACCGCGCTTATCATTATTAATTATGATGAGTTTTCGCTCCAGGATTTACTCATGAGTATTGCTGTTTTAGACAGAAAACAAAAAAATATTCTTCTCATTGGATTGGTAAATCCTCGCAATGCCAATCATTACAATGGCGCAGATTTTCATGGTTATTTTGATATCCGTGAACAATCTAACTTTGCTATGCAAGTATTGAACGAAAATTTACCGCCCCTTAGGCCTCAATTAGTTGCTGAAGAATCCTCAGAAACCGTAGTACTTAATCTTTATAAACGACCTGATTGGCGCCGCTATCTTTTAGGTGGTTGGGAAATTTCAGGGGTCGAACTTACATTCAAGGAAGGGGTCTTAAACAAGGCGATTAAAGCATGTAGGCAAACACAACGACCTTTAGAAATAAGAAATGGCACTTGGGAAGATAAGGATTTTGTCTTATTTTGGCGCCAAGCATTGATTCACCACCGAATAGATCTCGAAGGAGAGTCACTTATTCTTCCAGAAGATTTTTCTCTTGTGCGGCAGGATGGTTATAGCTGGGAATACTTAACTCAAGGTATTTCTGTCTCACATGGTTTGCAGGCAGGCAAAAAAGTGCTAAATCGAGCCACCTACGATGATTTTTTTATTCGTTATACCTTTAGTAATCAAAACCTAAAAACAGAGTCCGGTATTCTAAAAGCAGCCCATAATAGCGTTCTGGAACTATCAATTACAGGGACTTTAACCTTAGAAGAATGGACTCTTTTCTTACACGAATGCCAACAGAACCAGATTCAACTGCATTGTGATTTGGCAGACGGTATTGAACTGCCTGAGGAAATGAAGCATTTTTTAAAAATTGAGCCGCCTCGAGACACTGCGATTAAACCCCTACTCCCTTGGCTGAGTATTTACGAAACACCCGACCCGGATCTTTTTATTGCTTCACTCATGCAAGAACAAAATTATCGAGTTGTCGATATCTCTGAATGCAATAGTGCCGATCTTTTAAAACAACGTAAAGGAGAAATAAAAAAAGATGGAAGCGGCTTTTGTTTTGAAGAGCGCGACACGTTTATACCGACATCAATTGCTGCAGGCATAAAAATTATTTTAAAAGGACAGTTTTCGTCCTCTCTCGCTGATGCATTAACCGCTTATTTTCTTGAAAACGAGCTTCCAGATAATTCAGTTACTCTCGTTACTGAAGACAGTCAACATTTTTCCTGCTTACCTATAAAAAAGGTTGCGCTTAATAATAAGTTAAAATATCAGCACTTGCGTCGCCACTATAAAGAAAATGAATTATTTTCATTTAGCAGTGAGGTTTTTGCGCAAAAATCAGTAGCTCAGCTTATCGCTTGCCTTAATTATGCCCGCAGAGAATCCAAGCTTGCTCAACACGAGACCGAGTTTAATTTAATAGAACAATTAAATAGCGACCTAGCTTGGCAGGGAATGCATGGCATTATTGGGGGAATACAACGAAACGACTTTGACTATGTCAATAGTGCCGAGCACGCCCAAGCGTTCATACAAAAACGAATTGATGCTTTTAAGGCCACAGTAAAATATTCTCCCTTTGTCTTTTTTACTGGTTTGACCGGTGTAGGGAAAACAACCTTTGTTACCCACATATTAAAAGATAAAGGTTATTGTATTCATGAGAGCATAAATAATCTTTCTCAATGGATAAATGATTGTCGTCCAGGACAAAAAATACTTTTTCTTGATGAGGCCAATTTAGATCCAAGCCAATGGTCCCTCTTTGAAGGATTATTTAATGAGCCCCCTGCTATCTTATACAATGGAACCTATCATCTACTAAGCACAGATCATAAAGTTATTTTTGCGGGTAATCCCCTGAATTATGGCGCCGGTAGACAATTAGCAAGCTTATTTAGCCGTCATGGCTCTGCCTTGCAATTTGAGCCCTTATCGCAAAATTTCATTTATGAAAAAATAATAAAACCTGTTTTTTCAGGAACGATAATTGAGGGCGAAAGTCAGAAAATTGCTAAGGAAATTCTGGCGGTTTACCAATATGTTTGTGAACATTCATTGAATGAAGTCTTAATGTCACCACGCGAAATAAAAACAATGGCCTTGTTCACACTCATTAATAAATTACAAAACCCTATGCGGGAAACTAAGCAAATCGCTGCAAGTTATGCCTTTTCTTTAGGAAAATATCTTATCCCTGATTATCTTTATCCGCAATTTAAAGAAAATTTTGCGACTCAACTGCAAGTTAATGACTCTATTCACACGCTGAACAGCGATCGTTTTTTGCTCACCTCGTCACGGCGTGAAGCGCATCAACTCCTTTCAGATTTTCTCAATACAAGAAACCTTAGTCCTAGTAGCGCAGGCTGTCTGGGTGGTTTTATTCTCGAAGCCGAGCCCAAAGAAGGAAGTACATCGCTCGTTATTAACACACTGAAAAGCTTGGGATATATTAAGGAAAGCAAGAAAAGAGAGAATTCAGACCAACCTACTTATTATGTTTTACCTTCTAATATATCGTTGGCGCGGCGCGAAGAAATTCTACGTAAAGCCTTTCATGAGGGAAGTGTGGTCATAATAAAAGGAGAATCATCATTACAAGAAAGCTTATTAAATGCCCTACTAATGGAAAGAACCCCTGAAGGTGAACTAGCAGCAAAGTCAGGTTTTAGATTAATTATCTTACAAAAATCCACAAGCCAAGATCTAAGTAAAGCATTGCAACGACGACTGCTTAAATGCCGTTTGCCTACTTATAGCCTTGCGGAAATGCTTGCTATTTTAGCTCAGAAAGGAGTACCTGAAGAAAAAGCAAAACACTTAATCAAAGCCTATCTTGCGCAGCGTGAAGAAGCTAAAATTAAGCGATTATCGCCAGAACCCGCTTTTAGTGATTTGTTAAAAGCAGCAAAACTTGTGTTAAAAAGCATGCGCTCAAAAGAAAGCGTTTATGGAAAACGTGCTCATGAAGAAGAAGAGGATGAACAACTACTTAAGCCAAAAAATTTGACACAAGCGAAAAAACGCACTAAAAGGGATGACGATCTTAACGATGAAATGGACATAGAACCCCCCTCTGCACGGCGGCTAAATAGAGCACAGTTTTTTAGTTCTGCAGAACAAGGAGATAATGATGACTTTGAAGTTCAATCTCCTAAGCCATTTTAAAAAGACAAAAGGAGAGCTGTTTGGCTCTCTGACGAATGAGGCACTAATTGACCAAGAACAACATCACAAAAGAATATGATTTATACGGTGATCCAATCCTCTTTCGTACCAACGATGAGTTTGGTGATATTCTAGTTATAGATCGCTCTCCCTATCGCGTTTTAACCTTTGATTCAAATTTTGATCAAAGCAGCGTTGATGTGCGAAATCCATTGATCCTGGTACATGAATATACACGTGCCATGATGTTAGCGCTTGCCTTTATTAAGCCGCGCCATGCCGTTATCTTAGGCTTGGGAGGGGGATGTCTTTTGCGAAGCTTGCACAATCTACTACCGCAATGTGAGGTGCACGCAATTGAATTGCGTCAACGTGTGTATGAAGTTGCTTCTGAATTTTTTGGAATACCCGTTAATAAGAATATAAACATCACTATTAGTGATGCAGAATACCAATTAAATAATATCAATGCCGCGAGCACAGATATTATTTTTGCGGATATGTTCTCCGCTTATTGCATGAATCCATTGCAAATGCAGCAAAACTTCGTGACTCAATGCCATCGAGTGCTGAGTAAAAAAGGCTGGCTAGTAATTAATTACCACGACATCCCCGATCTAAACACCACTTTTTTTAAATTTATGTGCAGTATTTTTACAGATGTCTTTATTTATAAAACCGTAGCAAATAATAACCATGTGGTGTTTGCCAGCAAAGAACCCATTAATGCCCTTCATGATTTCAAATATTCTATTGCTGAATTGGAACGAAAACTAGGAAGTAAGTCAATTAACTTCTTTAACCGATTAATTCGCTTAAATTCCGTTGGCCGTTTTCGAAAATCAACTTAAAGATATGCTTTGTTATGCCTGTGCTTCTAAAAATCTATTTAATTTCATAAGGTAATATTTTGTTCGACAGAAAAAACTGGCTATTATGAAATAGCAGTAATACAATTAAAGTGCGTTTTGATTAAAAACAGTTCTTTTGTTATGAATCATGGAGGATGCAAATGAGAGTTTTTCAGTCAACTTTATTGAGTATTTTGTTCACATTAACCCTAAACAAGGCTTATGCCACAGCCCCACTTCTAATCAATTTTACTCAATTAGTTGCCGCACTTGAAAATGCGGATGATGTTAAAGCGATCATTCATTTTGATAAATGTCTTGTTATAAATGAAAAAAATCAGGCGACCCAAACTCAAATCATAAAAAAATTTGATGGGGCTTCTACGCGTTTTAATTTTACAGAATATGTGCATGCTGAGGAGCGGCTTACTGGCGAATTGCAAGATACAGTTACAACCTCAATTAAAATTTCTATAGAATCATCGACAGGAGTATTCTTAATCTTATTTGGACAGTTGAAAGTCTTTGATGATAACACCGCAACGATTCATCTCGAATTGTTGAATCCAGTTAATCAAAAAAAGCAATTAAACGTAGATTGGTTATGTAACATCAGCAATGGTAACGATAATAACGGTTTGCTATTGTATGACTTCCCTTAGCAAATAAATGTACTGGGAAAATAGATCTTCCGATCAGAGCCAGAGCACTATAGGCCTAATTAAGTAGGACTAGGCCCAAATTTCGCAATTAATTCATTAGTTACTAATTTTTCATAAAATAATTGAGTGCTCGCTTTTCTTCGCCAGTCGGGATTATCGATTGCTGATTGAGCAATTTTTAGAACTTTCTCATAAGTTTCAATTGGATCTAATCCTTTCTCCTCAAATGAATTGATCTGGTTAAAAATTGCTTGGACGTGGGCAGGTTTTGGTGTTCCAAACAAACCTACTCTAAACATAGTTTCCCAAGGTTGTTTGCTTATGTATTGTTTGAGGTTTAAAAGAAAATCTTCGATTACTTGAGGGTCTATATTTTCAGAAGAAGCAGTATATATCTCGCCTTCAATATTTCGATCTGGATCAATTGCAAGTTGCGTTAAAGCTTCAAAATCATTTTCAATGAGTTTGTTTTCAAAATAATTCTTATCAATGATACTGATACTATCAATTTTATAAAGGAGCGTTAACGATTCAATGGAGCTTGGAGTGATATGATAATTCTCAAACCACAGGTTATATAGAAAATCAGCTAGCTCGTTATTTTCGCTGGGCTCATACTTTCCAGCATCCGTGCGTTTGGTTTGTTCATTCTCAATTATCTCGAATAATATCGATAATTCATCGTTAGGCGTTTTTAACAAGGTATAAATTTATCTAATTTTGCAGCATTTTTTCGAATTTCTTGATGAGATTCAAAGGAGGCATTTTTAAGTAATTGGAGCTCAGGATATCGACTTAAGAAAACGTCTGCTCTTATATCTAAAGTTGGCCAATGTAACTTTAATTGGATAGTTGATAAATCAGCCCCCATCGAGTCTAAGTGATTAAGAAATATAGCGATATCTTTATGAGTTGGTCTATAGTGTCCTGACTCATTACTGATCTCAGCTATTTTATTGTTCACTATTTTGATCATTCCCGCACAGAGAACTTCACCTCCTGAAAGAAAAGAACTGTGTTTTGTTTGGGAAGAAGGGTCTCTTCTTCCCATGACTTGGGTTTTAATTTCACCATCATTAATATAAATATCACCGGAAAATGAAAATACAAATTCTCTATCCTTAGCTTGAAACTGACGCTGAGAATTTTGATAAAAAACCTGTCCTTCCTCAAGGCCTATTTTGAACTTACTGGCTTGTTGTCTATCAAAATAAAGTAAATTATGTTGAGTTTGAACTTTATCTTCAGCATTAAAATAGGGGATAACTTCTCTACCCAATGTACTTAAGATCCGGCTAGGTAAGGTCATTGGATTACAATTAAAATATTTTGTTAATAGATTTACACACGATTTAAATAGATCATCGTAATACGAGTTATCCGATTTATTAACCAAATAATTATTTTGAATAGTTAAAATCAATAAATAGAGCCTTACTAATTGATAAGCTTTTCTGTCAGAGTTTTCTTCTCTATTGATTTTATTTACAAGCGAAACTACATTTTGCTTTAATATTTTATTAGGTTTTGTTTTCATGTGATGAGATTTTAAGAAACATATAATATAAATATACTCCTTGACTCTTAAAAGAACATTAAGGTTTTTACCTGTAGAAATAAGAAAAACCTTTGTACAGGACAAAAAATAAAAGCATTACGTGAACGCGAAAATGTGAGTCAACCAATATTTGCATATTGCCTTGATGTATCTAAAGATCTTATTAGCCAGTGGGAAAGAGGGCTTAAAAAGCTGGCAGGAACTTCTTTGAAATTGCTTTCGTTAATTAGAAAAAAAAGGGTTGAATGCCATATTATAGATATAAGGTCTGATTAATTAGGTTAATCAGACTTAGAGATTGGGGGTGTTATATGTTAAGGATTAAAATTTTCTTTCTTTACTCCTGATGGTTCAGTCGGTGCTGTATTGTCTGGCGCAAGCGCCCTCACTTCGCTAAATTTAGCTCGATATGATTTTGTTTTTTCATGATTCACTGCTAACTGAGGTATTGGTTTCGATAGCAATTTTTCTAATGCCTTAGGCTTTTCAGATTGCCAAGAAGCTGAGTTATGATTTCCTATTAAGGGGGCTTCTATAATTTCAACAATTTTTTCTATTGTCACTTGATGTCCTTTGCCCTTAAGCTTACCCTCAACAATATTGTTTAATGTTATTGCACCTGGATAAGACTCTCCACCTAAACTTGGCGTATCTTCTTCCTCAAGTACCCCACCACTTAAATAAAAGTTAATTGGTAACTTATCTTTTAAACAAGGAAAATCTTTAAGCCATTCCATTTCCCAGGCAGCTTTATTTTTTTGTGTTCCCGCCTTAATTTCAGTTGATGAGGGCAATTTAGCCTCCTTCCATTCGCCATTTTCATTCTCATCAAATTGCCAACCCACATGCCACCAGAATGCTCCTGATTGGGAAAGAACATTACCAAAGGTTTCAGGATGAGTAAGTGCGGCATGTGTTGCTGCAAGCCCACCGAAACTAGTACCGCCAACCGTTGTATGTTTTCTGTCTGAGCTACAGCCAAATTTATTTTGAAGCAATAACGGCAGTTTGTTTAAAAATTCAGTGAACGCGAGGTTGCAAGCATATTCCTTAAGTCTTCCTTCAGGACCAGGAGGAATAAAGACAGTGACTTGATTGGGTATTTTTTCTTTCTGATATAATTCATCTAAAATTGCAGGGGTAGATCTGGCAGAATGATCGGGATGCATTTCGTCATTGCCATCCATAAGTATTAAAACTCCTGGTTGAGTTCCAGTAGAGGGTGGCAGATGAATATAAAGAATGCGATCATCTTCCATTATTTCTTCCACTGCGTCTTGAGGTATCAAGTTACCCATATTGTCATGAGCGCGGCCGGTTAAGGAGGTGATTAATTTAAGTTCATTAGCGTCAGCAAGTTTGTATTGGTCATTAAACGCTGATTTCAATTCGTGAAAATCATCTTGTTTATTATCAGAAATTTGTATTTCTTGGAGTGTTTGTGCGCTTAAATCAGCATAAAAAAGTTGATCCTTAAATAAAATTACAGCATCTTTATTATTCAATAATTTTTTTATATCCTCAAAGGTGGATTTGGTTGGAGCCTCTGCCATATTAATAAGGCCGCACCCCTGGTTATAAATATAGGCGACAGGTTCAGACATGTTTTTTCTCTGCTTTTATTTTGGGAAAGTATCCTATTATTATAGTAACTACCTGGAACTTTGTTTCTTATCCCTGATTAGCTCGTACATTAGCAAAAATGTAACTGATGTTTGTTTCATTTTCTGCAGCCTAAATAGATTTATATCCCGGATTGCGGCTTCGCCTAATCCGAGATACGGCTCATGTTCTTTTCTTACACTATCATTTACTTGTACTTGGCACAGATGGTTTTATCACATTATCTAATTCTTCTTGTAGTTGTGAGGAGAGAATTTCTTTTCTGTTTTTAGCTGAATAAAAACCGATGTTTTCTGCGACATAGCTCAAACAAAGTTGTTTAAGCGGCTGAACTGGGATTGATTTTAATTCTTTGAATTTTTCCTGTGCATTCTTAAGTAATTGTTCTTTTTTTGCTTCAGCAAATAAATTTATCGCCTCTTTGCGAGCAACAATCGCTGATTCTTGTTGATGTAGTTCCCTATAACAAGAAGCTAACATAAAATAACAACTGCCCTTTTGCTCCGAAGTGGCTGCCGGATATTTTTCTATCAAATATTTCATTTGATAGAGAGTCGACACATAATCTTTGTTTTTAAAACAATCCTCTGCTCGTTTATATACAGTAACAAAATCCATCCCGCTCTGACTCAAATAAGTCGCATAGTTCTTTTCTGCTTGGCCAAGTAACTTTTCCATTGTTTTTTTATTCAATAAATAAAAGTAGTTAAGAGCCTTTTCACTGCAGACTAAACTCTCATTCATTAGTTTTAACGCGTTATAACAGGAAGCTTGAGCTGAGTAAAAATGCCCTATTAAGGATTGCTCACCCTTGTTTTGCTTGTAACCTGCAAGTGCCTTCTCACAACACTCTAAAGCATTGTGATAATCTTTTTCACGATAGTATTCCACTGCTTTATCGTAAAGCTTCCTAGGGGAAATGGGAAGAAAGGACGATGCATCTGGAATGGGGCTTACTTCGTTCGCTTTCGCTTTATACAAGAGATAATTTAAACCAGATAGAGCTGCTTCACTTGTAAATTTAGCGGGTAAATTAAGCGCGTCATAGGAATCTTTGATTGTTTTTTCAGCAAGGGCGATATCCATTCCATGTACTTCATCAGTAATCTTGCTATAAAACCTGCCCCAATTTTCTAGCAAGTGCTCAACGAAAGCTTGCTTATATTGCTCAATGAAAGAAGACCAATCCACTGTTTTTCCTTCAGCCTGATTAGCTATCAATACCCTTGCACTACGATAAAGTGCAAACCAATTGGGCGAATTTTCATTAATGGTTAACAAGTCATTGGACAAAGAACCTGAACCTGCCTGGCAGATGGACAGCAATTCTTCCCTGATTGTTGCTACATCAAGCACATCATACACTGACTGCAATTTGCCGAAAAACTCATTCAAACAGGTATAAAACAGCGCTTCCAATTTAGCAGCGTAACGACGCTCATTCGATTCAGTTTGAATTTTTTCAGAACGTAATTGATTGAGAAAATTAATTTCTTCTTCACCTGATTTTAGTGCTAGCCAATTCAATATTCGCACGTCCATGAGTATATTGGATAATAAAGCACAAATACGCGAGTCACCTTTATGCAAAATCTTTTCACAACTCCCAGGCTCTCCTTGTCTTCCTGAACGACCATCTCCTTGGCCTTCTACACGCAAATTATCAGGATAAAAAGCGGATATTAAGTGCAACCCACCAGCTTCTTTACTTTCAGGAGATAAAATAATATCTGTCCCTCGTCCAGCCATATTAGTTGCTATCGTGACCATACTGGCCTGACCGGCACGGGCTATAATATAGTCCTCTGATTCCCTTTGCGTTTCATTAAGCAGCTGATGGCCGATGCCTTTGGATTGTAGAAAATTGCTAAAAACCTTTGATTCATTAATGCTTTCGAAGAGAACCAAAGTTGGTCTTCCTGCTGCCTGCATTTCTAAAATTCGTTCATAGATCGCCGTACTTTGAGCTGCCATATCCTTCAAGATCCTTGGAGGCAGAGTCTTTCGCTGACTAGGAAAATGCGGAGGTACATCGAAGCTTTTGATGCCATAGATTTGTTGCACTTCCTCTCGTTCAATCGCCTCACCCACAGTACCGGTTAAGCCAAATACTTTTTTAAATAGATTAAAATAAGTGGGATGGGAAATAGAGGCTCCTGTTAGTGATTCAGGTTTAATAGGCCGACCATGCTTCGCCTGTAAAAATTGATGGATTCCATGCTGCCATTGACACCCTTCGCTAATACGCCCTGTATTCGCATAGTCTACAATTTGAATGTCGTCTTTAACCAGATAATCTCGATCTTCTTTTTTCTGATAATAAGCAATTTGCGCGCTTTTCAACCATCTTGCGAATTTAGCGTCAAACAGACTTAGCGTTTCTTCTAATTGCTTTGTATCTTTGAGTTCGGCTCGTAAATATGTTTTTAATTGCTCAATTATGGCCTGATTAATCCTTCCTGTTTTTAAACGCGATACCACAAAATTTAAGATGGGATGATAAATCCAGGGCATGCTTTCGCGGCCTGGTATTGCAATACGGGCAGCCCCTGTCGTATCCAGCAACATGTTATCGACTTCATCGATTAAAGCTACATCACAAGGGCGTGGTTTCAGTGTTGTTTCGTCTAAGGGGTAGGAATAGCATAATTTATGTTTATTCAGTCCGTCTTTTAATCGGGCAAACTCAAAATCGGCATTAGTACCAAATAAAATTTGCGCATGAAAATGTTCTTGCACAGGTGTTGGATGACTAATATGTGAGGCAGATAAACCAAGGGCTGCAAAAAAAGGAGTATATTTTTCACAGTCACGTGCAGCAAGGTAGCCTGAAGAAGTAATAACGTCAACAAAGTTGCCTTGGGCCGCTTGGAATGCAGCGAGCATGGCAAGAATCGTTGACTTACCTTCACCCGTTTTAATTTGCGCAATTCGTCCTTTGCTCTCCTCATCTTGTCCAAGTAAAGCAAGCAAGGAAATAATTTGTGTGTCATAGGGAGAAATTTTATAGAGGCGTCTTACTGTTTCTACCATGATGGCTACCATGGTTTGTTTCGCCTCTCTATCTCCTGTTTCACGTGCTTGCTTCGCAGCTGCAAGAAAAAGCGTTTTTAAATTATCCTGTGTTAACGCTTTCAAAGTATTACTCTTTGACGCGATTGCCAGGTAATCAATCTTAAACGGAGCTAAAACCTCTTTGGGTAAGGGATTCTGGGTAATCTCATCTACCGTTGCAAAGTGCTCTAATACACTATCAATATCGCGCTTTGGATAGCGAGCAGCCAAATATTCGTCTTGCTTTACTTGTAAGGCTTGGAACAATGCCTGTAAGTCTGGCAAATATTTGTCTACTAAAGTAGTAACGCCTCTTAAATCTTGTAAGTCAACCAATAATTGCAGAACAAGCAAATAATCTTGCAGACTGCGTTTTGAATCAGGTACCTTGGCTTCAAAGAGCTTGCGATATAAACCAACACCATAAGCCGATTTAAAATAACCCGCCAAGCTGATAAATTGCGCGAGTTCCATGCTTGAAACAGCATTCGAAAAACAGCGAAGCACCACGTCTTGCAGCAAAAATTTCTCTGCTTTTTTGTCATTTAAGGCATTTAAATGCTTACAAAATACCGCCCATTGCTGCTGAGAGATTTCATCATGAAATGTACCTAACAGCGTTGTTGCTTTTTCTTGATATAACGCATAATCAACTTCATCAAATACAGCATCTTGCTGAGTTTGGTATAAAGCTGATTGATAAGATTCTTTCGTTCTCATATTCGTTTCTCTTAACTATTTATTGCAATACATTCGCGTTTGATGGATTAGGAGCGACTACTTGTTGCCGGTTTTTGAGTGCTTGTTTGTAAAAACCATACTGCACCAGCCCCTCTTTCACACGAGGATATTGTTTGGCATATTGCTCTACAGCGGTGCTCAATTGTTGCTGTTCCTCTCTAGGCAAATGAGAAAAAGCTCCTAAACTCGTACTCTTATCACCAGCCTTTAATAAAACATTGACAATCGAGAAATGTCCTTTTAGCAAAGCGGTTTGTGCTGGAGTTAATCGTTCTGAATTGACGCGGGTAAAATTAGCGCCCTGCTTTAATAAGGCAACAACAGCCCCGCAATGCCCCTCTGCACATGCTAAGTCTAATGCGGAGAGCTTCTTATCGCTTAATTGATCGACCTTCGCTCCCGCCTTAGCCAATAACTCAATTAGCTGAACATGGCCAAATTGTGCCGCATAATGTATAGGGGCTTTACCCAGCTGATCGACGCAATCCAAGACCAGATCCCCCCCTTTTAAAAGCCAATTTAGGGCGTCACCAGCACCAGAAATACTCGCGATATGTAAAGCAGAGCGGCCATTTTTATCTAAGGCGTTAAGATTAATGTCATCAAGAATCAGCTCGCTTAAAACATCAATGTTATTTTGTGATACAGCAGCATGTAAGAGCGTCGTATTTCGCTCCTTGCTATGGTAGAAAGGAAGCAGTTTGACCAGATCCATCATCTCTCTATTTTTAGAACAAACCGCATATTCACTTAAAGAAAAACCACGCTTATCTTCTAATTTGGGATCGGCGTTGAGCTGAAGTAAGAGAAGAACCGCTTCTTCTTGTGCATGTAACGCAGCAAGATGCAATGGCGTTCGTCTTAAACTTCTCGCCAATTTATTCGGTTTTTCTGGAGACTCAGGTTGATCAAGGTTAAAGCCCTGTTTCACTAAATACTGAATGCTTTTAACTTTCCCTTTTATTGCTGCATAATGAAGTGCATTACGCCCCTGCTCATCTACTCCTTGAATTGATTGGCCTGATTCACAAAGGAAACGTAAAATGGGGAGTGATTCTTTGGCGGCCGCAAGCATCATGGGTGAAAGACCAAAGCGATTCGCTTGATTTGGCTTTTTCATTAGCGGCAAAAGTGTAAGAGCGGCAGCCTCAGAAGGTTTTTCCAGAGTATAATGCAATACGCCATTGCCCTGTAAATCCACATGATCAACCTTTGCTCCCTGCTCTAACAAAAGATTAATTAACATTACATTTCCAGATGCGGCTGCAAACATGAGGGGAGTCTGGCCTTTATGGTTAACGCTATTAACTGAATAATGACGCAATAGTTGCTTAACTAACTCATACTGATTTGCCTTAACTGCCTCCTGCAAGCCATTATATTGACTTATCTTAGCTTGCCTACAAATGACATCCATTTTTTCAAATAGCGCATAATAAGATTTTACTGTCATTATGTGCATAAGACTCCCCTCCTTAGATACCTCCTCTACAACTAAAGGCGCTATGCTTTCTGGGAAAAACTTAGCCAACAGATCAAAACGGTAACAAGCTGTTTCATCATCAACTGCTCGCGTAATGGCAAGAAGGACATTATCCTTAGCTTTATACAACGCAGGATTGATACCGGCTTGTCTTAACGCAGTTAATAATTGTTCCAAAGGCTTATCGATATGACTTAAAGAGAGACAGGAACCTTCAAATTCGGCTTGCAAAGAAGCCATGTCATGGATATTGGCAAAAATATGTTGTAATAAAGAACCACCTTTCGGCGATTTAAATAGCTCTCTCAAAATTTTTTCTTTCTTAAACAAAGAAAGGGCTTTATCAAATTGCAAGCGCTGCAAGCACTGCTTGAATTTTTTCATTACTTTTCTATCATTTTTGCTAAGCAGTGGGTTCGGAAGCAAGGTAGTAGAAGGTTTTTTCTCGGCGTCGGTTGTGCTGGACGAAGCCGTTAAGCCAGGCTTTGCATTCTTAGGCAAGCGTATTTCATATTTAGTGAGCACTTTTGCAATAGCAGTAGTTGGCTTAGGATTGTTCATTGACCACAAATCACGAGGCCACTCCCGCGGATGGCTCAGCTTAAACAGGCGTTTCAATAGATCGGCATCTTCTTGAAGCACTGCAAGATGATAAGCAGTTTGTTTTTTTACGTTTGCCTTAGCAAAAAAACAGCCGCTTTCTTTAAGCATAGGAAGA
Source organism: Legionella drancourtii LLAP12 (assembly GCF_000162755.2). GTDB lineage: Bacteria > Pseudomonadota > Gammaproteobacteria > Legionellales > Legionellaceae > Legionella > Legionella drancourtii. The sequence continues at coordinate 23,839 of NZ_JH413827.1, forward strand.
ATACGGTGCGCGCCGTTTTTTATTGCTATATGCAGAGGCCCATTTCCTTCAGCATCTAAGGATTGATTGAGATTGATGTCTTTGCAGCTCTTTAATAGCAAAGCACAAATTTTTTCATCATTTGTCGCAATTGCAACGTTCAGTAAATTAATCTCTTGAAGTTCTTTAGCAGAAAGTTGTTTTAGCAAATAGCTTAGACATTGAAGCGCACCACTTTCGATTGCTTTTAGCGTTAATGCAACAAGGTCGTCGTCCTCATTAAGCTTATCGCGTAAAAAACCAATCTCATTAGCCATAACCGCATAATCCAACAGTTTCAAAGAGGTCGTTGTTTTATAAGGGATACCATTTTCTTGCAAGGCATACACAATCATAAAATGGCCGTATTGAGCAGCGATTACAGTTAAACTATTTGAGTCAAAACGCTTATCAAAGTTTTCGCCTTTTTTAAGCAACTGCTTAACACGTTGGTATTCACCATTACGCACTAGAAAATAAAGATATGAACGACCTTTTTTATCGTTCAAATGTAAATTTTCACCACGTCTTACAAGAATATCACTAACCTCTGGCATGGCATATTGTAAGGCTAATTGAGAAGCAGTTTGCTGTTGCTGGTTCACTAAATCAATAGCTACTCTTTCTGCAAGCCATTTAGCCAGTTCAACCCGACCTGCTTGAATAGCAAGCATCAGTGGTGTTTCACTTTGCAAGGTCAGAGCATCAACCAAGGCCCCTTTTCCAACCAGCAATTTTACTGTTTCAAACTGCCCCGCTTCTGCTGCTAAATGCAAGGGCGTTTTTTTAGATTCCAAGGCTAAATTAACAGATAAGCTGGAGTTAACAGCCAACATGCTCGTTATCAAATCCACCTCTCCTTGCTGTGCTGCACAATGCAAGGCAGTAAAGCCATCTGATTTACGCGGCACATCACAGTGCGCACCATGCTTAACTAATTCATTTGCCAAGACCGCCTCGCCACTCTGAATAGCTAAATGCAAAGTAGTCATTTTACTGTCTAAAGTTTTATTTACATCTAACTGAGGTACCTGTTTTAACATCCACAGCGCCAAAGGAGTAAAGTTTTTTTGTGCTGCCATATAAAGTGGAAATAAACCGTTTGGTAGACAATGATTAAAATTCGCGCCAGCTTGATGTAGTTTTTCCATCACCGCTTGCTTGCCGTGTTGTACAGCAAGCATAAGTGGGGTTAAATCGCGCTTATTTGCTGCATCGACCAATTCAGGAGCGCGTGCAAGCATCAAAGCAACCGCATCAACATTACCCGCTTGAGCAGCCATGTGGAGGGGTAAATTACCAAAATTGTCAGCAAAGCGTAGTGATTCTATCTCTCCTATTTTTATCAACTCGGCAAAATACTCAGGTCTTAGCGCTGTAGCACTATAATGCATGAAGGTTGCATGACTATCATCTACTCGGGTTTCAAGAGCTTCTTTACGCACCTTACTGACGAGCACCGGATCTTCGTTCAGACTATCTATGGCTTGTAAAGCTATGTTTGTTATTCCATGCCCTGCTACTCCTTCAAGATTATTCGTATTTTCAGTGATATAGTCAAAATCCCTGATAGGTAATTGATAGGCAATGTAGGATTGACCTGCATGGTTGAATCGCGATTTTTCCTGATTTTTCCCTTTAAATGCTTGAGAAAGTGCTTGCGCGAAACGTTCTCCATAGGGTAACGGTTCAGCATTTAAATTAGGCAGGTCCATACCGCAACCACCAATAATTTGGAAATTATCGCCTGTCTTGCTTGCAAGCTCCGCGCCGGTAAAAACGGTTAGAGCATGTGTGTATTGCTTCGCCATGCTCTGCTCGGCAATTTTCTTATGGGATAATAAAGTGTCAGTAAAATGCAGCAGCGGAATTAAATGCCCATCGAGTCGCTCTGATTCGTTCGCATAAACTAGCGCAAGTATTCTTGTAGCTTCTTTAAATGATGCAGTACAAAACGCTTCTGTGGTCACTTCTTCTAAGCGCTCATACTGTGCTATGCGCTCTTCCAGTTCTTTATCTGCCTCCGCACCAAAGAGCTTCTGTACTTCTTGTTTTATTTTGTCAATAACAGTGGCTTTTTCACTGCTGAAAAGAGTAGCAACATCAGTATTCAATGCACTAAATTCGTATTTATTCGGCTAATGGCATCTCTAATCTGTTTAATTTTAGCATCTTCTCCAGCAATAAAAGAGTTAATTACTGTTTGGTTCAGCGCGCGTAAATTAGCAGGAACTTTAGCAATTTCAGCAGTCTTATTGGCCTCTAATCCTTCAATGACAGCAGTGAGCTCCATGATTTCTTTCTTTTGAACCTCTGAGAGCTCCTTATTAATATTTTCTTTTATTGTTTTTTTGATGTCATCGAAATTAGCACGAACTATATCTTGCAAGCTTTTTAACTCACCATCCTCTCCTTCTACCATTGCCTCTGATGGGATTTCTGCAAAAATTTCAGTTTGAGCAAGTTGAGGCTCATTATCCCAGCGTGCTTTTATGAGCGCCTGTTTTTTAATTATCCCTTCTTTGACATAATGAATTCGGCCTGGCAAATCAATCTTAACAAGATTCACTTGTTCTGCTTTCGTTAAGCGTTCAGCAGTTTTTTTCACGTCCTTATCGATAGCACCGTGAAGCTGACGAATCTGATGCAATAAATTTCGCGCGACTATTTGGGCTATTTTTTCACCCTCATCCTCATTTATTTCTGCTGTTTCTCCTGGTAAGAGTTGTGGCGTTAGCTTTTCCTTAATCATTGCAAAAACTATGGTTTGAATTTTTTGTTCTAATTCGGTTGATAGTTTTTCAACTTTTTTGGCTGAAAAAAGCGCAGAAAATGTTTTATCCATGACCAATTGCCCATAGGTCTGATTTAAAGCATTCATAACGTCTTTAAGTTGGATAGCCATAGGATAGGTTTTAAAATAACGGACCGGTATAGGCGGCAAGGATTTCGGAAAATGAAAACCATGTGGCTCTTCTAAAGGCCGCAGCACTGGGCGCTTACCCATTTTCTCAAGGGTGGTGTAGTAATAACATAAAGAATTGGCTACCCCTAACAGATTGAAGAAATCCTTACAGAAAGGCAGTTGTGGCATTTTTTCTTTAACTTCTTGAGCAAATAATTCATAGCAAAGCAGGTTTTTTTCATATTCAGGTGGATATTTGCCATGCTCTAACAAATAGGAGTCGACGTATTGTTTGTAATCTGGCATGAGCTCAATGCTATATTCCACTTTAAAGCTAGGGTGAGGTAGCAAAATATTATCCTGCATTTCGACTTTTTCTTGATAAGCGATAATACGAAACGCGGTCATGAATGGCTGTTGATAAGCAGAATGGCTAGAGCCACTTTTCACTCCATAACGACTTTCTAATTCGCGCAGTGAGAGATAACCTAGTGAAGGCAGCTTTTCTTTGCAATATTTTTTAAGATCAATCATCTTGCTTCTTAGAAAGACATCATCGCAATTTGCTGTTTCATGCCATTTCTTTAAGAATTCTTCATCAAAAATACCGCCATTTAAAAATCCCTTCATCCAATAATCAAGTAAACCGATGAGTTCCCCAGTAAGAGTATTCTGAAAGGCAGGATGAATAACGGGATATAAAAAGCCCTTTTGGTTAAAATGCAAGCTGAAAAAAGGCAGGGTTTTATGGTTGAAAAAAGCATTGTGGATTTCATGCTGTATGCGATTAAAAAGAGCATCAGAAATAAATAAATTTTTCTCTGGGAAACAAAGGAAGAAGGCCTCGGCACTAGCATGTGCTTCGCTGTTAATTAAATTGTTGATTGTTGCAACTTCGGTGGCAACACCACCAATTTCGCCACTAGATCCCCACTGGCTATATACCGAGCTTGCAATATTATAAGCGTTATAACTGCTAATTAAATTTGTTGCCATCAGCGAGATAGAGAAATCAGATAAACCTGAAAAATTCAAATAGCTTAAAGAGCTCACAGAAACCTGTCGACGGATAGCACCTTCAATAAAGGGGTTAACAAAACCATATCGGAGTCGAAACTCTAAAATAGCTTGTTGTTCCAACTTCCATGCCAGGTGTAGTGAGTTAACACTATAATTTCTGGGCTGATAGGGCAAATTAAAACAGCGCGTATTATTCATGACCTGCTGGTATGCATATCTTTGCGCATGCAAGTTTGTAGCGTCATACCGTGATTTTGTTTCAACCGCATGATCTTGTGCCGCCTGTTTTTGTTGCTCTTTCGGCGTATCAGCTTGGGTACGATTTCGGTCATATAACCAATCAAAGGTTGCATGGCAAACCCTCTTAGTAGCTTCTCCAATAGGTTTAACAACAGGCGCAACCAATGCAGAAGCAGCAGCGGCACCACCTATCCCCCCAACAATTGCTCCCGCTCCTTTAATATAGGGATTGGGTATCGGCCCCCCTGCTGCTAAGCCCCCTATAACCGCACCTTCTGCCAAGCCCTTAGCAACAAATTTACCACCAACAACAGCCTGAGCACCAAGGCTAAGTGTGCTACAAACAATACTTTCCCCCATACCGTATTGCGTATCTTTTGCCGCATCACCAACAACAGAAGCTCCTTTAGCTATCAGCCCCACATAAGGAGCTTTCTCACCGACAGATTTAGCAGCCTTACCAATTTTTCCCATTGAATCTGCAACAACATCAGCTACTTGACCTATTTTTTCACGCAGACTGCCCTGTTCCTGACTATTTATTTGGTTGTCATTTTTTTCTTTCATAATTTTTACGACCCTTAACATTTGTAATGTGTTTTATGCGTTTACCAGGTGTTTAACTAATGCGAAAGCAGTTTTATTCAATAAAAACTTACGACGCTCTAGATTGTTAATGAAATGCTTTCATTGCTTTCATCTCGTTTATTAACCAATAGTCTTTTTGTTACTTTAATGTCTTAACTATTTAATTTGATTAGGATGAAGGGTTCGAATTAGATAAATAATATTTTTATGCGCGAATGTTATCCAAATTATTTTGAGTTGAGAATGCGTTAATCTTGAAATTGATTTATTCCAAAATGGAAATTTTGAATACGCGATTGCATCTTGATTTTAACTTTTATAACCACTTTTGGGAGAAGGATATTTGATACTTAATGTTTATTTATCTTCTGGAATCCCCCAACCAACAAAAGCACCTACTAGCCCACCGGCTATATGCCGGCAATTTAAATTTCCATTCAGGAAAATATTGGTTTCTCAAACAACGCATTCCAAAAAAACACAATCAGGCTAAAATATGACTTTATTACATAAAGGGTTACCAATAATATTTATTGGTTTTGATTATAAATGATTGGCTCTTATCTCGCTTAGAGGATATTAATCATGCAAGAAAAAAATGAATCCCTTTGTTTTGCTCAAGAAACTGTTCTAGACCATAATTTAAAAAAAATTATAGAAACATTAGAACCTGAAGAGATACTAAAAAAATATCCTCGGCTATTAAACCCTTCATTTTTAAATGAACTATATTACAATCCTGACGAAAGTAAGTATGCTGATTACACCAACTTAATTTTTTTAGTAATTAATATTCGCGGCATTAATTTATTAATAAATCACTCCAAAATATTAGTTGAAATGAATCCTGAAGAGATAGATATAACATTATTATCGGCTCTGACAAAAACACCATCAGGTATTAATTTTTTAAATCAAAATCGAAATTTGCTTACCCAAAACAAACTTAATCAACTATTAAAAGAAGATCTTTCGGCAGGAATAACCGCCTTGGGGATACTTGCTGCCGATCCAGAAGATCTTTCGGCAGGAATAATCCCCTTTGGGGTACTTGCTACCACTCCAATAGGGCATCAATCATTAATTCAAAATCCTGATTTATTAAGCCACGTCAATTTAAATGCTAAGATAAGGCACGACTCTGAAATAACATTGTTGTGGTTGCTTGCAAACTTTAAAGAAGGACGTGAATTGTTAGCTCAATATCCTGATTTATTAAGTCAAAGCAATTTAAATGCCCAAGCAACTCAAGGCCCTTACGCGGGGAAAACGGTGTTGTGGTTGCTTGCTGGCTCGAAAGAAGGACGTGAGTTATTAATTCAAAATCCTGCTTTATTAAATCAAAATGATTTAAACGCCCAACCAACTCAAGGCTCTGACGCGGGGAAAACGGTATTGTGGTTGCTTGCTGGCTCGAAAGAAGGACGTGAGTTATTAATTCAAAATCCTGCTTTATTAAATCAAAACGATTTAAACGCCCAACCAACTCAAGGCTCTGACGCGGGGAAAACGGTGTTATGGTTTCTTGTTGGCTCTCCACAAGGACGTCAATTATTAATAAATCATCCTGGTTTATTAGATAACGCAAATTTAAATACCGGTCCAATTGCAGGCCCTCATACGGGAAAAACGGTGTTGTGGTTGCTTGCTGCCGATCCAATAGGAAATCAATTATTAATTAAAAATCCTGCTTTATTAAAACAATGCGATATAAATTCGGGACCAACTCAAGGTTCTTTCAGAGGCATAACACTGTTGTGGTTACTTGCTTTTTATTCTAAAGAAGGACTTTTATTATTAATAAATCATCCTGGTTTATTAGATAACGCAAATTTAAATACCTATCCACAGGAAGGCCCTGATGCGGGGAAAACGGTATTGTGGTTACTTGTTAGCACTAAAGAAGGACGTGAATTATTAATAAAGCATCCTGGTTTATTAGATAACGCAAATTTAAATACTGGTCCATTTGAAGGCCCTCACGCAGGAAAAACGGTTTTGTGGTTGCTTGCTGCCGATCTCATAGGACGCCAATTATTAATGAAGCATCCTGGTTTATTAGATAGCACATATTTAAATACCTATCCACAGGAAGGCCCTGATGCGGGGAAAACGGTGTTGTGGTTACTTGCTGACACTGAAGAAGGACGGCTATTACTAACTCAGAACCAGACTTTATTCGCGAGCGGTTATTTAGATATTGCTCCAACCCAAGGCCCTAAAAAAGGACAAACAGTTTCTTCGTTGTTAACCCAAGTATTGAAAGAAAAACAACCCATACCACCCCAATCTGACCACGCCACATTAAAGAAAAGAAAACGGGACAGCCTACCCAAAAATTCAAAAAAAGAAGGAACAGTCTCTTTAGTTTCGAAACGCTCAAAAGTAGACGCCGCTTCTGATGTGCCTAACCTGATAGTTGAAGCAGCTCCCTCTCATTCCAACAACATCGTGCACAGTGAGAATAATCCACAAAACCGATTCACTCCTCGGCAGGGTTTCCGCTCGATGGTTCCCCCTTACATTAAACTTTATCATGATACAGGAATTGCCTCTAAATATCTTACGGAAAAACCTCTTCCTCAACGCCCAGTTCCTCCGGTATCGGATTCTAAAAAAACAGTATACCAGGAACTCTCCTTTCTTCCTGTAAGCAGTCTATCCAGATCAAACAATCCTGTACAACCTCATCCTATTCAAACCTCGCTCTGGGAGATGGATTTATATTCGCTACAGGAACAAGCCAACCCATGGGACATCACGACCTTTATCTGTGCGGGTAGAAAAGAAAACGCTTTGATTCCGCCTATAACACAAGGCCGAGCAGCGCTTATTTGCACTGAAGAAGAATTACCGGCATTCCTCTCTCATCTATCCCTCTCGCTTGACCTATTGGTCATCAAAAAGATGAACAGCCAATACAATGGGGATTATCAAGAACATCTGGGCAGCATTACCGTAAGGCGACTAGCGGCCTTTTTATTTGCTTATAAATACGCGCTTAATGAGTTCATTTTATTAGATGACAACATTAAGACCTTAGCGGTAACCCCTTCACTACAAATTACCCCATTCTGGCATGAACTATTTGACGCATTGAAACACCGCTTAAGCGACACAGGCTGCATTAGTGTGGCGACGGGCTCAGGCCGGCCCAAAGCATCTACCGCCTTAGGTTCTAAATTTTTTATGATTAATATGGCGCGTATTCGCGAGTTAATTCAAGAGGAAGAACACTTATTTTTCTTGTTTCCCGAGGCCACTCAAGCCAGAAAATGGGGTGAGGATTATTATTTTCAAATTGTTCTCGATTATTTATTTGAAGGGAATAAGGAGCGGGGGTTTGCTACCCTGCCAGCAAGCGACATTCATCTTGTACGCGCCATAAAGCATCGTAATGCATTTGCTGCCAGTGGAATAAAAGCATGCTTTTTTGACGAGCCTGTGAATTTAAAGAATGCGCCACCATCCTGGCAAAAACAGGTACGCCACGCTATTGAGTCAATAAATAACCTTATTGAGGTCAATCGTCAACGCCACGCGCGTTATGAGCAATTTTTACAGCAATTCAATTTGCTACGCTGCCATGCGGCTGCCAATCATATTGACGAAAACCCCTCTTCGGTAATGAGGCTTTCTTTATTAAAAGGTAATGATTTTAAAACCAATTTTTATAATTTAATTAATCATTATGATTACACCAAGAGCACACTGCGCGAGTATCAAAAAAAAGCCATTCAACAAGTACCCCAGGCCTATCAATTCCCGTCCCGCTTAGTGATGGCCACAGGAAGTGGTAAAACCCTGATTCAATCCACCTTAGCCTTGATGGCCTGGCACGCATCTATGGACAATGAGCCAGTTTTTATTGTCACACCGCACATTAACCTGGTGAATCAATTTTATGAGGATTTAATCCGCTATAATGCCACCCTCTACAAGAAAGGCGATGCCTTAAGTATTTCTAATGAGGCTGTTTTAAAGCTTTCCAGCGATAGCCAAAGTGTCTGTCTGGAATTGTTTGGAAAAAATCGCAGGGTTAAACAACAGAAAACGATTATCATTTGTTGCGAAAAAAGTTTCAAAAAATTGATTGCTCAAGACGAAGTTTATGTGACCTCCGCTTCTTTAGTCCTTTTTGATGAATACCATGCTTATTCTCCTCAAGTCCGCAGGACCTGTACGTTATTTGCCAAAAAAGACGCACCGCCTATCACTATTGCCAGTAGTGCCACCCCTCCCAAACCGGATAACATTCCAAATACTTTGTATTCGATGAGCATTCAAGATGCTTTTAATGGCGCTTTTCATGCGTCCATTGTAGCGTGTAGTTTCAACCTGGATTATTCAACGGCTAATGTTAAGATGCTCCTGCGCTGTTTGCCCGATTTTTTGCAACATCAATATCATCCAGGCATTGAAGGCGAAGGATTAACTCTGGCAGAGACCAAGGGAATTATCTATGTACCATCGATTAAGATGAGCGAAAATTTATGTGCTCATTTGCTGAAAGCCAACATTCGCGCCTACGCCGTTCATAGCAAAGCCAATAAAAAAGATTATGATAAACAGCTCAAAGAGTTTGTGGCTCATTCTAATGCTGGAGTTTTAATTGCAGTAGAAAAACTGCGTTTCGGCTTTGATTGCCCCGATTTAGCCTGGGAAATTATTGCCCGAAAACCTAATTCGATGCAGCCTGAGCAAGATATAGAGCAAATGGTGGGACGAGTTATACGCAAAACAGGTAATAAAATCGGTTATGTTCTTTCTTTTCAAGACATCCATAACCAATATATAGCCCCCTTGATGAACCAACAAAGAAAACAGATTTCTCTTGCCCCTGAGTTTTTAGCCAATGAACCAGAATATCATCTGGATCAGGATAACCATTGTGTGGTAACCGAGAATTGGGACGAAGAAGACGAGTTGCGCGAAAGTCAAAACGGGGCACGTGCACCCAAAGGAAACAGAACACTTAAAATTATTCCGTATACACGTTCGATTAATGACTTTTGCCTTCCTGTTCATGACATGAAGGACGAAGAGGAGAAACTACCCAGCTCTCAAGAAGAACATGTGACTGTCCCATCGTCTTTAGTTCATTGCATCCCCCTCTTTAATGCCATAGCGCTACAACAAGAAGAGAGATTTCGTACTGAGTTAAAAAAGATCCTGAAAACCTATGTGGCCAATCATTTAATTCCAAGAGTTGGTGTCAATGACACCAGTAATTGGGTTTATACCTGTTCTCCCTCGACCTTACTGGTCCATGATTTTTTTAAGCACATACCTGCTATGTTCCTAGAAGACCTTTTAAACTCTTCAGAGGCAAAATACTTTATTACGCTATTATACACATGCTCTGGTCTGGAAAGGGAGCAATTAATTCAATCAGCAACTCTTGATGAGTTATGGATGAAATTAAATCTGGCAGAGATGCAAACACTCATTTATAAGTTGGCAATTTATCGTTCGCCTCAATCCATCGCCCACATCGCATCTGTTTTATTAAGACGAGCGGCTAAATGCAAACAAGAAGAAAGCGCTATTAATGCGCTACTTAGCTACTACATTAGTAAATGTATTCAAAACATACCATCGGATGTGGTCGATAATTTAAAAACCCAACTAAAAAGCATTAAAAATCATCTTGATTTAGAGGAAGAAGAGGACGTAAAACATGTTTTACCTCAATCTGAGAAAACCAAGTCCTCATCAAAAAAACGTAAAGAAATTGGCTTTTTCCATGGAGCCTCCTCCAAGAAGAAGCAAAACCACCAGCAATTAGCGACTGACAGCGTCATATCCAAGGAAAACTCGGCAATGCAGGAAAATACCAGCAGTTTCGCTCGCTCTCCACGCATGAGCGTGCCGCCCTTTAATATTTTTGCGGAACCTAAAAATTATTATCCTTCTAATCAAAATTATTTTTATGAAGCTGAAGACATTAATAAAATACTGGAATATCGCATGAAGGGGATTCTGTCGACAATCTGCTTGAGTGCAGTGCAACTGGAAAGTTCTTCAAAATATGCGCGCATAGGAGAGACATTGAAGAGCTGGAAAATACACGCTGCGTTGACAGAAGACACTCAAGCTCGCGTATTGATTCCTATTAATGACGCCGAAAAAAAACATTGGGTAGGAATGCAAATCAATTGGGTAGGTTCTACAATTAACAAACTCATTTATTTTGATGGGTTTCTTTCTGAGCAGGAAAAACTTAAGCACATTACTCTGCTTTATGCAGATTTACAGGAAGCCCGGTTAATAGCGGATGGAATGAGTATTGAGTATTCAACGAACGTATTACCACAAACGGACCTCAGCAGCTGCGGCCCTGTATTGATTGAAGCATTTTATTGTGAAAATACAGGAAAATCCTGGTCAAAATCCACTACAATGAACGTTCTTCGTGAACGGCATTTACGCCTTTTAAAGTATGAAGACCCCACCTTTTTTCACCAGTTTGGTGCCCGGCAAGAGCTAAATCAACCCACGATTCATCCCATTGCAGAGCAAGAGAGGAATCATGGGTTATAACGGGTCGAGTCAGGAACATTGAATCGGTTGGCCCCTCCATTGCTCCCCAAGGGCCTATTTATGCTGCTATCCGAAAGCTTATCCATATCATTTATGGTGTATTAAATCAAAAAAACCTTTTGATGCTCAGTTAGTTTAAGCGGGTTAAGATTTTGATGATGCATGGTCTTGAGTATTCATTGTTTTAAATATACCCATAAAATTTGTTATTAAATAGGAATCTGTAAGCATAAAATGACCTTTGTTGAAATTGGGCGTATAAAAACAGATCTAAATCTGATCATAGATTGAATGATATGTTCAAATATTATCATTGTTATCTAGGAGTCGAATAGGCCAACAACGCCGTTCCAATGCTAACTCTTCAATATCGCATCGTAGCTAGTTTTATGACAGATAAATTTTATATTGGCCATTTTTTATTAGCGGTCGGGGATGTACCAGTCAATTTTAGTCGATGTATCTTTTTTATACTGACATCCCAAAATAGTCACATTCCAAACTGATTTGTGAGAACAGGCTCCCCTTGGCTATAAATTTTTGCAATTTGAGGTTAATTCCATATAAGGGGTTCTAGCCCCTATACCAATGTTGTAAAAAATTGGTATAGGGGCTAGAACCCCTTATAGAATAAATTTAACTTCTTAGTCCCAGAGAGTGCTCTCGGTTAGAATCATCATTTTCAGACTGCTCATCCTCTGAAAAATCTTCGTCCGATGAACATGCTTCAATTTGCTCATCAAAATCAGAGCTATTATTTTCATCATCCTCATAAAGAGGATCATCCCCGTCAAATAATTCCTTTATTACTTTGTTTTCGTCTTCATTTTTTTGCTATCTTCGGTAACATTTTTTTGAGGCAATTCGAAAATTATAGTTAACATATTTACATATATGTATAATTGTTAATTTCTAGACGAGTTAGAATTAAGAATGCTTACTACAGATGTTCGCGCCACCTTGTCTTTAGATAAATCAGCGTACAGCGATGAGGAATTAATAACTATTATTTCTCAACAACTTTTTGCGGGAAACTATACGAATTATAGCTTATTAATAGATACTTTCTGTTCCCCCCAATTTAAAAAAAATAGCCAACCAGAGTACCTATTAGAAAAAAGCATTCACAACCTGAGGGCTCAATGTGAGCAAAAAAGCGCGGAAGGATGTAGCCATGCCATGGTATTGTATGGACTTTTATATTGTTTTGGCATTGGTTGTCACATTGACTATCCCAAAGCCATTCAGTTTCTTGATGAGGCAATTCAATTAGGCAACGCTAATGCCATGAATAATCGCGCCTATATGCATCTACACGGCCAAGGTGGGACAGTGAATGTTGCTGAAGCCATTAGGATTTATGAAGAGGCGATTCAATTAGGCGATGTTGACGCTATGAATAATCGCGCCTGGATGCATCAATACGGCCAAGGTGGAACAGCGAATGTTGCTGAAGCAATTAGGCTTTATGAAAACGCAATAAGACATGGCTCTTCTAATGCTGCTACACATCATCTTAATCTCATTGAGATTAATAATAGCACGGCCAAGCTTTTGTTAGATTTAATTTGGGATGAGTTACTGACAGGCCAGTCATTTTCTAAGCGCACCTTAGATTCCTTAAGACAGTTCTGTAAAAAGGATGTAGTTAATCGCTTAAAGGCATCACCTTTAGGGACAAGCCTTGCTTTTTTAAAACAATTAAAAACCAATCTTCAGCATCCCTTAACTCTGATTATCAATGAGAGCCCAAATGAGAACAACGAATTCCAATCGCTTATGGCGCACGCGCTTTCTCTACATAACACGAGAGTGACCTTTTTTTGCTCCATACCAGCAAATGAAGAGTCTTGTCCGTTAAACCGCTTACCTCTTGAAATGAAAATGCACCTTTTTTCTTTCGTTCAACCTGGTTTGGAGCATGATAAAGACCAAGATTATTTTTTACCATCTCGTCAACAACGCTCCTAGAGAAAATAATTAGCTTTTCTCTAATAGGTTTTGCGACTGCCCACCCTTAACTCAGATTAGCCTTAGCGCTCCGCACTAATAAACCACTAAAATTTTGACCCAAAACACACAGTAGGTCTAAATAAACATACATGTACAAAGGCAATCTCCTGAATCGCGGTATAAAAGGTTTATAATAAACTTATTATTAGTTAAACTAATTGTGCCTCCAAATAAAATTCGTGATAATAAATAATTAATACACAACTGATTACCAACCGATGCCAAACATTCTAAACGATATTGATTTAACTCCCTTAAATACATTGCACTTAAAATCAACAGCATCTCATTATGTTGTCTTAAATCAAGTCGAACAATTAGATGGAATTAGAAAGATTATTTCTAATTTTTCCAAGTTCTTTATCTTGGGAGGAGGGAGTAATTTAATTATACCTACCCGATATCAAGGTTTAGTTATTCATAATAAGTTACGTGGTATCACAATTACTAAAGTTGGCCAAGAACAGATTGTTACGGCAATGGCTGGCGAGAACTGGGATGCATTTGTGGCTTATTGTAATACTCATGGTGCTTTTGGGTTGGAAAATTTAAGCTTAATCCCTGGCACGGTGGGTGCATCGCCAATTCAAAATATTGGTGCGTACGGAGTCGAGGTTAAAGATTTTATTAAAGAGGTTTTGGTATATGATCTTCAAACTGCAAAACTGGTTATTCTTAGCAACAACGAATGTCAATTTAGTTATCGAAACAGTTTTTTAAAAAATAATTCGCGTTTTATAGTTATTAGCGTTAGTTTTACTTTATTAACGGAGCCTAATCTGAATGCTAATTACGGTGATGTAGCACAAAGACTTTCATCTTTAACTAATCCAATACCGTATGACTTGCGTAATATAATCATTAGTATTCGTCAAAGTAAATTACCTGACCCTAACAAGCTAGGTAATGCAGGTAGTTTTTTTCATAATCCTATCGTACCAAAAAAAATAGCGCATAAATTATGTATTCAATACCCTAATTTACCGGTGTTCCCCACACATGATCCCGAGAAAATCAAATTATCAGCAGGATGGCTGATTGATAGTTTGGGTCTGAAGGGATTACGACAAGGCAATGTTGGCATTTACCAAGAGCATGCATTGGTTATGGTAAATTATGGTGGTGCTTATCAATCAGAATTATTAGAGTTTGCCGATTTGATTCAATCGCAAATTAAAGAGCATTATGATGTAGAACTTAATATTGAACCCATTATTTTAGATTGAAGTTATCTACGCTCGCTACCAATACAGATTTTAGTCACGTAGGCAGGACTGGATTGTAAAGCTCGGCTTCGGTGCTGAATGCATAAGAGCTCATTGAGCAAGCACATTTGCTGGGAAAAGCGAATGCAGCACAGTCTACAACCTTAGTCAACTATACTCACCGACAGAGCAAGGGTTTATATATGACGAATTTTCTCTCTTTAGTCCGCTTAAATCAAATTTCATGACAAAAACATGAAAATCCAGATTCATTGTTCATCAAATTATTTATAACTTCAAGTATAGGGTAATCCCCCGGTTGACATAAATCCAGGCAATAACATTAGGATAATTAATAATGCCTGCAAAGGAATATTCATATTTACTCATTCAAAGAGTCTTTATTTACGAACTTAAGCTTATAGGATTTATTGCCTATATTGAGATCCACTTGTTGGGAATTTTTATGCAAGGAATTCAATCCCTTAAGTAATTCTTGTCTTTGACTTGGTTTTTTTAAAATTTGTTTAACCAAATCACTCATTGGCGCTTTCATTGGACATCCTATTTTGTATTTTAGCTTATGAATAAAGTATAAAAACATCCCATTATTGCGTGCCAAGGAAGGCTGAAAACCGAGGCCAGTAATCAGGTTGCTTGCTAAAACGGGCTAAAGTCCATATAACTTTTAGCCGATAATTTTTGACTTAATATTGTGCTAATAAATCATTGTTATTATGGAATCTGTCCTAACTTCAATAGGAAGTACCGTATGTTTAAAAAAATAACCCTGATTGCTTCTCTTTTTCTTTTTTCATTAAACTCCTATAGTTATAAATTTGATACCATCGTGACTCTAGGTGACAGTTTGTCCGATAATGGAAATTTATATAATTATCTAAGTCATATCATTCCCAAATCACCGCCCTATTATGAAGGACATTTTAGTAATGGGCCTGTATGGATTGAAAATCTATATCAGACTTATTTTCCCAATGGCAAGACGGAAAATTTTCAAGATTATGCCGTTGGTGGCGCCGGGGCAGTTCTTTCTTACAAGGAAAATTTACCCTATACATTAGATGCTGAAGTAAGTGATTATCTCTATTTACATAATTACAACAACAAGAATAAAAGCCTTTTTGTCGTTTGGATTGGCGCCAATAACTACCTGAATGGCCCAACTAATGTGGAAGAAATCACCAGCTCTGTTGTTGATGCTATTGGTAACAATATTGAAGCGCTTATTAGTCACGGTGCCGTGATGTTCCTCATCGTCAACATACCGGATATGGGCGTTACACCTGGGGCGAAAAAAGCAAACAATCAAGCGCTCTTGTCGGAATTAAGCGCCAAACATAATCAAAAATTAGTGGATAAGTACAATAGCCTAAAAGAACAATATCCTAATGTAAGCTTTGTTTATTTTGATGTTAATACGGTTTTCAAACAACTAGTAGCTGACCCACAACAATTTGAATTGAGTAATACAACTGAGCCCTGTTACGATGGAGGTTACGTTAGCAGTACTGAAGCTCGTGCAGCCGAGAATCAAGCTCAGTTAAACCTCTATTTAACACAACAGGCAAAACAAAATAATCTCGCTTTAGATGAGAAAACCAAACAGGCAATTCTTGCAAACCCTGAACTGAAAGAAGCCCTAGCCGTCGGGTACAAAAGCAAATTAGCGCCTAGATTAACAGCAGAAGCCGCATCTTGCCCAGGTTATTTATTCTGGGATCATGTTCATCCAACCACAGCAGTTCATCAACTGATTGCACAATATGCAAAATCAACACTTGATGCATCAGGGATACAACCAATTACTCAATAAAAAAAAGGCTCCTGGATATTATCTGGGAGCCTTAATTAATAAACAAAACTTTGTTTTTAATTTACCATCTCGATGATTCTGCGGACAAGCTGCTGTGAGGATCGATGGCTAACAGCTTAGGGTTTGGCTATACTTTGCGTATCCGAATCAAGTTCAGAAGATTCTGATTGAGCGGATTTTTTCATGTCCATTAACTGACTCTTTAGCACCGCCTCTTTCGCAGCATTTCCTCGTGATATCGTACTAAGAATATCAGTAATTGAACTTGATTGTTTCATAAAATCCTTATGAGGCGCAGCAGATTTGTCTACCACACTCTGGTTATTGTTGCTCTTTGCAATTACAACCGTACCAGTATCAACTTCATCATGAGTCACAACGGTACTGTAGTCATCACGCCTTACTCCGCACTTAGGATAGGTTTGACTACAACCGTACTCGTATCAGCTTCTTCATGAGTAACCATCGTGTTGTATTCATTCGTCTCAGATAAAGGAGATGCTTTTTTAGATATTTGTTGTGCCGGAACAACGGTTTCTTTCTCAAATACAGTTCTATTCTCCGTATACTTAGCTACATCTTTATCCGCAACCATATCAGGCTCATCTCTACTGCTCAGTTGGGACAGCTGTTGCAGCAAGTTTCTTTGACTTGGTTTCATACCTGAAAGTACTCCACCATGCTCCAGATATAAGTCAACACAGGTTGCAGTAAGGTTATCCATTTTCGGCAAATCATCTTTTATATCAGTGAGTGTCGCGGCCCTGGGAACACTATATCGGCCTCCCGTTAACCGGTGAAGAAACCGCGATCCCCAACCTGCACGTTCTAAATCTTTTTTCAGTAATAATTCATCTATCTTGGCGTTATTTACTTCTTTGATATATTGGTTAATGCGTTGGAGCGGTTTTCCTTGCAACAAAGCACTGAGATTAAGCCGTGGATCTTGGAGCGTGTTGTCTATATCTTGTAATGCCTCTAGTTTCTTTTCGAGTTCAGGAGTTAATTCATCTGCATTTAAAAATTCTTTAATTAATTCAATATCTTGATGATTACTTAATTTTTCTGAAGGAGAGCGTTTATTCAGCTCATCGAGAAATTGTTCTTGTGGTAATGATATTTTGGTTAATAATGACTGAAAATGTTGCAGCGGGAGTCTTTCTGTAGGCTTGGTACGCGTTAGTTCCTGAATTAATACAGATATATTTCTCACATCATTAGGAGGGGATTTCATATTTTGGGTAATAGAGTTCCAATCAAGAAATTGCTGGGTAGTTTCATCCTCATCCGTACTACTAAGCGGAACGACCCCTGATACAAACATAAATTCTTTTAATGCCATACCTACTTGATAGGACATATAAGATGGCATATCTAATGTAGTGTGGAACGCTTTATAGTTGAGTGTCCCATTACCAACGCATTGTTGATATTCTGGTGCGCCATACATTGGACTACTGGAAATTTCCGTTACTCTAGGATTTTTAATATTCGTTAATGTTTTTCTATCACTTAAAATAACCCGCTCGCCATCAGTTAAAAAATTAGTGAGTTTAATGTCGGGATGGTAATGACCAGAATCCATTAATTTAATACTAAAATCACTTAACTTTCCGAAAATATATTCTGCTTCATTGGCAATCCGCTCAGGTTTTTGCCCAGAAAAGCTCTCAGCGTAGCTCCTTAAATCCCCTTTCTTAGCAAACTCACTAATAACAACTGGCTGATAATTTATTTCCCCTTCTTCAGAAAAAGGCAGCATCAGCGTTGCATAATCTTCAGAAAAATATTCGCTGACGCTCTCTGTTTGTAATGCTAATTCGTCCCCTAAATCATGGCGATCTTCAACACGAATAACTAGTTTTTCTGTTTCACCATCAACGTTAAAAATAAAATTTTTATTATTTCCAGTAGAGCTTCCTAAAACTCGAGTCTGGTACTCATCAAAGTTTTGCTTCACAACCCCTTGAATAGCGTCTATTTTGGCATAACTCAGTGCTAAAAAATGTTTATGGCGTTGTACTTTCTCTTGAAATCCTTCATTAAACTCATAGTGAGAAGTGATCACAGTATTGTATTTTACGTAATTTTTGAGTGCCTCAGGCGTGGGATCTTGTGTAAATAAATCATTCCGCTTCTTCATTGCACTATAAAATGAACTTTGTGTTGTCCTTTCTAAGGGCGGTGCATTAAGTGTAAAATGGCGTACTGCATTAGCAAACTCCACACTTTGCAATAGTTGTGAACTATCACGGTGGATACCATAGTGTTGCAAATGTCGTTCTAAACCTGATTCACCTAGTTGATTACGCCAAGTAACAACAGCATCATTGTCCAGATTTTTTTGAATGAAATAATTAATTCTTTGTAGAGTAAATAATTTTTTAATATCACTATTATTATCATCACCAATCGCGTTGTAGTGCTCTACTAAAGTTTTTAACTCCTTCAAGTCTCTAATATCTGATACTTCGATTAATTTGGCCATTTACATCAAGCTTAATAAAAGGTAACGCGATAAAATAATTATAGAACAATTTTTGACCATGTCGGATGCCATTAATGAGAAAGATCCCTTATTTGCTTAAGTTTTGAATAGAAAGTTAAATAAATAATGACCATATGCTATATAATATAAACACATAAAAATTTATTTGAAAGGATTAATTATGCGAATGCGATTTGATAGTAAAGCTATAAATAATAAAAAACATTTAGGGTATGCTGCTACGCTAATTACAAAATTGTTAGAATTTACAGAATGTACGCCTTATTATCGAGTGGATATTCAACAAAATTCGATGATAACTGTTCGCGAAAGTACAAAAAATCATCCTGATGCACAGGCTAAAGTAAAAATACAACAATTTAAAAATGCTTTACAAAAATTAGATGAAAATGGATGCTTTAAAATACAGCACATTGCTATAAAAGCAAAACCAATCAATAAAGAAGAAGAAATTAAAATACCCGCTATGCAAATCACAGAAATTAATAGAATGAAATTAGCGGATTTATTAGGCTTAAAAGAGGGTATTAACAATGTTAATGATACAGTCTGGGAAGCCTTATGTAACGATAAAACGAACACGCATAAACCGTAAATTTATCAACCAGAATAAGATAGGTCAAATAAAACCTTACCCCACTCCGCTTGGGCTAAGGAGGCATAAATGCCTCCTTAGCCCAAGCAGTTTGGAATGTATCAATAGGCTTTTTTTCTTAAAAGCTATGGCTTAAAACCCAAGATTAGATCGTACCTGATCTATTTTTTGTAATTTAAAAAATTCTCAAGCACATTTAGAACGGCCTCTTTATCTTGCCGAATGGGAGAATGTCCAACATGCGGTAATTGAACATGCGATAGATCGGGCAATAATTTTAATGCGCCATCCAAATCAGAATCGCTAATTAAACTACCACGTTCTAAGCCACCACGTATTAATAAAACAGGGCAAGTTACTTTTGGAAATAATTCATGTTCCTTATATTGCCCAAATGTCTTATCAAATTGATTAATCATGGCGAATAGCATTTCAGGATCACATTGTCTTAATCCTTCAGGAATAGGTAATCCAGGAAAAAACTGGCTGAATCTCAAACTTTGAATCAACAAATTAGCCTGTTCTACTTGCGCTGAAGCGAGGCGCTGCAATGGTCTTAAAGTGAGTGGTGTATCAATAAGAATTAGATTATTCACTAGCTCAGGGTAATTAGCTGCCAACATAATTCCTATCATTCCCCCTAGAGAATGCCCCATAACAATCACATGTTCTTTAATACACTCTTTTATGAAAACATAAGCATCATTTAAATAATCCGAAAGTGTGTACGCTCCCTCCATTCGTTGCGATTGACCATGACCGCGAAAATCGAGCGCATAAACATGAAAATGTTGGGTTAACTCAGGAATAACAGGCAGAAATGATTGCCAGTGGCTAGTAGCTCCGTGAAGCAATAAAATAGCGGGGTTTTGATTAGGATACTCCATATAATTTAGAGTTACTGTATTACATTCAAATAAATTTTCATGCATAGAAATCCTGTTGTACTCAAACTAATTCACATTCATAAAAAAAATATTATGAGTGTAAAAAGTATAGTTCAAATTTAAAACATTTCTGAAAAATTATTCACATGCATCTGTTTTGTGTTTTTTTTTACCAGGAACATCGCTCTAAATTAAAATCAAATTTTATTAAGATTGCCATTAATTTACATTTCATGCATTATTATTAAACTTATAACAATTATAAAGAACACATATGTCACGATTTAGCGAGTTAATTAATGGTTTTGAAAAACGATGGAAAGAGACAAGTGTGCCTCTATTGGCCGATCTAAAAAGACAGGTAACGCATCCCTCTGTAATGAGCAGAGAAAAAGCTGCTGGTATTATATGTAAATTATCGTCTCATTATTATTCCTTTGTTAGTAACATATATACGATATTTGAAAGAGATACACTTTCAACGTCGGAAAAAGAAGAATTGCAACAATTTATTAAGTCGCTTTATACAAGCGTATATGAAGATGCCAAAATACTAACTGACATTTATAAAGAAAAAGAGAGAGAAGCTTTATTTAGACCTCATTTATTTCAGGCTAAACCAGGTGAGTTACCAATACCTACTTTTGAAGAACAGTTTAAAGCAGGACAAATATTCCCTGATGATCCGGAACGATATCCCGAGTATTACACCTGTAATTTTACTTGATACAGCTTAATTTGATGGCATCTTTTTATGACAAAGTTTAGTTAAGTATATACTATATTTGAATATTTATAGTTCCTAACTCCCGGATTTCGCTATGCGGCACCCGGGCTGAAATAATATTTTTAGACATAAGTTAAATACGCCATAAACTCACTATTGTTGCCATGAACAAGCTCTAAATAAGCATTTTTTATGATGGACGTAATTGCGCCAATCCCATTGCTCCCTATTTTTTTATCATTAATCGAGCGTATAGCGGTTACTTCTGCGGCGGTACCCGTAAAAAAGGCTTCATCGGCTTGATACGTATCATAAAGGGAAATATTGGTTTCAATGATGCTAAGCCCTAAGCCGCGAGCTAAATTTATTACCGTATTTCGAGTAATGCCCGAAAGTATCCCGCCTAAATTAGGGGTATAGACTACCCCATCCTTTACCATAAAAAAATTTTCACCCACGCCTTCGGTAATATGTCCCTGACTATCTAAGAATATGGCTTCATGATAATGAGTTCCTTGTAATTCCAATGCGGCTAAAATGCTATTCACATAATGACCACAAAGCTTGGCATCAACTACAGTTGAATCCGGATGAATACGGATGTAACTGCTTGTTTTAATATCAATACTGTCATGTGCGAAATAAGCATCCCAAGGCCAACAGGCAATCACAAAACTAACCGGATTTCCTACAGGATTCACGCCCATTTTTCCATAGCTATAAAATGCCAAGGGACGAATGTAGCCAGACTCAAGTTTGTTGATGGAAACTACATCCTTAATTGCTGCAATAATTTCTTCTTTAGAATAAGTAAGAGGCATTTTTAATGTCTGTGTCGAATAAAAAAGGCGATCGATGTGATCAGCCAAGCGAAAAATTGCAGGACCTTGCCGAGTTTTGTAAAATCGAATCCCTTCAAAAGCACCGCCGCCATAATGTAGTGTATGTGATAATACGTGTGTTTTTGCATCTGCCCAAGGAATAAACTCGCCGTTCTGCCAAATTACCTCTGTAGTTTGCATCATATTTTTTTCCTCAAATCGTCCGCTACCCATCCCAAATTAATTGGTGATGAAAGATCCTAGTTCCAAGTATAGATGACGATTTATATGATGTATAAATTATGACCAAAAATTAACGACCTTACATTGTTTGAATAAAGTGCTGCGATGGGCTTGTCTAAACTCAAGTCTTAATTTTTTCTTCAAGACCTAAACTTCATTAAATTGATTTCATATAGATTAGTGGCTGTTGACATTTCTCAAAATGAGTCGATTTTCTGTGTGCTCCGTATTGATGCTCAAAAACCAACTCATTTTGGCTCAATCTAGCGAAATGTAAACAACCCCAAGGATTTACTTAAAAAGTTTAGGCGAAGGAAGTATTGATTTGATGACACCTAAAAATTGCATTATATAAATAACAATAAGCACAATAATAAAACAATTTAATAGTAAATTAATAAGACCTTCCAAGGGAATATATTCATTAACTACTAAAAGCAAAATGAACATTAAAATTGCCATGATTAAATCATTTAAACGCATCAAAGAGTCCTTTTTAATTGGTTTATTTATAATTTTTCTTCATCAACTTGCACATTAAACTTAGTAGAAGTCGAGCCACATTCATTAGAAGCACTAACAATTACATCAAAATTGTCTTTACCACCCGCTCTAATGATTAGTGCGCCACTCTTTGCGTCAATAGTAATTTTATTAGCTTTATTGTGAGAATACGCTTCCACTGAATAGGTGATATTATTACCCGAAAATGCATCGCTGGCAGGAATATTAACGTCATTATCAGCAATGATCGCCCAATTAGCAATTGGTTTAATTAATTGCGGTTTGCATGTTTTGGCATCCGGCATAGCAAATGCATAAACAGCAAACACATTGAAAATTAGAACGAATAAAATCCTAATATTAACCATTTCTATCCTTAGATGACGCTTATTGTTAAAGTATATATCAAATTTATTGTTATTACTTTTTTCATAATTCAGCCAAAATAAAAGGAACACCCGTTGTTTTTGCACGTTTCTCCTGATAAGCCAGAACAAGAAAGCCCATAATACCCGCCGCCAATGTCAGCGGAATCACACCAATCCCATAAACAAAAGCTTGAGATACATTAATACCACCATAAGCATTTACCATAAAACCAATCGCGGAGTGAAAACCATAACCAAAAATCATGATGATCATATTAGCAATGGCCGTAGCTAACCCAGCAAGATGTTCCGGTACATAAGTAGATACCTTGTAAATAGCCAAAATCTGATAGGCACAACAAACACCAACCAAAATAAAACTTAACGTGATACCTGGTACTGTTAATACACCAGCAACAAGCGCAATAAAAATAAAACACATTAGCGCACCAGCGGCAATGATGGTTCCCAGATAATACCCTGTTTTTTCAGCAATCAAACTTAAAAGAGGAGATCCGAAACACATACCGATGTAGATCATGGAAGGAAGATAGTTTGCTGTTGTGGTATTTAAACCATAAACCTGCTTTAAAAATACAGGCCCCCATACATCAGAAAAACCTTCCAATGGCCCAAGCATCAATCCAGCAAAACAACACATCATCATCACTTTACTGTGCGTGAACACCGTCTTTATATTGCCCATAACCGTCGTATCCTGCGCAATAACAGGCTTTGCTTCTGGAACAATAAGATAGGTAATGCCAGCAAGCAACACGCCTAAAGCAATAAAAATCTCCACCACTACTTGATAACCTAAAGCATGACACATATAACTCACTGGCCCACCACCATAAACGGCACCAATAAGCCCAATCATTACTGAAAGACTAAGCATTCGCGGAAAATGCTGCTCCTTAAATGTCATGCGTATTATTTTAAATACTCCCAAAATTGCTGCAGACGAGCCAATACCAATCAATGCCCTGCCAATTAATGGGTATATCCAATGTTCAGCAAAAACAAGGGGAAACAATCCCATAACGGTTAATAAAATACATCCTGTCATTACTTTTCTTGGGCCAAATCGATCCAGCATGATGCCAATAGGCAAATGCATTAACGAATAGCCAATGTAATAAATACCTGAAAATTGCCCAAATACTGTCGCATCAATGTGAAATTGCAACGTAATATCATTAAACATAATACTGGGCATTACTCTTAATACATATTGGTATGCATAAAAGATAGAAACATTGATCCATACAAACCAGGCAATAACTCGTGAAGCAGACATAATTTCCCTCAAAATAAGCAGCGAATAAACACACGATGATCAAATCATGCTCATACGCCATTCTAACTTACTTTGCATGAAATTTTTTTGCAAAAATTGATATAAAACAATTAATTTTGAATAAAAAATCCATTTTTAATTATTTTTTTAAAATAAAATGCTATTTTATAAATTAATTGTGATATTTATAAAATTAGGAAAGAATATGATTTTAGATCGCACTGATAAAAAAATACTCGAGTTTTTACAAGAAAATAGTCAAATAAGCAACCAAGAGCTAGCCGATTTAGTTGCACTTTCACCATCATCATGCCTACGTCGCGTCAATCTATTGGTAAACAATGGTTATATAAAAAAACAGGTGGCTCTGCTCGCGCCAGAAAAACTAGGATTGGGATTAACGGTACTCGTGTCGGTAGGATTAAATAGCCATCAACCGGGAATCATGAGTCAATTTGAAGAAACCGTTCGTTTTCTTCCAGAAGTAATCCAATGCTATTTAGTTACCAGCCAAGCCGCAGATTATTTGTTAAAAGTTATTGTGCCTGATTTAAATGCGTACCAATCCTTTTTATTAGGTAAATTAACCTGTATTAATGGGGTTGGCAGTGTTCATTCTAGTTTTATATTAAGAACAATTAGTGAAACAACAGCCCTGCCCTTGGATCATCTTTAGAAATAATAGGCTTTATTGTATTTACATCAGTAGCCAATACATTTTAATCTGTCCATATAAGGACAGGAATTAAAAGGATTTAAGATGGCGAATATGTATTTTTGTTTGTTTTTATTATTACTTTTAGTAAGCTCAGGAATTATTGCTCGTTTAGTAAAATCATTGTCCTCTCCTCTAGTGCAAATTAGTTTAGGAGCAATTGCAGGATTGGTTGTTCCAGGTTTTAATATCAATTTTAATCCCGAATTATTCCTATTGCTGTTTATTCCCCCATTGTTGTTTAGCGATAGCTGGCATTTTCCTAAACGAGAGTTTGTAGCGAATTCAAGAGCTATTATTATGCTTGCCATCGGGCTTGTTTTCTTTACCGTTATTGGCATTGGCTATTTACTAAACTGGTTATGCCCCACCATTCCCCTTGCAGCCTGTTTTGCTTTAGCAGCAGCACTAGCCCCTACAGATGCTGTGTCATTAAAGTCGCTGACCGCCAAATCAAAATTTCCTTTGCGCCTTACACATATTTTACAAGGTGAGGCTCTTTTAAATGATGCCTCAGGATTAGTAGCATTTAAATTTTCCGTGACAGCCCTGCTCACTGGTTATTTCTCTGTTGCAAGTGCGAGTGGCAGCCTTATTATTGTTGGTTTTGGAGGCGTGTTTATTGGTGGATTACTTACCTATTTGTTTATTATGGCATTGGGCCAAATAAGCCGTGTCAATATAGGAGAAACCACAACAGAAAATTTATTGCTGATATTATTACCCTATGCCGCCTACCTTACGGCGGAATATTTTGGTTGTTCAGGAATTGTTGCTGCTGTGACGGCTGGCTTTACTATTGACCGAGCAGGTTTTCTTGAGAAAACCATGGTAACGATGCGTATTGAAGGCCATTTCGTATGGCAAATGATGGAAACGATATTAAATGGAATCGTTTTTATTTTATTAGGTCTGTATTTGCCTCATTTCATTCACCTAATTAATGAAACGGGAATTAGCCTATGGACTTATTTTGAAATTATTCTCGTGATCACCTTGTCATTAACAATGCTACGCATGATTTGGATTTATCTAACCTTGCCTTTTGAAGTTTTGATTGCCCATCACAAAAACAAAAAATGGAAAATGCCTAATCTGAAAATTATTACCGCCATTGCTTTTGGAGGGGTTCGTGGCACAATTGCTTTGGCAGCCATTTTATCCTTGCCCATGTGGATGCCTGATGGAACACCATTCCTTGAGAGGAAATTGTTGATTACCTTAGTCGTAGGGGTTGTGCTTTGTTCTTTACTCTTAAGCGCCATTTTATTGCCACTTATTACACCTTACCTTAAAAATTTAATTGTTGATTTACCCGCTGAAGAGGATACTGCGCGTATTGCCGCAGCTCAAGCAGGAATTAGAGCGATTGAAAAAAAAATGGAGATACTCTCCTTAACACTCAATGAACACGAGCAGCTTTTATGCGCGAAAGTAGGTAATGCATTGACCGCTTCACTTTATTACTTCATTACCTCCAGTATTGGTGAAGAGCAAGAAAAATTAACCAGCCGCCAGGCGTTAATTTTTGAAAGAAATTTACGCCTGGCGGCTTTGGATGGGGCACGACAAGAATTACGGCGGTTAATAAAAAAAGGGCTTATTAATAGTGCAACCATGATTACAGTCATGCATTTACTGGATATACGACAATT
>NZ_JH413828.1:0-1604 GCF_000162755.2 Legionella drancourtii LLAP12
TATAACTATTTTACCAAGGAAATTTTATGAAATTTTCAACATTGTTAAAACTGATGCGCTTCTGGCCACCTTTTTAAAAAATAACATCTTACTTTTTTGACTATACTTAACAAGGAAAAGTGCTAAATATGAATGCATAAATACTAAAAAATAGCATCATAAAACTTAATATCGTTATATAATATACGAACTGATTGATTAGTATGTAAAAAATATGAATGATAAGAAACAATGGGTTAACCGACATGAACATCCCGGTTTTTTAAAAAATGCGCTGGCAATAAGCGGTTCCGTGACACCCAGAGTATTTAAGAAAGTTCTCTTTATGATTGGCTACTCTTCTTTTATCTCATGTCTTGACTATTTTATACCTTCAATATCATTACCCATAGGACCATTTGAATATGCTGGATTAATCATGGGGCTGATCTTGGTTTTTAGAGTAAATGCAGGTTACGACCGCTGGTGGGAAGCACGAAAAATATGGGGGAACGTAGTCAATCAAAGCAGGAATCTTGCCATTATTGTCTCAAATTACGCCAACACTAAGAATACGAATTGGAGTATTAAGTTAACCAAGTATATTGCAGCATTACCTTATCTTATGAAAAATAATTTACGCGGAGATGCCTCAATCGATGAAATAAAGCGCTTGCTTGATCCCCAACTACTCTCTATTTTAGAGCAATCAGAACATAAGCCCAATGCCCTGTCGTCTATTATTGCGCATGAACTTAATCGAGTCCGTCTTAGTAACGAACTCGATTCTTTTTCATTTCTACAGGCGGAGGAAAAACGCGCCATGATTCTTGACAGCCAAGGTGCTTGTGAACGAATTCTAAAAACACCAATGCCTTTTGTGATGGCAGTCAAATCGAGGCGGTTCATTTTATCATTTTTACTGGCATTGCCATTTGCTCTAGTCAATATTTCTCTTTTGATTAGCCCAGTTATTACTGGTTTAGTGGCCTATGCTTTATTTTCATTAGATCAAATTGGAATCGAGCTGCAAAATCCTTTTTCAGAAGAACGGTTAAGTCATTTACCTTTAAATGATATTTGCGAGACGATTGAAAAGAATATTATCGAAATCCAAAAGATAGCGCAGTGATGGTATTTGGACTCCATTAGTTTATTAGAGTTAGCTTCAAGCATAAACCAGGTTCGTTTTTGCAATGGTGGTGTAATCATTTCCATGCGCAAACAAGCATAATCCTACTCACTATCTGAGACTGAAAATAATTAAACCGGAATTCATCACCCTAATCTCGTGGCAAAGCAGCCCGCTTCTGAATATAAATAGTGAAGATGGCTACTGAAATTCAGACAGTCAGAAGCCACGTATACAAATGTAACTTAGTATGACCTATCAATGTCAACAGCCCCTAATAAATTCATGCACTACTTGGGTAAATTGTTGCGGATATTCTATTTGCGGCAAATGCCCACATTCGGCGAAACAATAATAGTTTGCTCCTTGAATTTTATTTGCGAGATCCTTAACCAAAGGCTCCCTAAAGATTAAGTCCTGATCCCCTGCTAAAACTAAGGTTGGTGCATTAATTTGTTGTAACCAAGGACCCGAATCAAATCGCTGCAGCGCT
>NZ_JH413828.1:1693-11006 GCF_000162755.2 Legionella drancourtii LLAP12
CGCTGCAGCGCTGCATATTGCCCTTCATCCCTTTGTCGGTAAAGGGATAAGGATTCATTAAAGCCATTTGCGTTAATAACGGAAGCATTCCTGGTTGTGAGATAAATTGATATGAGAACACCCAACTACAGCCGGCCTTAAGCAATATCTCAGCAGGCACTTTGGCCTTACGCATCTCCAGTTGCGCCTCAACATAAACTCGAAAAGTAGTATGCATTACAGCAACTGAGTTACTGATGATCAGGGATTTAACCAAGCTGCGATGACGGACAGCTAATAATTGCACAATATAACCACCCATAGAATTACCAATAAAATGAGCACTATTAATGCCAAGCCCTGAACACAATGCGGCAACATCATCGGCCATTTGTTCAATGCTGTAGGGTCCATCAGGAACATCGGTTTGCCCGGCACCGCGGTTATCCAACAAAATAACCTGGTACTTTTCCTTCAAATACCCTACTACAGCACTCCAGACCGTATGATCGGCAGTAAATCCACCGATAAGGACTAGAGGTTCACCTTGGCCATGTAGTTCGTAATACATGGAGATATCATTAATTTGCATATGGGGCATTTGCATCATTCCTTAATTTAATTGCCAAATGTAAACGTATAAACTTTAATTCCCGGTGCCATCGCGATAATTTCCAAATAACCACTAGAAAATTGCTGCTGCGATACCACGCTGTAAATTGAATATTTATCTACTGACAGACTTTTTTCTTCGCCATTATTTAAGCGTACTTTAACTTGAATCGGCTTTGTCGTGCTATTCCCCATCACGATAAATGCCTTTCGTGCCTTAAAATGTATTTTAAGCGCAGCATTAGCCTCTACTGCCATGATACTATCCGCATTAACTTGCCAAAAACCGTCCAAGCCCCATGCATTTACCGGCAAAGAAGGGGGAAAATGATATTTAGATGCCTTATCTTTAAGAACATTTGGACTTAAATTAGCATCAGAACGCTCATAGCCTAAATACGTTTCCGGCGTTTGTGAATAAGCAACTGGCTCACCTATCCCCGTACTTAATGTAGCTAATTCATTAATACCTAACAAAAAGCGAATATTATTTTCCGTGACATCATAATCCCCTTCGCCGAAGTGTTCATAAACCACCTCACCTTGTTTATTAATTAAATAATGTGCGGGCCAGTAATGATTATTAAAGTTAAGCCAGGTTGCAAACTGATTATCAAGCGCTACTGGATAAAGGATTCCATCACGTTGCACCGCTGCGCTTACATTCCCCAGGTCTTTTTCAAAATCAAATTCAGGCGTGTGAATACCAATCACCACCAAGCCCTTATCATGATAATGTTGATACCAATCTTTAACATAAGGTAAGCTACGCAAACAATTGATACAAGAATAAGTCCAAAAGTCAATTAAGACAACTTTGCCCTTTAAATCACTCAAGCGTAAAGGCGGCGAATTAATCCACGCCGTAATACCGGCTATTTTTGGCTCAGGATAAGAATGCCATAGACCACCAATTAGTGCAGTTGAAGCT
Source organism: Legionella drancourtii LLAP12 (assembly GCF_000162755.2). Lineage (GTDB taxonomy): Bacteria > Pseudomonadota > Gammaproteobacteria > Legionellales > Legionellaceae > Legionella > Legionella drancourtii. Next base: position 3,216 of record NZ_JH413828.1, read on the forward strand.
TTGATCCCCATTTGCCTTGTCGATGGGGAAACCACTGTATTTGCAAAATAGATCATGTAGACCACGCTGATGATAATTACCGCCCCCAAACATTTGCGAAATAGCTCGGCACGTGTTGTAAAGAACGTAAAGGTACTCATGATTTTTTTCCCATATAAAGAAATAATAAACAGGGGAATCACCGCTCCTAAAGCAAAAGCGAGCAGTATAAAAAAGCTCAGTGCCGTTGTCTGTTGCACCACTGTTTGCACAATAACTGCGGCAAGAATTGGTCCTGCGCAAGGAGTCCAGATAATGGCAATCAGGCCACCTAACAGTACGCCATTGCCAAAACCGCCTTGCGTCTTATTCTTAGTAGAAAAAGCAGCGCCAACCCACGTTAACCCTTGTGTCATTTGGCTAAATTTTTCCGTTAAATAATTTGAAAGCATAATCAAGCCTAACAAAACCAGAATAACATAACTAACGCTGCGAATTACCTCAAAGTTAAATCCTAAGTAATTGACTAATTGCCGTGAAAAAAAAATTAATAGTGCAAAAAACAAGCTAAAACCAACAATCATCCCCAGCGGACGTTTTTTTGATCCGGCTAAGGAGGCCGCCAGAAATATCGGCAAAACAGGGAGAATACATGGCGAAATAATTAGACCAAATCCTTCGATAAATCCTAAAAAGATATTAATAAAATTTGCTGTCATTGTTCTTCCTTAAGACGCACCATCAATTTTTGTAACGCTATCAGATAAAGAGTAGATGATCTCCCACAAATAATTTTATACGCAAGAAAATGCATATCCATATAGAGTATGCTTTCTTTTACTGTAAACACATAAACTATTTCGCTAATTTGGAGTTGCAGATGTTCCTTATTTCGTTTATAACTCACCACGAAAGTATGAAACATACAATAAATTACAAGGGACTAATGGAGTATAATGTGGTTTATTTTAAACGATTTTTTTCTTTGCTATTTGGCCTTTCTCTGTTTGGCAGCGCCTATGCCTTCCCACCATCAATTGCCCGCTATGCCGTGATTGGTGAAACTAAGGAGGGCAATGTAGCCGCATTTATGCTCTCTCATTTTGGCCCCTCAGGCCATGCTCCCTTCACTACCTTGGTAATTAAAAAAGCAGGGCGGGCGGAACCATTATTTCAGGATGGTGCTTACAAAATGGATGGAGGGGAAAAGGAGCTTGCTGAACTTACAGAGTATCTTTTGGAAAAAAATACTGCTGTTTTAAAAAACTATAACATTGATGTAAGTAATCAACATATTTCTGAAGCCCATATGGTTATTTCGGATAATAACCAACCGGAAGTAGCCGCCGGCTGGGTTGATATTGGCAAGAGAGGCATTAAAGAATTTACCGTTAAAAGTATCCCCTCTGCAGATTGTCGCGATAATCCTAATGCCATTGATTTAGAGTATTGGTTTAATGGGAGTAATCAACTGCTTGTGAAACAAAAAGAAGATTCCTGTTGGGATAATGGTTTTTCCATTAGAAATATCTATCAAACTCAAAAAGCGCTGTGGTTTGTAGTCAATAAGCATGCCTACGGACTTGAAGGACAGGACTTTTATTTTATTGATATTGAAGGGATTATTTTACATTAATAATTGAATTTAGCTGAACGTGCCTGCTCTACGTTGACTAATGCTGCTGCATCTTTATAACCAAAAAAACCAAAAATCCGATGATGTTGCAGCGCACGTTGTACTTCATCGTCTTGAGTCACATCCTCAGCTCCTTGTCTGAGTGCGTGCATCAAGGCGTTCTCAATTAAATCCGCCTTCACCTTTTTTCCTGAAAAAAAGTACTGCATCGTATCATGCCGCAAACGAGAAATTTCTTTCAGCGTGAGTTGCACATCAGCACGCTGTAGAAGCGGATTTTGCGGTAATACGATGGCACCATAGGTATAGAAGTCGTCCAAATAAGCAAGAAAATTAGGGTGAAACGTATTGACTTGTTTTAACGAATGAAACAGGCTTCGTGATTGTTTATAGGTCGGCATTGTTTCTTGGTGTTCATCCAACTCGCATTGAATAAGCGTCTTGAGATTAATTAATGGGGCAGCTATTTTTTCAAAATGGCCCATATTAAAACAAAGTATGCTTGTGCTTAGACGTTGTATTTCTCGTTCAATCGTGTGCAAAATTATGGATACAGAAAAATCAGCTGCAGTGATTCCTGTCGCCTGAGCGGCCAGTGGATGCGTATAATAACTACCACGGTTTTTCTTAAGAACATGAATAAGATCAATGGCGGGTATATCAAATTGATACAAATGCGCCATTTGCATAAACTGCCGAACGCTATCCAGCACCGAGCATCGATCATCAATGAGAACAATTTTTTTCACCTTATCTGGTAGAAAAAACAAAAAATGCTCCAACATCAGTCCTTTTGCTTGCTTGTAATCCATTTTCTTATAAAAATAAGGAATGAGAACACGAGTAATCCATATACTTTTATTCCTGGTTGCCGTAGAAAGTGATTTTTTATTCGCAATTTCACGTACGGCTTCATCAAAGGCGATGCCGGGTTGATTTTTTTTAAAGGAATTACGTACGAATACGGAAGAATTCTTATTGCGAATTGCACTGTCTTTATAGATTAAATAATTTCCCCATAATAAATCATTAGGGGTAATCACCCCATGAACAGTAAACCCTTGAGATCGCAAAAATTCGATTAATAATTGTCGATGCGCAATCACACGATCTTCCATCACCATATCAGTAAACAGATAAAGCTCGGTTATCTTGCGTTCTTTTAACGCCAAAAGAAGATCTAGGTTGATCCTTTTTTCATCAAGTGGAGGGGGATGATAACCAAAGTAAAGTGTGTCATCAACATCCAGTAAAGCCATTGTTTTTGCCATCACCAAATCCATCATGGATTATTTTTGAGCAATTATAAATGGATGCCATGAATGCGTCAATGCCATTAAAAAATATCAAAGCCTTGATACTCGCACCAGGATAAATTTTCACGAGTACACTCGTCTACTTGAGCTCGTTCTGGCCCTTGTTTTAGCCAGCAAAATAATATTTCAAGCTGTTTATCCTCACCGCAAGCAAAAACCTCGACACGCCCATCAGGTAAATTTCGCGCCCACCCCGTTACTCCTAGTTTTTCGGCCTGTTCTTTTGTAGCAGCACGGTACCAGACACCTTGAACCCTACCCCAAATATAACAGCGCATGCATGATTGCTTACCCATAGAATTTTCTTGTTGGTTTTCATTGCAATAAAGTTTATCTTATTTCTAGAACAAAGGAGATAACGATGGCAATCTGGTTTAAGAAATTTTCTATAGAGGAACTTAATCGACGTGGCGACAAAACCATGTCGGAATTTCTGGGCATTCAATTTACTGAAGTGGGTGATGACTATTTAACCGCTACAATGCCAGTAACCGAGCGTACGATACAACCCATAGGCATTCTCCATGGCGGCGCCAATGTCGTATTGGCTGAAACCGTTGCGAGTACCGCAGCAAATGCCGTTATTGATTTGGAACGCTTTTATTGTGTAGGTCTGGAAATTAATGCCAATCATTTACGTTCTATTAAAGAAGGCATTGTTACTGCAATCACTTCGCCAATTCATCTTGGACGTACAACCCAAGTGTGGCAAATCAATATTTTTAATGAAAAGGCAAACAAACCTGTGTTTCACGAATGACAGCGGCAGTAATTACACGATAACCTGATAAAGGGAGAGCCTACATGCGACAAACACAAGAGCCCATTCCATGTAAAATAATTCTTCTCGGTGATAGTTACGTTGGCAAAACCACCCTATTGCAAAAATACATTGGTGAAGGAGATCCGGACTGTTACTATGCAACGCTTGGGGTTGAGCAAAAATTAAAAACGATCGCGCTTTTTAATCAAACAATAAACTTACGTATTTGGGATGCCGCTGGTGTTCCCAAACTACGGCATTTAGTTAAAACCTACTTGCACGAAGCTCATGGCGCGCTTATCTGCTTTGATGTAACCAAAACAAGCTCGTTGCATAATGTGGATACCTTTGTTGAATTATTTAGACAACATCAAAAAAATGCGCCAATTATTCTGGTTGGCTGTAAAACCGATTTAAAACGGGTGGTCAGCACGGAACAAGCACAAGCCAAAGCAGAGCAATTAGGCGTTGTTTATATAGAAACCTCTGGCAGCAAAAAAACGAATGTGGACGAGGTATTCACGCAACTTATACAACAGATTTTTGTGTTAAAGGTGCTTAGTAAAATAAAACCGGAGCTAGAAAGACAATTTACTAATTATGCAAAAACTTACAACAAAACGAATACCCATAGTTTATTTGGAACTAAAAGCACTCAAGAAGGCTGCTTAAAAAAAGAATATCAACACAACTTACAACAACTGTTTCAAGCAACACATTTCTCTGAATTAGATACTTTTTTGCAAAAAACAGTACAACTTATCAAAAAAGCCGATGACCTCCATCAGCAAGAAAATCCTATTTTAGGCTTAATCACCACAAGTACACTCTCAACCATGCTGCAACAAACATTAGATGCTCTATACACTATAGCCGATGCCGCCGATGGTTGGCCTTATTTAAACGAGTTAGTGGCCAGGGAAACAACATCAAGCTACTCAAGATAATCAAAACATTTAGAGCACGATTCTAAATTTTAGTGCTACAGTATAAAGGAATCACCAATGCAAATGCCAGGGAGTCAACGTGATTGAGCCTAGGAAAAAACACCATCTTAAGCCAGCTAATTTCTACAAACATGTAGCGCGTAATACGCTGTGGGGATTAATCCTCACAGCCATAGCCCTGTTTATTGGTATAGAGGGTTATCATATTACGGAACACATGTCCTGGGTTGACTCCTTCATGAACGCATCGATGATTCTTTCTGGAATGGGGCCAGCCAGTACATTAAACACCACGGCAGGGAAATTATTTTCCGGTTTTTATGCTTTATTTAGCGGCTTAGCGTTTATTGCGATTATTGTCATCATACTTTCCCCGGTGATTCATCAGTTCTTTCGTAAAATTCATTTAGAAAGTACTCAAGATTCAGAAAGTAAAGACTAAATCAGGGTCTGTTGACCCTAATGTTTCTAAACAAAAGGAGCTTATTATGAAACAACCTATTATAGGGCAATTTTGTTGGAATGAATTAGCGACCAATGATGTACGTAAAGCAAAGGATTTTTATGCTAAGGTATTAGGCTGGGAGTTTAAAGAAATACAATCTGATGATATGACTTATACCCTTATTCGCTCAAGCGACATGGAATGTGGTGGCATATGGCAAATTCCTACGGAACAAAAAGAACATATTCCCCCACATTGGATGGCTTATATTTTAGTACATGATGTTCACGAAACGTTGGAAAAAGCGAAAAAGCATGGTGCTGCCGAAGTAAAAGGCGTCACTGCAGCCGGTGATATGGGACAATTTGCGATTATTATGGATCCTACCGGTGCGCACATTGCGTTTTGGGAACCCAACAACAAGGCAGCAAAATAAATACAGCTTGCTGGCAATGAGTACTTGCCAGCAATTCTAAGTCCTATTGCGTACGCGAGCCAATTCAGTCCACTGGGTAGTATAACAAGGTGAGCGCATTTGTAAGCGCGCATCCCAAGGCTTAGTGCGTCCTTCTGCAGCCAAGTGAAGTGTATGGCGGCCAAAGCGCTGATTGATCTTACCCAAAATCGACATCAAATCTTCTGTTTTCTGTACTACTTCATCACTGGCTTGCAAAAATAAGTCCAATTGGCGCGATGCCTTAGGAAGAAGCGCCTCAAAGCATACCCCCGTTTTTTTATAATAACATCCCTCCCTAAAAATTTGTGCTAACCCGTTCTTAGCCAGATGCGTAATAATTCTTAAATCATCAGTAGGCTGGCTTAAACTGACGTCAATGGATTGACAATGTTGGGTCAAATCCTCGCGAAATCGATTTGTATGTACAAAAATTGACATACGCTGCACTAAGGAATGCTGGCCACGTAATTTTTCCACAGCACGCGCGCAATGGCTGCTGAGCGCTTCGGCTACCGAGGCATACTCTGTTTGTAACGAACCAAAGCTTTTGGAGGAAAGAATACTTTGTTTAACCTCTTCCCGCGCTAAATTACCACCAGAAATTCCCTGTAACTCCATCGCCGTACGCGCCAGGATCACATTAAATTGCTTTTTTAATAAGTGAGTATCCATTATTGACAGATCAAAGGCCGTGCAAATGCCACGCTCTAAGAGTTTTTTACTCCAACGCCGACCAATACCCCAAACCTCACCTACAGGAATTTGTTTTAACCATTCCCGTTGATTATTCATATTAAACGTCGGCGTTTTTAATATTTTTTTACACAGATGATTGGCTATTTTTGCCAGAGTCTTCGTTTGCCCAATACCAATAGAGGTTGGGATACCGGTGTTTTTTAAAATCTTTTTTTGTAAGGCAAGACAAAACTCATCATACAAATGCATAGGCATGCTGCTTAAATCCAGAAAAGCTTCATCAATGGAATAAGGCTCCATATGCGGCCATTCTTGTTCTATGGTCATCATCACGCGACGCGATAAATCACCATATAAACCAAAGTTAGATGAAAACACTTGCACTTCAGACTGTTTACATAAAGCCTTCACCTTAAAATAAGGTACACCCATAGGGATGCCCAAGGCTTTCGCCTCATTTGAACGTGCAATAACACAACCATCATTGCTTGACAGAACAATTACGGGCTTATTACGTAAATCGGGCCGAAATAGACGTTCACAGGAAGCATAGTCGAGTAGCCACTCCCCATTACTAAGGAGCAGCCCTCTAAGAACTGTGCACGCGAGTTTCCCCGCACACAGCTCAAGCTCTGTTAATGCCTTTAAAACACGGCTTTACTACAGTAAGATTAAGTTGATGTACTTTGCGATGACACTCTGGATGAAGCAGTACTCGGTTGCTGTTTCCATCTTTACCACCGAGACTTTTCCATTGAATATGGTGATTATGCCAACCTGTTTCATGGGTTATTTTCTGGCGACAAATAGGACAAACTCCTTGTTGAGAAGACCACAGCGTTTTTAGTTGCGTTCGCCCTCTTAAGGAGTTCTGCATTTTAACTGAAAGTCTCTTCTCAAAGTATTCTTCCCATTGAGGGTCAAAGGGATTGGCTTGCCCACGCACTTTAACGTGACGTTTAATTTTCACATCGGATGCGTAGGTAAGTTTGGGACAAATAACAGTACCATTAGCTTTAACTCCTACACCTGAAAAAGTCCAGATACGTGACCCGTGCTTGATGAAATACTTTTCTTTTATCCATCGTTTCCCTCTTCCTCTATGACGCCTTAATGCCCATTTCCAAAGCATCCGAAATATTTCTGAGTCTACCTTTGAAAAAGCCTTTGAGCTGCAAGTGTGCTGATGATAATTAGCCCATCCTTTTATAACAGGATTTAAGTAAGCAATTAAATCGGCTGCCGATGTCGCTTTATTAGCTTTTATAATCACACTAATTTTACTAAGGAATTTTGCTACATTTTTCTTGGCCGGTTTTATTATGAGTTTGTTGCCAAATTTTCTAATAGTACTGCCAAGAAAATCAACCCCCTCGTGAATAGGTGTGATTTTTGTTTTCTCAAGCGAGAGTCGAAGCCCTCTCTCGTTTAGAAATATCTCGATATTAGGCAATATCTGTTCTTCCAGCATCTCTCGTGTTTTAGCTGTGATGATAAAATCATCAGCATAACGGATTAAATGAACTTTCGATGCTACTCCCCGATAAGGTTG
>NZ_JH413828.1:12048-31371 GCF_000162755.2 Legionella drancourtii LLAP12
CTATACGGCTTGTTACCTCACCGCACCACTCCCTAGGGTACAACCGGTGGAACAGTTGGTTTTATCCAAGTCCTTTTGTCTAAAACAGTCCGTTAGACGACTTTTCACGTCGCACAAGATTATTACAATCAATTAAAGCAAACATTGTGCCTGCTCTATCAACTTACAAAAAGCTATGAATGACATGAATAACCACGCCCCAAATCACCAAATCCTGTTCATCGGTAATATCAATAGGTTTATATCGAGGATTTTCAGGAAGCAGTTGCACCCGTCCTCGTATTTTGGATAAACGCTTAACCGTTAACTCGCCATTAAGTGCAGCAATCACTATTTTTCCATGTTGCGCCTCCAGGCTTTTATCAACAATCAGCATATCGCCTGAATGAATCCCTACATCGGTCATGGAATCGCCGGTTGCAGTGACAATAAAAGTCGCAGCAGGATGTTGTACCAATTGCTGATTTAAATCCAAATAGCGATCGATATAATCATCTCCTGGAGAAGGAAAACCCGCTTGCACCTTGCTTAAATAAAGTGGCAGTACCGGAGTTTTAGATTCTTGGTCCAATAACTCATGAATATCAGCAAGACGAGAAATGGGTATACGTATGGTTTTGGTAGGTTCTGCACCGTATTTACCACATCCAGAAGGTCGCCCCGCGCCTTCTCGTTTGCCCCCACGTTGACTCATGAACCCCTCAATTGATTTTTGAAACAAAAATCAATAATAGGTGCAAATGCCGCTCTTGTAAATAAAGATTTGCAGAAGATTTGAATTAACCCCGCAGAGGCTGTCTGCGGGATAAAAAAGAACCCCATTACTCGCATTAAGACAATTCAAAACCGAATCTATTGCCCCAGTAAGAATGGATTTTTTCCGGTAATGGGCTGAGTATAAACCCCGCTTGCATATTCTTGCCAGTTTTCCGCAGGTTTAATACCAGAACTTTTCGGAACCATGTGCCATCCTGTTCCTGAAAACTGTCCGTGCTTAACCATTGCTGCCTGGCTTGGCCCAGCCGCTGCAATCATGCTAGTAGCGAATATTAATCCAGTAACTGATGCTTTGATCTTCATATCAATCTCCTTATTCTTTGCTTCATCCATCTGATTAAAAAGTAATCATTATGATTATAGGACTATCTCAAGGATATGCAAATTTTTATACGTGAATGGCAATCTCTATCGGTTGCTCGTTAGTAATATTGTCATTCCCAAAAGAAAATAGGCATTCGTTACTTTCGTACTAAATGACATGGGGTTTTTATGGTAATCATTAGTAAATCGTTTAATTAGCCGCTCATTATTTAGCAGTAATAAAATCAAAAGCACCATATGTGTTTATTAATAAATAATAAAGAGCAGTAACAGAGCCTAATTAGGGATTAAACATTATGCAGGAAAATTGTAAAAATTCTGTTTTTTTTCTTAGAAATAAGCAATACTTCCCTCTGGATTCAGCATGACATAATTATGATAAAAATAAGACCATTTCTTAAATGGGCAGGTAGTAAATATAACTGTCTAGATAAGATTCTTCCCTTTCTGCCCCAGGGCAAGCGCTTAATAGAGCCATTCGCTGGTTCTGGTGTTGTTTTTATGAACACCAATTACTCAGCCCATCTGTTAGCAGAAAGTAATCTGGATTTAATTAATCTTTTTACGGCACTGCGCCAAGAAGGTGTGGCATTTATTGAGCAATGCCAAAATTATTTTAGTCCAGAGTTCAATTGCAAAGAACGCTACTACGAAATAAGGGCTGAGTTTAATCAGACACCTTATACCCTGCAACGTGCTGCATTTTTTCTCTATCTAAATCGCCATGGTTATAATGGCTTATGCCGTTACAACTCAAAAGGCTTATATAACGTCCCTTTTGGACTTTATAGCAAGCCTTATTTTCCACGCAAAGAAATGCACCTGTTCCATGATAAAAGTCAAATGACACAATTTATTCATCATGATTTTAGAAAAACTTTTGAATATGCGGAGCGGGGGGATGTGATTTATTGTGATCCTCCTTATGTCCCGCTGTCAGAGAAGACCCGACTTTTACCCTATACACAAAAACTATTTACAACTGAAGATCAAATTGAACTCAGTGAGCTAGCCAAGGAAACTGCTGCCAAAGGAATCCCTGTCATTTTATCCAATCACGATACCGAATTTACCCGCTATCATTATCGAAAAGCTGAAATTAAGAGTTTTCAAGTAGCACGTTTTATCAACTGCCAAACCGCTTTGCGCCAGCCAGTAAAAGAGTTAATTGCCATATTTAATTAAAACGCCCTTCTCTCCAAGAGGCATGGGTGTTAAATTATAAAAAATTACAGAAGCCGCAGCACATGGCCTCACGGGATATGCCCATTTCTGTAAAAGTGAAATAAAAATTGTCCGATTAAATTAATCTTTTTTCTTAATTTGATTTATTCGACAACGCCAAGGTAAATTAGCAATATATTCAATTTATTGGCCACGCTCTATTCATTCCTTTAATATTTTTTACCATGTTTATCAGCGCCATGAAGTTGAAAAATATTTTTAGCTATATTTATACCTAATACGTTAATATTCATTTGTGAATGTTCCATCCAGTTTCAAACAGTCAATTTAAATACTAAACTAGTAATTATAAATTACAAGTTTAGTGGATAGGATGGTTTATTACATTGGAGCTGAATTGATTAATATGAAAAAGGATTGCAGCAATGGAAATATCAAAAGAACCCATTAATTTTTCGAATGAAATCAACGATCTTTACAATAATATTGTAGATAATGCTCCTGTTGGAATTGCAACTCTATCTATTGATGGTCACTTTATGCAGGTAAACCAAGCGTTCACAGAAATAACTGGATACGAACGAAGTGAACTTGAAACAATGAGTTATCAGCAACTTACCTATAATGAAGATTGCGCCATCGATGATTTCAATATTCAACAATTACTAAACAATAAAGTTAAATCTTATAGATTAGAGAAACGCTATATCCGAAAAGATGATAAGATTATTTGGGTACAAGTGACACGCTCTATTATGAGAAATCCCATCACCAAAAAACCACTTTATTTTATTGCTCAAATTGAAGATATTACCTCTCGTAAACAAGCCGAAAAAGCATTGCAAGAAAGTGAAAATCTTTTCCGCAATGTTATAGATAATGCGCCAGTGGGTGTGGTGACCATATCGCTTGACGGTCAGCTATTAAAAGTAAACCAGGCTTACTGTCACATTACGGGCTATGAGAAAGAAGAGCTGGAGAATATGAGTTATAAAAAGCTCACCTATGCCGAAGATATGACTATTGATACTGCCAACGTACAACAACTCTTGGAGGGTAAAATTCATTCTTACTGCTTAGAAAAGCGTTATATTCGAAAAGATGATAAGACTATTTGGGTACAAGTCACACGTTCTCTTTTGCGCGATTCGACAACGGGGATGCCGAGCTATTTTATTGCTCAAGTTGAAGATATTTCTGAGCGTAAGCAGATTGAAAAAACCTTGCGTCAAAGTAAAGAGCTTTTTCAAAATATTGTAGATAATGCTCCGATTGGAATAGCAACTGTATCAATCGATGGCCATTTCATCCAGGTCAACTCCTCTCTGTGTAAGATTACCGGATACAATCAAGAAGAACTTACAAAACTCACTTATCAAGAACTTACTTATCCGGAAGACTTATCCACTAACTTTGCCAAAGTGCAACATCTGCTAGAAGGCAAGGCCAGTTCCTACCAAATAGAAAAACGTTATGTGCGTAAGGATGGCAAGGTTATTTGGGTACAAGTAACACGCTCTTTGTTGAGAAATCAACTAACAGGAACCCCCTTATATTTCATTGCACAGGTAGAAGACATTAGTGAACGCAAAACTGTTACTGAAAAACTGCAAAAATCGATGGAAGAAATTGCTGATCTTTATGCAAATGCACCATGCGGCTATCATTCGCTAGATGCCAATGATTTTTTTACAAGAATAAATAATACCGAGTTGAATTGGTTAGGATACAGAGCTGATGAAATTATCGGGAAAATGAAATTTTCTGATTTACTGACACCTGCCTCCCTACGTATTTATCAAGAAAATGCCTCGCAATTCAAAGAGCAAGGATTTCTCAATGATGTAGAGATGGAGTTAACTCGCAGAGATGGTTCAACTTTTACGATATTAATGAGTGCCTCTGGAAATAAAGAGTCGGGAGGGCGTTATGTAATGAATCGCTCGACCATGTTTAATATTACAGACCGAAAACGGACTGAGCGTGCGCTGCTGGAAAGTGAGGAACGTTTCCGAAATATTATGGACCATGCTCCAATTGGTATGGCAACTCAATCTCTTGAGGGACAATTTTTATTGGTTAACCGGGCTCTTTGTGAAATCACTGGATACAAGAAAGAAGAGCTTGAGCAACTGACCTTTCAAAAAATTACTTACCCAGAGGATTTGATTCTTGAATTAGAAAATACTCGCAAGTTAATAGAAGGTAAGAATAGTTCTTACCATGTTGAGAAAAGGCAAATCAGGAAAGACGGTACGATCTCATGGATACAAGTTACACGCTCTATTTTGCGCGATACTACTTCTGGAGAACCCATTTATTTCATCTTGCAAGTTGAAGACATTAATGAGCGCATAATAAACAGAGAAAAGATTTATCAGCTTGCTTATCACGATATACTCACCGGTCTTCCCAATAGACAATTGCTACTAGATAGGCTTAACCAGGCAATTGCCAGCGCAAAACATCATCATCGCTTTATGGCGCTCATGTTTGTAGATTTAGATAAATTCAAGCATGTCAACGATACCCTGGGACATGATGCGGGTGACAAACTTCTTAAAGAAATGAGTACACGATTATGTTGTTCTGTACGTAGTCAAGACACTATTGCCCGTACTGGTGGTGATGAATTTGTCATCATTTTAACTGAAATTTCATCGCCTCAGGATGCCGCTATTCTAGCAGATAAATTTCTCAAAATTGTGAAAAAACCTCTGTCTCTTCAAGATCAACAGTTACAAATTACTGCCAGCATAGGAATAGCTATTTATCCAAATAATGGCCTTGATGCAGCTGAATTAATGAAAAAAGCAGATATGGCAATGTACATGTCAAAAGATGCTGGCAGGGATCGATGGCATTTTTACTAAGCGAGTATTCAAAGAGTTCTGTTATGTGCGCATCGGAGCACAAAAAATCAACTCATTTTGGCCAAGATAGTAGAAAGGGCAACAGCCCCTAGTATTGGCACGAGGCTTCGAGACAGCATAAATGCCTCCCCAGCCCGAATGGGTCTGGAAGGCATTTATGGGCTTTTATTTCTTAACTTAACACCTATGCTCATTACTGGGAGTAAAGGGATTTTCTTAATGAGCAGGTTGCTCTTTAATAAAGAAAGCAAGAATAGTAACCATGAGCAATGAAATAGGCAGTATGGATAAAGCAACCTGATAATCGACTACCGTATAGATGTGCTCCCCACCAACGATGCCACTGTCGCCAAAAGTATCTAATAATTTTCCAACCAAAGGTTGGAAAATCACGCCACCCAGAGTCACAATCATATTGGTTGCTGCAAATACTGTACCGGATAATTGAGCACCACTGCATTCTTTAGCCATAATGAAGACAATAATTTCAGTAGCACTAAATACACCATATAAAAACAGTAACACATTCAAACTGACATAAGACAAGCCAGGCCAATACAATACCAGACTAATACAAATCAAAGATAAAATTGCCCCAACAACCAAAGGTAATAATCTTCTTCCTGAACGGTCAGATAAGTAACCGGCAACCGGTGCGCCTACTGCCCAGCCTAAAAATACCGCCGATACTGTTTTTGCTGCTTCGACTTTAGTTAAATGGTGTGCTTGTTCTAAATAAGTCTTGCCCCATAACTCACCAAATACAGATAATGAAGTATATAAGCACGCCCCAACCAAACCAATCAACCAAACTTCTGGGGCCATCAATACCTTCAGAACGTTACGGAAAAATTCCGGCAATGGATGTTTATTGGACTGATGGCCAGTAGGACCATCACGAACAATTAATAACATCAAAACACTAAGACCAGAACCAATAACGGCAATGAACAACAAAACATGTTCCCAGCCAACACTCTCAGACCATTCAGTGATTTTTACTTCGCCATACACCAACCCCAACATCCCTAAGGTCGTCATTAAGCCGGCAACTAAAGAAAAATACCGCCTTGGTAACCAGTGCAGAGCCAAAGACAGTACCCCGACGAAGGCAAAGGATGAACCAAAGCCTACCAAAAATCGGCCAGCCCCCACCAAAAACATGGAGGAAGTTAAGGTAAACATCCATGAACCAATGGTGCAGCAAATACAGGCAAAAGTAAGCAACCTTCTTGGCCCAAAACGATCCATCAGCATTCCTACAGGCATTTGCATGGGTGAATAAGCAAAGTAGTAGAGTGCGGAAATCTGGCCAAAAGTAGTTGCTGAAATATGGCCTAAAGCAATACTCAGTTCAGTCTGTAACACACCAGGTATGATACGTAAAATAAACTCATAACAGTAGAACACTGCTCCAACAAAGCAGATGAACGTACCCAATAGCATTTGTTTTCTAGTAGTCATCATTTTATTTATCTACGTGAGCGTAAGTTTCTCTTAAAAAGAAGGTCAACACAGCAGCAATCAGAATACCTAGCGGTATAACTGCTAATGCAAATTGATAATCACCGACAGCATACAATCTATGGACATTATCAACAACCGCACCTGTAACTTCAATACCCTTTGTCCTTGAGGCTAAACTAAAGTCGAGTAAATAGCCTACTAACGGCTGCAGTAACATAGCACCGAACATCACGATCATATTAGTAAGCGCCATGGCAGTCCCCGCCGCTTCTCCAGGACTTAATTCGCGACCTACAGCAAAGACAATAGCTTGTGCACTATAGAGAAGACCGAGTAAAAACATCAACACTTGGATATTTGATTCAGTCAAGCCTGGGGCATATAAAATGATTAGCATGACAATCGCCGCGCCACTAGCCCCCAAAAACATAGGGAATTTTCTGCGTTCCAAGCGGTCAGAAATATAACCCATTAATGGAGCACCTACAGTAAATCCCAAGAAAAGCAGAGAGTTGGCTAAACCTGCCGCATGAGATGAAAAACCATGAGCATGTCTTAAATAAGGAATACCCCATAATTCAGCAAAAACAGTCGTTGGTAGATAAACTAAACAACCATACATACCATTAACCCAAATTTGCTTATTACGCGCAATAATACCTAAATCAATTAAGCCTTTTTTAAACGTCGCAACAGTACCATTTTGGCGATGACGACCTTTTTTATCTTGAAGGCCAGCCCATAAAACAAAGATTAAGACGATACCAAAAGCAGCCGTTAGGTTAAGCGTTTTAACCCAGCCTAATTTTTCAACAAAAATCTCTAAAAAATTATCGCCTAACATTGCGCCAATAGTACCTAGAGCTGCAGTCATTCCCGAAACCATAGCAAGTCTATTCTCTGGTAGCCAAATGGTCGCCAGTTTCAAAACCCCCACAAAGGCAAATGCCGAGCCCAAACCGACTAAAAAACGCCCTGAAGCAGCGATCCAGAAATTTGCTGTTCCGGTGAAAAGAAAGGTACCCATAACACAAATACAACAAGCTAACGTTAAAAGTCTTCTGGGACCATAACGATCCAATAATAAGCCCACAGGCAACTGCATTGGCACATATGCATAATAATAAACAGATGAAATATGTCCAAAACCAGTAGCGGATAAATTAAAGTGTTCACGCAAGGATGATTCCATCGCACTCGGTGCAATTCGCAGTAAATATTCGTAACTGTAGAAAATTGCTCCAAGAGCACAAATAAACCATCCTATTATTGCGTAATTCTTACGATTCTCAGAAAGCAAAGTCATCTCCTTAACTATTTGGGTTAAGCAAAAGCGTGTAGCACTCCTAAAATAAGGGCATTCCACAACTCTTCTTTATTTTAACTTCTTGGTTAGTCATTCCAACAAGCAATAAAGAACCTCGTTAATTCGCCACAAGGCATCATCCAGGAGATCCTCTACTGCATTCGGGATAGCAACCTAAGAAGTTACTTTATTTTAATTTGACTCACACCGCTTATCATTGCGGCATCAGCCACAGCAGCGGGAACTCTCTCTTTTAAACGTGGATCAATGGGTTTTGGAATAATATAATTAGGACCAAACTCCCAATCTGTAACACCTGGGTAATTGTCCTTCACTACCTGGGGAACTGGCTCATGCACCAATTGACGTATCGCTTCAACTGCTGCAATTTGCATAGATTGATTAATACACGTAGCGCGGACGTCTAATGCGCCACGAAAGATGTATGGAAAACATAATACATTATTTACCTGATTGGGATAATCACTACGTCCAGTAGCAATCACTAAATCATCACGTATTTTGTGCGCCATTTCAGGTCTGACTTCCGGATCAGGATTTGATAATGCAAAAATAACCGGATTAGGTGCCATTAATTTTAATAAATCAGCATCTAACAAATTAGGTTTCGCAACACCAATAAAGACATCCGCACCAACTAAAGCATCCGCTAACGTGCGGCAATCCGTAGTACGAGCAAACGCAAATTTATAAGCATTAAGATCTGTACGTCCTGAATGAATAACACCATTGGAATCCAACAACAACATATTTTCTTTATTTGCACCTAAAGCAACCAGTAAGCGCATCGAAGCAATACCTGCTGCACCGGCACCAATACAGACGATTTTTGCGTCAGACAATGTCTTTTTTTGTAATTCAAGTGCATTTAATAAACCAGCAGCAATAACAATAGCAGTACCGTGCTGATCGTCATGAAATACCGGTATATTCAATTGTTCAATCAATGCCTGTTCAATCTCGAAGCATTCAGGAGCTTTAAGATCTTCTAAATTAATACCACCAAAAGTAGGCGAAATACGCTTTGCTGTTGCAATAAATGCTTGTGGGTCATAGGCATCAATTTCAATATCATAGACATCAATATCGGCAAAACGCTTAAATAAGACAGCTTTACCTTCCATAACCGGCTTACTGGCCAGTGGCCCCAGATCACCCAGGCCAAGCACCGCGGTACCATTAGTCATCACGGCAACAAGATTACCTTTATTGGTGTAACGATAAGCATTTTCGGGATTTTCAGCGATAGCTAGTACTGGCGCAGCTACTCCAGGCGTATAGGCCAAAGATAAATCAGTCTGAGAGTTAGTTGGCTTAGTAAGGTGAACGCAGAGTTTTCCTGGAACAGGAAATTCATGATAATCCAATGCAGATTGTTTTAAAACTTCATTATCCAAAGTGCTTACTCTCTATAAAAACCAAAATAAAAAGGGTTAGCAAAACCCGGCATCAATTTTTTTCATGCCACGACTCATTCGAAGTAGGTATTAGATTAATGATCTAATAATTAACTTCTATTTCCGGGGTGTAAGTCGCAGGAAGAATACTAATTGAGGAAAAAACTGAATTGCTAACAGCCCTGACAACTCATTAAAAAATTATCACGTTGATAACAACTTTTCAATAAATTAATACGGCGCGCCCAACGGCGCGCGCTACTAAGGTTTATTGACATTTCGCTAAATTAAGTCAAAACGTCAACAACCCCTACTATTCTTCGTCTTTCGATGTAACTTTACCAGAACGTTGACTGTAACGATCACGGAACTTCTGTACACGACCACCAGTATCAACCAGTTTTTGCTTTCCAGTGTAGAAAGGATGGCATTGTGAACATACTTCAATGTTTAAGTCTTTGCACAGTGTAGAGCGAGTTTCAAACACTTCACCACAGCTGCAAGTAACTTTAACTACTTCATAATTTGGATGTATTGCTGCCTTCATAATACTACTCTCTTATAGTTCAATAGGAATATCGCCACCTGGACCCTATTGCCAAGCACCATATTCTATACAAATGACGCGAAACAATAGCAGAAAAATTTCTGCAAAGCAATTTTTTCTCGTCTAGGATCTATTGCCATTTCGCTAGATTGAGCCAAAACCGGCTGATTTTTGCGCACCAAAACAAAGCATACATCAAGTATATACATATCAGTGCACAGATAATCGACTCATATTGACCAATAGTAGAAAGGGCAACAGTCTCTAAATTAGATGCTAACATCTAACCTATTCTTTACTATAGTCTATTTTGCACCGATTTATTAGATTCAGGTGTAAAAACTAAACTGCAAGCTCTAATTCAACCCATACAGGTGCATGATCAGAGGGTCTTTCTGTCTTGCGTGGTTCTACATCAATACAAGACTGTCTGCATAAAACATTTAATTCCTGACTCAATAAAACATGATCAATACGCAAACCTCGATTGCGTCGAAAACCAGCCGCACGATAGTCCCACCAACTAAAAGACTGTTCTGCTTGCACAAAATTTCTAAAGCTATCATACAATCCTAATTGCAATAACGCCGCAAAAGCCTCTCGCTCAGGAGGACTGACCAGCACAGAATCTTGCCATTCAAGCGGATCATGGACATCGCGATCCTCTGGCGCAATATTAAAGTCACCAACGACAGCCACTTTAGGATAAATACTCATTTGTTGTTGAATAAATGCCGTTACTTTTTGCAACCAATGCAATTTATATTGATATTTATCTGAAGTCAGTTCTGAACCATTAGGAACATATAAATCGATCAAACGAATTCCCGCCACGGTCACCGCTAAAATTCGTCGTTGCGGATCGGCTAAATCAGGAACATCAGTCATCACATCCGTAATGGGATAGCGACTAATGATGGCAACACCATTGTATGTTTTCTGTCCTGAATACACAATGTGATAGCCTTTTTCAATAAAGGCCGCCGCAGGGAAATTCTCATCCAGCAACTTAGTTTCCTGCAAAGCAAGAACATCCATTTGCGACGTTTCCATCCATGCCAAGACCTGATCCAATCTAATTTTTAATGAATTAACATTCCAACTGGCTAATTTAAACACACCAATCTCCTTTATATTCAATCATAAATGGAGCATGATCGGACAAGCGTGCTTCACGAAAAATGCGACTGTCAATAACATGTTCGCTAAGTCCTGGGGTAATTACTTGATAATCAATTCTCCAGCCTACATTTTTTTCCCAGGCACGACTACGATAGGACCACCAGGTATATTGCTCTTCTTCTTGATTATGCACGCGAAACGCATCAACAAAGCCCATAGAACCAAACAACTTATCCATCCAAGCACGTTCGTCGGGTAAAAACCCTGAATTTTTCTGATTGCTGCGCCAGTTTTTTAAATCAATCTGTTTATGGGCAATATTATAATCTCCACAAATAATGAGCTCTCGCCCCTCATTTTTTAATTGAATTAAATGCTTAGCAAATTGCTCAAGAAAGTCATATTTCACCTCTTGACGCCCATCACCACTGGTACCAGAGGGCAAATAAAGCGAAATCACACTCAGTTTTGGATAATCAAATTGAATATAACGCCCTTCATTATCGCAATAATCATAACCAATGCCTTTTACAATACGGGTTGGTTTATGCCGAGCATAAATAGCCACCCCACTGTATCCTTTTTTTTGTGCTGAATAATAATCGCAAAAATAATCACGTGGATAATACATTTCTTCAGGAAGTAACTGCTCAGGCTGAGCTTTAGTTTCCTGAATGCAGACAAAATCAGCATCCTGTGCGACAAGCCATTCATAAAACCCATTACGTGCTGCAGCACGAATACCATTTGCATTAAAACTTATTACTTTCATTCTATTTACTCAATTTAAGAGCGGCTCGCGCCAAACGCTCACCTAAATTCTTAGCTAAAGTGATTTCATCTTCACTTAAAGCCCGATCATTCGCTACACCAGAAACATGCGTTACCCCATAAGGTGTACCACCAGTTAGGGTATTATTTAATGAAGGCTCCGAATAAGGCACCCCTAATAAAACCATCCCTTGATGGAGTAAGGGGAGCATCATACTTAATAAGGTACTTTCCTGCCCCCCATGCATACTGGCAGAAGAGGAAAATACACATGCTGGCTTATCCACCAAATCCCCTGCCAACCATAAAGAAGAGGTACCATCTAAAAAATATTTCAACGGAGCGGCCATATTGCCAAAACGTGTAGGACTACCCAAAGCCAATCCGTGACAGTGACGCAAATCATCCAAAGTGGCGTAAGGTGCCCCCTTATCGGGAACAACCTTATCTACTGCTTCGCAGGTGGTAGAAACAGGGGGAACGGTACGCAAACGTGCCTCCATTCCAGAAACACGTTCTGCCCCGCGCGCGATATACTGGGCTAATTGGGCTACCGAACCCGTTTTTGAATAAAATAAAACTAAAATGTAAGGATCTGACATCAATTAACTCCATGATATTTTTTAAACGCCGGGATACATACCCCCATATTGATGGGCGTAGTATAACAAACTCAAAAATTAATTCGTTGAAAAAATATAAAAATTAACGGCGCAGAGTAGGGGATGTATTGTAGGCAGGATTTGCAATCCTGCCTACAATACTTTTCCTCAAGAAACGGAAGGAGTTTTGAACAAAACAAGAATCCAACAAGCTCAATTAAAGGATGTAACGTGCTAAATCTTCATCCGCAACAAGCTGCCCCAAGTTCTTCTCCACATAGGCTTTATCTACATGCACAGCCTCTCCTGATTTATCCGTAGCTTCAAACGAAACGACTTCCAATAAACGCTCCATAACCGTATACAAGCGACGAGCACCAATATTTTCAGTGCGCTCATTAACTTGCCAAGCAACCTCAGCAATACGGCGAATTCCTGATTCATCAAAACTCAGCGTTAACCCTTCTGTTGCCATCAAAGCACTGTATTGTAAGGTCAGTGAAGCCGTAGGTTCAGTGAGTATGCGTACGAAGTCTTCAACCGAAAGCGCAGATAATTCAACGCGAATCGGTAAACGGCCTTGTAACTCAGCAATTAAATCTGAAGGTTTAGCGACATGAAATGCGCCAGAAGCAATAAACAAAATATGATCGGATTTAATCATACCGTATTTGGTTGAAACTGTGGTCCCTTCAACTAAAGGCAATAGATCACGCTGTACCCCTTCGCGCGACACATCACCACCACCGCCTTCAGAACGCTTCGCTACTTTGTCTAATTCATCAATAAAAACAATACCATTTTGCTCAACGCTTTCAATGGCGCGAACCTTAATGTCATCTTCATTAATTAATTTAGATGCTTCTTCTTCGCGTAAAATTTTCATGGCTTTAGCAATGGTCATTTTACGTGTTTTCGTGCGATGAGTACCCACTTGTTGGAACATAGACTGCAACTGACTCGTCATTTCTTCCATTCCCGGAGGCGCCATAATTTCAATACCAACTGGCGTTGCCGACACTTCTATTTCAATTTCATTTTCGTCGAGTAAACCTTCGCGCAATTGCTTACGAAATACTTGTCTTGCGGTACTGTCTTTATCACTAGATGTTAAACTACCACGTGCAGGAGGCAATAACACATCCAATATGCGCTCTTCTGCCGCATCTTCGGCTAAATGTTCTACCTTTTTCATCGCCCATTCACGTTCTTGCTTAATAGCAATGTCTGCAAGATCACGTAAAATAGAATCTACATCACGACCAACATAGCCAACTTCGGTGAACTTGGTTGCTTCTACTTTAATAAAAGGTGCATGCGCTAATTTAGCCAAACGCCGTGCTATTTCCGTTTTACCCACGCCTGTTGGCCCAATCATTAAAATATTCTTAGGCATTATTTCATTGCGTAAAACAGGATCTTGAATTTTCATACGGCGCCAGCGATTACGTAAGGCAATAGCAACGGCTCTTTTTGCATCATCTTGACCGATAATGTGCTTATCTAATTCTTGAACAATCTCACGCGGAGTCATTACCATGCTATTATTTGCTGTCATTGTTTAACTCTTCTATGGTTAAATTATTATTGGTGTAAATACAAATATCACCGGCAATAGTCAGTGCTTTACGGACTATTTCCACGGCAGATAAATCAGTATTTTGCATCAATGCACGAGCGGCTGCCTGAGCGAAAGGACCACCAGAACCAATTGCAATTAAGCTTTCTTCCGGCTCAATCACATCGCCATTACCCGTGATAATCAACGATGACTTGCTGTCGGCTACGGCAAGAACAGCTTCAAGACGACGTAAAATTCTATCAGTGCGCCAATCTTTAGCGAGTTCAACTGCGGCACGCACCAAATGACCTTGATGCATTTCCAGTTTACTTTCAAAGCGTTCGAAAAGAGTAAACGCATCTGCAGTGCCACCAGCAAAGCCAGCAATAACCTGCTCTTTATAGAGCCTTCGCACTTTACGTGCATTACCCTTCATCACAGTATTACCTAAAGTAACCTGACCATCACCACCAATAACGACCTGGTTTCCGCGTCTTACTGAAAGGATAGTTGTCCCACGAAATTGTTCCAAAGTTAAATCCTCAATGTAGGCTAAAAATTATGGTGTAAACACCATCCCTTTGCTAAATGGATGGTATTTACACAACAGTACTTGAAAGGTTAAATGGGGATGAAAAATAAAAAAACAATGGGGTCAAATTAAAAAAGACACGCCATGCGCTAAACCAGGTAATTCCAGATGTTGCGCAATACTTTGACCAATATCGGCAAAGGTATCACGTCGACCAATAAAGCGACTATTGAGACTAGGTCCATAAACCAAGACAGGAATATGTTCGCGTGTATGATCGGAACCCGGGAAGGTAGGATCACAACCATGATCCGCCGCAATAACAACAAGATCATTGGGTTTTAATAAAGCCTCTAATTCAGGCAAGCGTGCATCAAACACTTCCAGTGCATGCGCATAGCCAATTACATCACGTCGGTGACCATAAGAGGAATCAAAATCCACAAAATTAGTAAAGACTAAACTCCCTGCAGGAGCAGTTTTCATGGCCTCTAATGTTGCATCAAACAAAGCCATATTACCATCAGCTTTAATGGTTTGTGTGATCCCTTGATGCGCATAAATATCTGCAATTTTACCCAAGGCAATGACTTCCCGACCCGCATCTTTTAAATAATCAAGTAACGTTTTTGCCGGTGGCAAAGTTGCATAATCCTTACGATTTCCCGTACGTTTAAATGAGCCAGGCTCACCGACAAATGGACGTGCAATCACACGGCCAATCTGATATTCATCGACAAGCTCGCGTGCAATCTCGCAAATGGCATATAAGCGCTCTAAACCAAAATGTTCCTCATGAGCAGCAATTTGGAACACACTGTCCGCGGAGGTATATACAATGGGTTTGCCCGTACGCAGATGTTCTTCGCCTAATTCATCAAGAATGGTTGTTCCTGAAGCATGCTTTTCGCCTAAAACACCAGGCAAACTGGCACGTTCAATAAAGGCATCAATTAATTTTTTGGGAAAACAATTAGCTTGCTCAGGGAAATACCCCCACTCAAAAGTAACTGGCACCCCAGCTATTTCCCAATGCCCACTCGGTGTATCTTTGCCCAAGCTTTGCTCTACCGCATAGCCATAATAACCCACAGGGTCAGCAAAAGCAGATAATTCAACAAAGCGCAATCCAGAACTGGCTAAAGCCGCATGATAAAGACCTAATTTTGCCAGATTAGGTATGGTTAATGGTCCTTGACGTAATCCAGCTTTGTCGCCATCACCACGTGCACATACTTCATGAATATGTACAAACGTATTAGCACCCGCATCGCCATAACGAGCCGCATCAAGACTGGCGCCAATACCAAAAGAATCCATCAATAAAATACAAACTCGCCCGGTCATGCTTAATCCTCAATCTGTTGGCAACGTGTTTCTTTTAAACCTAATAGCATGAGAAACGCAATTAATAAACCTAAAGGTAAAATAATTGCTGCATGTTGATATGCATCTAACAAATACACCGGCGTTCCATGAACTAAATGCATGCCACTGTGGTTCGTTAATAAATAACTAAACATGTTTTGATAAATAATATAGCCACCTTGGGTCAATATTGAAATAACACTCACCGCCGTTGCCGTCATTACCGGTGAGCTGCTTTCAGCCACCAGGGCGTAACTAATCACTTGAGCAGAAGTAAATAAGCCTAAGAGAAAAAACAAAACTGCCATCATCGTTAACGAAACAGGAAGATAGAGCACGGCTAAGACAGTCAACAAAGAGGCTAGAACCCCCATTTTCATAGGAAGAATTCGTACGCCCATTTTATCGGAGATCCAACCCACCAAAGGTGAGCCAATAATTGCGCCTAAAAACAACATACCATTAATCATTGCTGCATGCTCAGCACTAATCTCTAAACGTTGCTCCAAATAAAGTGTACCCATCATTGCGCCAAATACGGCAATCGCCATATTCATTAAACTGGCATAAAAAGCAGCGCGAATGTATTGAGTATTAAGATAAGCTTTTTTCGCCGCAGAAAGCACATCTATTGTTTTGCCTACTTTCTTTACCGCAACTTGCGGTCGTTCCTTGATCCAGAAAAACATAAGTATCAACATCACAAAACCAAGGATTCCTACATCTTGCACGGCCTGTCGCCAACCCACCATCGTTACTAATTTGGTTAGCGGATATTGGGCCAACATGCCTCCGGCCATTGCCATGGTGACGATTGCTCCCGTCACTAAAGCCATGCGTTTCGGTGGAAACCAATGCGATGCCAAGCGTACCGGACCTAAAAAGCAAAAGGCACTACCAATACCGGTAATAAATCGCGAAAGTAAGGCCAGATAAAAAGAATGAGAATGCGCCAACAAAAAAGTGCTAACCACACACAAAAACATCGCTATAAGTAAGGTATTCTTAATGGAAAAACGATCCAATACCATGCCTGCGACAAAAAGAAACAAAACATTGGACAAATAGTAGATGCTTGATAGCCAAGCCATTTTATCGGCTTGAATTTGGTAATCTTGCATAATGTTTGCAGCAATAGAGGCAAACATATTTCCTTGGATAAATTCATAAAAAAAGAATAAGGTTGCTGCAAAACAGACCATCCAGGGCAACAACGACGATTTATAATCCTCGTATTCTTGAAATTCATCCACCATGTGCATTCTCACTCCTCAAATTTTTAGCGTTTGCAATACGTTTCGCGGGTCAATAATGCGGCGATTAAAGCCACAATGGCGGTTATGGGAAACATCCACATAGCAAATTGGAAATCAGCAACAGTGTAAGTTGTTACTGCTGTTTCTGCATGGTGCGCCATTAGCCAACCAAATAATACTTGCCCAATGCCACCTCCCCCCATAATAATTACAGAGGCAATTCCAGTAGAAGCCCCTGTATTTTCAGCAGGATTACTTTCAGCGATTAAAGGATAAGAAATTACTTGGGTACTCGTAAAAAAACCTAAGGCAAAAAAGAGAATGCTCAGCATCAGTTGCGAAAGAGCGATGTGTAAAAATAAAGGAAGTACGGTAATTAATGTGGCCACAGCACCGGCAACCATTAATGGTTTACGACGCCCCTGTGAATCAGACAACCAGCCAGCTAGTGGACAACCAATAACACTACCCATAAAAATCAGGCTTACCACATTACTGGCTGCCATTTCCGATAAGTGATGCACTACTTGCAGGTAACTAGCACCCCATAAAGCGCACAAGACCATGATTGGTAAGTTAAGAAATGAGGTAAATAAACCAGCAAACCAATTTTGTGGGTTAGACAAAGCATGAATAAATCCAGCAATAATCTGTCCTTGATTGCTTTGGCTTTTTGCTGGAGCGCCTTCAGGTCGATCGCGGACAATCCAAGAAATCCACAGCAATAGCATCGCACCAACAGCCCCATCTATTAATAAGGCACGACGCCAACCAAACAGTTCATAAAGATAAGCAAAAGGCGTATGTGCCATCATGCCACCAATAAAGGCCATAGTAACTAAAGAACCAATAACCAGAGCTTGTCTTCTTGGCGGAAACCAGTGAGCGACCAAAACAACACAAGATAAAAAGCAAAAGGCATTGCCAATTCCAGAAAGAAAATGGCAAAAAGAGGCAAGAATAAATGAATCAGTAAGCGCAAAACCTACGGTACCAAGAACACAAAGGAGCATGGCCCATAAGATAACTGTCCGTGTCGAAAAACGGTCGAGAATAACTCCAGCCGGGAGCAGAAAAAGAATATCTGCCCATAAATAAGCACTGGACATCCAACTTAATTGCGTCGCATCAATGTGAAAATCATCGCGTAGCGGTTGATTAATTACATCAAAAATATTGAGCTGAAAAAATTCGTACAAAAAAAACAACCCAGCAGACAGACATACAACCCAAGCCATCAGGTCACCACGAGGTACAAAAGCTCTCGAATCTACTGCAACAGAATGCGACACGGTTACTCCTCACATTATGGCTTAAAAATTGCGCTAGAGTATATCAAAATCCAAACGAAATTGGTATCTTTATTGAACAATAATCGTAGGTATTTAATTCACCAGCAATTACTACCGCCCTCATAGAGCTCAATGCCTAACAACTGGAAGTAGAACCGCGCAACAAGATTAAGGGTCGACTATTGGCTATAATTTTCTGAACTGGCGTCATTTGCGCTAATAAATCAGAGGGCATCGTTGCCATCCGATCCACGTAAATTACAACATAATTTTCCGCTTTATTTGCCCATAAATGACAAAGTTCGTTTTTACTCTGCGCAAAATGAACTTTACCTGCAGCATAAAATTGCGCGGAAAATTCGGTTTTGTAATCCCAATACACTAAATCACTCCCCTGCGCAGGATCTTGGTTTAACCAGGCGGCAATTACTGGTTTTTGTGTTTTAGACACGGCATCAGGCATCACATTAAAAAGTACAGTGGCCACAACAAAGATCGAACCACAAACTAAAGACAAGCCCAAAACTAATTTTTTTGCGCGTAACATGGCTCCTGCGCGTACCCAATATTCCGTGAAAAACAAAGCAAACATTGGCAAACAAGGAAATACATAAGTGTAAATAATGTTGCTTGAAAAGGTAAAAAAGAATAAGGGAACAACCGTACACAGAAAAAGATAGCCCAACCAACCATCGCCATCACGAAACAGCGACGGCAAGGTTTTGCGGTATTTTACAAACCAGGCAGCACCTAAAAGACTCCAAGGGAAAATACCACAAGCGGCAAACACCCAAATCATCCCCCAATGTTCTTGATGTGCATAACCATACTTATCACCGGTCCATCCGGGGGTGACAAAACGATGAAAATGCTCACCCACAAGAAAATAATTCAAGAATCCAGGTGTGCGCTGCTCGGCCAA
>NZ_JH413828.1:31616-45278 GCF_000162755.2 Legionella drancourtii LLAP12
AATTGCCAGCATAATCAGGATGCCTTTTATCCACGGCAAGCGCTGCCATAAATTACGCCATTGATTGCGCAGCAATACCCAACAAAAGATAGGCATTCCCGCTAAAACAGTGGCAACCGGCCCTTTTGCCAATAACCCCAAACCTAAACCAATAAAAAAAACATAGGACCAATACTTATTTCCACCAACGATGGCATGCCAAAACGAAACCAGAACTAAGGTGGTGCAGAAAATTAAAGAGGGATCTGTCATCACCGTTCCGGCATCAAGGAAAAAATATAAAGTCCCTGCAAGAACTAAAGTAGCTAAGGTTGCCACCACATTGCCACTGTGTTTTTTAGCCAAATCCCAAATAAGCCATAACACCCCTATTGATAATAACAATCCAGGTAAACGAACCGCAAATTCATTCACCCCCAAAAACATCATCGATGCCGCCGATAGCCAGGTAGATAATGGCGGTTTTGCCCAAAAAGGCACACCATAATCATGGAGTAAAGTGACCCAATTCCCCGTTTCCAACATTTTACGCGCAATTTCACCATAACGTGCTTCAGAAACATCATTAAGAGGAATAAAACACATCGAGATAACGCGACATACCAACAAGAAAAGCAATGCAAATAAGGCATTGTTAAAAAATTTCCGGGGCAATAGTTTATCGTTTTCTATATCCAAAACAGACCTCGTTCAATTTGCGCCACACCTTAACCAAACGGACGAAAAAGATGTTCTTACCATTTAAAATGATGAAGAATATTACCTGTTCTTCAAATTAATACAATTTTTTTCATATTTCTTTCCACTAAAACACAAAAAAAAACCACCAATACAACATGCTAACATAATGAATTATCTATCTTTTTTTTAAACATTTATAGTGTGTAATGAAAATACATGACTCGTAGTTTAGTTTGGTTTACACTGGATGCTGTAAGACGAACTTACGTTAACTTTCTTTTGGAAAATGGGAGCCAAACATGACGTTTAAATTAAAGGAATTCATTGAATTAAAAGCTCATTTAGATAGAACAGTCGATATTATGTTAAAGCATAACAAGAAGGATACTATTGACGAGCTTCACGAACCAAGACGCTCTGAACTATTAATGCTCGTTACGGCGCTTAACGATATAATAGCACAAATTAACGAAAAATCCGCCAAAGTAAACAGTAGCGCCTCGGGCAAAAAAGCAGCCTCATCAATCCAGAACGATTACCTCTTGGCGTATCATGGAATCATGCTTGTTGCAAGACGACACGCAACTGATCTTAGTGGAAAACTGGCTAGCCGCTTAGCTGATGCAGTGGGGATCGATGAGCCTAAAGATAAACCAACAGTCCAAGATTTTGCGAGCGCTCATGTAGCAGCAAACATCTACATGCAACGCGCACTATTTGCAAATGGCGATTCACGCAATGGCATTAAAAAAGACCATATTTTTTCAGCGATAGCGCTAGAAAAATTAAAAGAATTGCTAGAAAAGAGTTATACATTAGAAAAAGAAGCACAGATTGAAGTCATTAAGGCACTTGCCGTAACGGAAAAATCTCCAACAGTTAGACCCTATAGCAAACAGACGCCAGAAACAGCGTTAGCAGTTTTCCCAAATTGGGCGAAATTAACTGAGGCTCTTGATACATTAATTGCGGATGAATTAGCTGATAAAAATGTAGCAACAATTAAGAAATTAGATCCTGTACGTGCAGCACAACTTAATTTCCTTGAAACATTATGCAAACAACTTAAAACAACAAACATAGATGAGAAAGAAAAAATAGCTGTTCTTGCCGGAGCAATGCACTTGGTGCATCAACAGATTAAATTAGAATATACGTATAATTCACTTGTTTACAATGAGTTAGGTAAGTTGCTTCACATTGAAACCGCAATACCACAAGATGTTGAAGCATTGCTGCACGCAGCAAATCAATACATTCGTTATGCGACTATAGCGCAAATACCCAACGAGCAGCATGGCGTCGGTAAAGCAATACGTGCCAAACACCCCTTTGCAAGCATTGACAATTTTGACTTAAAAACAGTTTTGAATTTATTTCAACAAATGATCAGTGACAAACGTGTTGCCGCATCGAAACTAATTTTTGAAGAGCTAAAACAGGCTGCCGAAGCAGAAAAAGCATTGGCTAAAGATCCGCAAGCATCCAGTAAATCCTGGATGCCCTCTTTATCGTCTTTGAATGGAATATTTAGTGGCGGTGCCAAGAAAGATAAAACAGTAGCAGTAGCTCACGAATCAGTAGATCAGGAAAGAGTTCCACAAGAACAAGCTACTAGTAGTAATACTAATATTGGCCTGTAACCATCACGGCAAACAAATTGCCTGGCCATTCTGACTAAGTAGCTGCATTATGCAGCTACTTAATTCGCTTAATTTTAGCAACAAGAGCACGACATATAAGCCATTTAGCTTAATTTTTGCTACAATGCCTCTTTTCTCTAATACAGCCGTACCTTGTTCTAATGAAAATTGAATTAATTATTAAAAACATAGCGCGATTTTTAGTGCCTTTAGTTGTTGTCTTAAATATGAATTTTGCGTTCTCCGCGCCCCATTTAGCCCCGCAAAAACTAATCTCCATCACTATAGATGATTTACCCTTTGTTGGTGAATACCGCAATTTTCATTTAAATATGATGATTGAAACGATGACCAAGCAACAAGTACCAGCAACAGGGTTTATTATTGCCAGCGAAGTTCGTAAAGATAATTGGGAAATGTTACGCAAATTTCGCGATGCGGGTTTTGCATTGGGCAATCACACCTTAACCCATGCCAATTTAAGTACACTAAATAGCCAAGCATACAAGCATGAAATTCAGGGGGCAGATGCTATTCTGGAGTCCGTATTAACCAAGCCTAAATATTTTCGTTATCCCTATTTATCAATGAGTTCTGGAAAAAAGAAAGAAGATATACTTTGTTTTCTTGCCAAGAAGAATTATCGCATAGCACCGGTTACAGTAGATTCCAAAGATTTTGTTTTTAATCAGCGCTTATTAGCGGTTCCTGAAATGAAGCGACGCGCTTATCTTGAGGAACTAAAACCATTTTATCTCGATTTTATCTGGCAACAAACCAAGAATGCAGAAGCGCATAATCAGTATCATCACAATACACAACAAGCGCAAATTTTGTTAATTCATGCCAACTTGCTAAATGCCTATGTATTGCCTGATCTTATTAATTTATATAAGGACAATGGCTACACCTTTGTCAGTTTGAACGATGCGTTAAAAACATTCAAATACCCAGTGCGTTGTTCAAAACCTCAGCTTCATCCACAGCCACAACCCCATTCTGAAAACGATGCCGATATTGACGCGTTTATCGATTGGGATTAAGGAATAGCGAAATAATTTAGCCTCTACTCATTAAGTTATGATACAATTGCATCAAAATAAATCACATTGAGCAGTAAAATACTAGAACATAGCTTGATAACAACTATCTTAAGCTAGGGTTCTATTTGCCATTATGGCCTACTATTAAGGAAACACCATGAGTTTTACATCTTTAGGTTTAATCGAACCTCTACTACGTGCCGTTAGTGAATCAGGCTATAATGAACCCTCACCTATTCAAGCACAATCCATTCCGACCATTTTACGCGGAAATGATCTTTTAGCATCAGCACAAACAGGAACAGGTAAAACTGCTAGCTTTGTATTGCCTATTTTACAAAGACTTCATAATCAACCGCGTGCGAAAAGCAACCACACAAAAGTACTCATCCTGACCCCAACCCGTGAATTAGCAGCTCAAGTACATGAAAGCATTAGACAGTATGGAAAACACTTGTCTCTGCGCTCTGCAGTGGTTTTTGGCGGCGTAAAAATTAGTCCACAAATGATGAAGTTACGTGGTGGTGTCGAGATTTTAGTGGCCACTCCTGGACGCTTAATGGATTTATACCAACAACGCGCGATTCAATTTAGCGATGTGAACACATTGGTTTTAGACGAAGCAGATCGGATGTTGGACATGGGTTTTATTCATGATATTAAACGAATTATTAATTTATTACCGAAAGAGCGACAAAATCTATTGTTTTCTGCAACCTTCTCAGAAGCCATTCGTACGCTGGCTAAAGGCTTACTTAATAAACCAGTTGAAATTGATGTAGCACCGCGTAATACCACGGCGATTGCGGTCAAACAAACCGTGCATCCAGTCGATAAAAATCGTAAACATGCCTTACTTAGCCATTTAATTCATAAAAATAAATGGGGGCAAACGTTGGTATTTTCTAAAACCAAACATGGTGCGAATAAGTTGGTACAACAATTAGCTGAAGAGCATATCTATGCTGCCGCAATCCATGGTAATAAATCACAATCACAACGCACCAAGGTTTTAGCCGATTTTAAATCAGGCGAATTACACATTCTGGTTGCAACGGACATCGCCGCACGTGGAATTGATATTGATCAACTGCCTTGTGTCGTGAACTATGATCTACCGCAGGTTGCCGAAGATTACGTGCATCGTATTGGCCGTACCGGCCGTGCGGGCGCCTCAGGATCTGCGATATCATTGGTCTGTGCGGATGAGGTGGGACAATTGCAAGCCATTGAAAAACTAATTAAACGTAAATTAGAGCGCATTGAAATTGAAGATTTTGAACCCCATCACCGTCTGCCAAGTTCAGCACTACCAACGCAAGTTAAACGAAGCGCGCCGCGCTCGAGAAAACCTTCCGTAGATGCGAAAAAAATGGGAAATAAACCGTTTAAAAGAACTACTGTTAAAAAATAATTGCTATCGACTGGGCTTTTCAGCCTAGAAGTGTCAAGTTAAAACCGAAAAATTCCTTCTCCCAGCAATGAGATAAGGGATTTTTTCCTTCATATGAATTCACCCAACTCCCTCAATTATAAATAAAATTTTGGTATACTTAGCCTGACTCATGATAAGCTTAGGTCAAATTATAATCATCAATAAATTACATTTATGATCGGTCGCGCCAAACTAGATAAAGAGTTTTTCTCAGCCCCTCCGGATATGAGCCATAGTTTTTCTGCTGGCAATATAGCCGTCCAACATGGAGCCGGCACTTATGCCATTGAGTCTCTGTTTACCCTGGAAAAATTATTAGCAGCAAAGCGTAGCGAAATAAAAGATCCTTTTTTACGCTTTCTCGTCGATAAATCAGGAAACGCCTGGTTTGCCAGAGAAACTCGCCCGTGGATGCCGGCTCCAAAGCATTATCAAATGACAGGAGACGCCCTAGACAGCGCATACTGCGCTACGGCAGGAACTATGAAATTTAAAAATTCCTCCTATACCCGGCTCAAAAGTATCAACCACCACAGTGGTGACTTTCATCCCTCATTTCATTCACTCCGTTTATTTTTAGCAATCCTTATTGTCAACGAAAAAACATTACCCTTTAGACTACCGAGAATCCTGGTCGTCAAAGAATTTGATAGCCAAGGCAAAATGATATGCAAACATAGATGGTCCGTAGCACGCATCAAAAACTGGGTGCATAGTTTTAGCCATGACCAAGAGCTGATAAAGAGATTAAGCAAACAAGATGCCGATACTAAAATTGTGCGTTATGAGGCGAGAAATCTAAACGGAAAGGAGACTCATAAAGATAAAAACCATCCACTCATTCCAACAAAAACCCCGTTAAAAAACAAGCTGCTACGACTTAGAAAATTATTCTGCTAATATGTTGATTAACCTGCAAATTTACAATCAATAACCTCAAAGGTTATTGATTGTAAAAAAATGGACTCATTGGATAAAAAGGGACAAAATTTTGACGTCATGCTTCACTCACAAAGCAGCATTCACCTTAATTGAACTATTAGTCACGCTCATGGTGCTGTGTACCATTCTCGTCTTAGCCATCCCGGCATTAAGCACAATGCTCATGAATAATCGCCTGCGCGCAGGATAACAGCGCAAATGACCCCAATGCTACTGATTGGCCCCCTCATTGGATCCAACCTTGGTAGGAAGTGTTGAAAACAGCAGTGATGTTTTAGTTGT
The DNA here is from genome assembly GCF_000162755.2 of Legionella drancourtii LLAP12. Classification (GTDB taxonomy): domain Bacteria; phylum Pseudomonadota; class Gammaproteobacteria; order Legionellales; family Legionellaceae; genus Legionella; species Legionella drancourtii. The sequence goes on from NZ_JH413828.1 coordinate 37,643, forward strand.
GCTTGGCGCATCACCTGGCAGTTTTCCTGCAGGAATAACGGCTATTGATACCGGTAGCAATTCTTTCACGGTGCAAAGTACAAGTGGCCTAATGCTTACCGCGGGGCAATTTATGGTCGGTAAATGTGACGGATGTTAATCCAAGCAATTGGAGCGTCCGCTTGTTATTTCAAGCCACTGATTCAAGTGGCAATCCACAGCCAATTACAACCCCTCCCGTGGTAACGCTCAATCCAGGATATCCACGCGTACCCGGTTTATTTGTGATATTTGGTACTGGACAATTACTACAGACCAGTGCTCTCCTTACGACACAGACCCAAACAATTTATGGCATATTGGATGTGCCTCAATCCAGTGTTACCTATACGCGCACTAATTTACAACAACAAACATTGAATACGGTATCAACAACCACCTCAGGCTTATCCACCCCAATCCTTACCGCCTCATCCACGCCGCTCAACTGGCGTAGCCAATACGGTTGGTATGATGATTTGGTAGTTTTAGGCCAACGTGTGGTCACCAATCCCACCATTAATAATGGCGCCTTTATCAGCACCTTAAATACCCCTCCGTTAAATACATGTTCAGACAGCTTCACATCGATGCTTTTGGAGCTGAATTTTTTGACTGGAGGCGCATTCCCCAATCAGCAAATGGGTGGTGTTAATGCCAATGGAACGCTAAATAATAACTATTCGTACCCTAATCTAGTCGGGATTCAATTATCAAATAGCTTTGCTAATGCGGCAACATTGCTCGGTCCTAACCAGGGAAATAATATTGTTTTACTGATTACCCAATCTAATGGTAGCCAATCTGCTATCCTAAATCCTAATAGCACCCCAAGAAAAATTGGCTGGTGGCAGCTGCAATAAGGATCGCACTATGTCTCAAAAAAGAATATCGGGCTTCACCTTGGTTGAAGTAATGATTGTTATGGCAATTATTGGCATCTTAGCGGCTATAGCCTATCCAACCTATGTCAGCTTCATTTTAAAATCGCATCGCACTGATGCCTTAGCAACCTTAGCCCAAGACCAAATTACGCTAGAACGCTGCTACGCACAAAATTTTTCATATAATCAAGTATGTGGCTCCTTACCTACATTCCCGCAAAAATCACCACAAGGCTATTATCAAATTACGTTAACTAATTTAGGCGCAACAGCTTATACGCTAACGGCCACAGCGGTAGGAAGTCAGATGGAAGATACTACGTGTGTCCACTTTACAGTGGATCAGGCAAATGTAAAAACAGCCGTAGATTCATCAGGAACAGCACAAAATATTTGCTGGAATCCTACTTAATGCGTTAATACATCATATTTCCCTTTACAGAAAAGAGCTAATTCCATACCATCTCGTTTCAATGGACAGTCCGACTCTAAAATTAAATGGAAATTTTTTGCTTCCTCATTGGTATACTCTATGTATACACCTTAAATTTTTATTTACCGACACTCGCCTTATTAATTGTTTACATCACCCCTAAATACCCAATCATCCTCTTTTTTCTTTTTAGGCACCGCCCTTGCATGGATACATCAATGGCTGATTTTACCGAAAGGACTTCCCAATAAGGATGTGATTCAACAAGCCACCATCTACGGAACGATTGCCTCCATCCCACTCACCAATCCTAATAAAACCCAATTCTTATTCGAACTGGAACAATACAATCATCATCCCGCCCAAGGCCTACTCCAATTAGCCTGGTACAACAAAGCACCACATTTAAAAACCGGACAACGTTGGCAATTCACCGTCAAAATAAAAAAACCACGTAATTTTCTTAATCCCGGTAGTTTTGACTATGTGACGTCCCTGAGTAAACGCCACATCTTTTGGACGGGTTATATTCGTGCAAAAGGCAATAAAATACTCCACAACACGCATACCCAATTTACTTGGCTGGCACTGCGGGAACGTTTGGGAAATCAACTGGCTCAATTAGCGCCCAATCAACCCACTGCTGGGGTTGTTGAAGCCCTTACCTTAAATTTAACCCGTCATATCAGCCAAGAAGATTGGGAGCTCTTTCGCCGCACAGGCACCATTCATTTATTCGGCATTTCCGGAGAACACATTGCCTTAATATCCGGCTTAATTTATTGGTTAAGCAAGTGGTTATGGTCACGCAGCGCGCGTCGTTGCTTATATTTCCCAGCGCCCTATGTTGCGAGTATTTGCGCACTGTTCGCCGCCTTGTTTTATGCTTTTTTGGCCGGGTTTGAGCCTCCTGTACAACGCGCATTAATGGGGTGCTTTTTTTACACGCTGTGTCGTTTAGGCAAACATCGTTTTACACCTTGGCAAGTGTGGCGTTATGCCCTATTGGGCGTACTCTGCCTAGAACCGCATGCGGCGTTTATGCAAGGATTTTATTTTTCATTTCTTGCTGTAGCCTGCTTGCTACTCACCCAACAACGTTGGCAACTTAAAGGATACAAAGGAAGCTTAGCCTTACAATTAAGTTGTTTAATTGGTTTAATGCCCTTAACGCTATATTGGTATTCTTACGGTTCAATCAATGGCTTTCTTGCCAATCTATTAGCAATCCCCTTGGTTAGCTTTCTCATTGTACCTTTAGCATTAATAACGATGCTCGTCAGTTCTTATAGTTGGGCATGGCTGCTCATGAAACCATTATCCTGGTTTATTGCTTTATTATTTAATGGATTACATTGGACAGAGCATTTAGCGGCGCTAAATCTCGAATGGTCCATTCAATCAATGGAGTTAGTGCTTGCCTTAATGGGGGCTTTACTCATGTGGATTTTATTGCCCATTAACCCCTTTCGCTGGCTGGCTCTATTGTGGTTACTGCTCCCCTGCTTTCCACCGCGGACTCTGGTTCAATCTGGAGAGGCATTGGTTCATGTTTTAGACGTCGGTCAGGGGTTAGCGGTTGCCATTCACACCGAACATCATGTACTGCTCTATGATACTGGGGATCAATTTTTCCAAGGCAGTGATCTGGGCACGATGGTAATTTTGCCTTATTTTAAAAAACTGGGTATAAAAAAAGTAGATACGATCGTTATCAGTCATCCCGATAAAGATCATCGCGGTGGCCTTAATTCCATTGAAGCGGCCATACCGGTAAGACAACTCTTGGTCAATGAGCCGCGTTATTACAAACATGGTTTAAAATGCCATGAATATCCTGAATGGCAATGGGATGAGGTACATTTTCGCTTCTTACCTATTAAGATGAAGTTTAAAGACAAAAATAACAGCTCCTGCATTTTACAAATCAGTACAAATGCCGGGCGCATTATATTAACCGGTGACATTGAAAAAGAAGCAGAAGATTATCTAGTCAGAACCTATGGTTCTGCTCTGTCCTCTGAGGTATTAATCGTCCCACATCATGGCAGTAAAACCTCATCCTCTTATCGCTTTTTATTAGAAATCGCCCCGCAGTATGCCATTGCATCTTTAGGTTTTGATAATCGCTTTCGTTTTCCACATGCTAAAACCTTAGCCAGCCTGAATGCCTTAAAAATTCCCTTTTATCGAACGGATAAATGCGGCATGGTACAGCTCACCTTACCAGTTATAGGGAAAATCAAGCCACCTCAATGTTTTAACAATGAATAAAATGCGATGCCTAAATAAGCGCTTATCGCACCTAGCGCCGTTTTGATTTCTTATCCCGAACTTGTTAAATAATAAATTTACTGGCCCATTTCACTCTTCGTCTGTAAAGCCTCACTAAGCGTTATAAAATGATAACCATGTTCTTCATACATTTGCAAAAGATCGCCCAAAAACAAAGAATTTAATACATTAGCATGCAATAAAATTATTTGTTTGGTGACATTACAACGCTGGCTTTGTTCTGCTTTTTTAGTCTGTTCCCAAACAAAATTTACGTAACATTGCTTGAATTGACGCATAACGTCAGGATTATTGTGCTCGCTATTCTCAATAAATTCTTTGTTAAACTCAAAGTCTCTACTATCAATAGTCACTGGGGCAACGGTATAGTGATTCGCAGTCAAATAATCCAAGACTTTTTGTTTGGTTCTCCATTTTCCTTCAGTTAGGTAGGGATAACGAAAATATTTATTGCTAGTCATTAATGGTGACAGAATTTTATCCGCACGTTCAAGATCGGCAATATATAATTCAGCTGTTGTTTTTTTCAAACTCAGATGAGAATAACTGTGGCTACCAATCAGAAATCCTGCATTTAAAAATTCATTCATATGCTGCATCGAGTCAGAATTAATGCGTTCAGCAATAACAAAACCAATTGCAGGAGCCTTATGCTCAGCTAAAGTCTGAACAATTTTTGTAAAAAAGTCCTGCGCTATAGGCAAATCATCTATCGTTAGCGCGATTTCTCGTTCATGGGGAGTACAGACTTTATCAGGGATAAATTGACAAGTAATCACTGTTGCCGCAACTAAAAATATACCTAAGACAAAATACTTTATCCCCATCAATCGATCCCAGAATATAAAAAAACTTGTATTATAAACACTTGCTCATTTACCGCAATCAAACAAAAAAATGGGTTAAAAGATGCCTCGCTTAGCGAGAACATCTATCGCCTAAAAATTTCTTCTGCAAGCCCGTCAGAATAAACATCGGCACTATCGAAACAATTAACGCCAGCATCCAAACAAATAGCGACAGGGCGTTTGGCTTCATTAATATCCGTGCTGCCCCACGTTTTAAAAAATTGATTACCCCCACCAAAAGTAGCCGTGCCAAAACTCAGTGCAGGTACTTTAAATCCTGAATTCCCAAGTTGTCTAAATTCCGTTGCGTCGTCCTTACTTATTTTTGCATTAATAAAAGATAGACTATACTCTGTGGAAAAACCAAACTAGGTTATACTCACTAACGACAATACTATGCCAAAACAAAAAAATACATCTGCACCAACTTATCCGGTATCGGACCATTGTAATGGATCCCATTTTTTTAATCCGGGAATAAATAGCAAAAAAAGCATAAAACAGGTATGGAAAATGCTGCGTGAACGTCGCGGAAAAAATCCATGGCCTGTTTTTGTTGAAAATAAAGCAACACCTAGATTAGCGACCAAGCTAGAAGCAGATGAGGTGTATGTCACTTATGTAAATCATGCAAGTCATCTAATTCAGATACAAGATATGAATATTTTGACCGATCCAGTCTTTGCAAAAAGAGCCGGCCCTCTATCCTTATTAGGTCCTAAACGCGTACGCAAACCAGGCATCGAATTACATGAATTACCGCCAATTAATGTCGTGTTGATTAGTCATAATCATTATGATCACATGGACATCGTCGCCCTTAAAAAATTAGAAAACATGTTTCATCCACTGTTTATTGTTCCCTTAGGCAATCGCAAATATTTAAAAGAAAAATATTTTCCCAAGGTAGTCGAGTTGGATTGGTGGCAAACACATAAAGCCAATGACAACCATGCGATTACTCTAGTTCCTTCCCAACATTGGTCTATGCGTACTTTTAATGATGCCAACACCTCACTTTGGGGCGGTTTTTGGATTCAATTTGCAAAACTTAAAATCTATTTTTCAGGTGATTCAGGCTATGGCCCACATTTTAAATTAATTCATGAAAAATTAGGTGCCCCGGACCTTAGCATTCTGCCTATTGGTTCTTATGAACCGCGCTGGTTTATGAAAGATCAGCACATGAATCCAGATGAAGCCGTTTTAGCAAGCCTGGATTTACAAAGCAATCTAAGTCTGGCAACGCACCATCAAACGTTTCGTCTCGCGCTTGAAAAAATAAATGATCCCGTGATTGAGCTGAAACGCCGCCTGATAGCGCATGGATTAACTGACAAGGATTTCAAAGCACCAGAAACTGGGGAAACCGTGATTTACAACCAAAAATTGCACTTAAACGATGATTAAGGTGATAACTCACTGTGGCATGTTAAAATCTTGCTAAACAATCGAATTTGAGTGCAGCGCGTAACTAGAATCAATTGATACATTTCGACCAAGATAATGAAAATAGCAACAACCCCCAATGATCTAGAACCTAGTGAGCGCTCTCTTTGGAAGAGCGCTCACTAGGTTCTAGATACCAGCAAACTAATTTACCGTTTCCACATCAATATTACTGTCATTAAGCAAATTATTCGTATTTCTTTTTATTTCAAAAATACGATATAAGTTTAATGGCAGTAATAGCGAATGCAGAAGGAAGACGGGATGCAACTCACTGCCAAGCGCATAAAGAATAAATGCAACATTGGAGCTAATTGCGATAAGGCGCAATGTTAAAATTTTTTTAACATAAAACGTGGCAAAAACTAAGACTGAGGCAACATAACCAATTACTTCGATAATTGAGTCTATTTCAACGATTGAGTCCATTTCAACCTCCACTTAGAGTCCTCAGTATTCAACATAGCACTGAGTCAGATAAACCCGCAAGCGCTCTGCTAAATCGTAGAGTGTTAATTCTGCATTTATATCAATGGTGAGACAATCAGTTAAAAGATTGTATTAAATCTACAAATCTATTGAACTCAACATGTTAACTGGTTTTTCTTTGCGGATTAGCTGATTTGCTGTACGCTCAGGTACAAAAGTAATTCGCTCGCGTTCAAAAGTTGTCTTAATTGCAGTCAGTACTTCATCTCTTACGACAGCCAAGTCACTTTTTGACCAATACAATAATTGCAACTCCACACCACCACTGTCGATCATTTGCGATAATAAAATTTTAGTACTGGGTTTAGGTAAAATATGAATACACTCATCACAAATATCTTTCAATAAGATTTTAATATTCGCTAGATTATGTGCAGCATCAATACGCAAGATGATTTCATCGCGTTTTTGAGGGTAAATACTTAAATTGGTAATTTCAGATTTGATTAACCCTTCATTTGGTATACGAATTAGACGATTATCACTGGTTTTAATTTTGGTAGATAACCAATCAATCGTTTCTACCGTTCCTTTAATATCTTTAATGGAAATCACATCACCGACTTTAAATGGGCGTTCAAATAAAAGAAAAACACCACTAATAAGATTAGACGCGGCCGTTTGCGAGGCAAAACTTAGAGCAACCGTAAACAGACCCGCAGTACCTAATAATATTGTTAATTTAAAACCCATTTCATGCAATGCAGAGACTAAAAACAGTAAAAATAAACTGTAATAAACAATACGGCTAGATAACATGGCATGATGTTTTGAAAACTTATTTTCGATCAACCGCCCAACTAAGTAACTGATTTTTTTTGCAAAAAAATAACCAAAAAAAAGTAATATTAATGCAAAAGCAATGTGCCCCCATTGTAAATGCTTAACATATTCTAATGTACTTTCCATAATCGCTCAGGCTAAATTCAAAAAATAAAAATAGTATCAAGTTAATTGCACTATTCCTACTAATTTTATTGAGACAATGAACGCATTAAAAATGAAAAACCGCAAGACGAAGCTTGCAGTTTAAAAATAGGCGAAAAAAATATTAATAACAGGATTCTTGCAACCAACAATGTCCATAGCGATTGCACACACGTACTGTTCGACATGCCGGGGCATAATAATCATCATAGTAAGGAGTACCAATAACAACTCCAGGTCCCCAACCACCGCCGCCATAGTATCCACCATGCCAGCCGCCACCATGCCAGCCG
>NZ_JH413828.1:45788-54451 GCF_000162755.2 Legionella drancourtii LLAP12
AGGCCTAGAGTAAAAACTGCGGTACGTATGACGTTACTCATAGTATTTCCACTCATGATACATCCCCATTTTTTTATTTATTCCTTACTTTTAGTATAGCTCAAAATGGGCTTAATTATTGCAGTAATTACTATGATTAAAGTGGTGTTTTGCGTGAATTATCTATGGCATTTTCAATACAGCAAATAAATGAGATAATAAGATGCCATACGTTTTTTTCAACTATTTATGCAACTCACGCAATTTACTGATTATTCATTACGCGCCTTAATTTACATTGGTGTACGACAAAAAATCTGTACTATTAACGAAATTTCAATTGCCTATTCTATTTCCCGGAATCATTTAATAAAGATAATTCACCGCCTATCTCAAATAGGTATCGTAAAAACCATCCGCGGAAAAAATGGCGGTATAGAAATGGCTATTTCTCCTGATAAAATTAACTTAAAGCAGCTTATCCTAAAATTAGAACCAAATTTTGATTTAGTTCCTTGTTTTAACCAAAATAAAGAACCGTGCCGGATTGCATCAGCCTGCAAATTACAAACCATCCTCTATGAGGCGCAAAAAGCATTTTTAACTGTTTTAGAAAAATTTACCTTAGCCGACATTATGCATAATCAGGCTGCACTACATCAATTACTGAAAATAAATTAGCGAACGCTCATGATTAAAATTAAACGGATTTACGAAGCGCCTGAGCCACCCGATGGATTTAGGATATTAGTAGATAAATTATGGCCTCGGGGGATAAAAAAAGAAAAAGCAGCATTAGATCAGTGGTTAAAAGAAATTGCCCCCAGCGATATGTTACGCAAATGGTATAACCACGAACCGGAAAAATGGCCTGAATTTCAACAGCGTTATGCAACAGAACTTGCAGACAAGCAAGAACTATTGAACATGATTAAAGAAAAAGCAAAAACAGAAACGGTTACCTTATTATTTGGTTCAAAAGAAAAAGAACGTAATAATGCCATGGCTTTGCTTAAAATTCTGAATGCTATAAAAAACTAACCCCTAAGTTATATCGGTCTAATGTCATAATAAGTTGCATTTAAAATACAACTTATTTATCATTGTTCTAACTGACACATTGGCAGTAAATTATGACTGCGCTAACTACAGAACATATAAAAAAACTCGTAACTCATTTTTATCAACACGTGCAAAAAGATGAGGTATTAAGTCCTGTCTTTAATGAGGTAGCTAAAGTTGATTGGGAGAAACATCTTCCCCTCCTGTGCCAGTTTTGGAACAGTGTGATGCTGAAAACCAATGAGTACCACGGCAACGCCTACCAAAAACATGCTTTACTGAAAGAATTCGCCACCATTAAAGAAGAACACTTTCTCCGCTGGCTCAATTTATTTAAACAAGAGGCGATAAAGCATTTGCCCAAAGAAGCTGCGGAAGAAATAATTCATAGAGCGTCGTTAATTGCCGAATCATTAAAATTCGGCATGTTAAACAAAGGCAACCAAGAGGAGTGAATGTACATGATAAAACCACTGACTCGTGATATCTTATTGACTTTAGTAATTAAATTTTCTCTGTTATTTGTATTATGGACTGTCTGCTTCAAAAACGTGGAAAAGCCAAATAGAAATACAGAACAATGGTTGTTTGGTACAGTACAACAACAAAAACAACCATAAATTCAAGGACAATTAATAGTTAAAATCAGCAACCTATTAATTGTCCTCCTAAAAATGCTACATTCATTTTTACTTATGAGGTGAGCCCATGATTCCTGGTAGTGACCTAGTTGATCTTTCCCGTCTCCAATTCGCCCTAACGGCGCTGTACCATTTTCTATTTGTTCCATTGACGTTAGGTTTGTCCTTAATTTTAGCCATTATGGAAACCATTTTTGTCATGACGGGACGCGATATTTGGCGGCAAATGGTCAAATATTGGGGTATGCTTTTTGGAATTAACTTCGTTTTAGGTGTGGCTACCGGTTTAACGATGGAATTCCAATTTGGTACGAATTGGTCTTATTATTCGCATTATGTAGGTGATGTTTTTGGTGCTCCCTTAGCAATCGAAGGCATTATGGCCTTCTTTTTAGAGGCCACTTTTGTTGGCTTATTCTTCTTTGGCTGGGATAAGCTAAGTCGTGTGCAGCATATGTGTTGTACTTGGCTTCTGGCTTTAGGCACCAATCTTTCGGCCTTATGGATTTTAATTGCAAATGGCTGGATGCAAAATCCTGTGGGTGCCGAATTCAATTTCCAGACCATGCGCATGGAAGTCACCAACTTTGCCACCGTGATGTTTAACCCAGTGGCCCAAGCTAAATTTGTTCATACAATTAGTGCCGGCTATGTCACTGGCTCCATGTTTGTCCTTTCTATTAGCGCCTACTTTTTATTACGACGCCGAAACATTAATTTTGCCAAACGTTCGATGACGGTAGCGGTAAGCTTTGGCTTAGCCTCTGCATTAGCAGTAGTTGTTTTAGGTGATGAAAGTGGGCATCTTGATTACAATAATCAAAAAATGAAATTTGCTGCCATCGAGGCCCTATGGCACACGGGAAAAACACCGGCAGAGCTTACCCTGATAGGCCTTCCCAATGAACAATCAATGACCACCGATTATGCTATTGAAATCCCTTATGCCTTAGGATTAATCGCTACGCGTTCCTTTAGTCAACCGCTCGAAGGGATTGCTGAGTTGATTGCCCAAGGAAAAGAGCACATCAAAGAAGGCATGCTCGCCTATGATGCGTTAACACGCCTCCAGAAAAATCCCAATGATGAACAAGCAAAGGCAGATTTTACAGCGCATAATGCCTATTTAGGTTATGGTTTGTTATTGAAAAAATACACCGAAAAGGTTATTGATGCCAACGAAGAACAAATTGATAAAGCAGCTCACGATCTGAAACCTAATGTTACTCCTTTATTCTTCTCGTTCCGGATTATGGTCGCCTGCGGTTTCTTCTTTATTTTATTATTCGCTGTCGGTTTTTACTTGTCAGCCAAACGTCAACTACATACTTCGCGTTGGTATTTACATGCGGCCTTCTGGGCATTGCCTTTGCCCTGGCTTGCCGCTGAATTAGGCTGGATAGTGGCCGAGTATGGACGTCAACCCTGGGTAGTACAAGGAATATTACCGACGATGATGGGTACCTCATCAGTCAGCACCGCCCAAGTACTTACATCCATTTCCGGCTTTGTCCTCTTTTACAGTACGCTTGCGGTAGTTGAAGTCTACTTGATGGTCAAATACATCCGTCTTGGCCCTGATAATCTAGCTCACTAGGAGAATAATGATGCCTTTAGATTACGAAACATTACGTGTTATATGGTGGGTATTGCTTGGTGTTTTACTGATTGGTTTTGCCGTATTTGATGGCTTTGATTTAGGCGTTGCCATGTGGCTACCCTGGATTGCAAAAACCGATATGGACCGACGTGTACTGATTAACAGTATTGCACCAACCTGGGAAGGAAACCAAGTCTGGTTTATTCTTGGTGGTGGTGCAATTTTTGCGGCGTGGCCAGCATTATATGCCGTGTCTTTCTCAGGTTTTTATCTAGCAATGCTCCTGATTCTACTTGCATTAATTTTGCGACCCGTGGGCTTTAAATACCGCTCCAAAGTAAATAATCCCCAATGGCGCGCCTTTTGGGATTATGCTTTATTTATTGGTGGTTTTGTTCCTGCACTCATTTTTGGTGTTGCCGTAGGCAATGTATTGCAAGGTGTTCCCTTTCATTTTGACGATAATTTGCGCCCATTTTACACCGGGAGCTTTTTCGCTTTACTGAACCCATTTGCCTTACTATGCGGTATCTTATCCATTTTAATGCTCGCCATGCATGGTGCTTGTTTTCTTAATGTGAAAACCGAAAAACACCTACAACAAAGTGCGATTAAAGCGGGAAGAATAAGTGCACTACTTACCTTGCTTGTATTTATTGGGGCTGGATTCTGGCTCCATTATGGCATTAATGGTTATACCTTAAGCAACGTTTTACCTCATGATGGTCCATCAAATCCGCTTTATAAAACGGCCGTGCAGCAAGCCGATGCCTGGTTTAATAACTACCGTAATTTCCCAATTACTTTATTAGCACCAATTGTGGGTATTTTGGGGGCATTTTTAGCACTAATATTAACTCGCTTTGCAAAGCTTGCATTTGTTTGTAGCGCTCTTTCCGTTACGGGGATTATAGCCACGGTTGGCGTGAGCATGTTTCCATTCATCCTCCCCTCGTCTACAAATCCTGGGCAAAGCCTAATTGTTTGGGACAGTTCGTCTAGTCAGTTAACGCTATTTATTATGTTAGTAGCGGTCATCATCTTTTTGCCGATTGTGCTGGGATACACCGCTTGGGTTTACCGTGTGTTACGCGGTAAGGTAACGGCAGAGACGATTACCAAGAATCACGAAACGGCTTATTAGGAGATTATTTTATGTGGTATTTTTCCTGGATTTTAGGCACGGGCTTAGCCTGTGCTTTTGCAATATTAAATGCAATGTGGCTTGAACTTAGAGATAATGATGACGAGCAAGCTGAAGCTAGAAAAGCTTAAGATCAATTGATAAAGCCTGATAAACCGCAAATGTTGGGACAAACGAAAACTTCCTTCTCTCCGCGCAGTGGGTGGGAGAAAGAGGTTTTCTTTAACTTGACGGCGATGCGGTTTACAATCCTCTCTTACAAAAGCCACTAAGCCAAACCTACACGTGCAAGATTATGAATAGGGGCTAAATCCGCTGCTAGCTCAGCGCCATCAACGTGCTGCGTTTAAAAAAGAAAGTTTGTCGCTGATGGCTAATTTTTATGCCGGGCTATAGCAAATTATCGCTCAACTTCTTCGATTTGTATGACCTGAATTCTGGGGATCATTACATTCATCAAGTTCTTGGCGAGCTTTTTCAATAGCTTTAATCCTTTTTTGTCCCTGGGTTTCAGCAAAAAAGCCAAAAGTTCTTTGTTCCTTCGAAGTGCATAGCCATTTTCCAATCATTAATAACAAGCCTATGCCCGTAGCGGCAATAGCTATATTGGTTAAAATAGGCTTCAAGGAGGCTCGGTGCATTTTCAGCTCTCGGTATCCTTCATTAAGGGTTTGCTCAAACTCTTTTCTTAATTTTTCAAGCCTGTCAGGGTTCTCTTTATCTGCGCGAGCCGCGATAAATTCTGTTGCTGTATTTGCAAGATTTTTCGCTAATTCTTCAGCCTTTTCGCTTTCTTGTTTACTTCTGGGATCATCAGTTTCTTCAGATAATTTCTTGCCATAAGCATCTAATTCGTTAATATGCTCATATAAGGCTTTAACTCGGCCTATACTTGTCTCTCCTAATTCAGTTTTTGGTTTAAATTGTGCGTCAAATGCAGCTCGATGTTCTGGTGCCACAGCGGTCTTGGTCAAATAATAGGTATAGTGCTCCGCCGCTGCTGAAAAATTATTTTCTGGGTTTTGTTGATGCCAGGATAATACTAAGGGAACTACCATTTTCAGAGCATAGGGTAAGATTAAAGCCTTATTTTCCGTGTGTTCCAATAAGAAACGATAAGCGTTAAGGCTCGGTTGGCAAATGCTACTATCTTGCAAAGACAGGCTTAAGATTGATTTTTCCTGTACTAAGAGACCTTCGATAGCTATCGTATCTAAAAGAGACTTCCAAGAAGGAGGAGATATATTTATCTTATTGTATTCATTCTTAATTGTTTGAGTAAACTCTTCTTTTAATTCTTCTAGTCGCTCAGGCTTTTCCTTATCAGCACGAGCAAGGATAAATTGTTTTACGATAATTGAAAGCTTTTTCGCTAACTCTTGAGGTGCTTTTTCACCTTCTTGTGATAATTGTTTAATGTACTTATATAATGCACTAACCTCAGGATTGATAATCTTTCCTGCTGTCTTGAGCAAATCTCTAAAGGTTGGAGCGGGAGACAAATGTTCCTGTTGGGCTATTTTAAGCTGATTCTCATAAACCTTGACCAAGTCTGAGGCCTTATCAGAATCAACTCCTTTGAGGATTAAAATTTTTACCATTTCTTCGTAGGTATAAGGAGCTAAAGTCAATGTTGTCAGGCGCCTTGCTAACGCGGTACTGGGAGCGCGTCGTCCTGCCATGGTGACAGGATTTTGCGTTCCAATGACCATAAAACCAGGTTTTTGGGGACGTTCTCCTTCTAGTGTTTTCCCCATTAACAAAGCATTGAGGAGACGCTCCATCATCGGAGAGCTATTAATTTCATCAATAACTACGACAGCTCCTTCATGAAAAGCTTTTATCAAAAGGGCTGTTTTCTCCTCGGTTTGCATACTGACTGGCATACGATAAAAGGGTTTATCCTTATCAAGATTGGCGCTCCCTTTGTAATCATGAATTTCTTCATAACCATGAGCGCGCAATGTGCTTACAACGAATTCACTTTTACCAATACCAGGCTCGCCATCCAGAATAATACCGCCTAAACCACCATAGCGCTGGGAGTTATTGGATGCGGATAGACGTCTGAATTGACGCAAATCCAGTAAATCACTCAAGTGTTGGCCGATACATTCTCGAGAGGTCGTAATTAGGAAATCATCGTGTTGAGTCACTGCTTTTTTACGCTCTAATTCAGCTTGGGGTTTACATTCCCTGTTAAAGGCTTTTTGGTGTTTTTCTGGTACTAATGTTTGCGCTAAAGTATAGGCATAATGCTCTGCCGCCAGAAGATTATTGTTTGCTGTTGGATTCGCCTGATGATAAGCCAAGACTAGCAATGCCATCATTTGCAATTCTCGAGGTGAGATGAGAATTTTATCCTCGGAGTGTTCACATAAGAAACGATAAACTTTAAGAAGTGGTTGGCAAAGAGCGAGGGTATCAAGAGAGGTCTCTGCAAAAACGGGTTTTAAAATTTTTTCATAAATGAATTCCTGGGGCATCGGTTCGAAGACTACCGCATTGCCATGTCGCTCAAAAAATGGGGATAGCTTGCGCTCATCCCCATAATTGATGGGATTGCCTGCAAAGACGACCTTATGATGCTCGCTTAAGAGATGATATTGGCCCTGAATCAGGATTCCTGGAGACTTATTAAATAAGCCTTCAAATTCACTCCATTGTCTCGGACTTAAATTGGCTTCATCAATGAAGAGGATTTTTTGTTTATCGGATGAATCGGTTGCCCAATCGAGAAGTTGGGATTCACCCTGATAGAGCACATTGGTTTCTGTGTTCTTAAAATTTTCTTCCACAAAGGTTGACTTACCAACGGCCGTAAGGCCCGTGAGAAAGACATAGGGCGAATTGTTTAAGACTTGGGTAACTGAATTAAGACGTTGTTCATTAAATGCCAGGGCTATAGCAATACTTTGGTCGGCTTTAAACTCATCTAATTTCAATCCTCCCGCTAAACCATGCAACCCTTTCCATGCATCCTCAGAGGATGATGCATCAGGATTATTTTGTAGATAGGATAAACGGGCTCTAAGTTTGGCTAGAGGCTCTCTCTCGAGTTCTTCTTGGCTTAGCCGCTCGATGTCACTGGGGAGGAAAAGACGTTTCAGACTTTCATATTTTACATCAGGAGTTATATTATATTGTTCGGCCTTTAAATAAGAAAAAGCATTGTTATCACTTATCAGCAGCAATTGACCTGGTGCATTTGGTTTGTTGTGCCTTGCCAGTAATAATGGGGCTAAGGCTTCTACTAGCTCTTGTGAAAAACGCCCTTTTAATATTACCTTTTCATCCTTCTCCAAAGCATTTAAAAGCGCGCAGTTTGTTTTTTGGAAGGCTAGTTGGCAAGTTTTGGGCTCGAAGTTAGCGTTGGTATGAGTTAATAAATCATCGCCTTCACATTCTGATACGTCTATCACCTTCCAGCTCGGATCATCTGTGGTTAAAAGATCTACCGTTGTATCATAATCAGTGCTGACAAGAACTCTGGTTTTTTCCGTTGTCTCTAACGCTTTAGTTAGACGATTACCCGATAATTTTTTGTTCAAGACATCAGGAAGGGTTATAGTAGGTGCACAATGCACGATTAAACGAACTTGATGCTCTTGACAAGCTACCAAGAGAGCGGCCCATTCTTTCTCGTCCAAGGCATGTGTTAGATTAACATGTAATTCCCTGTTCGCAGAGGCTTCAATCAAGCCATTAATCGTATTCAGTGTTTTTGTCTCATTGTCACATTCATAACGCTTGAAAAACTCGCTCAGACGGCTTGGGTTTAAGACTTCAGCTTCAGGTACAAGCGCAGTATCCAAGGTCATGCAAGCAGTTAATTCTTCCCAAGGATAACCTTCGCTTGTAAGAAAACGGAAGGACATAGGAAGATGAATCGTGCGTCCCGCATGCTCAATTTTGCCGAGTAAACAAGCCTGTTGCCAAAAAGTGATGAATTTTTCATCATGCAAAGGAGGATTTTGCAGCTCAATAGGAAAACCACTGTCCAGAGCATTTTGCAATGCACCCTCAACAAAATAAAGATTATCTTTTTTAATCTCCCAGCGCCCAAGAAGGCGCTCCTCCCAGTCACTTGCCTTATAAAGGTTTATGGGTAAGGTTCTATTTATATCCACTTCGGTTATCTTTTCCAGAAATGGAGGCACAATTTTTTGTAGGTGGTTTGACAGCGATTGAGCGTCAAATGAGCAATGCTCTATTCTGTCAAAACGAGAATAAAAAA
>NZ_JH413828.1:54676-91767 GCF_000162755.2 Legionella drancourtii LLAP12
AGCCCTGATAACAATCTGGTTTATTAATATTCATAAGGCCAATAACCAGGGCGTCTGCTGGCAGTTCTGTACCATCGGCGTGACGTGTCATATCCAGCAAACCATTGAAGCGCACAATATCATCGGCATCAAAATTATCATAATTGACGATCAGAACTGGTGGATTGCTTTTGTCTTGCTCCTTCATCAAAAAATCATGTAGTGGTCCACCGGGGCCTTTTCTTAATACCCCTTTCACAACGTGGTTAATCTGGTCAACTTGCCGCTCTAAAAAGGGCGCTGAACACACCAGATCCTCAGGTGAGTTAACATAGAAAAAAGGACGCGAAATGTGCTTGCAATGGCCCTGCAAACTCAATTGCAGAGCTTGCACATCGGCACTACTGGTTAATTCAACCAAGCGCTTTTTGAGATCTCCGGGTTGGGTCAGATCTTGACAGTAACCTAATACCGTCTCTGCATGTGGATTTTGTTTTTCCCAGGTTTGAAGTTCTTTTTCCAAGGCTTGGAGCCGTTGTTTCTCGTGGACAGATGTCACCTGGTGTGGCTCATTGATTATTTCGTGGATCTCCGTGGATGTTTTTTGGGGTTGGTTATTAGCAGATGCAGGTTTGGAATTAGAAAGGACAAAGCTCAGTTTCTTGATAAGCTCTTTTTTGTCGGAGTTAAGATTCTTTAATCTTTTGATACAATCTTGATTTTCTTCCCATGTTAAAACTTCGATACTTTTTTCCAGACGTTTCACAGAAGTATTTGGTTGTAATAAAATAAATTGCTCCAGCAACGCCAAGGCATAAACCGGAATTGTTTCATTTGCATTGATAGCTAATATCCAGGCAGGTATTCCCCGGGTATTTCGCAGCAATAATCCATCCAAATCATCAACGGATAATGTTTTCGGATCGGGTAATAGATGGGCCATATCCTTTTTATTTAACGCCCGACAATAGGCTAGTAAACCGCCATTTTGAATAAATTCCTGGGGGTTATTGATGCCAGGTTTCACCGATGAACTATAATTGCCGCAAACTGAAATCACGGAACCAATACACTCATTAATCGCCTTATCCAACTCATTTGGGGCTAGTTTTTTAGCGCCATTAATAAAATTAGGATCATAAAGAACCCATTTTTTTTTCATCTTTCAAATAGTTAAGACCAACCGTATGCCAAGGGTTCGATAGCATGAGGGGGCCTTTATTTTTTTCGAGGAAAAAAGATAAATTATCACCTAGATATGTCACCTCCCCCTGATTTTCCTGGAATTTTTTGACGTAGTTTTTAAAGAGATGTCTAAAAATAGATTCTAATTCCCTATTTAGATTCTCTTTATTGCCATCCCACTCATTGATTTTTTTCATGGCGTAAGTCCAGTTCGCCATGGAGTGATCTATAAAATATCGTGATAGGGGAAAACAAATCCCATCCTGTATCTTGGGGATAAATTCTTTTTCATTTTTCAGGGTTAAATACTGCGAGAGTTTTTCAATCACCATGCTCTGTTGCCAGGTTTTATTTTCCCCTATAAACTGGAAATCCTGCTCTTTTTTAGGTGTGTGATCTCGAAATCTATTGGCATCGTGTTGCGGATCGCCAGGCCTATGGTATGAAGGTTCAACGCTTCTTCTTATTTCTAACGTTGATAAATCCCTATCCGCTGAATTTAGGAATTTATTAACCATCTCATTTTCACAGCCATTCAAATCAATGTATGCAAGATTTTTTGCATTAACGGTGAGATGATTTAAATTTGACCTAGTGATATTAGAGTTATCGAGAAGAAGCCGTTTAAGGTTGGGCAGTCGGAGATCTTGTTCGAGGTTACCTTCCAACGAGTCGCTGCCACCCAAATGAAGTACTTCAAGACTCATTGCATTTGTTAGTAGGTGTTCCAAATTTTCTGCAGTAATAATCGCATTCTGGAGAGTAAGTTCTTCAAGGTTTGGCAATTCGATTTTTTTGGTGAATTTAGTATTCTCTTCGATGGTTAGCTCTTCTTGCTCCCTGTTAAACCAACATAGTGAGAGTTTTTTAAGTTTGGAGGCGTGCACAAGCATATGCTCCAAGCCAGTCACTGTAATACCTGTTTTATCAAGGTGAAGCTCTTCAAGGTTTTTCAGATTGAACTCCCTTGTAATTTCACCAGACAATTTGCAGTTAACCAAATTAAGTGTCTTAAGCTTGGGGGAATTTGCGATAAGACATTGCAAATTAGCCAGGCTAATCTGGCTATTTTGGAGGTCTAGATCTACAAGGCCTGTCAGGTTAAGCTCCTCTGCAATCTCGCCAGACAATTTGCAGTTAATTAAATTGAGGGTTTTAAGTTTGGGAGAATTTGCGATAAGGCGCCGCAAACTAGCTAGGGTAATCTGGCTATTCTGGAGATTAAGCTCAACAAGGTCTGGCAGGTTAAGGTTCTCGCTCATCTCGCCAGACAAGTCGCAGTTAGTCAAAGTGAGTGTTTCAAGCTTGGGAGAATTTGCGAGGAAACGCTGCAAAGTAGCCAAGGTAACCTGGCTACTTTGGAGATTAAGCGCAACAAGATCTGGCAGGTTAAAGTTCTCGCTCATTTCGCCAGACAAGTTGCAATTAGCCAAATTGAGGGTTTTAAGCTTGGGAGAATTTGCGATGAGATGTGGCAAACTAGCCAGGGTAATCTTACTACTCTGGAGATTAAGCGTAACAAGATCTGGCAGGTTAAGGTTCTCGCTCATCTCGCCAGACAAGTTGCAGTTAGCCAAATTGAGAGTTTTAAGCTTGGGAGAATTTGCGATGAGATGCGGCAAACTAGTCAGGGTAATCTTACTACTTTGGAGATTAAGCGCAACAAGGTCTGGCAGATTAAGGTTCTCAGTCATCTCGCCAGACAAGTTGCAATTAACCAAATTGAGTGTTTCAAGTTTGGGGGAATTTGCAATGAAACGTAGAAAGTTGGCCTGTGTAAGGTTACTATCCTGGAGATTAAGCGCAACAAGGTCTGGCAGGTTGAGGTTCTCTACAATCTCACCAGACAAATTTTGGCAGCCAGCTAAATTAAGTGTTTTAAGCTTGAGTTTCTTGGTGATGAGACCTTGTATATCAGCCAATGAGATATTGCTATCTTGTAGGTTTAGTTCTTCAAGTTCCTCCAGATTGGCGTATTCCGCCACAATCTCACCAGACAAATTTTTGCAGTAAGACAGATTGAGCTTTTTAAGCTTGCCGGCTTGGGTGAGTATCGGTTGCAAGTTTGCAAGTGAGAGATCGCTGATACGCAGAGTTAGTTCTTCAAGGTTTTTCAAGTTTAGCGAACTCGTGTGATCACCAGATAGTCCGTCTAAAGTGAGTATTTTGAGCGCAGGGACATGCGCAAGTAATGTTTGTAAGTCAGTTAATTTAATCGTACCTAAAAGCGAAATATTTTCAATTTTCTGAAGATCTTCTTGATTTAAGGTCACATTATTTCTTGTCACAGCCTGAGCCTCGCCCCAAAGCTCTGTTAGCATTTTTTCATCTAAAACTAATTTGCTGTATTCGCATCTAACGCATATTTCCGGGAATACTTTGCCTAGTTCTAAGACAGCCTCATTGGCCTTTATCGAGAATTCATCATGAATAATTTCTTCAAGTCGAGGCGTTGCCTTTTTGAGAACGGATAAAAGAGATTTTGTGTTTTGGGTAATATAGTCTTTTATGAAAAGCCTACGAATTTTGGGCTGGTCCTCACTATTTAATAAGCATTGCAATTCATAATCATCTAAAATACACACTTGATCTTGCGTTAGCTGGTGCTGTACAACGGCAGCACGTGAGATGTCACTAGTGAAAGCAGGGGTTATATGTTCATATAAATAAGCGTCATTTTCTAGTGGTATGACCTCATTGCCTTGCCAAATATAAATGGAAAACCCTTCATCTATTAGTTGTTCAAGGATTTTCTTTACGGCTTGTGTTTTGTCGTTTGACCAACCACTTGCGGTCCAGTCTGCAATTATCAGTGATTTATTCTGTTGTTCACGCCCGAGACTTGCTTTTTTCCAAGGTTTTTTATTTTTAATTAATCGACTAACATCCAGAGTACCCTGAGGTTTATGGGTATATGAGGTTGTTTCCCGTTTATCAACATAATAAAAATGGTCAGGAATATGCATTAATAATATCCATCAAGAACAATATTTATTCAGTATATGTATATATAATATATTTCGTCAATAAAGTACAAGCATGATTATAATCCTACCCAGCGAATAAACTGGCTGGTTGCATTTAAATTAATCGCAGGTTTACCTTCAAAATAAACAGTAAAACTGTTGCCACTATTGTTTTCCCTGGGAGAGCCGCCATTTACTTTAACTTCTTTAATTTTACCTAAATTGACAATCTGCATTTGTGTCTCATAATACCCACCACGAACCTCTTTAATGACGGGAATTACAAAAGAAATTACATTTAAACCCTCCGCTTGTTCCGCGGTAGCCACATTACTGTTATTGGCCAAATAATTAAGCTCTGTCCTACTTAAGGCAATGTATTCCGCACTATTAATCTGGCGTCGCAGCATCCTGGTGAGTGGTGCCGAGGTGTGAAAGATACGTTGGTACATATCCGCAGAAATCACGGCAACAGGGTTGCTTTCAGTACGTTTTCCTTTATAACCACTGCCGACAAACAAAATAGCATCCCGTTGATCATCTGGAGCAGTGGCCGGTATCTCTAAGGTAAAGTTATTGGTTATTTGTGCTGCAGCAAGCTTATCGCAATTTAAAAATCGTGATTTGCTAAACCAGTTGTCACTGGGGTAATAAATCACTAATAAGGACTTATCTTTAATGGTATTGATAATGGCTTGCGAATTGGTTAATGGCAATGCAGGGCATCCCCAACTACGTCCTGGTCTGCCATATTTTTTGATAAAACCCTCTTCTACATACCATCCTGAATGCATTACAACAGAGCGATTAGAAGCATTATCATTAAAACTTCTATCCAAACCATCCAATCGTAAAGAAAGACCATCGCGACCATAATAGGCCTTTTGGGTTTGATAAACACCAATACTGCTGGCCTTACTGTTGTATTTATTTGAGAAGTAATTAGAAACCAAGGCTCCAGATTTAATGCCATGAGAGACATAGGTATGAAAGAGTAATTTTTTTTCTTTTAAATCAAAAACCCACAGACGCTTTTCATTTGAAGGCAAAGAATAGTCAATAACGGTCAAAATATTATTATGATCTACATTGTACTCAGTCGCGCATTTTAAGGTCATTAATACTTTATTAATCACCTGCTGATTTAAAGTTGGTGCTTGATTGTGCAGCATCAGCTCAAGGTCACTGATCGCTTGCGCACTAACTTGCCCAGCACTTAAAACAGGTGCTACTACGCTAATAAGATGAAAATCTTCAGTAGCTGCTTTTTTTTGCTGAGGAAAATCCACAGGAAGTGGCGGTAAGTATGCTGATGTTACTGCTAAAATCCATAGCAGAAGAGCGCTCATGACGTGTCCTTTGAATTATTGTTCTACAGTCCTGTATTGATTAATATAGCTCAAAATTGGAAATACTACTGTGGAATTAAACGCGTTTATTTGTAGGCTAATCAATTCCCGATAAAGACAATAAGGACTCTCCCTGCTTTGATGCTACTGCCATTAAGTTAAGGAATTAATGTAAATTAGTGCTAAACGAAGTACGGTCCTCCAACATGAAGGCGATCATTTCACTCCATTGTTAGACATCCAAGCTCAGTACCAACCTACTTTTGATCGCTGCTCAGGCTTCCTGAGTTCTGCTGCGCCACCTGACTATAATGATGGTTGAGGGGATGTTCCTAATCCGGACACATCTTCGGTAGGTGTGGCAAATTCCGGTGTGTATTTTTTAACACGGGGCTCGGGATGTGTAGCAAATAACCTTGATAAACTAATTATCAGCAAACGTACCTCTCGTGCTCTAAGTAATGCTTTATTAGGTTGCTGCACATGAATCTCGTTCATTTCTGCAGAGAAATGCTCTTTTAATTGATTTTTGACCGTTTCATCAAGACTCGGGTCATCATCAATCTGTTGCATTTCTTGCCTTATTGCATTTTGATATTTTGCTGCTAACGCCGCTACGTTGCGTTGACACGCTCGCGCTGCATCAATCGTTCGTGCAGTATCAGTCTTAAAAATTGAAAGAAATTGCGCAAAAAAGTTGGACAACTTAACCCAAAAATTATTATTTAAACGAATGAATTCGCCGAAAGTTTTTGCATCCGCCTGATATTTACGTAGAAAATCCATGTTTTCTTTTATGGAAAAAAATAGCTGCTGATAAGCATGTACCGCATGTCTTGCCGCATCAGTCTTTTGGCACAAGGACGTCAGGGTATACAATGGTTCAGTAAACATGGAGCGCTTTAATTTATCCTCTGTAGCAAATAATTGCCTGCTTAGATGCTCAAGTTGCTGGTTTTGTGTTGCCAGTTCTGTTGTTAACTCCACAAGACAATTGGCGGCTAATTCTTTAAGCATGGCCTTACACTCACTATCCAAAGTGGCCGGCACGCACGCAGTAATCATGTCTTGCAGCAATTGAGGTACTGCCGTACGATAAATACGTGAAAAGGGTGCAGTAATCCAACTTAGACCATGATTTATTTTTATTGATAGGTTTTGCGCTTCAACCGCTTTAGCTAATCGCGCTATTTTTGCCAGGAATAAATCCTTTTGTTCCCCGCACAAGCTGTCCCTAAAAACCAGATACGATTCCAGATTCGTTGCCAGTAAGTCTAGAAAATATTTCCGCTCAAATACTTGGTGGTCATTTGTTGTCGTCGCATCCAACAATGCCTTGATGGCTTGTATTTTGCTCTCAAGTTCTGCTTTATGCGTTCTTAATGCAATAAAATGAGTAATATTTGCTGAAATTTGCTGCATTTCCCCTTCAAGCAGGGACAATTTTTGTAAAATCGCTAAAGTTTTAGGATGTACTCCATCGGACAAAATCCCCGAGGCTCCCTTAGGAGTTTCATCTGGCTGCTCATCCTTGATGATATTTAAATAACGCTGATTAAAATAGCCATGCATTTGCTGTAAAATATTAAGCCCTATACCCTCTTTAGGCTCAAGCAACTGCGCTTTAGCCGCTATCCTTAAAAGTAAGGCTCGAGCAGCTACTCGTGTTTCTGCGATATCAATACGCGTAGACACAACCCCCAGAGCAATAAAACCTAAGGAGTTAAACGCTGGCTCTACAAGATGTACTAGGGTATAGAGCGAGAAAAATAAATTTTTGCTTAGTTTCTTATTTGCAAAAAAAGCATCATCTATCTGCAACAAAGTATTAATGGCATTAAAAATATCCCGAGCCTCTTTGCCAGAGAGATTCTTCGGTCTATCATATGCAGAGATTAACATGTTATTTAAATCAGTTAGGGTTTGGTAGAGCAGCGTGTCTCCTGATTCAGCGTAAAATTGTTCCCGTGCTTCGTCAACAACTAATTTAAAAAATACGACCGCCCCCAAAGAGCGCCCATTAAACATCCCAAACTCTTTAAACTTACTGGGATGAACATCACTAAAAGCTAATCTGATTTCTTCTAGAGTTTCAACTGAATCAACGTAGTCACTAATCAGTGATGCAGTATTGATATATTTTTGCTCAACATTAACCGTATTACCACGCCATTGTTGAAAACGCTCTCGTTTACTCAGCATAAAACTCCATATAGTGCTTCATTCATACTTAAGAGATTTATCTTACTACAAATCACATATAAAACATAAGATAACCCGATCGTGCTTAATTTACACAGACCCTAGAACTTATTGTAAACGGTGAGCAAGCAATCACGAGTAAAATCAACTATTCTTATAGATAAGGATGATGCGGAGAGCTATTATGACATCTAAAAAAGGAATTTATCTATTTACATTACTGGGTTTATTTTTAGGATTTACACTTGATTTGTTATACCGCAATGAAAATGGAACTGTCTTTTATTATGCCTTAACCAGCCTTTTTTGCCTTTTGTATGCGCTTACTTATGATAACAAGCAACCTATTCGCTTAGTTGCCAGTAGTTTTATCGTCGCGCTGTTCCTCTCTTTGCCCTTACTCCCGATTAAAGTTGATTTTAATCCTACAAATCCAGAGCATTTGATTCTCTTTGTCAGCGCTTTCCCTATATTTACCTATGCGGCGCATTGCTTCCACTATGCCTATCATCATGATAATACTTGGCACGTTAATTACAGTAGTTTATTTGCTGCCGTATGGAATACTATACCGTTATTATTTATCGGCTCGCTATTTGCAACCTTAGCCAATTTACTCATTCTTTTAGCCGCATTTATCTTTAAAACTGTGGGTAGTGATTATTTATGGACTTTATACATTGATAACATGCATTTTCGTTTAATTTCTAATGTTACGTTATTTTTTATAGGTTTAGGTATCGGCCAACAAAATATTAACATCATTAATAGCTTACGTTTCTTACTACTGCGCATAATGTACTATTTATTCCCTTTTTTAGCTCTGATCAGCATGGTGTATTTTATTCTTTATTTAATCCACTCCCCTGCTTCAAATGAAGAACACATTAATCCTTTATTTATTTTAATAGCACTCGTATCTCTTGGTATTTTATTCTTTAATGCATATTATCAAGATGGTAGTGTAGAAACAGAAACTCACCCGCCTTACTGGTTAAGTCTGTCGCTAAAAATTTACCGCGTAGTTTTATTGCTACTGAGCTTAATGATGGTGTACCGAGTTTTCCGGGAATATTTTTTAGATATAAATATTGTCATTTACGAAGTGGCAATTATTTTATATAGCTTAATTTATGCCATTACAGCTTGGTTTTCTAAGGATAAAGAACGAGAAGGAATTCAAAAAGGAAATATCGGTACAGCATTATTTTTTATAATTGTGCTGTTCTTAGTGAATCTTCCCTATATGCCTTTAGCGTTTAAGGTGGGCACTAAAGTTGATAATACAGCGGTGGTGACAACGCAAGCAAACTAATATTGGTCATGGGCTGCCTCCGATTTTAGTTCAATCAGGAACTTATAAGGATAACCATAATGAACGCTTATGTACGTAATGGCCGCGGTAACTTTCGTACGCTTTATCAGGGAAAATCAGTAGACGATCTTATCATTGAGTACATGGAAGAAAATGAGATTCCAGGACTGTCCTTAGCGATTGTACAAGCACCATATATCACACGCGTGCTCGGTTATGGCCTCGCAGACACCGAAACCAAACGCCTGGTTTCAACCCGTACCCTCTTTAACGTAGGGCAATTAACTAATGCTTTTACTGCTGTAGCCATCATGCAATTAAAAGAAGAAGGAAAACTCAAGCTAGATGACCTAATCACGGCTTATGTACCGCTTAGTCCTAAAAGCTGGGGCAACATTAGCATTCGCCACTTGTTAACTCATAGTTCAGGTATCGCTGATTATACCCTGCAGGAAGAATTTACTTACAGCGCTCACTATCAGCCCGCAGATATTGTACGGTTAATTAGCAAGCAGCCGTTATTATTTAATGCCGGCACGGAAATGCAAACCAGCGCCTCGAATTTTTATTTACTTGGCCTGATTGTCGAAGAAGCCAGTGGCATGAGTTATGAGGCTTACGTCACTAAAAATCAAATTGAGCGTGTAGGTTTACAACGTACATTCTTTATCAAGAACGCAAAGACCATTGAAAATGAAGTAAACAATGGCAGTAATCCATTTAAACACAATGAGTTTTTGCAGAATCCCAACTTTATTGATCCAGCAGAACTTGCTGTGGGTTATACTAAAAATAACAAGACAGCAGCCCATACAACATGGACATCTACTTTTGCCAATAGTGGTGTGATTGCGTCCGCAGAAGACATTAGCATCTGGGACATTAGCCTGGCAGGTTCTATTTTAGTTAAAGATGCAGAAGACAGGGCCTTTTTGTATAACAGCCCAAGCTTAGACAACAAAAAGGTTATCCCTGGTAATGTGGGGTGGTTATTTCCTGGGCATCAAGGACTCATGGAAATCAAAGGCGCAATTCCTGGTTTCTCGGCATTTTTAAGCCGCTTTACCGCCGCCAATGAACTTTTGTGTGTCACCCTTTTAGCAAATAAAGAAAATTTGCCTGATTTAGATATTTTAGGTCGTAAAATTGCAGCCGCTTTTGATAACAATCTTGCTGCGCCGACAGGTAGATTAGGCTCAGAAACCATGCAAAGTCCTTATTCTGTAAAAGAAACGATTGCCCGCTTAACCGCCATTGTTAACCAACAAGGTGGAAAAATATTTGCGCATATTAACCATGGTGACGAAGCGCAAAAGGTCAATCAATCCCTTCTGCCCACAGAGGTTCTTATTATCGGCAACCCAGCTAAAGGCACCATATTAATGCAAGAAAATATTACGAGTGCACTTGATTTGCCTTTACGCATCATGGTCAATCAGGATAAAAGTGGTCAAGTATGGCTAAGTTTTACAGATCCCATGCACTTTGCTAAAGAATACCATTTGCCCAGTAAGGATTTAAAACAAATTGCGACAGCTTTACATAAAGTATGTGAAAAAGCGGTATCAGCACAAAGTAAAATTTAGCCTGAAGAGGAAAAAGTCAGGGAGAAAGAACCGGCCGCCAGTGCACATTAGCGAACACCATCATGCATCCCCAAGACATCATGATCTGCTCGACAAGATAAATAAGATGCGCACTCCTTATGGCCGTTTTAGTAGCCTCTTAATATTCTTGAGCAGTTAAGCTCCAGGCTGCTAAAGAGCTTAAGCCTAAAATGAGTAAGATCACTGCCAGCGAAAATTGACCATAGCCTTTGAGTGCAGCAATAAAACCACTGGCCAACGCTGCACTTAAATCTTGCATGCTGGCATATAAAGCACCTACGGTCCCCGCAATTTGCGGAAAAGGATGAAACGCCCCAGCAAAAGCATTAATAAAAGTAAAACCGGCCCCCACACTAAATAAGGAAACCGGGATCATAATAGCAAGGATATGTTTCATTCCCCACCAAGCCAAGCACAACATGCTCAAACCACCAATAATCATGAACACCACGCCAATAAATACCATATAAGATACCCCTTTGCGCATCACTAATTGGCTATTGACAATGCCACTAAGACAAATAGCTCCCGCAATGAAGACCGTCAATTGACCAAATTCAATTGGGCTTAGTTGCAAAACATCCTGAAACAAAAAAGGCGCAATAGTCAGATAAGAGACAAGTCCTGCGCTAGCAAAACAAGCACATAAAGTGTAGCCTAAGAAAATTTTAGATCGCAGCAAAGTCGCATAATTTGCCCGCATCACCTTTATTTTAGTCGCATCGGGATTAAACTGTTTATTTGTTTCCGACAAAATTCGCAGTGCCACCAGCCAAATCACCAAACCAAAAAAAATAGAAATAAAAAATTGGCGCGCCAACCAAAATGCTCTTGGATATAGCCA
The DNA here is from genome assembly GCF_000162755.2 of Legionella drancourtii LLAP12. Lineage (GTDB taxonomy): Bacteria > Pseudomonadota > Gammaproteobacteria > Legionellales > Legionellaceae > Legionella > Legionella drancourtii. The sequence goes on from NZ_JH413828.1 coordinate 66,124, forward strand.
CCTAGAATAGGCGAAGCAACCATAATGAAGATACTCACGATCCCCACATAAGAACCGATTTTCGCTAGGGATTTATCAGTAAAAAGATCACGAGCCAAAGAGCGCCCAACCGAACCACAACACCCGATGCCGAAGCCTTGCAGAAAACGACCAATAATTAATACCAAGACCGAAGGTGCAAGAAAACAGCATAAACTACCGAAAATGCTTAAACCAATACCAAACACCAACGGGGGTTTACGACCAATTTTATCGGATAAAGGTCCGTAAAATATATGCGAAATGCCTAAACCCAACATAAAGAGTGACAGCGTAAGCTGAATAGACGCGGCATTACTGTGAAAAATTTTAGTAATTGCGGGTAATGAAGGGACATACAAATCCATGGTCGTTTGCATTAACGTCATAAGCATTAACACAAGAAACACAAATAAGAGAGGTACTTTTTGATTGTCGCGTAGAGGCATTAAAAATCCTTGCTAATCATCAAGCCACAATCGTTATCGCAGCTGAAAAACAGATTACACCATGCACGATAATAAAATAGCAAGACAACAGAGAAATCCAACAAACCAAGTTAATGATCTTAATGAAGCTAAATCTTGCAAATAAAAAACATTATAAATAATTCGTGACACAATATAAACAACCGCCAAAACCTGCACCATGACACCTACATGATTCGTAGCCAGCGCCGTGAGTGCCGCGGTAGCAAATACCAATAACGACTCAAAACCATTTTGATGAGCCGCAACTGCGCGGGCGCCAATACCGACTAAACGTGCCTGTTGCGTACGCGGGTGATGATTATCATAGACACTTTCCTTTTGCATAAAATATCCCACCACCATCTTGAGCAGATAAGGCAAGAGTACCGCAACAAAAAGGCAAATAATTAAGGTATTCATAGCATAAGTGTCCAGATAATTAATAAAAAAAGTAATTCATCATAACGGGAACAGAAGTCCAATTCAATTTGAAATTCATACCTTCTACCCACGAACTCGTTCTGCTATGATAAATTCCCAAACAGGCCTTAGGAACTAATTAATTTAAGGGATTAGACCATGACGCATGAAGATGTAAAAAAAAAATCTAAACGCCATATTGTTTTATCATCACATCCTTCCGGACAGACCGCCCCCTCTCTAAAAATAAAATGGGGGGCAGAAAACGCTAAGGAGCGCGGACCAATTATTGCCTCATTAACCAACATTCGCAATCGCAATGCAGTTGGTACCCACTCTGGCTCCTACTCTGTTTATCGCGCACTGGCGGTAGCCGCTGGCGTTTTAGATCCAGAGCACGTACCGGATTTAACCGATACAACTCCGCCCGTGGCAATAGGACCACATCCTCAATGGCATGATGCCCAGAAAATTATTTCATTGGATCCATGGGGACATCTGGTGGCCACTGAATTTGCCGATGAAATTAAAGCAGGATATGATATTAGACCAACGATTGCGGTCACTAAAGCCCATATCAACATCCCAGAATTACATACGGCCATGCAACAAGGTCGCCTCAAGCCCGATGGCAAAATCTTAAAAGAATCAGGGGATGTTACGGTGACCAAAGCAGCCATTGAACCGGTTTGGTATTTACCTGGCATCGCCGAACGCTTCGCCATATCAGAGTCATTCTTGCGACGCACTTTGTTTGAACAAACTGCGGGTATGTTTCCAGAACTGGTGACGCGTACAGACCTGGATGTTTTTTTACCCCCAATTGGTGGCTTAACGGCTTATTTCTTTGGCGATGTAACGACCATTCATGATCCTAAAATTGAACTTACTTGCCGTATTCATGATGAATGTAATGGTTCAGATGTTTTTGGTTCCGATATTTGTACCTGTAGGCCCTATCTAACACATGGCATTGAATTGTGTATTGAATCCGCCCAAAAAGGCGGGGCCGGCCTTATTGTTTACAACCGTAAAGAGGGACGTGCTTTAGGTGAGGTAACTAAATTTCTAGTTTATAACGCGCGTAAACGTCAAAAAGGCGGCGATACAGCAGCCAAGTATTTTGAACGAACTGAGTGTGTAGCCGGGGTGCAAGATATGCGTTTCCAAGAATTAATGTGCGATGTGTTACACTGGCTTGGTATTACAAAAATTCATCGTTTTGTTTCCATGTCCAATATGAAATTTGATTCCTTACAAAAATCAGGAATTAATGTAATTGAACGTGTCAAAATTCCTGATGAACTGGTGCCTCCTGATGCACAGGTAGAAATGAGCGCAAAACGTGCGGCGGGTTATTATTCACCAGATCGCATTGTCGACATCAATGAATTAGCAGAAACCAAAGGACGTGAACTTCATGAATAAGGAACAACAAGAAAGCAATCCAGTTTTAACTATGCTCCGCGACCCAAGTACCATCCGTAGGCGCGCGCAAGCCATCTTAAATCTTGCCAAACAAGATAAACTGACCCATTTTGCTCTAGAGCCAAAGAAAATGGCAGCCACGGCCTCATTTGTTACCGAGGTTATTCAAGAGCAGTACCCTGATCTGGATATTCCCTATCACAGTCGCTGGCGGCATTTTGAAGCCGGGGGAGTTGATCGCATAAAAAAAATGCGGGCACAGTTAGATACGCTACCAGCTAGCGAGCGGGGTAAAATCTTTTATGAACTGGTAATTATTAGCGTCCTGCTTGATGCTGGTGCAGGCCAGTCCTGGCGCTATAAAGAGCCAGAAACCGGAGTTGAATATTCACGTTCAGAAGGCCTGGCTCTAGCCAGCTTATTCCTCTATCAAAGCGGTATGTTTAGTGCCAACCCTAAAGAACCATTACGCGTCGATGTGCAGCGGTTAGTAAAATTTAGTGCGGCAGATCTTGGCCAAGGATTTCAAGTCAGTGCGAGCAATCCTCTTGAAGGGATTGCTGGGCGCGTTGCCTTACTGAACCGCTTAGGTCGTGCAATCCAAGAAGATACCACCTATTTTGGCCAAGAAGGACGCTTAGGTGATTTTTACACCTACGTCGGTGCCTTAGTTACCAACAATCACGTGACAGCAGCACAAATTTTTCAAGCGGTCCTCGGCGCATTTAACACTATTTGGCCAGCCAGATTAACGTTTCATGGCGTTCCGCTAGGTGATGTATGGCAACACCAGGCCTTAAAAACAAATGCTCCTGGTTCAGAATATGTTCCCTTCCACAAATTGTCACAATGGTTAACTTATTCATTAATTGAACCATTGGAACAAGCAGGTATTAACGTAGCGCATTTAGAGGCACTAACGGGCTTGCCCGAATACCGTAATGGTGGCTTACTTATTGATATGGGCTTACTTTGTCTTAAAGATAAAGATGCGCTAAAGCAATCTTATGCGCCCAGTTCAGAACTTGTTGTCGAGTGGCGCGCGTTAACAGTGGCATTATTGGATGAATTAGCCGATTTAGTCAGGAAAAACCTGCACAAAAATACGCAAGAATTGCCCTTAGCAAAAATCTTACAAGGAGGTACTTGGGAAGCAGGGCGTCGCATTGCCCGCCAAAAACGCAGCCAAGGCACACCGCCCCTACAAATTATTAGTGATGGCACCGTATTTTAGATTAAACCCCTTGCCCCCTTTTTTACTCATGAAAAAGGGTTCATCAAAAGGCATAAACACATGGAGTTAATATGCAAAATCCACAACAAGTCGTTGTAATAAATCATCCATTAATCCAGCATAAACTAACCATTATGCGTAAGAAAGATACCAGCACTGTCAAATTTCGTACCTTAATGCATGAAGTGAGCATGCTTTTTGGCTTATGAAATTACGCGCGATCTGGAAGTAGAATATGAAGAGATTGAAACGCCGCTAACGCGGATGCTCTCTCCGGTCTTAAAAGGCAAAAAAATGGTTTTTGTTTCCATTTTACGGGCTGGCAATGGCCTGGTTGATGGCATGTTACAACTTGTTCCCACCGCGAGAATAGGTCATATCGGTTTATATCGTGATCCCAAAACCCTGGAAGCAATTGAGTATTACCTTAAATTGCCAGAACATACCCATAATCGCGATGTGATTGTTGTTGATCCAATGTTAGCAACAGGAAACTCAGCTATAGCCGCCGTTAAAGAAATTAAAGAGCGCACACCAAAATCCATCAAGTTTCTCTGTCTGCTTGCCGCCCCCGAAGGAATTAATGCCTTTCATGAAGAACACCCCGATGTGCCTATATATACGGCAGCAATTGATCAACAATTGAATGAGAAAGGCTATATTATGCCTGGCTTAGGTGATGCAGGAGATCGACTCTATGGAACCAAATTAGAATATTAACATCTGCTTTTTCATCCCTATAACTATAGGAGTCAAACTCCCCTGCGGCTTGTCCGCAGACTCCAGAGCGCTTGCACAAAGACGAGAGCGCTCTGGAATCGCGGAACCTTGGGATAGAGCTTAATTTGACGCTTATGCCCTCTAAGACTCAAGGATACTAAATTCCCACAATTCCTACCTTTTGAAACTTTACAGCCCCTATCTAGATGTAGTATTAAGTAAGAAAGGGAGTGCAAACCAATAGCTTTTGTTGAGTTATTAGCCAATAAAAGCTAATATAGCACAACTTCATGACCGATCTGCGTGTTTTTTTAGCTGAGCGATCGCAACTTAAGGTAATAGGAATGTCATCAAATGAATCAACTGCCGTGCCTTCATCCGCAGTAGCGAAAATAGAAACGGCCCCATGGAGCAAACAAGATACAGTATGGATGTTAAGTCTTTACGGCACAGCAGTAGGCGCTGGAACTCTGTTTCTGCCAATTGACGCCGGTTTAAATGGTATCTGGCCTTTAATTATCATGGCCATATTAGCCTTTCCAATGACCTACTATTCACATCGAGCCCTATGTCGCTTTGTTTTGTCCGGTTCCTCCACACAAAATAATATTACGGATGTCGTTGAAGAACATTTTGGCGTTTTTGCTGGGCGCATACTAACAGCATTGTATTTCTTTGCCATTTACCCAATTTTATTAATGTATAGTGTCGCCATGACCAACACCGTCGACAGTTTTCTGGTAAACCAAATTGGTATTAGCGCACCGCCACGAGCACTTTTGGCCATCATCTTGATTCTTGCACTCATGGCTATTATTCGTTTTGGCCAGGAAATCATTGTCAAATCAATGTCATTATTAGTTTATCCCTTTGCTATAACCCTATTTTTCCTGTCTTTGTATTTAATCCCTAATTGGAATGATGCCATTCTCCAACAAAGCAATTCCTTACAAACAAACGGCGGTCACGGCTTACTTATGACCCTATGGTTAGCAATTCCAGTTATGGTATTTTCATTTAACCACTCACCGATTATTTCCTCTTTTGCCGTAAGCCAGAAAGAGCTCTACGGTAAATACGCGGATGAGCGCAGTACAAATATCATGAAATACAGCCACCTAATGATGGTTTTTTCGGTGATGTTCTTTGTATTCAGTTGCATATTTAGCCTGTCGCCGCAAGATTTAATGCAAGCCAAACAACAAAATATATCCATTTTATCTTATCTGGCAAATCATTTTAAAACACCCGTGATTGCCTGCATTGCCCCAATCGTTGCCTTCATCGCCATTTCTAAATCTTTTTTAGGGCATTATCTAGGCGCTAAAGAAGGTTTAAGCAGCATTATTGTTAACGCCTTAAAATCATCAGGAAAAACCATCAGCCAACACAAGCTACAGCGAATTATTGAACTCTTTATGGTACTAACCTGCTGGATTACCGCCACCATAAACCCGAATATCTTAAAAATTATTGAAACGCTGGGCGGACCGGTAATTGCTATTCTGTTATTCATCATGCCCATGTATGCTATTGCCACAATTCCAGCGATGCAGAAATACAAAAATACGGTTGCCAGTAATGTGTTCACCACCATTATGGGTATTATTGCCATCTCAGCCATTGTCTATGGTCTGATTTAAACTGCCTCCGATACTAATGACACGTTATTTAAGTAAATTTGCAAATAAAATCAAATGGTTAAATATTTTTCTAAAGCAAGTGCCATTGGCCTCAGGCACCGAGGTTTATAGCACAAAACGATGTTCATTCCCGTGCAGATATGAAACAATGAACCAACGTATTCATTCAGTATTTTTAAATGCACACTGAATTTCAACAAATTCCGATAGACAACATCCAAGCTGGCCAATACCAGCCTCGGCAAGATTTTAATTCTGCGGCTTTAGCAGAGCTTGCTCAGTCAATTGCCTCACAAGGATTAATCGAACCACTCATCGTCAGAAGCATCGCCAAAGAACGTTATGAAATTATTGCGGGTGAACGGCGCTGGCGCGCGGCAAAATTGGCCGGCATGCAGCAAGTCCCCTGTCTTATAGGTAACTATACTGACAAGCAAGCCTGTGCATTAACTTTAGTTGAAAACATTCAACGTGAAGACTTAAACCTGATTGAAGAAGCCAGTGCCTATCGTCGTTTAATGGATGAATTTCATTATCATCAAGAGGAGATCGCAACGTTGGTAGGAAAATCACGCAGCCATGTTGCCAACATTCTACGCTTGCTTAGTTTAACCGGGTACGTGAAAGAGCACCTTCGCAATAAAACACTATCCTTAGGCCATGCGCGAATGCTCGTGGGCTTAAATCCAGTGCAACAGGAATACCTTGCCGAACAAGCGATAGAAGGACAATGGTCAGTCAGACAGTTAGAACACGCGGTAAAAGAACAAAAAAACCAAGCTATTGCGGTGCCAAAGAATGCCAAAAAAGACCGTGACATTGAACGTCTACAAACGATTTTAGCCGAGCAGGTTGGCGCGCCCGTACAAATAGTAACCGATAATGAAGATGGCGGATGGCTGCAAGTGAAATTTTTTGATAATGATACCCTCGCAGGACTTTTGGAGCGCTTAGGCTTACGCTATGATTAAGCAAATAATAAAAACAACGATACATCATCCTTTATTCATGATTTAAAATCACGGTATCGTCGATGACAAGGGCTATAGACCCTACTAATTTTAAGGAACCTACATTGATGAAACGGACATTAACTGGCTTCTGTTTATGGGCATTATGGTCGGGATCGCAATGTGCCAGTGTACAAGGTGAAGTAGATAAATTAATTCAACGGGTTAATCCACAGGTTAATCTCGGAATGGTCGTTGTTGATTTAAATTCAGGCGAAACATTATATCGTCGTAACGCCCAAAAGTTGTTTATCCCCGCCAGCAATATGAAATTATTTTCTGAGGCCGCCGCACTTATGGTGCTTGGACCCGACTATCATTTTAAAAATCAACTAAGCCTTAGCTCAGGAAAAGTACAGCAAGGTGTCTTACAAGGGAATGTTTATGTGCAACTTAGTGGCGATCCATCCTTTTCTCGCGAAGATTTAAAGAAATTACTGTCGTCGCTTAAAGATTGGAATATTAATACCATCCAAGGCAATGTATACATTGACAGTAGCCTGGCTCAAGTTGATGCCTATCCTCCTGGTTGGCTCACATCTGACTTGTCTTATAGTTATGGTGCCCCCACTGCTCCAGTGATGGTTGATGCAAATCGCTTAACCGTAACCGTAAACCCCGGGGCTCATACGGGTGATCTAGCCGTAGTTGAAGTGGATGATGGCGGGGGCGCCATTAGCATAAATAATCAGGTAACTACCAAAGCCAGTGCCAAAGGCTGTGGGGTTGGCTTTTCATTAGACAAAGACAACCATTTAACCGCTCGTGGTTGTGTAGGGGTTGACCAATGGGCAGTACAACAACGTATGGCTATTAAAAATCCGCTCGCTTACGCCCAAGGCATGATTAAAAATAATCTGGCCAGTGCAAACATTCAACTCAATGGTGAGGTGCAATTAGGTACCGCCCCTGCTGGTTCAATATTAATTGCAACCCAATATTCTAAAGCCTTATCCGAATTAATGGCTGACACCTTAAAGCCTTCTGATAATTTATATGCCGACAGCTTATATTTACATGCCGCCGCAAAACTAAATGGCTCACCAGTAAACTGGAAAGGTGCCGAACCACTCATTAAAAATTTTTTGCAAGCGCAAACAGGAATTGATTTTAAAAACGCCGTATTTACCGATGGTTCTGGATTATCGCGTTACAGTTTAGTAACGCCGGAACAAACCATCTCCCTATTAACCTTCCTCCACCAACGCTTCCCTTTATCCTATGAATACATCTCGGCCTTACCTGTTTCTGGACGAGACGGTACCTTACAAAAGAGATTCAGGGTGCCAACACAGCAAGGTTTTGTGCGTGCGAAAACAGGCACCATGACGGGAATAAATAGTCTGTCGGGGTACTTATATACGTCAAACGGCCATACCTTGGCTTTTGCCATGTACATCAATAGAAAGCCCGGCACATCAGCGGGTCCAGGACGCCCGGTCTTGGATGCCATATGTACTTATTTTCTGCAGTTAAATCCGGTTGCTAGTCGCTTAAGCCAGATTTTTTCAGCCCATAAGCGGATAAACTTCCAATTAAATCCAACGCAAGCAGAGCGGCAAAAATCCCATCAAGCCAGATGGCGACGATTGGAGTTCGCTATACGCACAGCGCTTAAAGGCCAAGCGGTGAACATCATGTATCGCGGCAATGAGCTAATTGTAAATGACAGTCAGGCGGATGCCGGAAAGGTTTGGACCTCACTGCAATCAGTAGCGCAAAAATACCCTTTTGCAGTGCTATTATCATCGCAAACTTTAGCAATTAAGCCAACAGGAAAACCACTGTTACTCTGGATAAAAGCCTCTGATGCCACAAATCAGAGCCAAAGAACGTGGACCATTAAAGAAGCGGCTTGAGGCATTAAATTAGGTCAAATGATGAATAACGGAGCCCAATTGAATTTAATCTGTAAAATTATTCTAATTACATTAGTCCTGATTCATGCTGTCTATGCAACGCCGCAATTTTTAACGCTAAGTGATATTCATTACGGTAGTGAAAATACCGCCAATGAGGGCCAAGACACGGGACCTGAATTTCTAAAAATTACCCTGGATAAAATTAAAGAGTTAAGCCCAAACATCGATTTCATTCTTTTTTTAGGTGATATTCCCACCCATTCAGTGTTCAATGCTCAGAAAAAAGAGTATGAAAAAATCGTCTTTCAAGGACTCTATCAAAGCGATGTAACCGCGAAACCATTATTTTACATTGCTGGCAATAATGATTCACTACAAGGCAACTATCAACCCTTTGAACTCAATGGCATTTCCCCATTATCTTATGCTACAGACTGGAATGGCGCTTGCGCTCATTGCGATGGCTTGGTGATCGATGGCCGTCATATGTCTCATCACGGTTATTACTCCAGCTACGTTATTCCACAAAACAAAGACATTATTCTCATTGCCCTAAATGCGACTCAATGGACAAAAATCCCCTGGTTAAAAAGAATTTTTTTCACCACCTATGCCAATCAAGAACAAGATGCCTTAGAGCAACTTGCCTGGTTAGAACAACAATTAAAAAATAACAGCGCCAAACAATTATTAATTGCCATGCATGAACCCCCGGGAAAATCCTATCTTGGCGCCCCCATTTGGTATCCTCAATACACCGAGCGATTTATAAAAATCTTGGCTCAATACCAACCGCGCTATGGGCAAATTACGCTAATCAGCTCGCATACGCATATGGATGAATTTAGAAAAATTCACTTAGGCAATGGCGTTAACATCTATTCCTATTCAACGCCAAGCATCAGCCGTAATCATCATAATAATCCAGGTATGAAAATATTTAGTCTGAATCAAGACCTGAAAGTTAGAAATTTTACTACCTACTACACCAGTTTCTTGCATAAATGGAATAATCAACAATACCACGCACTCGGCAGCACAGATGCTATTTTCCCTGACTGTCAACAGGAAACTCTAGCTCAATGTATGGACAAATTAAGTGTTGATCAAGTATGTGATGCCTTAGATCGCGGCTTATTTTACGGCGTCAAAAGCCCTAAGGTGCCTGATGCTGCATGCCGAAAAACTTATCCAGTTAATTAAGCGCAAGCACGATTCTCCTTAAAAATTGGAAGAATAATCTGTTGGTTGCGTATCTAATTCTTGTTACTATAATCTTATTTTTCGAGAAATATCTATGAAAAACAATCAATTTGATCTTATCGTGATTGGTGGGGGCAGCGGTGGCATCGCCAGTGCGGTGCGTGCAGCCAGACATGGTGCCAAGGTTGCCGTAGTCGAGCCTAGTTATTTAGGTGGTACCTGCGTTAACCTAGGCTGTGTTCCGAAAAAAATCATGTTTAATGCCTCCATGATGGCGGAGACAATGCATCATGCGACCGACTTTGGTTTTGATCCCGTAACCGTAAAATTAGATTGGAATAATCTAGTTACGAAACGTAGTGCCTATATTGAACATCTTCGTGAAAACTACGCCAAGCGTTTTGCTCAATTTAATATTACGCGCCTAAACGGCATGGGCGTATTTCATGACACACATTCAGTTATGGTGAATGAACACATTTATGAAGCCCCTCATATTATTATCGCGACGGGCGGTGAGCCAATTATTCCTGCGGTAAATGGCATGCAGCATGCCATCGACTCTGATGGCTTTTTTGCACTAAGCAAACAACCTGAAAAAGTAGCGATTATTGGCAGTGGTTACATTGGTGTGGAGCTTGCTGGTGTATTAAATGGTCTGGGTTCTGAAACCCATTTATTAATGCGTGGGTCAAAACCACTAAGTCGCTTTGACGTTGTTTTAAGCGATACGTTGCTCGAAGTGATGCAACAACAAGGCATTCATATTCATCCAAATCATAAAGCATGTGAGATTAGCTTACACAGTGATGGTCGCAAAACCATTGTCTGCCAAAGTGGTTCAATGATTCATAATATCGATGTCATTATTGCTGCCGTAGGCAGAAAACCAAGAACCCATACGTTAAATTTAGCGAGTGTCCAGGTTAAAACGGATGAGCATGGCCTCGTCCTTGTCGATGCGTATCAAAATACCAGTACTCAAGGCATTTATGCGCTTGGTGATGTTACGAATGCCCCTGCCCTAACTCCGGTTGCGGTTGCTGCTGGTCGTCGCCTAGCGGATCGCTTGTTTGGTCAGCAACCAGAAGCCTGTTTGAATTATGATTTTATTTCATCGGTGGTATTTAGCCACCCTCCTATAGGAACAGTAGGATTTACTGAAGAAGCAGCGATTCAACGCTATGGCAAAGAACAAATTAAAATCTATCAAACACGGTTTACGCCCATGTACTATGCTTCAAGTGATAAGAAGATTCCTACCGTAATGAAATTGGTCACTTTAGGTAAGGAAGAAAAAATTATTGGCCTGCACGTTATTGGATTAGGTGCAGATGAAATGTTGCAAGGTTTTGGGGTGGCCGTAAAAATGGGCGTGTGTAAAAAGGATTTTGATAATACCGTTGCCATTCACCCAACCAGCGCCGAAGAATTTGTAACTATGGTGTAATTAAGATGAATAATGCAATTCGTGACTTTCAGGGCAAATCACCCATTTTAGGAACTGGTGTTTATATCGATCCACAAGCAGCGGTTATTGGCGATGTACGTTTAGGAAATGATGTCTCTGTTTGGCCTATGGCCGTCATCCGTGGTGATGTCAATTCCATTCAAATAGGTAATGCCTGCAGTATCCAAGATGGCGCAATCCTGCATGTTACCCATGACGGGCCTTATTCTAACGGTGGTAAACCCTTGATTTTAAGTCAAGGAATTACTATTGGCCACCAAGCCGTGTTACACGGCTGTAGCATTGATGATTATTGTCTAATTGGTATGGGCGCCCTGATTTTGGATGCGGTTCATATTCAACATCACGTTATGGTTGCAGCAGGAAGTGTAGTGACACCTGGAAAAATATTAGAAAGTGGGCATTTATACCTGGGAAATCCTGCGCGCATGGCGAGAAAATTAACCGATAAGGAATTGGAACAGTTAGAATATTCTGCCCAGCATTATGTCCGCTTAAAGGATAAGTATTTGGATCAGTACTAATTTTTCCAGCCAGGTGTAATGCAGCAAAACCAGGTGCTCCACTGCCATTAAGTTAACATCAGTTATGGATAAGAACTCGGAACAGCGCTACGCGCCGCCTCAGCCCGACCAGATCGATAGACGGGGTAAGAAATATCTTATCCGAAATTTATATTAACTTAATCCCCACAAATTAGTGATAGGCATAGAAAATTCAGAGACAAAAAAAGCGGCAGTTAGCCGCTTTTTTATTAAAATAAAACCCTGGCGATGACCTACTTTCACATGAGGAAACCTCACACTATCATTGGCGCATGTTCGTTTCACTTCTGAGTTCGAGATGGATTCAGGTGGTTCCAAACCGCTATTGTCGCCAGGAAAACTGGTTAATGCATTGATTAATTGATATGCATTATACCCTAATCAAGCATTTGGTAAATAAAAGATTCTATTTATTTTTTAAATTCTCTTCGGCTCTGTTGACATTTTGCCAGATTGAGCCAAGATTGGTTGATTTTTGCGTATTGGAGCACAGAAAAGTGACTCATTTTGGCCAAGATAGCAGAACGATCAATGGCTCCTAATACCACCAAGCATTGTACCCGGTATAAGGACAAGTATGGCTTCCTGTTTGACAACAGTGCCCTCGACCATCATCGCAACACATTGTTTCACAACTACCGAGCAAAATTGATGACACGACAATGAAGAAAACAACTATTATTTTTTTCATTATTTTTCCCTGTCTTATTTGATCATAATCCATCCTGTATAATTTTATGCTAGACCAAAGATGGGTTATTTTCCAAGTTTAAGCATTTATACTTTTTTAAACAGAGAAATAACAATTACTTATTGTCGGCTATACTCTATTTGGTAAATATGATAGAGATAATAGAACCTCTTGCAGAGGGCCAGGGAGAGCAATTTAATTATAGGGCACTTTAATAATGCAACGAACTCATGGCTTTACCCTTATTGAACTCATTATCGTCATGCTGATTATCGTTATTATGGTGTTGTTTGTCGGGATAAAATTACCATCAACATCGACCTATAGCTTGTCTTCTGTTACAGAGCAACTTAGGCGAGATATACGTTATACCCAAACTTTAGCAACAAGCTTAAATACGAGTTACAGTATTGTTATTTCAGCCAATGGTTACACTATCTCTCCTCCTCCTCCAGCAGGCGCCTACTCAGTCACGATGCCAACTGGAGTCACGCTGTCTGCAGTAAGCATCACCTTTAATTCCATGGGGGTTCCAGCATCAGGTGCAACGGTAATCATTAGCGCCTCAGGAGTTGGCACGAATACACTTACAGTTTCTGCAGAAACGGGGTTCGTTAATGGCTAAACAATCTGGATTTTTAATGTTGGTTATCGCGCTTTTACTGGTTGTCATTGCAGGACTTGCTGTTGCGTTTGTCTCCATGATTTTTGTTGGAACATCTTCATCTATAAGTATTATTTCTGCTAATTATGCCTATGATCTAGCACAAACAGGCATTGAAAATGGGAGCTACCAATTGTCATTAGGTACTTGCAGTAGTAGCTGGAGTTCAATTGTTACGGTTACAGGCCAAGGGGAATATCAATACAATTGTACTAAAAATACCGCGCTAACAACAACGACAAACACCCTGAGCGCATTATCCACGTCCATTCCACTTGCATCAGTTGCTAATTTTGCGACCTTTGGAGCCATAAGCATAGATTCAGAAATGATTTACTATGATGGGATCAGTGGAACCACCTTGCTAAACGCCCGCCGAGGACAAAATGGAACAGCAGCGGCAACCCACGCGTTAGGTGCTTCTGTAAGTCAGGCACAATATATAATTAGTAGCCAGGGCGGCGCCCCCTCTCTAAGTTCACCTAATGGTGAGGTGATGCTTACCCAAGCTGTATTATTGTCCAGTGGCGCCAACTATTATGCGGTAGGAACGCAAGGTACAGCTGGCGTTATTCTTAACTATAACGGGAGCTCATGGTCAACTGCGTTGACTGCCGCAAGTGGGTTTACCTTTAGAGGAATTGATATGAGCGCCACTTTTGGTTTGGCTGTAGGTTCTAACACCTCACATGTGAGCTCTATATATCAATTTAACGGCAGCTCCTGGTCACTACTGGGAACTGTAAGTAGCGCGGATTTCCAGGAAGTTTCGTGTGACCTACCCAACCATCCAACACTATGCTGGATAGTTGGCCAAGAAAAAGCGCCACCATGGCCACTGATGTATTATACCGGAACTGGAGCAGCTTATGATGCCAAGAATATGGGGAATACACCACTTTATGGTGTGTGCTGTATTAGTGACCAATGCTTTGCTCTAGCTCAAAATGACCTTTTTAGTTTTCCAGTGACTTCTACTGCTCCATTTAGCAATCGGACGAATATAGGGGGCACCTTAAATGGTATCGACTGTGCCCAATCCAATAGTTGTGTGCTAGTTCGCAGCGTTGGGGCTGTTCATTATTATAATGGTTATTCATGGAACACTTTTTATATTTCGGGACAATCCCTTAATGCGGTTCATTGCCCAAGCACCATGATGTGTGTTGTTGTAGGAAATAATGGTGTTATTTTTAATTGCAGCCTGCCTATGACCTCAGCAAGCTCCTGTGTGGCGCAATCATCTCCTGGAACCCTCAACTTACTTGCGGTTCATTGTAATGCGACAAACGATTGTCTGGCTGTTGGTGCGGGGACTCTAGCTTATCGCTATACAGGTAGTGCCTGGACTGCCATCCCACTTCCAGCAAACTACACACTTAATTCAGTAAGTGGGACTTCGGGAACGGGGACAGGCTCTGCGGTAACACCTACCGTATGGCATAATCAATAAGGGGAATACCATCGTGAAACTGAAACAACAGGGCTTCTCTCTCATTGAACTCATCACCTTTATAATTATAATCGGGATTATTGCCAGCGGATTATTAATTGGCATAAATCAGGCCCAACGTTACAGTGGCATACCCAGAGTGCTTCCCGAAGCAAGCTTTTTAGCTAATGCACGTATGCAAATTATTTTAATGAACCGCGCGATAAATGGCTATGCCGCACTAAGCGACCCATGCACTACGACACCAAGCCTGGCCATATGTACTCCTTTAGCAACCTATGCTACCGCAAATAATTTTACCGTCAGCACACCAACGATTTCAGGTTCCAACCCCAAAACAATTACCATTAATGTTACGGGAGCTGGAAATGCGGTTATCAACGTGAGTATCTATGACTATGCGAAAAATTAAAGGATTTACCCTCATTGAAATGATTATTGTCATGCTTATCACCGGAATCATTGTGTCTTCGGCCGCGATGATGTTGAGTGCTGGCTTTACTAACTATTTTACCGGTGTAAAAGTTACCGCGTTAAGCAACCAGGCAACGCTGGCGATGACACGGATGAGTAAAGAGCTTCAGCAGGCAAGTAGTTTTTCGGCTATAAATGCATCAAGTGTTACATTTACAACAACCGGTGGTTTAACTATTTCTTACAACTGGTCAACCCCAATCTTGACAAGAACTGGCACTTCAGCCCAAACCCTGAGTAATCAAATGACCAGTTTTTCACTTAGTTATTACCAATCTAACTTTAGTGCAACCGCAACGCTGACTGCCGTTCAAGCAGTAACTATAAATATGACGTTAAGTAATGGTAATGAAACGGTGCCGCTAATCAATACTGTTTTCTTAAATAATATGTAATAAGCGTTGTTCGCATGGCATGTCAATTGATTTCTTAAACCAATGCAATCGATATAATTATCAATACCATATCAATCGACAATTAAAAATAGCTCAGTTACACTACACTTATAAACAATAATCAGGATGATGCATGTTTGGCATAGGTAAACCGAAAGCGCAGCCACCACTGGCTTGTTTTCTAAGTGATTATGGATATTCGCTTGTTGGCCTTGAAAATGCGCAACACATTGGTTTTTATGAAGAGCATTATTTTAGTGCTCCATCACCGCTTCTCATTGCTCAATGCTTGGCTGAAGATGTTAATAAACATTATCTGGTTGGGCATTCCTGTCAAGTTATTCTCGCTCCCAACCTTTACCAATTAATCTTAATGGACATGCCTGATGTTGCTGAGGATGAAATAGCAAAAGCCTTACGTTGGCAACTTAAAGGGCTGATTGATTATCCCTTAAATGATATTGCCGTAGATGCATTTACAGTGCCGCCACATGGAGCCGGCGGAAAAAGAAAAAAAACGTTTGTTACCGTTACCTTGTTATCTGCATTAATTAATAAAGTAGCTATGCTGGAAAGTTGTCTACTGAATGTTGCATCTATTAGCATCAGTGAATTAGCTTTAAGTAAAATTTTGACACGCTATCCATTATTAAGCGACGCGCCATCCATAGTAATTAGTTATGATGAAGAGCTTTGTCAACTTCATGTGCATTACCAACATGATTTATATCTCTTTCGTACATTACCCATGAGTCCAAGCATCATCCAGGCAGATAGTTCTGCAAACCAGGATATGTTGTTAGAAATTCAGCGCAGCATTGACTATTGTTTAATCGAACTCAAACTACCTGAGCCGAAACAAATCTTTTTTACTCCCAGCTTCTATGAAGCAAAAAATCTTCTTATTTTCTTACAAAAGGAACTGGACAAGGACGTACGATTATTAGATATCAACCTCTTATTTGCCTCAGAGCCTATTGCTCCTGAAATCATGAGTAAGATTTTTTATGCCGTTGGTGGCGCACTAATGTTCTTGAATGGATCGAATTGATAATGCAACAATCAGTCAATTTTCTTAAAACCCTGCCTAAAAGCACCTCGCGATTGTCCCCTTTTATTATGGGATTAGCGATCCTTGGTACCTTGGTGGTTTTAGCGCTTATCTCCATGATTGCTGGATTAAATCATTACCAAGCATACAAGTCATTAGATGAAGCCCATAAAAACCTGATCATTGCACAACAAGCCTACGATAAAATAGCGAAAGATTACCCCTTGTTAGCTAGTGATATTCCTTTTGTAAACCGAGTTAAAGATCTGGAGGACAAATTTCAGGCCAAAAAAGCAGAACTTGACTCTCTGCAGCACCTCATCAATCGACGTGGTTTTTCTGAATATTTACGCGATTTGGCACAAAAAACACCGAATACTTTATGGTTAAATCAAATTCAAATTAACCATGACTCTGGCAGTGTTACTTTAAATGGCTATTCAACTCGTCCTGATGCAGTACCAGAATTCATGAGCAGTCTATTAGACACTGATGCCTTTAAGCAGGAAGCCTTCAATTTATTCTTTGTAAAAACAATTAAAAATCATCCTTATTTGAAATTCTCTATTGCAACAAAGGATCTTGGCTCAGCGGAAGAAAACATTATTGAACAAACAGCCCCGGCAACTAAAAAACCCAAGGAGTAAATTGCATGAATCTCAAGTTTTTTTATGCCAAACAACTCTATCAATTAAAACAAAAAATTACGCATCTGAGTGAACGCGACAAAGTGCTTTTACTGTTCATTACGGTGATAATCCTTTTTACTTTCTGGTTTTTAGTTATTTGGGAGCCGCAAACAAATTCAATAAATGAATTAAACCAAAAGACTGAAAAGGTGCAAGGACAAATTGATGCGTTAACGCAAAAGAAAATGATTATTTCTATCTTGATTAGCAATCCAAACACCGCGGGAATTATCAAACATTTTAATGAATTAACTACAAAGCTTGCCAAGCTTAATAAAGAAATTACCCGTTATAATGAGCGCTATATCAGTAGCCGTAATTTAGCAAAACTATTGCATGATATGCTAAAACAAACTCTAGGAGTAACCATCGACGATTTTAGTACGGTGCCCCCCCCAATTGCTCCGATTACAACAACACCTCAAACGCCTCCAGCCCAGATACCTGTTGTTCCATTATCCTTACAAGCCACTCATTATCGCTTGATTATACGAGGTACTTATTTTCCGATTATGAATTATTTGCAACATTTAGAGCAATTACCCTGGCAGCTTTATTGGGATAAATTTGATTATACGGTGACAACCTACCCTGAAGGGATAGCTACGGTCGAATTTTACACGTTAAAACCTCAAAGTACTCAACTGATAGTGACTCCGGGACATAACGAATGACCACAAAAAAACAATTTATTTGGTTCAGCTTTCTTATTCTTAACCTGCTTTTTATTAACGTCAGTAAAGCGGAAATGCATGATCCAACAAAACCACTCATCAGCTCTATAATTCACCAATCCACTGCAGATGAAGAGGACTTTAATCTGCAAAGCATATTAATTAGTCCAATAAGACGACTGGCCATGATTAATAACAAATTGGTTGGAACAGGAAGTACTATTGAAGGTGCACGAGTCCTTGCTATTGACAAAAATCATGTGGTATTGTTTTACGCAGGACATAAGAAGATTTTATACTTATTTGGCGGACGATTGTGGAAAACTCATTGACGAGAACAGGGATAATCATTATTAGTTTGCTACTAGCCGCTTGCCATACTCATGCACCGATTAAAGGAACAGCCGTTGATGAAATGAGTAAAGTCTTACAACAAGGTATTGCAAACAATAAAATAGCAATGCGCTCAGATCACACCAAGGGACGAGGAAGTGCGGTGAGAGCGCTGCTTCCAAGTCTGAAAATTCGTGATGCCCGCTCTCGCGGTGGACCACAACGCTTTGACATAGCCGTTAAAAATGTACCAGCACAAGCCTTTTATATGGGGCTTGTTGCAGACACGTCGACCAACATGGTCGTGAGTCCGGAGATTAAGGGCAATATTACCCTAAGCTTAAAACGAGTCACGGTAGAACAAGTCCTTCAAGCCCTGGAGGATACGTATGGGTATTCCTATAATGCCATCCCCGGTGGCTATGAAATATTACCCAATACGCTAAGAACCCAGATATATAAAGTAAATTATCTGGAACTGCAGCGAAAAAGCCGGTCAAATATGACCGTAAGTTCAGGTGAGGTTACCGCAGCAGGAATTTCTGGCGGCACCGGTACAAATACCAGTAGCACTACCACGATTAACAATAATAATACTCAAAACTACAGCGCTGTCATTGGCGATGTTGAAACCAAAAGTAATATTGATTTTTGGAAATCACTGCAACTGACACTTCAGAACATGATTGGTAAAACTGGTGGCCGTTCAGTGACCGTGAACCCCGTGGCCGGTTTAGTCGTCGTATATGCTGCCCCCAGAGAACTCAAACAAGTAGAGCGTTATCTTGACATGGTGCAAAACAGTATGGACCGACAAGTCATTCTTGAAGCCAAGATACTTGAAGTCAATCTGAATAATCAGTTCCAGATGGGAATCAATTGGAAACTTTTTGGCGCATCGCTCAATGCGTTAAGTAACTTCCCAGAAGTTGATATTGCTCAGGCAGATTTTCCTAGTGCCTTTGATGTTGATGTACACTGGAATCCCAAAGACTTTACCTCAGTGATTCAAGCATTAGAAACCCAGGGTAATGTTCAAGTACTCTCCAGTCCTCGGGTATCGGCAATGAATAATCAAAGTGCCGCCATTAAAGTCGGATTTGATGAGTTTTTTGTTACTAATGTGTCACAAAACCAAAATATTGTCACCTCAAGTCTTGTTACGCAGCCTATCTTAAACGTTAATTTGACGCCTTTTTTCTCAGGCATTACTTTGGACGTTACGCCACAAATTGATGCCAATGGCCAAGTAACACTACATGTACACCCAACAGTAAGTTTAGTGAAAGACCAACGCAAAGTTATCGATTTGGGGACGCAAGGAGGTATTCTTAACTTACCTTTAGCAAATAGCACCATCCGTGAATCAGATACTATAGTACATGCTAAAACAGGGCAGGTAGTAGTTATTGGCGGTTTGATGCAAGATACAACCTCTGAAGGTATAGGACAAGTTCCTTGGTTTGGCAATATACCTTTTCTAGGCACTTTAGTGCGGGCAACAAAACAGACATCACAGAAAAGCGAACTTGTAATTTTATTAAGACCAACCTTGGTCAATGGGAAAAATACCAACCATGACCTCACGGTCAGTGCGCGCCGTATTGCCGGTCTTAAACGTGGTTTTCATATTGGTGGAAGGCCTGATATCTATGGTACTCAAGGTGAAGTACCTATTATGCTAGGCCCTAAATCAAATGAAAATTTAGGTACGCGCTAAAAAAGGGAGATGGCGATGTATTTAGAACATTTTAAGTTAAGTAAAGCACCGTTTACACTCACACCTAACACAGAATTTTTCTGTGAACTTCCAACACATCAAGAAGCTTTAAATGTGCTTTTGCTCAGTTTGGCGCAAGGTGAGGGTTTTATCAAAATTGTCGGTGAGGTAGGAACAGGAAAAACTTTATTATGTCGAATATTACTTAATTGTTTAACTGAAAAATACATAACAGCCTATATTCCTAATCCGGATCAAACTGCAGAGGGTTTGCGTTTTTCTATTGCGTGCGAATTAGGTATGCAACCGAATGAGAACTGGACACAATATCAATTATTGGAGGCGATAAATCAGCGCTTGTTGGAATTACATCGTGCAGGGAAAAATACCGTACTCATTATTGATGAGGCTCAAGCTTTGTCCGATGCCAGTTTAGAAGCAATTCGTCTGCTTACTAATTTAGAAACCGAAGAGCGTAAACTACTGCAAGTAGTTCTTTTTGGTCAACCCGAAATAGACACCAAGTTGGAACAAGTTGAATTACGGCAATTAAAACAACGTATTACTTTTTCCTATCATTTACAACCTCTAGCACGTCATGAATTGAATAAATATTTAAGCCATCGTCTTGCCCGGGCTGGATATACTTACGGCTGTATTTTTACGCAAACAGCTCAACGACGTTTATATCGTGCTAGCCAGGGTCTACCGCGCTTGCTCAATATACTTAGTCATAAATCACTACTAGTGGCCTATGGGCAAGGAAAAACACTCGTTGATGGACGCGCCGTGAATCGTGCTATAGCTGATACAGTACAATCCTCACATACAGGATGGATATCCTCATTGACAACTTATTTTGGAATTGGGATGTTAAGTGTTAGTATAATTTTAATGGTGTATTTGGCATATGGATTACCCTTATGAGTTTACTTAATGAGATGTTACATGATCTTGCCAGACAGAAACCTTCGAAACAAATTACGCCTTTGTTTACACCAGCATTCACGCCAAATAAAAGCAAATCACCGCAAAAAATTTTATTACTGTGTCTTGCATTAATTACACTTATTTGTTCTTTGTTTTTGTTTAATAAACATTTAGTTCTGAAGAACATTATAATTACTAAAAGTGTTCCAGAAACAGAAAGAAACACCATTGATATCAATAATATTCCACAACCGACTCCTCAAACCCCATCTGAGTCAGCGGTATTTATAAGCTATATTGAACCATTAACCTCAGCCGCATCTTTGCGAGTTGGCATTCAATTACCCATATCTAGACCTGATACGTTAAACGACTGGCCAGAGAGTCAAAATGAGCTGTCTGTTATGCCAGTGAATAAAGTATACACCGCACCGACAATTGATGAATGGCATGATGCGCAGTTAAATAAAGCACTCCAAGCCATAGACAAAGGTTTTGATGCCCAAGCCATAGCACTTTTACAAGAAATTCTGCTTAAGATACCCAATGCCTCGGATGTTCGCGAAAACCTGGCTTTGCTTTATATGTCCAGCGGGGATTTCACACATACAGCCGAGGTTATAAACGAAGGACTCAAATATTCGCCCAATGATGCAGCGCTTATTACCGTTAAAGCACGGTTATTTCTTGATCAAGGGAAAGCAACAGAGGCAATTAAGCTTTTGACAGGTTACGACCCTCCATGACCTCCTTCCCAGATTTTTATGGTACTTTAGCGGCAGCACTTCAATCTGAAGGGCGAATTCTTGAAGCTGGAAATATTTACCGATCTCTATTACAAATAGACCCAGATGACAGTCGCTATTGGTTAGGTTATGCGATTGCTTTAGAGCATAATCATAAAGCAAACCAGGCGATTGAGGCTTATGTTCGTG
This sequence comes from Legionella drancourtii LLAP12, assembly GCF_000162755.2. Lineage (GTDB taxonomy): Bacteria > Pseudomonadota > Gammaproteobacteria > Legionellales > Legionellaceae > Legionella > Legionella drancourtii. The sequence continues at coordinate 88,157 of NZ_JH413828.1, forward strand.
CAAGTCAAAATCCTGATAGTGAGCCAACGGTGCGCGATTATGCTGAAAATCGTTTGAAAGCCTTACAAGGATAGTTATGAAACGAATTCGACTTGGCGAATTATTGCTTCGCGAAGGCCTAATCAACCAGGAAACGCTTGATAAAGCCATTGAGTTACAAAAAAAATCAGGGGATAAATTCGGACGCACCTTAATTGGCATGGGAGTTATTGCTGAAGAAGATGTTTTAAAATTTTTCGCCAACCAACTTGGAATAGCCTATATCGATTTAAATCATTATGAAATCGACCCAAGTATTACCAAGATTTTGCCTGAAACCTATGCTCGACGCTTTCGTGCGCTTATTGTAGGCGAGGAAGATGGTACCTTAATCGTAGGAATGGCAGATCCACAGGATATTAATGCCTTTGATGCCGTCTCAAAAATAATCAAACGCCCCATCAAAATGGCAGTCGTCAGCGAATTAGCCTTGTTAAAAGTACTTGATCGCGTTTATCGGCATACCCAAGATATCTCGCATTTTGCCCATGAGCTTTCCGAAGAAATGTTAGAAGAGTATAAGGAAGATATTGATGAATTATTTGATGAGTCACAAGAAAACGAAGAGCAAGCACCTGTAGTTAAACTCTTAAACTCCTTATTTCGTGACGCTGTTCAAGCACGTGCTTCGGACATTCATATTGAACCAGGTGAAAAATCGCTACGTATTCGCTTTAGAGTCGATGGTCTATTAAATGAAAATATTTTAGATGATAAACGCATTCTAAACGCCTTGGTTCAACGTTTAAAATTACGTGCTCATTTAGACATTTCTGAAAAACGTATTCCACAAGATGGACGTTTTAATTTTAAAATTAAAGGAAAATCATTTGACGTACGGGTATCAACCCTTCCTACCGTCAATGGCGAAGCTGTTGTAATGCGTTTATTAAATCAATCAAGCACTATTACTGATTTAAGTCGGTTGGGTATAGAGCCGAAAATAATTCAGCGTATCGAAACAATTTACTCGAAACCACATGGAATGCTTCTTGTTACAGGCCCCACGGGTAGTGGTAAAACCACCACATTATACAGCATATTACAACGCCTCAATTCACCCGAGCGCAAAATATTAACAGTTGAGGATCCTATTGAATACAGGATTGAACGCGTTAATCAAGTACAAGTTAACCCCAAGATCGATCTTAGCTTTGCACGCGTACTTCGAGCTATGTTACGCCAAGATCCTGATGTAATCATGGTTGGGGAAATTCGCGATGCCGAAACAGCACAAATAGCAATGCGCGCCGCGATCACCGGGCATTTAGTACTAGCCACCTTGCATACCAATGATGCCATCGTTTCTGCAACACGCTTAATTGACATGGGTTCAGAGGGTTATATGGTCGCTGCGGCTCTCAAAGGAATTATTGGCCAACGATTGGTACGCTGTCTATGCAAAAATTGCTCTTTCATTGCCCAGCCAGAACCACCTGAACTCGTTTGGCTTGAATCAATGAATGTAGATATAACCCTACCATTTAAGAAAGGGAAGGGATGCTCAGAATGTAATTATCGTGGCTATTTAGGACGAATTGGCGTCTACGAACTTTTAGAACTAAATATGGAGATGTTGAAGGCTTTAAGACAAAACGACTCAAACAGTTTTGTTAAAGCAGCTCTTGCCTGTGAAACCTATCATCCTTTATCTGCAGAAGTATTGGAGCTCGTGAAAAAAGGGAGTACATCAATTGCCGAAGCAATTAGGGTAGTAGGTCAGTTAGATGAAGAGTTTATACGGCAGTAAAGATACTCAGTTACAAGCAAGGTCAGGCTAAAAATCCGCTTAGATATGTGCTATTAGCTGCCGACCAGCATGTTTCAATAAAGGACTAACATATGCCAGAATATTACTTCAGTGCCCGCGATCAACAAGGCAGAGCAGTGAACGGTCAACGAAATGCACTCAACGCGGAAGACCTTGCTAACCAGCTTATAAGTGAGGGGTTCATACCGTTGGATATTTCTGCAGCTACCGTTAAAACAGCAAGCCCCACGCACCAAAAAATAGCTTGGTTTGCTCCTAAAGTTACCCCTGATGAATTGCATATATTCTGTCGGCAAATGTATTCACTAATCCGAGCAGGGATACCCATAGCTACCGCGATAACAAGGCTCGGAGAGACTACTCGCAATAAAACACTAGCCGATGCGCTGCAAAAAATAGTTATCACCCTAAATAAAGGCAGTTCACTTAATGTAGCTATGGCACAATTTCCAAATATTTTTTCTACTTTTTTTCTTAATTTAGTTATTATCGGAGAAAACACCGGTAACCTGGATAATATTTTTCTGCATTTGGCAAAATATCTGGAATTAGAAGTAGATATTACCAAAAAAGTAAAATCTGCTTTACGCTACCCAATAATGGTATTCGCAGCAATTATTATTGCTCTACTTATCATTAACGTCTTTGTTATTCCTGCGTTTGCTAAACTCTATGCAAGTATGCACGGAATTTTACCTTTACCAACACGAATTCTATTGGCTATCTCCAATTTTATTATTAATTATTGGTATCTCTTAATTGGCATTACTGTATTAATTATACTTAGTATAAGAGCATATATACATTCACCAGCTGGAGCACTTGTGTGGGGGCGTTTACAGCTTAAAATTCCAGTTGTGGGATGGCTTATTCACCGCATGCTGCTCACACGATTTGCGCGACTACTGGCCTTAGTATTACGCGCCGGGATTTCGGCTGTTGATGGAATTAGTATGGTAGGCGCATCAACCAATAATGCCTATGTAGCGCAAAGAATCAAAGGGGTAACTGAATTAATTGTTAGAGGAAACACCATTTCAGCAGCCATAGAAAAAACACAGCTTTTCCCGCCCTTAATTATTCAAATGATCGTACTAGGCGAGGAAAGCGGAACTATTGATAGTTTACTTGATGAGGTGGCTGAGTATTATCAACGTGAAATCGACTATGATATTGTGCGTTTGAGTGAAAGCATAGAACCAATATTGCTGGTAGTGATAGGCAGCATGGTATTAATTCTAGCTCTAGGTGTATTCTTACCCATGTGGAACTTGGCTTCGTTGGTGAAACAACAATGAACGAAATGAGAAAATCCTACCGCTTATCACGCTATCATTGTGGAATAGTGCTTATTTTAATTTTAATTTTAATCGGCGTTTTTTTACGTTTTTTTGAACTAATCCAAGCCTCGATTGAAGAGGTATCTGTAGAAATTAACCTGCTCAATATGCAGCAAATGCTACATTATCAAAATTTGCTCTCTGAATCCAAAGATCAGCAATGTACGTTTCTGGACAAACCCGATTTATTTCAGCAACTTAGTGCTGGGATACCTGATTCTTCAACAGATAAGGCAGTGCCTGGAAGTTGGTACTATGATGCAAAAAAACATCAACTTATTTATCATGTGCGTAGCAAAAATTATTTTAGATCTGAGTTTACGCAGGAAATAATTATTGTACTATACTGTAATCATGGAGTTATATCTTTTAAGCAAAGTTCTTTTAAGTGGTGTCGTGACAAGAAAATTTGGGGGTGCAGTTCTTGGTAATATGTTTCTAGTAAACAACTGAGGATATCT
>NZ_JH413829.1:0-1502 GCF_000162755.2 Legionella drancourtii LLAP12
CCCCGTGCGACACGAAGTCGCCAACTAGAGCTGCGGTGCTCTGATACCGCCATCCATGCTACTGGATGAACCTACGATCCTGAATAAAGAGCGGATCGGACAAAGTAGCGAAACACGCAAGTGTGGGATTTGAAACGTAAGTGAATAATCCTCCTGGAAGCCGTGATCCGGGTAAGCGCAAGGTAGTGAATATGCCGAAGACATCTGAATCCGTGTTGAAAGATCGACAGAGGCGAGCCCATGGTAAGCGGCTGTTACCATGGCATAGAAGTTGGAGGAAGCTGGGGGTAACCTTCCTCGTAGCCACCATAACTTCTCGGTCTATAGCGGGCGGCTAAGTTCACATGCTCTAATGGCGGAACGTGGTAAACCTGTATGGTTCCCCCCTGGGGAAGGTTCATCGTAAGATGCACTATGATCATGCAGGCAAAGGATGTCCGAGAAAGCAAAAGCTAGTTTGTAATGAACTAGATAGTGTGCCATCACACAACATGAAAATGTGCCCACTTCGGACTGGTCCAAACTGGTGAGATAAGTTGAAGAATCAAAATAACGAAGAAACGCAAATGACGATAGATAACACTGTTGGTGCCTCTTCGGCAGAGCGCCTATGCACTTGGAATTCAATACCGTGGCCAAAGGCAAAAGCACATGTATTTCGACTTCAAACGCGTATCGCCAAGGCAGAAAGGGAAGGACGTCGTGGCAAAGTCAAAGCTCTGCAACGACTTCTGACAACCTCCTTTTATGGTAGATGTACCGCCATAAAACGAGTAACTAGCAGCACCGGTGGAAAAACACCTGGCGTCGATGGTGTGGTTCTGAGAACCCATCAACAAAAGATGAATGCCATACTCGAGCTTAAAAATAGAGGGTACAAACCTCTACCTCTAAGGCGAATATATATCCCCAAGAAATCAGGAAAGCTGAGACCGCTCTCGATTCCAACTATCAAAGATCGAGGGACTGAGACCGCTCTCGATTCCAACTATCAAAGATCGAGGGATGCAAGCCCTATGGCATGCAGCTTTGGTGCCGATTGCGGAAGAAAGAGCAGATCCAAATGCCTATGGTTTTAGACCAAAGCGTTCGACACATGATGCTATAGAGCAATGTTTCAAAATGCTGGCAAACTCCCACAATGGATTTTTCGAAGGCGACATCCGTGCCTGTTTTGATAAATCACCATGAGTGGTTATTAGATAATGTTCCTATGAACAAAACTGTTCTTAGAAAATTTCTAAAAGCTGGATTCATGGAGGACGGAAAACACCATGCAACAGAACTTGGGACGCCTCAAGGCGGTATTATTTCACCAACACTTGCGGTGATAGCTCTCTCAGGGCTTGAAACTAAATTAGTCAGCACAAGGAAAAGACAGCGGGATAAGGAAAAGATTCACATGATCACTTATGCCGATGATTTTATAGTAACTGCTGCAAGTGAGCAATATCTAAAGGACAGGTAATACCGACCTTAATAGCGTCACTAAAAGAAGTCGG
>NZ_JH413829.1:1535-78044 GCF_000162755.2 Legionella drancourtii LLAP12
TTGGATTTCTCGTAAATACTTTACGACACTTGCTGGAGACAATTGGCGGTTTCATTGCACCATAAAAGACAAAGAAGGAAATAAGAAAACTCTTTATCTCAAACGTGCAACGGACACACACATAAGACGTCATATAAAAGTGAAAGCAGAGGCAAATCCATTTGACCCCGTTTCAAAGAGTACTTCAAGGAGCGGGAGAAGAAAATCAGAAAAGCAAATCTGCCAACACACGCTGCAACTGCTGGGCTGAACTCAATCAGCCTTATGAGGGCTTGAGCGATGTGCTGGGAAACTAGCCCGCATCGTTCTTAGAGGGCTGCTCCTCAGTAATGGGGAGTGGCTACTCGACAATTTCTAGAGTTAATGGTATAAAATAAACAAGTAGGGGGTCTCGCCTGGAATGCTGCTAAATTTTTAGGCCATACCCTCTATTTTAGTGAAAAAAAAAGCCCCAAAAGGGGCTTGATTAAGAGAACAATTAGCTTTTATTAGCAGATTTCCGTATAAAATCTCGTTTTATCATAGGACCAATACAGTTCCCGCATAGAACATGCATAACTAATTTATTTGATTCTTGATCCACCACCTTATCTTTAAAAAGAGGAAATCTTATCCCACAAGGGTTAATTAAATTGACTAACAAGATAACAGGGTATTCTCAGCAATCGTCCAAAGGTCACGGTTAATTTTAACGTTTTGATCGATTGATGTGATTTTTCGGCTTCTTGCTCTGCGCCACCGTCCGTGCTCATTCAGTCTGTAGCCTAGAACACCTCCTTTTATTAGGTTCTCCTGGACTACATTAAACACAGAAAACAAGTCGCGTTTCATGTCTTCACGTCTTCTGGGAACCAAAAGATTTTTTGGCTCAATCACAAGATTGGCATCCTCACTGAAGCGAAGTGCATGTGCTTGTGCTGAAAACTCTAAAAGCTTTTCATCTGGCAGTGCACAATCCCCCATCTGCTCCACAACCTGAAGCATTTTTTGTGATGATTCAATCACCCGATAGGTTCCTTCAATGACATTGCCAATTACGTCACCTTGGTGCTTGACTCGAACTTCATCATAGCTTTTCCCAGCCACCAGGCCATTGGTGCACACCTGACGATAAAGTCCTGCCATTAAGCGATATGATGACAGCCCGTCATGTGAATTAATCAATACCAGCTCAGGAAAGAGTCCATTGCCAGGATTGTGATAGTCTCGATGTCGAAAGCGAACCAGGTGTTTTGAAAATACTTTTTTTTCCTCTGATCTGCTAGCCGATTGCGTGGCTTTAGTCGGATAAAATCCTTCCTGAAGCAATCTATCGATGACATCCGATGTGGCTATGGGCTGATAACGCTCACTGGTGTGTACGGCAGCTCCTCTGGTAAATAAAGAAGGTGCTGCTTTATAAAGTTGTTCTATAGTTAGTACATTCATTGCTGGTTCTCCTGATTCAATAAGAAAAAGGAGCAAGTCCCCTATGGGAGTCTTGCTCCCATAGGGGTTATTAATGGTTACTTTTTTATATGAAACGTTTTGATTAATCGGTGATGCAATGTATCAATGCATTCCGCGATGAATCCACCGGAGTAGTATTCAAAGGGCTGCCAAAAATCTATTGCATCGTCATCAGTCCCTAATTCATCATTATTTAACCGATTGATAAGTGTTGAATACTCAATATCGTCGGGAAAATAACTGAGGAAAGTAGAAGCTGCTGTCAGTTCAAATGGATTCATTTTAAGTGGTCCTCCTTAAGTTTAAAAAAGGAGTTGTTCCCAAAGGGATAACTCCATTCGGGATTAATGAAACAATTAAAAAGGAACTTCTTCACATGCCAACATCGAGTGCATTTGATCTAAATACTCCTCTGCTGTTGGTTTATCAGTCTGTTCAGGTAGCTCTTTGGGTTTGGCGTTATCAAGCAACTGTATGGTTTGCACCACAATATTGATTGATTGCCGTTTAACACCTTCAGTATCAATCCAGTTATTTGAGCGCAGTTTGCCCTCAATATAAATCTGACTTCCTTTTTGCAAGCGTTCAACAGCTAAAGCCGCTAATTTCCCAAAAAATACCAGATGATGCCACTCAGTAATGGTTTCCCATTCACCATTACGGCGATAGGATTCATTTGTGGCAAGGGAGACTGATGCAACGGGATGATTTTCCTTTGTTTGGGTACTTCTGGGTGAATGACCAACATGTCCTATTAATTGGATCTTATTTAATACTGCCATTTTTGTTCTCCTTCAAGTGTCATTAATAATAAAATCGCACAATCGGAGAATTCCCGCACAAGGCAGAAGTTCTCCGATTGTGCGGATTAAAACGGGTAAAATAGCAACAGGTGTAATCCTACTGCCTAGACCAACTGGATAGAATGGGTCGTTGCTGCGTTTCTTGCGATTATTCCATTCAACGTTCGAGCGCCAATTTGAAGTTGCGCTATATCTTCTACTGATAACTCATGCTGATAGGCATGAAGTTCGGCAATAGAGCGCAATAAATCAAAAAAGGCTAAATCGGTTCGAGTGCATTGATTGGTCAATTCGGCAAATGATGGGTGTTGCATGGGTTCTCTCCTTGAATAAAGGGAAATACCCTTGCCCCATGAGGAAGTGTGATTTCCCCGATGGGTTACAAACCTTTAAATAGGCTTAGTGATTGAAATGAATTAATGCTGAAAGATAAGCGGCTAATGAAAGACCAACAGTGATGATTGTACCAATCATCCAGCGTCTTGATGCCAACAACTCACTCCTGTTTTCACGTAGTTGTTCATTGTAGACTTTCATTCGCTCATCGAACTCGCGACGTTGTTCAACAAGTTTTTTATCCTGTTCAACAAACACTTGTCTAACGGCTTCACTTAACATGTTATCCACCTCTTCGACACTATAAATGTTGTGGATTTCTATCTGAGTCAGTGTGGAAAAAAATCCCTCAGATAACTCTTTAGTAAACCCACTCTCTTTAAGAATCTTAGCATATTTTAAAGTATCTGTCTGAATACGCACAACCATTTCTCCTGTAAAAAACTGGAGAAATAGTCAGCACACGCTGAGTTATTCTCCAGCGTGTGCACCAACATTATTCACCCTAAAATAAAAGGCTCCTGACAGCACATGTCTGTCAGGGTAAGTTGGTAAATTAGGCCATTTCTGGCCTACATTAATTTAATAAACCAAGCAATTAGTACAGCGTGTTTTGCCTGACATATTGAGACTCATAGCCATTTGTAACGCACCAACATCAACACCACATTCATCACATGAATCCTTAAAAAACTCCATGTCTTCTGAATAGTCGCATCGATCTTTAATAAGAATCACTTCATCTTCGGAAAAACTCAGGCATTCAAAGAGGTCACGGAGTGTTTCTTGTTTCCTCTCTTCGTATAGTTCATATACCTGACCCGATCCGTATGAGTGTTGACCTATTTTATTGATGATTAACTCGATAAAATTAGTTCTTATTTCTTGATCCGTCACATCAGGAGATGAATGACATTTTTTGTTACTATACTCGTGTAATTCATGGGCGTTGACTTCTATCCAAGCCCCAATCCAGTAACTTTCATTTAACTGGGGATGAAGAAAGAATGTCGCTAGACAATCAGCATAGCGAGATATCCCATGATTACTAGAGGGTGATTTATTTATAGAGTACATATTATTTCTCCTTTTAAAAACAGGAAATAATATTGCCCCAAAGGGTATACTTTCCCTGTGGGCTCTATCACCTTCTTTTAAACAATGGTTGAATAACCCAAATTGTTAAAGAATACATTCTTAAAATGGGTTTGTCTGATAGGTATCAGGCAATGAATTCAAACGAGTTTAAAACAAGGTTAATTGCTTTAATGAAATAAAAACAAAGGCATAAACCTCTATTCTTTATAAAGGATTCAATACTTGTATATTGAATTAAGGTACATCAGGTTCCCGACTATACGTTCCGCTGCAGTGATTGGGGAATTAGGGTAGCAAATCACAAGACCATTTATTTCGGTTTCACCAGGCTTTCACTGGTTCATCAGTTGTGTTTTCTTATTTATCATTCTACTAAAAAAAGCTAAAAATTTCTACAAAAAATGGAGAATTAACCACAATAGGTTTTATGCAAAGCTTTCCATAAGATTTATTGTGGAAAGTAAGTGATTATGTAAAGTAACTCGAAAAAGAACAGTACTATCAATATATAGATGCCTAAATACTTTGCATAATATCTCCGATAATCCTTCTATGCGGCCATAAAAGACCGCCGCACTTAAAGGAGGATTATCTATGAATAAGGTTAAATCAAAAAAGTTATCACTAGATGAATTAGTTTTTGGTGCTTTAAGTCAATTACAAGTACTTAAATATAACGCTCGCTCAATTCGTCGTTATCAGTCCACTTGGACAAGGCTAATAACGTTTGCCAAAAAGTATGGCTTCAAAAATCAGCTTTGTGAAAAGCTTATTCTTGAATTTTTAGCACTTTATGATATTCGCTCTGATTTGCCAACTGCTGCATACAATGATTGGCGAAGACATGCAGAATTTAGCCTTAAAATACTGTGGAATTATGCCCGTTTTGGCTATTTCGAGCGTTGCAAAATTGTATTAGACAAACTCGAAATCCCATTTGCAATGCAGAAAAGTCTATATGAATATAAAAAATATTGCATAGAGAAACGTTACTTGAGTCCCAACACTGCAAGTGTATCTATTAGCCAAATAAGTTTATTTCTTGATTTCATGGGAAAACGAGATATTAAAACATTTCGCCAGATACAACCCAAAGACATATCCGATTTTATCTGTTCATTATCGCGTTACAGTAAAAAAACTATTTCAGGAATTGCTTCCTATCTACGTATGTACTTCAAATTCCTGATTTATCGAGGTGACTTGAAAAATGATTTGAGCCAGTCAGTACCTAGTGTTTCTGTTCCTTATCAGGCAAAAATACCATCCGTTTGGGACCGCGAATTGATAACTAAATTACTTGATACAGTCGATAGAAGCTCACCCAGAGGAAAACGTGATTACGCTATGTTGCTACTGGCCTGCCGATTAGGGTTAAGGTTAGGGGATATTCGTGAGCTTACATTAGATAATATTGACTGGGAAGCAGAAATGATCTCAATCACTCAAGGCAAAACTAAAGCTCCTTTATGTCTCCCTTTAACCAATGAAGTGGGTAATGCTCTGATCGATTATATTAAATTCGCTCGTCCCGAAACAAATTATAGGCAAGTATTTCTGAAGTTAACACAGCCTTTCACTCCCTATAGCAAAAATACTCATTTTTATAACATAGTTAGATACTGGCGCGATTTATCTGGTATTAAATTTAGAAGCCAACAACACCAAGGTCTGCATTCACTTCGACATAGTTTAGCCACTTATTTGCTAGAGGATAATATTCCATTTTCGCTGATTGCTGATATTTTAGGTCATGCCTCCATGAATACAACGATGATCTACGCTAAAGCGAGCGTTGAAACATTACGTCAAGTGGCATTGAGTATCAATGAGGTGAATCATGTCAACTAACAGCAAAGCTATTCAGTTTGAAAGCCCACTTGCACCAATGATGAATCAACTGATTCTGGAAAAACGAGCCAGTGGATATAAATATGAAAAACTAGACCGTATTTTAAAGTGCTTTGATCACTTCCTGTGCCATACGACAATAAAGCAAAATGAGTTACCTAAAGAACTTGTATTGCAATGGCTGGAGAAACAACCTGATGAGCAAGCTTCAACACAACAACGTCGAATTATTCTCGTTCGGCAACTTGCGCGATTAATGATACGATTGGGTTACCCAGCCTATGTACCTCCTTATCGCTTTGGCGCTCAACGGTCATATGCTTTCTCACCCTATATTTTTACACAAATTGAGATTCAAAAAATTCTTCATGCTGTAGATCAACTTAAGCCAGCAGCAAGTTCGCCCCTGCGACATCTTATTATTCCAGAGATATTTCGCTTATTGTATGGATGTGGATTTCGATTAAGTGAGGTATTGAATTTACGTGTTCGTGATGTTGATTTGAAACAAGGTGTTATCACTATTCGAGAAGGTAAGCATGGTAAAGACCGGCTGGTTCCACCTGCGTTGGACATGGTAGAACGCTTGCGAGTATATGCTGAAAGCATAGATACTAACTCTCTGGAAAAACGAACTGAAGACACTTTCTTTTTCCCCTCACCGTCAGGAAGTTGTTGGGGCAAAGGAACCATTTATACCTTATTCCGAAAGATGTTACTCCAATGTGGTATTCCTCATGGAGGCAGAGGGAAAGGACCAAGAGTCCATGATCTTCGCCACACTTTTGCGGTACACAGACTGGTTCAGTGGTATGAGGAAGGTTGTGATCTGAATGCGAAGCTACCTTTTCTTGTAGCCTATCTTGGCCATAAAAATTTTACAGGTACACAGAAATATCTTCATCTGACTGCTGAGTTATTTCCTAACCTGACTGAACGCATGAATGAACAGTTTGGCGGTGTAATACCAAAAGGGAGACAATCATGAAACCAACAGATTTTTCAATTTATTTAAGCCGCTTCTTGAGCAACTATCTGGCTGGCCAAAGGAACTTAAGCCCGAATACTATAAAAGCATACCGTGATGTCTTTATTCTACTATTGCGATTTTGTCGTGATGTAAAAAATATTCCGATTGAAAAACTACAACTTGAACAGGTTGATGTGGTTTTAATAGAGGCATTTCTCGATCATATTGAAAAAGATCGACACTGTACGCCACGCACATTAAATCATCGTCTAACCACACTGCATGCATTTTTTCGGTATATTCAAGTAGAAGATCCACTATATTTGCTGCAATGCCAGCGGATACTGGCCATTCCGTTGCGCCGGTTTGTCCGTCCTGAAGTGAGCTATCTCTCTAAAGATCATCTTGCTGCTCTTTTAGCACAACCAAATCTTGGAAAACCTGAGGGTAGGAGAGATGTTGTGCTATTAAGTACTCTTTACGATACTGGTGCGCGAGTTCAGGAATTAATTGACCTTACCGTGGGGGATGTACGATTAAAGACGCCAGCCCAAGTTCGTATTTTAGGCAAAGGAAGAAAAATACGTGTAGTTCCTCTTATGGATAATACAGCTAACCTTTTGCAGAGCTATTTGCATGAAAATAATTTATTGCTTCCTGAGACGTTTGATTATCCATTGTTCCGGAACAATCAAGGTAACAAATTAACACGTGTAGGGGTTAATTATATTCTACAAAAATATGAACGGTTAGTACGTGAAGCTTCTCCCCAGTATAAACAAAGAATCAGTCCGCATACGCTTCGACATACAAAAGGTATGCATTTGCTACAAGGTGGCGTCTCTTTAGATATTATTCGCGACTTCTTAGGCCACGTAGACATAAAAACCACAGAGATTTATGCCAGAGCTAATCTTGAAATGAAACGAGCAGCAATTGAAAAAGTCAGTACGGCACCAATACCAAAAATACCTTCATGGAAAGAAAATAAATCATTATTGCAGTGGCTGCAATCTTTATAGAGGACACATACATGCGCTATTTTAATCGAGAACCACCTGTAATTTTTTAGATATTATGTAATGTAATTTGGTGGATGAGCCATGAAATTATTAGATTTTATTGAACTACTTTACATAATCACTTACTTTCCACAATAAATTTTAGTAATATTTAACCTCGCATGGCCCAACTCCATAACAAGAATGTGCCTTGCTCGTCTGTCCCAGTCTTGCTCTTTTAAAGACAGTTCTTTAAAAGGTTTCCCACCACAAATTGGGGGTATAAGCCCCTGTTTGTTTTCATCGAACCAGCTCGTTAACTCCTGATAACGACGTTGTGCGTAGGCGTGACGAAGTCCATGTAAATTAGATAGACCCAACTTGGCCGTGAGTGTTTTATAATGGCCTAATTGCTCTTTGTATGACTTCTCAGGCGGTATCAACGATTGTCCAGGGCGCACTAGCTGGCTGACTCGATTAAGCCATTGTCGCTGCTCTTCGGTCCTTATTTTTATAATTCGACCTATACCACCCTTGGTCCAGCTGGGTTGGATATCAAGATACTTTTCTTTATACGCTTCGCTTAAGGTAAATTTAAGTGACTCTTCACGTCGAAATCCAAACAAGGCCTGACCTTCAAGGGATAGGCGTATATGCATGTCCTGGCATTTTGAAAAATCAATGTCAGTAATGGCTTTATTGATTGTAGATGCATAGGAGCGTCCTTCAATTTGATAGGCTGTATTATCTGGTTTGATCATCTCAGGATTGCCCAGTTGTATTGCCATTTTGCGTAGTTTGGCCATGTAGTTTTTAATGGTGGCTGGATTTTTACCCTGCTTTTTCCAATGCTCTATTAACGCATGGACATGCCTTTCTTTAATGCCTTTGATATGCCCTACCTTAAAGCCCAATTCATGTAAGTCTTTAATACAACGCACTAGCATGACACGCATATCAGCGCGAGTATTGAAGGAGGGGATTGTCATCTGTTTCACCAGATTATGAATGGAATAGGTAGCACTTCTTAGTTTTGTTTTACTCATGACAATAGTTCCAAATGGTGCTGGCAGCGGTAATGCTCATTTCTTCTTTAATCCTAAGAACCTTTTCTTTTGGAATTAAATGAGTCAATTCATTGAGTCGTCCCTGAGCATAGAGATAACGGTATTGAACTCTCGTTGAAAGACCAATTGCGGTGAGGCCGTATTGATAGGCCAATCTGATGTAGGATTCATCCATTTGTTTTAGCCAGGACTCAGAGGGTTTTAATAGTTGCATGATTAATAGGATGAGTTCTCTTTGAATTTGAGATTGAATTGGAACTATCCTGTCTTTACTATTGCTACTAATATCTCGGGTAACCCAAAGTTCATTCTCTGTAATATGAACATCTGGAGTAAGCTTTATGGCTTCACTGATGGTGAGCCCAAAATAGCTTTGTAGGCCAAATAAAATTTTGGCGATTGGATTTTGTAATTCGTTCAATATCTTGTCGCGATCTACTCGTGGTTTTGAGGTATTGTGTGATTTTGTTAAACCAAGTGATTTATTGTCTATGTGTTCGATGGGGTGATTTAACATATTAAAAAAAGAGCGTAGGCAAATGAGATAGTTCATTATGGTCGGACTTTTAAGCCCATTATCTTGCCAATGAATAACCAGTTGTCTCACATGATTGGCCGTAACGGCATACCAAGTTGGTGGTACACAGCGCAGACAATAAAAATCTTCAATGGTTTTTATCAAGACAAAACGCCGTAATTGACGTTGCTTGTAAGAGCCTTGATTGTTGTAATCCAAATACTGGTTAATGGATTTGATTAAGGTGTTTTTTCTGCTCATAGTCTTCAGTTGGTTAATTATCGTTACTACGTTTACCCTGGATTTTAGTTTAGTGTTATTCGAGCGGCTCATATAAATGATGCCTGGACAGACCACAAGGCTCGATTCGGGGGTAAACCCGTAGTTGTTTCTAAGGTCGGTACATCAGTTTTTTTAGTTAAGTCTCCTTTTGATTATCTATAATTGCAGTTCAATTTTTAAAATCACGACATTTGTTTGATCAATTGTTTCGTTAACGCATCCAACGATTCATCATTTACTAAGTTATTAATCAATTTTTTAAAAGTCGGTCTCATTTCGGTCGCCTGTTCTATAGTTCTTTGGACATTCATTAAGCGTTCGAAGTTCTCCTGACTTAATAAATAGTCTTTCTTATCCTGTACTTCATCAATGACATTCATCGATATCGGTTCATTTTTTTTGTAGATGGTATTACTCATTAATTGCTCCAGTTAAAAATTAAAAATAGAAAAATGAAGTGATTACAGTCCTCATTTCATGGCTCAAATCTTTAAAAAAATTAATTGCATTAAATAGATGTGCATAGTTCATTATTAAAAGATCACAAGTTACAGTTCAAAATCAAGAATAAAGGGTTCGAATGATCAATAAACGATTATTGACGGTTCAAGAGGTTTAACGTATTGCAGGGCAAAGCGTTAATTAAGAAAGGTCAACATGCAGGGCATGTTGTTATTGTTCAGTCACTAAAAGTGGCTGATTTATTGGTCCTGAAAATTCAGGTTAGTTTAAGGTTCCCGACTAAGCGTTCAGCTACAGTGATTGGGGAATTAGGGTAGCAATTCACAAGACCGAATGTTCTGGTTTCACCAGGATTGCACTGGTTCGTCAGTTGTGTTCAAAATCATACTAGCAAATTAAATGGCTATTCTCAATAATTCACGCATTAATTTTGATGATTTCATGATTTTGTTTAGGATTAATTTTGTTCAAATTAGTGCGCTTAAATTACCGTTTTTCTTTCGGGCAAATGGAGAGTGACCGAATTTACAATGTTTCCCATTGTAAATTCGGGCTTTAGATGCAGCGATTCGCTGCGTCACTGGCAGTAAAAGGCCAGTGACGCAGCGGGAAAATCCCGGGAACAGCGCCTCTTTCCAGAGGCTAAAAACTCACATCATTTTAGAATAATGATGTGAGGATTCAGGTTTATTTCATGCAAAATAAACCCTGTTCACTACCCTCTAAAGGAGTTCTTAGTCTTGTGACGGATAACTTTAGACGACCTGAATTGGCCGCACAGTCCTCCTACAAGCCATGAAAAAGTATTTTCTTGTTGCCCACATATCCACACTAGAGCTTCATTTAGGCCGGGGGCTATTGCGCTTCGTATGGATATGTGGACAAAAGAAAGTGATTTTTATAATTTTATATGGATAAACATTGAAAACATAAGTAATGCTGAGTAATATTCGATTTTTTATTAATGCTACTTCTTTGACGTGTCATTTCTGATTTTACGCGAGCTTTAATGAATTATGAGTTTTAATAAATATCACCAACTAATCGAAAGTTCCTATTCTAAAGATCATGCTATGAAATTTATGGATAACATTCTTAACAATGAACAAGCTGATATAATACAACAATCTTGTAAAGATATTCAGAAAATGTTACCTCCCCAACCATTTGCCTGTGCTCTATTAAGTGCGACTTTGGTTGAATTTTGTAGAATTAAAGGTATACACGCTTATTTGGTTGCTGGAACATTGCATTTTAACGGCAAGCTCTTATTTAACTATGATCCAATTATTGAAACAGATAATATGGTTGACAATTGGAATGGCCATTGTTGGGTTATATTCAACAACACTATCGCTGAAATATCATTATTCCGAACAGCTTATTCAGATCAATCTCCAGTATGGCTGGGAGAGATGATAACGGATACTTTTGGTTCCAATCGTGGTGCCTTACTTGAAAGCATGAATGAAATGGAGCAATTTGGCTTACTTTATACTCCTCAGTATGTTTTTAGTGACCAACACATTAGCGGTTTATTAAATACGGTGGAAATGATGGTTTCTAAAATTCACAATATACCGTTAGATCCAACTACAAGCCGTGTTGCTAGTCCTATCCCAGGATTTCCCTATGCGATTTTTTGACATACTCACAGTACGTGCGGAAATGAGTCACTTCACTTTTAAGACAGGCAATCTCAAATTACCTCAATAAGCAGTTAGATAAGTTCACTGTTATGTAACCGCTCTATTAATTCCATGCTGCCAAAAAGAATGGTTACTAAGTTAAGAAAATTTATAAGAAAACCCTAATAGAAATGCTTGTTGCTGAGGTGCATTCTGCAAAAATCCGTGTTCATTTTCTGGATTTATAGTTAACAGAGGGTTTTTACCAAAAATTATCTGATAACCGAGATTTAGGGTTGCTTGTTTTGTAATGTGATAGCCAAGCCCCACCTGAAGCTCTGGGGAAATTTTCGAAATATCATTAACTTCATCGCGATCCGCCTGCATCATTCGATAGGCTATCCCTCCTTTTAGCCAAAGTTCTGTTGGCAGATTATTCCACGGCGTCACTTTTAATCCCCCCAATACATCAAGAAATGGCTTAATCGTCGCTTCAATGGGAACCCCACCCAACGAATCAATAGACTCTTTGGGAAATGAAAGGCGAAAAGTATTCCCACTTTGAACGCCGATCTCGGCATCAGCACGCCAAGTTGTGAGCGAAAATAAGGTAGTTCCTACACTTAAGCGCCCAATTGCCGTTTGATTCGTTTTGTTGGTTGTATTATTGGTATAAGACATGCCTAAAGCACTATCGACAAACCATCGAGTACTGGAAGAGGCATCCAAAGCATGAAGAAAGTTGCTCATTCCTAACAAAGTCAACGCAAATACAGTTCTTAGTTTCATCATTAATTCCTTATCATTCTATTTTCAATTAAAATCGACTTACCGCACGAACACGGCCCACGGTATTGGATTTACTACTGGCAGTAATCTCGCCCGATGAAAAATTAATTAACCATGCATTGGATACATTCTTCTCAGTAGAGCTCCAATAAAATTCCGGAGCAAAAGAGGACAAATTATTGTGATGAAGGTTCATATGCAAAAGTTGCAGTTCATACGCAGACGGTAAATACCAACCACCATAACAAACATTTTCAGCAGCAATTGGCGTTTTACACGGGGTTATTCCATCCTCCATGACTTGATAGTTATCCGCCAATAATGCAGCAAATGTTCCTCTTTGGTCATCGACGGTTTGCTGGGAAATAATAAGTCGTGTGTTGGTCTCTCCTGCACCAATACCATCGCCACGCGCATTGGTGACTTTAGTACCGGCAGCACCATTTCTCCATTGTACGCCTTCCTCGGTCACATCAATTTTACTGGCGATTAATCCATGTTGGCCACGTTCATCAACATAAAAGACAAGACCACCACGATAGGACTCACCAATGTAATGGGGCGCTATTTGATTCGATTTTAACGTATCAATTTCAGATCCACACTGTTGTAACTGTGTGGTATTTCCCTCTGTTATGGAGCGCAACTGATGTAACTGCCCAGCATTTTCTTCAGTTAGAGAGTACAACTGTGCAATTTCTGCTGAATGTTTGCTTATATCCGCCTTTGCGAGGCTAGCCCAATCCTTAAGCATTCGAATATGATCCCAAATATCATCTCCGGGGTTAGCAAAAGCAGATGCAGTAAAACAAAATAATAACGGTACGATGTATTTAATTTTCATGGTAAATCCTCATCTTAAAAGTGACGAATAGCTCGAATTTGAGCTTGTGTTGATTTGTCCTGGACTTTGGATTCACCAGTATAAAAATCCAATAACCAAGCTTGTGTTGTATCGCCCTCCGTAGAGCTCCAATACAATTCATCTTTTAAACCCGCCAAGCCCATCTGTTTTAAAGAGCTATGTAGGAGAACCAGTTCATAATCAGAAGGTAAATACCACCCTCCATAACAGGTCAATGTGGCACTCATCGTGGTAGGACAGGGTGATTTACCATCCGCGCCAATTTGATAGTTGTTTGCCACTAACGCGGCGAAATTGCCACCTTGCTCATCTATTGTTTGTTCTGAAATAATAAGACGGGTATTGGCTTCACCGGCCCCTAATCCATGCGATTTGGCATTCGTAATGCGATCTCCGCCTTCGCCATTACGCCATTCAATGGGATCACCCAAATCCGCAAGTGACGCAATTAATCCATGCTGTTGTGTGGAATCCACGTAAAATATCATCCCTCCCTGATAGATTTCTCCAATTTGATGGGTAACTAGCGGGAGTTCATTGATTTGTTTTTGAACTATTTCAATTTTGTTCGTTGTATTGGAATCAGAATCTGAAACCTTTGTTGTTAGTGAATTAAGCCGCATAATCAGCTCGTTCAGTGTCGTATTTAACTCGTTTGTTTTGACACGCAATTGATTCATATTGCCCGTAATATCTGCTATTTGATTTTGAGTCGCCAAAATGTTGGTATTAATGGAATTAATCTGTGAAGAAAAATCAGTTCGAACTGCATCAATCGAGGCTTTAACATACTCCGTTGATGCAGGACTTGCGAATGCATAGGGACTGCTCAACATTGATCCCAGCATGCCAATGGCAACGTATTTTTGGTACATAGTTTACTCTCCTTGTTACAATTAAATTATTCATTAGATCTCCTGAAGTGTTTTCATCCTGATAAAGTCTTTTAGTTCCAAAAATTTTGGAACATTCACTGCAAATTTACGGTGCTTCTTATTAGCGGCATTCCGTGTTTGTCCGAAAAGCGCGTTTTACATTGCGGGTACCCGCTACAACCCCACCACGCCCCTTTTGACCCTTGTCGTTTCATCAATGTTTTCTGACAATCAGGGCAAGAATAAGTTGAGTTAGATCCCAAGATGTGTGAAGCAGGTTTTTGCTTCTCTAACTGCACCAACATTCCTGAAAGGGTATCGCTTTGTTCCTCGAGAAAATCATCCAGTGCGTGTTTCCCCAGGGCAATATCTTCAAGCATCTGCTCCCATAAGGCGGTTGTTGCCGGATTGGTAATACTTTGAGGCAACCTTTGAATTAATTCGCGCCCTTTAGGTGTTGAAATAAGTTGTTTCCCTTGACGTTTTAGATACGCTCTACTTAATAAAGTTTCTAAAATATTGGCGCGTGTTGCTTCGGTGCCGATTCCGGAGGTTTCTTTTAAAATTTTCTTCAACTGAGGATTTTCTATGTAGTTTGCAATTGATTTCATTGCCGCAATAAGAGAACCTTCCGTAAATCGAGATTTTGGCTTTGTTTTTCGGCTGTCTGGTTTCAATTTTTGAATTGAAACCGGTTCCTGATCATGGAGCTTAGGAATACTTTCTGAGGCGTCGGTATCCAATTCCTCTTCCTCGAGGTCGCGTATGGGTTTAATCGCGCTTTTCCAGCCTAAAACTCCAGGAAGATGAGCGCTGGCTTTAAAGGTATACGCTTCAATGTCTAACGTAACCTGACGTTGCACAAATTCATACTCACCAAGAAATTGGGCTAGGTAATATGCGCGAATTAACTGATACACATTGCGCTCAGACTCGGTCATCGTTTTTAGATTAACTTTAGGATTTAATGTAGGAATAATCCCATGGTGCGCGGTAATCTTGTCTGAGTTCCAAGCTTTTGATTTCAGCTGCAAAGAGCAGCGCTCAATAAGAGGAAGAACCTCGGGATCAATTTGTTTTAATGCGTCAAACACCGCCCCTGCCTCCGCAAATTGGCTGTCAGGAAGATAACCGCAATCGGTACGTGGATAAGAGGTTGCTTTATGCTGTTCATACAACGCTTGAGCAATATCCAAGGTATGCTTTGCACTCAAACCCAGCTGTGATGAAGCAAGTTGTTGCAAAGAAGACAACGACAAACACAAAGGGGGGGCTTCGCGTTTGTCGAGCTCTTTAAACGAAGTCACACGACCTGCTTTGCCGTTTATTTTCCTTGCCACCTCATCGATACTGGCTTTTTGAATACATTTTCCATCATCATCACTCAATTCTTCCGGGATCTCCCAGGTAACCCAAAATGGCTCTTGATTTATATTCTCGCAGAGGGCTTTTAAAACGTAATAATCCTGTGCTTTAAATTGCTCAATCCCTAAATCTCTATCCACCACCAATTTTAATGTAGGCGTTTGCACCCGCCCTACAGACAATACCCCTTGCCCAGGAAGCGCATAGAGGCTGCTCACGGCCATTGTTAAATTCATACCCATGAGCCAATCCGCACGTTGTCTGCCAAGACCAGCTTGATATAAACATTCTGTAGCTGCTCCTGGCTTGATTGAATGGAGCGCTTTTTTAATTGATTCTTCATCCAATGCCGATAACCACAATCGCTCAACTGGCCCTTGGTAGTTGAAATAATCCAAGACTTCCCGACCAATAACATCCCCTTCCCTATCGGCATCTGTGGCAATAACAACGGAACGCGCTTGTTTTAACAATTTACCAATGGCATTTAATTGTTTTTTTGTTTTTTCTTGAGGCATTAATACCCATTGTTTAGGAACAACCGGCAACACCTCCATACGCCAAGGCTTAATTGAGTCACAATAATGATCGGGTGGGGCTAATTCCAACAGGTGCCCAACACACCATGTCACCGCAATTTCGTTGCCTTCAAAACACGCGTCGGTTCGCGTAGTCGCGCCAAGCACGGTGGCTATGTCTTTGGCTTGTGAGGGTTTTTCGCAAATAAACAGTCTCATGCTGCCCCCTGTTCTTCGCGTAATGGCGCAGTAGAATTTTGAGGTTCATCACGTTGATGGTTCAGGTAAGTCAATAAAGGCAGTCTTATTTTTTCTTCCAAACGCGGTACAACGTGCGAATGAATGGCCTTTAATAACAAGGCAGAATCAAGTGGACCATGAATGGCCACATGGTCTTCATACCCTTTTGATTGGTTTAACAAATCCTCAAAGGTAATAGGGAACAATTTATTCACGGAGGTCAGTAGAAGTAGGCTTAACAGACGATTTATTTTTTTAAAATAACGTCTTAAATTATTGAAATAATCATCATCATTTGAAAAACAACCAGCCACCCGTAACAGTTTCAGCAATGAGATTAAATGGTCATACACCTCAAATAATTCGACTAAGGAACACGCGATGCCGCTGTCAAATCGAACTTCAGGGAAGTACGCAGGATTAAAGGTAAATTTTTTTCCAGCAAGATGTTTTTTCTTCTCTAAAATTCCTTCAAACTTATCCAGTTCGTCATACATATATTCGGTGGTACGACTAATTTCCTGACTCAGCTGATGGACGCGTAAAAAAGCCTCTACGCGTTTTTCCTTACAGCATCTTAATAATCCAGAGAGTTTATTCATCACTTGCTCGTAGAAATTTTCCCTTTCTTTTAGTTCACGAGTAAACAAACGATAAACCTCTACATTGCTTAGTTTAAGTGTTACGGTTGTTGTCATAGTACACATCCTTCTTTTATTTCCGTTGATTGTGAGGTAGTAATCAGTTGGGTGATGCAACATGGGACCACTTCCTGTAATTGCCCATCTTCTTCTATAAAAAATTGTTTCGATTCTTGGTAGGCCACTTTCAGTGCGCGCTCTAAATCCTGGGCCTCAATACCCGAACGACTTTCGTATTTACCAAGAACATCCATCTTTAAAAACACTAAGTTCGGCGAATAAAGTGAGGTATTGGAACGCACCAATTCTTGTTCTTCTAATGAAAATTGTTTATTTCCTGAATTCATCCGATGTTCCAACCAGCGTATAAAGTCAGGAAGTACATCAGTGTTCACGTCTGCCTCTTGAGGTTCCATCTCACGATTTGAAGCAATAGGTTCTGCAGCAGAGGGAATTTCTAAATCCTGCGCGAATGGGATAGGGGGTAAATCGTCCAAAATCGGTGTAGATAGAATTGGCTTTTCTTCAACCTCATCTGCTTCATCCAGCTTATTAATTTCACGCATGACGCAGGTAATGTCGTTGGGTGCCAAACCGTCATTAAGAGGAAGCGGTATGCGCACTTTATGAAGCTCACCACCATTAACAAACACAAAGGCCTGACCTTTGGGCAAGGAGACAATATCATTTACTTCCAGCATTTTGACGGAGGTTTTTTGTGCCCTATCCTCATTACTCGTATTAAAAAAAGTGCCCTCTTCGCCATGCGGAGAATCGTTGACCATGGAAACCTGGGTGTGAGAAACCACATCCACACTGGGTAATACATTAATTAAGACATTGGCCGTCTCTTCATTTTCTACACGCAACATAATCGTGGTATTAAGATTTCCCTTGGTCATTTCAGCCAAAGCCTTTGAGCCAAGAGCTACTTCTAAATCTTGTTTGGTTTGCGCATAGGCGGTAACCTGAAATCCAGCACCACCTGCTTTATTTAAAATTTTTACAAAGGAGTCCTGAATAATTTCAGATAACTCATCACAATGAAGATTTAATCGGTATTTGGCACTACTGTCTTTATAAATTTTCCCAGCGGTTGAGACTAAATCCGACAAAAATGCTTTGCCTACTGCTTGGGCAATATTGGGATTGGTCAAACTATCCAGACCAATATAAATGACTTGCTTTTCTTTAATCGCCTTCATCAATTCAATTTCTGAAACAGCATTTTTAAATGAAAAAATGCCCGAAGCGTTACTTTTATTAATTTCAGACAATACAGGACCAACACTTGCTGTGATTTTGTCGTAATAGGTCTTATCCATAATCGTTGCATCATATAAGTCAATGATGACTTGATCGTGTAAGGATTCGACATTCCCTTGGGCAATGGTTTTTGAGATGTACTGTTTAAAATATTTAGCAACCGCTTTTGCTCTATCCATTGGGGGATAGGCATTACCATATTTATCAACGCGTGCATCATTCTCCTCTATAATGGCCTCCACATCTGCCAAATAATTGGGATGACGTGAGGGCATAATGGCATCGGCATAAGCCATCAGTAATTGATCGAGGCGAGAAATATAAAATGAAATGGTTTTGTAATTGATTTGTTGCTGCATTTCCTCAAGACAAATCGCCACAATGTTGACGTACTTCCAAGCAAATGCGGCAAATTGCTTTCCTTCACCTTCGGCATCAATTGCCGCAGTGACACGTGTAGCAACTTCACTGACCTGATCAAAGCGTTTTAAGGGGTTATAACAGGCGGAGAGATCTGGAAAACCAAGATGGACAATCCGAAAATCATTTAACCGATTCGCCGCGTTACACGCAGAATACATATCGCGTACTAACTCTAAATCCCCTTTGGGATCGACTAAAATCACCGCATCCCCATTGCGTATGTCTTGATTCACCAAAATACTGGAAAGCCTTGTTTTTCCAACACGAGTAGTACCCAATACAATCGTATGGCCAACGCGCATACTTTGAGGAATATAAACAGGCTTATCCTCATCACCCAATCCATGTAAATACGGTTTTCCCCCCACATCCGGCAGGGGACGAAAAGGATTTAATCGTGAAGGACTACCAAGTACCTTAGCCAAGCGCGCCGTATCATTATTTTGACAATAAGAGCTTACCATTTGATGCAGTTTACTGGGTTGTAAGAACCGCTCATTTTCTACTTGCTTAATTTGATGTAGCCGCTGTGTATGCCGAGGATGCCACTGAAAACCACGGCCCAAATACAACCATTGCTTAGAGATTGGAACCTGTTTGGTGGTCATGGCAAAATAAGGCATGGCCTTTAATCGCATTTGATAACGAATCACACGAAATGCTTGATAAGCACGAAAACCACCGAGTCCACTTAAACTCAGAGCGGTGTAATTCCCCATCGTTTGTGTAAGCAGCAATAGGTGTGGCGTGCTCACCGCTAAGAGTGCTAAAGACATTAACGTCACTGCAGAATACGCCTCTGTAGGCTCTCGTAATAAATTCTCTACTGGGTAGCGACTCATCGTTTCTTACCTTAATAAATTTAATAGTTCTAATAGGACAAGAATCCCTACTAAATAAATACGCCCCTTCAGTGCCTGAGCTAATTGTGCTTCAGTTGGCAAGACTACTTGTTTGCGAAGGATTGTTTGAACTAAATAAGGCCATAAGAAATAAAGAGACGCATAAAAAAGCCCATGCATGAATAAGAAATACCCTTTAAACGAGCGGATTAATTGTCCTAACTGATTCAATGAATTCGCATTTTTTAAAAGTAATGGACTGATAACTGCGATTAAAATCAGTAGCAAAATCAATTGAACTACTACTATAATTGTAGGCTTAAGGAACTTTTTTAACATAAGGATAGCTCCCAATGATTTCTAAAGTGGACTGGACTAAGATCGCTTGGACAATGCTCCGATTTAGTTTTAAATTGGTGCTGATAACCCTTCAAATAGTGATTGAGATTGGTTTTGACTCCAATCAAAAAAGGACCCATCCTTTTGGAAAAATAGAAGCGCGCTCTCGTGAAGAAAACGGCCATATCTCTCCAGGAGCATTTTCCAGAATAATGAATGACTAAGGACGATGTGTTCCTCACATAGCCCCCTTGGTAGCAATCTTTGCTCCGGCTTTGAACGCGGCAGTTCCTGATTGAGAAACTTTCTCAGAATGAGTATTTGATTCATCAAGTAAACTCATGAGCCCTGCACCCGCATCGCCGCCAAAATGACCTGACAATTTGAGAAAGATAATCGGCCCAACATAGTAAAAGAGAACAACCATGTTGCGCATCGCAGCGACCGAATCACTATCACCGAGTGGGTCAATCACGCCTCGTTCAAGAAAGGACACATAATGCCAAATACATTGCACAAAAATACCCATAGTATACAAACCTATTAAGGTTCCTAGAGCACGAGGGCTCATGCCACTTAATGCCAACACAATGGGTGTAAATACAATTAAAAAGAAATAAAACAACGCTTGCATTACGGGCAACGTCTGCATGGTTGCTTCACGCTTTAAAGGTGTCGAAGTATAGGATTTTACCGATTGTCCTAGATTAACCAGGTTTCGCGAAAGAAACGTGCCTACCGTACCATTGGAAGGATCCATAAGTGCTTCCGTACTTTTTTCTTGCAGATCCCGATTATCCTGAATTAACACTTTAGCAATGTAATCTTGCGCCGTTAAATCCGATCTCCAAGCGTTTTTGTGTTTGATTTTGTAATCCATCATGCGTGACTCAACATTGAGTTTGCCAAGGTGCTTGTCAAAATAACTTGCCTTTTCAGACACCTGCACTAACTCAGTTTGAATCTTATCCCACCATTGCGCGCAAGTTGGATACCCATTAGTCGGCTTATGCGCTGAAACCTCCGTATCCTCGGTAGCAGCGGATTCAAATTTTGGATTTGGATAGCGCGCATAACTAAATCCTTCCACGGGCTCTCGTGCCTTTAATTTTTTATAATACAGTTCCCTAAAGGTTTTAGACCCCATCCAATTTAAATCATCCTCACCACCATGGGCTTTTATCTGTGCTTTTAGTGCTGCTTTTTCTGCATCCGTATGCTGCTCTTTCATGTAGCTACTGCGGGCTTCTAAAAAACACTGACGATGAAATTGTACTGCGTGTTGCCTTAAATCATGAGGAATGTACGTTGAGATTAAATCCCCTTGGATCGCATGTAAACTATCCGAACACCCTGTTACTTTCATTAAACCGTAGGTAAACCCAGAAGCCATGTCTTGCACGAAACTAAAACCGATGGGGATTTTTACGCGATCGGTTAAAACATCGGCGAACGCCTCATCATAAGTGGTTCCTGAATCCTTAATGCTCGACTTAACCGCCCCATCACTCCCTCCTTTATTGGTCGTACACATTGGCTTAAAGGAAATTCCTTTTTGCACTAAGGGCACACATGGATAAACAAATACCGCACATATAAAAAATAAAACGGCAAGCTCATACAAGAACAGATGAAGCGCCTGTTCACTTGCATGAGCACTAGGACCTGAAGGAACGAGCATGTTTTTTAGATAACGATAAGCAATCATCAAAAAACCTAGAAAGATTATCCCTGTTTGCCACAACGCATCAAAAATCACATCATACTGCTGCCAACCAAGGTAAGTGGTATAGAGCGATAACGGGCTAAATACAATCATCCGATCACTCCTGTTTACCGGAGCGGTACACCGCACCATTTTTAATTAATCCCTCATCACGCGTGCTACTGGGCATGGCATTCGCTAACCCATTTTTACGAACACCCATCACCAAATTAAGGGTATCGGTCATCATCTTCTTACGCACCTCGCCTTCAAACGCTAAATTTTGAATTTCCTTGTCTAATTTATTCACGGCCTCACGAACCATACGATGGGCTTGCTTTAGATTTTGTACCTCTTGAATTTGCATTCCGGCTTGGAGTAAATGACGAAGCATAATGGCTTCATCCAAAAGATTTTGGATGGCTATTTCCTCACCTATTTTGGACACAGTCATTATTTGTTGTTCACGGGGCATGCGCTGAATTGCGGTGATAATCTCATCGGTAATTAACACATTCGACGCACTTAATTGACGTAAATTGGTTTCAGTGAGCTCTGATTCTTTATCTACTAATTTCCATAAGGAGGTACTCACCTTACTGACACAGGTCGAATGACTCGTAATCTTAGGACAACTTTGCAACAACGGAGCTAAACCAATCCCTGCATGCGCTTCGCGATCCGATACGGATTTTTTATGACTGATTTTAATATCACCTAACACCAAAACAGCCCATTGTGCTGCCTTCTTTGGATCTGACCATATTTGAACAAACCGATGATGCTTTTTATCAGCGTCTGAGGCTGGGTCTTTATTATCTAAATCGCGTGAGCCACTTAACAACACGTTATAGCCTGCAACCACAACATCACTAATGACTTTTATAGGAGGCTGATTGCTGCCACCCGAATTTCCATTCTTGCGATGAACCCAAGGCAAGCCATACTCATCGCCTTTATTGGCAATGTCTTTTGCCGTTTTGGTGACATCCACCGAGACGCCACTTCGAGCACGCTGGGCTGCTTCAATCCACCCTTGCGAATCAGACACCGCGAGCATGCTGGAAATCGGGGAGTTTCCTTCCTCAAGCGCGCGTTTGGTGGCAAGACAATCTGCCATTTTGAGTGCAAATTCATTTTGCGCCCCTGCAGACGTATTTTGTAAAATGTTGTACAACCCAGGCATGGATTGTTGCAGTTTATATCCTGGATAGGCGGCTACAGAGCCCTTTAAATTATCGATAATTGCTGAAGGAATACCGCTCATCGAGCTCTTTAAATCCTGCAGGCTGTTGGTGATGGAAACCACCGGATTGAACATATTACAATTCAGTCCCCCACCATTAATGTAGCCACCAATGGTCACTGTTTGGTCGCGATTCACAGGTGGTACGAATAAATCCGACGCGCTTCCTAATTGATAGTAATACTCTGATTGTTCGGGAAAGAGTGATGCGAATGAACTGCCACTTATTAAAATACTGAGCATGATTACGTTTAATTTCATCTTCAAATTCCTATCGTTTTTTAGGCTTACCTACTTTGGGCATTCCCGCTATGAGTTTTCCTTTTTGTTTGACGCAGCCCTTGTACTGGCGCCAAACAACAAAGACGTAATTTCCATTTCCTTTTTCATCATCGATTTGTTCTTGATTTTCGTCCTTCCCAGGCGTGATGTTGCGATTATTGGGGTACACTTCTTGCCAAATTAGGTGTTCTTGTTTGGGATCAAAAACCACATTGGACACCACACAATTGGGACCACAGCTGTTTTTCGTGGACTGTTTCACATGAAGTCCTTCATTGGTGACAATGTCTGCTGCATGCATGGCCGCAACCACAGAAGCTCGAAAACGTGAAGATTGAGTCACACGCATTAATCGTGGAAATTCATGTCCCCAATGATTTTTTGGGGTGCCAATGTGATGCCCAATAAGTAACGTCGGATGGGTTGCCAGATATAGAAGTTCACTATTCGCTCTATCGGCCACCGCATCGGCAAGACTTGAGTAATACAGATTCATAAACACTGTTTCTGAATGGTGTGTTACCCCTTTAATTTGATAAAAATTTCCCGGGCTGCCAATAACGCTCACAACCCGAGTTCGGTCTTCATTAATGTGTTGTGTCGCTAACTGCCCGGTTCCATCGCCAAACCCTAAGGGCATACCCGTAATGGTTTGAAAAGCAGATTGATAACCACGCACAGCCAGTTTATTCTCAAATAAGTTATTTGCCTCAACCCATGGATTTTCCCCTGGATTATTCGACACCGTGACAATTAAATCCGGAATAAATTGCGAAATCGCAGGACCTGCTGTAATTTTTGGAGGAAGCGATGGTTCCTGCCAAATACAGGCACCAATGACATGAATCCTGCTGTTTTGCCCAAGCTTCATGAGTACCTTCACGGCCATTTGCGGTGTTGAAATCGGAGCCACAGGTTTCGTACTTTCAAAAGCGAACGAACTCGCTGTACAGGCCATCAAAAGATACCCCAACACGGTTTTAGACATGATGAACCTCTTGATAACGACGAAACAAAAATAAGGCTTTATCAAGCGAGTGCACGCCATAAATCACATAAGCTTTATTAATCACAATGGCCGGCAAGGAGGTAAGTTCATACGCTTGGGCTTGACCCTGACAACGATAAAAGGAGATCAAGTGCTCCCTTTCCTCATGCGCGCTCTGTTTTACTCGAGCGAGTGAGTCCTGATGTTGATTGAGCTTTTGTGTGATTTGGCTTAGTTCATCCAAATGACACACCTGAGCCTTAATCCCATTCAAAACGACCAATTGAGTAGCGGTGGTAAATACCTCAACCGCGACCTTGTTCGCGCTCGCACTGAAACTCAATAGACTAATCATCATAAAAACAATGCTCTTCATCGAGGGTCCTTGTTTTATTTTCCATGCGATCGGCAACAATTTGCGCGGCAGTAAGTACGTCATATTGTTCCTCCAAAAGATGACGCGCAGCTTTTTCGGACTGTTCATTGATGAGTAAGGCCAATAAATAACGAAAAGGAATAACCCGAAATAACCCTTGATAGCGTGAACCTAAAAGCACCGCTTCGGCATAGAGTCCTTTTTGTGAATCTATATCGCGCATGAGTGCTTCTTGTTCTGGGGTTATTTGTTTGAATTTTTTTAAATCAGACAATTCTTTCTCATCAAGCCCCATCACAATCCAGGTCTCAATCAAGGAGAGAATTTTCATGGCTTTTTCTGAATTCATATCGGCGATATTTTGAGTAATGGGCACCAGCCACAACCCAAGTTTTCGCGCAACTTTAGCCACCAACAAACAAATGGCGACAATGACCTCAATTTCAAATTGCAAATGCGATTCATCAATGCACAAAAACGTAGGCCTGTTCTGATTTTGGGTTGCCTCAGCCATAGCCAAAATACGTGGCAATAAGGAAACCATCACCAGGGCC
This sequence comes from Legionella drancourtii LLAP12, assembly GCF_000162755.2. Classification (GTDB taxonomy): domain Bacteria; phylum Pseudomonadota; class Gammaproteobacteria; order Legionellales; family Legionellaceae; genus Legionella; species Legionella drancourtii. Next base: position 26,314 of record NZ_JH413829.1, read on the forward strand.
AATTTTCCCTTATCTTCTTTAATGGCTGAGATATCAATGTGAAATAAATCAAAGTCACCTAATGGCTCGGTGGGCACATTAAAAAACCGTGCTTTATTGCTGTTAATGACGTAACTCTTAAGACGATCGTGCATATCTAAAATGCGATCTTTTTTGCGCGTCACCGTTTCCGTAAGCAGTCGCCTGGCAAAAGCAGCGAGTACATGCTCGGTAAGCATCTGTGGGACTTCCTCACCAAAGGAGGTAATAATGGCGTCACTTAAAATTTCAATGAGTAACGTCTCATCACTGAGCGTGAATTTTTTTTCTTCTAAAACATTAGCTTCAGTAATCATGGTACGTAAAGCTAAAGAAAGCTCGGTTAAGTAACTGCGTGACTCCTCATGACACTGAAGCTCTTCGTCCTGTGCCTTTTCAGAAAGGTGCGCTTTCAGATCCATGATTTTTTGCGCTAAAGCCGTGGCTTTTTCTTCCGTTAAATGGTCACGGATTTCAGGCAATGCTTTATAGGCATCGCAAAACGGATTGAGCGGAACGGCCTTATCTTTACGATTGCTAAATAAGAGCTGCTTGGTTTTTTTCCCCATCGCTTGCGCATGAATCAACATCCGATCAAATGAATTCCCCATTTCAAATAAAATAATGCGGGCATTTTTAGTGGCCATTAAGGAATTAATCATCCACCCCGTGGTGACTGACTTACCTCCACCCGAAGTTGCAAAAAGGGCCATGTGCGAGTTTTGACTGATAAAATCATGATGCAAAATATCAAATGAAACAGGCTCTCCTAAGCGATTAAAGAACGTAAAACAAGGAAGATGTTTTGCCCCTTGATTACGGCCATACACCGGAAGAAGTGCGGCTAATTCGGACGCATAAACTAGACGGTCATAACATAAATGTTTGCGTGCAAAATTGGGGACAAAGGTAAAGGGAAGACCATTGAGGTAGCTATTTAATGGGTGTAAATCAAACGCCGAACCAATAAGCGGCATCTTCGCATCAATAAATAATGAATGAAGCGCTTTTTCAATTTGGTCTAAAGCGCCCTCATCAGGCCCACGAAAATACACGGCTTGATTAACCCAAAACAGGCGATTGCCACAGGCAAGCTCATCACGTGCTGCTTTGATGTCTTGACGCACCTCAGACGGTTTAAGGCCGGTTCCTATAATTCCTTTTTCAATACGCATTAAATGCGCATCCAAAGATTCATCACTGCTAAAAACCACCGAAATTGTATAAACAGAGCCCTCAGGAAGTTTATCCAGTAACGCATAACGGTGTTTGGGATTCGCCTGAGGTTTTTCGCGTGAAATTAATCCTATTTCAGGACTTTCTTTTAACCCATCCACATACAAAACCCGATGTTTCAACCCATCAAAAATAAAGCCTTTCTCATCACTTTCCACGGGACTAAAAAATATATTTTGCGCAAAGCTAAAACTTGCGGGCTTATTCTTTTTTGGATAAGGAAATTTCTTTAATAAACGCGCACTGTCCCCATCCGTTAAGGAAGGATTTGGATTAAACCATTTAACCAACCAATTATAATACGAGGCCCCAGCTAACCGTTTTAAAGTAAGCCCTGGTGAAATTAATTTGGCTCTAACTTGGGCAATCACCTCTTCATGCTCACGCACGGCTTCTTCACGCGTGATGCTCAACTCCGCATAACGTCTGTAAAATAACACGCGAATTCGTCGTCGACGACCACGATACGCATCCCCTGTTTTGGGATCTAAAAACAGACCTTGGGGACGAACCATTTTTTCAAATAAATCACCTAAACGGTTTAAGTAATCTTGCGTAAATTGCGTTTTTAAAATGTCTGGATGGATTGATTTTTTAATGTGTTCTAAAACCGGCTCAAGTGCGTAGTCATCAGAAACGTACATTTGCATCACCCATGGGTCTTTTTGATGTAAAGGCACCACGCGAGTAAAGGTCTCACAGACTTTATCAAACACCGCTTTTAAGTGCTCTGGGGAGGTTGCTTCAGCAGGAATATCGCCTAATTCAAAACCGCTCCCCACACTAACCCCATCGTTGAGTAGAAACAGATTCTTTTCATCACAAAAATCGACAAAAGCAAGCCTGTCCGACAAGGAAGGACCATTGGGTAAATAGCCCTTTTTTATCTCCGTTATTTTTTGGGGATTAGGACTTCCAGAACCAATTAGCCAACTCACCCATTTTCTTACGTGCGTCATCACATATCCCTCGGTTAATAGCGCTCACTGGCCAAAGCAAATTGGTTTTGTTTGTAAAGAAAGAACTCCGTGGTAAACCCCGGTTTTAACAATTGCTCATCCCCGATTAATGCCACATGAGGATAGATGTAAATAGGAACCGCAGGATTTTCTAAGGTTTTAAATAACACCTTATTTTCATTCGCCGCCGTTCGTGTTTCTCCGTGATAACGAACCGTAGAAGATACGGCTGCTCGTCGATACCGAGGAACGGTGTAACTGTCCGCAGAGTGCGTCACACTTTGATTGTAAATTTGACTCACCGTCAGCCCCTTTTCAGGGATGTTCCCTGACGCCACGGAGGATGAACACGAGCTGATGAGCCAAAGACTACTTAAGACTAAAATCGTGCGTATAGTTTTGTAAGTGACCATAATCCAATACTCTCCCTTGAAGTTGTTTGTCTAATTTGATGGTTTGGGTCATGTGAAGCGACATGCGATTTGGACGGTACTGTTCCCCATTTCCGATTCGATAAGGCACGCTGGCCGGAACAAAGACCATGTCAAAACTTCCTTGGATGCGCTTTTCAAGCCAATCCGCACCTTTTGCAGAGCCCTCAGCAAGTGCACCTCCTGCAGCATATTGTCCTAAAGAACCTGTCGGTGCTGCTGCAGCTCCATTAGGTCCTGCAAAATAAGTCATTTGCCATTGGGACAGGGCATTGCCCGCACCCGATAAGCCGGATGTAGCCATCATGGCTGCCAATACTCGTGGCGCATTGGTGTAATAAGTTCCATGAATGCACGGATTTCCATAAGGAGTCGTTAAATAACCCAAACTTTCGTTATTCACTAAATCCACCGAGTTGGTCATCTGCTCTTTTCCTACGACAACGAAATGACCGTCCTGAAAGGTAAATAAAATGGAGGTGACATAGGCTCTGGCACAGGAAATATTATCCAAAAACGACCCCACCCCGATGGCATAACCATTGACCTTCATTCCAGTGATGTCTGGAGGAAGCGGCACACCATTGGACGCAATTAAATCCCCACGACTAATCAACGCACTAAATGGAAATAAAGGCTGCATGAGCTTGCCATCGATGGGCACTTCGCCAATTAACGCCGATAAAAGTGTGGTGTTGCCTAAATCACTTCCAGCAGGAATGGTGTAGTAAGGGATGCTTTTAGGCTTAGGTTGAGGAGCAGGTCTTGCATTTTTTAATGAATGAGCAGTGCGTTGTTGCAATGCTTTTCGCCGTTCATTGAGTTTGTTCCAATACGAAGTTTCCTGCTCCGATAAAGGATGTTTGATGATTTGTGCATCAATATCATATACATTCTTGGTGGACTTTTTCTGCGTAGGATTTACATGTCCCCCAATAGGAAAGCCCTCACCCATAAGTGCATGTTCAAACGATTTTTTTTGCTGGGCCAATTCCTTTTTTAATGACTCAATCGTATGCATCACCTCTTGAGGCAACTCCTGTCGCACCACAACACCACCTTGTTCTTTGCTCGCGGTGAGTTGTGCGTTTTGTTCGGTTAACAATTTATTTTGATGCGCAAGCGTTTGCACCTTGCGTTCATTTTCGCTCAGACGTGCTGAGACATCGCGAATGTTGTCATTAAATTGGCTAGCAATGGCTGCGTTAATATTATTCGGATCCATTTTGCGTGAGGGCGCTTTCTCTTCTGGCTTTCGAGACAGTGCGAGAACAAGAACGACCACAAAGAAGACAACCCCTGCCAATACTTTAAGACTAAGATTATTCTTCATCGCACAAACCCCTGTGTTTGAGACAAAGACTCACCAAAGGGGCGGTCGGAAACAACAAAAACCGTGGTGGTGTCTTCTCGACCGCGGGGTTGCAAAACATTGCTCGGATAAAAAGAAGCCGTTTGCCAATGCCCTATTAAGTCTTGGGGTTTTATTTCAACCGCCTTCATCAGTGCATTCTTTAACTCCACTGCGGTCACGTACAAATCGCCTCCTTGCCATGAAATTAAAGGTCGAGCAAGCACGCTGGCTTTGTTCACCAAAACAATACTTTTATGCGTGCGCATCGGGGTTCGAATAAGCCCCGGAGGCGTTACTAATAAGCGCTCTGGTGAGTACAAGGATTGAATGGCGTATCGGGTTAATAAAACAGGATTGAACTCAGATACCTTAGGTGCTTCTTGACTGCTTACCTCCGACTCAGAATGTGGTGCCCTCTCATCCTCTCGTGCCGCCACAAGAACCTCTATAGGGGTCACATCGGTTGCCTCTTTGGATGCTGAAACGGTAAGGACAATGACCTCACCCTCAGGCATCAACTGAACAATTAAGCGCTTATTAGTAAATTCCTGATGGGCATTAAAATAAAGAACATCCAGGTTTTTCATAATGCCCGTGTCTTTTTTCTCAAGCTCTGAATCCACAATGGTGATTGCCAAGGGAAAGTGAATCACTCGTTCTTGATTTAAAGGTAACGTGATATGTATTGGTATTTTATCCCAAAGTGCATGCTGTGCATTGGGAATATCCGCATGGGCCACTACCCCAAGACACCACATCAATAAAAAAACGAATCGTTTACCCATTAAGAGGTTCTCCTTTTACGTCATGACTTAATAAGTCGGTTACTAATTGTTCGGGCTGGGTGTAGCCATCCAATGCCAATTGAAAGGGGTTTTGCAATTTAGACAGGGTTACTTTGACCACACGCAAATGGTAATCAACCACCTTATCGGCAATGACCATCGGGCTTTTGTCATTCAAACGTTGCGTAATGCGCAGAACTAAATGCACCTCCCATGAATCCTTACTAAGACGCCTCACATCACCAGCCTCCATAAAACGATATAAGCTGGCCACTTGTGCTCGTTGAAATAATTGAGCGTTTTGATACGCTAAAAATGTTTTTTGAATCAGCTCTTGATGACGTGGTGTGAAATAGTAATGAAAGCCATGCAGATTCGCCGAAAACTCCTCTTTTCCTGATTGCGACCAGGTATTAATAGACGGCACTAAGGAGGTTACAAACCCATGCACGTATTCATCGGGAATCTCATAGGCCTTCATTAAGCCACCATTTGCGGTCAATGAAGGTGCTAACCAAAACTCCATTTTTCTGGGTGCCATACTCAGTGCGCCAATAAGTCCTGTGACCATGAAGCACAACAGCACAATCACCCCAAGCAACAAACGGTTTACTTGATTAAGCGCATCGATTTTCTTCCAATAGTTAAACACGTGGCCCTCCGATTCGCTTTGAGGTACTCCAGTGTCCTCGGTGAGTTAAATAAGGCGAGGGACAGAACGTCCATTGCGCTAATTTAATTTTGATTTTTTTGACTAAATAGCCATGGGGTTTCCCCATTTTTAAGCGCGCAACCGGCTTAGGAATAACGCTAACCGCTAAAATAAACCCCAAAATTAAACCCACACACCCAAACGCTATGGGAAACCCAAAAAACAGACCAAGGAACAGCGAGAAAACACAGAGGACGGGCGTTGATACCAGAACGAGAACGAACAACTCACGTAAGGTCAGCCCTCGATAAGCGGGAAAATCATGCGACAAATGCCGACTTGATGATGTGGCCATAAATAGTCCTTAGAGTTTAAATTTGGTAACCATCGTGTACGCGCCATAGGCCGCAGCAATACTTAATGTGAGGCACAAAATACCCATCACCGCGTAATTGGTAAATTCAGCCATAGAGCCACCTTGGCTTTTTTTTGCCTCATCGATTCCGTGCAAGATGGTTTGGATGAATTTGATAAATGACAGGACCGACAAGGCAAACAAAATAAGCATCGCACCTTTCTTAAATACATTAGTAAGTACCGTCATTACGGTATTCCCGTTTCTGCCCATGTCCTCATCCGCCCCGACCTGAATCAGCCATTTATTCTCTTCAGCCAACAGCGCCGGTGCATAACTTAAATGAATCAACAACAACCCAACATTCATTGCATAGTGTTTCATTTTGTTCAAAACCCACATTTCTTTATTCCTTATGTCATTAATAAACTGATGAAAATTGTTACTCCGGAAAACACTTTTACCGCTTTAAACGCGATGATCATGAGGTAATTTTCAGATGCCTTAGCCTGCTCATCGGTAAAATGATAAATTTCCCATAAGATGGCCAATACGACGCATATAATGGCTAAAAAACGAATCAATCCATTGTAGGTCGTGGCATGTTGTCCACCTGCCTCATAAAATGCCGTTGCAAAATCGGCGACTTTTTGTGTGTGCATTTACTACTTCCCTACAAAATCAAACTCAAGGGGCTTAACCGTTTTCGGTTCAATAGCCGGTTTGTTGATGTATTCAATTAATGCATTACGAATCGCCAATAAATCATCTTGTACGCCCGCATGCTGTTTATTATCTGCTCCTTCAAACGAGTCAATGTGCAACTGAATACGTGCATTGGGCTCAATTGCTTCTTTCGCCTCCTCCAATAAAGGCAACGTGGCATTAATTTGAGAGATAATACGCACTAAGGTCTCATTCAGTTCTGCCTGAGAACTAAAGCTCAGCGTACTAAAGACCAAGACCAAAACCCCTACACACACTTTGAACATAAATCCTCCTTATAAATACTTTTTAAAGCGACTCGAGGTCACACTGACAATGAAACTCAAAAACACACTTAATCCCACAAATAACAGAGAGGGAGAAAATGAATGAGGTAGGGCTAGCCACAATCCCAAAATCAAAAACACCACTTTTCGAGCAAGCGGAATTGATTTGTGGAATACGTAGGTTGATTCACGACCCAGCGAGGCGGTACGAATGGCACGTTGATTTAATCCATCGACGAGCCCCGCCATGATGGCCAGGAAAAATAAAGGAATTGCAGCACCGATGATGGCAAGCTTAATCAGCAAAAGTTGCCCTGTTGCCTCCACTAATAGCCCAACCATTTGGGCTTTACGCCACAGATCCTTAACTGCCCAAGTTAACTCAGGGAGCAACTCCTTGTTTTGCTCAGGAAGATAACGCCCTACATTCACCTTAGCGGCTTGGGTAATATGCGCACCCACATGCTGCGCTTTTAGCACCAACTCATTTGTATGAAACGACGTATGGGCGCGCACGTAGTCATTTAGTTTTTTGGTAAGGGTCGATTCACTAAAATCACGAACCGCCAGGGTCTGATTTAACGTTAATTGCTTAAGTTGCTGTAGGGTGCTGCCAAAGCCTACTTTGCCCCACGAGACTAAAGACCAGCCCATTAACACTACCCAGCCAATAAAGGTGATGCACAACCAACTTAAAATATGGCGCATTAACCAAGACGTCTTTTTAGGCGTTCTTTGTTGATTTGCTACTGCCATACAACCCCCTCATCAAGGACAAAAGGATAATGGCGCACGTGCAATAGATGAGCTAATTCATCCACATCAACCGGTTGCAAAGGGGTCTTGGCTAATTGATTAAGCGCTTCAAGCGCTTTACCCGTGGCCACATTAGTCACAAAACCAATGGCATGCATTTGTTGCAAGCGTTGTGCATGTTGTTTTAACCACGCTCTGGATAATGCATCATCCCCGATGACAAAAAATGATTGGGAAAATACATTGTTTTTTATGGCGTGCTTTTCGATTGTTCCAGGACTTAATCGACTTGAAACAGGCAAAGGAAACGCTTCATCTTGGTTCACATCCAATACATTGAGTTCCTGATGATAGGCACTTTCTAAATAAGGACGAGCATCCAGAACGGGCAACTCGTGCGCCACGACTTCTAACCCATAACAAGTGGCAATAAAGGACCAAAATGCGAAAATAAATAGAGTCCGCATATTAAAATACCCCCAAATCAACAAGGCTTGATTTACCCATTCGCCCGAGTAACAACATCGGCGTTGATTTCTGAGCCAACCCTAAGGACTCATAATTTAAATCCCCATGATTGAGGGTAATTTTTCCGCTGCTGACGAGTTCATGGGGGATCTGATTTTGATTAGCCCAAAGTTGAATGCCTGTAGTGTCCGCTTTAAGAATCATCAGATTTAACCGAGTATCCGATGTCGTATTAACCGCCTCAATCAAGGCCAAAAGCACTGTTTTAATGGGATCTTCTGGTTTAACAAATAAAAATAAGGTATCCCCTTGATTCAAGGTGATGGGCTTATACGCTGCTGGAGAATAAGGCGTCGGATCAAAATGACCCACGACCGGCACATTGGCAAAGAGCTGGTTGTATGCCTTATGAAAGGCATTATTCCAAGCAATGTTTTTAGATACTTTTTGTGCTTCCGTTTGCGCCGAAAGAGACGCAAAACGATCACGCTCGAGTTCATTGCGCGCATTAATCCCTAAAATATCAATAGGGGTTAAATTAAGCCCTTTATAATAGACCGCACTGCGATTTTGCATCAGAAATACATAGCGTTTTTCTTCTTCTTCGGTTAATCCCCAAACCTTGGCCTCATGTACTTGCACCGAATTTAGTTTAAGACTATTGATGTCCTGGTCACTGGTTAGGTCCTCTTCATTGAAGGAAAGACCCGTTTTGGCCAACGTCTTATCGGATAAAGCCAATGCGCTGTCATTGCCATGATTTAGGGCAATTCCAGGTATGGTTAAATCAGCATGTACCCCAGTATTTAATGCCAAGAGAAACCAAGTAAGTGCGCGTTTCAGCATAATATTCTCGTCCTTTAACCAATATGCTCTTGGGATACTAAAATTCGTTCATGCTTCGCATTCTCAAATTCCATCCGTTGTTTTCCATAATCCACTCGCATGACCCTCCACCCTGCAATCGAATCTCCTTTCTCCAATGGAATGGTTTTAAAGTCATAGGTCACACTGGCAACGGGTACTTGTTGAATGCTGTCAATGCTGACAATGGAAAAAGGTAAACGCTCTATAGGTAGGTATCTAATTGGGGATTTTTTCTCATCTAAATGAGTGACTACTTCTTTAATTGAATGTAATTCTTGTCCCAATGCATCTTGAGTATGTGTTAGCTTCTCGGTAAATTGTTTACTTCCCGCAGCCAGAATTTCATCAATGCGCTTGGAAAACTGTTCCAACTCATTGGCCATGCCGCTTAAGTTGACCTCCGGCACGCGCTTATTCACCGCCGTATCCATCGTTTTTAATTGCGTTTGTACTTCCTTAAGAATAGAAACAACGGCTGGATCGGTAGTGAGCACGCGCACCTGCTCTTTTGAGTTAGAAACATAGCCATAGATTGTTGAAACACCAATGGACACCACGAGCATGGAGAAAAATACGCCTTTTTTGGCAGGGAAATTCCACACCTGTTTTAAAGGGGGCATTACACTAATTTTCATACTCTTTTTCCTTTTGATTGCGTGTTCATTTGGGCAAATTGAGGCTTTAATTTGAAGTTAATGCGCCGATGAAGTGGGTCTTGCATCAATGAAAACACCTGTTGTCCAGCAAGAACCTCAAGTCCATCATGAACAGTGAGCGGTCCTAGAGTTCGTACCACTTGAGGTAACGGTTGTTGTTGAACTTCCTTAAACGCTAAGGTTTGTGAGGCATCCTCTACTAAGGCATACCCAGAGTACTGCATCCAATAGGTAATGGCCTCGCCCACCGTGTGCACACTTTGAGGAAAATGAATTTGTTGTACCGTCAGAAGCGGATTCACTTGTGAGGTTAATGGCTTATTTTCAACAGTCGCATAGCGATTAACCTGAGTAATGTTCGTCGCATGTACAACGCCCACACCATAGAACAACATAAATACACTTGTGTAAATTTTTATACCATTAACGTTTTTCATGGTCAAAAGTCCCCCTTGGTGCTAAAAAAGCACCATTTATTAATTATTTTGTTTTATTTTTAACCCAAAAGGTTGCTTGAGTTATTCGTTCCTTTGGTGTTTAAAAAAGTCCAGAAAGTGCCCTCACTAACCCTTGTTCTAAAACTGGTTTGGCTTTTTCAAAAGTTAAGTTCACTTTATCCGCTCGCGACACAACACGTGTTTTAAAGTCTTTATAATCCCCACGGCTGCTCATGGTTTGATAGGTTCCAGAAGAAGAACCATTTTCAAGTGAAGCTTTAAACTGCTGTTGAACAGCCCCCTTTCCTACTCGCTCTGATATTTGCACATCCGTAATCATGGTGTAATTCACATCCTTGACCAACGAATCAGCCGCAAGCCCTATAACCCCTCCGGCAATACCCCCTGCAAGGGTTGTGTTGTTATTTCCAAATGCACCGAGTGCTGCACCCGTTCCCGCTCCGGCCAATGTAGAACCAAAAGCGCCTCCTAGCGCCTTCTTAGAAGCTGCCTGACTCATTTTGCTAACTTTTAAAATATTTGCCTGGATATGGTAGTGGGCCTGGGATGGATTATGGACTACTCGGTACCCCCGCTCAGTTAATGCTTGAGTTAACGGCTTTTCGATGGATACTGTTTCTTGTGTTGTATTTCGCACAATAAGAAAAACCGTTTTTTGATTTTGAGCAACCGGACTTAAGAATATCGTTGGCTTTAGATGCGTGTCTGTTTCTAAAGTACGATGCTCTAAGGCTGTTTGTGTGGCCGCACAACTAGTCAATAAAATGACTGTACCCATACAGGCTGTTTTTATAAAACATTGTTTCATATTGATGTCCTTATTAATGATAATGCCCCGTTTAATTACTGTGTTATTGATGACTTTTTTTGTTTATAGACGCAGGTCTCTCAATTAATGAGTAACTGTTTCATTATTTGTCTTTGTAGATTGTTCATCCAAAAGCTCAACAGCAATATCATCTAAAACAAACGCTTTCTCCTCCTGATTTTGTTGCTTCTCTAATTGGAGTCGTAGGTATATTTCGTCTCTATTAATGGGAATGTGTTTCGGAGCATTAAATCCTAATCGGACTTGATTACCTTGAACGCCTAGAATGGTAAAATTAATTTCGTTGTCACCGAGTACTACTCCTTCGCCTATTCTTCTGGTTAAAATTAACATGGTTTTATTCCTTGCTTCTGTTGATTAATTCGTTATTTTTCAACGATTCATTTTTTAATGAAGTACCGGCGATGAAGTCGCTGTATCCTCAGCCTCTATTCTTATGTCGTTAAACCCATCCTCCTTGCTCTCTTCCGCTTGTATTGTCGATAAATGACTTTGTTTGATTGCATCCACACAATTATCCAAAGCCTTTTTTATTTTTGGCTCTTTGAAAAACAAAAATTGAGACAGAAGGCCTGCTCCTATTCCTTGGGCGATACTGGATGACGCCACAATAAGAGGCGCTGTTTCTGCTGCAAATAAAGCGGTCATAAACATTAATGGGGTTTGCCACATACTCAGCATCATCCCAATACCAATTCCTAGAGCCGCGCCAGTCATGACCACAGCGATAGAAATAGCAATGACGCCAAGCGCTAACCCTATTTTTTTTAAGCTGTCGTGTTTGTCATCGACGATTGAATTACATCGAAGAACAAAAACTTCCAATGGATTGATCGAATCATTTGAATCGTGTATCAAGCTCTCAAGAAATTGCGTGGTCGCTGAATACAAGTTCAGTTGCGTCAGGTAGTCCATTTTTTTTATTTCCATCTCTAGCGCTTCAAATGCTTCATAAATGGCTTTATTTTTATGAATCGTTGTTAATGCTTTTTTAAATTTGTTGTCACAGTACATCAGTGCAGCATTCATTTTTTTTCCTTTTGTTATTTGTTATTAATGAAAAGACAGCGGTAATTGCTGTTGGTAAGTCAGCGATTCGCAAACTTCTGCTGTGATTTCAAACGCAGTCCATAATTCGGTTGACAAGGTTTGGTCATAAGCCAGTAACAAATTGTGGGCGCAACAGCGAAGCATCTCTAAGAGCTCCTCAATTTGACTTAGGGTATTCACTTGATGATTGCTCATGCTAGCTCCTTTATTAATTGCGCCAAACGCGGGATTTTTGTTGTGTTTTTTCTTCTAATGATTAGCTCATCGTCAGCTACGAATGGCACATCTTTACCTAAGCTAATTTCTGCACACACTTTTAAATACATCGGTTTAAATTGCGCAAAAGCAAGGTCAGCACGCGCCGCATTGACCTTGTCGACGCCTACAATTTTTACGGTGATTTTGATTGCAGGATGACTCCATTGAGCTTTAGAGAAACTAAGATTTCGTCTTGCCTCGTAAAATGCTGCATGTACCGTGGGTAATCCATTCGCTTCCGGTTCCTGTTTCGACAAACATAAGTGCCTGAATTGAAGGCATGAAGGCGGCCAGTCTTTATGTTCTTTTGCCCGAAACAGAGCCGATAGGCCAAATTTTATGTCGTTTTCCGTTAAATCACACAGCGCCTCATACCATACCCCTGAATCTTTGACGCCATGTCGGTTAACGAACAATGGGCCGTAGATTTCAGTTAACTTCAACCACAAATGCGCCATAATTCCAGTTATTTTGCTGACTTGATTCGAAGTGTTCGGTGTCTTCACCACACAATGTAAAGTCGCTTGCGTGGGCTTTAAGGACTCGCTCACGAAGACTTGGCTGATGTGTTTGGGTGCGAAGGCTGTATTGTTTTGCATGATGGATACTCCCTGTAGTTCCTAATTGTTTTTTTTGTTGTTGGCGTTCCACGCTTTTAGCGAGCCAACGTAAATAAATTGGATTAAAATCAACAAACTGAGAACCCGTTGCTTTGTTGTAGTCAATAAAGGCCTGGATTTCAGAAAAATCAGATGCATTGCTGTATCCCAGTGCCTCAGCTCGTGCAAGGGTCTCAGTGTTTGGGGTAAAATTTTCGCTGATGCTTTGTTTGTTGTTATTGTTGTTATTTATATTATTAAAAATAATATTCTTTACAGGCTCACTTGCTGTGTTAAGTTCTATGTTAACTTCTGTGTCATTTTGTTTGTCTAAAAGGTTGTTTTGTTCAGTATGGACAACGGTTTCTGATGAATTAACCTCTGTGTTAACCTCTTGAGTCCCCAATACCTCATTATAAATTTTAGGTAATTCTGGGAATAAGAATTGAAGTTTTTGGCCTTCGGAAATTACTTTGAAATATTCACCACACTCTCTCTCAATTGATTTGATGTAGTTACGAATAGTTTGTTTGGATGGTGTGCCCCCGTCTTTTCTGCCTGGTGCTAAGTTAACCGAGGCAATCTTGGCGAGGTCGTTATACGTAATATCACTAACAATACCAGTGACTGGATTAGCTAAAGTGATCAATGATTTGATTAAAGTCGTGTGAACGTGAGGAAGCCCCGAGAATACAGACTCTATTTCTATCCTTGCTTTGTTGTATTTGATGATTAGGCTCACAATTACCATCTTAATTCCATGTATTAGTAGCAACCAAAATATTACTTTAAGTTTACTTGAAATGCAACTACAAGTTGCAAAACAACTTATAGTTTAATTATTGCTACTTTTGGTTTGCTTTCTTCATTAAAACTTGAGCTGATTTAACTTTAAATGTATATTATGATTTCTATCTAAACGAGGATTTCAATTGAATAGAGAACAGATTGTGCTCGGTTTTTCGGAAAGACTTACCTCTATTATGCAATTTAAGGGATATAATTCCGAAAGATCTAAGGCTGGTGTTAGAATTGATAAACTTACGGAAGTTTGCGGATGCTCTCATCAAATGGCTAGGCGATATGTTCTTGGTGAAGCGCTCCCTGATATTGATATAACTTTAAAAATTGCTAAGTGGCTTGATATCTCGCCTGGTTGGCTTCTTTTTGGAGATGAAAGTAAAATTCCAAATAATATTAATGAAAATAATCTTATTCATATTGACCATGATTTATTGGAGTATATTCTTCTGAAATCAGCGCAATTATTTTTAGTAACTGATGATTTAAAAGAATTAGTTTCTTTCATAATGGATATTGTAGATGATACCACTCATATTGAAGCAGATAAAAAATCTATCTTAAAAATTGTTGATATATCAGTTAACTCAGTAACCCGCTTTAATGGACTTTCAAATGAAAAAAAATCTGCAATTGGTTAAGAATTTACAGAAGACTAAGTTAGTTCTAGGCGATCTTCATCCTGATGTACTTGACATTCTATTTGAAAATAGAAAATTCATGAAGAATGTTTTTGAAAATATTAAAGGTATTCATGAGGTTGATCATTTTGGATTAACAATAATTGACCCATTAAATAAATTAATTACTTTCTCTACTACGCCAAACATAGAATATAATCTTATTAATCAAAATTTATGGCAATTTGACCCTGTATTTTCAAAGAATACAGTAGATCCTAGTAGTATAATTTGGTGGGATGAGTTACCGATTTCCATTGAGAATGATAAAGTTAAAACAATAAAGTTATCTAATAATAAATATGCATTAGGAGTCTCTCTCAATCGTCAGGTTAATGATTTTTCAGTTATTTATTCTTTTGCAACAAAATCTACCGATGAAGGTTTAAAAAACTATTATGTTGATAATTTAAGTGGTTTGATCGATATAGGGGATTATTGTTATAAATTAATTCATGAGGTTTATTTACAGTATTGTGATCGTTACATGCCACCGAAAGTTCAGTCTTTGACTTCTAAAATCTATCATGAAAAATCAACGCCGTATTTGAAACTAATAGTAACTAACTAAAATTGAATAGGTATATATGAAAAGAGATTTTTGTGATGTTGTTTTACTTGGAAATCCTACTCTTAGAATGGTTTCAAAACCAATTGATGATGAAGAATTTGGAACATTGGATTTAAATCAGCTATCGGAACGTCTTTTTCATATGATGAAAATTAAAAATGGTCTCGGTCTTGCTGCCCCTCAAATAGGTATCAATAAAAGAGCAATTGTTTTTGGTATGGATAACCACCCTGTTAAAAAACATCTTCCGCCAATTCCTTATACAATCCTATTTAATCCAATTTTTGAATCTACATCGGACTTTATTGAAGAAGAATATGAAGGTTGTTTAAGTGTTGGTGATCTGAGAGGAAAGGTTCCTCGCCACAAAAATATTATATATCGTGGATACGATGTTGATGGAAATTTAATCGAGAGGGAAGCATCAGATCTTCATGCACGAGTAGTCCAGCATGAAACAGATCATCTCAATGGAATAATTTTTCTTGATAAAGTAACAAACCATCAGTCACTAGGGTTTCACAATGAGTTAATTAAAAGTGGTGGATTATAACAAATGGTTTTAAGTTGGACTAATGTTTAAAATATCTAAAAAAATAATGATTAGTGGGGCAATTGGTAATACTCTGGAAATGTACGATTTTGCTATTTGGGGATTATTTTCAGTATTTCTTGCTAAAGCTTTTTTACCTAGTCACTCTAATTTGTCAGACATTTTCTTGATTTTCTTAATCACCTACGTTTTTAGACCTATTGGTGGTTTGTTGTTTGGTATTTTAGCCGATCAAATCGGAAGAAAACAAGTTTTAACTTTATCTATTATAGTAATGGGATTATGCACGTCTATTGTTGGTATTCTACCTTCTTATGGAAGTATAGGTCTTACTGCAACACTACTCCTCGTTTTTATTCGTTTTTTCCAGGTTTTTTCAGTCGGTGGTGAGTATATTAGCTCTATAGCACTATTAATCGAGAGCTGTGATAAAAACAAAAAGGGCTATTATGGCTCTTGGGCTGCTTTTGGTGTTAACGTAGGAATGATGCTTGCCTCTGGAGTTGGCGCAATCATAACATATCTAATAAACAACTCTTTAATCCCCTCTTGGGGATGGCGGTTTGCGTTTCTAATTTCTTTAATAACATCTTTGCTTGGATTTTGGATAAGAAACTCTATTCCGGAAAGCTATGAATTTATACTTGAAAATGCAAGGAAAAATAAAAGAACAATATCAGAAATATTTAGTGAGAGCATTCAATTAGTAAAAAATTCATATATGGAAAGTATAGTTGTTTTTTTATTGGTTTTATTTGGTGTGTCAACAACAGTATTCATTTATATTTTCTCACCCATCTATATGACATCAGCTAGCTCATTATCGAATAATATCTCTTTTATATTTAATACCATTAGCTTAGCAATAGTAGCGATATTTATTCCTTTTTTTGGTAGTATTTCAGATAAATATGGACGAATTAAAACAATGTCTTTGGGAATAATTACCTTACTATTAATTATTGTCCCATATTTTATCGCTATATCATCGAATGGTTTTTACCGAATATTAATTTCACATATTTTAATAGCGATTCCGTGTGCTTGCATATTTAGTGTTACACCCGTATTAATTACAGAAATATTTCCATTAAATGTTAGGTGCTCAATTACTGGCTTTATATATTCAGTAGCAGCTTGCCTGGGTGGTGGTATAGTTCCTATCTTAGCTTTCAAATTGTCAAATATGCAGTATGGAAAATATTTATTGAGTCTAGTGATCGTTACCATTGGTTGGGCTTGCTTGCTAGGGCTAATCGCCTTGCATTCAAAGAGAAGAAAGTGTGTTTATGAACTTACATTGGTTAATTGATCACTCCTTTGGACTGATCTTCCTGTTTTTCGGTTACTTTAAATATGCGATTGAAAGAGTCGCCAAATGTATTCGTGAGCTGGTGTATAGTGGATAGTAATCCGAACATTATCCATCTAGGCTGCATGGCACGCGCGCGTCGTCCTTTTGTTGAGCTGACAAAGCTGGCGAAAACACCGGGAAAATCGCATCAAGCAGTAGAGTTTTTTCAAAAACTTTATGCTATTGAAAAGAGTGCTCGTGAGGCCAACTATACACCCGAACAACGCTTCAACCTTCGCCTTGAAAAAGCCAAACCCATTCTCGATAAAATGAAACAATGGCTCGACCAATCACTTCGACATGCGGTACCTCAATCGAAATTAAATGATGCATTAACTTATATGCATGAGCGCTGGAACGAGTTAACTAACTATTTAAGCGATGGTTCGCTCGAAATCGATAATAATGGCGCTGAAAATCAAATCAGACCTTTTGCTCTGGGACGAAAAAACTGGCTATTCTCAGGAAGCCCGCGGGGCGCTCACGCCAGCGCATTATTTTATAGCCTCATTGCTACAGCTATTGCAAATGGTTGGAATCCCTTCAACTATCTTCGATATCTCTTTGAAAACATCCGCACTTGCAAATCACAAGCTGACTATACCTCTCTTTTGCCTTTCAATATCAGCTCAAATGAACGCTAGATGATACAACCCGTAGTTCGCCGACTTTCAATTACCCACAATTTTGGTAATTCGCCGACTTTCAATTACCCACAATTTTGGTAAGCTGCATTATTTGTTGAGTCTATGGATAGAAAGTGGATAATTTTGAGTTAAAGTATAAAGAGGAACAAGGATTAAATAGTGATTTAGATAATGACTGGATAGAGGAAGAGCTGAGCAATACCTGCCTTAAGGATGAGCGTCTTAGAAAGCGTTTTAGAGTTTTATTAGAACAACTATGGAATGGCATAGGCCAGACAATACCCTTTGTCTGCCAAGATTGGGCCAATACAAAAGCTGCTTATCGATTTTTATCGAATGATCGGATAAAAGAAGAGCAACTATTGGCAGGGCATTTCCAGTTAACTAAAAGACGGGTAGAGGCGCATCAAGGTGAATGGATTCTTGTTATACAAGATACGACAGAATTTTCTTTTCAACGAGAGAACAAGGAAGCCATCGGCATAACGCGCATCGTTCCAACAGGAGTAGATTTATTTGGCAAACCAATCCAATACAAAAAATGCGGGATCTTAATGCATTCCAGCCTGGCAATCAGTGATACAGGACTTCCTTTAGGACTAACTGCTATTAAATTCTGGACAAGAGAACAATTTAAAGGAACCAACGCCCTAAAAAGGCATATTAACCCTACCCGAATACCCATAGAGCAAAAAGAAAGTTATCGTTGGCTAGAGAATCTTAAGCAGTCAACAGCCTTATTACAAGAACCTAAAAGGTGTGTTCATATTGGAGATCGCGAAAGTGATATTTATGAGTTATTTTGTATTGCTCAAGAATTGGGCACACACTTTCTAGTTAGAACGTGTGTGAACCGATTAATTGAAAATGGCTCAAGTACCATTGCTGATAAAATGAGTTCTGTAGAAGTTAAAGGATTGCACCGCATTGAATTACAAGATGCCGATGGAAATAAAACAGAAATCCCTTTAGCAATAAAATATCAACAAATTAACGTTTTTCCACCCATTGGGAAGCAAAAGAAATACCCAAGCTTATCGCTAACAATTATCCATGCTGAGGAAGAACAAGATCCTACTAATCGGGATAAGATCGTTTGGAAATTGGCAACCAATTTACCGATTACATCCCTGGAACAGGCCATTGAAAAGCTGGATTGGTATGCATTACGCTGGAGAATAGAAACCTTTCATAAAATATTAAAATCCGGCTGTAAAGCAGAAGCTTCAAAACTAAGGACAGCACAGCGAATATCTAACTTGATTGCCATTTTTTGTATTTTAAGTTGGCGAATTTTTTGGATGACAATGATTAACCGTTGTTCACCCAATGCTTCGCCACAATTAGTATTCACTTCAGAAGAGATTCATTTACTTGATAAGCTTGTAAAAGGGAACATACAAAATGAGCGTCGAATTAAAAATTTGTCTTACTATTTAACTAAAGTAGCTCAATTAGGGGGATACTTAGCAAGAAAATCAGACCCTCCTCCTGGTAACATTGTTATGTGGAGAGGATTGTCTCGACTTACAGATATCGCTATTGGCTTTAAATTGGCTGAAAAAATAAGTTATGGGTAATTGAAAGGTTCGCCGAACGCTTACAAAACAACTCAATTACCGCTTCATTCCAAATTTTTTTCACTTTCATACTTCTGCCGCTGTATCACTGAAAAATTGGTATGCCTTCCAACAGCCAGGGCGATTTCATCAAAGTTCAAAAATCAAACACATAAATAAAAAGGATTCTGTATATTTTTTTTATAAGATATAGAAAATATGAGTTAAAAATAATTAGAATCAGGCACCTATGTTTCGAGGCGTAGATGTAAGGGCTCGCTTTCATAAATACATGGGCTCGCACTTATCGCAAAAAATGGGCTCACATTAATTGACTCTATCCGAAAATCTCGGCTCACATTAAATGACTTTATAAATTTCCTGGCTCACATTATTTGCACTTGGGCTCACAATAATGATTTTATCGCCATGCCCCTCTCACCAGAAAAACGTTCGTTTTTCTGGTGATTACTAAACATGCCGAAACAACATCAAAACAAAACCAATTAACCCGTTGAGAAAATCTAAACGAAATGATACCATTTTCTTATTCTTTTCTGGTGAGCATTTTTTATGTTTATAGGGTACATCCGTGTTTCTAAGTCTGATGGCAGCCAATTATTGGATTTACAGAAAGATGCGCTCATTAAAGCCGGTGTTGAGCCTAAATATATTTATGAAGATCTTGCCTCTGGTCGAAAAGATGATCGACCAGGGTTGAAAGCGTGTGTAAAAGCGCTACAACCAGGAAATACACTGATTGTATGGAAGCTGGATCGCCTTGGTCGAGATATGAAGCACTTAGTTAGCTTAATTGATGAGCTGAATCAAAAGAAAATTGGTTTTAAAGTTTTAGCCAGTAATGGTGCTGAAATTGATACGACGACAGCCAATGGTCGATTGGTATTTGGCATATTTGCAGCGCTTGCAGAGTTTGAACGAGAACTCATTCGTGAACGCACTCAAGCTGGGCTCGCTGCGGCCAGAGCCAGGGGACGTAAAGGTGGAAGGCCAAGAAAGATGGATATTCATACGTTAAAAATGGCGATGGCGGCGATGTCAGATAGAAATTCTGTGGCTAATGAAGTAGCGAAACGATTAGGTATCACAACTACGACACTTTATTCTTACGTCAATGGTGATGGTACACCAAAAGAATTGGGTTCTAAGTTATTAAAAACGGCTGCTCAAACAGAAGAGCAAGATGGCTAAGACAATTCCTACAGAGCAATTAATCTTGCTGCATAATAAAATGCTTGCTTTTTCACCTCGTCATCCAGAGCGGAAAAATCTTATTTGCTCTGTCGCTGAAGGTTTCGGCGTCTCTGAAAGCACCATACGCCGGCAACTGCGGGAACATATTCATTTTTCGGGAGGAACTCGCATTGATAAAAACATTCCGCGCGCTATTTCAAAAACCGATATGTTACTGTATTGCCAACTCATTGCGGCCTTAAAAATAAGGACATCTAACAAAAAAAACAAACATTTATCAACCCAAGCCTGTATCCACATTCTAGAAGAACATGGGGTAGAAACAGAAAATAATTTAATTAAAGTTTGTCCTGGAACATTAAAAAAAGCCACCATCAATCGCTATTTAAAAAAATGGGGATACGACTTTGCCTCAATGAAAATAGAACCAACGGTTGTTCACTTTGAGGCCGAGAATAGCAATGATTGCTGGCAATTTGATTTTACACCATCTGATTTCAAACAATTTTCAGCACCGGATGGCAAGAAACTTTTTATTGTGAATGTGACTGACGACAAAAGCGGTACGGTTTACTTCGAGTATGTGTTAGCACACGGCGAAGATGCACTGACAGCCTTACGTTTTTTATTTAATGCCATGGCGCTTAAAAAAATATCTGGCATGCCATTCCAAGGCATTCCTAAAATGATTTATACCGACAATGGGCCTTTTGCCAAAAGTGCCTTATTTAAAAGAGTTCTTGCAGCACTAGGCATTGAATTAAAAACGCACGTACCACGAGGTAAAGACGGTAGACGAACAACAGCAAGGGCTAAAGGTAAAACAGAGCGAACTAATCGTTCCGCGAAAGAAATGTTCGAACCCCTTTTTCATTTGCATGAGCCGACGAGTTTAGATCAGCTCAATGAATGGGCTGCAAACTATTTGAAGCAAAGCAATGAAATGTCACATCGTTCTGAAGACTGTGGACGTTTAGAAGCCTGGAAACGCTTTTTGCCACAAGAAGGTTATCGAAAAATGTGTTCTTGGGAAAAATTTTGTCAAATCGTTCGTGAACCTGAATCTCGACAAGTCGGCTCCGATGCTTGTGTGAGCGTGGATGGTATCTTATATCAATTATCCAGTGACATGGCAGGTTTAGAAGTTATCTTATTGCATGGTGTTTTCGACAATGAATTGCATGTTGAATTTGATGGCGATATATCTGGCCCCTTTTATCCTTTCAAAGGCCCCATTCCTTTACATACGTATCGCACACCACCCAAGAGCCATCGAGAAAAACAAGCGGATGAAATTGCCGATCTTGCCAAAAATATCTCGGTACCTTTATCGGTTATGACAGGAAACTCAGCAGATGGCGTGGTAAAACAATTAAAAAATGCTCATGCCATTGAACATGAAGTGAAGTCCATACCGTTCGAAGAAAAATTGATCGTTCAATTTCAAAATCGGTTTGAAGCTAAGCAGGCCATTTCTCACTATCTGAATAGACCTCTCGCCACATTGAGTCCGGCGCAGCTTGATTATGTTGATCAGATTGTAGGCGAATCATTAGAAAAAGAGACTGTCATGACCAAGGTGAGGCAATATTTTACCTTGGCGCTATGCCAATTAGGTGAAAAATAAAAAAAGGGTTATCTATGTATATTGAAGCTAATGAGTTTTATGGTCTAACAAAGTTTTTTAGTGAAGTCGGTTACTATGAAACCCCCATGCATCAAAAGCTCTATAACGATCTTAAAGCACACATTCAATTCGGCGGAATACTGGCGTTTACCGGATCAGTTGGCTCAGGAAAAACCACGCTACTCAACAGAATTCAGAATGAATTAGTGGAAAAACAACAGGTTATTGTTTCTCAATCTCTCTCAACAGAAAAAAGAGCCTTGACCATTCAAACGCTCTTTTTAGCTCTTTTTTACGATCTTTCCCCTAAGGAGAAATCCATCAAAGTTCCTACCCAAAATGAAAAGCGGGAACGTGAATTAATTGAGCTCATGAAAAAAAATAAAAAACCTGTTGTGTTGTTTATTGATGAAGCCCATGACATCCATGGATTGACACTCATTGGTTTAAAACGCCTTGTTGAAACGGTGGGATCCAAAGGCTGCAAATTATCCATTGTGCTAGCCGGACACCCTAAACTGGGTAATGCGCTTTCTCGAGCTACTATGGAAGAAATTGGTTCGCGCACAAAAACATTCAGCATTGATAACGCGATTGGAAGCAAAGAAAAATACATTATATGGCTTATCAATCAATGTCTTCAAGATAAGAAAAAATATCAAGAAATCATTACTGATGAAGCGATTCAAAAATTGGCAACAGCCTTGCAAACACCCCTGCAAATTCAAGACTACCTTACCAGGCTAGTACAACAAGGCCATCAATTAGGTGAAAAAATAATCACGCCAGAATTAATTGAACAAGTTCTCAGGGCTGATTTAAACTCTCTTGAAGCACAACTCGTTCGCAATGGTTATCAATTTAAATCAATCTGTGAATTATTGAATGCGACACCTAAAGAAACGAATGAGTTTCTGCAAGGAAAATTAAATTCTCAGCGAAAAAGTGAGTTTATACAAAAACTTCGTGATATTGCTATTGTGATATAGGATTGGCTTTATGAATGATCTAATGACGAAAGATTTACCCGCATACCAAGGCTTTTTAGCACAGGCTACGACACAAATTCGACAAGCTCGTACACGCGCTGCTCAATCAGTTAATAAGGAAGCTGTTTCGCTATATTGGTGGTTTGGTGAAAATATTGTTCAATATCAAGAGCAACATGGTTGGGGGAAATCCGTCGTAGAGCACTTATCTCACGATTTAAAAAAAGACTTTCCCGATGCGAAATTTGGATTTTCGGCAAGAAATTTGTGGGATATGCGACGCTTTTATCTGGAATATAAAGATTATCCAAAACTGCGACAACTCGTCGCAGAAATTCCTTGGGGACAAAATCTGGTGATTTTAAACAAGGTGAAACAGGAAGATGAGCGATTTTATTATCTGTCGGCAACCAAAGAACAAGCGTGGACACGTGATATACTTGCAGCACAAATTAACTCAAATGCCTATGGACGTCATTGTTTGTCAAACAAGCAACATAATTTCAATACAACTTTACCACAGCAATTAGCCGAACAGGCTGACCAGTCCATGAAAGATGTTTACATGTTTGATATGCTGGGTATTGCCGAACCTGTTATTGAAACAGAAATCGAACGTAGGATGGTAGAAAAAATTAAAGACGTCATCTTGGAGCTTGGTTGTGGCTTCAGTTTTATAGCTAATCAATACCGCATTGTAACACCTGACTCGGAATATTTTATTGATCTCTTGTTTTATAATCGAAAATTGCAGTCACTCGTGGCGTTAGAGTTGAAACGAACCCGCTTCAAACCAGAACATGCCGGAAAAATGAATTTTTATTTGAATTTACTGGATGAATTTGTGAAAGAACCCCACGAGAATCCCTCTATTGGCATTATTTTATGCGGCGATCATAGTCGATTTGATGTGGAGTACGCATTGAGGGGAATGGATAAACCCATTGGCATTGCCGGATACCAGTTAACAAAAGATGTGCCGGAGAAGCTAAAAAATGCTTTACCTGATGTCGCTCAATTAGAAGAAAAAATTCAATTTGAATTAGGTGTAACTGAAACAAACATAGATAACAATGAGCAAAAATGATGGGCAACAACGAAGCAGATGCATAAAAAATAATCGAGTCGCTTTGATTAAGCAAAGCAGCGTAAGGTTCATGACATTAAAACATCATAAAGAAACATGGATTTTAATATGAGTTATTGGGCATCAATGCTATTGGATCTAGCGATAAGATTTCTACCACGTAAACGAACGTTTTCTGGTGAGAGGGGCATGGCGATAAAATCATTATTGTGAGCCCAAGTGCAAATAATGTGAGCCAGGAAATTTATAAAGTCATTTAATGTGAGCCGAGATTTTCGGATAGAGTCAATTAATGTGAGCCCATTTTTTGCGATAAGTGCGAGCCCATGTATTTATGAAAGCGAGCCCTTACACGTAGATTATAGAAATCTTAATAAGGAGCCTGATTCTCATGCAAAGTACGTGTAAATTTGGAAAAAATCAATATTTATTTGATTGTTTTCTCACAATAAGAGATCCACGAGTGGGTGGTCGTTGTACCTATTCGTTATTAAGTATTTTAGTGATTGTGTTATGTGGCCTCATTTGCGGTTGCGATAACTGGAAGTCTATGGAGTTATTAGCCAAGACACGTAAACGCTGGTTAAGCCAATGGATAGATTTAAGTGAGGGAGTACCCAGCCATCAAACCTTGGCTCGCGTTTTTTCTTTGATTGAACCCAACGAGTTTGAACGGTGTTTACGCGAGTGGATACACGGCCTATGTTCTTTATTTAACGAGGATGTGATTGCTATTGATGGCAAGACTACACGCGGCTCTTTTCATAAACGCAGTAATAAGAAAGCCACGCACCTGATAAATGCTTATAGCTCGCGCTTGGCTACTGTCATGGGAAGTACAGTGACCCCTGATAAGTCCAATGAAATAAAGGGGATTCCTCTATTATTAAAGACCCTCAATATTAAGGATAAAATAATAACGATAGATGCCATGGGTACCCCAAAGGGCATTGCGAAGCTCATTCGTTTGAACGAAGCCCATTACCTGCTCGCTCTATAAAAAAATCATGGGCGTTTATATAAGAAAGTGAACACCCTTTTTAATATGAGAAAAATTGTACTGAAACTCTTAACTGATGAAAAAACAAATACCGATGGGATTGCTTTAAAAAGATTGAAAGCCGCTCTTTCTGTCCAATATACAAAAAAAGTGATAGGGTTTTAAACTTTGATGAAATCGCCCTGTCCAACAGCAACGGCAAAAAGCTTTCTAATTTTCAGCTCAATTATTTAGTCCTTTATGACATCAATGTTCGGTATTTTTACACATCGCTTTGATGGGCTTGGTGTAGCTACGAAGGTTATCTGTAATAATGACATGAGATTTAGAGTAAAAGTCTAAATTCCGAAATAAAAAGCGAATAGCTGCTCGTTTATTACGTCGTTTCTGCAAAAAAACATCCAATTCATAGCCTTCTGCATCTACAGAACTCCATAAATAATAGGTTACTCCATTGATTTTATGCTACTACTGCTCATCCAAATGCCACTTATCGGAAAGCCTAGGTTTCCGCTTTTTAATCACATCCTTAAAATAGGATCCAAACTTAAGGCACCACGTTCAGGCTGTTTCATGACTTACCAAAATGCCACGGTACAACAACCGCTCTGCAACATCGGAATAACGTTCATTAAATCGGTGATAGCTCCATACTAGATAATAATATTTTTTCGGTTTCTGATCCAAAATCTTCCTCAGGGCAAACGCATGAGTGCTCAAAAAATACCATTTAGCACTTTCTGTGCATAATCAGGTTGCAAAGTTGCTTTGTATCGCTTGGCCTTTATTCCTTTTTTACATGATTTTTCATTACGTAGTGCATTAATGGCGACATGTCTAAATACACCAAAATTTTCAGAGGCATTATCTCGCCGGACTCTTGAGTCATCTTCTCTAAATGAGACATCCAGCACCCAGTGCAGCTGATTCTCAATAGCCCAATGCTTTCTAACTGCATTAGCAAATATTTTAGCATCAGGTGCTATTGATGTAATGAAATATCGTGTTTCAGCGGTTGTTTTACCATCAATATATCGTTCTGACTCAACCATTCCAATGCTTTGCAAAGAAGCCCATCGTTCAGGATTGCCAAGAGTACTCAACATATCGCTGATCCAATATCGACGGAGCTCGACGCGCCCATGACCTTTATGAGATTCCTCAAAATAATCATGTCTAACACGCTTAAATTTAAATCGGCGAGATGTTTCAAAAAAATCGATTATCTCTTCGTGAAGTTGTTTTTGATTATCTTTAACGGCCAGCACATAATCGCCTTCTTTAGTGACAATTTTTTCCGCGATTTTCTCTTGGCAACCCATAGCATCAATGGTCACGATACAACCTTTAATATCCAATAAATCAAGTAAAGCTGGGATCGCTATGATCTCATTTGATTTATCATCTGTCTTTTTTTGACCAAGAACAACACCATTTTCGGCCGCATAAGCGCTCACCATATGGATCGCCGATTTACGTTTTTTCTTGTCGTATGAATGACGTATGCTTTTACCATCAACAGCTATAATTTTTCCGTCTGTTGCTTCCTCAACAGCGGCCATCCATTTGATGAAACAACGTTGTAACTCTTCTGGATTAAGACTGGATATTATTCTAGCGATCGTGTCATCAACTGGGATTCCCTTTTTAAAAAATCCACGCTCTTGTAACCAATTTAAACGAGCATGCCCCACTTCTTCTATATCCTGCCAGCCTTCAGCTCCGCAAATTACTGCTAAAACACACAACTCAAGGATATCAATCAGTTCGTGATCAATTTTGCTTTCTTGACGGGGATCTCGAATTATCGAGAAACATTCTACTAATGATGTTCGGGCTATCATTTTGGCTCCTTTACAAGTAAAGGAGCTATGAGATCACATAATCAGATTAATTTAAAGCCACTCATGATCTTGCCCTGAAATCTTCCTGCTCAATAAATAAATTTAATTCTAGCTCTGTTATTAACTTAACGATGTCCTTCTAAGAGATCAATCCACATCCTTAATTAATATCTTGCCCAATACTCATAACTGATTCAAAAAATTCTTTTCCACCTAGACTTAATCGTATAGATACTGCTTTTCGGATTAGACCCGTTCTAACATCCTTCATTAATGGAGCTGTTAATTTTATTTTCTTTTCAAGTTCTAATAGCCTTATTTTTGTTTCATGAGATATGAAAACTTGTGTTGCATTACCTAAATCACGTTGATTTAATCCTTCGTTAATATCATCAATTAACTCAGCATAATCAAGATCCTTTTGGTAATCAGCCCACTTTATTTCAGAACAAGTATATAAATAATATTTAATCGCCTCTTCAATCAAGATACTCTGTTTACCTCTACCTTCATAATCCTTCTCTGATTGCTCCTTAAGCTGACTACGAATATCAGATGGAAATCGAATGCATATCATCCATTTGTCTTTTTTTTCTGGAACTTTAAATATAATTCGTCTAATTTTTCTTTTTTGTCCATCTTCCATTTTTATCTCACATTTTAAATAATCAAAAAAATCAAATTTATAAAATTTTATATTATTATTCAATAAGTTACAGTTAATCCGATCGCGATCGGATTAACTTGATTTAGCTAAGTCTAATAGCTTATTTAATAAATTTTCCAAGCTATGAAATGGCGTTAAATTATCCTCGACATGGATTAAATCAGGTATCATTTTTAATAAATAATCTTTCAATATAATGGAATCTTGTTCTAATTTAACTTTAAAGGTAGCTGACCGCTTTTTAGTCCCACCATTTTTTCCTCGAGCTAAAGGTTTGCTTTTTTCTACATGAATAATAAGACTTCTATCATTTCCAGTTGACATTCTTTCAAGTTCAGCTTCAATTTGGCTATATGATTTTGAAATCCACTTTCGAATCCAACGAAATGATACCTGACTCATTTCTATCAAATTAATCATTTCAGAAGGATATTTATTGGGATCTAGCGATAATCGTTTAAGGGCACCAGCAATATCTTCATTTAAGCCTATGATAGAACTTAATTCTTTATTTGAAATATTTTTACAGTCTTCTGATTTTAGAAGCTCTCTTACAATTGAAAAATTTTGTCCTACAGTTAATTCCTTTCTGAGATTATTTTCTGATAATTGTCGTCGTAGTTTTCTATGATTTACTTTTAACCGGGCAAGAAGGGTCTCGTCAGTAATCTCTATACATGTAAGCGTTTGAACTCCGGATAACATTCCAGCAAGTCTTCTTTGATGTCCCTCAAGGATTACATAACCATAATCTAAATCAGAGTCAATAAAATATTCCGGATCGGTAGTTGAATCTGCTAAGAAAATTTCAATTGGTTCAATAAGTCCATCATTCCTTATCGAGTAAGCCAAACTTCTTAAAAATTCATAATGCTCTTCAAGATCTAAGCTTAATGTTCCTGATAATTCTGAAAAGGAAGGAATAATATAATTACCGTTCAAATCTAACTTACACAGTGAACTTTCTGTATTAAGAGCTAAATTTGTTTTTAACCACTCTTCATCTATTTGGTCACCTGGTCTAGGATTAAAGGGATCAGGAATTAAAGTATAGGGACTATGTTCAACTAATTGTTTGCCTCTAGTAAATCTTAAATCAGCTGTTATACCTGCGCGAGTTATTGTACTGGATTTTGAATTAGACCCATTTTCTAAATTTAATGATTTAGCATTTAGTTTTATTTTTTTCA
The DNA here is from genome assembly GCF_000162755.2 of Legionella drancourtii LLAP12. Classification (GTDB taxonomy): domain Bacteria; phylum Pseudomonadota; class Gammaproteobacteria; order Legionellales; family Legionellaceae; genus Legionella; species Legionella drancourtii. The sequence goes on from NZ_JH413829.1 coordinate 54,821, forward strand.
TGCAATTACGATCCTAATTCCAGTGAATTATAAATAAATTCCCCTAAACATGCAGCTTCGATGGCGAATCTATCATCATATTTCAATTCTGTGTAAGGAGCAGTTATAGGAGCCTGATCTTCATCTATATCTACAGCTCTAGGAGAATCATGAATTTCAACTGCTTCGAGCAATAAAGAACTCAATATAGGATTTCCTCTAATCGTATCCAATATTTTATTTTGTGGACCACGTTTATTGTAATCAACTTTATTTCTCAATAAGCCTACTACTTTAGCTTGATTAGTAGCAGGTCTATAAACATTTTGTCGATTGACAAGATCCACCATACCAGCTAATCCCTGCAAAGATTTATTACTTAATTCTAAAGGTATTAAAACATGGGTAGCCGCACGTATAGCTCCTTGAGTTAATGGACCTTTGGCTGGAGGAGTATCTATCAATACTAAGTCATATCCACAATCAATAAAATCATCCATATTAAAAAAATCATAAGGCCTTTTAATAATTTCATCTAAAGAATTAGAATATTCGAACGCTTCAATATCTCGAATTAAAGGTGCATTACTAGGAAGTATATCTAGATTCTCTAAATCAGTAGGATATGGAATTACTGGATTTTCTGTCCACATATCCAACGCAGATGATTTCCCATCCCAACCATCATCTTCTGGGTTAGAAGGGTCATAATCGGGATGAATGGGAGGTCGGTAATTTGACATGTCACGTATCCTAGTGTCATTTAAAAATCTAAATGACATATTACCCTGAGGATCAAAATCACAAACAAGCACCCTCTTATTTTTTTTAAAAGCAATATAAGTTGATACTAATTGGCTAATAAGGCTTTTTCCAACTCCGCCTTTGTTATTTGCCACAACAAGAATCTTAGGTTTTATTTTGGCCATTATTTGTCCCTTTATGTTACTAGCTATCTGCTTTAAATAGATATTACTTTAACTAAAAAACAATTAACAATCAATACATACTCAATACTGTATTGAGTATTATTTTTGAATACCGATGAGAAATTTAAAAAACAACTTCTAGAAGCAAAGGTCACATGAAATTATTAACCATAACTTCCATTAGTGGTTATTTTATCAATGATCTGAGTGATTTTAGAAAAATAAAATAAATTTCACTTTTCGATTGATCTAAGAAATAAAAACGGGGACAATAGCTTTTTGAGTAACTTGTATTGGGTATTAGTCATCAAATTTTAGATAGTTTGGAAATACCGAAAATAACTAATTTAGCAGAACAAAGAATTAAAGAATTAAAGAATTAAAATTACGTAAATGAAATTAAAGGAAAATTAAATGTGCTAATAAAGAAAATATAAAGTGGTAGTTATGAAGAGTTTGCCGACTCTCCATAACCAAATAAAATTAGCTTGGAACAAAGCTAATACTAAAAGAATCAATAAAAAGATTTTTATAGATTCTCTTACGTTTTTACACTACATATATTAGCTTTGTTCCCTCGGAACATCAATAGAAATATTGATGTCTAGGGATATTTTTAATGGAATTTTTTAATAATAAGAAAGACTTGTCTCAACAAGTCAAAACACAATCCTTCGATCAATGGGTTGTGGATAATCGTTCAATGATTGAGTCCCATTTGATTCATGCAGGTATTGCTTTTATTAATGAGCAAGCCGAATCACTAAAACAATCTGTAACCAATCTAATGCTCGATGATCGCTGGCATTACATTGATAAACCTACAAAAAAGCAAAGCTATCGTGGATCTCTGGAAATCAACAGCCAAGGAATACCTTATCTTTTCTTAAGGTATTTTACCTTTCGCCATGGTGGGTATTCCGCACGCTTCAATAGCAAAGAAGTACTGAAAGAACTTTGGAAAGATGCACGCCGAGGTATCATATCAAAACCACGGCCTGTGACACCTAAAAACCAACCATTAAAAAGTACTCCAGAGAAAGAAAACGTTTTTTTTGATTGGGTTGGCCATCATTTAAAGCTTTGGAACTCATTAAGTACTGCCGGAACAAGCCCTTATTTAAAACAAAAAGGACTGGGAAATACCTTCATTCCAGGTATTCGTTTCGCAAAAAATTACATTGCAGTAGCTCTTATCAATACGGAGAATGCATTTCAAGGAATGCAATGCATTTATAACGACGGTGAAAAACGTTATACCAAAGGAATGACCAAGAAAGGACATTTTGGAATCGTCGGTGACACCACCTTACCCCAAAAACCAAGAGCATTACATGTCTGCGAAGGACTTGCTACTGCTGCAAGTATCTATCTTGCCACTGGAGAGTCCGTCTTTTGTGCCTTCGATGCAGGTAACTTACTTCCTGTCAGCCGTAATCTAAAACGCCATTACCCCAAAACCCCTATTATTCTTTGGGCAGATAACGACTGGCAAAAAGCCACTAAAAAAACGAAACATGGACGCATCCTGGGTAATACAGGGCTTATTCATGCCAACCGAACCGCCTTTAAACTTCGTAATGCCTTAGTATGTACCCCTGATTTTTCTAGTCTCCCTCCAGAACAAATTAAAGAGGCTACAGACTTTAATGATTTACATCAGCTCTTAGGAATTGAGGCGATTACGCAAACCATAGCACAAAAACCAAATATTAGCCTGGCTTTATGGCATGAATCATCTCGCTATACCCGATATGCTCATGGCGTACTTGCGCCACAGAAATTTGCTAAAGGGATAAAACGAACCTATAAAAAAAGATACCTTCCCAAAGATGTATTTCAGCACGAAGGCGTTCACTTGGTACGCTCCGCCATTGGAACAGGTAAAACCGCCATTGTGGAACATTTAGTCAAAAACAATCCCCACCATTCCATCTTATTTACCACCCATTTAATTTCCTTGGTGGAAAGTGCAGCACAGCGCCTTGGATTGGTAAGCTACAATGAATGTGACGCGTTCGATTTGCAAATAGAAAATCGCGTGGCCATTTGCCTCAATTCTTTAGGCAAGCTTACTGCGGAAGGGGCGCTGAAAACCTATGATGTCGTCATCATCGATGAAATTGAACAGGTACTTGCACGACTCACCACTCATATTGAACAAAAACCTCTGGTTTTTAGTGTCCTAAAACACTTAATGATGCATACCAAAACTTTAATTTGCCTTGATGCACATCTGTCACAAACCACAGTACAAATTATCCAACGTTTTTGTCCCAATCATCCGGTAACTGTACATTTTAATGAATACACACCCGGGCATGGTCGCAAGATTTTATTTCATGACAATCCAGAAAGCGTGCAAATGAACGCCTTACATGCACTGGAACAAAACCAAAAAGTCTATTTAGCCTTTAATTCAAAAAAAGAAGCCTACAAGACCTTCTCTGCTTGTTCTATAGCGTTCCCTGAAAAAAAAGGGCTCTACATCTCCAGTGATAATGCCGGGGATGCTGAAAATCAGGCCTTTTTTAATAATGTAAATCAAATAAGTCAGCGTTATGATTACCTCATCTGCACCCCATCGGTAAGTACGGGTGTATCCATTGATAATGGCCATTTTGATTTTGTAGGCGGGGTATTTAATGCCCAAATCAATACAGCCAATGATTGCATGCAAGCCTTAGGACGCATTCGTAACCATCAAACACTCCATGTATTTTGTGAGAAACGTTTAGGAAATAAAACACTAAATCCTGAAGTAATTTCCGCGAAATGGGCAAACACTCATCTGCATGACTTAAATCTAATGAATATTGATGCCTTATCGGGCGCGCGTATCCTCTTAAACCCTGACTACGAACAATTAGCTCTGTTAGTCACCCAAGCACGTAATGCAAGCAACAATAATTTTTATGAACAATTTGCTTTATTAGCACTTCATGACGGCATGCATTTAGCCTATTTTGAAGAGGACATGGATTTAGGCATCCAAAAACAACTAAAAAACTTTAAAAAAGCGTGCATTGAACACGATGCCAATCAAATCTGCCGAGAGCAATTACCATTAACTGCTTCAGAGCTCTTAGCGCTTGCGAAAAAACCACGAAAAACAATGGCCGATACACGCGCCTATAAGAAACAACAACTTATTGAGTTTTATAACTTATCCGAAAAAGACAATCAAAGTATTCAGGCCTTAGCCACAATTGATAACGACGGTCGATTTAAAAAACAAATAGTTAACCTGGAACTCGCCTTAGGCGATGTTGAATTAGCAAAAAAACACTTCTTAGCGCAATTGCAGGAAAGCAATCAATTTGCTGCGGATTTAAATTATTTTGCAAGCTTACAAAGTATCTATCAGAAACTTTTGCGAACTCTCCGTGTAACCACATCCAATGGCACATTGGATACATCAAATTATCAATACAGCAAAGAACTACTGCAACACAGTGATTTTTTACACTGGATTGAACAAAACAGACCAATAATACAAGGAATTGTCACCCTTCCTACGCCTGACCGATTGTATAAAGACCCCATTCGATTCGTATCCATGCTGTTATCTCATTTAGGACTAAAACAAAAAAGGGTAGGGCGCGCTGAATTTGGACTCTACCAACTCGAACCATCCCGCGTACAGTTACTTAATGCCTTAATTATGCGACGCAAAAAAGGCTGCACCGGAATAAGCATGCCATTGGATACTTCTTCGTGTGCCGTTAAAAAATCAACAAGTACCGATTTTTTTGTAACTACATTTCGCAAAATTAAAGAGTTTATCCTCCCCAAACATTTTTTTGAGCCTGTTTTTTCTTAAAACAGAATAAACTTAATTCTTTCTTGAATGCCATTTAGAAATTGGTAGGTTTTTTATCGTCCCCAATATTTTTATGGATTAATTTAATTCTAAATGTTTATTGAATAGACAGTCTCGTCACTTAAAATGAGTTATTTTTTTATGAGAAAGAAGGTGATTTTATGAATTTATCGTTAATTTATGGGAACACTGGTGATGTTATAGTCTTTATATAACACCTTGAGTGTTCCCAATAAATAGAAAAGCGAAATGAGGCAAACTATGAAATTAATGCACTTGCAACACCCTCGTTTCAGGAAATAGTAATTCATTACTGGCTTGTGCGGATGCGGCACTCCCAGAAAATACCCCACAATGTTTGAGTGCGGTTATCGAATTATCAATGCCTTGCGCTTTGGGTACGATTAGTTTATCGGTTATTTCAGATACTTTTTCAAGTTTTTTAATGAGCGAATCCTGATATTCTATCATCTGTGCATAGTGGTTATTAGAGCTGCGCGTTTCTTCTAATGTGCTGGTTAAATTCTTTTGCGTCTCTAACATCCTCTGTGTTATTTGATCAAACTGTAGTTTTTCATCATCAATAAATGTATGTAATTTTGCAAGAAATAAGGTTCTTTGCTCTTCATTAAACCGCAATGTCCCGGTAAATACGGTGACTGTGTCACTGAGCGTATTCGCTAGATTTTTGGCAATTTTAAGATCGGTTTCAAGTTTACTTCTTAGTGTCTCCAGCTCCTCAATACGTTCAGACAACGTACTGTGGTTCTGTTCATACTTCTGCTGCACCTCATTTAATTGGGCCTGGGTTTGTTGCAGCACCACGGATTGTGCACCCGAAGTACCTTTTAATTCCTCCAGGGTTTTGTTGAGCCCATCACGGACTACGCGCAACTCACCCTCGGTAGTGTTCAACGTAGCTATTTTCCCCGTTAACTGATTAATTTCACTGTTCAAGCGCGACACATTATTCGTAAGATTCATGTTTTCTACGGCTAATTGGTCCACCTCCGTTTTGAATTGCGCGTGTAGTGCATCGATTAAATCAATAAGGTTCACCAGTAAGTCTGAAAAATTTACGATAATTGTTTTAAATTTATTCGTACTTTGTGTCGAATTTTGATGGTAGTCAAATAGCAAGTAACTGCCGACTGTATAAGCAAGCAGTGCGAAAATACTTAGCGTAAGCAGTGCAGCAAGTTGCAACGTAATGCTTAATACAATGAGTGGTATGAGTACTGCAAGTCCTGAGCTAACCTGTACCCAAAGAGGAATCTTTGCCCAGTAAGCTGCGATACGTGCTAAGACACTTTGATTGGCCGCGAAGGAATCGATTGCGTCCTCTAAGTCTTTTTGTATCTGTGTTAAATGTTGGTGGGTGGTTATTATTTGTTGTAGATGTTCAGGTTTAGGTTGTGTTGGATTGGTTTCCGTTTGTAAATCAGGTGTCATTTGTCCTCTTCCTTATTGTTGACAAAAAAATGAGCCACGCCAGTGGCGTGCGGTGAGCATTGTACGTGCTTGGGTTTATTTCGTCACTATAAAATCACCCATAGAATTTGGATTTATTTTCAACATAATGATTTTTAATCGATTTTAAAGTCTAATGAATCGGGCGCAAATTAGATTGTTCGAACGTTTTGTTTTCGCTATTATTCCAGGCAACTCACCTTTAATATGCAGTAGGTGCGACAACAAAAAACAGGGCATTTTGGAGACATCCTGGCTCATCTTGATCTGCATGAATAATGGGGAATGTGATTCGCTTTTCTTAAGGGCACTAAACAAAGGAACGATGCACGCATACCAAAGAGGATGTCTCTTTTTAAGCTGCAGCGTACATAACAAGGAGAAATAAAATGAAAAAAAGGACGTTCAGTGCGTTGTATGGCCTACTTTGGTTCGGGTGCCACAGCGCATTTGGGTTGCCCCTTGATTATCTCATGCCCCCTATCGATTATGAACCCTCCAAAGTAATTCATCATAAAAAACATACCCTAACGTTGGCTGATAATTCAGGTAATTTGAGCCACAACAAAAAAACAGAGTTACCCCATAAAACAGCCTAATTGTTGCATTCGGCTTTGGTTGGGCGAGCAACCATAATGGGGCGCGGCTTCAATTAGCCAGGTATTGTGGGGTTTCGCAGAGGAGGCGAGCATAACGTGTTTTGGGACGCCTTTTTATGCGGTCAAGATAATTCCAACACAATCTTCTGGCCTGTATTCGCGCGTTAATGGAGAGCGAAGGCAGGGGCGTTAAGGAGTCAATATCCAATACATTGATGAGGTGGATGCTTCCAAGTTGCGGGTCTTGACGCAGCGCTTTAGGTTCGGATGTAATGTACTTAAATTGAATGAGTACGTCTTTAACGAGTCCATAATCATTGGTCAGTGATGATTTAAATGATAATCCTGTCATTTATATAAAAACACATAGGTCACGTAGGCCTTCATTCTAATAAGATTTAGTGTCGATTGCCAATCCTTTTACAGCCAGAGAACGTGCACGGTAATTCATCTAAAATGAACGTCTTCAAAGATATCCACAGTTTCTGTGGATATCTCTGTGTGCAGTGTGTTAACCCTTTGTATAACAAGCAGTCATAAGGCCGTTTCTATGAAACGGGGTACTGGGGTCGTTAGGATTTATTCTATACTTAAAACACAAGGATAAATTTGGGGGCATCAATGTGCGGTCGTTTTGCCTTGGATGCAGATTATGTGCGTATTAAAGCGCAATTTAATTTGTCCAATGATTTAGACATCCTACCCCGATACAATATTGCGCCCAGCATGCCGGTGCTTTTTATCTGCCAGATTGAGGGACAAAATCAAGCACTTAAATTGCAATGGGGGTTGTTGCCCGCATGGGCTAAAACAAAAAAAATAAAAAAAGCCATTAATGTGGTTTCGGAAACTGTTTTTGAAAAACGCGCCTTTCGCAAGGAAATACAAGCGCATCGCGGAATTATGGTGATGAGTGGTTTTTTTGAATGGCGCGTGGAAGGGAAGGGGAGACAGCCCTACTATTTTAAAAAGAAAAATGATGAATTAATTGCGGTAGCTGCGCTTTGGGATACGTGGCACAGCGGGGAGGAGGTGATTCATTCCTGCGCCCTCTTAACGACCGAAGCAAATCCTCTGGTTCATGCAATCCATCAACGTATGCCAGCCATATTAGTACCGTCTGAACAAACAATTTGGATGAACAACCACGCGTATGAGCCTGATAAATTAAGCGCTGTGTTGCACCCCTATCAAGTTGATGATTTGTGTGGTTATCCGGTGACACGGGACATGAATCATTTTGCCTTTCAATCTTCTTTAGCCATTAAAGCCCTCACTACGGTTAAATCGGCCTTAAGATAAAAATAAATAAAAAAATATTTATCAATACAATCGCAGTGTTAGCCTATTTTTACTGATTTTTTAGGTACGGTGGTTATTTACAATAAGGGTTATTCACGTCTACTATTTGAATAATGAAACAAAAATCAAAAGATAATACCATGCACACACAACCTGCTTCATGTCGATATTTTGGATTTCTTAAAGGTGGAGCGTATGAAGTACCTAAGCTAATGGAGGTTTCTGTTCGGCACGAATGGGTAATTAAACCATTTTTAGCTGATGAATACACGACTTATTCGATACCGTTATACGCAAGTAAAGTGCAGGCTGGTTTTCCTTCACCGGCGGATGATTACGTGGAGTGTTCTTTGGATTTAAATCAGGCGTTAATCCGCCATCCCTCGGCAACTTTTATTTTAATTGCCGCTGGAGAGTCGATGATTGATGCCGGAATTCATCCGGGCGATAAATTAATCGTTGACCGAAGCGTGGAGGCTGTGGACGGAAAAATTGTCATTGCCGCGCTAGAGGGTGAGCTGACCGTAAAGCGTTTATCACGCAAGGCAAATCGCGTTCAGTTATTGCCTGCTAATCCCAAATTTAAGTCGATTGATATTACCGAAGATTCTGAAATGGTGATTTGGGGTGTGGTGATGAACATTATTCATACTCCGAGTTAATTTATGTTTGCCTTGGTCGACTGCAATAATTTTGTGCGACGTGAAAAGTCGTCTAACGGACTGTTTTAGACAAAAGGACTTGGATAAAACCAACTGTTCCACCGGTTGTACCCTAGGGAGTGGTGCGGTGAGGTAACAAGCCGTATAGAGCCTCCTGACAATGTACCGAAACCCAATTTATCTGTGAAGAGCGATTGGTACTGGCAGCATCAAGCTGGTAGAGGGCTAGGGTTTGGGTGGTATGGCTAATGTAAGTGAACTTCTAATAAACGCCGTTATGCAGAACAAGCCAAAGATGCTGATAGGCTTGAACCAAAAGGTTTGTGAGAGGAACTGGGGCTGAATATTTCCCCTGTCGTGGACATGATCTCACCGGTGAAAAGGAAGAGCCTACCCCACTAATGCGGTTAGACGAAACACGGTAAGCCCGTAGCGCTCCTGAAACAGGTATGTTTGATGTAAATCAAACGGACGGTACTGCGGGTAAAGGAGGACGGAGAAAGCGAAGGCCAGGCTGTAATGGTTTGGATACTGATGATATCAGGCATGAAAATGAGCCCACTTCCGTCTGGTTCTGTATCACGAGAAACTTGACAAAACGGTGAAGGAGACAAAGCAGATGACAGAAAAAGCAAGTGCTTTAAATGGTGCAGTCTCCACTGTAGCTGAATGGCATCAAATTGATTGGCAAACAGTAAATACTACGGTAAAGCGTCATCAAGCCCGTATCGTGAAGGCCGTACAAGAAAAGAGATGGGGTAAAGTAAAGTCTTTACAACGTCTTTTGACTCGCTCGTTCAGTGCTAAAGCTTTAGCCATAAGACGAGTGACAGAGAATAAGGGGAAACGTACTAGCGGTGTTGATGGTCAATTATGGGAAACACCTCAGCGCAAAGGAAAAGCACTTTTTGAATTAAAAACCTATGGATACAAACCACAACCACTGAAGCGCATCTTTATCCCTAAAAATAATGGGAAACTGCGTCCGTTAAGCATTCCTACCATGAAAGATAGGGCGATGCAGGCATTATACCTCTTGGCTCTTGAACCAGTTTCTGAAACCATTGGAGACATCAACTCCTATGGATTTAGAAAAGAACGTGCGACAAGTGATGCAATCGAACAATGCTTTGGGGTTTTGGCAAAGAAATCCAGTCCTGAATGGGTTTTGGAAGCAGATATTGAAGCGTGCTTTGATAAGATAAGTCATGAGTGGTTTGAATCAAACCCTTTCGGTTCCAACGAGTTCTGAGAAAGTGGTTGAACACAGGGTTTATATCAAAAGGGGTCTTTTTCTCCACTACCGAAGGTACGCCGCAAGGTGGCATTCTCTCACCAACATTAGCCAATATGGCATTGGACGGATTAGAAAACAAACTTAAATCGCTCTATCCCAGAACTTACAAACAACCTTATCGGGGAGTAGCATCGAAAGTTCATTTAATCCGTTATGCTGATGATTTTATCATCACAGCTAAAACACGAGAGATGCTGGAAGGGGTTCTTTTCAGGAAGGTACGAGATTTCCCAGAGTACCCCTGCAATCCTTTTCTAGTCTAGGCTACAGCCAATAAATCGATTTTTTGATTACTCACCAACTTTGCTATAACATCATGTAAATTAAGACATTCATTGTTGTTATAAAATTCATAAATTCCAATCAAGTTAATATGCTGCCATGCAACGGGAGATAGCCGAATAATTTTCAAGCATTCTTCCTCCATTTTGTTTTGTTTGTAATATTCATACAGTCCAGACAGAAGGGATGCATTGTAAAAAATAATGCAGTTGGATAGGAAGCGTGCACATTCGTTATTAATGGTTAACTCAATCTCGGTTTTTCCAGCTAATTTCCTGCTGCTAATCCTTGCGATAGCTGCTCTGAGTTGGTGGTATGACTCACCTCGGTTTAAAGAACGATGCACTGTTTTACGCATCCCTTCATCATCAATATAATCTAACATGTAGAGGGTCATGATTACTTGATCCAGTTCTATCAATGCCCATAACGTATCATTAGACTGGTAGGAAGATAATTTTTTGACAATAGTGCTTTGGCTACTCTTTTTCAGCCCCAATGTTGCCATTATTCTTAAAATATTGTCCCATTCTTTAACGATCAACTTCACGTTCACTTTTTTACTTGGCTTTACCAGAAGTCCGTCATAAAGTTTTGGATCATCAAAACTGACAAGGTTATTGCCAGCCTTTTTATCCAACTGAGTAAATCGTGGCATAAACCGATACCCGAAAAGAAAGAGTATGATGAAATTCACGCGGTTTATACTGTGCATGTCTCCAGATATAGCAGCAATTTCAATATCGCTTGTGTTGCTATTGAGCATATCAAACAGATAATGGCTTTCATGCTCGTTTGCCCCGATAATTTTAGTGCACAGGGGTAACCAGTTCGCGCATAATGTGTAGGCAGATACCCCTTGGCCAAATCCGAAATATTTCGTTGAAAATCGCGCCATAATGGAATTGAATTTTGTCTCAAGCTTTTGACCGTCTATGCTTGCATGGATTCCGTAGTCAGCAAGGGTATATTTTTCAAATATGGGGAGTTTCTTCAAACGATTCATAACCACATCGCTGGCTTGCGTTAAGGTCATGTGTCGAATAAAATCTGCGTAAGTTGACTTAAGGTCATGCTCTTTAACATCGCTAATGTCTTTCATTTTGTCAATATCAATACCAGTGCCCTTGGCAACCAGACAAGCTGACAATACAGCTGCATCGACTTGCTTTTTACTGCCTGTTGGCAATATATGGGTGAATTTCTTCATGCAGTCTGTTTGGCTATGCGTAAACTGTATAATTTCAGCAATACTGGTTAAGGGCATGTTTTCATAAAACGGATTATTAACACCATCGTCTGATTTTTTATAAGGCAAAGTCCAGCGAATGACTTCTCCTTTTTTATTGTGTTTAAGTTTGATCTTTTTGTTTTCACCCGAGGTAATCTTCTCATTGACCTCTTGGTAGCGAGGGCCTAATCGACTTGCAAGCTCTTTAAGAAGGTCGTTGATATCACTAGCCAGCAGCTTATTCTCCAAGCCTTTAATGATGGATTTCTTGTTTTTGTCCCAGTCTTGTTTTGGGTGTAACTCATCGTTTAATGAGCGGTACGATAAGCTATTATAAACAGTCACTGATCCTGATTTTATGCCTTTTTCAATTTGAAGGTACAGCATGCACTCATACTTTTCCGCATCAATATACTTTGTTTTTTTGCCGGTTTTACCCTCCCTGATTTTGTTAATAACATAGCGTCGCAACAGCTTGGGGATAAATTCAATTGGAATATCATTGAATTGATAAGAACCGAATGATTTATTACAGGTATAGTGTTCCTTCAGGAAGGTAATTGCTGCTTGTAGCTCCTTGTTTTTGCTCTGAAAATCCAATGCTTTAAATGCAGCCCGCGTATTAAGCTTAATTGTAGGTGCTGTTTTTTTATAGTATTCCCAGCGATAAAATTCGGGAGTAAAATTTGGTTTTTTAATTTTTCGTATGAACTGTTGAAATTTTTCCTGAGGCACAATTTCATAGGCTTTTGTCCGTATGGCATTGTCTGCAACCTTCTTATTGTTTACCAGTGATAGAATCGCAGCGGCGGTATCGCGATGTTCTTTGTCATTGTCCTTGGCATTAAATATTAGCTTCGGCTTGGTACTCTTCCGCTTCACCTGCGTAGAAATTCACTTTGTGAATAAAACTGTTGATTAGATGATCACTGATTTTTAAATAACGATTGTATGCATAACACATGAGATATAGTCTGGATAAATTTTTTCGTTTCATAGTTCGTAAACCGTAGATGGTGTGGTACACCGCCAAGTCAGCATAGTGAGTTATATTTTGCTCTGAAATATCCAGTTCTTTTATAATTTCAATGGATTTTTGGTAGATCGATGATAGAAATTGGTGCTTTTTGATGGAAGCGTTAATTTCTGCTGTTGTAAAATCCTTTTGATCTTTTTTTAGTGTCGTCAGTTGATAAAACAACTCATCTTTTTCCAGGAAATTTCCCAATAGTTCCCTGAACGGCTTGTCCATAAGGGCATAGATCTTATTACTTAATCGGTTTTTTTCATTATTCAGTGCCTCAGACACCAGCTCCTGCAACGTTGTGTAGGATGGCCTGACAACTTTATGCTGATGGAAGTATTCTAGCAGCGAGTCAAACACATATTTTGGCACAGCATGTTGCTTTATCAATTCCCTGGCATAACGAAGCACTTTATCCTTTTGATGGCTTGATGAATAAAGAGACGCACCATATTTTTTCAAAATAGCGTTACGATTATCATAATGATGCCGTTTACTTACTGTTTTTTTTGGGAATTTTTCCGAAGGAAAATACGTTTTAATTATATACCAGGTATCCTGTCTGTTCCCCTGAAAAGTAATACGATGAAAATAGCTTGTAATTTTAAAGAACCCAACTTGTAAGATATAGTTTATCTTTTTTGGGATGTTATCAAACGAGTCAAGATATGCTTTGTCTTCATCGTCCAGCTCAAACACAAAGGGTCGGTCTTCATCTTCCAAAACAGGTATCGTGAGTAAAGAGCGACGGATTGATGAAATGCTATCAGCCTTAAATGATGCGGACATTTTGATCGTTACCGAATTAAGCCGCCTTGGAAGAAGTACCGCTGAAGTCATAGGGTTAATTAATGAGCTATTACAAAAACAAGTGCGCGTCATTGTGATTAAACAACAGTTGGACATTAAGCAACATGACATGACTTCCAAAGTCATGATTACCCTATTTTCATTGTTTTCAGAACTTGAAAGAGATTTAATAAGTTTGAGAACAAAAGAAGCCTTGGCTAGTAAAAAAAGACAAGGTATCAAGCTTGGCAAGCCAAAAGGCACTCTACAAAAAAGTAAATTTGACCATGATGTTGAAAAAGTCAAAGAACTCTTGGCTCTGGGGTTATCTGTTAGAAAAATTGCAAATTTTTTAGGTTACAGTAACCATATAGGTCTTAATACCTATATTCGGAAAAGAAATCTACGCGAAAATCTGTTAAAATTATAACAAAGAATGCCCTGCCACCATTGATTTGTTCTAGGCTTAAAAGTATGAATGAGAAAATTATTTTACAAATATTTAAAGAGCAAATGCTTGAGCGAAGCCTCATGCGCAAAGATTTAAAGATAACTATTGATGATATTTATGCTCTCCTAAATACTACTTCACCAGCGCAAAAGAAATTAATTTTTAAACTAATAGAGAGCTGTATTGAAAAAGGCTATCTAGAACCAGCTGAGCTTTCCCAGATAACTTTTTCCTATGATAACACTTACTCCATAACGGTACTTGGCTTAATAAAAATGGAAGACGATCGGTTTATGTGATTTGGATTTTTTCTATAAAGGCTCCAAGCAGTCACACCATAGGTCAAAATTGCTATATCATAACTTCTTGACTATCTTATATGAGTAACTTAATAAGAGTAATACCTTTCAAAATAACAAAGGAGTGTAACAATGCATCATAAAGAGTGTGTGCAATCTTGTTTAGATTGCCTTAAGGCCTGTGAGGCCTGTGCTTATCAGTGCTGTCTAGAAAACGACAAACACCTTGAGTGCTTTAAGCTTTGTACAACCTGCGCTGATATTTGCAACTTATGCGCCAGGATGTGCATGCGCGGCGATTTAGCATTTTGCAAAGAGATTTGCGAGCTTTGTGCCAAAATTTGCGATGCCTGCGCTGCTGAGTGTGAAAAACATGATGAAGAATTATGTAAAGCTTGCGCCAAAGCCTGTCGAGAGTGTGCAGCAGCCTGCCGAAAATGCTGTTAATGAAAAACCTACTGTGGCATAAGTAAAATCTTATGCCACAGTAATCAATCAGCCGTAGCCCAGCCTGTTATTGTTTATTAAAAAACACTCATCAGCAATAACATCAAAGCCATTAAGGCCATACCAATATCTTCGGTTAAGGTCACGGTAGATAATGGCACATCAAGTATAGACCCCATACAAGGACAATTAATATCTAATCCATTCCGTAAGGCTTTAATCACACCAATACTACCAAAGGTTAAAATCACTATGGTCAGCACATAAGTCAAAACAGGTAGGATAAAGGCAAGATACGAAAGCCCCAGAGCCAATTCCAAAAGTGGATAAATATAGGCATATATTCGAGTGCGCTTTGCGAAAATATCATACATTTCAAAGCCATCAGCAAATTTTGCGGGGTGAAAAATTTTAAGTACGCTAAATATCACTAAAAATATACCCATAAAATAATGCATCCATACTGTCATATCGCCTCCAACGCGCCAGTTAATGGCAAAGGCTGACAAAACTGACACTACAATCAGTGAAATTAAAGGCCAATACTGTCTAATTGGTTTTTCTTTAGATTTAGTATTCATAATGAATAAATTTTAAGTTACTGTTAAATATAACTATAGCAACCCTTGAGTAATTTTCTAATGGGACTATCTTTTAAAAGGTTTTTGTATATGAGAAAAGGGTATTTGTCGTTTTTAGTTTTAATGTTTTGTTCCAGCTGTGTATGGGCCAAACATCATACAATTGAATTAACTGTAGCCTATGATACAGTTAATTTTACAGGGCATCCTGCTCGGGCCATTACCGTTAACCATCAAATTCCTGCCCCAACACTTCGTTTTAAAGAAGGCGATACGATAACCTTAAACGTTAACAATCACCTAGATAAAGATACGGCTATTCACTGGCACGGCATCATTTTACCCTGGCAAATGGATGGGGTAATGAATATCACTCAAAAAGGCATCCCCCCGGGCGCTACTTTTCGGTATCATTATACTTTGCGGCAATCAGGGACCTATTGGTACCACGCACATGCAGGGCTTCAAGAACAAGATGGTCTCTATGGAGCCTATATCATAGAGCCCAAATCTCCACCGCCCTTTTCATACAGTAAAGACTTTGAAGTTGTGCTATCAGACTGGAAGAATACAAAAGCAGATCACATCCAGGCCAATTTGAAGAAAACCGGAGAGTATTATGGTGCAGGATTCCCCTTGCAACCATCCCTTCTCCACTTTATCCAAAGTTACCGCAAAGCCTCTAAGAAAGAGCGGGGGAAATTGTGGATGGATTATAAAATGATGCAGTTTATGCGCATGGGGATATTTGATTTAAGTGATATTGCCTATGATGCATTTCTTATGAATGGCCATCCAGCTCATCGCCCATGGACTCGGCAAGTCAAAGTTGGTGATGTAGTTCGATTGCGGTTTGTTGGTGCTAGTGCCAATTCTTTTTTTCGCGTTAAGATACCTGGCAGCAGGATGCAAATGGTACACATTCAAGGCAATGATATTGTACCTTACCCTGTTAAAGATTTTTTTATTGGACCAGGGGAAACCAATGATGTTCTAGTAAAAATCGAAAAAGATAAACCCTATATCATCTATGCTGAATCATTTGATAAAGTCGGAAAAGCCATAGGTGCATTAGTCACAGATCCAAATCAATCTGTGCCTTACACCAACATCAAGCCATTCCCAGAACCAAAACCTGCAACAAGAACAAAAATGAAAAACGAAAAAAGACGTGGCTTAATGCCTATGAAAAACATGGGTATGCAAAGTAAGCTTCACCACCAGCCTCTTATTAATACCATCGCTGCAGCGCAGCTTCCTAAAGACAAGCAAAACCCCAAGCAAACCCATAAAAAAACTCACAAATATGTAACAGTCGGCACAAAATATCAGGACTTAAAAGCAAAATATAAAACCAATAACCCAAACCGCCCAGTATATAAAACCGTTGAGATGAAGTTGTTTGGTTTTATGGATCGCTACATATGGTTCATAAATGGGGTGCCTGCATACAATGCTAAACCCATTAACCTTTTGCCAGGCAAACGCTACCGTTTAGTATTTACTAACAATTCAATGATGCACCATCCTTTGCATTTGCATGGTCATTGGATGATATTTCGAAACGGACACGGCGCTTACGACCCATTACTCCATACCATTGATGTACCACCTGGAAGCATGGTTACAGCCGACTTTGACACCGATGCCAGTGGCCAGTGGTTTTTTCATTGTCATATGCTTAATCATATGATTTCAGGTCTTGCCAGAACATTTCAATACGATGACATCATTGAAGTGGCCAAAGGAGAGAAAAAACCTGCTCATGTTATCAAAGAAACTGGCTTTTATAATCGGCCCATTGTAAGGGTCGATGAAGTAAGACCCATTCCACTTTCCATTGTAAAAAATGCAAAAGCCCATGCACAGCAGGCCTGGGCATCCTCCTTTTTAGAAGTCGGCGGAGAATTTAATAAAAACCGACAAACACTGACCTACCTTGGCTTATATGGTTATGATTTTCATAAATTGCAATTATTTATAAACGACGCTGAAATGAATAAGGGTTCAATTGAAAATGCCGATATTGATGTGTTTTACTGGCATTTGCTAAATCAATTTTGGGCTGTAAAAGGTGGGGCAAACTATTTCTATCGACCCTCGCAAACACCCTACTGGCAGCCAGGCATTGGCTTTGAAGGCTTGATGTATTATTTTATCGCCAATAATTCGCGCTTCTACTACCATAAAGGCAGTATTAAGGCTGACATTGAATTTGGTCGCAACACCCAGCTCACTAATAATTTATTTTTAGGATTAAGCGCACGGGCGACGGCTGCAACAAAAACCATAGCAGGCGATAGCATAGGTAGTGGTCTTAACCAGACCTGGTTAACAGTGCGTCCTAATTATCGTTTAATGCCAGGTGTCGCTGCTTTTATGGAGTATGAGTACGTCACATATTATGGTTCTTTAAAAAATATCCGCAGAAGAATGGGAGAATCGGGAACTGAAAAATCGCTCTTTTTCGGAATAAGTATCATAGTCTAATGATAACGTAAACAATTATAACGCAAGGAATGCAAATGATAGAAATTATACCCAATTGACACCCCGTCTTTGTACATTTTACCGTTGCACTCATTAGCGTGGCAACTTTTTTCTATTGTGCAGGTCTTATTTTTCATAATAAAAAATTCGGGCATGAAATGCTTATTGTCGCACGCTGGTGTTTATGGACAGGAGCCTTAGCAGCCATTGTAACGGTCATTGCGGGGTTTATTGCATATTATTCAGTAACGCACGACAGCCCATCTCATAATGCTATGACCATCCACCGGAATTGGGCGCTTGGGACTTTGAGTGTTATTCTCATTTTGTCAATTTGGTCTATAAGAACTTATCTTAAAGATAAAAGTATTTCACTATGGTTCATTTTTGGTATGCTGATTACTTTTTCACTGGTCACCATAACCGCCTGGCATGGGGCAGAGCTTGTGTATCGGTATGGGTTGGGTGTGATATCTTTGCCTGAAGCTGATAAGCCAAGTCATGCCCATTCTCATAAAACGCGACAGAACAATGAATCAAACGCTCATTCCCACTAAAAGCAGGTGCTCACATCATATTTGTTCTAAAAAACTTAAATGTAAATTACAAATAGGCATGATAATATATTGAATATAATAACAACATTTATTTTACATCATCAAGGATGGTTTAATGGGCAAAGAGCGGACGCCATCTTTTTTTCTTCTACGTATTGCCTTTTTAGGGACGCTGCTTTCTGCTGCAAACAGTGGTTTTTCTCAATCTTTAACGCTAAAACAAGCAGAAGTTCTTGCCCTTGCAGAATCCCCAGAAATCCAATCTTTTCGCGCTAAAAATGAGTCGCTTTATCAGGCTGCTATTGCTGCGGGCCAACTACCCGATCCTCATTTATTTGGTGGCACACTCAATGTACCCGTTGATACCTTTAATTTCAATCAAACACCCATGACCCAAATTCAAGTAGGTCTTGGTCAGGCTTTTCCAAAAGGCAAAAGTTTGCGCTATGAAGCGCTTGAAAAAAAGCGCTTATCTGAAGCAGAGATATTTAAACTGCAAACCATGTGTTTGGATATCTTACAAAAAGTACGCTTAAGCTGGCTTCACTTATATTATTGGCAACAATCTAAAAATATTATTCTACAGCAAAAGAAAATCTTTCAAGATTTGCTTGAGGTCGCAAAATCTATGCTGGCCAATAATAAAGCCCAGCAAAAAGATGTGATTCGCGCTCAACTTGAATTATCTGAACTTGAGAACCGTCTCATTCAAATTGAACTACAAATCCAAACAGCTCAATTTCAGTTGGCTCGCTGGATAGGTGAATCACAAGCCTATAAAGCACAAACTAAAAACGAGCCACACTGGTCTTTATTGCCTTCAAAAATGAGATTGCTTGAAGTGGTAAAACAACACCCAGAATTACAAACGGATTCGGCCAATATCGCTGCGTTTAGTGCAAAGGTTAAATTAGCCTTGCAACAATATAAACCAGGCTTTAATGCCAATGTAGCCTATGGGTTTCGTCAAGGCCGAGAATTTGATGGCAGAAAGCGCTCTGATTTGTTAACTGCAACCGTGAATATGGATTTACCGGTATTTACCCATAACCGCCAGGACCGAACCCTTAAAGCGAGTGAAGAAAGCTTGCTGGCATCTGAGAAAGACCGAATGAGTCATTTTGGAGGGCTAGCCGCAAACCTCGGAAATTTCCGGACAGTTTTTAGTCACTTCGGGTTTTCTTAACCTACGCAAAAGAACCTTGCCTATTATCTCATCAAGATTGATGATTGTATCATCCGTAAATATGAAATGTCCTTGGAAATGAATGTGCCGCCAAGCCACAGGGGATATTTTCTTTAACATAGTCAACGCTTTTTCATCACCTTCAGCTTCATATTTCTGCTTGAGCTTGGATAATATTGCAGAATTATAGTGAATGATGGCATTGGCAATGAGTCTGCCACACTGGTTACTAATCTCAATTTCACGATCCCCCTTGCCGGATAACTGTTTTTTCCCATATGCTGTTGCAATGGCGGCGCGTAATTGATGATACGATTCCACACGATTCTGTGAACGATGTACATCGCGTTGCAGTTTCCTGTCTTGTAAATATTTGAGGGTATAAATGCTGCGAATTAGTTTGTCATATTCCATTATTGCCTTGCGAGTCTTGTTGTCAGTGGTGTAAGTACATAATTTTTTAACAAGAATACTCTGCGAAATTTCCTTTAGCCCCAGAGCCTTAATGATGGGTTCAATATTTGGCCACTCATCTTCAATGAGTTGGCGATCAATTTTACCAACCGGCTTGATTAACCAATCATTATATTGAGCTGGATCATCGCCACAGAAAAGGTGCTTTAGTTGGGATTGCAAGTTGGTGAATCGTGGGCATAACTGGCCGCCAAACCAATCCATTATTGCGAAGTTGGTCTTGTTAATAATGTGCATATCGCCCGTAATGGCATTGGGCATGATGCTGCTTGTGTTGTTGTACCAAATATCAAAAGCAAAGTAACTTTCATGCTCGTGAGCACCAATTAACTCTGTTTGCAGGGGGATATGGTTGACCAACAGCGTATATGCAACAACGCCCTTGCCCTTTTTAAAGTATTTTTTAGAGCGCCTAGCTTTTAGGGTCGGTTTTTCAACCTCATATTTTTGACCATCAACGCCACCATAGAGAATAGCCATGTCCAATGCGTAAAAAGAGAAAACGGGCATTTGGGCAATATCATCACCGATGATATCATTGGCTTTTTTCAATGTTTGTAATCGCATGCGGGACTGATATATATCCAGCAGTTTGTCATAGGGAATATCAGAAATTTCCGCCATATTAAGGTTGCCGTTATTGAACGCTTGCGCGATAATAACCGCGTTGAGGCTGTTTTCATCTACACATACTTTGCCGTAACGAGGCTGTATGTGCGTAAAAATTGATGAATACCGGCACCGTTCATTAACAAATCGAAGTACATCTGTAATGTCGCAGAGTGGCAACTGATCATAAAAACGATCTTGAAGCTCTTCATCTCCCTCTGCCCTAGATTTTTTTAGATGAATCGTGTTTGTTTTTTCATCATAATGAAGGTGCTTGAGTTTTCCTTGAATCAAATCACTATTAAACCTCACCCATTCTGTGCGTAATTCAGCAATGCGATCGTCCAGTATTTTTTTGATAGGGCTTTTCAACGCAGGGATATCCAATGACTCAACCAGCACCCCTTTTTCATTGGCAGAACTAATCTCCTGTTGAAGTGAGCGATGGTGAACGCTGTCCGCCAAATAGAGTTCTCCCGCCTTGAGCCGTTTTTTCATTTGTCGGTAAATCCAAAATTCATAGCGATCACCATGGAATTTCTGCTCACCCTTGGCATTGGTATCGAACAAGAATTTTTGTAGCCGTTTAGGCCTGGTTTTCTCGGGACATGCCGTGATTGGGTATTTCTTTATTGGTTTTTCAAGATCAAATATTTCTTTAAGCCACGTTACGGCAGTAAGCCATGGACTGTCAGTTATCGTACTTGAAAAATCAATCGCCATCATCAATGGACGCAATTGCAGTTTGAAGCGATGAAAGTGCTTATCAACCATTTTCCATTGAAAATCGATTAATTTAAGCTCTGCTGCATTATTGTTTGATATTTTATCTCGCAGCTCATCCTCGGGTATAATGGTCGTGAATGCTTCTCGGCGTACTTTGCCAAAACTGACCTCATCAGACAGTTCTTTCTTGATAAATAACTCGGCTAATTTCTGCATAACAGACAGTTCTGATTGCCTGTTGACCGCATACTGAGAAAATGCGTCTTGCGCTTTTTCTTTGATCTCTAGCTCACACTCTTTGAGCTGAAAACAAAAGGCATCCATCAAATTATCATCGAGTTTAAGATACCGCTGGTGGATATAACACACAAGGTAAAGATAGGTTTGGTCGGATTTTAATTTCTTGCGCAAATCATACACGGTGTAATAATCAACAAGGCTTGCATAATATTGAAGATTTTGTTGGGACAATTTGAGCTTGGGTAATAGCGATTTGGCTAACAGATACAACGGTTTGATTGAAATCAGTTTGTCGCGTTCAGCGCTGATCATGCGTGGTTTAAAATCCTTGGCGTCTTGTTTTAGATCAGCCAATCCAGACAGGGTCTCAGTTTCCTTCTCAAACAACAGTTTTTGCAAACCCGACTTATCGGCTTCAGTCAGTGAATCATGAATAATCGTCCCCAAGCGTTTACGTTCAGCGTTCAATACGTTGCTAACAATCGCTTGCAGGGTTGTATATCCTGGCCGCATGATTTTTTTCTCTCGCATAAACCCTAACAATTCGATGACAATGAATTGCGGACTGATATCCCGGTAGATGATTTTTTCGGCTTTTTCACGCAATAATGGCTCGAATTCTTTTGACCATAGCTGGTAACCAAAATGCGCAGCAATTGCGTGACATTGTGCATAATACTGATGCTTGGTTATCTTTGTTGGGTGAAAAAACATATGCTCGGGGAAATATTCCTGCATGATAAAGTCAGTATCTTCTTGAACCTCATCCCAATGAATCGGGAAGAACATGTGCATGGATTTAAAATACCCGATTTGCAGTGCGCAATGGACTTGGGCTGAAAGATTGGCGCGATTACGAACCAATGCCTGCTCCTCAGGCGTTAGATTGAGGAAACTCAAGCGTTGTTCATTATCAAAATCAGGTGACTCATATAAAGCGGCCTTTTCTGCTTCTGATAAAATGGTCAATTGCTTATTGCTGGCTCGCATAATGAGAAATCATATGGCTTAAAATGGTGATGGATTCTACTTCAAAACTTTCCCTAAAGCATGTCTTTATGGGAAAATTTTCTCAGACGCATCAAGCTGGTGGCCGTGTTTCACCTCCTCTTGGACTGGATGCCAACCATCATTTTCAGGAAAGTAGGTTATAATTAAGGTATGAAACCTCCAAAAAAGATTAAAAATAGTGCTCGACGAGTACGTGAACACCTAACGCCAGCGGAAATTGATGCATTGATCCATGCAGCAAAAAGTACTGGGCGACATGGCCTACGTGATGCCACCATGATTTTGATGGCATTTCGGCATGGGCTGCGAGTTTCTGAATTAGTTTCATTACGATGGTCACACGTTGATTTAAAACAGGGTCTACTTTATGTTGTTCGGTTAAAAAATGGCATAGCATCACAGCACCCATTGTTTGGCCCAGAGTTGCGGGCGCTCCGGCAATTACAGCGTGATTACCCAGATACAGATTATATTTTTATGAGTGAACGCCTATCCCCGATGACAACGGATACATTTCGGAAAATCGTTGCAAGGGCTGGTGAGCTGGCCAAGATTGGCATGCCGATTCACCCACATATGCTTAGACACTCAACTGGGTTTAAACTGGCTAATGATGGACGGGATACACGGAGCATTCAGCATTACTTGGGGCATAAAAATATTCAGCACACAGTGCGGTATACAGAAATAGCAGCAATACGATTTAAAGAGTTCTGGAATGACTAAAAACTGTCCGGAAATTTCTGAGGTTTGCGGCTACCTCCCC
>NZ_JH413830.1:0-38850 GCF_000162755.2 Legionella drancourtii LLAP12
GATGTGATAGCATATTGATGTGCCAGGGAAGTCAAGAAGGTTCCCTTAACCTTGGTTTTTTCTATTTAGGGTTGATCATGATATAAAGTTATTAACTCTTTACTCGAGGTGCATCCCAGTAATTCCATTGTTTTAGCAAGATAATCTTCTACTGTTCTATACGAAATATTCATTGTGCGTGCAATTTCTTTTGCGGCTTTTCCTTGAGCCAGTAATTTAAGACAGGCAGCTTGTTGATGGGTTAGCTGTACTGGAAAATGCTCGATTTTATGAAAAATGGTTAAATCTTTTTTATTTAAATTTATTGGGTTAATAGCAGACTCCCTGTCTTTAACGTCTAATACTGTGTTCAGAATACGGAGCACATGCTTGTCAAGGGCATTGTCGTCACTATTAATAGTTATACTGGCCACTTGGTCATACAAGCCATCGCGTTCCTGATGTAGTCTTTCTAGAAATGACTGGAGTTCAGTATTCAGTAAGAGTGGGGCCGCTTGACGAGCATTGCGCTCGATCTGGACTGGTGTACTCACTTTCAAATTCACAACACATTCTTCTGATAGTAATTGGCAATTTTTTTCGCTGCAAACAATACTGGCATCAGTAGCTACAACAATGTGTTCTTGATTCATTAGAGCAGCTAATAGTTCAGATTGGCAAACATAGAAGCTATTTTCACCTTGTTTTCCTAAAATTTCAGTTAAGGTGCGCCCTATACGAAACTCTAGTCCTAAATCAGCATCGATGAACTGCCAACTCAGTTTTTCTGCCACAGTTTTTGCGACTAAAGCTTTACCCGCACCTGGATGACCTATAATGAAAATACGTTTATATTGACTCATGATGTTTACCCCTGAACTTGTTTAGGATTTTAGATATCATTTAGAAAATGATATCACCATTAAGATCATAAATAATACAGTATTTCTACGGTAAGCCTTTACATAAGAGGGCCGGTCTTCTATTTTGCATGTCATAATGCATCCTATGAAAATAGAGTTAAAGCTCTGCTCATAACAATATAGTCTTTAATGATGCATTCTCTTAAGCGTTGGGTTGTCCATATACGAAATTGTGTATTACGGATACTATTCACTCGATAAGCAATAATGGCATCTAGTTTATCATATTCAATAACTCGTTGCCTCAATGAAGCACGTTAGGAAGCTGCCTAAAAAAATGCAGTATTTAATATTTTCTTAATGTATTTTGTTTATAATTAATACAACTTAAATGTAAATAGGATCAAACACATGGTTAAAATTTATAATGCCCCAAAACCTGAATATAGCGGTTGGGAATGGTTTAAGTTTAGTGCTGTTCGGATTGTTTTTCCTCCTGTTTTATTGTGGGATTTAATAAAACTCGGAGCGAATAAATTGCTTGGTGAATGGGTTGGTGGTTTGGTTCTACCGGCACAAAATGATAATTTTGATTATTTAGCAGTTACTGATGATGCGGTGAGTAATTATAATGGAGATGAGCTAACTTGTGAAAAACATGAGGTAATTACTCATGATAAAGTACATTTAGATACATTTGAAGTACAGCATGAGTCACAAATAAAGATTGAGCCTAAATATCAAAAATATATCATTAATTTGGTAGGGAATGGTATGTGCTATGAGGGTATCATCGCTGATATGATGAATGACGCAATGCTTCTCCAGGCAAATGTCGTTGGTTTTAACTTTCGTGGTGTTGGGCAAAGTACGAGCAGAGCTAAATCAAGAAATGATTTAGTTGCCGATGGCATTGCCCAAGTACAACGATTATTAGCTCAAGGTGTTTCGCCACAAAATATTACATTGAAAGGCCATTCTCTTGGTGCAGGCGTAGCTTCTTTGGTTGCACAGCATTTTCATCAACTAGGACAACCTATTAATTTATTTAACAGTCGTTCTTTCTCTACTATTACTAACTTCTTAGTAGGACATATACGTCTAGAGCGCGATAAAGATGGTCTGGCAATAGGTCATAAAGACAGCATAGGTGGAATAATACTTGGTTGGTTAGCTAAACCTTTTGTTAAATTAGGTGTTGCATTAGTTAAGTGGGAAATTAATGCGGGTAGTGCCTTTAAGAATCTTCCTGCAGCATATAAAGACTACATCGTAGTGAGATCAAGAAAAGAGATAAGAGGTGAGCGTATCGATGATGCTGTGATTCCACATTATGCATCTATTCATAAAGAACTTACTTCAGAACGACGCGCGAAAAAGGCAGAGATTGATGAAGAAATTGAAAATCTAGATGATATTATTCAGAAAGCAGATCCTCACGTGAAAAGCGAACTAGCTAAAGCAAGAGCGTCTTTAGTTCAAGCTAGGGAAACAATCAAAAGTGATAGGAAAATGGAGACTGGTACGCAATATATTAATGGCCATAATGAGGACTGGTGTTCATTGCATAATCGATCAGGCAAGAGTGCATCTGCTTTCTTTTGCGATTTTGTTCAAAGAACAGAAGCGGATCATGCTGTAAAAAGTGCGCCAGCAATAAATTAAATAAGAAGCTTTCATTTAATTATCCCCGTTGCATAGGCGGGGATTTATTTTATTTCCGAATAAGTTTCTATCGGACATAGAATTTCCCGTCTTTCTTTTTTTTATGCCTTGATGGCTTATTGAGTAGCTATGCATTGAAAAAATGCCAATTTTAAGAGTAGAGTGCTAGTGATTGGACATTAAAATCTTTTCGTCCTGACCAATAAAATTTTACCCATAGCATGCGTTCTTTTCATAGCCGATATATTAATCAGATTAGAGATTATGTATGCAATTTAGTGTACAGAATTATTTCTAATAAAAAATCAAAGACATTCTTGTAATAAACACAAAAATTGATAAAAAAAAGATATTTATTGATCTCCTAGGACAAAAAGAGATAGGATGAGTTGTTTTTTATACTTAAAGATCAATTGCTGTACCTAAGATATTGATAATATTGGATATTTTTTAACAAGCACGAAAACGGAGGCGTTAGGGCAGTACCAATTCAAAGGTTGTAACTATGTTTGAAGTAAATAATAATAATTTAAAAAAAGTAGCCGATATTTTAAGTGTCGACTTGTCCATCCCTCAATATAAAGTTAATGTTTGCCAGACAGACCGTACTAAAAAAAGTCAATATGATATTTATCCAATAAAGCATATAAACAAGCTGTTTATGGATAGACAGAATAAGACAGTACGTTATTTTGTAGATTCCAATATGCAGCTTTGGGTAGCTCCAGAGGGTGTACCGTCTGAGAAAACGCCAGCGCATTTTCAGATGAGTGGTGTGAGTAAGTCACAAGCGACTTGCGTTGCGGCAGGGAATTTAATATTTTCTGAGGATTTTCAAAGACTAGTAAAGGTTAGCAATAAAAGCGGTGATTTTCAGCCAAACTTTGAGTGTCTGCAATGGATTCTGGCGATACTTGCTACGAATGAGTCCAACCTTCCTTTTGCTCTTTCGGATACATTAATCCTCGAGAAAGCTGTCTTCGAACCAGGTGGTGGAAAAAAATACAAAATTAATACTGTTGATTTACGTCAATGGGTTAAAGATGCCTTTAATGAGCAAATAGAACTAATTAGCTTATTTAAAAATCAACCACGTGATATACGAATAGCTGACTATAGTATTTCACCGAATAATTTTTCCAGCTTGACTAGAAGGTGCGAGGAAAATCAGCGAACTAGAAATTTCTCATCGCAAAGACTCGATTTTGGGCATGAAGATCCGGCTGCTGATAACTGTTTTCTATCTCATCAAGCTTCTTCGGTTGATATTTTTTTTCCCACTACTAAGGCAGCGACTCAAGAACTGCCAAAGAAGTATTCAGTGGCAAGGCGACTCAACTTTTCACGTCTTGATGATGATGCAAGCTTAAGTATGCTATTTTTTTCCCCTAGCGATGCGAAAAAGCGAACGAATTTGGGTGAGAGTTCAATCGTGGATAACCATTTTCAGATTAAAGAGCAATCAGCGAAGAATATCTTTGACAATGACACGAACAACTATGAACAGTCAAAGAAGAACCATGCGGTAAAACGACTTCACAGTTTACGTTCTGATAACGATGCCAGCTCAAGTACGCTATTCTTTCCCCAATGCGATACAACAAAACGCAGGAAGTCTGGTGAGCGTTTAACCGTTGATGACAGTTTGTTTTTATTGCAGACTAAAAATCTGTCGACGAATAGTGTTTTTGACAATAATACGAACGATAGTGTTACAGAAAGCAAATTTGGCGCATTCACAAAGTAATTTTTGACTAGTTTCATTCCCCCTTGCGTGGTATCGGAAGGGGGCTTAAATTATATACTTAGGGTTTTTGCAGCCAATTCATCACCTCTGAAAATAATAAATTCCATTTTTTTAAACGTTTGATTCTTACAATTATAAGTAAAAAACAGGGTATTCCCAAGGAACTCTCTTGGAGTTCTCGGGTAACTCTACCTCACCTTGAACTAAAATTTTTGCATTAGATGCTTGAATATTTATTGCCTTTAGCTTCAAATACATTTGCTAAAGAATTTTATTGAGGTGATGTGTTACTGGAGGAATCACCTGTCTTATGATTTATCATTATTCCTGCGCCAGTAGGGGTAGACTCGAATGGCACTTAAGTTTTGATAATTTCATTTGTTAATTGAACAACTACCTGTTCCATTGCACATTTTACACGTTGAGAAAGATTTGATCCAAATTCAATAGTATCAATTTCTATTCCATACAATATTATGTTATCTGGTAAGGCATTAAGTGCACCGCCCAATTGAAGTGCTTGCGAAACGCCTATATCGTGAGTTGAAAATCTATTTTCTGATGCAAAAATTTCTTTATTTTTAAACCGATGAATTTTGCCTATTTCACTATTTGATTTTACTGCATCAATTATAAAAACCGTACTTGCTTCACGCATCAACTCGATTAAGCGAATCCCTGGGCGATCATGACTTTCTATGAGCACGTGTTGAGGTATATTGGCATACTTTGAGATGTGTTTTTTTAAAGCTTCTGCTACCTTCCATCCGACTTGATCATCTCCAAAGGGCGAGCCAATGCCTAAAACCTTTATAAGATTCATCCTCGGCTCACTTTTAAATTTAAAAAATGAGTTGAACAAGAAATACAGGGATCATAATTACGAATAATCATCTCGCTGTAAGAACGCAAAGCTCCTTCATCTTTATTTAAACCAAACTGCTCTAAAGATATACGTAAATCTTCTTCAATCCGAGCTTGATTTTGGCTGGTAGGTGGAACGATACGAGCTGATGTAACTAGACCCTTATCATCAAATTGAAATTGCTGCCATAACATGCCCCTTGGCGCTTCCGTGCAACCAAAGCCAATCCCTACCTGCGGCTCTACTTCTGGATGAGTGTCTTGGGGAGTTTTATAGTGCTCTAAAATGTGAATGGATTCTAAAACACAGTAATAAATTTCAACTGCCCGCGCGATGATGCTGTGATACATATTTCTGGATGGAAAATTAATTTTTAAATTTTGTAAAAGAAGATGTATTTCTATGGGCAGATGACCAAAACAATTATTGACCCGAGCAAGTGGCCCTACTAAATAAGGCTTATTCTGTAACAAACAGTGCAAAGCATTAGAATAAGGAACTTGACTCTCTTTAAAATAGGTAGCGAATTCCTCAATACTAATATTTAATCCATGATCAGATACCAGCCTGCCTTCGTTGAGTGGATATTCTGTAGGATGATAAAGTGAAACACACGTAAAATCATGGCAATTATCAGGCAATGAAAGCCCTGCAATCCAACGAATTAATGCGTTACAATCGTCAAGTCTGGCTTTTGCTTTAGCCAACATTATATTTATTTCAGAACAATTAGGCGCTTTATAAAAGCCACCGACACAAGCCCCGACGGGATGAACAGAACGGCCACCAAGTAATTTAATTAAGTCATTACCCAAAGCTTGCAAACGCATGCCACGACGTACCTCATCTGGATAAATTTTTGCCATTTCAGGTATGGATTTAAATCCCAAGAAATCGGGTAGGGCTAAAAAATGAATATGCATGCTATGGCTTTCCAACCATTCGCCGCAGTAAAATAAACGGCGCATGGTTCGTACCCAAGGGGTCGGTTGAATACCAAAGCATTGTTCGATTGCCTGGGTAGCACTCATTTGATAGGCAACGGGGCAAATGCCACAGATGCGCGCCACAAAATCTAAAACATCGGTGTAACTTCGTCCTTCCAAAAATTTTTCAAACAACCTTGGCGGTTCATAAATTTTTAATTTTAATGTTTTAATTTTGCAATTACGAATATGAAGTTCAAGAGCTCCTTCACCTTCTACTCGCGTCAAAATGGGAACATTAATTGCGATATTTTTACTCATTGCTGATTTTAATTCCCTTAAAAAAGTTTCCTGCTTTATTAAATGCAGGTGCTTGATTGTTAATATGCAGAAACTTTTGCGCAATGGCTTCTTTTGTTAATCCAAGTTGCTCAAACCAATGTCCCAGAGACTGCGTATTCGGATTTTCTTTGGGGCCATAGCAAGCATAGCATCCTCGTCCCACTGAAGGACAAAGTGAGCCACAACCAGTTTGGGTTACAGGTCCCATGCAGGTTTTATTTTGGGTAACTAATACACAAACATTACCTTTGCGCTTGCATTCCATACATTCAGCGTCTCGCTTGATGCGTGGTGTTGCGTTCGATAATAAAAAACGAATTGCTTCTAGTACTTGATTCCCATTAACCGGACACCCCCATAGTTCCCAATCGACTTTTACATGGTGCGAAATCGCCGTTGAGGTACTTAAGCTCTTAATATATTCTGGTGATGCATAAACACTAGCCATCCAGTCTTTAGAGTCAGTGACATTACGCAAAGCTTGAATACCACCGGCGGTAGCACAAGAACCTATGGTAATAATGTACTTGCTGTTTTCGCGAATTTTTTTGATGCGCAATTCTTCATCTGGGGTTGAAATACTGCCTTCAACGAAGGCTATATCTACCTTCGCTTCAATATCTACCATTCCTGCTTCTGCAAAATGAACCATTTCTACCAGCTCAGATAAGGTAAGCAATGCTTCGCCTGCATTTAAAAATGCCAATTGGCATCCATCACATGAGGTAAATTTATGCACAGCCAAACGTGGCTTCATGATCATTAAAATCCTGGTTCATGGAATAATTCTTTGATATTTGAGTATGCAAAGATAGGGCCATCTTTACATATAAAAAAACCACCATACTGACAATGACCGCATTGTCCAATACCGCATTCCATGTTTCGCTCCATGCTTAGATAGATGTGATGTTCAGGGACTCCTTTTTTGCTGAGCACTTGAACTGCCGTACGCATCATCATTTCCGGACCACACATCATCGCAATCGTATTTTCTGGATTCAGTTTGATTTTAGCAATCATATCTGTCACATACCCAACACTCCATGGCCATTTGGGGCCTGCTTGATCTGCGGCAATATGAATTTCAGTACGCGGTGATTTTTGCCATAGTGCATACTGTTTTTTAAAAATAAAATCATCGCTGTGTTTTACACCTTGCAAGATGCTTAAATTACCGTACTGTTCTCTTCGTGCTAAAATATAATCAATGATTGATACAGAGGGGGCGCAACCTAGTCCGCCAGTGACTACAACAACATCCTTGCCTCTTACTTGGTCGAGCGGCCAGCCGCGTCCATAAGGGCCGCGAACGCCAATTCTATCTCCTACTTGCAGTTTTTGTAATGCTCTGGTCACTCGCCCTATAGCTCTGATGGTATGGGTAAGAATCTGCTTGTTTTCTGGATCAGACACAATGGAAATTGCTACTTCACCAACGCCATAAAGATAGAGTATATTAAATTGGCCTGGATAAAAAATAAATTGTTCGTGATGCTTAGTATCAAAAAAACGCAGATGTAGCGTAAAAATAGTAGACGACTCTTGAATTCGTTCTACAATCTCAGCTTCTAGAGGCAGATAGGGATCGAAGTTTGGCCTAATCACTTTTTACTATCCTTATATTCGTTTCACCTGAAATCGCCGCTAATTCTTCAGTAATGTCAATGCCAACAGGACACCAAGTGGTACAACGTCCACACCCCACACATCCACTTGTATCAAATTGATCAAACCAGCTGCCTACCTTGTGGGTCAACCACTGTCTATATTGTTTACGCGTATCATCACGAACAATAGATCCATTTAAAGCACTGTGTCCTGATGTAAAACAAGAATCCCATTCGCGCTGATGCTCACTACTCGTACCATCTAAACTGGGTTTTTCTACTTCACTATGACAAAAACAAGTAGGGCATACCGAGGTGCAATTGCCACAAGATAAACACCGTTCAGCCACTTCTTCCCAACGAGGGTGATTTAAATTAGAAAATAATAAATCGCGCAAAGCACGCTTATTGTCTAACGGTATCCTTTTGGTTTGCATCGCTCCGGCCTGAGCGACATTTTTTATTGCATCGTCATCTTGAGCAGTTTTAGCCTTAACTAATTTTAAATGAGCAATAATTGCCTGACCTCGCTCACTGCCTATTTTGACCACAAACCCATCCTCAACCTCGGTCATAAGGATATCAAAAGGATTTCTAACTTCAGGGCCTGTTCCTGCAGAAACGCAAAAACAATTTTCAGAGGAATAAGTACAATTTACCGCAACGATAAATAATTGTTCACGACGACTTTTATAACGTGGGTCAGGGTAGTCACCTTCAACAAAAACCTTATCTTGGATACTCATCGCCGCTAAATCACATGAACGTGCTCCAATAATTGCGACGGGTATTTCACGAGGCTGATGTGGTTGAAATATTAATTTCCCATCGTTGTTGCGAACCACTTTCCATACAGTTTCTACCGCTTTAAATAAAATGGGTTTTATTGCTTGAGGACCATTTGCAAAAGCAAATGCTTTTTGTTCAGGAATGTTCTCTAGGCGATAGCCACCTGGCGTTTGGTGGTCACGAATGCCCCAGGGTAATTGATTCGCATGATTAAGCACATCATAAACTATTGCTCCATCACGCACTTGCGGGCCGACACAAGAAAACCCTGCATGTTGCAACGCATCAAGCAGCGCTTGTAATTGTACATGAGGTAAAAAGTAGCTTATTTTATTATCCGTCATCATGCTTCCTTTTAACAAATTCTTGGCAATTGCTCTCCTGCCAACCAGTCAATGATCCTCATTCCACCTAATTTTGTTTTCAGTTGAACAAAGTGACGAGGATCTTCTACTACTTCGCCAATAACTTTTGCATGCAATCCTAGAGGATGTGCATGCATAGCCGTTAACAATTCATCCGTGTCATTGGGCGAGCAAATCGCAATTAATTTTCCTTCATTAGCAACATATAAAGCATCAAGTCCTAATAATTCACAAGCACTGGCAACTTCAGTACGAATTGGAATTTCATTTTCATCAATTATCAAGCCAACGTTTGATTGCCGCGCTAATTCATTTAATGTCGTTGCAAGACCTCCGCGAGTGGGATCGCGCAAACAGTGGATATCTGCTCCTGAAGCGATTATGCAAGATACCAAATCATGTAGTGAAGCAGTATCGGAGCGGATGCTTGTTTGAAATTGCAAATTATTGCGATGAGCCATAATTGCAACACCATGATCACCGATGTATCCACTCACAATCACCCGATCACCTGGTTTTGCTCTATGACCTGAAATATGAATTCCCTCGGGTACTATCCCAATACCTGTGGTTGTAATGAATACACCGTCACCTTTTCCACGCTCAACTACTTTGGTATCACCGGTGATAATTGCCACATTGGCTTGCTTTGCGGCATGAGCCATTGATTGCACAATTTTTTGCAAATCCGCAAGTGGGAAACCTTCTTCTAAAATAAAGCTGGCCGATAAGTACAATGGCTTTGCCCCAGACATGGCGATGTCATTAATCGTTCCATGCACAGACAAAGAACCAATATCACCACCTGGAAAAAACAAAGGTGAAACAACATGGGCATCGGTAGCCATGACCATTTGACCGGATGATACTGAAAAACAGGCTTGATCGTTTTTTTGCGCTAACCATTCATTATCAAATTCTGCCAAAAATAGCTGATCAATTAATTGCGCCATCATCCGCCCACCGCTACCATGGGTTAAATTAATGACTCCCTCTTTAAAGTTCAGTTTTGGCCCTTTGGATTTTTTACTTATTATGGCTTGTGTCATCATGAATTTACCCGTCCGTAAGCATACACTGCAGCACATGCGCCCTCAGATGAAACCATACACGATCCTAAAGGATTTTCTGGAACACATACTTTAGAAAATAATTTACATTCCATTGGTTTTTTTACACCGCGAAGTACTGCCCCACAAAGACATTGTTTGTGTTCTTCTGCCACAAAGTCAGGTAATTCAAAACGTTGTTCTGCATCAAACGCAGAATACGCTGCCTTTATTTTTAATGCACTGTTAGGAATGGAACCTAAGCCACGCCATTCAAACTGGTCCCGTAACTCCAAAACTTCGGCCATAATTTGTTGCGACATCACATTTCCTAAGCGATTTACGGCGCGTGTATATTGAATTTCCACTTCACATCGACCTTCATTGATTTGTTGAATTAACAGCAAAATGGAATGTAATACATCCAAAGGTTCAAAGCCTGAAATCACAATAGGTTTTTGATATTTAGTACACACGGTTTCATAGGGTTGACTCCCAATCACAATGCTGACATGGGCGGGTCCGACAAATCCGTCTAACTTGACTTCATTAGATTGTAGTAAGCTGTCCATAGCAACAGGGGTTAAAACATGATTACAGAACACACTAAAGTTATTGAGTTTTAATTTTTTAGCTTGTTTGATTACAAAAGCTGTTGGTGGCGTAGTTGTTTCAAAACCAATTGCAAAAAAAACCACTTCTTTTTGTGGGTTTTCTTGAGCAATTTTTAAAGTATCATCCGCCGAATAAATCATCCGAACATCAGCACCCAATGCTTTCGCGTGCAATAGACTTTTTTGCCCTGTGCCCGGTACCCGCAACATGTCAGCATAACTACAAAGAATAACATTCGGGAACGATGCCAGGGTAATGGCTTTATCTGTTCTTGCCATAGGTAACACACAAACAGGACATCCAGGTCCATGAATCATTTCTACATTGTTTGGGAGTAAACTTGGAATTCCATAGCGGTGGATGGCGTGGGTATGTCCGCCGCAAAATTCCATAAACTGATAATGTTGATTCTGATTTACTTGGGCTGCAATTTCCTGAGCAAGTACTTTTGCAAAAGCACCGTTGCGAAATTCTTCGATATATTTCATGGAGAAACATCCTTTAACATTTGTGCAAATAGACTTAAGGTCTTTTTAGCCTCTTGTTCATCTAATCGTGTTAAAGCATACCCCACGTGAATAATGACGTAATCGCCTTCAGCGATCTCATCTAATAATGCAATTGATATTTCTTTAGTAATGCCACCTAAATTAATTATTGCTCTATCATTGTCAAGAATTTGGGTAATTTGCGCGGGTAAAGCTAGACACATAAACTATCCTTGTATTATTCCAGCAATCCATGCCTGTCCCAGGGAAATGCCACCATCATTAGGCGGGAGATCTCGTGGTAAAAAGGATTTGATACCGGATTCACATAATGCCTTAGTTAATCCTTCTGCCAATATTTGATTTAAAAAGCAACCACCACTTAATACTACCATATCAATTCTTCTTACTCGACACATTCCCTTAATCCATGTTGAGAGACCGGCAATGAGTGTTCCATGAAAAAGATTGGCTCCTGCAATGGGGCAAGCTATATCTAATAACAACTCTAAGGTTGGCAACATATCAAAATTATTATCTTTTATCCGCCATCCATTTGGAGCAATGTGCAACTGCGTAACCAAGCTTTCTAATCGCATCGCTGCTTGCCCTTCATATTGCGACATCAGCTGAACCCCTAGTAAAGCACTCGCAGCATCAAATAAACGACCGCAACTACTGGTGAGAGGACTGTTTATTTTTTTATCCAACAGCTGGTGTATGGCCTTTGCTTGAGTACAGCCTGAAAATCGTTTACTGATTTCCTTGCCTCTGCCTAAACGGTGTAAAACACTTGCTGCCATCCTCCATGGTTCGCGTGCTGCAATTTCTCCTCCAGGCTGTGGAAGAGGATAAAAAGATCCAAGCCGTTCACAAGAGGCCTGTTCTAATAACATAAGTTCGCCACCCCAAGCCTCTCCATTTAAACCGTATCCATACCCATCAAGAGCTAAACCTAAAACACGCTGTTGAATACCGTGCTCAGCAGCGACTGCGGCCAAATGCGCATGATGATGTTGAATCGCAAATGCAGGTACACCATAATGTTGGGCAAATCGAGTGGTGTAAAAATCCGGATGCATGTCATGGGCGATTCGTTCTGGTTTTACATCCAAAAAATTTAATAAATGAGTTAAAGACTCATGAAAAAAATCAATGGTCGCTTTATTATTTAAACTACCGATATGTTGTGAAACAAACGCTTCATTACCGCGGGTAATAGAAAATGTATTTTTAAGATGTCCACCAACGGCTAGGGTTGGTGGAATAGTATAAGGCAGTTGAATTGGTGTAGGTACAAATCCACGAGAACGGCGAATAAGCATAGGTTTATTATTGATAAGACGCGCGACAGAATCATCTTCACGGGTGATAATTCGACGATTATAGGAAACAATTTTATCTGCTTGAGTTTTAATCTCAATTTTAGCTCTATGATCTTCAATAACGATCGGTTCCCCAGCCGAATTAGCGCTGGTAACGACTAAAATCATTGATTGCAATTCATCCAACCAACCACAGCCATCTACGTTTTCAGCAAAGGCATTAAAAAGTAAGTAATGTAATGGAGTATAAGGAAGCATTACTCCAAGATGGCTTAAACCAGGCGCTATTTTATCAATACTACGAGAAACCCCATTCTTTTTTTGGAGCAATACGATAGGGCGTGCAGGCCTCTCTAATAAAATTTGAGCTTGTTCACTGATTGCAACAATTTGTTCTGCACTTTTGCTATTAGCCACCATCAATGCTAATGGTTTTGTTGCACGATTTTTTCTTTCTCGAAGTTTTAATAGCGTAATCTCATTTCGCGCGTCACAAATAAGTTGATATCCACCCAATCCTTTTAACGCGATGATTTCGCCTTGCAAAATGCGCTGAGCAATGTTTTCAACAGGTAATGAAAGTTGGGGACCACAATTTGCACAAGCCGTAGGTTGAGCGTGGTAACGGCGATTGTCAGGATTTGTATAATCTGCGTTACAATCCTGGCAAAGAGGGAAAAGGCCCATTGATGTTTGACAACGATCATAAGGAAGCGTTTGCGTGATTGAAAATCTGGGGCCACAGTGAGTACAATTTAAAAAGGGATAGCGATAATAGCGACTTTGAGGATCAAATAGTTCCTGTAAACATTCAGAGCAAATACAGGTATCAGGCGAAATAATGGTGTTCGCTTTACCTTTCGCGCTTTCAATAATTTCAAAAAAAACTTCATTTATTTTTAAGGGAATAGTCTTTAGTTGAATCGTACTTATTTTGGCAAGTGGCGGTAAATTTTCTTTTAAATGGGGTATAAATTCACAAGCCAAGGTTCCTTGAACTTCAATTAAAACACCCGAAGCATTATTTTGTACCCATCCAGTTAAGCGAAGCTGATTTGCAACTCGATAAACACAAGGCCTAAAACCAACTCCCTGGACTTGACCCTGAATAATAAGCTGTAATCGTTCTAATTTCATTTAATGATTTCCAATGAAATAATACACTCACTTGGAGCTCCCTTACATCAGTTGTTGTTTCAACCAGTTATACCAATCATTCAAACCATCATGATTAACCGTTGAAAGAGTCAAAATTTCAATATTGGGTTTAATCCGACGCGCATACTCCATACACTGACTGAGATCAAAATCAACATAAGGAAGTAAATCCATTTTGGTGACTAGCATTAAATCAGCGCAGCGAAACATATCAGGATATTTAAGCGGTTTGTTATCACCTTCAGTAACTGAAAGGATGACCACTTTAAATTGTTCGCCTAAATCAAATAATGCAGGGCAAACAAGATTACCTACATTTTCAATAAATAATATTGATTTTTCTCTTAAAGAGAGGTCTTCTAATGCATGACCAACCATATGTGCGTCTAAATGACAGATTTTTCCAGTATTTATTTGGACGGCATGACCACCACTTGATTTAATTAACTCCGCATCGTAATTTGTTTGCTGATCACCGACAACAACCGCTATATCCAGCTCGTTTTTTAAATCTAAAATTGTTTTTGCCAGAAGGGTGGTTTTACCCGAACCCGGGCTTGACATGATATTTAATGCCAAAATATTCTTATTAGATAAATAGCTTTTATTATGAAGAGCAAATTGCTGATTCTTCGCTAAAATATTTTGTTCAACATGAATCAAGTGTTCATCATGCGAGTGCTGTTCGTGTTCGTGCTCATGATGTCCTAACTCATTAATATCTTCAGAACAGCCACATATTCCACACATTATTCTACCACCATTGATTTAACCCGTAATTCCTCACCCTGAGTGACCTTTAATGAATGACTACCACATGAATGACACTCATCATAATACTGTCGCAAAGGAACCTTTTGTTGGCAAGACTCACATTGTGCTTCTCCAGGGATATCAATGATGTGAAGCTCTGCATTCTCAGCCACCGTTCCCTCGGCAATCACATTAAAACTAAAAATTAAAGAATCTTTTTCAACTGCGGACAGTTGGCCAATCTCTAAAACTATTTTTTTTACGCGTGTACAATTTATTGCAATTGCATTTTGTTTAATAATTTCAAGAATACTCTTACACAACCATAATTCATGCATAATTAAACATTTTTAAACAATTAATAACACCAAGTATTAGACTAAATGACGCAATCATTAGGCCTGCTATTCGTGAGAATAAAAAAGATACACCATTTGCGCGTTGAATCAAAGATGAAATAAATAGCCCATTTAATCCATCCGTCACCATCATTCCTAACATAAAAACAGTGCCCAATAATACTGAGAATAAACATCCTGCTAAGGCAGTAGCTGCAAGTGAAAATAAAATAACCTGGCTAACTGTATCAAAGGAAAAAGCAAAGAGTATGCCAATCAATATTATAAAAATAGGATTAAAATTTTTATGGATTAATTTTTTTGATAAGTAATTTTTTAAACTGGTGGGTACGGTTGATTTGGCTGGATGCTGAAAAATACTCCAAAGATTCAATAATCCAAATATGAACAGAAAAGCAATAGAAATACTATTCCCAACCCCATTTAACCATTCTGGAACAGCTAATGGCTGCAGCCCGCTACCTATGATTAAACTAATTAAAATTACTACCAAACCATGACCAAGAGAAAATAAGAACCCTATAATTTTGGCTAAGTAGCGATTATCACTAACAGTTCTTGTTATGGAATCAATAGTTGCTAGATGATCTAAATCAAAGCCATGACGAATGCCTAACAGAAACGCCATAACAATCAAAAACCATCCAGAATCTTCCATATGCTATTACCCTTTAGCGCAATTTGCTCTTCATTTTGAATAACCAGGTAAATCAATTTTAATTTTTGTTCCCCATGTTAATCTTAATGCATTAATGATCGCAACAATATCAATTATTTCCTGAAGAATTGCCCCGCTAACTGGATTAATAAATCCTGCTGCGGCAAATCCCATACCGATAAGACTAAACATCATACCCCCAAGAGCACTTTGTAACACAATTCTACGTGTATTTAAGCTAAGATGTATTAATTCATCAACTTTGCTGAGTGTGTTTTCCATGATAACAGCACCGGCTGCTTCAGCTGTTATATTACTAAATTGTCCAAAAGCAATGCCTACTGTTGCTGCAGTCAATGCCGGAGCATCGTTAATACCATCGCCCATAAAGACCGTTGGCTCTTTCTTTGTTTCACGACGAACAATTGTTAGTTTTTGTTCAGGACTTTGTGATGCATAAATTTCTGTCAAGTTTAATAAAGTACCCATATACGTAACTTCAGATTCTCTATCTCCTGAAACCAACATAATTTTATTAAATTGATGATACGGTGCCAGATGATTGATAAATGATTTACTTTCTATTCGCGGTGCATCATGAAAATGGAATGACGCGGCATATTCGTTATCCAACAAAATGATACATTCCAAACCCGGTGATACCGGTGGAAGTAAAGAAGCATATTGAGGCATCGTCTCTAATAATTTTTTCCGATTGGTAATGTAAATTGTGTGTTTATTTATGGTGCCATGTAAGCCCTGACCTGGTTTTTCAGATACATTAGCGGCTTCAAGAAACTTTATATTACGCTCTTTAGCAGCGTTTAAAACAGCACTTGAAAGAGGATGTTTGGAATAACGCTCTACACTGGCAACATATTGTAAAATTTGTTTGGTCTCATAATTTGAGTTTGTAATAATCTCTGTTAATGCGGGTTTACCGTATGTAAGTGTTCCGGTTTTATCAAAAATGGCGGTTTTACAGGTAGGTAATTTCTCCAGAACAGTTGGATCTTTAATAATGATTGCTTGTTTTGCTGCTCTAGAAATGGCGCTGATTAAAGCAATTGGAATCGCTATTAATAAAGGGCAGGGTGTCGCAATAACCAGCACAGAAAGAAAGCGGATAGCATCTCCGGTGAAATACCAAGCAGCGAATGCAAGTACAAGTGCAATTGGTGCGAAAATTGCACCAATTTGGTCGCCTAAACGTCGTATTGACGGACGCTTTTGTTCTGCCTCTTCTAATACTTTTACTATTGCAGAATAACGAGAATCAGCAGCCAGTTTATCTGTTTTTACAATTAATACTGATTCTGCATTAATAGCACCTGATAAGACAGACGTCCCTGGTGTTTTAGATATTTGATAAGGTTCACCGGTTAGATAGGATTCATCCATAGAGCCATGCCCTGCAATTACCGTGCCATCTACGGGACAGATCTCATGTGGATAAATGACTAGTTCATCACCAAGATGGATATTTTTTATTTCAATATCTTCAATAAGTTCATTTATTTTTCGATGTACTATAGAGGGCATACGTCCTGCAAGGGCTAGCAAAACGGAGGATGCTTTACGTTTTGCATAAGATTCTAATGTTTGACCACTGGCAAGCATTAGAATGATTAATGTAGCAGCCAAGTATTGATGCAATAAGATACCGGTTAGTAATGCAATGGCTGCTAATAAATCCGCGCCTAAATTGCCTTTAAAAAACTTAAATATTATGAGTAAAAACAGGGGTATCCCGCCAATTATTAGAGGAAATAATAATGGAATAACCGGAAATGATATATTAAAAAGAAGCATGAAAATGTGTATGCCAATTGCAATTAACGATAATATTGCAATATATAATTGCCATCTGGATTTTTGCGAAATAAAAGTTAGTCCCATAAAATATAAATTCCATCCATATTTATCATTAGATCCGACATACGTGTATTCAGCTTTTATCGTTTGCGCAAAAATTTCATAAGCTTCTAAAATATTCCGCCAATAAAATGCTACGAGCCAACGTATTTTATTATTATTGAGCGCCTCCCGTTTGGTTGGTTTGCAGAGTAGGGGCTTCTACAGGCACATTAGATACAGAAGGATGGGATAAATAAAAATAATAAATTAAGACAACGGCTAAAATGACAATGACAAATATTGAAATAATTCCTACATATTCATTTTCACGGTCTTTTTTATTCATAATGCTCTCCTGAACATTTCACTATCATTAAATTATAGTATGGAATAATCATGGAATTGATCTTTAATATTAAAGATCAATATAGTAATTGCGAACAACACCTCTTATACCCCAGTGCCTTTAAGTTAAGGAAATCTGTCATTCCCACGCAACAATGCCACGCGGGGACGACAGGCTCTGAGAAATTTGAAGCCTAAAATCCTTAACTTAATGGCAGAGCCCTTATACCCATCGCCACATTAATCTCTTTTTAATCATTTCTACCAAAAAAAGGTAGGCAAGTGTCGCGGTGATAAGAAAAAGAAAATACGTTGCTGGCAATGGGATAAATCCCAAAAACTTGGCGATAGGTGTAAAAGGTAAAAGAACACCTATAGCAACGCAAAAGAGTACTGTTGATATCAAGGGTAGGCTCGGTTTGCTTTGCCAAGGATTTTTAACCGTACGAATAACAAAAACCACCAGAGTTTGTGTTGCTAATGATTCTACAAACCAACCGGTTTGAAATAATGCTTCTGTTGCTGCAAAAATTTTTAGCATTATGAAAAAAGTTATGAAATCAAAAATCGAACTAATGGGGCCAATGTAAAACATAAACTTACGAATAATATCAATGTCCCAGTGTTTGGGTTTATGTATAAAGCTACGATCAACATTATCCGTTGGAATCGTTATTTGCGAAATATCATAAAGAAGATTATTTAAAAGAATTTGGGATGGTAACATCGGTAAAAATGGTAAAAAAAGAATGGCCAGAGCCATACTTAACATATTACCAAAATTAGAACTGGTGCCCATCATCAGGTATTTCATCACGTTTCCAAACGATTTACGTCCTTCAATGATCCCATTTAGCAATACCTTTAAATGATGTTTCAATAAGATGATATCTGCTGCTTCTCGAGCCACGTCCACAGCACCTGCAACAGAAATCCCCACATCCGCAATATGTAAGGAGGGAACATCATTAATCCCGTCGCCAATATACCCTACAACATGGCCGCGAGAGCGTAAAGCGCTAATAATACACTGTTTTTGCATGGGCGATATGCGTGCAAACACATCTACTCGCTCGGCAATTGCCCCTAATGCAGCATCACTAATATGCTCCAATTCATCACCGAGCAACATCTCGCAGGGATCAATTTTTACCCCTTTGCAAACATGACGTGTGACCAACTCGTTGTCGCCTGTTAAAATTTTTATCTTTACCCCCTCCCGATGCAATTCTTTGATAACCGCCGGAATGTCTTGAAGTGGTGGATCAAAAAAGGCAAGAAATCCAGATAAAACCAGGTCTTTTTCATCTTGTGCATGATAAGAGGGTTGAGTTGCTATTTTTCGATAAGCTACAGCTAATACCCGATAGCCTTGTTCACTCAATGATAAAAATGTGGATGCAAACATTTGACGATGCACATCATCTAATACCTGGTTTTCTTCTTCGCTATGATAATGAGTACAATCTTTTACTACATACTCTGGTGCCCCTTTAGTAATGAGCAGATGCGCGCCATTTTTATCAATTACGACACTGGACCGGCGTCGCTCAAAATCAAATGGAATTTCATCGACTTTGTTGTATGATTGTATATCAGGAGGAGCATGTTTTAAGATTGCAGCATCAAGGGGATTAATATTGGCTTTTTTTAATACTGCAATGTTAAAAGGGCTAGGAATTCCTGTGCCAAATAAGCTATTTAAATAGGCCAGCAACATCACATGCTCAGAATCTTTTCCAAAAGGATCAAGGTGTTGCTCCAAAATCATTTCTCCACTGGTTAAGGTACCAGTCTTATCACTGCAAAGAATGTCAATGCTGCCAAAATTCTGGATTGCTGATAAATTTTTAACAATCACTTTTTTCTTTGCCATATGGAGTGCACCGGCCGCGAGTGTTACCGTAGTAATCATAGGTAATAATTCAGGTGTAAGCCCCACTGCTAATGCAACAGAAAATAATAATGATTCGAGCAAAGAGCGTTTAAGATAAATATTGACTGAGAAGACAAATATCACAAGTAAAAATACTACTTTCATGATGAACATACCAAAACGAGTAATCCCTTTTTCAAATTCAGTATGTGGTGCCGTTTTTGCAAGCGCTTGAACTATATGACCAAATTGAGTGTTTTTTCCGGTATTTATTACTAGTGCCATTGCTGTGCCATTAACCACTGAGGAACCTGAAAAAACGGCATTACTTGCTTCAGATGGGTCTTTAGGTATGGCACT
The DNA here is from genome assembly GCF_000162755.2 of Legionella drancourtii LLAP12. Taxonomy (GTDB): domain Bacteria; phylum Pseudomonadota; class Gammaproteobacteria; order Legionellales; family Legionellaceae; genus Legionella; species Legionella drancourtii. The sequence goes on from NZ_JH413830.1 coordinate 19,995, forward strand.
TTGTACCGCAGCTTCTTTTTCTACGGGTAGTGATTCACCAGTAAGAGCAGCTTGTTGAATATGTACGTCTCTAGCTTTTAATAATAAAGAATCTGCTGGTATTATATCACCAGCTATGAGTTGAATAATATCTCCTGGAACCAGTTCTCGACAAAGGATTTCTTGCCACTGACTATCGCGTAAAACATTTGCTTTAGTAGCAATGTGGCTCTGAAGTTTGTTTATGGCAAGCAGTGAGCGATGACTCTGAAAATAATCCAAGCCAATACTTAGAACAACCATCGTAATAATGATACTTGCACTGGCAATATTCCCAGTAAATGCCGAAACCAAAGCAGCAATTAATAAGATGGCAACTAATGGGTTAATCGAATGAGAGATAGCTTCAAAAATAAGCAAACGATAGGGTTTGTGGATGAATTCATTCATTCCATATATAGCCTGCCTCTTTTGTGCTTCAATATTAGTAAGCCCTTGAAGCGAACTATCTATTTGGGTTAGCGCTTGTTGAGGGCTAAGAGTGACTAAAGTTGATAAATCCCTATTCATTATATTCATCCTAAGCACAGATATGCTATTTTTTGTATAAGCTATATTAGCCTCTCAATTTACATTTCTCATGGCCAGGGTCTTTTGCCCATGAAGTTAAAAATAAGTCTATTTTGCCTTAACATTGATTAATTTATTTCTTCAATATTATTGGTGTCTTTGAAATGATGAAAGGCGGCTTTCCCCCTTTACAAAAAAGAGTTTGAATTTCATTACAAAATCATAGGCCATTAGTAATGCCGCTATGGCAAATACAACATCTCCGGGTATACGCAACCACTGCCATAATAGCGTCGTATTATAAAACTCAAGACTACGCGCAAAGGTTAGTCCATGCTCATATACTGCTTGTAATTGTGGCCAGCCAATGGGGAAGAAATTCAATAAAATCCACAAAATTACCCCTAGGTTATATAACCAGAATGCCCATGTACCCAATCGATCGCTCCACTCGATTTTATCCCCTGCGGCATAACGCAGGCAAAAATAAATCATTCCTAATGCCAGTAATCCAAATGCGCCAAATAAAGCGGTATGTGCGTGATTCAATGTTAAAAAAGTTCCGTGTTCATAATAATTCACTAAGGGAGCATTTAACGTACCGCCACCAAATACACCGGCGCCAATGAAATTCCAAAAAGCGGCACCTAAGATATACAGATAAGCCAAGTGTTGTTTAAAATCCTTATTTTGTTTAATTTTCTGTTGTTCCTGGATTGCATTGATGATTAGAAGAGCCAGTGGTAGTACTTCAATAAATGAGAACATTGAACCAAGTGGAACCCACATATCAGGTCCTCCTGTCCAATACCAATGATGTCCCGTACCGATGACACCACCTAAAAAAATGAGAATCGCTTCAAAAAAAACGGTTCTTTCTGCCAAAGGTCTTGATACTAGTCCAACGCCCATTAATAGATAGGCTGTGGCACAAGCTGCAAAAAACTCAAAGGATTGTTCAACCCAAAGATGGACTACCCACCACCGCCAGAAATCAGTAATCGTGAATGATTTTTCAATTCCGGTTAACGGGATCATTCCAAAACAATACAGAACGGCAATGTTAACAGTGCTGGCCCAAAACAAATGTTCGAGTTTAATTTTTCCTGTCCAAAACTCAAAAGTTGCTGTTTTTAGACCATCCCAAGTAGGCCACATGCCTCGGAAAACAATAAAACTCCACAAAAAAAGACCTGCACAAAATCCTATCTGCCAAAGTCTTCCAAGCTGGAGATATGACAATCCTTGGTTTCCAAGCCAAAACCATGCTGTATCAATAACTCCCATGATGCCAAGGTAATCACCAATTATGGCGCCAGCTACAATAAACAGGGTTACCCAAAACAATAAATCAACGAAAAATCCCTGTCCATTAGCTTCTTTGCCGCTAATAATAGGGGCTAGGAAAACCGCAGAACTAATCCAGGAAAGTGCTATCCAAACTATTGGTGTTTGTGTATGAACGTCGCGTAAGAAATTAAAAGGAAGGAATGAGTTGATATTAATTCCATAAAATCCAGTTCGCTCTGTATAATAATGTGCGAGTAAGACACCTACTGCAATTTGAACTAATAAGACCATTGCAACAATTAAAAAATATTTACCTACTTTTTTCTGGCTGGTTGTTAAGTCCTTAAATGTTAACAAAACGGGGCTCTTAGGTTCAGCATCTGGTCCATTTAGATAGCGATGATAAATATAGAGAATCACACCAAAACCAAAAAAAACAAAACAAAAGGATACCCATGTCCAATAAAAAGTTGCTGGAGTGGGGACATTACCCATGGTTGGTTCATATGGCCAGTTATTCGTGTAGGAAAAATCCTTACCTGGTCGATGTGCAATAGTGGTTAATGAGGAATAAATCAGGAAATCAGCGACCTGAATAGCACTTTTTTGGTTTAAGCTGTATGCTTTTGTCCAGCCTTTTATTGGATCGTGATTAAGAACCATCGTTGCTATTTCTTCCTGAAGCTGGGTTATCGCTGTTGCAATTACTTCAGGGATTATTGAAGTCTCATGACTGAGATCAACATGTTGCAGTGCCTCCTGCATTTCTTTTCGGGCGACGTATTGATCGCCTTCTGCTAAGTTGGCAAAAGATTGCTTAAATTTTAGATTTGCAATATTTTCTTCGGTTTTACGACCTAATTCTACAAGATATTGGGCCGTATAGTCCTCTCCAAAATACGATCCCATTCCATAGATACTGCCATAATCCATGAGATCCGCACGTTGAAACCCAGCTTTTCCTGCAACAATATCGTCTTCAGTCATGAGAATTGTTCCAGAAGCCGAGACGAATTGATGTGGCAAGGGGGGGGCTAGTTGATAGGTTTTAACCGTTCCCCAAATTATGACGATGAAACAGAGTATTGCTGTGATTAATAGAACCCATTTCAGAACATTTGAAACAGGATCAACTTGCATAGTAAGCTTACTATCCATGTATTGCTCTTTATCGTTTATCATTAAGTTCCATCCTTAGTAACTATCTTATTTTTGCATGATTTGCGAATTATTTCTATTTTATAGCAAAGTAACCAGGGTCTGTTGACCTTTCTACTATCATGGCCAAGATGTGTCGATTTTTTGTGCTCCGATGCACACCTACTTGATGTATGCTCTGATTCAGTGCTCAAAAATCAATCCATTTTGGCTCAATCTGGCGAACAGCTCCTAATTGTGTACCCAATTAAAAATATTGAAACAGTTATGTTTAAAACTGAGCCTAAAGGATCTCTTTAATAAAATCATACCATACCACTGTCTCGATGATTCGCGTAGTAATATTCATTAGTCTTATAGGTTGTTGTTTCATGTAATTCTCTTTTTGAGTACTTTATTATAAGGTCCTTTTCTTCGTAGTATTTGGGTTGCCATTAATTTAAATGGAGTTGTTTTTAACTTCTTTTTTGTGGTTCAAATTCGCAGCCTAGATCTTTTTGCAGTTTATTATCAATAATCTCTTTTATGTCTTTTTTTAAAGCTTTTTTTAATGGTGATTGAACAGATAATGAACCAATAGAAGTTAATCTGAAATCCAAATCTTTTTTCCATGCTCGAAGTAATAATATGCTGGAGTTGCCTTTTAAACGGATGGCGTCTTTCATTAGTTTCATATAATCAAATATTATTTCTTTTGCTTCCTGTTTTTGTTTGTATTCTTCTGTTTTAAAAAGTTCTTGTAATACCGTTAGCTTACATCGTTTCAACATGGTTTTTTCTAATTGTTCTATTTGCTGTAAAAGCATTGTGCTTTGGTCAATGTTCAAAACTAACTTATCGGCCTCTTTTTTGCCCAGGCATTCTTGTTTTAGAAAAGCTAATTGTTTTATTAATACTTCTTGATTATGTTGATTCACTGCAGGTTGTAATTCTGGTTTGTATTTCCCTGCCGGTCTTTCGTTAAATACTTCTACGTAATACTCAGTGCCGAAAGAAGGATTGATAATCTGGTATCCAAAATTATATTCGATAATTTTCATATTTGGATATTCAATGGGGATTATACGCTTTATTGCTATATCGGTAAGTACTTTCCCCCCACCGGTCGCTCCATAATTGTGCATTGAAGTATTGGGATCCACATGTATGAAAAAATCAGAAATTAAGCTGTCTTCATGAATATGAATGGTATTAGAGGAGATACATTGTTCAATTTGATTTGGCAATAGTTCATTGTGATTTTCTGATGTGAGAATTCGTCGCGTAATCAATTCTTTACTATGTTGAAGCGCATGATCAAGACAAATATCAATGGCTTGTGTATAGCATGCCCCTCCTTTAGTTTTTACCTCAAAGACGCTTCCAGTAGACATGGTGATACCGTCTTCTGCGGTGATTTCATCGGCATGAAAAGTTCCCTTTTTATCTTGTTGCTGGGAAAATAATGATTGTTGATCATTGTAGTAAATATCTTGAGCTGATGCGGTGTTTTTAGAAAAGGCATGAATTTTGGATGGGGTGCCTCCTTCAATAAATAAAGACATATTAAATAAAGTTCCAGCATTATTATAAACGGCAAATGAACTTAACAAGATGTGAACATTTGGTGTCAAAGTATTCGCCATTTTTTCTATGTCACTTAGGAGTAACTGAAATTCATTCAGTGTTAATGGGATTTTCGTGTAAAAAGAGAATTCATGTGTAGAAAGTCGTGTAACATGATTTTTCTTTTCTTTTTTTAACTGATAAAAACCCAGAGAATCCTTTTCACAATACATTTCCCGATGATGCTCATTCGCTAATGCAAACAGTGTGGTAATTTGTGTTTGTAACCTAAGTGTCGACGATACTTGATGTTTGGCATGGGAATCTGATTCACCAAAAGATGCAAAGGGTGATCTTACGATCAGGTCGGTGATATAAATATTTTGATTAAACTGTTTAAGTGCTTTTTCTTGTTTTTGAGAAACAGTATTCAGGGTAAGTTTAATTTTTTCAAGCCGTAGATAGGTTTTGGCTAATTCATCAATAAACATAGAATACCTTTACAAATAGTTAGCGTATTAATGGATTCATCTGTTTTTATTCTTTTTAGTATCTTGTCTTATGGAGTATAGGTCTTGTTGATATAAATTGCTCAAAACGGACAAATAATGCCTCTATTTAAGGGCGTAATGTTGTATTCTATGGGGAGCTGTATCTTTACGCTTATGAATGAATGGTTTGCGCTGCTTGCATTAGATCTATTTAATTTAAAGTTTACTATAATAAACGCTATATAAAATAAGAATAAGGTATAGGTTTATCTCTTATGGAAGCTTGATACTTTTTGGCATAGAAGGTTTTTACAGGAGCTGCCGTAATTACTATTTAGAAGGAGCTACAATGACTTACAAACATATTATGATAGCTGTTGATGGAAGTAATACTTCAGATTTAGCTGTTCATGAGGCAATTAAGCTGACTAAAGCCTTAAAGGCCAGATTAAGAATTATTCACATAGTTGATGAAACTATATTCAACTATATTGATGAATATGTTGATTTTGATACTTTATGGGACGGATACAAGAAAGTAGGCCATGACGTTTTAAATAAAGTAAGTGAAAAAGTGAAACAAGCACAAATAGAGTATGAAACCACGCTTATTGAGCTGAAACCTGGAAAAGGGCGTATTGCAGAGAAAATTGTAGCGGAAGCACAAGCTTGGCCTGCAGACTTGCTTATTATAGGATCACATGGGCGTCGAGGTTTTAGTCGTCTTATTTTAGGGAGTGTGGCAGAAAATGTGCTGCGAATTTCAACAATGCCAGTGCTTTTGGTTAGAGGGCAATAAATCTTGATATAGACATTTTCTTTCCTGAACAAGTGCTCATCAATTAGTTTAAACATACTAAAAATCAGTATGTTTAACCCTCCCGCTTCAATTAATACCTGAAAGCCATTATAGATATGTTCTATAATTAATCTATGTGGATGAAAAACAATAACCCCTGCGGTTTGAGGGTTATTGTGATGATTTATAGATGAACTCATATTATTTTAATGGTGAAATAATGGATAAATTTACAGATCGGCAGGAAGCGGGCACTATTCTAGCAGAGTACCTTAAAGATTATGCCAATCAATCAAATGTTATCATCTTGGCACTTCCTCGAGGTGGTGTTCCAGTAGCTTATGAAATTGCAACAGCACTTGCCATTCCACTTGATATTTTTATTGTTCGAAAATTAGGCGTTCCTGGTCATGAAGAGTTGGCTATGGGAGCTATTGCTTCAGGCGGTACCGTTATTTTTAATGAACTGCTTATAAGTGCGTTAAACCTGGATCAATCTTCAATCGACCTTGTCTTACAAGCAGAACAGAAAGAATTATTGCGCCGTGAACTATTATATCGAGGCGATCGTCCCTTTCCTAAACTTTTGGACAAAACAATTATTCTTGTTGACGATGGTATTGCCACAGGCTCAACAATGTTCGCAGCAGTAAAAGCCCTGCGTAAATATAAACCTGCTTCTATTATTATCGCTGTACCCGTTGCTGCGCGTGAAACATGTGAAGAAATGACTCAATTGGTGGAGAAAGTTATTTGCCCACTACAACCCATAAATTTCTATGCTGTAGGCTTGTGGTATGAGAATTTTACTCAGACTTCTGATAATGAAGTGATTGAATTGCTTGAAAAATCAAATGCAATGATGAAACAGTCAACGTAATCCTGGATCCATTTTTCACGCATTTTAGAGCACTAATTAACCTAAGTTGAAAAAGGAGAGTTAGTATGAATACAGAGGCGCAACAAAAGCTGCTTACTGTGCTCAATGAGGCAGTAAAACCAATTTCAGCACCGGCTGATTATTCTTCATTTTTAGAAAAAATTGACGACGCACGTTATGTATTGATTGGAGAGGCCAGCCATGGAACGCAAGAGTTTTATCAGGCTCGCATAGAGATTACACAACAACTAATCATGAAAAAGGGTTTTATGGCTGTAGCGATAGAAGGTGATTGGCCTGATGCCTATCGGGTTCACCGCTACATACAAGGAAGAGGATATATCGATGATTCAGAGAGTGCGCTAGATGATTTTAAACGCTTTCCAACGTGGATGTGGCGCAACACAAGTCTGCCTCCTTTTCTTAAATGGTTACGTGAATACAATGATTTACCCGATACAATGGATAAAGTTGGTTTTTATGGTTTGGATTTATACAGTCTCAATAGATCCATGCAGGCTGTTATTCGTTATTTAATGAACGTTGATCCTATGGCTGCAGAGCAGGCAAAAAGCCGTTATGCATGTTTTGACCACTTAAATGTTGATCCACAAATGTATGGGTATTTAGCTAATGCGAAAATAAAAAAATCCTGTATCGCAGAAGTACTCGAAGAGTTCAATGAAATGCAACACCATGCTTTTAAACTTATCCATCAAGGAGATGAGGTCGCTGAAGATGATTATTTTTTTGCGACACAAAACGCGCGTTTGGTCAAAAATGCAGAAGCCTATTATCGCTCGATGTTTGATGATCATGTCTCTTCATGGAATATACGTGATAGGCACATGGCAGAAACTATTGGTATTCTTGCTGATCATTTAGAGGAGCGGTTTAATAAACCGGCCAAGATCATTATTTGGGCTCATAATTCACATGTTGGTGATGCGCGTGCTACTGAAATGGGCGCACGTGGTGAGGTTAATATTGGCCAATTGATTAGGGAGCAACATACGAATACCTATTCTATCGGATTTTCAACCTATGATGGCTTTGTTACAGCAGCTTCCAATTGGGATGAGCCTGCTCAACGTAAAAAAATAGTTCCTGGTCTTAATGGAAGTTATGAGGAATTATTTCATCAAGTAGCTTATAAAAATTTTATTTTACATTTATCGGATAACGAAGAATTAGAGCACTTTCTAAAAATTCCGCGATTACAGCGAGCAATTGGCGTTATTTATCGACCGGAAACTGAGCGTCTTAGCCATTATTTTTTTACTCATTTACCTTATCAATTTAATAGCCTTATTCATTTTGACAAAACTAATGCAGTGGAGCCACTTGGGGTTAAAGTGGAGATGTAGCTGATTTTTGATGATTTTAAATGTCCTCAATTAGGGGGTATAAATTTGTAATTAATTATTTAAACAATTAAATTCAACGAGTAAAAATTCACGGTGAACTATGGCACATTATACTTTGGATAAAGAACATACCATCACTATTCCAAGTGACAATGTCTCTCTTGATGGATTACTGTATATTCCTAAAGATGCATGTGGTCTTGTTTTATTTGTGCATGGAAGTGGTAGTAGTCGTTTTAGCGTACGTAATCAATATGTTGCACGTGTTTTAAATGAAGGCCGTATTGCCACTCTATTATTTGATTTATTTACCCCAGAGGAAGATGCTATTGATAGTCATACGCGGCAATTTCGTTTTGATATTGATTTTTTGGCATCTCGATTAATGGACGCGACAAAATGGTGTCTCAAACAGTCTGTACTGAGTCCTTTATCAATTGGTTATTTTGGCGCGAGTACTGGTGGCGGAGCGGCTCTTGTTGCTGCAGCAATGGCGCCAGATAAGATCCGTGCTATTGTTTCTCGTGGTGGACGACCTGACTTAGCCGGTGATGCTTTGGCACTTGTTCAAGCCCCTACGTTATTCATTGTAGGAGGTCATGACGAAATCGTCATTCAAATGAATAAAGAGGCCATGTCTAAATTAAATTGTATTAAAAAAATAGAAATAATCCCCGGCGCTACCCATTTATTTGAGGAGCCTGGAGCACTCAATGAAGTAGCTCGTCTAGCAAGAACATGGTTTTCTAGTTATTTTGTTTGAAATTAGTACCTACGTGGCAATATGTACTATGATTGTATATTAATGATATCTCTGTAATGGAATACTGATGATGACATCCAATCAACTACGCAACATAGATTATTACTTTAAACGCTAACGATTGCCGAATATGTCAATTACCAATGGTGGCTGCTTCATGAGGGAATGACCAACAAGGAGTGAATTATGGCTAGCTCAAAAACAATCAACCATGACCAAATATCCATGAACGTGATGGATGTCATATATAATCGTCGTGCAGTGCGTGATTACCTTCCCAAAAAAATTGACCAAGATCTCATTCATATATTGCTTAATGCAGCCATACAGGCTCCTACAGCCATGCATGAAGAACCGTGGTCATTTGTGATCATTCAAAATAAAGATCTATTAAATCGGTTGTCAGAAAGTGCCAAGCACCTAGTACTTGCTGAAACAAAAAATTCCGAACCCCAACAAGCAAAGCAAGTTATTGATTTGGTCAAACCAGCAGATTTCAACGTATTTTATAATGCCGGAACATTGATAACTATATATAGTAAATTCCCTGGAAGTTTTGTCGCAGCAGATTGCTGGTTGGCTGCTGAGAATCTAATGCTCACCGCCTATGCAAATGGGCTTGGAACCTGTGTCATTGGCTTTGCAGTTTCGGCTTTGAACACTCCTGAATGGAAAAATGAATTAGGAATCCCTGCTGAAATGACAGCCATGGTGCCGATCATTGTAGGTCAGCCAGCAGGCAAGACGCCACTATCTCCTCGTAAGCCCCCTGAAATACTTACCTGGAAATGATATGAAACAAAATTTTTCAGCAAGAATAGTCCCTCAGGAGGAGGTCTATGCTGCACATTATAAGCTTGCTTTACTTATTACGGTATTACCCTATATTTTTGATACGGTGATTGCTATTGCCAGAAGTGGATTTCCTAATTATGCAAGTAAGAGAAAATTATTACCAAACCTGAGCAAAATAGGATACTGGAGTGTTCTTCTATTCGTGTATGTGTATGGAGACGTTACCAAATTGGTCTCTGATAAATTACAGTAGTGTAGTCTATATTTAGTTCATATATGTCATAACAAATTCTACGAGCAAGGAGCCATTATAATGTATAAGAATATTATGCTAGCACTTGATGGGAGTAAGATATCTGATTCCTTGGTAGAGGAAGTAATTAACCTAACTAAAGGTCAGAGCGCTAATGTGCGAATTATTCATGTTGTTGATGAGAGCTTTGTCAGTTATGGTGGGCCAGCCTTTGATTATCTTTCAATTATTGCTACTTGTAGGGAAGATGGTGAAAAGATATTAAATAATGCTGCAAAAAAAATGGCTAGCGAATCATCGATTAATCCGGAGACATCAATTTTGGAATTAAAGCCATTGCAGGGAAGAGTTGCCGAGGCAATTGTTGAAGCTGCAAAAGAATGGCCTGCAGATTTATTAGTTATAGGCACGCATGGCCGGCGTGGCTTTAGTCGTCTCTTTCTGGGGAGCGTGGCGGAGAATATTGTGCGAATTGCAACAATACCTGTCCTGCTTGTGCGTGGTGCTGATGCATAAGCAGGAATATTTTTTTTACCCGATTCATTCTTAGTACGGATAGTATGATTAAAAGAACTAGCAATTTGACTTCATACATAAAATTTACAATGGCAATTACCTCATATTAGAAGGTAATTTAATCGACTTGCCGGCAACCATAAATTGACCTCTTCCCTGATGATGGAGTGTTTGGGGATTTTTTCTCGACATATCGAGCCAAGCATTAAGAACTTCAAGAATAAAAAAATTATATTTAGTCACCATGTTCATATCAATGACTTTGCATTCGAGGTTGGCAAAACACTCATCGATAAGTGGTGCTTTTACCCAGGAAGAAGCGACTGCTGTGAGCTGAAATGTTTTGAATTTATCTACGTTTTGCCCCGATGTATTACCACAGCCGACTACTTTTTCTGCTAAGTCCACTGTTGGAATATTAATGACGCATTCTTTGGTTGTTTTCAAGAGATTAAAACTGTAATTGTTTTCGCTAATGACGCAGCCCACAATTGGAGGCTCAAACTCCATCATGGTATGCCACGACATAGTCATGATATTAGGATGTTCTTTGTGCGCTGTTGTGACTAATACAACTGGTCCTGGTTCTAAAAGAGCATAAACTTCAGATAAAGAAAGAGGCTTTTTTTTCATGTTAATATCCTTATATTAGCGATGCACTACTGAATAGCTATCTGCAGTGATGCAGAAAAACACCCTAGCGGCGGTGTTTTTAGTAACTCTGTTATGTTCCGTTTTATTCGGAAAATTAGAATATCAATTACATCGTTATTTAAAAAAGTTACTCAAGAAAATAATGCGTTTACACCATGCCAAAGAACATTCTATTGTGCCTGCTTAAGTAACTATCGGTCGAATTAGTCCATCAAGGCGCGAGCCTTGGAGGGCTAGGCGAATGGTCATCATCTAATACTACAACTACTGGTTGATTTAGTGCAGATTTAATTTCATTAATCCAGTTAGAAACAGTTTGAAAGAATAATGCTTCTGTGGTGTCTGCAATAGCAGGATTAATTAATATATAAACTAAGGGGTGTTGACATTTCACTAGATTGAGCCAAAATCGGCCTCTAGAAAAAGGCGGTCCTCTGACTGGAAATTATCATATGAAAATCCTCCATACTTCCGACTGGCATATCGGCCGCACTCTTTATACGCGCAAGCGTTATGAAGAATTTGAGGCATTCCTTTCCTGGCTGGCGAAGACTCTTTGCGAAGAACAGGTGGATGTGCTCTTGATTGCCGGTGATGTTTTTGATACCAGTACCCCTAGTAATCGTGCTCAAGAATTGTATTATCGGTTTTTATGCCGTGTGGCCAGTTCTTCTTGTCGGCATGTTATTGTGATTGCCGGTAATCACGATTCTCCAACGTTCTTAGATGCCCCTAAAGAATTATTACGTGCGCTTAATGTCCATGTCATTGGTTCAGTAACTACGAATCTTGCGGATGAAGTGTTACTGCTTGAAAATCAGGATGGTAGTCCTGAATTAATAGTTTGTGCTGTTCCGTATCTGAGAGATAGGGATATTCGCACGGTTGCAGCAGGGGAAAGTATTGAGGATAAAGAGCGTAAGTTAATTGCTGGGATACGTGCTCATTATGCTGAGGTTTGTGAATTAGCGGTGCAGAAGCGTAATCTTTTGGGGCGGGAAATTCCTATTGTAGCGATGGGGCATTTATTTACCGCTGGTGGTGCGACTGGGGATGGTGTTCGCGAACTCTATGTGGGCTCGTTGGCGCATGTTTCAGCGCAAATTTTTCCTGAATGCATCGATTATCTGGCTTTAGGCCATCTTCATGTGCCGCAAAAGATCAATAACTTAGAGAATATGCGTTACAGCGGCTCGCCGCTGCCGATGGGGTTTGGTGAAGCGAATCAAGAAAAAAGTGTTTGTCTCATTGAATTTAGTGGACTCAATGCCTCTGTTTCTCTTCTTAAGGTACCTATTTTTCAACACCTTAAGCGTATTTGTGGCCATTGGGAGGCGATTGCAGATGAGATTATGGCGCTGGCAACGACACAAAGCCAAGCTTGGCTGGAGATAGTATATGAAGGCGACGAAGTCACTGGCAATCTGCGTGAATCTTTGGAAGAGACGATTGCTGGAACGGGGATGCAGATCTTGCGCGTAAAAAATAATCGCATTATTGACCGGGTACTGAAGCGAATACACGATGATGAAACACTTGATGATCTGAATATTAACGATGTGTTTGCACGCTGTTTGGCAGTGCATAAGGTACCCGAGGAGCAATGGCCAGAATTATTGACCACCTACCAGGAAACGTTAATGATTCTCAACGATCAAGATGCCAAGGCAGAATAAAGAGGTAGGCGATGCGGATACTCAAAATACGCTTTAAGAATTTAAATTCACTCGTCGGTGAATGGGAAATTGATTTGACTCATCCCGCATTTGTATCCGATGGTATTTTTGCAATCATTGGTCCAACTGGTTCAGGAAAAACCACGATTCTCGATGCCATTTGTTTGGCACTCTATGGAAGAACACCTCGCCTTAATAAGGTAACCAAGAGCGAAAATGAAATTATGGCGCGGCAAACAGGAGCGTGTTTTTCTGAAGTACTGTTTGAAACGCAGGCAGGGCGTTTTCGTTGTCACTGGAGCCAACGACGGGCACGAAAAAAGCCTGATGGCGAATTACAAACGCCTAAGCACGAGATTGCGGATGCTGATTCAAACCAAATTCTTGACGCAAAGCTTCGTGGTGTTGCGGAGCAAATAGAAATGGTAACCGGCATGGATTTTGATCGTTTTACTCGCTCTATGTTGCTTGCACAAGGAGGCTTTGCCGCGTTTTTGCAGGCGGTTCCGGATGAGCGAGCCCCCATTTTAGAGCAAATTACTGGAACAGAAATTTACAGTCAGATCTCCATGTGTGTGCATGAGCGTCGCTCAGATGAGCGTAAAACACTGGATCTGATGATGGCGGAGCTTGCTGGAGTACAACTTCTGGGTGACGAAGAGGAACAGCAATTGAATGTAAGTCTTGACCATCATAATAATCAAGAGGTCTTGCTTCAGCAGGAAATCACAAAGAAAAATCTGGCAATGACCTGGCTGGAGCAGCTCAATTCTCTGGAAAAAGATTTAGGTTTTATTATTGAACAGCAGCACGATCTACTCCAACGTCGAGAGTTATTTAAGCCTGAGTTAGAGCGGCTCGAACGCGCAAAGCAGGCTTTAGAAATATCGGCTGTGCATGCTGATATTAGTGCTTTGCGCCGAGAGCAGGAAAGTGCAAATCAAGAATGTAATGACCGTCGCTTGGCACTTCCGGGCAGGGAAGCTGAGTTAAAGACTGCAGCAGATGCTTTGACGCTGGCGGTTGCTGATTTAGAACAAAAAAGAATAGAACAAAAATCGACCTTAGCGGTGATTCGCAAGGTTCAGGCTCTTGATATTAAGCTTCAAGAAAAAGAAGAACCCATGATTAAAGTCAATGAGGTTATTTTGGCGATTAAACGCTCTTTGTCTACCTTGTTAGCTAAGAATAATGACGATTGCCGAGATCTCGCTATAAAAAGTATTGCCTTTACAGAAGTGCGCGAACGTCTTCGGTTAAAAAAAGCAGATGAGGGATTGATAGCCAACCTAGCCGGAATTGGTAGTCGATTTGATATTCTTCGCGATTTAAATGAACAGCATGGCAACAAAGCTGCTGAGTTGAGTATAGCCGAGATGCAAATGGCGGAATTAGATCGCACTTGGCATGAACAAACAGTAATGCTTGCAACAAAAGAAAAGGAACTTAACGCCTGTCAGCATGATTTTGTACACTACCAGAACCAACTAAAAAAGACTTTGGCGGGTCGTGCAATGGCTGATTGGCGTGGCGCCTCAATGCTTCTTAAAGAGAGAAGCGCTTCGTTGCAAAAAACGATGAAAGCGATACATTCTTTGGCTGATTTGAAGGCGAATCTTGAGGCGCTTAATAATCGTCAGGCAATGCTTACTCTTGCACAAGATGGATTAGTTAATAAAATTCAAGTTCAGGTTGAACAATGTGGCGCCTATGAACGTGAAGTTCACTTGCTTGAAACACAACTTTCTTTGTTCAAGAGGATTCAAGATCTTACAGACATCAGACATCAACTTGAAGACGAGCAACCCTGTCCGCTTTGTGGTGCAAAAGAACATCCATTTGCAACAGGTACTATTCCTGTACCTGATGAAACTATGACTTTGCTAAAAGGGGCTAGAGAGAATTATAAACAAGCAAATGCCATGCATTCCGGATTAAAAATTAAACAGGCTGAAAATGTAAAAGATTTAGAGCAACTTTTGCTGCAACGAAATGAATGCATAGACAGGATTGCCATTGAAGAGGCTGAAATTCAGGACGCGTTTTCCATATTTGCTCTTGATGTGTCTGCTCAAGAGCGAGAAACAGTGTTAGTTAATTTAGTACAAGAAACCGATAAGAATCTGGAAAATACCTTACAGGTTGTTCAGGTTGTTGATGAGTATGAACAAAAAATGGAACTAGCGCGTGAAGCGCTTGAAAAAAGCAAGGAATCATTCGCACAATCTGAACGAGAAAATCAGACCGCAAGCCATAAAAAAATCTCTGCAGAACAAGATGTCACACGTATTGCAAAGGAGTTAAGCACACTCGACTTTCAGCGCCAGAAAACACTGGATAAAGAATTAGCCGCGTTAGCAACGTATGGAATTAAAAGCCTGGCTCTGGATGCATTGGCTCATGTTCAGCTCGAACTCGCTGCACGTCGGGATCAGTATCTGGATTTACAGAAACAAAATAGTGATTTGGAGAAACAGATCGCCAGTTTGCAGTCGCAGACAAAATATCAAGCCGAACAAATTAGTAACTTAGAAATAGATCTTAAAAACCAACAAAATATGCTCATGGCTTTAAAAGCGGATCAAGATTTGCTAATGCATGAAAGGAATTCTCTTTTTGGTGATAGGAACCCTCATGAGGTGGAAACTCACTTGGTTGCGGTAATTGAAGCAGGCGAAAAGCGTATTGAGGGCTTACGACAGACATTGAGCGTCACAGAACAAGAATGCGCCAAATTAAAAAGTGCAATAGAATCTATTGAAAAGACAATTTTTTCTCGAAGCTTAAAGTTACAAGAAGTTGCACTTGTTTTTAAAACACAGCTCGATAAATTTAATTTTGCTGATGAAGCCAGTTATATAAACGCCTGTCTATCTGAAGATGAGCGCAAAAATTTAATGTTAAATGCCCAGAAGTTGGAAAATGAATATACAGAACTCGAGACACGAAGAAAGGATAAAGCAGATCTTTTAGAAATAGAGCGACAAAAAAAAGTAACAGCGCAATCACCTGAATTTTTAGTCCAAGAACGAAGTGGTTTGATAAGTCGTTTAAAAGAAATCCAACAGGCGATCGGTGCCATGCAGCAGAAATTAGAAGGCAATGAGCGTTTAAGGAAAAAGCAACAAGAACGAGTGCAGGCAATAAACTTACAAAAACGAGAATCTTTGCGTTGGGATACGCTGCATGCACTAATTGGTTCTTCGGATGGGAAAAAATATCGTAATTTTGCTCAAGGGTTGACTTTTGAAATGATGATTGGTCATGCCAACCGGCAATTGCTGAAAATGACTGATCGTTACCTTTTAATTAGGGATGAGAGCCAACCACTAGAGCTTAATGTAGTGGATAACTACCAGGCTGGAGAAATTCGTTCGACCAAAAATCTGTCGGGCGGTGAGAGTTTTATTGTGAGTCTTTCTCTCGCGTTGGGCTTATCGCATATGGCCAGTAAGAACGTTCGGGTTGATTCATTGTTTTTGGATGAAGGTTTTGGAACTTTAGATGAAGATGCACTGGACACCGCATTAGAGACCCTTGCCGGTTTACAGCAGGCTGGCAAATTAATTGGTGTGATCTCACACGTTCCTACACTGAAGGAGCGGATTAGCACGCGAATACAGATCAGTCATCAAACCGGTGGTCGTAGTCTGATTAGCGGACCAGGTTGCCGTCGCTTAGATTAGGGTGCATAAGAGGCTGTAGTAGAGATTATAGAGAATGCTCTCTAATCGCTTGCTATGGCCACACTATCCAATCCGTTTAGGCTGATGTAGGGGTTTATCCGAGTTCCTCTCTTAATATAGGTGCAAAAAAATAAGCAAATAAGTAAAAATAGTTCTAAGATTATCTGTAGATATCAAAATTAATAGCACCATAGAAAATGGGGGAATTATTGCTGCTCTCTTACGTCGGTTGCCGGATTACCCCCAAGAAGGGCCATGAATGAATATGCATATGCAAGCAACACAAGAGAAAAAACAATTCTGGATTATTTTGCTAATTGTCTTAATCAGTTTTATCGGTTCATCTATTGCTTACCCCATTTTTCCGCCCTTGTTTTTACAATCTACGGATCAGTTAATTATCGCTCCAGAATGGAGTGACACCAGCAGACGTATTTTGCTGGGGTTAACCCTTGCGATTTTCCCTCTGGGGCAATTCATTGGTTCTCCCATTTTGGGACGAAACTCTGATATTCATGGCCGCAAGAAAATACTGGTTATCAGTTTGGCAGGAAGCATGCTGGGGTATTTACTGACCGTCCTATCGTTTTGGACAAACTGTTTCTGGCTATTATTATTCAGCCGCTTTTTAACCGGATTCATGGAAGGAACTTTTGCTGTTGCTAGGGCATTCGCCTCAGAATTAACCACCATTAACAAATTTGTGAGTTTTGGTAGGATCAACACTATGGCTGGCATTGGTTATATAATTGGACCAATCATCGGCGGTTTATTATCAAACGCAAATGTTGTTCCTTGGTTTTCATGGTCATTTCCTTTTACTTTTGCCGCCTTAGCTTCAATTATCACCCTGGGGCTTGCCTGGTGGAAATTGCCGGAACATAAGATCCTCCATCAACCTGAAAAAGAATCGATAGTGAGCCAACTCAATATTATCCGGCAATTTAAGTTATTATTTCAGAACCACCCGCATTTGCTCCATTTGCTGATCATTAGTACGCTATTTACCTTTGCCGTCGATATGTTCTACGAATTTGGCCCGGTTTATCTTGCCGGAAAATGGTTTATGTCTCCAGGGATGATTGCGCTTTATAACGCGGCATTATCAGCAGCCCTTGCTTTAGGTGCTTCATGGCTTCCGTATCATCTTTCAAAACGCCTGCCTATTCATAAAATTATTATCCTGGCTATGATGAGCACTACTCTGATTTTTGCTGCCATGATTGTTTTTCAATACCCCATAGCCATGTTTTTATTTTTCGCACTAATTGGATTTAGCATCACCAGTGTTACCACAACCATGACGATTCACATTTCAAACGTGTCTCACACGGCCATTCAGGGAGAGGTTATGGGGGCACAGTTAAGCTTGCGTACACTAGGTGATGCTATTATTTGTTTTATCGGCGGCTTGCTGATTGTTTTGTCAATTACTTTACCTATTATCATCTGCTGCATTACCGCATTGATCGCGAGCATTCTGTGCCAGGTATATTTAAAACCGACAGTCTTAGATAATCATGGGCATTAATAACAAGTTAGTAAGAAATGCGATGATTCGGCTCGCGCTGCCATTGAGTTAAGGTGAGTTCGAGATAAGCTTTGTCCTGATTTTTTATCCCGAACTCACCTTAAGTTAAGGAGCATCTCCTGTATTGGGGCGAAGTAATCATAGAATTATTCAATGGTGTTGTTTTCTTTCTTTTGCTGGTAAGACAACATAATCTCGGTAATTAAGCGTATTTTTTCTTCTTTTGCTAAATTCAGATTAAAAATGCCCTCAGTTACGCCTTTCATGAGTTCTGCAATATTTTCTTTAGTGCCAGGAATTACGTTTTTGGTGGCGCGATCCGAAGAGCGACTACGAAGAAACGATACTTCTAACCAATTAATCAGTAAATGCGGTGTGTCATGTTGGATAAACAGCGGATTATTTGTAGGCTCTTTTTTTATAAAATAGTCACGTGTTGCAGCAAACGAGGGTATTTGCTCTCCAGGATAAACCACAAAATTATAACCTAGCGATGCAGCAATCCACATTACGGCAGGACTTTCTTCAATCAGGTATTTTGAGGAGCGCAGCATTAATAACTCTTTAGACTCTTGCTCATTGGCATGACGTCTTGAAAAATCAGCGGCAACACGATGTACTGATTCGGCTAGTGTCGGTTCAGTGTGGTATAAGTCCATAATCTGCGTGTTAATTTCTACATAGTTTGGTGATTTAGTGAGCCAATCACGCCAGTATACTACTTCAAAATTCGTTGCTGTTTTATTAAGTGCAGTCTTCTTATCTAGAGGAAATTGTTCGATAAGATGTGAATCAAAATCATTAATATTGAGTCCCAGAGGCGTTAGAAAATACTCTAAATGCTCATCAAAATAAGCCTGCCCTAATGCTGTAGCCTCATCTTGGAGCTGACTAATAGGGGGA
>NZ_JH413830.1:39009-65675 GCF_000162755.2 Legionella drancourtii LLAP12
CTGACTAATAGGGGGATCCTTAAAATCATGGCATAAGTTATGCC
This sequence comes from Legionella drancourtii LLAP12, assembly GCF_000162755.2. Lineage (GTDB taxonomy): Bacteria > Pseudomonadota > Gammaproteobacteria > Legionellales > Legionellaceae > Legionella > Legionella drancourtii. The sequence continues at coordinate 39,054 of NZ_JH413830.1, forward strand.
AATAGACCTCGTCTGCAATCAGAAAGGTCGTGAACTCAAATTCAGAAGTTGCTTTTTCAATGATGGCTTTTAGGTACTGTTCAGTACAATAAGGGTTGCCACGAATGCTTAATAGCACTAGGGCTTTGGTTTTTTTTAAACTAGGAAATAAGGATTTTGCTTGTCCTTTAAATTGTGCTGTTAAAATATCGCCATCTTTAGAACCTTTTATTTTAACCATAGTTCCGTCTTTTTATTTGGTGAGTAGTATTGAATTGAGCAAAATTATAACAAAAAATTCACTTTTCGGCTATTGAGTGTTTATTTAATGAGCTTGTAGTATATAAATAAAAATAGACCTATAATTAAAAAAAACAATAAGAAGACTGGCATGATAAGAAAGGAATTCGCATCCTTAAACCAATTGCAGGAAGAGCTCGGCGCTTTAAAAAAACAATTGAAAGATGAAAAAAAATATTCTCGTTTTTTAGATGAGCTCATCGCCTCGCTACCGGGCCATGTGTATTGGCTTAATACGAAAAACGAATTCTTAGGGTGCAATAATTTACAAGCTAAATCTGCCGGGTTAGCTTCACGAAAAGAAATTGTTGGCAAAACGAACTTCGATATGCCTTGGAAAGAGCAGGCAGAATACCTCAATAAAATCAATAACCTAGCGATGCAAACGGGGCAATCTCAGGTTCAAGAAGAATGCATTGATATGTCAGAAGGTCCTAAAATCTATCTATCACATAAAGTTCCTTTACGTGATGAGCATAAAGAGGTTATTGGCGTATTAGGGGTTTCTCTGGATATTAGCCAGATGAAGGAAATGGAGGTAAAGTTACGTGAAGCGAAAGAGCTTGCTGAAGCAGCAAATAAAGCAAAGTTGGAATTCTTGGATAATATGCGCCATGATATTCGCACCCCTTTGTCTGGGATAGTTGGTTTTGCAGATTTATTAAAACAAGAGTCTAACAGCCCTCAAGTTAAGGAATATGTAGACAATTTAGTTGCATCCAGCCATGCGCTTCATAAATTATTAGATGAGGTCTTAGAGGCAATTCGAGTCGGCTCAGGAGAAATCCCAAGACTTAAGAAAAAATTTAATTTAAAAAAATCATTACAACACATTATCGATTTAAACCGTGCCAAAGCGGCACATAAGCACCTAAAATTAACCCTGGATGTTGATGATTCCATCCCTGAGTATGTTATCGGCGATCAAATACGTGTGCATCGAATTGCTTTGGAGTTAATTGCGAATGCTTTAAATTTTACCGACACCGGATTTGTCCGTTTGTCGGTGCACCTTATGAAACGAAAGCGTAGAGAGCTCATCATTAAACTGGTCGTTGAAGATTCAGGGATTGGGATCCCCAAAGACAAACAACAAGAAATATATATGCATTTCACTCGTCTTACCTCATCTTACCAAGGTATCTATAAAGGAGCAGGCCTTGGTCTTTCAGTCGTCAAACAATTTGTTGATGAGGTTGATGGAGAAATTTATGTGGAAAGTGTTTTGAAAAAAGGCTCAAAATTTACGTTTGTCTTTCCACTAAATGAATCATTACTCAATGATGCTTTAGGGGTTGAAGAGGAACCGGAATATATTAGTAAGTATCGTTTTGAAATGTCCGATAACCGTGTACGTAAACCGCTCCCTCAAGCGTTAAATTCTGACAAATACCGTGTTCTTTTGGTGGAAGACAACCCTATAGCACAACAAGTTGCTCAATCAATACTAGGCAAACTAAATTGCGATACAGAGCTTGCGGAAACCGGGAAAAAGGCGGTCGATTTATGGAGTACTGGGCAGTATGATTTAATTTTTATGGATGTAGGTTTACCTGATCGCGATGGTTATGAGGTAACCCACAAGATTCGCATTATGGAATTAGTCCGCGATACGCACATTCCGATTATTGCGCTTACAGCACATGCAGGTGATGAAAATACCCAACGATGTATTGATGCAGGAATGAATGCGGTACTTATGAAACCGCTGACCGTAAAAAGCTGCTCGGATATTCTTGAGGCTTTTATCCCCGGTTACCCTCAGCAGGATTACTTGCCAGAAAACAGCGCATATTCATCTGATTTACCAAAGACTCAACATGCTTTGTTTGAGCTGTCGAAGTTTCCTCATTTAGACAGCGAAGCCGCGAACAAAGCACTTGGAAATGAGGCTTTATTAGTCGAAATGCTTTCATTGATGCTGAACGAGTCATTGCCTGAAGATTTGGCACTTCTAAAAGCAGCATATGCTGACAATAATTGGGATGAAATTCAAAACGTTGCCCATAAAATTAAAGGTGGAGCTGTGTATGTAGGCACGGTGAAAATCAAAATGGCTTGTCAGTATCTTGAGCGATATTGGAAAACGGGACAACATGATTTGCTCGAACCGCTCTATCAGCAAGCCATAGATGTGATTGAGGAAAGTATGAAGGTCATTCAAGCTTGGTTAAATACGCATTGAGAATATACCATTGCATTTTAAATTACGTGAGCAGCGCGATTGCTGTTTTTTTATCCATTTGCCTAATTATTGCTTAATAATGTCTTAATTTTAAGTGGGTATAATTTTTACACGGTTACTAAATACTTTAATTATGAAAAAAAAATATGAAAAACAACCATTAGGATGGTGGGATCGAGTTTTAGATCTTCCTTCTGACGCAGTTAGTATTAGGGATGGATCGGAATTCAGAGAACCGAGTTTTAATGTGGGAAATCAGGCTTTTTTCTTTGCAAGCGAAGAGACTCAGCGAGTTGAAACAAAAAAAAAGAAAGCTCAATAGTTTAACAACGCGAGTTCGAGTTGATGAGATTGAAAAACGAGAGAAACGAGTGACTCATTCCGATCTTATTCACAAGGCTATCTCTTTGGCTGATGTTTCTGCAAAAACCAGAGCAGCGGAGGGTATTGTATATATTCATACAATTCATACATTCGAAAATATTTGGAATGCTCTTCCAGAACAAGATAAGAGAGCATTGCATAATGGCCATGAGATTCATCTCGATGTAAAAAATGCATACTATAGGCATTTCGTGCAAACTTTAATTGGCGCTCAAAGACAACAAGAGCCACAGGTTCCACGGACTGAACCAGAGTCTCGTTCAATGTTTTATAATTTTGCAGTTCATGCTCAATCAACAAGCTCTGCGCAAGCAAAAGAGGCTGTTCAATCCATAACATTAGACAAAGCCCTTTCTATAGCCAAAAATGTGGGAACAAATATGGGGAAAGCTGCTGCAAAAGCAGCAGAAAAATATTTTGAAACAGTTCATACCATTGATTATGTGTGGAGTCTTGCAAAATGCAGAGATACTTTATTAGAGGGGTTTTCACCTGTTGAACAAAAAATAATTAAAGAACGCTGCCATAAAAATTACGTTATGGCGCTCCTGGCAAATCAAATAGAAGATCCTATTCAACGAGCGGAATATTATGCCACCCGGAATGCTAGCCGGAATGTAGCAAATGGAACTAGATATAAAGAGCGTTATACAGAACATTATCTGTGGACAAAGCTTCGCTCCCAAGGACAAAACAAATTACTGTTTAGGGAGGATGAGCGCTTGCATATGAAAATAAAAGAGGCTTATTGTCAATGCTATATTAAGATCTTAAAAAAAGCGTCTGAGCCAAAATCAGTGGTCAACCCTAATGAAAATCACCTGCCAGATCGTCACTTAGGGAAGGAGTATCGCTTTTTATCTAGGGCTTTATCGCTTACTGAGAGCCCAAAAGTCTCAGATGATGCAAATATTTATTTCCCAAGAATGAGATAAAAAATAGGTCGGGCTGATAATAATTCAGCCCGATTTTTGTTCTTTTTAATGAGCTTTAATGACCGATTTCGATTATTTGCTTTGGTTGTGGCACAGTAGTCTAATAATATATTACCTTCAGCAGTTACCTTTTTTTATGGTAGGTCTTATTTAGATCGACGCCTTTTAATGTGGTTGGATTTTTGGAAAAACTATGTACGGCGTTAAATGTAAGTAGGCAATAATGATCATGGTCTTTCTCATACTTTCAAGTATCAGCTTATACTTGATGTAAAAAATCTATTAGGTTTTTAGCCATGTGCGGCATTAGAGACTATTATTGATATATCAATTGAGGTTCCTGTAATGTTGTCTATCGTGAAATTAGTCAATAATTCCAGGGAATGGTATGGAACTAATTAATGGAATAAACCCATGCAAATTACTTTTTTAGGTGCGACAGAAACAGTTACAGGTTCAAAATATTTATTATCTTTTGCTAACAAAAAAAATATTTTGCTTGATTGTGGCCTTTTTCAAGGCGAGAAAGAATTGCGATTACGAAATTGGCATTCTCTTCCCTTTGATCCCAAAATCCTTAATGCGGTCATTCTTACCCACGCCCATATTGACCATACAGGTTATTTACCATTGTTAGTCAAAAATGGATTTAAAGGGCCTATTTTTTGCACCCAGGGCACGAAGGATTTATGTGACATATTGTTACCTGATAGCGCACACTTACAAGAGGAAGATGCAAAACATGCCAATAGGCATCATTATTCCAAGCATAATCCGGCATTGCCGCTCTACACGGCAAAGGATGCCGAAAAAGCATTAAAATTATTTCGTCCCCAACCTTATAATTCTGTGGTAGAACTGATTAACGAGATCAGTTTTCAATTTATTCCTGCAGGCCATATTATTGGTGCTTCATTGGTCAGAATTCAATCTGAAGGTAAGTCCCTTCTCTTCACCGGGGATTTGGGACGAATGAATGAGCCAGTAATGCGCGCACCAACACTAGTGCAACAAACGGATTATCTGGTTACTGAATCAACTTATGGTGATCGTCTTCACGAGAAAGATAATCCCAAAGATATATTAAAACGCATTATTGATAAAACATACCAACGAGGTGGATCGGTAATTATACCTGCCTTTGCTGTGGGACGCACGCAGGCTATTTTGTACTACCTTTCTGAGTTAAAAAAAGAAAACTCACTACCGAATATACCCATATTTTTAGATAGCCCCATGGCGATTAATGCCACTAATATTTTGTCGAAACATAGTGAAGATTTACGTTTGACTAAAACGGAGTGCGAAGAACTGTGTAAGATTGCTACCTATGTACGCTCTGCCGAAGAGTCAATACAGATTGATAGCACAAAAGAACCCAAGATCATTATTTCTGCCAGTGGTATGGCTAGTGGTGGTCGCATTTTATTTCATTTAAGGGCCTATGCCCCAGATGCAAGAAATACTATTTTGTTTACAGGGTTTCAAGCTAGAGGTACTCGAGGAGCAGATATGCTCAATGGTATAAAACAAATAAAAATTCATGGTGATCTAATCCCTGTGAATGCCGAGATTGACGAGATTCGAAGTACTTCAGCGCATGCGGACTATGCAGAAATTCTTCAATGGCTTAAACATTTTGATGCGCCACCTATAAAAACATTTATTACTCACGGTGAGCCCGCAGCGGCTTTATCTTTAAAAAACAAAATTGAAGCTGAATTGGGTTGGTCTTGTGTTGTTCCCTTATATAATCAAACGGAGCAATTATGAGAAACAGGCATTCAACTTTAAGTCTTAAATATTTGGGGATTAATACCTATAAAGAACCCATTATTTATATGCGAGAAGATTGCCATATCTGTAAATCTGAGGGGTTCTATGCACAGGCTCGCGTGCGCGTGGCCTTAAATAAGCGCTCCATTATTGCAACCGTCAATACGATCGAAACTGATTTATTACGCCATAATGAAGCGAGTTTATCCGATTATGCCTGGGATTTATTAGCGGCAAAAAATGGGGATCAAGTTTCAATTACCCATCCAAAACCGCTTGATTCGCTAAGTTATATTCGTTCCAAAGTATATGGGAATGAACTGAAAACTGGGGAAACAAAACAAATTATTGATGATCTTATTTCAGGACAGCTCTCAGATATTAATATTGCAATGTTTATTGCTGCCAGTGCTGGAGACAAATTATCAAAAAAAGAAATTTTGGATCTGACTTCGGCAATGATTGACTCCGGTCAACGTATAACCTGGCCTTCCTCTCTTGTAGTTGATAAACATTGTATTGGCGGTTTGCCTGGAAATCGGACGACACCAATCGTTGTTTCTATTGTGGCTGCCTTTGGCTTGATGATTCCTAAAACATCCTCAAGAGCCATTACCTCTCCTGCAGGTACAGCGGACACCATGGAGGTATTTACCTCAGTTAATTTAGATCTTCCTGCCATGCGCAAGGTAGTTGAGCAAGAAAATGGCTGTCTTGTTTGGGGCGGCTCGATGTCATTAAGTCCTGCGGATGATTTACTCATCAGGATTGAACGAACGGCGGATTTAGATAGTGAGGGGCAAATGATAGCCTCCATTTTATCTAAAAAAATTGCGGCGGGTTCCACGCACCTTGTAATTGATATGCCCATTGGCACCACCGCTAAAGTTAGATCAATTGAACACGGGAAATTGCTTAAAAGTTCTTTGGAGTCTGTTGCGCAAGAGTTTGGTATTGAAACGAAAATTATGATCACAGACGGTTCACAACCTATTGGTCGAGGTATAGGTCCGGCTCTTGAGGCTGTTGATGTATGGGCCGTACTTCAGTGTGATAAGCATGCACCGCAAAATTTAAGAGAACGAGCCTTATTACTAGCGGGGCAGGTCCTTGAATTTTCGCCAGGGGTACTTCCTGGGCAAGGTATAAACATTGCAACTGCGATTCTAGATAGTGGCAAAGCACTTGCGAAATTTGAAGCCATTTGCATGGCTCAAGGGGGATTGCATGATATTCCCAAAGCCGCCTTTTCTCATACCGTTGAGTCAACGGTGTCCGGCACCATTATTAACATTGATAACCGTCATATTGCTCGCGTTGCTAAATTAGCTGGTGCACCACAGGCCAAAGTTGCGGGGGTTGAGTTGTTAGTGACGTTAAATACGATCGTTAGGAAATCGCAACCTTTATTTAAAATAGCTGCCGAAACTAAGGGACAACTTCATTATGCGCTTGATTTTCTTAAACAAGGTCATGATATTTTCCAGATCGAAGTCAGTTCGTGATAAACGCGTTGACGGAATAGTAATATATAGGGAGCTACCGGGTTATAAGAGCGCGCAATATTTTTTTGGATGTACGGGAACGAGTACTTTATCTGCATATTGCTTGTCAGTTCCATTCTTTTGCTAATATAGTATAGACCTGTGCACAAAATATTTTCCGACTTGGGGTAGAGCATGGAACAATCGCCCATTATTTTTTCTTTTATTTGCCCATGATGCTTTAGCGAAAACTATTCAAAAAAAATGTCAGTATGAACTAGGGAGCATAACACAACATCAATTCCCTGATGAGGAAACAGTGATGCAAATTGATTCCAATGTTGCAGGGCGCGAAGTGTTTTTTATTACTAGTTTAGACCAACCGAATACAAAATTAGTGCCGCTTGTATTTGCTGCAGAAACAGCAAGGGCACAAGGTGCGTTAAAAGTAACGCTGATTGCGCCTTATCTTGCATATATGCGTCAAGACAAGGTATTTGAACCAGGTCAAGGCATTACATCAAAATATTTCGCCCAATTACTTTCTCGCTATTTTGATGGTTTAGTGACAATCGATCCTCATTTACATCGATGGCATACATTAAGCGCTATTTATGACATTCCCGCCACAGTGTTACATGCTACGGATAATATAGCTCAGTGGATACACAAACATATGCACGCGCCAATACTCATTGGGCCAGATGCCGAGAGTCAGCAATGGGTGGCTGATATTGCCAGGAAAGCTAATGCTCCCTTTCTCATTTTAGAAAAAATTCGTAAGGGAGATAAACAAGTTGAAGTTTCTATCCCCAATATTGAAAAATACCAAAATGCTATTCCGGTCTTGATTGATGATATTATCTCTACAGGTATGACCATGATAGGGGCTGTAAAACATTTATTATCATTAAAGATGCACCCGCCAATTTGTATTGGTGTTCATGCTATTTTTGCGGGAGATGCTTATCAACAACTATTAGCCTCTGGCGTTGAAAACATCATTACGTGCAATACCATCCAACATTGTTCTAATGGTATCGACATAAGTACTAATATCATCAATTACTTAGGGATATGTAAATGAGGTGTGCTTTAGAACAAATCAAAAAATATGTACGTGCTGCTAATTACCTTTCTGCCGCCCAGATTTATTTGATTAATAATTTCTTACTGAAAAAAACACTCGATTTCCAGGATATTAAGCCACGGCTTTTGGGGCATTGGGGTACTTGTCCTGGAATTAATTTTATTTATGCACACCTCAATTTTCTTATTAAAAAACATAGAGTACCTACTATTTTTATTCTCGGTCCTGGTCATGGTTTTGCGGCTTTACAAGCCAACCTTTTTATGGAAGGTACTTTAAAAACTTATTATCCTCAAGCGACCCATGATTATGTTGGTATTGAATATTTAATAAAAAATTTTAGTTGGCCTTATGGGTTTCCCAGTCATAGTAATCCAGGGGCACCTGGAGTTATTCTTGAAGGGGGTGAATTAGGCTATTCATTAGCTACAGCTTATGGCGCGGTACTTGATAATCCAGGTACTCTTATTGCCTGTGTTGTTGGGGATGGTGAAGCAGAAACAGGGCCTTCTGCAACGGCTTGGCATTTGAATAAATTTATAGATCCAACGAAAAATGGGGTTGTTTTACCAATTCTTCATCTCAATGGGTATAAAATTTCTGGCCCAACTATTTTTGGCAGAATGACCAATAAAGAATTAAAATCACTCTTTTATGGCTATGGTTATGAGCCTTTTATTGTTGAAGGTGGCGCTATTTATAAAAAAATGCTCATCACCCTTGAGACGTGTTATCAACATATTGATGCTTTACGAAAAAATGACAAAAACATACGTCCGCCAATGATTATATTAAAAACACCTAAGGGGTGGACGGGAATTAAAAAATTACATGGCCAGAAAATTGAAGGGAATTGTCTCGCTCACCAAGTGGTAGTAACCCATGCAAAAACTGATCGTAGTGAATTACAGGCTTTGGAGAATTGGTTACACTCTTATCAATTTAATACCTTATTTGATGAAAAAAAGGGGTTTATCGATGACATTACCAGTCTGATACCTGAAAACACCTTGTGCATGGGGGCGAATAAACATACTTATGCTGATCCTGAGCTGGTAAACAAATTATTGCTTCCTAATCTAAATGGTATGACTGAAGATATTATTCATCCCGGAAGTATGGGGGCGAGTAGTATGCGGTTTGCTGGCGCTTATCTTGCTGAATTAATTAAACTAAATCAAACAAATCGTAATTTTAGAATGTTTTCACCCGATGAAACTTATTCCAATAAACTGGATAAGGTTTTTGAAGAGACAACACGTGCAAATCTGCAGGCCCAAAAAGCGTGGGATAAAGATATTAGTGTTGATGGTCGTGTCATTGAAATGCTCAGTGAACATTCATTGCAAGGTTTAATGCAAGGCTATGTGCTTACCGGTCGTCATGCCCTTTTCGCATCTTATGAGGCATTTATTCAAATTGTTTCCAGTATGGTGGATCAATACATGAAGTTTTTGCATGTCTCTCGGCAATTTCCCTGGCGCGGGGAACTTCCTTCCCTTAATTACATCTTAACTTCATCAGGCTGGCGGCAAGAGCATAATGGCTTTTCTCATCAAAATCCGGGATTCATTTCCAATATACTGCAAAAAAATGGTGATTATGGTCGTGTCTATTTCCCTCCTGATGCAAACAGTACCTTATTCGTCCTTGAAAAATGCTTTCAGTCGCGTAATAAAGTGAATGTTATTGTGGCGGGAAAAACATTTGAGCCATGTTGGTTGACTCCAGAGCAGGCGAAAATTGAATTAGAGCAGGGCTTAATGATTTGGGATTTTGCTAGCGATCCGCATCCAGATATTGTTCTTGCAGGCGTTGGTGACTATGTTTCTCTTGAAGCACTTGCAGCCATTAGGTTAATTAGACAAGAAACGCCTGCTGTAAAAATTCGTTTTGTTAATATTATTGAATTATCTGCTTTAGGATTAGGTTATTCTCATTCGTTAACAGAAGAGCAATTTGATACGTTCTTTACGGGAGACAAACCGATTATTTTTAATTTTCATGGCTATCCTGCGGTACTGCAACAACTTCTTTTTCCTTATGGCAATACAAAACGATTTTATATTCATGGTTATGTTGAAAATGGTTCGACAACGACCCCTTTTGACATGCATATTCGCAACAGAACCAGTCGTTGGCACCTTGCTTTGGAAGTATTTTCTCTTATGGCTCAAAGGGGTGTTATTGAGACTAAAGTAGTGATGAGATTAAATAAAAAATATAAGAAAAAATTCATGGAGCATACGCGCTATATTAAACAATATGGAGTTGATCCAGATGAGATAGCGAAATGGCAATGGTCAGGAGAATAATATTATGACTACAATTACTAAGAGATCGGGTGCCAAAGTCCCTTTTGACCCAAATCGATTGCATCGGTCGTTAAAACGAGTGGGGGCAGATGAGTCTCTTATTAAAGAAATTGTAGATGAAGTGTCACATTGCCTGGTAGAAGGAATGTCAACGCATACAATTTATCATATTGCTTTTCGGTTGTTACGTAAAAAATCACGTAGTTTGGCGGCAAAATATCATTTGAAGCGAGCGATCATGCAGCTAGGCTTATCTGGTTATCCTTTTGAGAAATATGTTGCTGAAATTTTGCGACGCCAAGGTTTTCAAGCAGAAAACAACCAAATTGTAGCTGGGTTTTGTGTGAGCCACGAGGTTGATGTTGTGGCTCAATGCAAGGGGCAAAAAATTTTTATAGAATGCAAATACCACAATCGATTAGGCGTTAAAAGTGATGTAAAGATTTCTTTATATTTTAAAGCACGTTTTCAGGATATTGAGCTATCTTATAAGAAAAAAGCTGAAGAAAAATTACAAGGATGGCTTGTAACCAATACTCGATTTACCCAGGATGCCATTCAATATGGACTTTGTGCAGGCTTACATTTAGTGGGTTGGGATTTTCCTGAAAAAGGTAGTTTAAAAGAACTAATAGAATTTTCGGGCTTATATCCCATCACGTGCATTACGAGTTTCACCAAGGCTGAAATATCACAATTGCTTGAGAAAAACATTACGATTTGCAAAACAATAAGCAATAATATTGACCTTCTTGATGAATTAAAGACTCCCAAACAACGAAGAGATTCTATTATTGAGCAGTGTCATGCCTTATGGAACAGTGCTATTAATTGAAGGTTTACCTTTTTATAAAGGCATGGGTAATCCGAAGATGATTCACCTGGCGCCATGTCTACATTGCTATTTTCTGCCGCAGTTTTGTTTGATGCCCAAATTGGGTGATTAAGCATGATTAGTTCGTATCCTGATAAACAATGTTGAATACGGGTGTGTAAGGCTTCATATTTAGGATACGAGGCATCGTTGAGACTTGAGAATAATTCATAATTTTCACCTACTTCGCCCTTATCACGATAACGGATGTTATGGTGTTTATCGCCTAATTGTTTTGCGTAGATAAATTAATCTATGCGTCCAATAATAATGTCTTTTCTGTTTAAAAGGCGTCCGTCTTGTGAGCGTACCTGCAATTTTTCAATGGGTTGTTTTTGAGCCGCGTCAAGTGGTTGGGCACAAAGTTCGTTTGTTGCAAATAAATACTCTTTTCCCCATTGAGCCAAAGCAATGAGTACAGGTAATAATGCCTCTCCTTTTTCAGTGAGAATATACTCTTGGTATGCACTGCCATCTGATGCTGGGACTATTTTGAATATATCCTGATGTACCAAAGCTTTTAATCTTGAGGTTAATATATTTTTTGCAGCACCCAAATTACGTTGAAATTCACTGAATCTTCGCACTCCACGTATTGCTTCACGAATAATTAAAAGCGACCACCAGTCGCCAATTATATCCAGTGATCGTGCAACTGCGCAGATGTTACCTTCTAAGCTTTTTCTCTTCATCATGTTCTCATGGGCTATCTTTTCTAATTATATCATAAGTTGGTTTAATAATGAGACCAACTTCAAATGAAGCAAGGCCCAATAAAATGGTGATTTAAGTAAATTGTTAGCAGGGACAACCAGTTGCATTATTAAACCAAAACACTATACTAAAGAAGTGAGCACTGGAAATGCGGCTTTTTCAATGATATTCGTTAGAACATCTTAATTGTCCTGTATATTGGGCAATCTGCATTACATGTACTAAATACTCAATTGAGTAATCACTAGAAATGAGATTCATCGAATTTTGGGAGTCCGTATGAGCAGAGCAACAAAACGCGTTGTTATTACCGGTGTTGGCGCGGTCACACCAATTGGCTGTAATCTGAACCAGATTGAGTATTCTCTTAAAGAATCACTAAGTGGGGTAAAACCCATCTCACTTTTTGACACGGAAAATTTGCCAGTAAAATTCGCTGGTGAGTGTTCAGCTTTTCACCCAGAAGACTTTTTAGATCCCAAAGAAATTCGCCGCAATGATCGCTTTATTCAAATGTGTTTGGCTGCCACTGAAATGGCGGTGCAAAATGCAAATATTAATCTTGATGACTTAAAAAGGGCCGGTGTTGCTATAGGAGTAGGGCTTGGCGGATTATACTCTATTGAAGAAGCTTCGATGGAGCTGCACCGTGCTGGTGCTAGAAAAATTAGTCCTTTTTTCATCCCTTCCATTCTGGCGAATCTTGCCAGCGGGCAAATTAGCATTCGTTATCAAACAAAAGGTGCCAACTTTGCTATTTCTTCTGCTTGTGCGAGTGGCTCGCAAGCAATTGGACAGGCTTATCGTGAGATTCAAGCCGGTCGTCGCGATCTTTGGATTGCCGGTGGCGCTGAAGCACCAATTACCCCTTTAAGTATTGCTGGATTTTCATCCGCGCGTGCATTGTCTCGTCGTAATGATGAGCCTGTTTTAGCCTCAAGACCATTTGACCAAGAGCGTGATGGCTTTGTTTTAGGTGAGGGGGCAGCAAGCTTCATCATTGAATCTTTGGATTCTGCTCTTAAGCGTAATGCAACGATCTATGCGGAAATCATTGGTTTTGGTATCGCTTCTGATGGGTATCATGTGACCGAGCCTGATCCGCATGGGGAGGGCGCGTATCTTGCGATGAAAGAGGCACTTGATGATGCTGGGATTGAAGCAAAAACAATAAATTATATCAATGCGCATGCAACCAGCACACCACTTGGGGACCGAGTTGAATCTATTGCTCTAGAGCGAATCTTTGGTGAGGACATAGGCTCCGTTTTTGTATCGAGTACGAAAAGTCTTACTGGGCATGCATGCGGCGCCGCAGGTGCCATCGAGACCGCGTTTTGTACGTTGATGCTTGATAAAGGCTTTTTGCCTCCAGCATTTAATCTGGGAAAAATGGATGAGGATTTTCGCTTTCGTTCACCAGGTATCTCCGAATTGCAATTTCAACCCCGAATAATTATGAATAATAGCTTCGGTTTTGGTGGGCTTAATACGTCGATGATTTTATTAAAAGCGGAGGCATGATGAGCGTACATGAGCAAGTCTTGCAGAGCATGCGTGAAATGGCTGAGAAATTTGCAAAAGCTGGGGTTACATTGCTCATGCCTCCTCCATCAAATGCAACCTTGGGAACGCGATACACCGACATTGACTTTGGCAAAATGATCGCCGCCGAAATCAAATTTGATCAGAAATTTTGTAATCCTATTTCCGCCTTTCAGGGCGGTTTCTTATGTGCTGTCTTTGATGAAGTATATGGCCCTCTTACGTATATGGTGAGTGGGCGACCTGCCGTTACCATCGAAATGAGTACCAGCTTTATTCGTCCTTTCACTGCAAAAGATGAGGTGATCATGGTACGGGCAGAATTAGTTGCCAAATCCAGAACGCTACTTGTTTTAAAAGCGGAAGCGAAAAATAAAGCGGGCAAGTTAATTGCGACCTCAACCTCTCACTCACTTATTTTGAGTGAGCAACACCCGAATTTAATGTGAGCTTAGACTAATAAATTGTGACAGAGTTTATCCTCTCGAAGCCTTGTGAGCTTGACGTAAAGGCTTCGAGGCTGCGCTATGCATCTTCTTATTATGGCTTTATATTTTTCAATATGGTTGTTGTTTGACAATAATTGGATATTATGCCAGTCTTATTTTTAGTAAACACGATATATAATATGACAGGACGTTTGGTCATCTAGGTTGATTGATGCTATTGAATCACTGATGACCATTAGCGCTTAAATTTCTAATTCAAGGATGATTACCATGACAAAAGTTCACGCTTACGCCAGCCATGAAAAATCAGGAACGCTTTCACCTTTTGAGTATACCTTGGGCGAAATCGGCTCCGATCAAGTTGATATCAACGTGGAATCCTGTGGCATTTGCCATTCCGACGTTGCCATGATCGATAATGAATGGGGTTTTAGTAACTATCCGGTTGTGCCCGGTCATGAAGTCATTGGCACGGTCATGGCCGTCGGGGAGCACGTTAAAAACGTAAAAGTTGGCCAGCGTGTTGGCCTGGGATGGATGAGTGGAAGTTGTATGTATTGCCATGCGTGTCTTAGTGGCGATCATAACTTTTGCAGTAATGTCGAACAGACCATCGTTGAGCGACATGGCGGATTTGCTGATAGGGTGCGTTGTAATTCAGAATGGGCTATTACATTGCCTGATAATCTGGATGCTCATAGTGCTGGTCCCTTATTTTGTGGTGGTATTACGGTATTTAATCCCCTTGTGCAATTTGACGTGCGTCCTACACAGCGTGTTGGTGTGATTGGGATTGGTGGGTTAGGCCATATGGCACTGCAGTTTCTTAATAAATGGGGATGTGAAGTGACGGCATTTTCTTCTACCCCAGGTAAAGAGGCTGAGGCGAAGCGCTTAGGTGCCCATGATGTTGTTAATTCGAAAGACAATAAGGCGCTGAAGGCATTGGCTGGTCGGTTTGATTTCATTTTAAATACGGCTAATGCTAACCTTGATTGGTCTGCTTACATTAATGCGCTGGCACCACGCGGGCGGCTACACTCAGTTGGGGTTCCTTCTGAGCCTATTTCTACACAAGTCTTTCCGCTTATTATTGGTCAGCGTAGTATTTCTGGTTCTCCCTTTGGCAGTCCAGCGACAATTGAGGACATGCTCCAATTTTGTGCGCGTCATACGATCCTGCCATTGACGGAGCACTTTGCCATGCACGATGTTAACAAAGCCATCGAACATCTGCGCTCCGGAAAAGCACGTTACCGGGTTGTTTTAGATAATTAATTTCATGAGTAATGGCTTAATCGAGGCAGGCCAGGATCAACAAATCTTAGCCTGCTCTTGATTGGCTAACACCTTACTGTGGCATCAGGAATTACAATTTAAAGTTGTTGAAACGTTACAAACAGCAGAGTTTTTAACGAATTCTTTCGCTTGTGGTTGAAACAAGCGATGCGCAGAAAATTCAGACCATAAACCTGGAAATACTTGGTTTAGTTCGTTTTTCGCTTGAGCTTTGGCATGAATTCTATTGTGCTGCATATCTTTGTAAGTTAATACGACGTGGTTATTTTGCTCATTGACTTTCATCGACCATTCAGATTGTGCCTTATTGTTTAAATAATATTCGGCAAAACGAGTAGCAAAATCGCCCATTAGTTCATTCGAGTTAAAATGTAGCGTAAAGGAGGGACAGGTATTGCCTTCACCCACAAACGCAAATGATTTGGCTTGCACTCCTTGAGCATAATCCTGGCCTTTCCATTGTATTGTTTCACCTTCGCGTGTATAAGTGCGTCCGCGAATACCGAAGCCGCCAAACTCGCCCACATCGGTACTTTTAGGAATTACTTTACATTGGCCAATATGTTTTTTCGCCAGAGTAAATAATTCTTCTAATGATTTATCAGAGACTACCGCTTCAGGATTACGCTTAATTTCTACATGGAAATCAACACAATAACTTCCTGGCATAACTAAAGATTTAATATAGGTTCTTGAAATCAGCAGCTCTAACCCTAATTGGTCTTTAAAAAAGTTCACTAACTGTTGTCGTTGGGAGGCAAAGCCTAAAGGACTTTGCTCTTCTTCTTCTTTAGGGATACTGGAAACAATAAGTTTAGCAACCCCACCTGGAGCTAGTAATAACCCTTCAAAAATGAGTGCTTCTATAGGGTTTGTTTCGCCTGCGGCATAAGTTGAAGCACCAAAGGCTTCACAAACCAATGCCACTTTGCCTCGTAAGTAATTAAAAATTCTTTGCGCTACGGGACCATTTGGAACTGGACTATATGCCAATAAATCAATGAAGTGTGCATTGTCAGGATTAATTTCATGTAGACCTAAGCCGATGGTTACAAAGCCTGCTTTTTCTTTCATTTCTCTTAAAGCAAATGCATCACCCATGCCTATATCAACGACAATTGGTTTGTTCTCTGGATTTATTCTTTGCAAAAAATCAACTGGATCCAATATTGGCGTTGGTTTATCCGCCATCCATGCCAAAGATAATAAGGCCATAATATCAGGAAGTTTAGATGTTTCACTCAATGATTTAAAAGTCCACGGTGCAAGCAATAAACGCACATAATCTTCCAAGCGGCGGCTTTGCGGCCAACTATTTGCTTGTTCAGGCCAACGGTGATCGCGTAAGACTTGTTCTGTGAAAGACTCTGTTCTTGCATACATGATTAATTTTTTCCGCTTAGATTATTAATGAGATCATATGTAATATTTTTAATCAGGTGTATGTCGAATATCGGACATAGTTCAAGAAGAAGTAACGATAGGGAAAAACAATAAATGGTAAATAATTAAACAAATAGTCTTTTGTTTGGTATCAAAATAAGTTAATATGTGCTTTTGTTGAACATAACGGTGTTTGCGAATGGAACAAATTTCTCTACATCCTTGTTTAAAACATCACACGTTAATTAATGATCTTTGTTCCCCATTGCAAAGTCTGGGGGTAACTTTTTTTGGCTATACCGCGCTTGATTCTTTAGGTAAGGCATTTTGTCTTGGCTCAAAGGCTGATTACGCAGAGCAATACTTAAAGCGAGAACACGTTAAAAAAGACATCCTCGTAAGACCTAGGGACAATAAAAAGAAATACGATTATGACTTTTGGGATTATCAAACCCTTGATAGGGCACAAGAAGAGCTTTACAACATGGCCGCTGATTTTGACCAAAGCCATACCTTAAGTATTACCCAGCACTTTAATAGCCTATCCCATTCATTCCACTTTAGTGGGCACAAGAGTGATGATGGTTTAAATCAGCGTTTATTAGAAAAAATGGATTGCTTGCATTTATTTATCGACTTATTTAAAGAGAAATTAAACGCCATCAGTGAGTTAAAGGAAATTTATCAACATGCAACTACAGTTGATCCATCAACCATTGTCGATAATCGTCCAACTGAACTGATTAAAGTAAATCCTTTGCAAAAAAAGAGGAAAAAAGCCTTAAATTTTAAAGCAAATACTTATTTAACTGAACGTGAGCGCGATTGTCTGTGGTGGTTGGCTTTGGGTAAATCAGCACAAATTATTTCTGAGATAAATCAGGTTTCACGTAAAACTGTCGAGCGCAATATTGCGTCAATTAAAGAAAAACTAGGCTGTTATACGCTTTTTCAAATGGGTATTTTTTTAGCAGAAAATAAATTATCTTATTTTTTACCGAAAGTAGAAATGCATTAAAAATGCTTTTTTTATCAATCAAAATTATGTGATCTGAGTCCATTAAAGGATACTTTCTCGCAATAAAATCCATGTGTTATGCTAGGAGCCGTTGCTAATGATGTGAATTTTTTAGACAGAATCCAAATCCTTGCTAAACTTAATGGTACGTTATCAGAAATCTGAGCTATTGTACGGAAGCATAAATAACGCTCATAAGGAAAAGTTATGACAACTGATATTCTTATCTGTTCTCCTGTTCGTACGGCCATTGGTACCTTTAATGGCACATTAAAAAACACGCCGGCCCCAACATTAGGTGCGGTTGCTGTTGCTGAAACCCTCAAACGTGCTGCACTTGCACCTGATTTGGTGCAGGCGGTAGTTATGGGACACGTGGTGCAGGCAGGAGCAGGGATGAACCCTGCGCGTCAAGCGGCTATTCATGGTGGTGTTCCGGTCAATGTGCCTGCTTATACTGTGAATCGGGTATGTGGTTCGGGGGCGCAGGCAATTGTCTCGGCTTATCTGGAAATTATGAGTGGTAATATTCAATGTGCTATTGCGGGAGGAATGGAAAACATGGATCAATGCCCGTTTTTACTGCCCTCAGCACGTTGGGGCTATCGCATGGGCGAAGGCAAGGTGAGCGACAGTATGTTGCTGGATGGCTTAAACGATGCGTTTTCTGGACATCCCTCCGGTTGGCATACGGAGGATCTTGTTGCAAAATATTCCATTTCCCGTGCAGAACAAGATGCCTGGGCTTTGCGTTCCCAGCAGTACTTTTCCAAAGCACAAGCCAACGGTCGATTTGCTTCTGAGATTGTACCTGTTGAAATTGCTTCGCGTCAGGGGGTAGAACTCTTCCAAAAAGATGAGCATAACCGTCCGAACACCAGCGCTGAAAGCCTTGCCAAATTGAAACCAGCATTCCGTAAAGACGGTACTATTACTGCCGGCAATTCACCCGGACTAAATAGTGGCGCTGCGGCGATGATTGTTGCGGATGCGCGTTTTGCTGCGTCACACGCTCTTAAACCGATGGCACGCATCATTGCTTATGGCATCAGTGCCGTTGAGCCGGGTATGTTTGGTATTGGTCCAGTTTCTGCTGTCCAGCAAGTGTTGCACCGTGCAGGGTGGGCAATAGGCGATGTAGAGCGTGTAGAAATCAATGAAGCCTTTGCGGCTATTGCCATCGCGGTTACTCGTGAACTAGGTTTGCGTGAGGACATTGTTAATGTTGAAGGTGGGGCGATCGCACACGGGCATCCAATTGGGGCTACGGGGGCAATTTTAACCACTCGTCTGTTGTATTCAATGAAACGCGACGGTTTGAAACGTGGCATTGTCACGTTATGTATCGGGGGTGGGCAAGGTATTGCCTTAGCCTTGGAAATTTTATAGCAATTTGTCTTAATAAAAGGATCATTATTAATGAATGCTTCAGATAAAGAAACACAATATCAAACTGATGGGACGATTAAAACCAGATTGACTGATTATAATCTGCTCAATAATTCTCGGCTAAATAAGGGTACTGCTTTTACGCAAAGTGAACGCGATGAGTTTGCACTCCATGGTTTATTGCCGCCGCACATTGGGACGTTGGCAAATCAAGAACAGCGTCGATATGAAGGATTGACCTCACTGCAAACCCCTCTAGAGAAATATAGTTTCTTGCGTGATCTTCAGGATACGAATGAAACGCTGTTTTACTCGCTGATTGCTCACCATATTGAGGAAACCCTACCTATAGTTTATACCCCTGTTGTTGGCGAAGGTTGCCAACAATTTAGTGAGGTGTTTCGTAAACCACGAGGTCTTTTTCTCAGTTATCCCAATAAGGATTTGATAGATAAAATTCTCGCTCACCCACGTTATGATGTTATTAAATGCATTGTTGTGAGTGATGGGGAACGTATCCTTGGTCTTGGTGATCAGGGGGCTGGCGGCATGGGTATTCCCATTGGTAAGATGGCACTTTACACTGCTTTGGCGGGGATTCCGCCCGAATATTGTTT
Source organism: Legionella drancourtii LLAP12 (assembly GCF_000162755.2). Classification (GTDB taxonomy): domain Bacteria; phylum Pseudomonadota; class Gammaproteobacteria; order Legionellales; family Legionellaceae; genus Legionella; species Legionella drancourtii. The sequence continues at coordinate 58,790 of NZ_JH413830.1, forward strand.
GCCCATTTTACTTGATGTGGGCACGGATAATGAAGAGCGACTCAATGATCCGCTCTATATTGGTTGGCGTAACCGGCGTATTCGTGGTCCGGAATATGATGAATTTGTCGATATGTTTGTCTCTGCGGTGAAACGCCGTTGGCCGAATATCTTGTTACAGTGGGAAGATTTTGCCGGCGTTAATGCCGCACGCTTTCTGGAACGCTATCGCAATCAGTTGTGTACCTTTAACGATGACATCCAAGGAACTGCCGCTATGGCGACGGGGACCTTGCTTGCGGCGATTAACGTGACCGGCATTCCCATGAAAGAGCAAAAAGTGGTTTTCTTTGGTTTTGGTGGAACCGGACATGGGATTGCACAATTAATCCGCGCGGCAATGAGGGATGCTGGCTTGACTGACCAGGAAGCAGGGGAGCGTATTTATGCGGTGGATCGTTATGGGCTTCTGGTTGAAGGTGGAAAAGGTCTTAGCGTAGACCAGGAGTCTTTTGCACATACGCGCTCAGAAGTTGCTAAATGGCAGGTCGCCAATTCTGAGGACATTAGTTTGCTCGATGTTGTTCGTAATGTGCAGCCGACCGTATTGATTGGTGTTTCTGCCCAGCAGGGAGCTTTCACTGAAGAGGTCGTGCGAACCATGGCAAAAAATACTGCACGCCCAGTCATTTTCCCGCTCTCAAACCCCACCTCTCATAGTGAAGCAACACCGCAAGATATTATTGATTGGACTGATGGTCGCGCTTTAATTGGCACCGGAAGTCCATTTGCCCCCGTAAAAATCAATGGCAAAGAGGTTCATATTGATCAAACCAATAATTCCTATATTTTTCCAGGATTGGCATTAGGAATCATTGCCTCACATGCCAAACGCGTTTCGGATGCGATGATCAAAGCTGCGGCGCTCGCTCTTGCTGCGCGTTCACCTGCTAGAGAAGACAAGGAGGCAAACCTCTTACCACCATTGTCAAGCTTGCGCATCATCAGTTTGGATGTGGCAAAAGCAGTAGGAAAACAGGCTATCGCAGAGGGACTTGCTGGGGTTGACGAAGCTGGCTTTGTGAAAGAGCTTGCCGCTAATATTTGGGAGCCTGTTTATAAGACTTATATACGTGTTGATTGAATATGCTTCATGGTGAGAAAGAGAAAGTATCTTGTTTATCATCATGAAATTTTTGTATTAATAAAGGAGTTTATTTTGAAGTACGTTTTTTTTCATAACCAAAAACAGGCAATGCCTGTAGCCAATATTTTTTGTATTGGGCGAAATTATGCAGCTCACATTGCTGAATTGGGCAATAAACAACCAGAAGCTCCAGTCGTCTTTTTAAAACCGACCTCAGCGCTGAGTACGGAGGATAATTTAATTCATTTGCCAGCATTTTCTCATCATGTTGATTATGAAACCGAACTGGTATTATTGATTGGACGTGAGGCAAAGCACATTAAGCCAGAAGAGGCTTTGAAGTGCATTGCTGGTTATGGTGTTGGTTTAGATCTTACCGCACGCGATGTACAATCCATGGCGAAAGAACAGGGATTGCCTTGGACGTTGGCCAAAGGTTTTGACCATGCAGCTTGTGTATCAAAATTTGTTGCTGCAGATGAAATTGGTGATCCGAGTCGGTTGACCTTTCAGATGAAGCAAAATGGTAGTCATCGGCAACACGGTGATGTGGCGCTGATGTTATTTGATATACCGTATATTATTGCTTACCTCAGTACCATGTTTACCTTGCAAGCGGGCGATTTAATCTATACGGGTACGCCTGAAGGTATTGGAACAGTGAATAACGGCGATCGATTTGAGCTTAATCTGGATGATAAAGTCAGCGCTACTTTTTCGGTTGCCCAATAAAGTTTTTTTAGCTTCTTAATGCTAAGGAATAATAAACATGACTAGCACCATAAAACAGCGTGGCAAAGAAACACTTTATGAAGGTTATCTGCAACTTTATAAATATGATTTAGAGATTCCAAGCTTAAGTTTATCTGAAAAATCGATTCAGCTAACTGAGCGTGAAATGGTGCACAGTAGAGATTCTGTACTGGTACTTATTTATGCACCACGGTTGGATAGTTTTGTTTTGGCTAAGGAATTTCGGTTGGGGGTATTTTGCAATGCCGATCCGGATGAGCCTTTTGTCTTGGAATGTGTATCCGGTACCGTTGATAAAAACAGTAATCCTGAAGAAACGGCACGTAAAGAAACCTATGAAGAAACAGGACTCAAAGTTGCTCATTTGGAGCTTCTTGCTACTGTTTATAAGAGTCCGGGATTGATGACCGAAAAGACTTACATTTACTATACTGAATTTCCCGGAAGCCCCGAAGAAGGAATCCATGGTTTGCAAGAGGAACATGAGGAAATATTAACGCAGATACTACCGCGAACTGAGGTTTATGTATTGATGGATGCCATGAAAATAATCGATGCCGCAACCCTGATTGCCCTGATGTGGTTTCGTATAAAGTATGAGGGGAAAATGGATCTATCTATGTGAAGACAACATGTCTGATCGCGGGGCAGTTGGATACATTGGTTTTAAATAAGTCCTGTGTTAGCAAAAGGCCACCGCAGGGAAACCAGGTGTTGGTCGAACCTGAGTATTGATAAAAGGGTAATCCATTAATGATTGCTATTAATCGAGAGTGAGGCAAATGATTGATACCTTTCTTCGCATATGAAAAAATATCAGCATGAAAAATTCATTAATGAAGGAATATCATGCAGAAAATATACATGGTTATTGCCGTCCTATCTGCATTATTCGCTAATGTGTTGGGTGCTTTTGGTGCGCATGCTTTGAAGGGGACACTTGATGCATCCTCTTTGATTGTGTTTCAAATTGGCGTTCAATACCAGTTTTATCATAGTTTAGCGCTGCTAATAATGTCTATTTTAATGTTTCATATCAAGAATCAGTGGCTGCATCGAGCTGGTATAGGATTTATTTTGGGGTATTTTCTTTTTTCAGGAAGCCTATATCTTCTGAGTATTACGGGCATTAAATGGTTGGGCATCATTACCCCCTTCGGTGGTTTCGCATTTATAAGCGGCTGGATTTTGTTGTTAATTGGTATTTTAAAGGCTTGAATCTGAAATCACGCCAATTGAATTAATGTATCATGAACTTCTTATCCGAAAATTTTTAGCACTCTGAATATAGAAGTAAAATAATTCAATTCATTCATGTTTTCTACAAATTATTTTAACCATCTTACTTCGATGAGTGGAGCCATTATCAATGATCATTTCTACCTGCGAAGTCACTTTGTTTGCGGACAGCCTTTGATACGATGCACTAGCCGCTTCTTTCTGGATATTTTATTTCATATGTGTAATAATTGCTAACTAAATACACATAATTTATTCATTTTAGTATTGATAATATGTTTAGAAAATTAAATAAATCAGTAAATTTTTTGCATAGGAATATGTTTTTTACTCATTCATTCAAGACCATGACAAGAAATATTAGCGAATTTGTTCGTGTCAATGCGATTGATCATGACGGTTGTTTTGGCTTGCAATATATGGAGCCCAGCGAAATTAGTATAATGCATAAACCGGTGATTGAATATTTAAATAATGAAAAAAAAGCCAATGGGTATACTGTCGACTATGTGATTAGTAGTTCAAATAGACAAAGTATTCGGCTGGATTGCTTAAATAGTATTTACAATCAAAATAACTTAGCGTTTCCTGTTGCAAAAATATTAGCTAAATCATTGGGGGCGTGGTTTGATCCTTTATTATTAGCAGATATTAGCGCAAATCGTAAACCTGGTTTTACCGTTAATTGCATCAATGAGGTTGCTTTAGCAAAAAAATTAAATTTATTAAAAAATTGTGTATCTGATGAACTTTTGGATGAACTTTTGAATGGAAATCATGTCGATTTTGCCCTTTCTGAAGATAAAATTAATATAGTATATTCTCAAATGCATCGTATCGCTTCAATTCACCCAAGAGCAATAATTCATTTTAATATTTATGATGATTTGCAGGAGCAAGTCTTAGGTTCTTTAAAATATTTTTATGGCCGTTATCCAAATTTAATCCCTTTAAATATGAAATTAAATCTTCACTATTTTAGTACTGTAAATAACGAATCATCAAATAGCAGCTTAAATGTGCCGAATCTTATCTATACTATCAATGGTATTGGAGCCATTGATACGGAATATTATCATACTGTAAAAATGATGGAGGAAATAGCAAAAAAAACAGAAGGTGAAATAAGTACGTATCACATGAGCCAATATATTACTCCGGAAGCCATACAAAGAAATTTTAATCCAATGTCTTCTCCCTGCATACCATAGAAGAAACAGCTGTTGCTTTTTTACTTTACTCCTCAATTGATCAGGTCGACCTGGTGAACATTATTAATGTTTCATATCAAGAATTAGTTTTCAGGAAGCCTATTTTATTTGAGTATTACGGGCATTAAATGGCTGGGTATCATTACCTACCATCGGTGGTTTCGCATTTATAAGCGGCTGGATTTTGTTGTTAATTGGTATTTTAAAGGCTTGGATCTGAGATTACGCAAATTTAATTTTTAATCTCTTGGATAGCTGTCATAAGTAGCTTGTGCGCAGTGAGTCCAGGGAGTTCGGAGGGGCTGCTCCTTTGGGAGGATCCACTGCGGGAGGAGTGCTGATTGCTCATAGACTATTAAAAACCGGGAGAAATTGTCATCTCTTTTTCTTCTTCTTCGTTTGCTTCCTCGGCTATTTTATTTTTTATGATCTGATTCAGAGAATTTAATAATTTACTCGGTTTATTAACAAAGCTCTTCGGTAGGGTTTGAATTAAAACCTCCTTCAAATTTGTCAACTCCTCTTTGGAGAGGCTTTGTAAGAGAGCAGCTTCAAACAGGCTATTTTTTTTCATCAGATTTTTTAAAGATGCGAGAAATGTATTTTGTGAGCTAAATACTTTTTCGATCAAAGTGCAAAGAATAGTGAACGATTTTGTTGCGATACAATAATCAAACAGATCTAGTTCTTTCTCACCAGCCATTACTGGAGCAAATAAATATTCAGTTAGCTCAATTTTTTCCTGTAAAGCATAATTAAGAACGAGCTCTAATCCTCTAATGTTATTCTCTTTTACTAGATGGTTAAGGAGGGTAAGACCATTGTTATCTGAATAAAAATGATCGTGCATTTCAGCTAATAAGTTTTTGCCTATTGTAGCAACTTGTTTGTGTGACGCGAAGCCTAATAGCAAAATATGGAATGCATTATAGCCTGTTCTTAACATACGACGGTCAGCATCTGCTTTGGCTTGTAGTAGTAGGTTAATACAATCAGTACGTCCTAAATAAGCAGCAAACATCAGGGCGGTTAAATGCTCTTGTGCCTGAGCCGCTAATTTATTTTCCTGTAACGCTAAGGCATACAAATCCACATGCTCGAGTTGTTCTAACTCCTGGCTTAATTTTGATAATTCATTATTTAAAATGAAAATAAACAGTTTAGGTACAATCCAGGTATTCGTCTTTAATTTGAGCCGCTCTACCATTTGTGCATCAAAGTGGACAACAAGCGGATGATAAAATGCTTTATTGTCCAAAAACAACTCGGTTTCACTTTTCCAATTATCAGAAGAATGCAAATAGAGTGGAGAAAAACGAATGGCCTCCGGTAAATGGTGAAAATATTTATAGCCATAATCAATAAATAATTGCTCTCCTTTTTTAATATCTTTACAAGGAAAGAATCCAATATAAGTTTCTTTTCCATCCCACATTTGTATTACTTCAAGGTTTGGAGTATGGCTATGATTTACGAAAGCACACCAATTGCGTTGATGATTTGCATCAATGCCGCCAATGACTCGGCTTCTTTTCCTATCAAATAGGTTAAAATGATATAGAGAATTCGGATCTTCCTTATTACGATCCACTCTTTCGCCCCGATATTCTCCAATAAGAACAGGGGTGGTTGAGATTGATTTAGAAATTTCCTTCTCTGCATATACTCCCAACCCATTAATGAGATGAACGGGGCCTATTCGGACAGAAACCTTTTTTATTCCATCTCGATCTTTCTTCTTGATATAACTGAAAGTATTTCCTTGGTTCTCAACAAGCTGCTTTCTATCCGTCGCTGAATGAGGGTTATAAACCCGGGGTTTAATCGCCGGCGGATTGTGCGAAAAAGTAGGCATTTTTTGTGAGGAGATTGTCATTACTGCTTGCTGGGGTGATAATTTGGTCTGTGAACCAGAAGTACCCGAATTTTGGGAAGCAAAGAGGCCTGCTCTATGCCTGGATAATTGCGGTTGTACAGGTCTATGAGGCCATCGTACAATCAATAAAGAAGGCATCTCGATTACTGGTTGATTCGTCAACATAGCCAAAATATCAGAATTATCCAATTGTGTTGAGCTACTGATATGATGATTTCGTTCAAACACTGCAGTGGCATATCCTTTGATGTTGCTAATTTTAGTACTCCCATCTGGAGCTAAAAAAATAAGAGGGATACCGGGATCAGCCCCTGCAGCAAATAGTACACGTAATGCTGGAGTGTTATTTTTTTCTAGCGTAACCAAGAGCGGAAGTTTCCCTGCTTTGCTTATGACATTTAGATCCCCCTCTGGCAGTAATTGTGAAATAAGTTCCAGTGGATAATTTCTTTCTAAGGCGATCAGGATGGCTTCATTTGCTTCGCTACAAGGAGTAGGAGGATAAAATTCATTGAAGAGACTAACTAATTCAGTTAAGCCGTCTAATTCACCCTCACTATGATTTTTTGTGATAATTTTTAATAAAAGTTGTCTTCTTTGTTCTTCATTAAAGTGAATATTTAGTTCATTTGTTATACAAGTAAAAAATTTTCGCAGTAGTTTTCTTAAATTATCTATAGC
>NZ_JH413831.1:0-2583 GCF_000162755.2 Legionella drancourtii LLAP12
ATGTCCAGTGAAAATAATTTGGAGCATGTTATTTACAATGATTCAGAACGCTTTGATGGAAAAGAAATGCTTGCTGCTGAAGTCTCCCCGTTAAGAACACAATCCTTAAATTTAAATGAAAAGAATGATTTTTTCTTTTATGGTTCAGAACTTTCAGAATATGTCGGTAATGTTATCGACAATGATTCAGAAAAATTGAATGGGAAAGGAATGTTTGCGCTTAATTTAGTACCACTAAAACCTAATGATGAAGCAATAAATGTTTTTTCAGATATAAAAAATGTTTGGGCTAAATTGAATTCTAAATACGGAACAAAAATCATTTTTTCAGAACTATCTATGAACGAAGGCGGCCAAATAACCCATGGCTATTTGCCTGAAAATGGAGGTAAGGTGCTTGGTAGAAGTGGGATTACTTTTGCAACTGGATTTGATGTTGGTCAACGCAATGAGAGAGAAATAAAAAATTTTAATTTTCCAAAAGCACTTGAAGAAAAATTATTACCCTTTGCTGAGAAAATAAGAGATGACGCAAAAAAATTACTTCCTTTAGCTCTAAAAACCCATTTAACTGCTGAAGAGGCAAATCGAGTAGATTTGGCAGTAAAGGGTGAACACCTTGGGTATACTATTAAAAGTTGGAATGCTCGAAGATTAAAAAACACACCACTTTTTAATGATCTGACATCAGCGCAACAAACGGTTTTATTGTCAAGAACGTTTCATCAAGGTCGTGGTATGCCGGATGATCCTGTGTCTAAAAACTTCTATAGTTCAGCCTTAAAAAATAATTGGATTGAGGCTGAAAAACATTTAAGAAATTATAAAGTAAAAGAGAGGTTTTATGTAAATAGAGTCCATGACGAAGCTGATTTATTAAGAAGAGGGAGAGAGGGATAAAAGTATATCAATTTCAATAGGCTTTTCTGTTTATAGGCAAAAAAGATAGATCCTTATAATGGCAAGGCAATGATTAAATTCATAAAAGATAGAATATGGTAATGTGGACGATAAAATTAATAGGCTTTTACATATGGTGCGACCTTAAAGGCTGATCACATACTAAAGAAATTAAACTTAGCTAATAATTTATTTATAATAATTTTTCATTAAGTTATTTAGGCTGAAGTTCGGAATTAAAATATATAATAAGGTTATCCATAATGAGAATAAAAATTTTTCTAGTAAAACAATTTAAGAATTTCTTAGGTCTTTTTATTTTTATTGTTGTAAATGGGAACGTAACTGCAAATAATATGAATTTAAATTGGGAGTATATTTCTAAAGAAACTCAAGATATTTGTAATTCAGTTCAGAAAATTTTGGCTCCATCTCAAGATTTTCCAGATCTGACTACAAAAAAAGCATTAAAAAATTGTAATGCAGATTCTTTTTATTATGGATTTCAAAATACTCCTGACTATCTTAAAGCAAGAGAATGCGCATTAATTAAAAATGATTACAATATTTTAACTATGATCTATGCTAATGGAAAAGGAGTTAAACGTGATCTTAGTATTGCAATCCATTATGCCTGTATGATGGATGCCGCACCGATTGAAATGGAAGAACGTGTTAAACACCTCTATAAGATGAGGGATAAAAAAGATTTAATCGATACTTTTGATATTTGTGATGATATTACAAGTGGGTATATGATTACTGTGTGCCTTGGTATAAAACAAGGTCAAGAAAAAGCCCAACAAAAGAATTATCTTGATATTTTTAAAAAAAAATTAACATCTAATGAGCAAAAAAAATTAGAAAAGCTTCGAAATGCAAGTATTATTTATTTTGATGCTCGGATGGAGAATGAGATTGACAGGTTTCAAGCTAATGCTACTGCTCATGGAATTATAGAAGAAATGAATCTCAATAAACAAATGCTAAAAAAACTTAAGAAAACTGAACAATGCATATTCCCTACTTATACACTTACTCAGTATCAAAAAATAGATAATAAACTCAATGTTATTTACAATAAAATACAAAAAAAACTATTTGCAAAATCTTTAACTGTAACTATAAATGGAATACAAAAAACAGAGAGAGCATGGATAAAGTATCGAAATGCCTGGGTCGATTTTGGTTATATGAAATGTCCGGAAATTAGCGCAATTAGTTGGAATGCTTTAATTACTAAAGAGCGTGTAATACAATTGGAGGCGCTTGCTAATTTAGAAGATTAGCATAAATCAAATGCATAAGAAAATTATAGTTGCTTTAGATGTTCCTGAAGGTAAGCGGTTAAATAAGTACTATTCAGGAAATTGCAAGAGAGCTATGCTTCTCAAATCAGCCAGGAGGAGTGTGTTGATGTTGTAAGGAAGTAGAGCATCCATTTGCTCCGGAATGTGCCTGTTGAATGTGAGTCAGAGCATACTTAAACCAGGAAAAGACATCGACCTTATGGTATTTACAGGTCTCAATCAAAGAATAGAGAATGCTTCCTGCGCGAGCGCCGATATCGTTGTCATGGAAGAGCCAGTTTTTTCGTCCGATAACAAAGGGTTTGATGGAGCGTTCGGAGGTAATCCCCCCATTTTTAACTGAAGCTAAAAGTAGAGGCTTAAGCAACTAGTG
>NZ_JH413831.1:3516-6472 GCF_000162755.2 Legionella drancourtii LLAP12
AAGACCAGGTGCGTTTGCTTAGTGGAAGCGGAGTGAGTCGAGAGATTCACGCTCCGTTTTGAGAGGGGCTGGCGGGGAAGTTCCGCTGGTCTACTCACCTCTTTGCCAAAGAAACGAAGTGAAGTACTCGTTTATTGCCCAACATAAGAAGACCTGGCCAGTTGATATTATGTGTCAACTCTTGGGCATTAATCGAAATAGCTTTTACAGCTCTCAAAGACGGAAGAAAGGAAAGCCAACAGCTCCGGAACATGATGAGCTATTGGAGTGGACTAAAAAAATATCTGAATCGAGCAAGTTTAGTTATGGCAGTCGTCGGATAATGAAGGCATTAAACGCGCAAGGATATCCTGTTGGAAGAAAAAAGACTCGTCGTCTCATGAGAGAAGCAGACGTTTTTGCTCGATATAGAAAGAAATATAAAGTCACCACCAATAGCAACCATAAAAAGCCTATATTTGAGAATGTGCTTAATCGCCAGTTTAATGTTGCGGGTCCCGATCAAGCTTATGTATCAGACATCACATACATTCATACCCAAGAAGGTTGGTTGTATTTAGCCGTTGTCATAGACTTGTTTTCTAGAAAAGTAGTTGGATGGAGCATGGCTTCTCGAATGACTGCAGATCTTGTGTGTAATGCTCTGAAAATGGCACTTTGGCAAAGAAAGCCAACGCGTGGGTTGATCGTTCATTCTGATCGTGGATCACAATATGCGAGTCATGACTATAGAAATTTATTACAGCTTCATGGCTGCATCGGGAGCATGAGTCGAAAAGGCGATTGTTGGGATAATGCTGTAGCTGAAAGCTTTTTTGGAACATTAAAACAAGAACAAGTGCAATGGAAGCAATACCAAACACGCTATGAAGCTCAGCAGGATATTTTGAATTACATCACTATGTTTTATAACAGTTTCAGGCTGCATTCGCACCTTGAGTATATGAATCCAAATCAGTTTGAAAGAGTTTGGGGTGAAATGAAGAAAGTTGCTTAACTGGGTGTGTCAATTTGCTTGACCACGTCATAATTTTAACATTAATAATATTTTGTTTAGGGAGAAACAATTATGACTCTAGTGATAAGGCCGGCTAAAGTGGATGATTTGGCTCTGATTAAGGACTTATATGTACAAGAAAATCACGTTTTATCAATTGAAAGTGCAAAAAAATTACTTGAGAAAATGAAGTTATATCCTAATTATACTTTGTTTATCATAGTCGATGACAAGCGATGTATTGGTACTTTTTCCTTATTAATCATGGATAATTTAGCGCATGAAGGTGCTCCAGCGGGGCTTCTTGATGATGTCGTTCTTGACTTAAACGTACCCAAAAAAAGCATAGAACAAAAAATAATGGATTTTTCTATTCAGCAATGCAGCAGATCTCACTGTTATAAACTGTGTTTGCCTAATGAATCGATGGCTATTTCGTTGATAGGTAATGAATCAGCTCACTTTGAGCAGCATGGTAAATGTTTTGTGATGGATTTGGAGCAGAAAATGAAGTGTGATAAAAGCAATTTATCTTTTCGCCCTATACCTTCAGATTTAGTATTACGCAAAGCCCGCGCAAACGATTTGCCGGTGATCCTTAGCCTCTATGCACAACCAGATATGGATAATGGCAAGGTATTAATTGCTGAGAAAGCGGTGGCTATATATAACAAAATGATGACCTATCCCAATTACACGGTGTATGTCGCTCTTTTAGAAGGGCAGATCGTGGGGACTTTTGCTTTATTAATAACGCCTAGTTTGGTTCATCAGGCTAAATCTTTAGGTATCGTGGAAGATGTGATGGTTGCACCTAAAACGCAAGGAAAAGGAGTAGGGAAATTCATGATAAATTCTGCGCAGCAAGTATGTGCAGAAAATGATTGTTATAAACTGGTTTTATCCAGTAATCTTAAACGGGTAGTGGCTCATAATTTTTATAAAGCCTTAGGTTTTCAGCAAGTCGGTGCAAGTTTTTTAGTTAAGCTACCAGTCGAGCTCATAGCTGAGCTAGCATGTTCAATGCATTTTTAATCAGGTCATGACTGTAAAAAAAAAGAGCCTGTGTGTGGTTCTTTCAATATTATTTCAGGATGTCTAAAGGGTATATTGTTTATTGATTTCAAGTTCAATCATGACTTCCTGGGTATGTTCGATATGCTCATTTTTTTTACTTTATGCTTTTCATTTCAATGACATATAGGTACACTATGCTCTTTAAAATTACTCTATTTGCTTAATTATGCCACCTAAGAAAACCGTAACGTTCGAGCCTTCAGTAGAAATATACGCTTATATTAGTAAGGTACATCATGTTTTCGCTGAAATAATAAAGAATGATGCTAAAAAGAAAAAGGCAATTCTGGAAATAAAAAATGCGTTTAAGCTCTATTTAGATGAAATAAAAAGTTTAGATGAGCAAAATAAAACCAAAGATTTTCCTTTAATAGAAAGTGAACTATCATCAAAAAATAAACCTATTGTTACTATGATAGATACGCGAATAGTTGCTTATTTTGTTATGTTGCGCGCAATATCTAAAAACGAATCTGTATTCCCATCTGAATACAGGAAAATTAAGCTGGAATTTGATGTTCCAGGATGGCCCGTTGCTCCTGAAGATAAATATCTCACACTATGGGTAAATTTTATAAAACAAGCTACAGCCGCTTTTAAGAATGCAATGCCTGATTCTGATTTAAGTACATGGATTCCAAACCAAACGCTCTGTGATACAGTTACAAAAGCTTCAACTGTCATAGCTGATAATACGACAGCTAATGCAATTATAGAACCTCAATCTATACTAAAAAAAATGCCTCTCGATGCGGTGATTACAGAGTCATCAAAAAAAGCAAGTACTTCCATGCCCGAGGACACCAGTAGTTCCATGCCCGAGGACACCAGTAGTTCCACGCTCGAGGACACCAGTAGTTCTANGCCCGAGGACGACAGTAG
>NZ_JH413831.1:7781-17362 GCF_000162755.2 Legionella drancourtii LLAP12
AACAAAAATCAATTCCCACTTCCCACACTCCACTCATTGGAGCCCTGAATGGAGAAGAACAAAATATGCATGGAGGTGGTGACAGAAGATGCAATTCGCCCACTCATCCCTGCTCTTATGGACATTTAAATGCTGCGCTGCAGCAATCACCGGAAAGAGTGATCCCCATTTCTGAGCCTGTAGACATACCTCCTCAAAAATCATCATCCTCTCCTATCCAAGGAGAAGACAAAGATAAAGACCTCTCTCTTGATCAGATGTCACCTAATATCGTAACAAGCGGTTCTTCACCATGTTCACCTGGATTTGACTTAGGATTCGAAACACCTAAGAGAACAAATAACTCAGGCACGCCTGGTAGTACTCACTCCTCTCCAGGATTTGGCTTAGGGCTTGAAACACCTAAGAAAATAAATAACTCAGGCACATCTGGAAGTGCCCACTCTTCTCCAGGATTTGGTTTAGGGTTGCCAGACGATAGCGATCTTTCTGATGCTGGCAGCCCCAGATATTCTCCGTTAGGGTTAAGCCAGTAGAGGCGAGCTGTGGCTTTGTTGCTTAATTACCCGCTGTAATTTCTTTCACAAAAGTCAGGCGGATTAATGGTCTTGGTTTGGCGCTTACCAATTAGGTGCACGGTTCTTAGTTAAGTCGCAAGTCGAACTTTTAGCTGAGCCAGCATGCATAATGCATTTACAAGCATGCCATGACTGTAAAAGAGAAGAGCCAGTTTGTGGCTCTTTCAACATTACTCCAGAATGCTAAAGTTCAGAGGGTATATTGTTTATCGATTTCAAGTTCAACAATGGCTTCCTGGGCACGTTTTTGTCCCGGGGTATTGCCGTTTAACGGCATAGCGAAGAATTGGCTGAGCGTTCCACCGTTCTTGCTCTCTTTGGCTAAATACTAAAGCTTATCCCCTCAAGATTATCTGTTTCTTGCAGGATACTGTGTTCTTGGTCACCTTCAGTATTTTCTGGTTTAGGCATGTGGTCCGCATTTTCTTGTACTATCGTTGTCACCTTACTTTGTATGGAGCTGAGTGCATTTTTCTGTGGCACTAGTTTATAAAAACCATAACCAGTCAATAAGAGACCGACGCCCATGAGTGGGGCAGCCATGCCTCCAGAAGCAATTGTTGCGATAATGCCGAAGGTAAGGGCAGCCGCTCCTATTATGCACTGGAGTATACCGCTTAACATAAGTGCAAAACTCGAGTTCTTGGCTTTAATATGGTTGGCGAATCTAATGTAGGTTTGATAATTTTCTGGTGTTGGATTTTCCAGAAGCGTGCGGGTCTTGCTGAAGGCCAGGCCTAAATAAGCCTTTTCATAAAAATCTAGTTTCAGACTATCGATATCTGTCAGCTCGATTAGCGCCTTATATAAAGTGGGATTAGATTGGTGTTTGGATGCTTCGCGTACTAAATTAGTTTTTAAGAGCGGCAGTCCGACAGGCATTTGCTCTGCCAACCAACCTTTTATAGATTGAGCCGTAGGTAGTGTGTTAGCTTTCCCTAGATGAGCCCCCATATAAAATTGGCTAGTTTGATGGATGATATCAAAATAGCGGTGGAAATCAGCAATTTCATTATCATGAAAATAAATGACTTGAAATGGTAAGTATTTGCTTAAATTTACGATTGATTGCAATGCTTTGATAAGGTTATTCGTTACATGTCCTTTTTTAAAGGATTTAGTAGAAAATTTCTGATATTTTTGCTCGTAGTGCGTAAAAGCGCTTTCATCTTTGGCGATGATTTTAGCCCAGTTATTGGTTACTGTTTTGGCGAAAGTTGTGGCAAGTTGTAGACCCTTATTCATGCCTTTGAAATAAGATAGCGCTAATGCCGCATCGCCAATAACCGCATAATGCCTGCCGTTAGCAAACTTAGTTACTTGTTTGCACCTTTGTTGCGGTAGTTCAGTTGTTGTTAATTTAACATCATCAACAATAATATTTTCATGGTTACTCAATCTAAAACCAAGTTGCGTTTTAATATCGGTTAATAGTTTGGCTGGTAATAGTTCTTCAATGTTGTCAGCAAATAGTTGTATGGGTTTACCATAAGTGGTTTTTGTGCGAAGTTGTTCATAAGTATTTTTATCAATCTTCAGTTGAATCGTAACGGGTGTTTTGCCCTCATGTTGTTTGCCAACATTAATCGAAGATAAATATTTTGAATGTTTCAACAATGGATAATCTTGCAGTATTTTATTGGCACTTACTGCATTTCCATGCACAAAATATTTAATTTGTGCTGCATAGGCGAGTTCTTCTTTTACTGCATTATCTTTGCCAAAAACTTGTGTACGCACATTGCTGCGAACACCATCTGAACCAATAATAAGCGCGGCATCAGGGTATTCATTAAGAATATCTTTTTCAATATCATTCACCGCCTGAATGTCAATTTTAATTCCCAGCTGGAGTGCCAAAGCACGAAATGACTCTTCAAGTAGATCGGTGCGGATATGGGGGTTGGTTTTTAGTTGCGCAATAATCCCTTGAATGACGCCCGTCTCATCTTTAAAACAACCAGCAAAGGAACTTGGCTTGAGTAATAACGTATGTGTTCGGGTATAGGTTTCTTTTTTTTCTTTAAAAAAGATATCGATTGTAGGATTCTTCAGTTTTATTTGAATAGCGGTCCATAAACCGATAGGCCCTGCGCCAACAAAAACAATTTCTCTGGACATTTTATCTCCAAGATATGTAATCTGAGATTTATGTGGTTGATTATTGTAACATATGTTTCTTAAGGGGGCATTAGCGGGGCCTATAGCATTTCGTCTGTTCTTAAGGTAAGGACTTCATAACCATTTTCAGTAACTAATATAGTGTGTTCCCATTGGGCTGATAATTTATGATCCTTGGTGACGACAGTCCATCCATCTCCTAGTGTTTTGATTTCCTTACTACCCAAATTAATCATTGGTTCAATCGTAAAGGTCATGCCCGCTTGCAAGTGTAACCCCGTATTGGGTTTACCAAAATGCATTACATCAGGTTTTTCCCACATGGTTTGGCCAATACCATGACCGCCATATTCACGAACTACCGAATAGCGGTTTTTTTCGGCATGTTCTTGGATAATATTTCCTATATCTCCAAGTCGGACTCCAGGACGCACTATGGCGATCGCTTTATAAAGACATTCTTGGGAAATCTGGACTAATTTTTTAGCAAAAGGTTTTACCTCACCAATGAGAAACATTTTACTGGTGTCACCTATGTATCCATCTTTTTTTACAGTTACATCAATATTCAGGATGTCCCCATTCTTAATTATTTTGTCGGAGGGTATGCCATGGCAGACAACATGATTAACCGAAGTGCAAATACAGGCAGGGAAGCCATAGTGGTTTAATGTTGAAGGAATGGCTTCCAAATCGTTAATAATGTAGTGACGGCATCTTTCTTCAAGTTCTCTCGTACTCACACCGGCAACAACATAAGGTTCTATCATTTGCAGTACGGATGCGGCCAGATTGCCCGCAACGCGCATTTTTTGTATTTCTTCAGGCGTCTTCGCTAACATCGCTTATCTCACTTAATGATGCTTGGTTTACTAACATTTTGATAATTTCAGGATAAGTAATCGCTGGATTTTCTTCCGCTAATTTACCTACTCTTATCCAATATTCGGCTTGTGAATTTATTGAACGACTCATCGCTCTGGCCATGATTTTTGTAGCCTCATGTAATTCATCAGAAATTTTTACAATACCCATTAAATACTCCAAAAAAATTGATTATATAGCATATCGAAGTGTATTGCTACAATTTGCAGCAATACATATTTATTCTATTTTCTAAATAGTTTGTTTGCAGCGATTTGTCACTTGTCGTAAAAAAGTGCTATAGTTAACCAATATGTCAATCGTTTTTCACGTTCACTATCAGGATGATATCTTATGTCAAAAACACCGATTATTAATGAATTTGATATGCCCGCGCCACGTTGGATTAGGACTTATCCTGCAGGTCCTTATCGCTTTATTAATCGTGAATTTTTCGTTATTACTTATGAGACAGATCGGGATCTGTTGGAGTCGATTTTACCTCCTGGGCTTGAACTCATTGAGCCGGTGGTTAAATTTGAATTCATCCGTATGCCTGACTCAACAGGGTTCGGTGATTATACCGAGTCAGGCCAAGTGATTCCCGTTCGCTATAAAGGAGAAGAAGGGGGATTTACCATCTCCATGTTTCTCGATTGTGAATCACCAATTGCGGGTGGGCGAGAAATTTGGGGATTCCCTAAGAAATATGCCAAGCCTAAGTTATTCGTTGAGGAAGATACTTTAATTGGCCTTATCAATTATGGCAGCATCCGTATTGCCACCGCGACCATGGGGTATAAACATCACCTTGTTGATCCCAATGCAATCCTTGCCGAAGTTAAAAAACCTATTTTTCTGCTGAAAAATATTCCTGGTGTTGATGGTACTCCAGAAATTAATCAATTAACTAGAACGTATTTAACCGATATAACGATAAAAGGTGCTTGGTCAGGGCCTGGTAGTTTGGAGTTACATCCACATGCATTAGCTCCAATTGCTGATTTACCAGTTAAAAAAATTAAAGGTGTGTCGCATTTTATTACGGATTTGACTTTACCTTATGGGGAGGTTGTAGAGGATTTTTTAAAGAAAAAATAAAGGACCTACGTAATGCAAAAAAAGACCGTAAATCTGGCTCTTCAAGGTGGTGGTGCACATGGTGCCTTCACTTGGGGAATTCTGGATAAATTTTTAGAGCGAGGATGCTTTATTATTGAAGGAATTTCTGCCACTAGTGCCGGCAGTATGAATGCTGTTGTCTTGGCCGAAGGAATGATGAACGGGGGAAATGAAGGTGCGCGTCAGGCACTCCATAAATTCTGGAAGGCAATGAGTGACTATGGACAACGTTTTGGTCTGACTGCCTCAACACCATTTGATATGCTATTAGAACCCATTTTAGGTGCGCCTATTAATTTTACACTGTTTAGTACTATGACCAGTTTTTTATCGCCTTATCAGTTTAATCCTTTAAATATTCACCCAATACGCGAAGTATTACAGAACACCATAAACATTGAAAAAGTAAAACAAAACAGTGCCATTAAATTATTTATTTGTGCTACGAATGTTAAAACAGGAAAAATTCGTATTTTTGATCAAGATGAGTTAAGCATTGATGCTGTTTTAGCTTCGGCTTGTTTGCCTAAATTATTCCAGGCAGTCGAAATTGATAATGAATATTATTGGGATGGTGGTTATTTGGGTAATCCGGCTATTTTCCCACTTATTTATAATACTACCAGCACCGACATCGTTATTTTACATACGGTTCCTATTGTCAGTGAGACGCTTCCAAATACGGTCATGGAAATTGATGCGCGTCTTAGAGAAATTTCATTTAATTCTTCATTAATGCGCGAAATGCGGGCAATTGCTTTTGTCTCTAAATTAGTTGGTGAGGGTTGGATTAAACAAGAGTATGAAGATAAATTAAAAAAAATACACGTGCATTGTGTACGCGCAGATAAAGCATTAGAGGGGTTACCTCTCTCTAGTGTGTATGTGCCTGATTGGGATTTCTTATTGCGTTTGCGCGATTTAGGGCGTGAAGAAGCGGATGTATGGCTTGCACAACATTTGGATGCAATTGGGAATGAGACCACAATTGATTTTAACGAGTGGTTATAATTAAACACTTTTACACTACTTAACTTGATTCTTTACTATATAGAGCAAGGGTATTGCCAATAGTTGGATACATAATGAAAAAATGACTAATGATGTAATAGAAACATCATAAAGTACACCCATTAAAAAACTACCTAAAAACCAAAAGAGACCAAAACCAGTATTAAATACACCATAAGCAGAACCACGTTGCTCTTTGGGGATCATCTTGGCAACAATGGCACGCATTAAGGATTCATGGGCACTCACCCCGATGCTCCAGAGAATTACGCCAAGCAAAGCCCACTGAAAATTTCCCCAAAAGACCAGGGGCGCAAAAAAACTGGAGAGCAAGGTGATGATAATTAGAACTAAAAAACCTTTTTGATCATAAAAATGTCCTAAAATGGGCGCGATGAGCGTGTTCGCACCCATGGCAATGGAATAAAAAATAGGAATCCACACGGGCGAGAGTAAAGCGGTTTTTTGAAAATGGTAGGCTATTAAGGGAAAATCAGCGTAGCCGGCGGCAATTAACGATGCGCCTGCTAAATAGAGCCAGTACGATGAGTCCATTCCTTTAGCTTTAATCGTATCTTGCTCTATTTCTAAAGATTGTGGATGTGGATAAAGTTTGCGTGCAATGCCCAGCACGGTTAATGCCATGAGCGCAGGCATTAAAAGAATGGCGAAGCTTGCTTGATATCCTCCTTTGTAGTACAGCACTAGAGCGATAATCAGTGGACCTAACATCGCTCCGGTGCGGTCTAATGCCTCATGTAAGCCAAAAACCCATGCCCATTTTTTGGCCGGCATGAGATAACATTGCATCTCGTGATGGCACGCGTATGGCTTTACCCATGCGTTCAATGATCATCAATAATGCCGCAACCCACCAATGGCCAGCAAGAGCTAATAAGGGCACCGCTAATAAATTACATGCATAGCCAACAAGGGTAATGGTCCAATATTTTCCTGTACGATCAGCCAAGTAACCCGATAGTAATCGTAATGCATAGCCAATAAATTCCCCAAACCCTGAGACAAACCCAACTATCGCTGCATTGGCGCCCAAAAAAGCCAAATAAGGCCCCGTGATACTGCGTGCCGCTTCATAAGTCATGTCGGCAAATAAACTAACCACGCCAATGAGAATAACAAATTTCAGGGCCGTATTTTTGGAAATGTCTTTTATAGGTACTGAGCTCATAATTATTTTCTAATACGAGTAATTACTTGTAAGTATAAGTGATTCTGGTGATTTTATTCGCTAGGGCCGCCGCAAAGATTTGTATCTGACTGATATAAAGTAAACAGCGTTTTTTAATCTAAATTACTTTATACTAGGGGCTGTTGACATTTCGCTAGATTGAGTCAGTATGAGTTGATTTTTGAGCACCGAAGCGGAGCATACATCAAGTATGTGAGCATCGGAGCACAGAAAATCGACTCATTCTGGCCAAGATAGTAGAAATATTAACAGCCTCTAAAAAATATAAAGGATTTTTACATGCGCTCAATGAAACACAGGGAATCAAGTGATGACAAATACAGTTGATTTTTTTATTTATTGGTGGAGGGCTCGCCAGTGCTTTTGGCGTTGAAATGTTGAGAAAAGAAGGAGCTTTAGGCCGCATTGTTGTTCTCGCGGAAGAGGGTTTTCTTCCTTACTATCGTCCCCAGCTTCCTAAAGCATTTTTGTTAGGAATGCGAAAAAAAGAACAGATGCTTATATTTAATGAAAGCTATTATAAAAAAAATGACATTGAAGTTGTTCTCAATACCAAAGCAATCGCTATTGATCCAGACAATAAGATAGTGAAAACAGAGCATGCTGGTGATTTTCATTTTAAGCAATTGTTAATTGCTACAGGGTGTAGTCCTAAGAAGCTTACTATTCCTGGGAACAATTTAGCGGGCATACATTATCTAAAAACGATTCTTGATGCCGAACCAATTATCCCTGAAATAGAAGAGGCAAAAAGCGTCATCATTTTTGGTGGTAGTTTTATTGGTATCGAGATTGCTTCTTTATTGATTAAAAAGAATATAAAAGTGACTGTTATTACGGATGAGTTTGCTTTGTTTAATGTTAGTCCTTCCGCTGAGATAAGTACCTTCCTTGAGAATCATGGTGTTCATGTACTTCTTCATGAAACGATAAAAAAATTTAAGGGTAAAGACCATGTTCAATCAGTAGAAACAAGCACAGGAAAAATTTTAGACTGTGATTTTGTTGTCGTTGCTGAACACAATATACCTGATGTTGATTTTCTTCACGGCAGTGGGATTGAGGTTAATAATGGTATTGTTGTCGATCAATACCTGCAAACTAATAAAGCGGATATCTATGCTGCAGGGGATGTTGCTAAATTTTATGATCCGGTATTTAAAACCTGCCATAGGAATGGCGGTACGGATAATGCTATGAAGCAAGGGAGAATTGCCGCACTCAATATGTTGGGAATGCGAAAATGTTATAACACGGCATCGTATTTTTATTTTCAAGCGTTTGATAACTCGGTAGTCATTATTGGCGATACTTTGCATGCTAAGGAAAAGATAATCAGGGGTGAGATCAAGGATAAGAATGTTGCTTTTTTTTATTTAAAGGATGGCTATTTACAGGGGGCGTTTTTTTCTGGACGCCCAATTGAAGAAATTAAGGCTGCTGAATCACTTATTCTTAATCGCGTGAATTTATCGCCATATAAAAAACAGCTTACCGATCTTGATTTTTCGCTTGAAATCATTGCTACCCAGACTGTTCTTACTCTTCAAGGTGGTGGAGCACTTGGAGCCTTTGAGTGCGGGGTAGTCAAGGCAATGGAGGAGCAGGGGATTTATCCCGATATTGTTTCTGGTATTTCGATTGGCGCCTTTAATTCAGCCATCATTGCTGGCAATCCACGTCATGCAACAGAGGCTTTACAGGCATTTTGGAATGATCTTGCCCTAGACATGTTTAGTGTTGCCAATGAACAAACACGGCGATTATTGTCTTCTTGGCATGCTATTGTTTGGGGCTCGCCCAATTTTTTTTATCCCCGATGGTCTATGCCCACGAATGGTTTGCAGCAATTGCCTATGAATTGGACCAGCTTTTATGATACTTCTTTTGTAAAAGATCTTCTTCGTAAGTACATTGATTTTGATAAGTTAAAAGACAGCCCTACGCGTCTTTTGGTCATGGCTGTGAATGTAGAAACGTCTGAGTTTGAAACCTTTGACAGTTATACGGATGATATTACGCCAGATCATATTCTTGCCAGTGGTAGCCTCCCACCGGGGTTCCCATGGACCACCATCAAGAACAAACATTATTGGGATGGTGGAATAGTTACCAATACACCCATTGATGCAACGCTTGATGTTTGTGGCTCAACGAACAAAAAAATTTACATTGTGGAGCTTTATTCAAGAAATCGCCCTCTGCCTCAAAATATGGTTGAGGTTTTAGCCAGAAAAGATGAAATTTTATTCTCGGAAAAGATAAGAAAAGACATCCATACGCGAGAGCTTATTAGTAACTATAAAAAGCTCATCGAAGGAATTTTAAGTTTTTGTGAACCGGCTTTGGTTGCTGAGATGCAGCAATTACCGGCGTACATTCAAATTATGGGAGACCCGGGTGTACTTTCGATTACGCGGATTATTCGTCAAATGGAACAAGATGAACCTTACTCTTGGGATTCGGATTTCTCACGCGAAACGATTGAACAACATATCGCAAGAGGATATGAAATTACTAGGGTGTGTTGACATTTTGTCGTTAACATATTGAAAAATATGAGCAAACTCGTAGACTTCAGGTTCTAACACAAGAAAAAAACGAGTTTGCAATGGCTAGACACAAGCTCAGTGATGAGCATTGGTCAAAGCTACGAACAATAATGCGCGAACAAG
>NZ_JH413831.1:17996-28701 GCF_000162755.2 Legionella drancourtii LLAP12
GCGTCTGTAGTGGCCATGGTTTGCGCACTTTTATGGTTGCCTATGTGAAATGTCAACAGACCCTAAAGAAATCTTAGAACAGGAAGCAAAAAAAGTGAAATAAGTGGGAAAATAGACTCTAATATTTTAAAACAGGAGCGCTTGAATGAGTTACATTAGGGAAAGAAAATTAGGTATTCATCAAAGCATAGGTTGGCATTGGACTATAGGATCTTTGGATTCTTTAATCCCGATTAAAAACATTTAGAAAATGTTGCAATTACATTATGATTACTCAGATTATTGTTAGATTAATTATCATTCATCAAAAAAAGAATCAAAGGATGAGGTAAGTAGAATGATTAAAAAAGGGAAATTTGCAGTATTGCGGTGGTTATCTTCTGGGTTAAGAAGGCGTCGGTTCATAAAATTATTTTCAATAATTGACTTCTTATTATCGTTCATTGGTTGCTTTGGCAAGAAATTAGGGTTTGGAGCTTTTTTTTTCATATATGTCGCCGCAGCAGGAGCAACGCAAACTCATGAACAAATTACCGAGCAAGAAGCCTCTTTGTTGATCCAGTATGTAGATGGGAAGAGTCTTACTCAATGCACCAATAAATTGCTTAATTGTCTGGTGAGCATTACGCAAAATCCCAGTTGTTTGCCACAACCAGGCTCTATAACTATTACCAATAACTCCAAACTGATCGCAAAAAACATCAATGCTTTTTCTGCAAATTCCAATTTTCTGACTTATGTGGTGCAAGATAATGGTTGCCCTTCGGCACTAGCTCCAGGAGCTAGTTGCATTCTTTCTTTTTACACCAATACCGCAGTGGCTTTTTTGGTGTCTAATGTTGCGGTTAAAGGAAGTAACACTAATGCTACTTATTTTGATATGCAAGCCTTTGTGTGCAGTGCTCCGCAGGCAGAAATAAGCGCTTCACCACTTTCCTTGACACTGGGTACAGTTGCCCCAACGAATCAAGGAGCGATTACCATAACCAACAATGCCTCTTCACCAGTTAATGCTGAGGCGATTACTGCAAATTTAAGCGGAACTGGTAGTGCCTTAAGTGTGAGCTATACTAATTGCAGCTCTGTTGCACCAGGTGCTACCTGCACTATTACCTTTACGGCCAATAGTTTATTGGCACCCAGCAACATTCAAATTAGCGGTAGCAATACGAACGTTGTAGTTGCGACCGTAAGTGTTTTATCTCCAACACTGTCCGTGCAACCTACCGCTGCTATTCCAGTCAATGACCCCGCGGGCGTGAGTGTTACGGTGACTAATCTGAGCAGTGATCCTGTATACAATGTAAGTGCCGATTTATCTGCTACAGGATGGAATGGGGTTAATAGTTCAACTTGTGCTGTGATTGCCGCGAACGGCGGAACGTGTGCTCTGAACTTTACGTCAAGCACTGTAACTCCTTATGTAGCTCAGGGGGGGATTGTCATTAGTGGCACCAATGTCAGTGTACCTACGACAATTGCTTTAGCCTTCTCTATGAATGGCTACTTAGTATTTTCCGTGCCTAATAGCACCACCGCCTATGTGGTAGCTGATAGTGATGCAGCGGGTTCACCTGCTTATTGGGGGGCTGATAGTAGTGGTAATCCTGATTCGACCAGTATTTGGGGGATTGCTGATACTTCTACTTCCATAAGTCCTTTCCCTAATGCAACCCAACCCTCTGGCCAAACGGCTACACAATATGCGGGGCAGCAGAATTGTGATGGTCTAACCGATAGTTCTTGTAACTCAGGGAATATCTTTATTTATTATAATAGCTTTATCGCAGGAGCTCCTGTCCCAACAAGTGATTATGCTGAAGGTCTCTGTTATCAAATAACGTCCGATAATAGTGGCTCAGTAGCCGCAGGTACTTGGTATTTGCCCTCTATTTGCGAATGGGGAGTCTATAGCTCTTCTACTATTGGTCTAGATGCTGGCTGTGGTACGAGTACTGAAAACATCCAGATCAACTTATACAGCCTTGGGTTTGTTGCTGATTTGGCTACGAATCTAAACTACTGGAGTTCTACCGAGTATTCAGGCGCGCCTATGAGCGCTGCATGGTACCAGTACTTTCGCCCGCTTGCTGCTCCCAACCAATTACCCAACGTTAAGTCCGGTCAGTTTGGAGTGCGCTGTATTCGGGCTATTAATTATTAGGCTAGTTAATTAGATATCCAGCCTCCACCCAAAGCTTTATAAAGTGCAATAAGATTAATCGTTACTTGCCCTGTTGATTGTGCTTGTTGATCTTCTAATTGATTTAGTTGGCGTTCTACATCAAGAACGTCAATTAGAGAGGTTTGTCCTGTCTTGTACTGTAACTTGATCAGTCGATGAGCTGATTTTAATTTAGCATAAGATTCCTGGATTTTTTGTTTTCTTAAGCGTTCACGATTATAACGAATAAGACTCGATTCTACATCAGCAAGCGCTTGTAAAACTGTTTTTTTGTAGTTTGCCAAGGCATTATTACGCGCTGCTTCTTGAGCACGAACAGCATTTTTTAAGCGGCCGCCCTGAAAAATGGGCAGTGAGACTTGGGGGCCAAAAGACCAGTAGCCACTTGCTGCTTTAAAAAAAGCACCGGGAATCGTCGTGTCTGAGCCTATATCACCCACCAGCTGGAAGCGCGGAAATTGATTGGCTCTGGCAACACCGATATCTGCTGTTGCTGCGGCTAAATCGCGTTCTGCTATTTTTATATCCGGCCGTCTGAGTAATAAATCAGACGGTAAGCCAATGGCTAAACTGGTTGGCTTGATGGTGGGGATTGGTGCTGTTTGAGTGAGCTTATCCAATAATGATTCAGGATATTCGCCAACTAATACTGCTAATGCCGCTAAAGAGGCTTTGGCTTCTGCTTGTAATGGCATTAATGTTGCTTTAGCAGATAGGACTTCACTTTCCACGCGACTTAGATCAACGCCCGTTGCTGAGCCTGCTTGCATTTGCAATTTAACTAATTTTACTGTTTCGCTATAAGATTTAATGGTATTTTGAGCAATAATAATGCGTTTTTGATAAACGCGATATTGTGTATAAATATTTGCGACTTCAGCGGCTGTTGAGATAATGACATTCGCTTGATTTTCAATAGCGCTTTGGAATCGCGCTCGTGATGCTTCAACGCCACGGCGGATGCGGCCAAAAAAATCAAGTTCCCAGGAGGCATCAAAGCCAAATTTATAATCTGTATAATTTAAAGGAACAATACCGTTAGGGAAGGCTACTAGAATTTCACTATTAGCACTTAAACGATCGCGCGAAATTTTTCCACTGGCATCTAATTGTGGGAAATAGTCTGCTTTGCTAATGCCTAGTTCAGCACGGGCTTGGCAAATGTTGGCATAAGCCTTTTGAATGTCCAAATTGTTTCCGCGCAGAGCCTGATTAATGAAACGAATTAAGAGTGGATCACCTAAAGAGTCCATCCAAAATTGATTTGTTTTTTTAGCAGGGCTATTTTGTTTCGCTAAACTATATTTTTCTGGAAGTGGCGTCTCAGGTTTATGGTAATTAGGACCAACAGTGCAACTTGTTAATAATGAAAGTAAAAGAGGCCATGACCATGTTTTATTGTGTGTCGAATATAAGCGAAAAAATACCATTTAAACCCTCAAAATAGGTTATTTTATATACTGTTTAAACATAATATACGATAAGGATAGTGTTATTGATGCAATAATTAATAAAGGCCATAAATCGACCCACACCAGTGCCATATCAAATCCTTTTAAATAAATTCCTTTACTAATTACAATAAAATGACGAACAGGATTGAGCCAGGTAATGGATTGTAATGGTTCGGGAATATTCTCAATCGGTGACACATACCCGGAGAGCAGAATTGCGGGCATGAGAAAACCAAAAACACCTAAAAATGCTTGCTGCTGAGTTGCACTTACTGAAGAAATGAATAAGCCGATTCCGGCTAACGAAAGCGCATAACATAAAAGGCACAGATAAAGCAGCATTATGGAACCTTGAAACGGAACACGATACAAAAATATGCTGACAATGAGAATAATTGAGGCTTGCATTGAAGAAATAATTAACGCGGGGATTGTTTTCCCCATCATGATGTAGCCAGGGGTAAGTGGTGAAACAAGTAATTGCTCAAAAGTTCCTTGCTCACGCTCGCGGGCCACGGACATTGCCGTCACAATTAAACAGCCAAGGGTTGTGATAATTGCCACCAAACTAGGGAGAATAAACCAGCGGTATTCAAGGTTTGGGTTAAACCAATTGTGCACAATAAGGGTGGATATAGGTCCGTGCGCCATATTTTGGAGTTGCAAGTCAGTCTGATAATTATTTACAATTTCCTGGACATAGCTTGCCGCAATTTGCGCAGTATTCGAACGTCGGCCATCGAAAATGGCTTGTAGTGTTGTGGTTTTTCCGGAGGCAATCTTGCGGGAAAAATCACTTGGGAAGGTTACGACTAACAACGCGTGTTGATTATCAATGGTATCGTGGACTTCTCCTATACTATGTATCATTTTTAATTGTGTAAATGACTTAGCTTTAGCCAAGCGCTGCATCAGTTCTACAGAATAAGCGCCAGTATCTTGATTATAAATGGCAATGGTATTATTTTTTACTTCCAGCGTTGCTGCAAAAGGAAACAGCGCTACCTGCAGAATTACCGGTAAAATAAGTAAACGTCGACTGTCCGAGTCATGGAATTGCGCTTGCAATTCTTTCCAGATTAAAGCCAACAATCGACGGAACATTTATTCACCTTAATCAAGTCTGCGACCTGTAAATTTATAAGTTAAACCTAAAAATATTAATGCAGAACACAATAAAAATAACGCATTTTTAAACAGTAATGTGCCGATATTACCTGCCAGAAAAAGTGTTTGTAATGCAGAGACAAAATAGCGCGCCGGAATAATATACGTTATGGCTTGCACCACGGTAGGCATGCTGCTAATTTCAAAAATAAATCCGGACAACATCATTGCTGGTAAATAGGCAATATTTAAGGCTGCCTGCGCGGCATTAAATTGATTGCGTGTTATGGTTGACAGCAATAAACCAATACCAAGAACACTGCCTAAGAACAAACTTGATTCAATAAATAAGAGCATAATCGAACCACGTAAGGGCGTTCCTAATATCGTAATTGCCGTTACTGTGCAAACGATCATCGCGACAATACCGAGGATGTAATACGGGATTAATTTGGAGAGTAAAAACTCCATGCGCGTAATCGGTGTTGATAAGAGAGCCTCCATTGTTCCATTTTCCCATTCTCTGGCAATGACCAAGGATGTTAATAAAGCACCAATAACTGTCATAATCAAGGCAATAGAACCTGGTACCAGGAAATCGCGGCTGATTGCTGCTGGATTAAACCAATAACGATTTTCCAGAGCAATGCGATTCAATTGTGGTTGGCCAATTTCTATACCGCGCTGTTGCTGCCAGATATTCCATGCTCCAGTAGCATATGCGGTGACGAAATTTGCAGTATTGGTTTCTGAGCCGTCAGTAATAATTTGCACCGGAGCAATACCATCAGCTTGTTGCAAGCGCAGGGAAAAATTAGGTTGTATGGCCACAAAACCACGTACATTTCCAGCGGTAAGTTGCTCTGCTGCCTCATGATTGTTGTTCATCGGAATGACTTTAATGTAGGGTGAGTCGCTAAAGGCCTTTGCAAAGCGTTGTGCCTCAGGACTGGAATCATTCAACAGCAGGCCAAGGCGAATTTTGGAGGTATCAAGATTGATGCCAAAGCCAAAAATAAAAAGCATCAACATCGGTAAGATAAAGGCAATCATGATACTACTGGGATCGCGGATAATTTGATAATACTCTTTTTGACATAATGCAGCCCATCGACGTAGAGCACCATGCTGATGAATAAAGTCAGCTCCTCTGCTGCTTTTTTCGTCGCTGCGTATGATTGGGGGAGAGGTAACGGTTGATACCATATTGATGGTTTGATTTTCTTGATCATGTTTTAGTACTAAGCCAATAAAGGCATCCTCCATCGTTGGTTCAGGTTGTTGCTTATTCATAATCAGTTGTTTTAATTTATCGGGGGTACCCGTTTCGATTAATTGGCCGCGATAGACTAAGCCAATTCGATCACAATATTCGGCTTCATCCATATAGTGTGTCGTTACCATAATGGTCACACCTTTCTCAACTAAACCATTGATATGGGTCCAGAACTCACGTCGTGTCAGTGGATCAACTCCTGATGTAGGTTCATCCAGAAACAAAATGGTGGGTTCATGCATAATGGCACACGCTAAAGACAATCTTTGTTTAAATCCAAGCGGTAATTCATTGGTTTTTGTATCTAAAAACTCGTTGAGCGCAAAGGCATTAATCATCTCGGTAATTTTTTTAGTTTGTTTTGTTCCTGAAAGGCCATAAATTCCTGAAAAAAACTGTAAATTTTGTTGTACGCTAAGATCGCCATAAAGAGAAAATTTTTGCGCCATATAGCCTAGCTTCTGGCGGGCTTTACTGGCACTTTTTTGCAGGTCAAGCCCCATAACCGCCGCGGTTCCTGAGGTGGGTGCTAATAATCCACACATCATTTTAAAGGTTGTTGATTTTCCTGCACCATTTGGGCCTAATAGACCAAAAATTTCACCTCGTTTTACCTTAAAATTGACATCATTCGTCGCAGCAAAAGTACCAAACATCTTCGTCAAATGCTTCGCTTCAATAACCGTATCCGATTCGGTCGTGATTTGCACTGGCTGCATGACTTTAGTTAATATTGAATCGCCACCAGGCCCCCCGCCAAGCAGGTCAATGAATGCATCTTCAAAGCGTGGTTTTACAGGAACTAATCGAGCGCTTGCCCCAGCGTTTAATAATTCCAGGCAAGGTAGTTTTCCTTCATCTCTTAAGAGGAGACGCACATTTTTTCCTTGAATGACGCCATCCATGACTTCTTTACAGCGCAGTGCGCGTTGCAGTACCAGGCGATGATCGCCTTCAATATTTTGCACCTGGATACTGCGTCCTACAAGTTTTGCCGTTATTGTTTGTGGGGTACCTGAATAAACAAGTTGGCCTTCATTCATGAGAAGTACTTCATCGCAAAGTTCGGCTTCATCTAAATAGGAGGTGCTCCAAATAACCGTAATTCCCTCGTCAATGAGTGTGTTGACCATTTTCCACAATTCACGACGCGAAATGGGGTCTACGCCAACGCTCGGTTCATCTAAGAGAAGAACTTTGGGACGACCCAATAGAGCGCAGGCTAAGCCCAGTTTTTGTTTCATACCACCAGATAGTTTTCCGGCCGCTCGTGTGGTGAATCTGGTGAGATCGGTGAAGTTCAGTAAGCGTGCAAATTCTTTAGTACGCTCATCAGCCAATACTCCGCGCAGATCAGCATAAAGAATCAGATTTTCCATAACCGTGAGATCTTCGTATAAACCAAATTTTTGCGGCATATAGCCTAAAATTAAGCGTAACTCATTGGTATTAATGGTTGGCTCTAAACCATCAACATAAACATGTCCGTCGGTGAACGACAATAGACCTGCTATGATGCGTATAAGAGTAGTCTTTCCTGCACCATCAGGGCCAATTAAACCTGTAATGCTTCCTCGCTTAATCTGCGCAGAAACGCTTATCAAGGCTGGTGAAATATCCTTTATTGACGGAAATTTTTTGGTAAGCCTTTCAATGATAATGGCGTTGTCTGCATGACTTGGTGAGGCATTTTCATTTTTTGAGGTCATCAACGCTCCGCGTTTAATCTATAAACTTCACCGTGACAGGCATTCCCTGACGTAATTCGTGTTTCGGATCGCGCATAATAATTCTGAGTCGATAGACCAGTTCGGTACGCAAATCAGTTGTTTCAACCGTTTTAGGGGTGAATTCAGCAGTTGGTGATACAAAACCAATGACTCCGTCAAATGAGTCATTGGGTCTTGAATCCGCATAGACAATAACCCGCGTTCCTTGTTTTGCCTTAGTGAGTTCTTTTTCAGATATATAAGCACGCACCCAAACAGGATTAACTAAAGAGACCGTAATCACTGTAGCTCCAGTTGCTAACATAGTGCCTGGCTCCACGGCTCGTGTCAGAACGGCTCCATCAGCCGGTGAATAAAGATAAGTATCTTGTAAGCGTAGTGAAGACTGAGATAAATCAGCGATCGCTTTTTCAAGGCCTGCTTTCGCTGCATCTCGTGAGGTAAGTGCATTTTGATAGCGATCAATTGATGAGGCACCGGTTCCATATAATTTCTTTTCACGCGCATAGACTGTTTCTGCATAGGCAAGGGCGGCTTTTTGCTGGTTTACTGCTGCTTTTGCAGAATTAACTTCGCGTATATATGGGGCTGAATCAATGCGTGCAATTAATTGGCCTTGATGAACGTCATCACCTTCATCTACGGTTAATTCGCTTAATCTTCCGCTGACACGAAAAGACAGATTGACATCACGTATATCAACATTACCGTAGAGAGTAAGACGTTGCGGAGGAGAATACCACTTAGTAACTGTATAATAGAGCGCAAGAATAACTAAAACACTAATCCCTAATATGAGGGTAATCCTTTTCTTTGGCATAAACAGTCTCTTTAAATATGCGGTTTGGCTATTCTCAACATGCTCTAACTACTTAGATAAATTTCATTTTTCTAGGGGCTTTTTTCATTATATACCCCTAAAAAAGGTTAATCTATCACTTTTTAAGAGAACAATGTCTTAATCACCAAAGTCAAAAACCACAAATAAAACCAGATTAGCCTACAATGGGCTAGACTAATAGTATCAGAACTTCTTATCCAGAATTTACGTTAAAATTAAGATGACAGGAGGTAAATATGTTAACTACGGATGTTTTAAATATTAATCCGAAACTTGTTTGTTTTATCATTGATAAAGCAAAAGAGTTTCAGGCAAAAGAAGGGGTTACTTTCGATGAAGAAATACCCAATTCAGAATATGATTATGATATAGCACAAATTTTGGCAGATCACCCCGATGATCTTACTTATGCCGAAGTGAGGCACATTATTGAGGAGCTTGATGACGATCAAAAAGTTGATTTGCTTGCATTAATGTATCTGGGGCGAGGTGATTTTAGCGATCAGGATTGGAGTGGCGCACATAAGGAGGCAAGGAATAATTTAGCTCCTGATTTAACGGAATACTTATTTTCCAAACCTACCATTGCGTATTATTTGGAGCAAGGATTAGAGTTTTTAGGTTACTCCTGTGATGAGTAATAAATGCGTCTATTTCAACGGCTAAAAGAATGGTGGCATGAGCGTATTATACAGCAATCACCCATTGCCGATATTGAATGGCAGCGTGCATTTCACTATTTACCTTCACTGCAGCGCTTGAGCATGCAGGAAAAAGTAAGGCTAAAACGGCTGGCTATTTTATTTCTTCACTACAAATCATTAGAGGGTATTGGTGCGCTGCAAGTCACGACCTCTATGCGCTTAATCATTGCGTTACAGGCTTGTCTTCCTATTCTAAATCTTGGTTTGGATTGGTATAGCGGTTGGGTATCGGTAATGATTTATCCTGGGGCCTTCTCGAAAGAGCGTAGCGAGACAGATGAGTATGGTGTGGTCCATCAGGGGAGGGCTAATTTGAGTGGTGAGTCGTGGCAACGAGGGCCAGTCATTTTGTCTTGGAGTGATGTGTTACACCGCAGTGACATCGATGGACACAATGTGGTGATTCATGAATTTGCACATAAGTTGGATATGAAAAATGGCCGCGCAAATGGTTTTCCCCCCCTTCATCGCAATATGTCCGCAAAAAAATGGTCTGAAGTATTTAATCGTGCCTATGCTGATTTTGACCAGCATTTACAAGAACCCGAGCCTATTCCGATTGATCCTTATGCAGCCACGTCTGCCGGCGAATTTTTTGCAGTATTTACGGAGTTGTTTTTTGAAAAACCAATAATAATTAAACAATACTACCCTGAGGTATATGACTTACTAGTTAGTTTTTACCGTCAAGACCCATTAGGGTCTTTAAAAATAAAAGCTTAAGTTTAAAAAAAATCTTAGTGGATTAATTGTCATCACAATGCCCGGGTTAAGTCTATACTGTAATGAAACAGTAAAGACAAGGATGCGCGATGAAATCTGTTCAATCAGTCAAGGACGAATCTTTAAAACATATTGTGCCGGAGCAGCGTGATGTTGTTGCACGATCTGGGGAATTATCTGAAACAAGTCATCCTTTATTAATTGCGCGTCTGCATCAACTGCGCAAGCTCAAAAGTATTCATAATAAAATCGATGATCTTAATTTCAACGCGCATATGATCCGGGAATTTAATTATCTTTGTGAGCACAATATTTTATTTTTCCTGACTGCAACGGGTCAATTTGATGCTCTTCGTAAGCTTCTTAATGCTAAAACTGCATTGGCAAAGGTGTTTACTTTAAAGCGGAAAATAAAAAGAAAACGCAGTAGGGCAGTGGCTAAACGACATCATTTTCCTAAGCCAACGACTTTATTGCCTGAAATGGAAGAGCAACCTCTCATTCACCATGATGAAAGTCTACTGTCAGCACAGGAGATTACAAAAAATACTCCAGTCCATTATCGTTTTTTCATGCATTCAGGAAATGATAGGCATGTTGTTTTAATTGCGCTTGATAAACTTGGTCAGCCACTTCAACTTGGCAAATAGGGCTTGCATCGAACAAAAGGGGTTGGGAGGGCGTG
>NZ_JH413832.1:0-6952 GCF_000162755.2 Legionella drancourtii LLAP12
CCTTCATACAATTTTTGGAAATTAAATTGCGTCCTTTGGGTTAGGATTTGTTTTGCGGCAGTGAGCGAGCTTCTATTTATGGCCCAATACATCGCGTTTTCTAAATCTTCGATGAGTCCGTGCTGCATTAATAAGGCCGTAATAACGGCATTATCTTCCCGAGAACTTAGAGCACTGCGCCAGGACCGATCAAATTTCCGCTCATTAAGATGTTTTAAATACGCCATGTCAGTGAGTAAAAAATTAGTTGCTTCTGGATTATTTACTGAAATGGCTAGTTCTAAATGCTGCCATATAGGAGCGGCAGTCGGTTCATTCTCTAGCTGTTGGTAAAAAAAATAAGTGCCATAGTGGTTGAATAAATAGCGTAAAACTTGCATTTGTTGTCGCACTACAGGATAAAAAACGATGTCAACTCTATCTGTGTAGCCGTCAGGTTGATAGGCTTGGAGAAATATAAATGGGTCAGCGCCTTGCTCAAGTAACCAAATGATAAACTCTTCGGTGCCTTTTTCAGCCGCAATATTCAGGATTTTTCTTTTAGGAAGGTCCTTGTCCTTGTTTATGCTCACGGCAAGTAATGCTGGATTTGATAAAATAAATTGCTTTAACCGAATAACGATGTCTGCATGAATGGAGGTTATTCCTGTGTCAGCTTCGGCTAGCAACTCAATAAAACTCATTTCTGCATAGCTTTTCTTTTTAAACATTCCTTTACGTGAATGAAATATTCCATATTCATCAAAGTAAGAGGTGGTTCTCACATCATCAGTACCGGCGCTAAAACCTGCATCACCATAAATTTTATAAAAGGGATTATGGCGAATAGCCTCAACGTCACGTTGTTTTTCGCTCGCGGATTTTAAACCATAGGCCATGTATTCTTTCGCTTGACTGACTAGTTTAAATGCTTCTTCTGCTGTTTTTTTAAGGTCATTAGGAACGCGATCGGGGTGGACGCATAATGATAATTGGCGATAGGCTTGTTTCAGCTGCTTTTCGGTGTAATTAAAGCGATCCAGGGACAACAATTCCCAAGGTTTTATGCTCGTTCCATCCGTAAAAAGCTTGCGGCATTGTTCAGCGAGCTCTAAGCCATAAAGGGGGTTTTTTTCATCCTGCAGGGGCAAAGTCATAGAGATTAGTTCCATTACTCATTCATTTGACGGCAGTTTACGCAGAGTAAAATTGATTGTCAAATGTATTTTGTGTTTAATTTCGATCTTTTGAGGCAGAATATAGATAGTTATGTTTCTGTATTGTAATTAATTGTAACGCAAATAGACGCGGCATGGTGTTTATTCAATCTGAACTAAGAGTGCTCAGAACTAAGAGTGATAATTAAAAAAAACAGCAGTCCCATCAGGTCATGAGACTCCGTGTTCACATTTGCAAACGTACAACCTAAGCGATAAAATATTAAATTCTTAGTAGATTAAGACCTGCGATCTGGGTTAAAGTTCCCCTAATTTGCTTAATAAGTTATCCTCCTATGCAACAACGATTTGTGCACTTGCGCGTTCACACCGAATTTTCTCTAGTCGACGGTTTGGTTCGCGTTAAGCCATTAATGAAGGCTTTGCCGTCTCGAGGCATGTGTGCGGTTGCAATTACTGATTATTGTAACTTGTTTGCTGCGGTGAAACTGTTTAAAACAGCGGTGGAATCTGGGATTAAGCCTATTATTGGTAGCGATCTTCCTTGCCATGATCCCCAACAACCTGAGCGCGTTTCTTCTTTAGTTTTATTGTGCCTTAATGCGGAAGGATATAAAAATTTAACCTGTCTTGTTTCTAAAGCGTATCAAGAAGGTCAGCATCTGGGGCAGCCGCGGGTACACAATCAATGGATAGAAGAATACTCTGCCGGATTAATTGCTTTATCGGGGGGTAAGTTTGGTGATATTGGGCAAGCCTTATTAGCGAATGACCTTGATTTGGCAAAGAGTAGGGCTTTGCATTGGCAAGCACTTTTCCCTAACCGCTTTTATTTGGAAATTCAACGCACGGGGCGGTCTGATGAGGCGCTCTATAATGAGCAATTGATTGCTCTGGCGGATGAGCTGCAATTGCCTTTAGTGGCGACTAATGATGTGCGTTTTATTGATAAAGAGGATTTTGAGGCACATGAAGCACGGGTGTGTATTCATGATGGTTATAGTTTGGCCGACCCGCGACGTTCTCAACTGTACAGTGCCCAACAGTATTTACGCTCAGCCGAGGAAATGGAGGCTTTGTTTGCCGATTTGCCTTCCGCTATTCAAAATACGGTGGAAATCAGTAAGCGCTGTTCGGTAAAGCTCAATTTAGGCAATAACTATCTACCTAATTTCCCTATTCCAGAAGGTTCTACGGTTGAAGAATACCTTTCACACTTATCTGAAGTTGGTTTAGAAGAGCGTTTAGTTCAATTATTTAAACATAAATCAGCAGAAGAATTGCAAACTATAAGAGTCGATTATGATGCCCGTTTAAAAATTGAATTGGACGTGATTAATAACATGGGCTTTCCCGGTTATTTTTTAATCGTTGCCGATTTTATTCAATGGGCCAAGAAAAATGGTGTGCCAGTAGGTCCTGGACGAGGATCGGGTGCGGGTTCTTTGGTTGCCTATGCCTTAAAGATTACTGATCTGGACCCTTTAGAATACGAATTGCTTTTTGAGCGATTTTTGAACCCTGAGCGGGTATCCATGCCTGACTTTGATATCGACTTTTGTATGGAAGGGCGCGATCGGGTTATTGACTATGTGGCTGAAAAATATGGCCGTCAAAGTGTGTCACAAATTATTACCTTCGGTACGATGGCGGCGAAAGCGGTTGTGCGTGATGTGGGGCGTGTACTCGCTCACCCTTATGGTTTTGTTGATAAATTAGCAAAATTGATTCCCTTTGAAATCGGCATCACGCTAAGTAAAGCAATGGAGCAAGAGCCGGAGCTGAGTCGTCGCTATAATGAAGAAGAAGAGGTAAAAGAACTCATTGATTTGGCGTTAAAGCTGGAAGGGATTACGCGTAACGCGGGTAAGCATGCTGGGGGCGTGGTTATTGCTCCTTCCTTACTTACTGATTTCACTGCAATTTATTGTGAAGAGGGTTCTACTCAAATTGTAAGTCAATTTGATAAAGATGACGTTGAAGCGGCGGGCTTGGTCAAATTTGACTTTTTTGGGCTTGCGAACACTGACCATTATCGATTGGGCTTTAGCCACGGTAAACAAACAAAAGCAGAAAGAGGGGTTGCCTTTAATCGACATCAGTCAAATTCCTACTGATGATGAAGCGTCCTTTGATTTATTAAAAGCCTGCAAAACAACCGCCGTATTCCAGTTGGAATCCCGCGGTATGAAAGAACTTATTGGTCGTTTACAGCCCGACTGTTTCGAAGACATTATTGCCTTGGTGGCTTTATTTAGACCCGGTCCTTTACAGTCAGGGATGGTGGATGACTTTATTGATCGTAAACATGGACGAGCCGCAGTTGATTATCCGCATCCAGATTTGGAACCGATTTTAAAGCCAACCTATGGGGTTATTTTATACCAAGAGCAGGTGATGCAAATTGCTCAGGTATTGGCAAATTATACCTTGGGAGCCGCGGATTTATTACGTCGTGCGATGGGTAAGAAAAAGCCTGAAGAAATGGCGGAGCAGCGCGAAATTTTTACCGAAGGTGCTACGGCTAGGGGCGTCGATATAAAAGTAGCAACCCATATTTTTGACTTGATGGAAAAATTTGCCGGCTATGGTTTTAATAAATCGCATTCGGCAGCTTACGCTTTAGTTGCTTACCAAACCGCGTGGTTAAAGGCACATTATCCGGCGGCTTTTATGGCGGCGGTAATGTCTTCGGATATGGATAATACTGATAAAGTGGTGACCTTTATTGATGAATGTGCACACATGAAATTAACGGTTTTGCCACCATCAATTAATCAATCCATGTATCCATTTACCGTGCGCGATGATGCCACCATTATTTATGGCCTTGGGGCGATAAAGGGGGTAGGGGAGTCGGCCATTGATTGTATTACCGAAGAGCGCGCTCTTCACGGTTCTTATGCTGATTTATTTGCTTTTTGTCAGCGACTGGATTTACGTAAAGTAAATCGGCGTGTGCTGGAAGCGTTAATTAAAAGTGGTGCTTTTGATGATTGGCAAGTAGAGCGGGCGGTATTGAATGCGTCCCTTGAAAAAGCGCTCAAAGTAGCTGAGAAAGAACATCAAAACCAATCCAGTGGTCAATTTGATTTGTTTTCTTTGTTGGAAGATGAGGCGAGCAAGCAGGAATATGTGTTAAGCAAGCCTTGGTCCGAAGCACAGCGCTTAGAAGGTGAACGCGAAGTATTAGGTTTTTATTTAACGGGTCATCCTGCGGATCAATACCGGCGTGAATTTGGTGATTTTATTGTGTCGATGAGCCAATTAAATCCTTCGGTACATAAAAAAGCAATCATTTGTGCGCAAGTGTCCGCAATTCGTAAGATTATAACGAAACGTGGTAAAAAATTAGTAATTTTTGGTATGGATGATTCGACTTCGCGCATGGACGTGGTGGTCTTTGGTGAAGTTTTTGAAGCCTTTACCTCGCCCTTGGCAACAGGGGACATGTTGGTTGTGGAGGGCGAGGTTGCGCATGATGATTTTAGTGGCGGCGTTAAAATGACCGCGACCCAGCTTTATGACGTGCCTTCAGCGCGTGCACGCTTTGCTCGCTGTTTGGAGTTACGTTTAAAACCTGAAGATCAAAGCGCTTTGCCTTCCATCCAAGCGTTATTAAAGGCTCATTCAGGGCGTTGTGCGGTGCAGGTATCTTATACCAATGCTCACGCAAAAGCACAGTTGAGCTTGGCGCAGCAGTGGCAGGTGATGCCTAGTGATGAATTGCTGAGCCTGTTAGTAAATATTCTGGGTGAAGAACGTGTGGTAATGCGGTATTAAACATTAAAACCTGCTTTTCATTCTTATTTGTCTTTAATTTATCCCCATTTCGCTAATGAGAAGGGTGCATTTTTATTCAATTTTGGAGTTTGTAATGGCTAAAATTATTAATCCTGTCCTGGTATCCAAATATGGTCTTTTTGGATCGACCAAAGTACGTTTTTATTCTTTATTATCTCCGATACAAGAGACTAAGAATAAGCATTCTGATTTTATGCACTATTTAGCTCGCCCATTTATTGATGTTGCTGTTTTACCGGTATTTTTGTTTGATGCGGCGGTTGCTCTGGTAAATACCCTTGCTTCTTTGCTCACCGCAATTCACTTTTGGGCTAGTGGCACTTCACCAAAATTTGGACATGATAAGAATGAGGGCAAGATGATTAAGGCCAATGCTCGAGAGCAAGCAGAAGAAGCGAAGCAACAACTTTTCTCTATTATTTCAGCGGTTGTTGCTGCATTTGTTAACCCTGTGCTCAGTATCCTGGAACTTATTACTCGTCCTATTGCCAGCGTGGTGCATGTAGTTGCCGATCTTTGTCGGGATAACGGAAATTATTCTGTTGTTTGAGCTTTTCAACAAGGCCATGCAAGTGATAGACGAGTCAAATCACTTGCATGGTGGTAAAAACAATTAATTTCTCATTAAGAAAATAAAACTGGTGAATTAAAGAGCTTTTTAGCTTGATAAAATGTCCATATAAGTTACAATTTGTCTCATTGTTTATTTTTTTTGGTATTTTGTGGGTTTTTTTGGATTTATTAGTTCTATTGTAGAGCGAGTAGTAGATGCGCTCGATGTGCAATTAGATTTTGAAGATGAGCAGGATCTTATCTGTAGTTCAAAAAATGGCAAAGAAGTGGAATTACTTCATGAGGCGCTTTGTTTAGAAAACAACTATAAGATTGCACGTCTTATGAAGAAAATTGCGCCAACAACAGAGCGTGTTGTTATTCGTATTAGTTTATACAAGGATATTGACGTAGAGAAACTTTGTTACTGTTTGCAGTTAATTCCAACCCACATTACGCGCATTCATTTAGACGTATGGGGACTCTTTAATAGCAAAGCCAAAATAGATTTAGCACAATTACTTTTAGTGATTGCCGCCATCCCTGCTCATATTACAGACGTAGTTTATATTCATCCTAACTTTGACAGCATCAATTTAGAACATGCCATTCAGCTCGTCCAAACCTTTCCTTGCGCACTTGCAAAATTAACTTTTTTATCGTGTGCACTAGATCGCATGAATGATTTAGTCTTATTTTTACAAAGCTTATCATTCTTTCCGCAGCTTAAATCACTCTCACTGGTGCAGAATACTTTAGAAAGAAGCTTAAATACGGTTATGTCCGCTATCCCTGAAAATATAGAGCATTTGAGTCTTGAAAGTTGTTTATTATTAGTTCATCTTGTGCATGCTTCATCATTTATCGACGGATTGAAAAAAACACCGCCATGGATTAAGTCCCTTGATTTAAGAGGAAATGGTTTAAAAAATCTTTCTATGGCGCAGTTAGATGAACTTGGAAATGCTTTGCCTTATTTAGAACACATCTATTTAACTTCTTTTGATATCCCTGATGGAGAAGAGCAGCGATGTGCCTTGCGAAAAATTTTCCCTAACATTAGACGCATTGTAGTGGATAAAGATTTCAAAATGCTCATTGCAGAGATGAGTCCGATAGAACAAACAAATAGTGCCATAAAGTATGGCTTCACGGTAGAAGTACCTTCATTACTTAATCAATGTGCTTTTTTTATAAGATCTAATAAGGAAAAATTGGGTATTCTCGATGCGAAACAAGCAGTTATACCTGAAGAGTTGCATGTGCTGTTATGCAATTAAGTTAATCTTCTGAATAAGAGCCCGAGTAAAACCTTCTCATTATACGATCCTCATTTAACTTCATGGCTATGAGGAGGCACTGATGTACCCACGGTCATTAAGTTAAGGATTTTATGCTTCAAATTACTCAGAGCCTGTCGTCCCTGCATAGGCGGGGAT
>NZ_JH413832.1:7169-20286 GCF_000162755.2 Legionella drancourtii LLAP12
TCACTGGCTATAATGCCAATTCGTGGATGATTTCCCGCCTGCGCGGGAATGACAGATTTCCTTAACTTAATGGCAGTACTGACGTCCCCCCTCGAACTCATATTAGAACGCTTAATCAAGCAAAAGCTTATCCAATTTCGCCGCACAGATAAAATCGTTGTGGCTTAAACCATTTAACGCATGCGTCATGAAACTGACACGGCAGTAGTTGTAACCGACTTCTAAGTCAGGGTGATGATTTTCTATATTTGCTATCCAGGCTAAAGCATTTACAAAAGCCATTGTTTCATAAAAATCTTTAAATGAAAGTTCGCGCTTAATTATGCGGTTATCGGCACTGACTTGCCATTGTTTATTTAATTGAGGCATTAAATTTTTAACTTGCTCTGCAGTTAATGCAGCCCCAATTCCTTCACATGATTCACAATGTTTGCTGCTTAAATCGCTGGTCATTTTTGTTCCTTTTATATCGAATTTTATGATGGTGCCTTATAGCACAATTTACGCATGATAATAACTAT
Source organism: Legionella drancourtii LLAP12 (assembly GCF_000162755.2). GTDB lineage: Bacteria > Pseudomonadota > Gammaproteobacteria > Legionellales > Legionellaceae > Legionella > Legionella drancourtii. The sequence goes on from NZ_JH413832.1 coordinate 7,691, forward strand.
TCAGTGCGTCAAGAAAACGATGATTTTGTTCCTTAGTCCCAATAGTTACGCGGATGTAATTATTCATTTTATAGGGATGTAAGGGGCGGACTATAATACCTCTGTCTAAAAGATAATTATAGAGTGCCAAACTGTCTTCCCTGCAGTTAAATGTAAGAAAATTACAGGCTGAGGGTAAATAATTAAGGTCTAAACGTTCCAGGCCGGTGCGCATTTGCCGCATTCCATCGCTATTGGTTTGTAAGCTTAATTGAATAAACGCTTGATCATCCAGTGCGGCATGCGCTGCAGTCAATGCGGCTTGATTCACCGTAAATGGCAGTTGCACTCGTTGTAAAATATCAATAATTGCTGGATGAGCCAAGGCATAACCTAAGCGTAAACCGGCTAAGCCATATATTTTTGAAAAAGTGCGAGTAATTACTAAATTAGGGTAGTTAGCTAACCAGCCAATACTGTTGCCCAGGTGTTGGGATTCGGCAAATTCATAATAAGCCTCATCAAGTACTAATAAGGTGCTTTCAGGAATATTGTCTAATAAATTTTTTATTTGCTCCTGACTGATGAGAATGCCTGTAGGATTATTCGGATTTGCTAAGAAAATAATGGCTGTTTGGGAAGTGCATGTATTAATTAGGGTATTAATATTTACTTGCCAATCTTCATTAATGGTTACTGAATGCACGGGTATATTTAAGGTGTGTGCCTGAATGGCATAGGTGCTAAAGGCATAGTCATGGGTGAGGATGTGCTTTTCTTGGTGCAAGACAAAGGAATTTAACAAAATCGTATAGATATAGTCTGAGCCATTACTAACAAAAATTTGATTGCTATCTAGCTGGTGTTTTTTCGCCAACTTGGGAATTAATGGATGGTTATTGGGCGAAGGGTAAGTCGCCAGTGTATTCGGGGATATGCTGCGCAAAGCAGACAAGGCCATGGGACTGCATCCTAAAGGATTTTCATTACTGGCTAACTTAATAATGTTGGTAATTCCTTTTTCCCGGGCCAGTTCTTCTATGGATTTTCCTGGTTTGTAGGGAACTAGAGAGCGTATTCCCTGATGAGGGAGTTCTTGGAAATTAATGGCCATAATACAATCCTTTGAAAATAATTCTTTTTTATATTACCTAAGCCGCTGTCTGCTGTCACGAAACTCTAGAGACTGTTGATCTTTATATTGATTTTTCTAAATTTTCTTGCATTTTTATTTTGGGAGCGTTAATCTGCGCGCGCAAACCAACCTCAGGAAAAATGGAATATGAAACAGCAAAAGGGATTTTCCCTTGTTGAAGTGCTGGCATCTTTATTGCTCGTCACTACTTTGGCTTTGTCTTTATTGCAACAACAATGGCAAAGCAAGCAATTACTCAATCAATTAATTTTGCGTGAACACGGTTCTCAAGTTCTTGATCAAATTGGTGAAACCTTATTCGCGCGCATGAAAAAACTTCCTTTAGTACCCCCTCCTTATCATTTGGATGTACAGCATCAAAGTCAGGAAACATTATTACGTCTGGGCTGGTATCACAAAAGTGCGGCGATTACACGTAAATTAATGCATGAATGACTAATGCAAAAACAGTCTGGTGTCAGTATCTCGGAAGTGCTTATTGGCCTTGCTCTAGCAAGCCTTATTATGACCCTGCTTATGCAATTTTATTTAAGCAGCAAACGTCAATACCTTGAGGCAGAAGAAATTTTATCACGTAGTTTTGATTTGCGCTGGGTCGGAGATTTGCTCAGCGATAGCATACGTCGTGCCGGTTTTACTCCTTGTGTGGGCATAGAGCAGTTAATTGTAAAAGACAGACGACAAAATAGGGCGATGATTCATGCGCTTAACGTTGAAAATGAACGACAACAATCAATTCAAATTAATCGCATGAATGAACGTTTTGCTCAAGTGATAAAAATTCAAAATTCCACACAAATTGTGGTGTCACCCACGGTGTCCTTTAAAGAAAAACGACCATTGATGATTGCTGATTGCGAACATGCAGAGGTCCAGCAAATTATTGATGTGGAATTCGTATCAGGTGGAACGTTAATTACTTTGGCAAAGCCTTTGTTATTTTCTTATGCAACATCAGCATATGTTGGTGAGTTTTTAGAGGAGCGATGGTTTATTAAAAAAAATCTTAAAGGTGAGGAGACATTACATTACCAATTGACACAAACAGAAGAGATTACACCATTAATTCATTCACTGAAAATTTATAATCAAAACGTCCATGACAGACCATTTATTGAAGTGAACATGGGCTTGGCTGAGGGCAAAACCCAGAAGCTTCTGGTTGCTGTTCGCGGATTATGAAAAAGCAGCAAGGGTTTATTTTCTTAATGACTTTAATCGTGGTCGCGGTGATTAGCTTATTGGTATTAACTTCGATGCAGCATATTTTATTGTATCACAAAGCGATTAATAAGCAGGAAGAGCTCCATCAGAATTTTTATCAGTTGGAAGCAATTGCATTGCAATTGTCTCGGCATGCAATGTTTGGAGCGGATTGTGTGGGGCATAAAGATGCAGCTAATCAAGTGATGCAAAAATTGCTGCGCCGTGAAGGCTGCTCTTTAAGAGAAGGGGTATCTGATTACCAATATTTTATTGAAGATTTGGGTGCGTTTCCTTGTTTGGTAGTGCAAAAAAATGGTTTGAGACGTGCTAGTTATCATCGTCGGGTTTCGGTGGTGCGTATGGATGAGGGGTATCCAGTATCTTTGTTGCAAGTACGTTTTATTTCTGCGGGGGCGGTGATGAAGTGCGAGGCTAAAGCGCGCGTGATTCGTTCAGGGATGAGTAGTTGGCGTTATTTTGCTTCGGTTGATTAATGTAACGTCTGCCAATCAAATTAGTTTACTCCCAAGGCTTTTCTACACGCGAAGAGGCATTCGCAGCAGAAAAGCAAATTCAAGGTTGGAGTCGCAGAAAAAAAAAGCGCATTATTAATGCCAATTGGATGGTTTTATCTGGGTATGCTAAACGCAATAAATAAGTTTATCGCTTTAATCTTCTTGAGCTCCATGAAATGAGCCTGTATTGTTATAACTATGATGAATAAAAAAGGCTTTTTGGTGCGTTTACCTAATATTTTTGAATTCAAATATTGGCCGCAAATAGCTGTTCTTGCAATCTTATTGACGGGCTTTGCTGCTTATCGTTATTTTGCATATTATGATACGCGCTCAAATGATGCCTATGTTTCCGCTCATGTGGTGAATATGGCGGCGATTGTTTCAGGTCCGTTAACGCGCATTTATGTCAAAGATAACCAGCACGTAAAAAAAGGTGATAAATTAATTCAAATTGATCCTTTACCGTATCAATACGCAGTAGCGCAAGCCAAGGCTAAATTAAATATTGCTAAATTAAATTACGACAACCCGAAATTAGCCATTGTTCAAGCAGAACAACAATTAAAAATTGCCCAAGCGAATTTGGATGACAATCAAATTTTAGCTGCGCAAGCCGAGCTGGATCAAGCCAATTACCTTCTGAATCACACGACACTTATTGCCCCAGAAGATGGGTACGTTACTAATTTTAATTTGCGTACAGGACAATACATTACAGTTGGAGAAGGGCTTTTTGCTTTTATCGAAACCAAACGCTGGTGGATAGTAACGCGCTATCGCGAAACAGCCATTCGTCTCATTAAACCAGGTGATAAAGCAAGAATCATGATCGACATGTATCCTGGCAAAGTATTTCATGGACATGTAAAAAGTATTGGCTGGGGAATTAACCGAGTGCAGCAAGGCAATGCAGCGCCCTCAACTTTGCTTTATCTTGAAGCTACTGAAGATTGGATTCGCATTGCTCAACGTTTTCCAGTACGTATTTATATTGATGATTTAACTGATGACTACCCAATGCGTATTGGGGCTAGTGCCACAACCATTACTTATAGGTGAGCGGAGTGCTTTGGCCGCGCACTGTTGAAAATAGGGCCGCATTAAGAACGGCATTTGCTGCATTAGCGGCGGTATTAATTTCTTTTAAATTGCATCTACAGACACCATACTGGTCGGGCATGAGTGTGGTTGTCGTTTCTAATTTGTATACAGGCAGTATTATTGATAAAGCGGTTTTACGTATTATTGGCACGATTGCCGGAGCCTTTGTTGGTTTTTATGTCGCGGGTCTCGTCGCCAACAGTTTTTTACTTTATTTTCTTTCTTGTTTTTTAATTGTAAGCATCGGGGCTTATTATTACAGTTTTAGTGTTAATGGTTATGCTTATTTATTAGGTTCATTATGCGCGTTTATTATCATTTCGCAATTGGCACTGGATCCGCAAAATGCTTTTTTTGTAGCAATTTGGCGGCCAGTTGAAATTGGTATTGGCGTTTTGGTTTCGGCAATCAGCGTTTATTTTATTTTTCCTAACCATTTAAAAGATAATGTCTCTGAACAGCTGACGGCTCTCTTTGCTGATTTTTCCGCAGAATTTAAGCAAATATTTGCAACGTTAATGCACGAGAAGCCAGATTTTTCACCATTAATACGAAGCAATTTAACGATAAAAAAGAAATTACGTAAAGCGGTAGAGCTGGTTGGGGCTATGAATCATGAATTGGGCGTTAGCCAAGCGCGAACCGACGAAATTCGTGCTTTATTGAACTCCTTTTATGAATTATCACGACAGTTACACTATCTAAGTATCATCTCACCACAACATTCTGATTTAAAGACCATTCAATCGGCACCGATTGCTCAAGTTTTTCAAGCCATTTATGATGATCTTCATCGATTGCAACACGTTTTTATTGCGCAAACATCAGAGCCTGTATTATTGCAAACTGGTGTAGCCATTGCCGACTTAGAGAAACAATTAGGTGCGTTCCCGAGTAACTATGTTTATTCCTTGGTGCATTTTTTTCAGCACGTCTCCCAATCGTTAATATTCATTCGCTCATTATTGGCACGTACTCCAATTACCGCAGCAGCAAAAATTCAAACGCTGAAACTCCAAGATCGATTACGAACCGATCCCGACTTAATTAAACGCAGCATTAAAGCTGGGTTGTCGGTAATTCTTGCCTTGGCCTTTTGGTTAACGAGCAATTGGCCAGGAGGCTTAAACGGAATTATCAGTAGTTTAATTATTTCCATTCGCAAAAATCTTTTTGAAATGAAAAATATTAGTATTCACCGTTTACTTGGCTGTTTTTTAGGCGGTGGCATCGCGTTATTTGCTTTATTTATTACGGCCATGGATCTTTATGATTTTGTTTTAGTTTTTCTTGGTTCTGTCTGGGCCTTTACTTATTTTATGTTCAAGTTCCCTAAATATGCATACATTGGCTTACAAGCCAATATTGCTTTAATTATTTCATTAGCACAGGAAGGAGGGCCGCCGGTTGATTTGTCCCCACCTTTGCAGCGTTTAGGTGGGGTTGTTATTGGAATTGTTGCCAGTTTTATCGTCGCTAATTTAATATGGCGCTCAGATGTATGGACTATGCTCAATCGCTATCTTGAAAAATTATATACTTATATGACTTACAACTTAAGACAAGTACTTTTGGTACCCGCTAATCAAAAAATACTGCATGATTTGGCGAATTTATTTTGGCTTACACGCGGCTTGCTGGAATCCCTTGCTGATGAGCCTTTAACTGCTAAAAAGCACAATACCTTAATTGAATTAACTGCACGCTTTGAGTCTTTAGTTATGACACAGGCAACGATAAGTCATATTTTAGTAACGATTGATCATGAACAAGTACGACGTACAGCTATTTTTTTCGACTGCGATCTGTCTCTTTATGAACAGAATATACTGACTTGTTTTGCGCAACATGACACGGTTGGTGGCTTAAAATTAAGTCACCAATTGTTGGTGGTGTTGTCTGAAATAGGAGATAAGCCTGCTTTTTCTAAGGTGAAACAAGAGGATTTAAGGGTTTTCCTTGTTTACATGAATGCATTGAATCAGTTGGCTTTGCGTATTCATTAAACACTATTTTTGCTTATAAAAAAGTATTTTTAATGCGTGAAGCATGGAATATTCTTTGCAAACTCGTATTAGGGAGGTAAAAAATTCTCTTTTTCTCAAGAAATAAAATCAAAAGAGTAAAATTAATGAAATCAATAAGTTGCTATGATATAGTTTTTGGTTTCCTATGGATGCGATTTGAAATGCAGAGTCAAAACCAGCTGTTTTCGTTGCAATATATTCCATTACGTGTAAAAATTGCCCTCCTATGAAAACGAAAATATTATATACATCACTATTTTTAGCCTTAATATCTCTGGGGATATCGACCTGGTGGTTTTGGCAATCCGAGCAGTCTAAACAGCCAATATCGATGTTTAGGCCGGTTACTTTTAAGCAGCTTCCGGGGTGGCAATCTGCAGACCTGAAAAAATCATTAGAGACTTTTCAGACTTCTTGCCGTGCCTTCGTGAAGCAAAATCCTGAACAAATTGTGGGTACAGACCATATTAATTTGCAAGTAAAAGATTGGCAACCTGCGTGTTATGCTGCATTAAAAATTAACCCAGTTACTGAAAAAGATGCAAAGTTATTCTTTCAGGAATGGTTTCGACCTGTTGAATTTTATGATAAAGAAACCGGTCCAGGCTTATTTACTGGCTATTACTTACCCGCACTTAAAGGCAGTTATACCAAATCTAAAGAATTTAGTGTTCCTTTATATGAAACACCAGACGATTTAATTACTTCTGATTTAGGTATGTTTTTCAATGACTTAAAAAACCGTAGGATTGTTGGTCGAGTAACGAAGAATAAACTGGTTCCTTATTATACGCGTGCACAAATAAATAATGGGGCGCTCAACGGTAAGGCAAAAGTTTTGGTCTGGATTAATAGTCCCATAGACCGCCTGTTTTTAGAAATTCAAGGCTCGGGCATTATCGAGCTTGAAGATGGTAAAAATATTTCCGTGGGTTATGATGCACAAAATGGTCTGCCTTACACTGCCATAGCGGGTGTCTTAATTAAAAAAGGGGTAATGACTAAAGACAATGCATCCATGCAAGCGATTAAGCGTTATTTAACCGAACATCCTAAGCAGTTGCATAAGGTCATTAATCAAAATAAATCCTTTGTCTTTTTCCGTAAAATGGCACAAGACGTAGCTTTAGGTTCACAAGGGGTATCTTTAACACCTGGCTATTCCCTAGCTATTGATAAGCAATGGATACCTATGGGAACGCCTCTGTGGCTTAATACTACGCGCCCAGACAGCAAAAACCCTGAGATGAGTAAGCCCATGCAACGTCTGATGATTGCTCAGGATACTGGGGGAGCGATTCGCGGTAAAATTAGAGGCGATGTGTTTTGGGGCGGTGGCGATCGTGCAACGCTAATTGCTGGCCATATGAAAAACGCAGGACATTATTGGCTCTTACTTCCAAAGCATGCTATTCCACGATTCACGAAACTGTAGGTTGGGTCAAACAAGACCCAACCTATGTTCCTACTGAGCAACCGCCTCTTTAGGAGCGTGTTCAGTAAGGTTATTTGCTGGTTCAACATTGTTATTTAAAGGTTGTGCTGTACGGTCTTTTAACGCATCAGCCAGACTAATAAATTTGTATCCATTTTTTTTGTATAATTGAATCACATCTTCCAAACAATAACTATTCAACAGATTTGCATGAATCAAGAGGATTTGTTTTACAGGTTGTCCATCTTCTTTCTTGGAGCGGCGTTCTGCTGCTAATGTTTGTTTCCAAATATAAGCCAAATAGCGTTTTTTGAATTGGTTAATGCTTTGCGCTCTTTTGCTATAAGGAATTCTATATAATTGCGCATTGAACTCATAATCCTTGCTATCAATGGTTACAGGAGCAATGGTATATTGATGAGCAGCTAGATATTCTACTACTTTTTGCTTTTTGGCGCCCGACCCTTCAGAAAGGTAAGGATAACGGAAGTATTTAGGTTCAGTCATTACTGGCGCTAATTTTATATCTGCACGTTCAATATCCGCAATGTATTTGTCCGCACTCATTCCGCCTAAGCTATCATGAGTGTAGGTATGATTACCGAGAGCAAAACCTTGATTACGGAAGGTTTCCAGAAGATCCCATTCATTTTTTGCTACAGCGCCGCCAATGATAAATCCAGTAGCTGGTACTTGATTATCGACAAGTGCTTTTACAAGCGACATAAATCGGTCTTGGGTTCTTTTAAGGCTCGCTGGAGTATTTGTCCCGGAGCCAACAAAGGGTAAGTCATCTATTGTAATCGCAATTTCACGCTCATCATTAGCAAAGCATGGAATATTGAGGGTGCACAGCAATAAGGTCACAACGGTCCATCGCAGTAACATGATATCCCCTGATTTGTTATTATTCTAATTATTGGTCAATTAAACTATAGTAGATAATTTCAAAAAAGACAGGGAGATTCTTGTCGGCCCGGGCAATTGAGTATATTGAATAAAAATTTGAGTAAGCTAATTGAGGTCGTTGTAGTTGTAGCCTCGCTTCGGTGCGCAAAAATCAACCCATTTAGTCCAATCTAGCGAAATGGCAATAGACCTAGAGTTACGTAATATTATTAGGATGTTAAGCTGGTCAATCTTTGTAGCGATGACTGTGAGCCAGATATGATTTTTGTGCTTTCTTTCTTTTTCACCATGCCCAAAAGCCAAGATGAAAATTGGTGTGACAAATTGATCGCGGGTTTATCCACCATTAATTCAAATATTTTTGATGCAATCAGGCAAAATGTTACATATAAACAAAAATTCAAAGCAATCATAATCTGAGTTTGGGGAAAATGGAGATATAACGCTGAAGATAGAGAACATAAGATAATGAAATGTATCAAGTAAAGGGAAAATGATATCTTGCCAAGAAACTGAATGAATTTGTGTTGAAAGAACTGTTCACCAAAGCCCTTAATTATAGCCAAGGCCATGAATAATGCGCCGATTGTATGGTAGAAGGCTTTCTTTTCCCAAATTAGCACCTCAGGAAGATAATCGTAGGCTATACATTCAAACTGAAAGGCTCCCAAATAGAATCCTATGGCAAAAACAAGACGTCTTGTTCTAAAATTAAGTTTCATTAAGTTTAATAAAGATCCTAGAAATAGGGCATAGAAATAGATAGAATCTTCTTTGTGTACCAAAAAAAGTATTGCAAAAACTAGTATCATAGGAATGATGATGCGCTCTTTAGGTTTGACAATAAAAAAAGCCAGGACATAAATTGAGCCAATAAACTCTATTTTAAGAGTCCAGAGCGAGGGGATAAACGTATGTTTACCAAAAACAAGTGAATCATATATTGATTCATTTACCGCCATTTTCAGCGTTAATTGTTCAGCAAAGAAATTCTTAAACCAAATAACTGACCCAGATATTTCTGCCGCGGGTATGTTTTTATACCACCCCATTTGATACACAATAAAGGAAAGAAATATGACGCAGGCAATAGGGATGTTTAATCTAAGATAGCGGCCCCACAATCGTCTTTTTAGGGAAAGAATATTTGCTTCTGCTGTAAAATAGGGAAAGGTTAATACATAACCGGAAAGAACAAAAAAAAGCAGGACAGCAAAATGCCCATTATAAAAAATTGAAATCAATGGGGACGTTAATATTTCGAAAAATAAACTTGGTGACGTATTTTCTGAAAAAGTTTGCGGGTAATTTTTATGTGCCATCATTGGTAAGAACGCACTGATGAAATGCGCCACGGCAACACTAAACGCAGCCACGCCTCTAAGTCCATCCGCGTTTTTATTTATCAATGAAGCCACTTTTAATTCACATCGAACAATATTTTTTTCGGTTACACAACAAAAAATGATGATACTGTCATACTCTATGGTTAATCAAGTGTTTTGAATGGAGTTTATTGCAAACCTTATTTAGTACATAGTACACCGGTACAAAGAACATGATAATATTGCCATGTCTTATATTCGTAAGGGGAAAATCTCTGATTTAACCTATATTATCGAGAAAATGCTCCATCATCTTAACGCAATACATGGACCTCAAACCAAGAACCAAAACATTTATGATTACGTTCAATTTGAGTCTAAAAAGACAAGTATCACTCAATTTATTGAGCAAATTTCAATATTTAATCAGCAATTATTATCTGTAGTGGATACTGGTTGTAATACAGCATTGTCAGTTGCTGTTGCTGCAACGGGCTTAGTTTTTGTTTTAGCTTCTGTTTTTTTTCTAGCATTTTCGTTTATTGGTTTTGGGCTTTTGATTGGAGGAGCTTATAGCGCTTATTCTTTTGCTGCTCAATTAGAACGGCAAGTGAATCAATTAGAAAAGCAGATGATGCAAATAGTGGAGAAAGCACAGAAGTTACCTGACGATAATAGTTTATTTGGTAATAAAAATCATCATGCCTTTTTTAGCTCGATATTTATACCCTTACCTTACGCAGTGCTCACAGCAGTTGAACAAATAACTTTTGATGAGTCCATCCAGAAAAAATTATTAGAGGAATGCAGTAGCTTGGAGCAAGTGACAACAATGCTGACTAAATTGTAATTTAATATATAGCGCTCTTAATAATCCGTATATGGGACGGTCCGGGACGGGCTCTATTTGAAATGATACAAATTGGTGGATATTTGATTATTTGATGTGGAACGATTGAGAAAACCTATGCAGCGGATTTCGGATTATTTGAATCGACAGATGGTTGGTGCTATAGAGGTCGTTGAGGATGTTGATTAAAAAGCACCCATTATTTTTTCTATAATCCTATTTTATTAGGATTTTAAGCGGTTGTTATTGTATTTTTAAATTTAATCCTACTACAATGGGATTAATGAATAATTAAATCGAAATTCTTATATTAAGTCTACTCCAGTAGGATTATATGGCCAAGCAAATTAAAAAATTAAAGACTCCCAATCTTCAACAGCCGTTAACCGCAGAATTGTTAGGGGAAGTCATTAAAGCACGCCGAACTCAAAGTGATTTACGGCTGGAGGATGCGGCTGCTTTGTGTGGTGTAGCCAAAGAAACCTTTATGAAAATCGAGCATGGGCAATCGAGCTGTCAATTGGCAAGTGTATTACAGATTTGTTCCGGTTTAGGAATAAATCTGTACATAAAGCCATGGATGGATAATGGTGAGGATGAAAATGATTGGAGATAAGCCGGTCTTGGTTGTTTATCAGGGAGAATATCAAATAGCCCATATCACGCTTATCGAGGATCAATTGTATTGGAGTTATAATGCCAATTGGCAAAAGACAGGTTATGCTGTTTCTCCACACTTACCTTTGTATGAAGATATTCCACCATTAAACGTGCAGCGATTTCTGCGAAATTTATTACCCGAAGGAAATCCTTTAGAAGTATTAGTTAATATTTTTCATTTAAGTAAATACAATACATTTGGACTTATTCAAGCTTTAGGATTGGATACATCCGGATCATTAGTGATATTGCCATCAAATCAAGCAATTCCTAATCATGCGAATTTTCGACTGATAACTCATGAGGACTTAGAAGAGCGTTTAAATAATCGTGATCTCTATAGTTTAATGGTTTGGGATGGAAAACCACGTCTTTCAGTTGCTGGAGTACAAGATAAAATTAACGTGGTGTTAAATAAAGAAGAGCAACTTGGTTTTGGAGAAGGCAGCTTGTGTTCTACCCATATTCTTAAATTTGAAAAACAAAAATTATCTTATTTAGTTTTAAATGAATATCTAAGTATGCAGCTCGCTAAACGCTGTTCATTGAATGTTGCTAATGTCCAGATAAAACGCTTTGGTCAGCATCCTGCTTTATTGGTGGGGCGTTTTGATAGGAAAATGATTACCACTAATATAGTGCAAAGACGCCACTTAATAGACGGTTGTCAGGCATTGAATTTACCTCCGGAATATAAGTATGAGCAGAATTTTGGAAATAGCCGAGATGTGGCCAATATAAGAGATGGAGTAAGTTTGCCTAAGCTATTTGATTTTGCAAATCAATGTATCAATCCTGCAAAAACCAAGCAACAAATACTCGACTGGGTTTTATTTAATATTTTGATATTTAATTGCGATGCTCACGGTAAAAATCTAAGTTTTTTTGTTGGGGCTAACGGTATTTCTCTCGCACCATTTTATGATTTTATTAATATAAAAATGTATCCTGAATTTGAACATGGCTTGGCGATGGCATTAGGAGATGAATTTGAAGAGAATAATATTGATGCTTATCAGTTAGCTGATTTTGCAGATACATGCCAGTTGCCAAGATTATTAGTGGCTAAACGTTTAAAATATTTGATTGGCAAACTAACTGTTGCTTTGCAAGAAGAAATCAGCCTTATTTTGATTAATGATAAAGAAGTAAAATATTTAAAGAAATATCAGGAAATTGTCATTAAGCGATGTAAGCATTTATTAGAGCAGAGTGAACTTATTAATTCAATGGAACTCTAGTACAACGTTTCACTTATTATTTGATTAACGAAGATATAAGCTGAGTTTTCACATTCAAAAATTCTATTAAAATTTTTGATTACTTATTGTTGATTGTAATCATCAATAAGGTGACAAAATAACTCAATAAACCCGTAAAATTCGGCTCTACCCCAAATAAGGGGGCACTTTAATCAAGTTAGTACTAAC
>NZ_JH413832.1:20632-71241 GCF_000162755.2 Legionella drancourtii LLAP12
AAAATTATAGAACTCGTGTTAGGGTGCTCTGTTGTTAACTGGTGAGTGCCCCCGTAATTGGGAAAGACCCAATTATAGAACTCGTGTTAGGGTGCTCTGTTGTTAACTGGTGAGTGCCCCCGTAATTGGGAAAGACCCACATTTTGGCTCTATTGATTTTGGAGCGCCACCATATAATTCATTGATTTACATGGTGGCCAGAGACGGAATCGAACCGCCGACACGAGGATTTTCAATCCTCTGCTCTACCGACTGAGCTATCTGGCCCCAATGGGGTGGTATTAAACTCCTATATGCGTTTTGAGTCAAGCATTGATTGCATTTTTTTTTAAAATACTTGAATTTACTTGATAAATTGGTTGCTTAATTGTCAAAACGGTTTAATTTGGAGTATATCCAGAGGGTTTTTCTGAGCCTTCGCCGAAAAAAAACTTTTGCATTTCTTCTTTTAAAAATTCTCGCGACTTGGGTTCGAGTAAATTTAGACGGTATTCATTAATCAGCATGGTCTGATGGGATAACCACATTTCCCAGGCTTGTTGAGATACTTCATTAAAAATGCGTTCACCTAAGGCTCCGGGGAAGGGTTGTCTTGCCATGCCCTCGGCATCTTGTTTTAATTTACAACAATGTACTATTCTGCTCATCGATTACCTCTTTAGTGCGTGCATCAAAAATAGTACATAGTTTACGAGTTATTTAGCAATTATGTAACCATGTCTCAGACATTAGTCAGAGCGAGTTTTTACCTGGCCCAATAAAATATGCTGGGAAAGGATTTGTTCTTGTTCATCGGTCAAACCGTTAAAGGCAACTGCCGTACGGTAATGATGTTCGCTTTGATATTGGCTATAAACTACAGTCGCTTCCAAAATAATGGGGATCATTTTAGGTTTGGTATAAATGACCATTTTTAAATTGGTTTTTTCCTTAATAAGCTCCATTGTTTTAAATGCCATGCCGCCTAAACTAATATTTACCTTGCGCATTTGAATGGTATTGGTCATGAGCATTTGTCGCGACAAATAGTCTATTTTGGTGTTGAGCAAATTTAAGTAATGCGCTAAAGCGGGATCTTTTAGAGCTATGGCTTGAGTTAGCTCGGCTAATTCATAGTCAATGTTTTGAAAATAGTGTGATGCTTCTAGATATCGTTGGCCATTTTTTCCCAGTAATTCATCCACTACTGCTCTATCAGAGCACATTTCTCCTGGTTCCATAACGCGATAATTAAAATATAAATAATCTTCGATACGAAAATGTTGGCGTCTTTCATGTATTGGCATAATAACTCCGTTTATCTAATTATCTTCCCGTTGCACACCCGGGGTAGCTATTGGTTACAGTTATCCCTTCTTGTAGCGGCTCAAGTGCCATTACGGTGGTTGGGGGCGGTACAGTTCTAGTTACTTCTGCTTGATCTATCAGCGCATTATATTCCTCTGACCACTCATCTTCCAGCTCGGCTAATAGATTAATCAAACTTAATCTATCTTCTTGAGCGTGTAGTACACGTAATTGAACAGGTATGGGGGCAATTTTAAATTGACGCTGCGTTTCTTTTAGATAGCGTTTTATAATCGGCTTCTTTTGTGCTAGGTCCATTAGCCATTCCTCAAAAAAAAACAACTAAACTTATGTTTAAATATAGACAAATTTTGTACTAGTGGGAAGAAAAATAAATGTGAAGAAGGCATATTTGAGAAATAATTGGCACATTTATTTAATGATAGAAGCCCATCCTTGAGCTTTTTCATTTATTTCAAGGGACTCGGAGTCTTTGATGTTTTTTGTTGCTCTTGTTTCATTGATGGTGGGGTTGCAAAAAAACTTGCCCCATGTTCTCCCTTATTAATCAGGTCATGGAGAATGCCTACCTCTCCTATACGCCATGAACCATATCTTACGCCTTTTTTCATTGGCTTCTCTTCAGGGAATTGCGGACCATTCTTCTTGGCTTCTGCAAAGAATTTTTGTGCGCTTTGAGCAATTTTAGACGCCTTATTAATTTTCTTATTCTTGGCAAAAGTGGCTGGTGTTTTCGGAGTTTCATCGTCTTGCTCGGTAGTCTTATAAACTACAGTACCTGAGGGCGATTCTGAAACCTTATCTTTTTTAATTACTACAGTACCTGAGGGGGATTCCGAATCTTCATCTTTTTTGATATAAACTACGGAGCCAGTCGGTGACTCGGAATCTTTATCGGCTCCTGTATAAACTACAGAACCACTAGGTGATTCGGAATCGGTTTTAGTTTGAACACTTTTTGTTTCGTCTTTTGTCCTATCTTCCGGAGATTGTTGAAATTTCTCGGGGGTGATCTCTTCTAAATGAACGTTTAGAAATTCAGTTAAATGCTCTAATTTAACTGGGCCAAAGCTTTCCATTTCGAGCGGTGCCAAGAAATCAAGTTGGTGAAAATGAGATAAAAATTCTGGTTCTTTAAAATCTACAATTTTTAGTTCGGAAGCGTCAGTTACCTGAGCAACATTAAAAAAACTAAAGGATAAATAATAAGCTAATTTTCTGTACCAGGGGGCTTTTGCCCAATTTTGATTTGCTAGCTCCTGTTCCATTTTGTCGGTAAATCGTGTCCAATATTCCTTGGAGCATTCGTTATAACATTTGCTGGCTAGTTTTTCAGCAAACCAAGCCAACCGCGGTTCTTGCGGAACTCGAGTGGATATGGACATAAACATAGGATTTGCTTTAGCTAGAAAATCAGCACCTTTGAGTCCTTGTTCGTTCCTAATGAGGGCTTGGACTTGCTCTATTTCTGTATTAATTTCAGGCGATATGGGGTGAAGCTCCTGAAGTTTGGTGTAGAAATTAGGGGGCGATTGAATAATATACGGAATTAATTGTTGGAATTTTTCGATTGAAAGTCGTTTTCCTTCTTCTTCATGGGTCATTTCACGAATGATTAACGCAATATTGGTAACTTGAGCTGAAGGCTTTTTAGTAAAGGAGGAAATATTAGCATGAGGATGCCAATATTCTTCTTTCTTTTCATCAAATAGGCTTAGGAGCATGAATTCTTTTAGAGCCATACCAATTTCATAAGCCATGAATTGTTCCATGTCAAAGCGAACCTTCCCGGCTATTGGCAAATAGCCATCCTGCTCCTCGTTGAGGCAATCTTTATATTGTGGTGGCGCATAATGCGGCGTTGAACGGATTTTGCTGGCCAAAGGATTAGGATCATGAAGAAAGGTTTTGCGATCGCAAACTAATATTTTTTCCTTATCAACTAAGAAATTACTTAATTTCATATCTGGATGGTAGGCCCCTGCTTTTTTTAATTTAATACAAAAATCATTAATTTGCTTAAAGTAATGTTTCAGAGCACCGACAATTTTATCTTCAGGGCTTCCTTTTAAGCTTCGGGCAACACTACGTAAATCACCTTGCCTTGCAAGTTGACCTAAAACAAGGGGTTTATAGACAACATCGCCATCTTTTTCTTCTTTGAATTCTATCATAAAGACAATGGCATCATCACTAAAATAGTCATGCGCTACTTCATGGGCATGGAGTTTTTGTTCCTCACTTAAGTCACCGCGATCTTCGACGCGAACAACGAGTTTCTCTTCGAGTCCCTTCATTTTAAATGTAAAGTTAAAATTATTGATATGCTTTTTACCTAAACGTTCTGTTAAGTAGGCAGATGTTTTTTCATCAGTATAGCCCTTGAGCGCATTAATTTTACGGCGTGCTAAATTTAAAATCTTTTCATGTCGTTCGATAATATCTTTATATCTCTTGTGTGTTGCTGCGATCTGGCTTATTTCATGAGATATCGCAAGGTATTGTTTTTGAGCCAGAGCTAATTCTGTTTGCTCCTCTTTAAAACTAACTGTTTTTTCGAGTAGCTCATCACGCTGCTGCATTAACAGATAGATGCGTTTCTCATCTTCTTGTGGTTCTTTTTCAGGAAGGAGCTCATCTTGCGATTTATCGGATTTCAGTTCATCTGCGGGTAGCGGCTTATCGTGTACATGCTTTGCCACGGCCTTGGCAAATTGTACGCCTTTTAAAAAGAATGATGCATCAGGATTAATACCATAATAGGCTAAAAGTGATTGCCAGCTTCCTTTTTTGTCTGCTTTTGATTGGATCCAATTAAATAGGAATGTATCGTAGGTGGTTTGGTTTAACGCGTAATTGATTTTTTGCAGATAAAATAATCGGTTCGCGTGATCCTCTTCAGCGCAGCTATTAAATCGATCAATAAGTGTTTTAAGCTTAGAGCGATTATATACCGGAAAAGGATTGTTAAGTAATGCCATGGGGTGCTCCAATACAAACTGAAAGGATATTAAAATTAGTTACAAAATGTTTTTAAATTGAACCAATGAAAAAATTGGGTAAAAATAACACATGGTGGTTTATTTTTCAAGCTATTTACCCTGTCTTTGGGTTGATTAATCGCACATAATGTTAAATTATTCACTATTGAGTTAATTTAGATAATAACGAACCAAATACTATCTTCATTGGTCTGTTTTATGCTTTAATACCCTACATCTTCCTTGTCTAAAATTGAAAGGTTTATCATGACTTTTGTAGTAACAGAAAGTTGTATTCGTTGTAAATACACAGATTGCGTTGAAGTATGTCCCGTAGATTGTTTTTATGAAGGACCTAATTTTTTAGTTATTCATCCTGACGAGTGCATTGATTGCGCTTTATGCGAACCGGAGTGCCCGGTAAATGCAATTGTCTCTGAAGATGATTTAACCGACGAGCAGCAGCAATTTAAGGAATTAAATGCTGAACTTGCTCAAAAATGGTCTAATATCACGGCTAAAAAAGATGCGCCACCTGATGCGAAAGATTGGGAAGACGTGAAGGACAAACTCCAATATTTGCAGAAAGAGTGGTAGAAATCACCGCACTAGCAGAATCATGTCGACGTATTCTTAGTGAAAAAGGCCGGCTCTCTACTGCTATTCCTGGATTTGCTCCACGTGCGCCCCAATCAGATTTAGCTGAAGCAATTGCTACAGCAATTGAGGAAAAATCAACCTTAGTTGCGGAAGCAGGGACTGGCACCGGTAAGACTTTTGCTTATTTGTTGCCTTGCCTTTTAAGCGGAAAGAAGGCACTGATTTCCACCGCCACAAAAACATTGCAAGATCAACTTTATCAAAAAGATTTACCTACCTTAGTACGTGCTTTAGGTTTGTCGGCGCGTATACAAAATTTAAAAGGCCGGGCTAATTATATTTGCCAGCATCGCGTGGAATTACATGCTGAAGAAGGTCAATTTCAAAGTCCTCAATGTGCCCATGAAGTGGCGCATGTCCGTAGCAAATTATCACAAATGAAATCAGGTGATCGCTCCGAATTACCGGAACTTAGTGAAGACTCTCAGGTTTGGCCTTATGTGACCTCAACAGTTGATAATTGCCTGGGAGCTGAGTGTCCAAGTTACGAAACCTGCTTTTTAGTTAAAGCACGTAAGCGCGCGATGGAGGCGGATGTGGTGGTGATTAACCATCATTTGTTCTTTGCTGATTCACGCTTGAAAGAAGAAGGGTTTGGCGAGTTATTGCCGGGTGTGGATGTGGTTATTTTTGATGAGGCACACCAACTTGCGGAAATAGCGACTCATTTTAATGGCGATCGGGTGAGCACGCGCCAATTTCGTGATTTGGTTGATGACATCATTAATGAATGGCCTAGTCTGGATTTGGCCAATCAGCCTTTAAAAGCCTTAAGTCATAAAGCGGATAAGCTTATGGATGAATTATTGAATAGTTTATCTCTCTTTGATGAGCGAATTAGCTGGGATGAGGTGCGTCGTAATAAAACGTTCATGAAAATTTGGGATGATTGGCTGAATTTACACGATGAACTTGTACAATGTTTTGCTGAAGAACATCTTGCTGAAGTTCCTGGTCTTTTACGTTGTAAGGAGCGTTTGGATGAATTTGCTAAAAACCTCTTATTTTTCACTCAAGATAATAATGAAACTATTCGTTGGTTAGAACGCTTTAAACATACTTTGATTTTTCACGCGACGCCTTATGTTGTTGCTGAATCGTTTAGTGAGCTGCTAAAACGACAAGCCAGCGCTTATGTCTTTACGTCAGCAACCTTGACCATGGCTGATTCGTTTGATTGTTTTTGTAAACCTTTAGGACTTAATGAGGCCAAGACTTTGCTGTTGCCTAGTCCTTTCGATTACCAACAACAAGCTTTACTTTATTTGCCGCGTGGCTTACCCGACCCCAAGGATCAGGCTTATTATGAATTATTGCTAAAGCGAGTCGTGCCAATAATCGAAGCGTTTGGTGGACGTTGCTTCTTTCTTTTTACCAGTCATAAAGCGTTGAAACAGGTTGCCCAAATGATGGGGGCTATTTTAAACTACCCCTTATTAATTCAAGGAAGTGAAGCCAAACCCATCCTGCTGGAGCGTTTCCGGCAATTAGGTAATGCGGTTTTATTAGGTACGGCGACCTTTTGGGAAGGGGTGGATGTTAAAGGGGAGGCACTTTCTTGCGTTATTATTGATAAATTGCCTTTTTCCAGTCCAGCTGATCCGGTAACACGTGGTAAAATGGCTTATTTAAAGGAAAAAGGTTTATCAGGTTTTGATGAATTATCTTTACCTAATGCCGTAATTGCCTTAAAACAAGGGGTAGGGCGCTTAATTCGTGATAATACGGATAAAGGCGTATTGATTATCGCAGATCCTCGTCTTACCAGTAGAGAATATGGCCAACGTATATTGGCCAGTTTACCGAAATTACCAAAAACCCGTGATGAAGGGACTGTTTTAAAATTTATTAGAGAGTTGGCACTGGATTATGAACCTGTTAGCGATTGATACATCTACTGAACTAGCCAGTGTGGCTTTATTGCGTGGCGAAGAACTGTTTTGTAAAGAACAGGGAAGCCAAAGAACGCACGCACAATTTTTGTTGCCAATGATTGATGCGTTAATGCTAGAAGCAAGCATGCCGATGAATCAACTTGATGCGGTTGTTTTTGGTTGTGGTCCAGGAAGCTTTACCGGATTACGTATTGCCTGCAGTGTTGCCAAAGGTTTGGCTTATGCTCATGATTTAGATTTGATTCCTGTAAGTAGCCTGTCTGCCATCGCTTGGGCCGCTCGAAAGCAGGCAGCGAGTGCTGATTTACCATTATTGGCTGTATTGGATGCGCGCATGCATGAAATGTATTGGGCTTATTATCCACCGGGGCAATTTAGTGCTGAAGAACGCGTTAATGCGGTAGCCGATATTTCTTTAGCGAATACTCAACCGATAATACTTGCTGGCGCTGGTATCGAGGAGTATTGGGCTGATTTTCCTGAGGCAATAAAATCACAAATAAGTATTCAGTTACCTATCTATCCCAGCGCAGTGGCAATGATTGAACTCGCGAGAGTCACCGGAATACAACCCGTTTCAGTTGCAGACGCACAGCCGGTATATGTGCGTAATCAAGTAACATATGATAAAAAGTTATAATTGAGCTTCAGGAGATTTTTGTGGATAAACGATTATTGGAACTATTGGTGTGTCCTTTATGTAAAGGAAAATTAATCATTAAAAAGCAAGAGCTTATCTGTAAATTTGATCGCTTGGCTTTTCCGATACATGATGGTATTCCGGTGATGCTAGAGCATGAAGCTCGGGTTATTTCTTTGGAAGAAAAGGATAAATTGTAGTTTTAAGGGATCTTTAGTTTGAGTCTATGTTGAGAATGAAATGAAGTAGGGGAGCTGTGCAGGAAGGTACGAAATTTCCCATGCCCCCTTACAGACTCGATTGCAGCTTCTAAATTTATACTGCTAGTCGTGTAATCATCGTAATATTTTCACCCCAGCTTTTCTTTAAAGCATAATGTTAGCGATCTAAATTTTGGTCATCTATGGAACTGATCTTGCCTCGAAATTCCGGATACCAATCACTCAAATTCATCTGCTGTCTCATATCCCAGAGCTGAATGTAGCCGCTGACGATTATAAAACACGTCAATGTAATCGAATACAAGCACTTGAGTTTCTGCTCTGGTGGGCTTTAAAGGGGGGCGATAATGCGCGAATTCTTTGTTTCTTGCCCTGCTTTCTTGTGTTTTTCATTCTTAAGTGATTTAATTGCCGCCTTATTTTTTGAGTGTTCTTTGGGCATAATTAAAGATTTATTTTAGATTATACCCTGTGATTTCAACAGGAAATTATAAAGAGGCATCAGATTCAATTGCAGTACAAGGAATTTTGTATATGGGAAAAGAAGTGCTACGAAGCACAGTGTTAATGGTTGCCTCAATTACAACAGCACATGCTCTTGAAGGAGATTTTAAAGGATTTAAATACGCATTCCATGGTTTTATAAGTGCAACGGGATATACACAAACGACACCGGGATTTGTACTTAATGGTCAGGGCCCTCTGATCCTTTTGTTTACCCCAAGTACAAGTAGCACTACTACCGGTTTTGATGTTCGACAAACACGTTTAACTTTTTCCGCCAGTGGGCCATCAGTCATGGGAGGAGCAACTCCCAAGGGCTTAATTGAAATTGATTTTTTTGGTTTGAATTCGCCTGGAGGATATGGAGAGGTTTCAGTTTATCCCCGTTTACGTCTTGCTTATACTGAATTAGATTGGTATGGCAGAAACAAAATTAGAGCAGGCCAAGATTGGGAACTGCTAATGGTTGACTTACCTACTTCTCTTTCTCATCTAGCCTATCCTGTCACCTATTTTGCGGGTCTAGTCGGTTGGCGAGAGCCTGGAGTTAGTTTTTTTCATACCGATACTATGGAAAACTCCAATCTTGAATTTGCTTTACAAGTATTAAAATCTGATTGGCAAAATCCTCTGGATTTTGGGCAATCAACAGTGCAGAATCTGAATGTTGATGCAGGACAACTTTCAGGTCTTCCTGGAATTGAAATGCGTACGAAATGGACATCTGCAAATCAAGATTATGCGGTATATGTGGTTGGACATGTAAGTAAAGTCGATGGTACTCGGGTTCGCAATTTACCCATCTCGGGAGGAATATTTGTAACAACGCCAACAAGAAATTGGACCGTAGCAGTTGCAAAGATTGGGGGTAAAGCTAAAGTATCAGCATTTACTCTCAAAGGTGAAGTATATACAGGAAAAAACACAGGGCCACTGATAGGTGAGCAACTACAATTTATCACAGCAAATGATGTTCATGAGTCTGGTGGATGGATTCAACTTGGATATGATCTTCCTAATAATTTTAGTATTTATGGCACTTATGGAATAGCAGCTGATAATAAATCAGACGTCGTTTCAGGAGGTGGTGTTCGGTACCAAAACCAAGTTTATGGCGGAATGATTCAGTATCGCTCTAAGACCTTTGCTGTAGGTCCAGAAATATATCATGTAACAACAAGCACTGTTTCAGGTTCTCCTTTACAAGGGATTACTTATCTTTTAAGTGCGAATTATGGCTTTTAACTAGGCAATATTCTTCGACTAAATGGTTATATGATGAGCATGATGTGGTCAAGAAAGTAGTTAAGGTCCCGTTGCAAAACGAGCGATAGTTTATACTTTAATCTAAAACTATTAAATAACGAATAACAGCATGTGTTCAACGGTTTAAATGGCATCATTTTTATGGCGAAGTGATGTGCGTTGGTATTGTAAATACAGCATTGGTTATAGATGTTTGGAGTAAATGATGATTGAGTGTGGGCTAAAAATAGAGCATACCACTCTGTATCGCTGGGTTCTGCAGTACGTACCAGAATTAAAAAAACGATGATTAGGAAACATCAAGGCCGGATTTTGAACAGACGCAACTGTCTTAAATTTTTAACTTAAGACAGCGGCTATGTTGGTACTACTACTGGTTTGTAATTCGTCGTTTACGCCAATACAGTAAGATCGCGGGGAGTAGCATCAAGAATATTCCTAAGGAAAATACCAGCCGAAAATGTGATGCACTACCAAAATTCATGAATTCAACGGGCGGGATAAAACCGACAATTAAGGTCATAGTACAGCCACATAAACCCAAGAAACAGGTGAAGTAATAACCTATTTTACCGCCCGGTATGGCAAAAGGCCGTTTTAAGTGTGCAAATTTTCCTTTTAGATTCCATGCGGCAATAAACATCAATACATACATCATGATGTACAGTTCAGTACTTAAATCAGTAAATAACCAATAAATGGCATTAACACTGGGAAATAAAAGAAAGCCACTGCACAACACAGTAACGAGAAGCGCTTGGGTAATGAGAATTCGTGAAGCAACACCATGTTTGTTTAGTCGACACATGGATTGAGGCAGAAAATTATGATTAGCTGCCATCAGCAGGCCTTTAGCAGGAGAAATAATCCAGTTAATCATACTTCCCAAGCTGCCTAATAGTAATAAGACAATCAATACGGGCATTAACCAGGTGAGATGGTAGGCTTGGAAAAAGTTACTAAAGGCTTGCATCACGCCATCGACCAGACTAATTTGCTCTTTAGGCAAGACAAAGGCAATGGCTAAAGAACCCAGGATCATGGTCGTTAGGATCAATAATACTGAGAAAAACATTGCCCGCGGAAAATTAGTTTGTGGATTTTTTACATTACGCACATGCACTGCTGCCAGTTCCATGCCCAGAAATGAAGTCATAATTGCGGTTAATGATACCCAGGATTGACTGTCTTTCCAATGCGGCAATAGTTGGGAAGGGCTTAAATCAATAGCAATAGGATTGCCTTTTATTACCCAGATAATCGCTAGGAAAATAATGAACCCCATCGGAATGATCATGCCGAAGATGGCGCAAAGACCAGCAAATTTAGCCGATGTGCGCAATCCTGAGAGGCCAACTAGCGTTAATGACCAGAAAATCGTAAGAATTACCGTAATTAAATAATATTTATTTTGTGCTAGTTCAGGGTTTACCAGATAGGCTAAGGCCCCAGCAATAAATGATAAAATGGTTGGATACCAAACTAAGGTATTAATCCATTGCAGCCAAATGGTAAAAAAGGCGACATTCTCGCCATAGGCATGGTTAACCCAACTGTATATGCCCCCTTCTTCTTCGGACCAGGTTGAGGACAATTCGGCTGAAACCAGGGCTACAGGGATTAAGAAAACAATCGCTGAAAAAATAAAAAAGAATATTAATGACGAGCCGAATAAGGCGGTGCCGGGCAAATTTCTAATACTGTCAATTGCTCCCGTAATAAGCAAAATTAAAGCAAAGACAGATATTTTTTCGGAAGACCAATGGTTCATTAATTCATTCGATTTGTTAAAAGGATAAGCATTATATAGGAAGTTGCCGTTCAGCGTTAATATTTTATTTATCAAGAGCAGATACAGGGGCCGATACTGGTATGAATTTAGGTTGCGCCTCATGGGCGTCAACCTACTTATTACCTGTTTTTATAGCCATCGCGACAAGAAGGGGACTGTAAAACTGTTTTATTTTTTTCCCACTCATCGGGTGTATATAAATGCATGCTTAAGGCATGTAAGCTAAGTTCAAATTCTTTACTGAGGAAATGATTTAATAATCGGTGGCGGGCTATGCGGGTTAAATCAATAAATCGTGAAGACACGGCGGTAATTTTAAAGTGTGTTTCTGCTCCTTGCGGAACATGATGATTCCCTGATTCATCTTCAATATTTAAATAAACAGGAGCTAATTCTTGATTTAGTAGTTGTGCTATACGTTCTTTACGGGACATATTGTTGTTCTCTTCAATTAGGGTCTGTTAAGTCTGGATTTAAAACAAAAAAAGCCGCTAAAAAAGCGGCTTTTAAAAGGATAGCATTATATTCTGCAGTTTGCAGGGACGTAGCGGTCATTGTTGGCATCACTTACGGCACAAGTCCAGGTAATCGGCTCGGTTGGTGGTGTACCTGCAACAAGTGCCTTTTGACTTGATTGAGGCGTCATCGTGAGCACAATGCCTTGCGCAAGCGCGGTGTACGTAATGGTTATTACGCCGCTACCGGCAGCAACGGCAACACTTTGTACAATGGATGTTGATGCTGGCGGTGTCCAGCCCAAGCTCAAGTCAGCATTTCCTGTCATGGCATTTTCAGAAATAGTGGTTTGTGCTGAAGAAGCAAGACTTAAACCTTCGGTAACGCGTGCTCTAATAATGTAATCCTGATAAGCAGGGATAGCAATTGCAGCAAGAACGCCAATAATTGCGACAACAATCATTAATTCGATTAATGTAAAGCCCTTCTGTTTCATGCTTTGCTCCTAATATTTTTAAGTTACCCTGAAATTTATGCAAGTAAAATGCCAAATTATCAATGGGGTTAGGTAGAGCGATAGCGATATCTCTCTACCAAAATGCCAATAAATTCTGAGTATTAAACCACTTTTTGCCGGCAATTTTTGTCAATTAAAGTTTTTTATCCACTAATTGATTTTTTAAGCGAACATAATCAGGTAAACCATTCACATATTCAGGATAAGCTTCACCTTGAATTAAGGGGGCTAAATAGCGTTTGCAGGCATCTGTAATTCCCATGCCGTCTGCCGCAATATATTCTGCAGGCATTGGTTTTTCTTGATTCGCTACATCAGCTAAAGGCACATGGCTTATAGACCATTGATAAGGTTCATCTTGTTCACGTACAATAATAGGCATAATGGCATTATGACCTTTTACAGCATATTCTACAGCTGCTTTACCTAAGGCATAGGCTTGTTCTACGTCAACTTTTGAAGCAATGTGGCGTGCCGCACGTTGGAGGTAATCGGCTACTGCCCAGTGGTATTTATAGCCTAGCTCAGATTTAACTAATTGTGCAATAACGGGGGCAACACCACCTAATTGCGCATGGCCAAAGGCATCGCGTAATCCAGCATCACTTAAAAATTTGCCTTCACTAGTGCGAATACCTTCTGAAACAACCACAACACAATAACCATGTGTTTTAACACACGAGTCTACTTTGCTGATAAATTTAGCCTGTTCAAATGCTACTTCAGGCAATAAAATAATGTGCGGTGGTTCGCTTTCATTTTGACTCGCTAATCCGCTGGCTGCAGCAATCCAGCCCGCATGACGTCCCATGACTTCAAGAATAAATACTTTCGTTGACGAGGCGGCCATGGAGGCAACATCAAATCCTGCTTCTTTTGTAGAAACAGCGACATATTTGGCAACTGAACCAAATCCAGGACAAGCATCAGTAAAGGGTAGATCATTATCAACGGTTTTGGGGATGCCTATACAGGTAATGGGATAACCCATAGTCGCGCCTAATTGAGATACTTTATGGGCTGTATCTTGGGAATCACCACCGCCATTATAGAAAAAATAACCAATGTTGTGGGCTTTAAATACTTCAATTAAGCGTTTGTATTCATCACCATCGCTTTTTAATTTATAGCGGCAAGAACCAAATGCACCAGAAGGCGTTTGCATTAATTTGGCAATGTCGGCATCGCTTTCAAGGGATGTATCAATTAATTCTTCATTCAGTGCCCCTATAATTCCATTTTTAGCGGCATAGACTTTTCCTATGTGTTCTGGAAATAACTTAGCAGTTTGGATTACTGCACAAGCTGAAGCGTTAATTACGGCAGTTACTCCACCTGATTGGGCATATATTGCATTTTTTACGGTCATTTTTACTCCTGCTCTTTTTTTGGAGCTGTTAACAGCTCCTAATTATTTTTTTCAAGTTGATTTTCATACTCGCTAATTACTGCATCAATGCTTTGAATTAACTCGGCAAACGGAATTGTCAACTCCTCTGCTGAGGCAGAACGAGCAGCCATTTTTTCCACTTGGATTACATTCTTCTGTAAGGTGGGCACGCCAGTAAAACAACAGGCGCCATGTAGTCTATGCGCTGATTCACCTAGTTTTTGTATATCTTTTTGATGCATTAAGTGGATGAATTCTTCACGATTTTTATGTAGCTCCTCCACGAATTGCCTCAAAAAATCCTCTGCAAGTTCTTGATTTCCCGAAACTTTCTGGACACATAATTGCCAGTCGATTGCCGCATGTTTTGCCTTATTTGCAATGCGTAGTATGTGCATCAGCAATTGTTTTTCATCGATTGGCTTTTGCAGACAAAAATCAACACCTGAATTTTTGAGATCAATGTTGTTTACATCACCACTATTTGCACTGATTAAAACAATGGGGGTATGTCTATTTAGTTGCGATTTTTGGCGAATCATACGTGCAGCTTCCAGGCCGTTTAATTTGGGCATTTGCAGATCAAGCAGAATAATATCATATTTACGCTCATTGCATGCAGATACGGCCATCTCGCCATCATCTACGGCACTAATTGTCGCATGTGTACCAAGCAGTGAATCTAAGAGCATTTTATTGACAGGATTGTCTTCGGCAATCAGTAGATCCGGATGCATAAAACGTAATTGCTCGCGTAACCCATCCAGCTCATGATTGTCATATTTTTCGCTGTTCTGTTCATTACTGAGTAATTCAATGATGTCTTGGAGTTTTTGGATACTGATTGGCTTGAATAAAAATCCACGTGCTCCAAGAGCTGCATAATCGTTAATATGCCATTTAGAAATAAGTACGTATGGAAAATAATTATGCGCGGATATGATTTTTGCAATCTGTTGTTCACAGCCTTGGTTGACATTAATAAATGCCATTTTGCAATCCTGATTCTCTTCTAGGATTTGCGGTAACTGATGAAAAGAATTAACCGCAACACATTTTATTCCCCAATAGCCTAAGCCATTGCACAAGGCTTCCAAATGCAATGGGTTATCGTCAAAACACAGCATTTTTAAATGAGCAAAACGGTGTGTTTGATTTTTTTCTATTTCATAGGCTGCTAATTTTTCAACTTTTACATGGGCGGTAAATGCCGAGCCTTTATTTAATTCACTCGTCATGCTCAGGCGACCACTCATGGCTTCACATAGTTTTTTACAAATAACCAAGCCTAAGCCTGACCCGCCATAACGACGGGTAATGCTAGTGTCTGCCTGATTAAAGGCAGTAAACAATTTGTTTTGATCTTCAGGTGAAATGCCAAGACCGGTGTCTGAAATGGTGATGCATAAGGTGTAATCTTTATCTGTTTCCTGTTCAACTTTAGTCCGTACCAAAACATAGCCATGATCCGTAAATTTGATGGCATTTGTTACCAAGTTACTAATAAATTGTTTAATGCGAAATGAATCACCTAAAACAGTCTTCGGAACATTAATGTCTGTAATAGGAATTAAATCGATGCCTTTTTTATGTGCATTAGGTGCGGCAAGGGTCAATACTTCATCAATGCAATTACGAATATTGAGTGGAATGCAATCCAGATGTAGTTTTCCGGCATCAATTTTGGAGAAATCAAGAATATCATTAATGATACCTAATAAATCTTGAGCGGACGTTTTAATGGTTTTTACATAATCTAACTGTAGAGGATCCAGCTTGCTTTCTAACAATACGTTAGTAAAACCAATCACTCCGTTCATTGGTGTGCGGATTTCATGACTCATGTTGGCAATAAATTCAGATTTTTGCCTGCTTTTTTCTTCAGTTTTTTTCTTGTCTAAAGACAGCTCAATATTTTTTTCTTCTAAAAGCTCCAGGCTTTGCTGTAAGTCAGCCGTGGCAACTTCTATATGTTGATTGAGTTCTTTGATGGTATCTAAGTAGCGCTTTTGTAAATGGTTACATCCTTTTTCGATGATGCCTAATTCGCCTTTACTGGTCATTTTTATTTCTGTTTCAAATTCATTTCGTAAAATTTGTTTCATGCTGCGGCGTAAACGAGAAATAGGTAAATAAATACGCTTGGAGAGAAAATAATGACAACTTAATCCAACAAGTAAACCAAATAAGGTGATGAAAATAGTCACAATCAACATTTGATAGCGCTTAATCAACATTGAACGTGTATCGATGTCAATCGAAAGCCAACCAAGGATATCATCGGCTTGGTATAGGGTAGGATTTGTTATATTGCTGCTGAATGTTGTATTGGAATAAAGATTAAATTTAGGAATAGTAACTGGGGCTATGAAGTTAATAGTGAAGGGATTAATTTGTTTGCTTTCAATGTAATCACCAGTGAAATCAGGGGGGGTAAATGGTTTATGAATCGAATGTTTCCCACCGCGATAAGCAATCAGTTGTCCTTCACTATTATAAAATGCCAAGGCTTTTACTTCTGGGTTAATAGTTGAAGCATTGATTAAGCCTTGTAATGTACGGTTATCACGACGGAGCATCGCATATTGTGCCGCAGGTATTAATTGACGAATATAGGCTTCTCCAAGGCGCGACATATGTTGTTTCAAGTCATTACCAAAGAGGCCATTATAAAAAACCGCAAATAGTAGCGCGACGAGAAAGGCAGGAATAAGGGTCGTAATTCTTAGTTGATATTTAATACCAATACTTTTCAAGATGACTCCGGGAGTAGACTAAGTAGCGTTATAAACAAAGTCTTATCTTTGCGTTGTAGCTAAAGTCGGCTATTATAGCCCGATTATTTTATTCCTTACAACGGAAGAGATTATGACTGTTAGAACACGATTTGCACCCAGTCCAACTGGGTTTTTACATGTGGGTGGTGTGCGCACTGCTTTATTTTCATGGCTTTATGCAAAACGGCATCAAGGCCAGTTTATTTTAAGAATCGAAGATACTGATAGGGAGCGCTCTACTCAAGAATCAGTGCAAGCTATATTAGATGGCATGGCTTGGCTCGGATTAGATTATAATGAAGGACCATTTTATCAAACAGACCGTTATGAACGTTACAAACAAGTTGCACAGCAATTTTTAGATGAAGACAAAGCATACCGTTGCGAATGCAGTAAAGAGCGTTTAGAAGCTTTGCGTGAGGCGCAACTAGCCGCTAAAGAAAAACCTCGCTACGATGGGCATTGTCGTAATAAAAACTTAGCATTAACGGATAAGCCTTATGTTATTCGCTTTAAAAATCCTGAACAGGGCACGGTCTCTTTTACTGATGAGGTTTATGGCGAAATCCATGTTGATAATGGTGAATTGGATGATTTGATTCTCGTACGTTCAGATGGTCATCCTACATATAATTTTGCTGTAGTTATTGATGATTTGGATATGAAGATTACCCATGTGATTCGTGGTGATGATCATATCAATAATACGCCAAGACAAATTAATTTGTTTAAGGCCTTAAATGCACCAATTCCTGTTTTTGCTCATTTACCTATGATTTTAGGTGAGGATGGTAAGCGCTTATCAAAAAGGCATGGCGCAGTGAGTGTGTTGCAATTTAAAGAACTTGGCGTTTTACCGCACGCCTTATTGAATTATTTAGTACGTTTAGGTTGGTCACATGGCGATCAGGAAATCTTTAGTGTGGATGAGATGATTGCTTGTTTTGATTTAAAGCATGTAAGCCGTGGGGTTTCAAGTTTTAACTATGATAAATTGTATTGGTTAAACCAGCACTATCAAAAATGTGATTCGGCTGATGAGGTTGCTAAAGCCCTCCGCTGGCATTTTGAATCTGCAGGTGTTGATTTGACCCAAGGTCCTGATTTAAAAGACTTAGTTGCTACTCAGGCGGAGCGTTGTAAGACGCTTGCTGAAATGTGTCAGATGAGCATGTATTTCTTTACCGATGCTCTGGAATACGATCAAGATGCCGTGAAAAAACATTTGCGCCCAGTAGTTTTAGAGCCACTCCTGGACCTTTATGAGCGTTTTAAATCAGTTGCTGATTGGCAAAAAGATGTATTACAAGAGTGTATCAATGATGTATGTGCACAATTTGATATTAATATGGGAAAAATAGCGCAACCTTTACGTGTTGCAGTGACAGGTTCTAGTATGTCGCCTTCTATTGATATGACGCTGGTTTTATTAGGTAAAAAGAGGGTGCTGAAACGTCTTGAAGATGCATTGGAGCAGCTGAAAATTCGCGCTAATTCACAAAGTCAGTGATTGTGGGATGAGGTATTTGTGTGTGTAGATTGGGTTTTACCGCCAATCTACAGGTGCACGAACTAATTGCATAGGGATAATGTATTATGAAAATAAAATCAAATTTATTTGCTTTAACGGTAACTGCTTTTTTAATTTCCCCTCTCATTCAAGCTAATCCCACTACTTCACCTGAATTCACTACATTCCTGCAAAAAGCGGCGAATGATTATTACCAAAAATACAGTAAAAAAGAAAAATTTACCGCAATGCAAGTGACGGTGTTGATTCCCCAGCATCGAATGACTGATCAAAAAGAAATCAAAACAGTGGTTGTGGGTACTGTAGGAGAATCTCCTTTTTTGCAGCCAATTACAGCGAATAGCTTGTTTGAAATCGGCAGTATCACTAAATCCTTCACGGCGTTGCTGTTGTTGCAATTACAAACAGAAGGAAAATTATCGTTGGACGATAAGTTAGGAAAATGGCTTCCTCAATATTCACAGTGGAAAGATGTCACGTTAAGGCAGCTGTTGAATATGACTAGTGGTATTCCAAATTATTCTGAAGATAAAGAATTTAATAAAAAAATGGAGTCTAATTTAAGTCGGGTATGGACTGATGAAGAGTTATTAACCTATGCTCATCCAGACAAGCCGCTCCCTAAAGAGCGGGAGAATCTTTATGAATATTGTAATTCTAATTATATTCTTGCTGCAATGGTGATTGAAAAGGCGACCAAGGATACTTATGCAAATCAATTAAAAAAACGTTTTATTAATACAAAAACCGGCTTAAATAATACATATTATCCTGCAGGGCCTGACGGCAAAGCCGTGCAAAAAGCGATTTCTGCACGCAAGGTGCATGGTTATTCTTATAATGAAAAAAAACATAAGCTCGATGATATGGTTCATAGTGATTTGTCTTGGGCTGGTGCAGCAGGCGCCATCGTCGCTACTTCTGAAGATGTAGCGCGTTGGGTGCAATTACTTTATCACGGTTTACTTTTTACTCCCCCTAATCGAGAACATGCTTTAGCTGAGTTAGAGTCAGTAGTGTCAATGAAAACAGGTCGATCTATTCTCACGGTTTCCGAAGCAGAACCGTCAGGATTTGGATTGGGTGTGGGGTATTACTATGATAAAGAATTAAAACAAAAATTTTGGGTTTATAAGGGCAGTACTTTAGGTTTCAGAGTCATGTATTTTTGGCAACCTTGTAATAATGTAACTACGGTTGTGGCCTTAAATAGCAAGGGGGGCGAAGGCAATCCTCACTCAGAATTAGGCGATGAGATAATGAGCGCTAATCTTAATTTATATAAGCTGATTTTGGCGCATTACCCAGAGTTAAACTGTGTGATTTAATTGTACTAAATAATACTTTATTGTGTAATAATTTATTCTTTGCGGTTTTTTAGTGAGCAGAAATGGCACTTGACTCTATAAATATCAATAAAAAAAGGATAAATATTTTATTGATATTTATAAAAGTGGCGCGCGCTTATTTATTATGCTGGTACCCAGTATTTTTTTTTCAGAGTTTGCCTTAAAGCATTATACAATCAAATAACAGGACCACAACAGAAATTGTTTCTTGAGGCGTTATTGCAAGTATCCGACAGTAGAAATAAGAAAATCAATCCATATTAGCGGTTTTAAGAAAAACTTATCTTTGGGATTTCTTTTGTACCCTGTAATTCGCTACTATGAAAACAGTACAGCAAATTGAAGAGTATCTTCAGCATAGCCCCTAGGACTTGCTGACATTTATTCTATTTTGGCTAAAATGCAGTCCAAGGATAAGGACTGTTCTTTTTTGATTAATAAGGAGTTTATTGTGTTTGAGAAAATTTCTTTTACAGCAGAGTTAGAGTTAAAATTTTTTGCACAAGAAGAATTTGAGCCAGTTTCAGGGCTTTGCATTTCAGAACAAGCTCCTATTCTTACACGCAATTTGTTACGTGTTTTAATGATGGGCTGGACGGAATCCTGGAAGGAATTATTAACCTTTGATGTTATTCATGCTGTTTTTATTGCACGCAACCCACTGTTCTTAAAAGAAATGCGCCGTGCTTTTCAAGATGGTTTTGAAGAAATTTTCAAGCAATTAGATGGTCACTATTTAAATGAAGAACAAAGTGAACAAGTACAACTTTACTTAAGTAACTGCTTGAGTTTATTGCCTTACAGCGATTTAACTGCCTATGAATCCATTAAAGTGCCGCAATGTATTGATGGAGTATGGGAGTTAGTAGAATACCAGGTGAAACCAATTGAATTAACTAAAGGCGATGAGCGGGATGTTGATCGTGTTTTTGCCTATGGTCTTGAACCCTTATTTCAAAGAAAGGCTGAATCTCATTTTATCTTTATGGGGACTACATATCCTGCAGGTCAAGGTTTTTTAACGCAGATAAATGCGAATACCAAAGGCTTTGAATCGGTGGGTGAATCATTATATCGAACTGGACGTGCACGCATTCAAGCATGGTTGGAGCAGCAAGAAAATAAAATTCATGTTTGTGGAACAAGCCTTGGTGGCTCTTTAAGTTTGTTGCTCGCTATAGATAAGGGCAATTATCAATTATCGCGCGTTGATGCTTTAAATCCACCAGGACTTCATAACGCCCATTTCAAAAGTCAATTTGATCATTGGGATGAATTACTCAATAAACCTAAGGTTGTCGTGCAGAAACAAGGCGACGATCCGGTGTCCTTTTTTGGTGTATGGGCTAGTGATTGGCAGATTTTGCAGGTAAATCCACCTGCCGCAAAACGAGGTCCCAATGGTGTTTTGGATCATGGTTTAAATTATGCGGGTTTAAAAGGCACCTGTTTTACCTATGTTGATGCAAAAGAAGATAATAACAAACGAGATACGCGTAATTTTTGGGTTTTTTCTTTAGGTCGAAGTCTTATTTATTATGGGCTGATCGCTCCCTATACTTATATTGTACGTCCTGTAGGGTACTTCTTGGCGAAAAATTGGCCACTGTTAGTGCCTCTGATCCCTACTATTGGGTTGGCTATTTATCTTGCAGGAATGGGCGCGTTAACAGGCTTTCCTGCAGTCGCGTTATTTGTAACTTTAGGACTGATAACGAGCTTGCTTTTATATAAGTCTTTTCAGACTAACCCAACAACAGCTTATGTAGAAATGCATAATCCTAGACTTCCTAGAAATCAGCATATGGATATTTATGACCACGCTCATGCGGTGAAAATTGAGTTAACCTATCAACAGATAAACACTTATTATCGTGTCATGCGTTGCTTGGTAAAAGGCAAAGCGTTTTTGCCTTCTGAGCAATGCCCATCAAAATGTACGACGGGAATCACTAAAAAAGAATTACTAATCGCCAGTGAAAATGCGGAAAATGCAGATGAAGTAATTCCTTTGCAGATTACGAAAGCTAAAGTAGGCTTGATACGACATACCCTACTTTTGACTCATAAGATAATAGGGGATAATCAAGAAGAGTTAAAACAGGCGTTGGAGGATAACTATAGAGAATACTGTCTCGGTAAACTGAAATAACAAGGTCCACCTCATCCATCGAACGGCCGTATTTGCACTTAAATCCGCCCGTTCGCCAAGATTATGATATTTCTCAGGCCTAAGACCCGTTACCTTTTATTTTTCAATGAAGAACATCCCTTTTTAGTTTCTTCACCAACGAAATCTATAAAATGACGTACTGCAGGGGTTAGCCCACGCCTTGATGGATAGATTAGGTATAAGCTTGCGGTAGATAAAGACCACTCTGGGAGAATACGAACTAATGTCCCTGCATTAATTTCTTGTTGGCAGTATTCTATTGGTAGTAGTGTAATTCCTAAATCAGCAAGAGCTGCTTGCTTTAAGATAGTCCATTCAGTGCTTTCAAGACGTGGCGCCAATGGAATAGTTATCTTCTGGCCATTGGCATTGCTCAATTGGAGCTGATTTGTTCCATCGCTTCTTGTCTTGCCTAACCAAGAAAAACCAGTTAATTCGGTAGGAGATTTTAATGGAAAATGACCTTGTAAATAGCTTGGCGTTCCCACCAGGCAATGGGCGCTTTCGCCTAATTTTCTTACTACTAAAGTAGAGTCGTCTAATTCATTCGTTTGAAAACGTAATGCCAGATCAAATCCTTCCTCAATTAAATCTACTTTGCGATCGCTGGCATAAAGATTAATGCGGACATCAGGATATTGGCGCATAAAATCAATAATAATGTGATTAAAATCTGATTGGGCAAATAGAGTGGGACAGGTTACATAAATACGGCCCTTAGGCTTAGATTGGGCTTGAATCGCAACTTCTTGAGCAAAAATTGCTTGATTCACCATGGTCTTGCTGTATTCATATACTAAATGCCCTACATCCGTTAAGCTGAGTTTGCGAGTGGAACGATTCAGTAGACGTACACCTAAATGATTTTCTAATTCAGCAATACGACGACTTAATTTTGATTTGGTCATTTCTAGCTTTAGGCTTGCTTGAGTAAAGCTACCTTCATCAACAACACGGCAAAAAAAGTATAAATCATTTAAGTCAGGTAATAGATTGTGTCGAGGCATAATAAATACAGAAAAAATTATTGTTGTTAATTATAGGACAATCTTTCATGAAATAGCTATCTTGTTAATTATTGTTTTAATTGTATGCTTAATAAAAGACATATTATTGGAGATCATTATGAAGTTGTTAGCTATTGATAGCAGTATTTTGGAAGATTATTCTGTTTCACGCCAACTGATGGGGCAATTTCTTGATCATTGGCAGCATGTCTATCCTGAGTCAGAAATAATTTATCGGGATTTAAATGTGCAAATGGTGAATCATTTATCAAGTGAATTAATTAAGGCGAAGCAAAAGTCAGTAGAGGAGCTGTCTCCTGCGTTAAAAAGTGAATTGGAATTATCAGAGCAACTCGTGGTTGAATTTTTAAGCGCTGATGAAATTATTATTGCCGCCCCTATGTATAATTTCACTATTCCCACCCAGTTAAAATCCTGGATTGATCGAATTTTAGTTGCTGGTCGTACATTTAAGTATACTGAACAAGGAGCCATTGGCTTGGCTGGTGATAAAAAGATAACGATTATTTCTACTCGTGGAAATCATTATTCCAATGATGAGGTGTTGAAAGCCTATGATTTTCAGGAAAACTATCTAAAAACCATATTTAACTTTATTGGCTTGACGCAAATAAACATTATTCGTGCAGAAGGTTTACACCTTAGCGAATCAATGAAAATAAAGGCAATTGCAGGGGCTGAACAAGAAATCAATGCGTTGTTTCTTAAAGCCGCTTAATTAAATCAGACAGGTAAGTTGGGGATAAAGCGTTTAGGTTGAGTCTTCGCTCCAACTTGCCTGTAATATAAATTATTAAAAACGATAAGCTATTCGCGCTGTAATAGAATAAAGGAACGGAAAATAAGAGTCTGCCGGGCTTAATTGTGACTCACCAAAGCCAGCCGTATAATTTCCTGCAATTTCACCCATTAAATGTTCTGTGAAGTTATAATTTACGCCAACGCCGAAAGTAGGGCTCACGCGCCAATCATCAACGAGCATATCTCTACGATAAAGAGTAGTTGCTCCAGCACTAGAATACACTTTAAAATTGCTGTGCGGTATTAATAGCATAATTTTACCGATTAAACTGATTCCGTCAGTTTTAGTCGTTAACTGAAGTTCACCATCATGCTCGAAAGTGAAAATGCTCGTCCCATCAAAATAAACAGTGGAGTCAGCATAGCGCATGTAGTTTGCTTCAACAGCAAAATAAGGAGAAAACTCATATCCTGCGAACACTCCCCAAGTTGCTCCTCCCTCTTCAACATCAATGGGGGTAGACATACTTAAAGCCATGTTTTGATTTTTTGTCTGCGGTACTAAACCTTGCCATGTAGTAGAACCATAACCACCTATAAGTCCAACGTAGAGCGGATGTTGCACTTGGTTCGTTATTTCTGCCTGACATAAGGTAGTAGAAAGAAATAAAAATGAAAATAAATATAATTTTGATTTTTGATGAATCACAATAAAATACTCTTTGCTAAATCTGACTCGAGTTAAAAATAGTTGGGCAATTAATTGCCCAACTTGCTCAAGTATACCTATTGGCAGGCTAGTCGAGTAGAACTACATATTCTTCCACGCGAGTCTACCCCACCTAGACGGTAACAATTCCAGTTATCCATACAGTCTTGTGGGCTGGTATATCTTTGATATTCACAGGCTTTTTGTAATGAACCAAAGACACTGATTAAGCGTGCATAAAGCATATTCATGTCTTGACACATCATGGGAGGCAGGCCAGAAACGGCACAGTAACATGTCGCTGCGGTTTTAAATGAAGCGCAAAAAGCTGGATTATCTGTAGGAACAGCATTGGTACATGCTGCAAAGGCTGACAAACTAAAAAAACACATCAGAACTGCAAAAATTCTTCGTATCATTTTTAACACCTTAATTAGACTGAACATTACTTAAGTAATGTACCAGAAAATAAATCAAGCTGCAAAACGGATAAATGCAATTTACGATAAATAAAAAATTAGAGAGAAAATTATTGTGCGCGCCTGAGTATTGCTGATTCATAGCTGCCAAATTAAGGGATGATAGCTTAAAAAAAATCACCCCGGATTTTTCTCTAAATGGAAAAAGGGTAGGATCACGGTCAATAAATTAAAAATTTATTTTTCTCTTTAGGGCGATGGATGTGCCTGTTGGCGAAAAAAGAGTTAAATAGTTAATTGACAATCTTGATGGCTCAATTTCATCCTGTCTTTTTCAACTAAGGCCGCATCCATAATTTTAATTACTTCATGCGCAATCCGTTCTCTAAACTCAGGTTGCAAATTCGCCGAAATTACTAAATAACGTGTTTTTTGATTGTCATCATAGATAAAACACACTTCAAAAACATAATCTATAGCTAATAATTCTTCTTGATGATGCTTAATTGATTTTCTTTTTAAGCCAAATAGATTCGTGTTCTTATGGGATCCAGAAATAAAATTACTTCGGACATTTAGATTAATAATAAAATGAGTATCACGTTTAAAGAACATTAGGCGAGCAATGCTGCGTTGCAAAATTTTGCGATAAACAGGGGTTATGCAAAGTATTTTAGTGCAAAGAGGTATCAGTAAGTCAATAAAAAAGTTTCTCACTTTTCTTGGGGGGCGTTTAATGTACTGCTGGCGCTGAATTTAATTAGTGTAGGGCAGTGTTGATAGTCACTGGTATCTGTGGTTGATTGCCATATTTGTTTGGATAGTGCTGTTAAAGTAGAGTTATTATTCAAGTCAACTTTAATTGACTCTACGTTGAGAAAACAGCCAAGCGAATGATCATAAATCGGCTTGTCACGTGTTGACTTGATAATATTCATTACGGTGAAGGGTGTGTCACTTTGGTAGCCGTCACAGCAATTGCGTAAAGCCAGCGCCAATATAGCGCATAGACCGTTATTGATGCTGATGTGATTTTGTCCACAAAAATGTTTTAGCCTATTTAGTGCGTGTTTGGGAATTTCTGTGTAGGTAGAGTAGGGCAGTTTTGCTGTCTTCATATCGTCTACAACATAGCTTTTTGGAAATGAAAAGAAAGAAGCATCTTTTAAATAGTCTTCCCAAAATAGAATATTTTTATCTAAAGATTGTTCAATAAGCTGGTGTTCTGCAAAAACATATTTCTTATAGTGCGTATCGGTTTCTATGATCAGTTTTTCATTGTAGTGCAAATAAAATTGAGATAAATCATCAAATAAAATATCAATTGATGCATCATCAGAAATTAGATGTGGCATGCAAATTTGTATTTCTACCGAATCTTCTCTTAGGTAAAATAATTTGCTGATAATGAGTGGAGAATCTTTAGCCCATGCATGAAAATTACTTAATTCAGTCAAGGAATGTTCTAGAGTTTGTTCACTTTCTTGCTTAGATAACGATTCAATATTTTTTTCAATCAGCCGCCAAGACAGTTTTTTTTGCACTTGCTGCGCGGGTTTTAACTTTAAAATACGATAAATTAACACCTGATGTTTTTTTAGAACCGCTTGAAATGCGCGTTCTAAAATAGCTTTATCCAAATGACCTTGGAATCGTTTTCTAGCAACAATATTTAATCTTTTGGCTTTGGGTTCAAATGTATCTGCCATCCAGAGTACGAATTGGAAATCGCTTAGTGGTGTATCGGTGATTTCATTATATTGAATTTCATTGGCCAAGTCTTTTTTGGCTTTTGCAGTGCGGTGAATCACCGGAATTAAATTGGCGATGCATGCTGCTTGATAGAAGTCATTCAAGGTAATGCTTTTTTCCAATAGATGGTTTATTTTTGAAACCAGACGCGCTGCGGATAAAGAATGTCCGCCAAGCTCAAAAAAATTATCATTGAGTCCAATGAGGCGAATCCCCAACTCTTCTGACCAGAGTTGCGATAGTTTTATTTCTAAGTCAGTAGTAGGTCCTATATAATGCTGGCTGGCTTCTAATCGTGGTTGAGGCAATGCTAATTTATCTAATTTACCATTGGCGGTAAGTGGCAAGAAATCAACTTTAATAAAGGCAGTTGGCATCATATATTCGGGAATTTGAGCCTGCAAAAACTCACGTATATCATTTGCTGTGGGTGTGGAGTGAAAATTTTTTATCATGTAATAGGCAACCAATCGATGTTCTTGCAACGAATTTTTTTGCGTTACTACCGCTACTGTTTTAATTAGCGGATGTGCTGCTAAGCGTTTTTCTATTTCTCCAGGCTCAATCCGAAAACCGCGTATTTTTACCTGATCATCCATTCGGCCCAGATATTCAAGCATACCATCAGTACGTTTACGGCATAAATCGCCCGTTTTATACAAACGGGCGTTTTTATCGGTACTAAATGGGTTTTTAATAAATTGTCGCTGCGTTAATTCGGGTTGATTTAGGTAACCGCGAGCCAAACACCTTCCTCCAATAAGTAATTCACCCTCTTCGCCATCAAGAACAGGCATATTTTGTTGATCGACAACATGATAATGCATGTGCGCGCCGGTCTTACCAATAGGAACATTCGCTGCAAAATCAGAAAAACTAGTATTGCTTACTTTGTATGTAGAAATGGCAACAGTGGTTTCTGTTGGGCCATATTCGTTAAATAATACATGAGTCGGATAAAGCTCAAGCCATGCCTTGCACTCTACAGCGGATAAATTTTCGCCACCTAAGATAATTGATTTTAAGGAGGGGAGGGCAATAAAGTTATTTTGTGTCTCCTGTAAAAGAATTTTAAAATAACTCGGAGTAAGCTTAATGGTGTCGATGGAGTTATTGGCAATATGGTGCAGGTAATTTCTTGTATCTTTTTTGATCTTGTCGGTGCAAATCACAACCGTTAGACCCAACATTAATGGCGCAAGCGTAACAGATACTGCCATATCAAAAATAGGATTAGATGAAAAATCAATACGTTGCTGTGCTTGGCAACCCGTATATTCTGCAAACCAGTGACAGTAATTAATTACTGAATGATGTTCAATTAATACACCTTTAGGGTTTCCTGTAGAGCCGGAAGTGTAAATAATATAAGCTAGATGTTCCGGAGAAATGGCTGGCTGTGGATTTTCAGTGGCTTGCTTGGTAATATTTTTCTCATCACTATCAAGGAGGATTATTTCTCCTTGATAGTGATTTAATTTATCTTTTAAAACCGATTCAGTGATTAAAATAGGTGCATTGCTGTCATTTAACAGAAATAATAAACGCTCTACTGGTTGCGATGAATCAATGGGCAAATAGGCTCCACCGGCTTTTAAAATAGCAATAATTGCAATTAGAAAATCAAATGAACGCGGTAAACATAGGGCAATTGGCATATCTGGTTTAATGGCCCTTTCTTGCAAATAATGTGCAAGTTGATTTGCTTTTCTATTTAACTCGCTATAGGTTAACGATTGTTTCTCATTGAGCACAGCAATATGATCAGGAAACTGACGCACATGTTGTTCAAATAACCCCGATATTGTATTTTTATTATCCATTTTATTGTTTACAATTTTGGTAAAAGGCGATCTAGCCATTTAGGGAGATACCAATTCCATGTTTTAAAAAGCGCCATAGTAGCTGGAACTAAGAAGCTTCGAATGAAAAAGGCATCCATAAAAATTGCAACAGCAATGCCGAGTCCAAACGCCTTAACCATCAATACATCGGCGACCAAAAACGAACCGCAAATAACAATTACGATAAGCGCAGCACTGGTAATAATGCGACTGCTTTTTTCAATTCCAAAAATAATACTTTGATTATTATCTTTGCTGTGTTGATGTGCCTCTTTGATTCGGGAAAGTAAAAAGACTTCATAGTCCATCGAGAAGCCAAATAACGCACAGAAAATAATGACTAATAAACTTATATCCAACATCCCTTGGGGTTCAAAATTAAGCAGCTTAGATAAATACCCCTCCTGGAATACAAACACTAAGGCACCGTATGAAGCACAAAGGCTCAATAAATTCATTAAAATTGCTTTTAAAGGTAAGAAAATCGATCTAAGCAATATTAGTAGTATAAGATAGGAAAAGGCCATTATCCATAAAACAGCATAAGGAAGCATGTGGTAGATCGTATGTAAGACATCAATATTCGCAACGGCTGTACCCGTTAATTGCAAATCTAATCCATGAATAGGTTGCAGATTACGTAGTTCAGCAATGAGTTTTTTAGTCTCAGGTGAATTCATCGGATACTTGCTGACAATATTCAGGACTGTCAAATGCTTGAGCGTCGTGATCGTTAACAATTGTTTGACGTGTGTATCTGCTAAGCTTTTATCGGTATGATACAGCATATAGTATTGTTTTTTGGTCAGATCGGAATCACTGCTGATAATGCCGTTAATTTTTTTAATGCGTGGATTGTCTTTGAGTTTATCCACTAAATCATAGATCTTATTCAGATTGCTACGCGATAAAATTGGCGAGGAAGGCGAGTGAATCACCAGTTGAATAGGATTTAATTCTTGAATATTAAACTTTTCGGCATAGGTATCATAAAAACTTCGGCTGGGCGAATTTTCCGGGAAAATGCGATAATCCGAGATGCTAAATTTTGCCGATAAAAATGGATAACCCAGTACTAACAATAAAACAAGAATCGTGGTGAAAAACAAATAAGGTCTATGAACAACGCGTTCGGCCAGCCAACGCCAGCAACTGAAACCATTTTGATGATCTCGTTTAATAATGTGAACGGACAGGAAATTAATTTTTGTTTTTATGACCGCAAGAATTGCCGGCAGTAGAATGGTGGAAATCAGAACCGCAAAAAATACGGCCGCAAGCCCACCTACGGCGACAGAAAACAGGATATTAATTGGAAATAAAAACAGGGCGCTAAGACTAACAAAAACAGCTAAACCACTAAAGAAAATCGCTTTCCCAGCATTGCCTTGGGTCACGGCAATAGCTTCTTCGCTGCTTAATCCATTTTGTAATTCATCGCGAAAACGACTAATAAAAAACAGTGAATAATCAAGACACAGGCAAAGGCCTAATAATAAAGCAATATTGATCGTAAATACGGAAAGCGTAAAGTAATGACCAATGAAATATAATGTGGTGAGAATAATTAAGGCACATCCCCCACCTAAAATAATCGGCAATGTTGCCGCAACTACGGAACCAAAAACAAAGAGCAAGGTGATAATGGCAACTGGCGTTGCAATAAAGTCAGCTTTATAAAGGTCAACTTGAGTTTGGTGAGTGACATTATCCACAAATTGTGGCTCACCACCAATCTCTATGGTCATATTTGCAGGTTTTTTTATTGAATCTTTAAATTGCCGTAATAATTTATCGCTAATTGGTTTTGGGGTTTTGACGATTACCACAACATAAGCGGTGTGTTTATCCTTGGATATTTGTTGCTTTTTATAGGGCAAAAGAATATCGTGCTTAATCGGAAAATCATCTAAATCCGCCAAGGATTTCTTTATTTTCGCTATATATTCCGGATTTGTCGCCTTTAGTTTGGAACTGTGGTACATAATAAGAAATTTGTTATTACTGTTATAACCAAATTTTTTATTTAAGTATTGGGTTACGGCTGTACTGGAAGAACGATCATCCACAAAGCCGGTGGTTTTAAATGGTTCCATAATGTGAGGCAAAAATGGAATACATCCTAAAATAATCAGCATCCACAGGATAATGATCGGCCAACGAAATCTATTGATAACTTTTCCTACTTGGTAAAAAACCATATTCTTCTCATTCTTTTTAGTAGAAACGCATAAATTAAAACAATACAAAAAATGATGACTCATTAAACATATTAGTATAAATTAGACATTATTGTTTGGATTTAGCTACTGAAAAGGTATTTTGTGCATCACTACGAGGATTTGATAACCATTTTTCACGCTTGTTTCGGCACGGATTATAACGCCAGATTGGTAAAAGGCGATAATGAGCCGATTTATTTGCCTGCAAATAATCAGCAAAATTACCATGCTATATGCTTTGCCCACGGTTTTTTCAGTAGTGCTTTACATGAGTGTGCGCATTGGCTGATTGCTGGAGAGGAACGGAGAAAGCTGGTTGACTTTGGTTATTGGTATGCGCCTGATGGGCGTACGGCAGAACAACAGGCACTATTTCAGCGTGTAGAAGTCAAGCCACAAGCTTTGGAATGGATACTTTCTAAAGCGGCAGGGCATAAATTTCGCGTCAGTATTGATAATTTAAATGGTGAAGAATCGGATACTGAAACCTTTAAACAGGCTGTTTATGAGCAAGTAAAGCATTATTGCTCGGTAGGTTTACCTGCGCGTGCCCAGACATTTCGTGATGCTTTAAGTGTTTTTTATGGCCAGGCGGCGCTTTTATGTGTGGACGATTTTTCGTTAGCTGAGTTGTAATTATTTAAAAGGAAAATCTTCGATTTTGATACGCTTCGAAGCCTTGCGCCAAAACTAGCTAGGCTTCGAGACAGTGCCAACGTGCTCCTCAGTCCGAATGGAGCGAGAGTAGACAATGTTAAATTTCTTAACCTGGCAGCCTATTCTCCAGTGGGATAAGGGAATTCCAGGTTAATGATGTAACACGACTCCCATTGTCCAGTCTAAATTCTCTGCAGAAGGCACATAATTGACTTTCTGGTTAGGAGAAAATCCATAGCCATTTACCATTAGCGCGTAGTAAAAAGCAGGTAAGAGGCAGTAGGCATCCAGATATTCATTGTTAGGATATTGATGACTTAATTCATCCCATTGTTGATGGCAAGCCAGATTATTGGCCTGTTGCAGGAAATCTTGGGTTGTCAATTGGCTCTTGGGGAATTGAAAGGGTTTGCTTTCTGCAAGGTTGGCAATTCCACCAATTGCATACCAAGATGTTACTGGATTATTAGCCAGAATAGGTTGGACAACGTTGTTCGCCTTGTGCACCCCATTAATTAATGCCGCGATTTCATCTGCGCAGTCAGGGGCATTGCCTTGTCCTGCTTCACCATTAGGAAGAGGGTAATTATTCGAAAAACAGGAAGTAGAATCAAGGAGTTGGTGGGTCATTTCATTTTGTCCAAGGCCAAGAAAACTATAGACAAACAGGTTGATTTGCTGGCCATAAAGAGTTAATTCAATCAGGGTGCTTTTACTCAGATTAGGTGTGGCATTATTTTGGAGGGGAAACGCAATTTGTGTCGAGGCCCCGCCAATATCCAATACGCCTATGGGTTGTTGTGACGCAGATTTAAGTGTGCCTAAATGGTAATTTACAGAAAGCCAGTCATAGAGCGCTTCATCATCGCCGGTGATGGTTTTGGCATCCCTAAGTTGCCATTGTGATTGTTGGTCGAACCAATTTTTCAGGTTTTGATAATAAATTTTTTGTTTGGCTTGCGGAACTAAACGCATGCCTGCAGTTGCATAAAAATAGACTGGCATTTTCTGTGCGGGTGCACCAGAGAATAGAATAGCCATGTATGCATCTAGAGTATTTTGGTTGGTTTCAAGACTGGCAAAGGCTGGCTGGATTTTTTTTAACCATATTTCATCGATGTTAATGGGGGTATTGGTTTCATCCATATCGTAGGAAAAAACATGTAATCTTGAGCCGGTGCTGCCTGCATCAATTACCGCAATACATTGATGTTCAGTACAGGACGTTGTTTTAACATAACCTGTGCCAGTAATTAAAAATAAGCAAGAGATAAAAATCAACAAACGCACCATTGCACAGATCCCGTATAAGTTTAGTTCTCAAATAATACACTATGTATTTTTTATTTTCAACATGTTATCATCGTAAAAAAATGTTAGACTGCTTCTTCAGTAAGCTTTAGGGGTAATCCGCATTTTTTAAGCAACAAAATATAGTTTATTACCCTTTGTCCG
Organism: Legionella drancourtii LLAP12; assembly: GCF_000162755.2. Taxonomy (GTDB): domain Bacteria; phylum Pseudomonadota; class Gammaproteobacteria; order Legionellales; family Legionellaceae; genus Legionella; species Legionella drancourtii. The sequence continues at coordinate 52,920 of NZ_JH413832.1, forward strand.
ACTTTTTTGGCGATTACATTATGATGACTAAAGAACATCGCGGTTCGATTTATGCCATTCTATCAGGTTTTTTATACGGTTTTATAGGTTATTTTGGTATTAGTGCCATGAATGGCCATATGTCTGCAAGTACTATGTTATTTTGGCGGTTTTTTATCTCCAGCAGCGTTATTTTAGTCGTATTATTCCCACAATTAAAAAAGCCGACTGATACTTACAAACAAATGCGCAACGCTTTTTTAACTGGTGTTGTCTATTATGGTTTGTCGACCTTGCTTTATTTTTTAGCCTGCCAATACATCAGTTCTGGCTTATCTATGGTGATTTTTTTTACCTACCCCGTATTAATTATGTTAATTAATTTTGTTGTTTATAAACAACAAATCCCAAAAATCTATTATTTGGCAATAACTGTAATTTTGTTGGGAATGACCTTTTTAGTAGATATGAATGCGTTTTCAGTTAACTTATGGGGTATCTTCTTTGGTATTATCTCTGCATTTTTCTATGCCGGTTATATTATCGCCAGTAAAAGGAATAGTCTTTCACCCAATATGTCTACGTTGATGGTGTGTTTGGGATGTATGGTGACGAGCTTGATCGTTTCACTTATTAATCACACGTTTGTTTTTCCTTCATCCTCCACGGTTTGGTTGCATTTATTTGGCATTGCGATTGTGGCAACTGTGATTCCCATTTTATTGATGTTATACAGTTTGAAGTATATTAGCTCTGAGAAAGCGTCTATTTTATCGGTTTTAGAACCGGTTTTTGTGGTTATTTTTGGTATCTTGCTTTTAGGAGAGTCGTTGCGATTTTTAAGTGCAATTGGCATTGTTTTAATATTAACTGGAGCGCTGATTACGTTATTTAGCCATAAGATTCGTTTGGATTTATTGCGGTTTAATTGGTTGCGGTCACGTGCTGAAGAATTGTAATAAGCCAAGAGATTTAAGTTAGCGTGTCCCCTGTGCTTGCCAACCAGGGGACACTTGATTTTTAGTCATACAGGAGGGCGTTGATGAATATCTTAGTACCAATTTCCAGTATAACTATTTGTGCCAGAGCAATCGCTAGGTACAGAAATCCCTGAACATGGGTTACAGTTAGAGCAGTTACTTAACATTGCAGTGGCAGTAACCATGGCGATTAGTAGTATCATCTTTTTCATGACTTATCCTTGTAATGACTTGTATCTTAAAACTATACTCTAAGATTATGAATTTAACCAATTAAAACAACCTGGGTCTATTTACATTTCTGCAATTTGCAACCATTGTAGTTTCCATAGATCAAAGAGAAATGATTGATTTCGTTCTTTACTTAAATAAGGGCTAAAACGCTCATTTGCTAAGAATCGATTATTGGCTATTTCACTTAATAAGGCGGGAGAAACCCCATCTATTTCCCATTCACAACCATTGATGTAAAACTGGTATTCAGACTCTATATCCTCATTCTGATAAGCAAAGCGACATGAGGCATCGCGAACAAGATTTAGGCCTGTTTTTAATTCTTTGATAAAGGTTGCAACATCAGTTAATTCATCTTCTTCTAACGGCATTGGTAACTGTTGTTCTGCCTGTTGATCCAGGCGTGTAGCAAAACAGCCGAACCAAGATTTCATAATGTGTTCATCATTGATTAATTGCTGTAATAATTTTTGTGCATTTTGCCAGGCTGGAGCACTAATTTCTGAGGTATTTTTTAAATGAGACCAGTCCGGATCTTGGTATAAATCTTTGAATGCGTCCTTTTCAGATAAATAATCGCCTAGACTATCCCATAGTTCTTGCCCTTGATAACTACGATAACCAAAAGAATAAGTCATGCAATTTTCTGAGCGGGATATGCCATAGTGACCAATATGTGCTGGTAGATAAAGCATATCGCCTTCTTCGAGGATGATTTTTTCCTCAACATCAAAGCGCCTCATAATGCGTAATTCAAGATCTTGGATGTAATTGTTATTATGACATTCTTTTGTTGTGAGCGACCATTCACGGCGGCCCTGGGCTTGATATAAGAATACATCATAATTATCATAATGAGGGCCGACACCGCCATTTAGGGCGGCAAAACTTATCATAATATCATCCACACGCCATTGTGGAATGAAATCAAAATGATCAAGTAACTCGCCAACCTCTGGCACTAAGCGATCTACGCCTTGAACGAGCAAGGTCCAATGCGTTTGCGGTAGCGTGTTAAAATCATTTTCAGCAAATGGCCCGCGCTGTAAGTGCCAGTAGGGTGCTTCGTTAGGCGTTTCTCGGACGATACGGCTTTCTACCTCTTCTTCAAGTGCGAGTCCTGCCAATTCATCAGCCGATAATGGATTTATAAAATCAGGTAAGGCATTGCGGATGACCAACGGTTTTTTTTGCCAATATTCGCTAAGAAAGGTTTTTAAAGAAATTTCCTGGAAATTTATCATTTTTACTGGTGCTCCCATAAGGATTAGAAGGTTACGAGGGAGCTGGTTGCTCTCCCACGTTTGCCCTGACGGATTAATTTGAATGAAGGATGCGTTCTAATTCACCTTTTGCCTGACGTGAAAAATTGATTAAATCACTTTCTTTTTCAAAGAACTCAAAAGATTGCAGCAACGTTGCCTCATCATGCTTTCTAAATGCGAGCGCCTTTTTTTCAATATCTTCATGCTTATAACCTAAAAATTTCATCACTTTTTTGGTCATCGTTAATGAGGAATCAAATACTTCTCTAATAAAATAATCAACACCTAATTTATGTAACTCATAAGCGTGGCGGCGATTACGGGCTCGTGCATATATTTTTAAATGCGGGAACTCTTGTTTGACTAACTCAACAATTCTTAAATTGACATCCGGATTACCAACAGTAACTATGATGAGTTTTGCATATTGAGCTCCTGCACTTTTTAACACATCTAAGCGACTGGCATCGCCAAAATAACCGATGTAGCCAAATTTGCGGATTAACTCTATTTGTTCTGCATTATTTTCTAATACGGTAATTTTTATTTTTTCACCATTAAGTAAACGTCCGATAATTTGGCCAAAACGTCCGTAGCCTGCAAGAATAATGTCATTTTTTTCATTAATTGAATCGTATTCTTTTTCAGGCAGCAGACTGAGAAAACGTGGTAGGATGAAACGATAATACAGCAACATTAAGAATGGGGTTGCCAGCATGGAAAGTGCGACTACTAAGGTAAAGAACCCCATAATGGTTTCATTGATTACTTTTGTGCTGAAGGCATATTGGAAGAGTACGAAGGCAAACTCACTGCCTTGTGATAAGGCAAAAGCAAAGCCTACGGTTTGAAAGTTCGTTAAGTCAAAGAAACGGCCCAATACAATCAGAATTGTTGCTTTAATAGCAATTAACGCTACTACTGCAGCAAGAATCATCAGGGTGTGTTCTGAAAAGAGTGAGAAATCCATGCCCATACCAACGGAGATAAAAAATAAGCCAAGCAATAATCCTTTAAATGGTTGAATATCTGCTTCAACAGCATGTTTATATTGAGAATTTGCTAAAACCACCCCCGAAATAAAAGCACCTAAAGCAGGTGATACACCAATGAATTCCATTAATAAGGTGATTCCTACGACTAAGGCTAACGAAAAAGCCGTAAACACTTCGCGTAAATTGGTGCGGGCTATGATGAAAAATAAATAGCGGGATAAGTAATGGCCAACGAAAATAATTGAGCCTATGGCCCCTGCAACTAAAAGGGCGTGTGCCCATTTTGGAAGTTGGATAATAAATGCGCTCTCATGGTGCATATTAATTTGAATGTTTCCATTTAATTGCAGTAATGGGATAATAATTAAAATAGGGATTACGGCAATATCTTGAAATAATAAGACCGCAAAAGAAGCTTCACCCTCAGCGGTTTTAAGCAGGTTTTTTTCTTGCAGCATTTGTAATACTAAGGCGGTGGATGAAAGAGCCAGAGCCATACTCACCGCCACTGTGGAGCGCCATTCATAACCGAGCGTGAGCCCGATTGCGATCAGAATACTGGTCGTTATAATCACTTGTAAGCTACCTAATCCTACAATAAGTTTTCTAAGTTTCCAGAGCATGGCTGGTTCAAGTTCCAGACCGATGAGAAACAACATCATGATGACGCCAAATTCTGCAAAATGCATGATTTGTTGGGAATTACCAATGAGTTTTAAGCCAAAAGGCCCGATGAGTATACCTACAGTAAGGTAGCCTAATACAGAACCTAATTTAAAACGGCTGGCAATCGGCACCATGATGCTGGCTGCAGCAAGAAAAGTAAATATATTGAGTAAAAGGTTATCAGTCATAATATTACGCCTAGAGTAATCTATTATTAAGGGGCATGGCAGTTTTTAAATTTCTTACCACTGCCGCAAGGGCAGAGAGCATTGCGTGCAACTTGCGGGTTTTTGATTTTAAGAGGTTGCAGTTTATTTACTCCACTAACGTAGAACCAAAAATCATGCTCTCTATGGAATTCACTGAGTTCATGAATGGTTTTTACTTGGCCGTGTTCAAGAAAGCGCGCAATAAATTCTACAAAACCAACATGAGTAGTGGTGGGCTCGGCTTGTAGGATTTCTAATCCCAGCCAGGTAACTTGTTTAGCCCATTGTTCTGCTGCCATAACATTAAAACCAATTAATGCATCGCCTTTCATCGTGTGTTTAATGTGATCAATTTTACCTAAGCTATAGGCAGTGTATCTTGAGCGCATCAATTGTTCTGGTGTTTGCGGTTGTTGCTGTTGTTTTATGTATGGGCCGCAGCAATTTTCATAAGTATTTGCTGATCTACAAGGACAAAGTGACATAGGATGATCTCGAGCAAATAAAAATAAGAAGTTTTCCGATTATATGCGATCTGGCCTTAAATTTTTAGGGTTTAACGCTATTTACACTATTAATTAATTCATGTCTATTTGTAATACCCTATGATTTGTAAAAAAATGCTGGCAGAATTTTATCAATCCATGCACAATTCATTTTTAATAAAACCACTTAATTCGAATCGATTGGTAAAGAAAAAATGAATACTTATTTATTGACGCAAAATATAGATCAAATCAATCAACAAGACAGTGTTAACCTTCTTGAAGAAGGTTCGGTCTTATTTTTTCCCGAATATTATTTTTCTGATGTAGATTCGGCTTTGATGTCTGAAACCATTTTAGATGGTAGTCGTAAAAATATTAGTTATGATTCGCAACGCAAGACCTTGAGCGCTTATAGAAAAGGTATTGATGGCTTGGACAGTAAACTGGCGCAAATGATGGCAGGTTATGCTGATTTTGCCTATCAATTAATTCGGGCTACTTTACCGTCTTATATACCGCACTTACAATGGGGGCGTACCAGTTTTAGACCAGCGCAGGTTAGTGGCCGCGCTAGTTCAAAACGTAAAGACGATACGCGTTTGCATGTTGATTCATTTTCAGCAAGCCCTGTGCATGGATTAAGAATTTTACGTGTTTTTTGTAATATCAATCCGTACAATGAGCCACGTGTATGGAATCTTGGCGAACCATTCCCCCATGTTCTTGAGCGTTTTGCGCCGCACATTGCGCCCTATAGTAAATTCAAGGCAAGAGTATTGAAATTAGTTAAAACTACGAAAACATTACGTTCGGCTTATGATCATTATATGTTGCATTTGCATGATACGATGAAATTGGATGATGTCTACCAATCGCAAGTTAAAAAAATACAAGTTGATTTTCCTGCACAAAGCAGCTGGATTGTTTTTACTGATCATGTGTCGCATGCAGCACTTAGTGGTCAGCATTTGCTGGAACAGACTTTTTATCTTCCCGTTGATAAAATGACAAATCCAGAGTGTTCTCCGTTAAGGCAATGGCAAAAAATTAGACCAGAAGTCCATGCAAAATTAGCCTGATTTAAATTAAGTGCAAAATTCTCTTCCTCGATCCGTTCGGGCTGAGGAAGTGCGTTAGCATTATCTCGAAGCCTTGCCAGTCTTGGCGCAAGACTTCGAGATGGTATAAATGCCTTCTCTCAGCCCGGACAGTTTTGGAGTATACAAAAGCCCTTTTTCTTTTAGCTTTACAGCTTTGCCTCGGTTGTGTAATCGAATAATACTGAAAAAACCAAGTCCAGTCAGCACTTAGCTCATAAAAATCCTTTACGAATGAATTAAATGCACGTTATTATGAATCCCATTAATTTTGGGCAAGGATTGTCGTATTTATGCAAGGAGCTACATCACCTAAAGAAAATAAAAAAAAATTGGTGATTCCTCATCATTGGAAAAAACATTTTCCCTCAGAGAATTTTTGGGGATTGTCCATTCTTATTGTGGTATTAATTGGTTTGCTGTGGTTTTATTTTGCCAACAAAAAACCAAAAATTAATGGTGTAAAAGCTCTTCCTGTTGTCACGGCAATTTCTACCGCACGTGATGTTCCTGTTTATCTTCCTGCTTTAGGGACTGTTACTCCTGTTTATACGGTTACGATTCAATCGCAAATTAATGGCCTCTTAATGAAGGTCTTGTTTAAAGAGGGCGAGTTGGTTAAAAAAGGTCAGTTATTGGCGCAAATCGATGAGCGTCCTTATCAGGCTTTGTTAATTCAGTATGAGGGGGATTTAAAGCGTGATACCGCTCTTTTAGAAAATGCTAGAATTGACCTTAAGCGTTATCAAAAATTATGGAAAGAAGATTCTGTTTCACAACAAGTTCTAGCAACGCAACAAGCATTAGTAAAACAGTATGAGGGTAATGTCGAAACAGATTTAGGTTTAATTCAGAGTACCAAAGTCAATCTGATTTATTGTAATATCATCTCACCTATTGATGGACGCATAGGCTTGCGCTTAGTTGATCCAGGCAACTTCGTACAAACTACGAATACTGGGGGTATCGCGGTTGTTACAACCAATGATCCGATGACGGTAATTTTTCCCATTGCAGAAGATTATGTTCCGCAAATTATTCCTCAAGCATATGCCAATAAAGCATTGGTAGTAAAAGCTTATGATCGTCAGCAAACAAAATTACTGGCAACAGGGAAACTGCTGGCATCGGGTAATCAAATTGATCCAACCACTGGTACTGTAAAACTAAGGGCTGTATTTGATAATAAAGAAAATAAATTATTTCCTAACCAGTTCGTGAATATAAAAATTCTGGTAAATACGTTGCACAATGCCACTCTAGTTCCTTCTTCAGCAGTGCAACATACCACAACGGAGGATTTTGTTTATGTCTTCAATGCGGATAATACCGTAACCGCCAAAAAAATTATCATGGGACCTGCCAGTGGAGATGATACCGTGATTACAAGTGGTTTAGCGCCCGGCCAACACGTAATTGTTGATGGTGCTGATAAATTAATGAATGGCTCAAGGGTTGTGGTACAAGCTTCATATACTATTAAAAAAGCCCACGTTTCCCAGTATGCTCTTCGCAGCACAATGAATCATGATGGCAAGGTGCATAGTGTCACATGAGTATTTCCGGCCCATTTATAGCAAGAGCAATTGCAACTTCATTATTAATGTTTGCCATTTTCCTCAGTGGAGTGCTTTCTTATAAATTATTACCTGTTTCTGCTTTACCCGATGTAGAATACCCTACAATCCAGGTTTCAACTTTTTATCCAGGCGCCAGTCCCGATGTAATGAGTACTACGGTAACTGCGCCACTGGAACGGCAATTTGGACAAATGCCAGGCTTGGAGCAAATGACTTCAAATAGTTCTAACGGTTCCTCTATTATTACGTTGCAATTTAATCTGGAGGTGGGGTTAGATGTTGCTGAACAAGAAGTACAACAATCCATTAATGCAGGCAGTAGTTATCTGCCTAAAGATCTGCCTAATCCTCCTGTTTACAGTAAAGTAAATCCAGCAGATACCCCCATTATTACTTTGGCTTTAACATCAAAAAACATGCCTTTGACCAAAGTAGAAGACTATGCAGAAACGCGCTTGGTACCTAAAATCTCCCAGTTAACCGGCGTTGGTTTGGTTAGTATTGGTGGCGGACAGCGCCCGGCTGTTCGTATTCAAGCCAATCCAAACGCATTATCTTCTTATGGTTTAACAATGGAGGATGTGCGCACTCTGGTTGTTGCTTCCAACGTGAATGCGGCTAAAGGAAATTTTGATGGTCCACGCTTAGCCTACACGATTAATGCAAATGACCAGCTTTTATCTGCATCCGCTTATCGTCCCTTAATTGTGGCCTATCAAAATAGTGCTCCGGTGCGTTTATCTGATGTCGCTCAAGTGATTGATGGGGCAGAAAATACCATGCAAGCTGCATGGATGGATAAAGAGCCGGCAATTATTCTTAATATTCAACGTCAGCCTGGTGCCAATGTTATTGAAGTTGCCGAGCGTGTTAAACGTTTATTGGCGCAAATGAGGGCAGCTATTCCTGCTCAAATAAATGTGGAAGTGCTTACCGACCGTACCACCAGTATTCGTGCCTCAGTAGAAAATGTGCAACTTGAATTGCTCCTTTCTGTAGCCTTGGTCGTTATGGTGATTTTTCTGTTTTTACGAAAATTACCGGCAACAATTATTCCCAGCATATCGGTTCCGTTGGCGCTCGTGGGCACTTTAGGTTTAATGTACTTGCTTGGATTTAGTCTGAATAACCTGACGCTAATGGGTTTAACCATTGCTGCCGGCTTTGTGGTTGATGATGCGATTGTTATGATTGAAAACATCATGCGTTATATCGAACTGGGTGAAGCACCATTAGACGCTGCACATAAAGGAGCTGCCCAAATTGGCTTTACCATTATTTCCTTGTCGATTTCATTGGTTGCGGTATTAATTCCTTTATTGTTTATGGGGGATGTCGTTGGGCGATTATTTCGTGAGTTTGCATTGACCTTAACTATAACTATTGCAATCTCAGCTTTTGTCTCTCTAACCTTAACTCCCATGTTGTGTTCACGAATATTAAAACCTGAAAGCGAACGGAAAACGAATAAGTTTGAACAGTTTCTAGAGAATAATTTAAATTATGTGATTGAACGTTATAAAGGTTCCTTAGGCTGGGTACTTGCACGTCAACCGTTTATTTTATTGGTTTTTTTCATTACGGTATTGATCACGGCAATTTTGTTGTACCTCATTCCTAAAGGATTTTTTCCCATCCAGGATACCGGCGTAATTCAAGGAATTTCTGTTGCGGCAGATTCTCTTTCTTTTCCCGCTATGGCTGAGCGTCAGCAAGCTTTGGCTGATGTTGTGCTTACCGATCCTGCCGTTGAAAATCTTTCATCATTTATTGGTATAGATGGTACCAATGCAACATTAAACAGCGGGCGTATCCTTATTAATTTAAAACCATTAGATGAGCGTCTTGATGCCAGTGAAGTGATTAATCGTTTGCAATCCAAACTTAAAAAAGTTGTTGGTGCAACGCTGTATATGCAGCCAGTACAGGATTTAACGATTGATACGTTAACTAGTCGTACACAATTCCAATACAGCGTGAGTGCTCCAGATAGTGCTGATGTAACAAAATGGTCGCAGTTAATGTTAGAGAAAATGCGGAAAATTCCTATTTTGAAGGACGTGAATAGTGATCAACAAAATAAGGGTTTAGTGACCACCATTAATATCGATCGCGATACAGCTTCCAGGCTGGGTATTACCATGCAAATGATTGACGATACCTTATATGATTCCTTTGGTCAGCGGCAAATATCGATTATGTTTACTCAACGTAATCAGTATCGAGTAGTACTTGAAGTCGTACCTTTATTGCAAAAAGCAGCAGTTGCCTTTGAAAATTTATATATTAATTCAACAGTTACTAATTCACAAAGCCCCGGTTCCGCAACTCTGGTTACTAGCAGTGGCTCCGTGCCTTTCAAAACTTTTGCCAATCTTTCGCAAACCTTAGGGCCGTTAGTGATTGCACATAAGGATCAGTTTCCAGCGGCAACCCTTTCTTTTAATCTTGCCGCAAATGCTTCTTTAGGGGATGCCATCACTGAAGTTAATGCAGCAAAAAAAAGCCTTAACATGCCGATTAATGTCGAGGCGGGATTTCAAGGGACCGCAAAAAGTTTTGAAAACGCACTGGCGAATGAAGGTTGGTTAGTTGTTGCGGCAATTGTGGTGGTTTATATTATTTTAGGGTGCTCTATGAAAGTTATATTCATCCGTTAACTATTCTCTCTACTTTGCCTTCTGCTTCTATGGGGGCATTATTGGCTTTATATTTGACGAATAATGAACTCAGTATTATTGCCTTGATTGCGATTATTTTGTTGATTGGTATTGTGTTGAAAAATGCCATTATGATGATCGACTTTGCTTTGGAACAGGAGCGCGAATATAAAAAAAATCCTTTCGATGCAATTTATGAGGCGGCCTTACTGCGTTTTCGTCCAATTCTCATGACGACTATGGCTTCGATGTTAGGCGCTATACCCTTGGCTTTAAGTAGCGGCATGGGTGGGGAATTGCGGCGCCCATTGGGTATTGCCATTATTGGTGGTTTGATTGTTAGTCAATTAGTGACGCTCTATACCACGCCCGTTATTTACCTGACTTTTGATCGTATTTCACGACGGGTGATGGAGTATGGTCGGAAGAATCACGGCTCGCAAGAGGTTGAAACGTGAATCTATCTGCATTGTTTATTCGCAAACCAATAGCAACAATTTTATTGGCTTTAGGTCTAAGCTTTGCTGGTATTCTCGCTTTTAATTTATTACCTGTGGCACCATTGCCACAAATTGATTTCCCAACCATTACCGTTCAAGCTTCTTTGCCTGGTGGCAGTCCCGAGGTTATGGCAACTTCTGTAGCAACTCCTTTGGAACGCCAGTTAGGTCGTATTGCTGGCATTACGCAAATTACCTCATCCAGTACGTTGGGGCAATCAAGTATTACGATTCAATTTGATTTATCACGTGATATTGATGGTGCTGCTCGGGATGTACAGGCAGCCATCAATGCGGCGTTGAGCCAATTACCCACGAATTTGACGAATAATCCTACTTATCGCAAAGTTAATCCAGCCGATGCACCAATCATGATTATTGGCCTGACTTCTGATAAGTATACCCCCGGGAAAATGTACGATGTCGCATCGACAATACTCCAGCAAAAAATCCTACGTATTGAAGGAGTTGGGCAAGTAAACGTAGGCGGTGGTTCATTGCCGGCTGTGCGCGTGGAAATTAATCCAACAACACTCAATAAATATGGAATAGGACTAAATCAGCTGGCAACAACCATTGCCGCAGCAAATGTGAATCAAGCCAAGGGACAAGTTGTTAATAACGATGGCACGTTGTCAACAATTAAAAGTAATGATCAAATGCTCAAAGCCGCGCACTATGCGCCGCTTATTATTTCTTATAATAATAATAATCCGGTGCGGCTTTCTGATATAGCCAATGTAATCGACTCGGTGGCCGATGTACATAATGCGGGACTCGCAAATGGAAAACCGGCTGTTCTGCTGGTTTTATTCAAGCAACCTGGGGCAAACGTAATTAAGACGGTGGATTATGTGAAAAAAATATTGCCGCAATTGGAAGCTTCGATTCCTAGTGAGATTAACTTAAATATTTTAATGGATCGCACCACCACAATTCGGACCTCCTTGCATGATGTGGAGTTAACCTTATTAATCGCCATGTTCTTGGTAATTTTTGTAACCTATCTTTTTCTCGGCAGTGTGCGTGCTATGTTGATTCCTGGGATTGCCGTCCCCTTATCGTTGTTAGGTACCTTTGCGGTAATGAAATTATTAAATTACAGTTTGGATAATTTATCATTGATGGCTTTAACTATTTCAACTGGCTTTGTAGTTGATGATGCTGTAGTGGTTTTGGAAAATATTTCACGTCATATTGCTCTGGGTAAAAAGCCACTGCAAGCGGCTTATGATGGTTCTAAAGAAATTGGCTTTACCGTATTATCTATGAGTATATCTTTAATTGCCGTTTTTATTCCTATTTTGCTGATGACGGGTATTGTCGGGCGCTTATTTCGTGAATTTGTGGTCACGCTTTCAGTCGCTATTCTTATTTCATTAGTGATTTCTTTAACCTTAACACCCATGATGTGCTCGCGATTATTGCGTGGAAATGAAGGGGAACAAACGAATCATTTTATGAATTTTATGGAGCGTGTTAAATTGCGCTATAGCAAAGGTTTGCGTTGGGCTTTAGTGCATCCAACAATGATGTTAGTGCTTACTGTTGGTGCTATTTTTCTTACCATTTATCTATTTGTCGCGATCCCTAAAGGATTTTTCCCCCAACAAAAAACAGACCGTATTGCTGGCTCTTTACGGGCGGATCAAAATATTTCATTCCAAGCGATGAAGGAAAAATTGATCCAATGTGTTTCCATTATTAAACAAGATCCTGCCGTAGCGAATATTGCCGCTTTTATTGGTACTGGTCCAGGTGGTAATACCTCGAATACAGGGTCTGTATTTATTATGCTCAAAGTTCCTAAGCATCAAAATATTCCTACGGAGCAGGTCTTAGCACGTTTACGCAGTAAATTAACGGCAATCAAGGGGGCTACTTTGTACATGCAATCCGCGCAGGATTTAACCATTGGGGGTAGAATAAGCGCGGCACAATTTCAGTACACCATGTCCTCTGACAGTTTGCAAGATCTTGCAAACTGGACCCCACGTATTATGGAACAATTGGCTAAGATTCCGGGTATTTCTGATTTGAATAATGACCAGCTCAATCACGGTTTGCAGCTTTTTGTGAATGTGGATCATGACACTGCTTCGCGTTTTGGTATTACCCCAGCGCAAATCGATCAAGTACTCTATCATGCTTTTGGGCAAAGTCAGATTTCAGTGATGTATATGCCGATGAACCAATATTTTGTGGTGATGAATGTGGCGCAAAAATATTGGCAATATCCTAAGGTATTGGATGAGATTTATGTGTTGTCGGCAGCAGGAAATGAGGTTCCACTATCTGCATTTGCCAGCTTTAAACCCGGTTCTACCTTATTGTCGGTCAATCATCAAAGCCAAACACCGGCAGCTACTTTTTCATTTAATTTAGCTCCAGGAACCTCGCTTGGAGGAGTGGTAAATACGATTACCGATATGATCAGTAACATGGGATTGCCACCCACCATGCGTGGGGCATTTCAAGGCACCGCGCAAGCATTTCAAGAATCTTTTGCTAATGAAAAATATTTGATTATGGCAGCATTATTGGCAGTATATATTGTGTTGGGTATGCTGTATGAAAGCTTGATTCATCCCCTTACTATTTTATCTACGTTGCCATCGGCCGGCGTTGGTGCTTTATTGGCTTTAATATTATGTCGTACGGATCTGAGTATTATTGCGTTTATTGGCATTATTTTGTTGATTGGTATTGTGAAAAAGAATGCAATTATGATGATTGATTTTGCCTTGGATGCTGAACGCCAAGAAAATAAATCGCCGCGAGAGGCAATTTATGAAGCTGCCTTATTACGTTTTCGTCCAATTATGATGACGACTATGGCTGCTTTGTTAGGTGCTTTGCCCTTAGTGATTGGTTTTGGGGTCGGCTCTGAATTAAGACGTCCATTGGGTATTGCTATTGTTGGTGGTTTAATCCTTAGTCAATTACTTACTCTGTATACCACGCCCGTGATTTATTTAGCATTGGATACAGCAAGCATACGTTTACGCCGATTCATGGCGCAAATTAAATCTACACGAGGTGCCTATGGTCACTCATCCTAATCGATTACTTAGATGGTCAATAGTACCTCTAATAACCTGTTTGCTTTCATCCTGTCTGGTCGGCCCTAATTATGTACGCCCAAAGGTAGTCGGTTCGCCTGAATTTAAAGAGGCTAAGGGCAAAATGGTGGCAGGACCTAAAAATAAAAACTGGAAGCCTATAAAGCCCCAAGATGACCTGGATCGTGGTGAGTGGTGGAAAATATTTAAGGATCCGGTTTTAAATGATTTAGAGGAGCAGTTGAATCATTACAATCAAAACATCGCTAACGCACAAGCAACTTATCATCAATCCCTTGCCATCGTTGATGAAGCTCGTGCCAGTTTTTTTCCGACAATAAGTAGTACATTTAGTCTTCTTCGTCAGCGTCAGGGTGGTGGTGCAACATCCTTTATCAGCTCATCCGGGGGCTCAACTTCAGTTGGTACCGCAGCAACGGGTTCGCAATCAACAGCAAGGACATCAACCAGTTATACCGGGATCCTAAATGCAAGTTGGGAACCTGATATTTGGGGTTTGGTTCGTCGCACGGTGGAGGCAGATCGTTCTTTAGCCGAATCCAACGCCGCTTTAATTGGCGTAACGCGATTGTCAGCCCAAGGCTCTTTAGCGCAATATTATTTTGAATTACGCACTTTGGATAAGAATCAACGATTTTTAGATAATACGGTCAAGTCATATAAAGGCATATTACAATTAACTATTAATCAATATAAATCAGGGGTTGCTTCGCAAGCGGATGTAGTGCAAGCACGAAGTCAATTGGAAACAGCACAAGCGTCGGCATTGAATAATGGTATTTTACGTGGTCAGTATGAGCATGCAATTGCGGTGTTAATTGGTCGTCCACCAGCGTATTTATCCTTAAAGTTTATGCCATTGCAAACAAAGCCACCAACCATCCCGTTAACAGTACCTTCAGTGTGGTTGGAGCGCAGACCAGACATTGCACAGTCGGAACGTTTATTGCAACAATACAGCGCCTTAATAGGTGTTGCGGTGGCAGCTTATTTTCCATCACTAAGTTTAACAGGTTCCGCCACCGCTTCAGGTAATAGTTTTCATAAACTGATTCATACACCTTCCGTAGGTTGGTCTGCTGGTTTGCAATTGGCGGAAACTATTTTTGATGGTGGTTTGCGTGCCGCGACAGTACGCGCCGCAAAAAATGCTTATGTTGCGCAACTTGCAGCATACCGCCAAGTAGTTCTTACTGCCTTTCAGGATGTCGAGGATAATTTGATTTCCTTACGTATTTTACGTGAGCAAAGTGTAGTACAAAATAAAGCTGCCGCCAGTGCTCGCTTAGCACTTAAATTAGTGCTTAATCAATACAAAGCGGGAACGGTGAATTATAGCAGTGTGCTTACGGCGCAAATTACTGCTTTTGCCGCAGAGCAGGCTGCTAATAATGTGGATGGTTTACTCATGACCTCTGCGGTGGGTTTGATAAAAGCTTTAGGCGGTGGTTGGGTGAGCGAGGTTAGCAAGTAGCGATTACTGCTTTTTATCTGGTATTGCCCCCAAACTCTGCATCCCGCGAACAGGTCCCTGGATGCAGAGTTTGGAAGGGCAGGCGTAAAAGATATAATAAAGTGTCATTCGCAACAGTCCTTTGAGAACGTCTAAATTTTGTGAAATAAAAATGCGTTGATGCTTAAGTGAGAACAGCTCAAATTAATAATCAAAATTCGCAAAATCACCTAAAGCTTCATTTGGTGTTGTTGGCGTATTTTTGTAGGTGCTCGTAGCAAATAACCCAACTCCAGCAAGAACAGAAGCTACTCCTAAACCGGCGACTACTAATCCTACTGTGCCCAAAGTTGCAGCATTAAGCACCGTAAATGCAATGGCTATGGCGGTAATCCCTAGGGCTGCAATAAAACCACCTAAAACCTGCGTGCTAATATTCATGGGCGCAGAAGAGTTATTTAATGGGCCGTTATTATTATCTAATGATGCATGTTGATCTGTAGTCATTGCTTTATACTCTTTCTCGCTCAAATAAACGGTTTGCATACTAGGAGGAAAGATGTTCAGTTGGTTTGATTTTCTGAAAAAATTTGGAACGAAATTGTCGCTCAAATTAAGTGAAGTTACGCTAGGTGGTAGTGCGGCGAATGCCTGGGCTAACTCAGCTTCGGTTTTACCGCCAAGGTAATTGTAGTTTAAATGAAGTGAAGTCACATTGGGTGGTATTGCGGCGAATGCCTGGGCTAACTCAGCTCCGGTTTTGCTGCCAAGGTAATTGCCGCTTAAATCAAGTGAGGTCACGCCAGTTGGTATTGCGGCGAATGTCTGGGCTAACTCAGCTCCGGTTTTTTGGCTAAGGTTATTGTTGCTTAAATTAAGTGAGGTCAGGTTGGGTGGTAGTGCGGCGAATGCTTGGGCTAACTCAGCTCCGGTTTTGCTGCCAAGGTCATTGCTACTTAAATTAAGTGAGGTCACGCTGCGCGGTATTGCGGCGAACGCCTGGGCTAACTCAGCTCCGGTTTTGTCGCCAAGACGATTGTGGCTTAAATCAAGTGAGGTCACGCTGGCCGGTATTGCGGCAAATGCCTGAGCTAACTCAGCTCCGGGGTGGATACTAAGAAACTCATTGCTCACAAGGTGATTGCGGCTTAAATTAAGTGAGGTCACGCTGGTTGGTATTGCGGCGAATGCCTTGGCTAACTCAGCTCCAGTTTTTCTATCAAGGTCATTGCGGCTTAAATCAAGTGAGGTCACGCTGCGCGGTATTGCGGCGAATGCCTGGGTTAATTCAGTTTCGGTTTGGAGGCCGAGGTGATTGTTGCTTAAATCAAGTGAGCTCACACTGGGCGGTATTGCGGCGAATACTTGGGCTACTTTAACTCCTTTTTTTTCATCAAGGCTATTGCGGCTTAAATTAAGTGAGGTTACGTTGGCTGGTATTGCGGTGAATGCCTGGATTAACTCAGCTTCTGTTTTTCTGTAAAGGTCATTGCTACTTAAATTAAGTGAGGTCACGTTGGCTGGTATTGCGGCGAATATCTGGGCTAACTTAGTTCTGGTTTTTCTGCCAAGTTGCTTGAAGCTCAAATCAAGAGAGGTCACACTAGTCGGTCTTACTGTGAATATTTGGACTAATTCAGCTCCTCTTTTTTGGTAACGGTCATTTTGCGTGCCCAATTGTTGCTGCATAGAAAACCTTTGTACTCGTCATTAATATAATGTCATTCATTTTACAAATAGAGTTTTATTATGTCAATTTAAAAGGTTTTTAACATAGATTTAATTCCGTTTTAAGGGCTTGTGATTTCATTAATTGTTCTGCTGATTGGAGAGATAAAGCTTGAAAAGCATTTTTCAGGGTAAGGGGAATGGCATTTACTTAAGGAACTATTATCTTTTACACCTGAAAATACCCAGCCCCTACTTCCCGCAGACAAGCCGCGGGAAGTAGGTAGCGGATTTTTCCTTAACTTGACGCTTATGGCCATCACAGGGAGAAGGGCGTTTTGAGCTGGGAGCGGTAACAAACAACAATTGTTTTTGTTAATGAAACTGTGTTGTACCTTGCATATCTTCAATAATAAACGCTAATTTTTCACTGGCAGGCACTTTAGTATTTTTCAAGGCGTTAACTAAATGCTCTTTTGCTTTCAGCGGATTTTTATGATTAAAGTAAATTGATTCGGCAATTTCAGCAAGGAAACAATCTGAATTTAAGTCTTTAGATTTTTGTATTAACCGCTCCGCGTTTAAGAAGTCTTCATTTAATGCCGCGACTAAAGCCAAACCACCCCAAGAATCAGCTAATTCAGGAACAATTCCTGCAGCAGCTTGATAAATAATTAACGCATCATCTACATTATCGAGCAGTAATAGGCACCATCCCAGGGCAATATAGGCATCATAGAATTCAGGGTAAATTTCAATTGCTTTTCTTAAACTGTGCTCTGCTAAATCAAGAGCGCCCTGACTCATGTGAACATTGCCTAAAGCAAACCAAAGGCGGCAATCATCAGGATTGAGCTGCAGTAATTTTTCTAGTTCTTCTACACTTGTTTCTTGCGTAGTTAAGCGTGACAGCGCATCAATTAATTGTGCATCATAATTATCAGGATTTAATGCCAAAGCACGAGCAGATGCTTGGGCGGCGCGCTCTATTTCATCCAGGTCAAAATACACTAAGGCCAGTAATCCTAATGCTTCTGAATCATCTGCATCATGGGCTAATACATCATTGATTAAATCACGCGCTTGTTCTAAATCTCCTTGTCCATGCAGTATGCGTGCCATGAGCAGCTTGGCCTCTGGATGATGTTCTCCCTTAATTAGGGGCGACAATACTTGGGCGGCATTTTCTAAATCAGAAGCAATAAAATGGGTGAACCCTAAATTGTAACGCAGAGCAGGTGTTTCTTCATGATTTAATGCTTCAATAAAATACTCTTTCGCTTGCGCAAATTGTCCTTGATTTAAATGAAGCAAACCTTGATGACCAAGACATGCTATACGATCAAGGGCACTGGCTTTATTTAGATATTCTTGAGCTGAATCTAAATCATCCAATTCAAGATAAAGATCGCTGATTTTCACTAATAGTGTGAGATTATTTTCATCTTGTGCTAAAAAAGAGAGA
>NZ_JH413832.1:71696-104655 GCF_000162755.2 Legionella drancourtii LLAP12
TTGCGATGAATCCATTGAAAATGCAGGAACTGCTTTTCATATTGCGGGCTTAGCACTACTAGCCACCGTTGTTAGTACCTTATTGGCGGTCATTAGTTTATTTCATACCCCTCTTTTGTTTTTTACGCGCACTGGAGCAACTTTAGCCGGTTATGTTGCTTTCTCGCCAGAAAAACAAGAAGAAAAACCAAAACAAATAGAATATGCAATGAACTTTTTTATTTAATGCCAGTTTTGGATAAGAAATCGAGTAAAACTTTACTTTTCTACGCTCCGTTTGGGCTGAGAAGGAATCAAGCTCGGTTCTGATTTTTTATTCAGTACGACGTTATTTAGATTAGGCGCTGATGGTGGTGACGTTTACGTTGTGTAATATCGTAACAATAGAGGATGATTTAATAATGCTTACTTAGGTTGTAAATTTGACGAACTGGTTTTTTGTGAGCATAATGGGTTATTTTAATTCTCAGGGGGATTTTATGTTTGGTTTATATGGTGATCGTGAAGTTAATTATATATTTTCCAATCATAACTCTAGCGTGGAAGGTATCGCATCCAGAGCCTATGAACTCTATAAAAAACGTCCAGGCTTTTTTACCCCATATAAAAATGGCAGACATATTGTCGGAGGAGTAGTTGCTCCGCTTATTTACCCGGTTGCAGGGGTGGTTCTGGCAGGCTATTCCTTGATTGTTTCGGCTATCGCCTCCGTTGTTTTCGTTGGGAGTTTGCTTGTTGCAGGAGGTGCTTATTTGTTAGAAAATACTGCCCTTTATAATGATGCTCAAGGCATAGCTGGTTGCGCTTTGAAGTTTACCGGCGTGGCGCTTTTAACAGCAGCTATTTCTACGTTACTTGCAGTTCTAAGTATTCCCCATGGTATGGCTCATTTGGTAACTCGTTCTGGTGCCAGCATTGCTGCGTTTACTACGGGTTATAGCGATGGTTATAAGGAACCTGAGGAATTTAAGGATTCCGATCACACGATAGGCTTTTTTTAAATTAACTTGAGGTTTAGGTAACGCTTTATTTCACATCGATGACTCACCTTAAGTTAATGGAAACTGCCCACTAAAGCTTGCACCACTAAATCCCATCCATCGATTAAAATAAATAATAAGATCTTGACGGGCAAAGAAATGCTCATTGGCGGCATCATCATCATGCCCACTGTCATTAAGATTCCTGAAACAATTAGATCAACCAATAGAAACGGTAAAAAAATCATAAAGCCAATTTGAAACGCGGTTTGTAATTCGCTTAATAAAAAGGCAGGGATGAGTTGATAGAATTTAATTTTTTCCGCAGAAGAGGGCATGGGTTCCTTGGCTAATTGCAAAATGACGTTCATGTCTTTTTCTCGCGTTTGTTGCAACATAAATTTTTTTAATGGTTTTATTGCATTATTCAAAGAGGTTTCTGTATTCATTTGATGCGCTTCGTACGGTAGATATGCCTCGTTATAAATTGTTTTGGCCACGGGCATCATCGTAAATAAAGTCAGGAATAAGGACAAACTAATAATGACAGTATTGGGTGGGGTCTGTTGTAAGCCTAATGCATTACGCAACATCGAAAGGACAACCACAATTCGTGTGAATGAGGACAACATGATTAAAATACTAGGCGCCAAACTTAACACAGTAAGCACGGCAAAGGCTTGCAGAGCAGGGGATATATTATCCTGCTCCAAATGGATAGGGCCGATGTTTGTTCCTGCTAGGCAGGCTAAAGGGGCGCTTAATAAAATAAACGTGACAATAAATTGTTGAATCTTCATAAGGAAGGTTTTCCCTCGTGTAAGGGGTGAATGGCCAGAGCATTTTGATTATCGGCAATTAAAAAACGTTGACCTTGGTAATCAAGCACATAGATTTGCGTTTTATGGTTAATGGGGATTTTTTCAATAATCAGGTTTTTGCCGTTGTTCGTAGTTAAGCCCTTTGATTTTTTGGCTAGAACAAGTAGGGCGACTAATAAAATAGCAAGCACTAATAGGTAGGGAAACCAATGTACTGTACTTAGCGGTTCTTTTTTAAAAGCTAACGTACTTTGCGCATGCAATACGCTCGATAAAAAAAATAAAACCGTGGATTGGGCTATACGCCATAGTGGCGCCGTATAGCGAAGGCTTTTTTTTGATCGTTCGGATTGATGAAGCGTTTTAGCGCTGTCTCGAAGCATTGTTCGTCTTGGCGCCAGGTTTTGATACGGTATAAATGCCTCCTTAGCTCGAACGGGGCTGGAGGGCCTTAACGGTTTTTGATGGCCATGGGTTATATGGCCCAATACTGTGCTCACATTCCACAATAAAACTTGGTCAATCATGAATAAATTTCCGTAATCTGTACTGCAAAATGATCTTCATGGCTCATTAACTCCCCACGTGCAATAACGCGCTCATTAAGCACAATCTCTACAGGCTCATGAGTCTTTTGTTCCAAGTGCAATTCCTGTCCCGATTTAAGTTCTTTCAACTCGGCAATCGTCAGATTTAAAGTGCCAATACGCACGGTACATTGCACTTCAATATCCCCCACTAAACCCAAATAATTTTTATTAATGAACTGTCCTTCCGTTTGTTGCGGTGGGTGTTCCGTTAAATTTACTTTTTTTACCGTAATACTCATGATGACCTCTTTAATACAATTGATTTATGGTGCGCGGAGTAACCTAATTCTGCTTGTGCCAATAGCTCATTTCCACAGATTAGTCTTAGGGGCGTACTTAATGGGTGAGTGGTTGAGAGTACGTCACCGACTTGTATGCCCGCTAAATGGTTTACTGATAATTTACTAGGGAGTAATTCCAGACACAGCTTAACCGTATGCTCTGCTAAAGCCTCATCCAGAGAGTCTAGCATCACCAGCGTTTTCTTCTTTGGCAATTGTTGATAGACCCAATTTGGATTTAGGGCCAGGGTAAAATGACTTTGCGCACAACTAAGGCTTAGTAACAAACTGGTCGAGCCAGCATAAAACCAGTCGGAAATTTCGCCAGTATTTTGCTGCAGCGTACACAGTTCGCTTTTGCACAAGGCACTTAGTAAGCTCAGCCCAAGTTTTTGGCTGGTGGCATGAAAACTGGGTTTATCACAATTAAATAAAGCGTAATTGAGCACCGTTAAATAATCGCCTGCAACCATGGCTAAATCATCACTCGCTTCCTGTAGTCTTTGCGCCTTGAGCACCTTGTAGTCTTTGGGGGTTGGGCTTAGTTGCAGACTAAGCGGCATGAGCGCGTATTCTTCATTCCAATCCGCTACGACCTGACTAAAATGTTGATTTAGCGCCTGCAGTTCGGAGGCATTAATTAAGCGATATGGCTTCATGATTTAGATTCCAATTCTTCTAATAATTGCTTGTCTATGTCCATGATTTGCGAACAGGCCTGGAACATTCTTTGTAAAACAACGATGTTCGCAAATTCGGCAGTGGAGTCGACGTTGGAGGCTTCTAATTCATTTGCTCTAATGCATTCAAAACCATTGTTATTCGGTCGCCCATAATGAATGCCTCTATTGGTTTTTGCCCGGAAAAAATTATCTTGGGTTTGGATAAGGTTATTTTCCATGTCATCGAAGCGCGCAAGACCAACATGAATGCCTTTAATAGTTTGTCCATTATCATAGTAATAGGCTATTTGCCCTTCCTCATCGAAGGACCAATAACTTTGTTTGCCTACGCCATAGCCATCATTGTAGTCAATTTCGATGTTCGTTCGTTTTTCATTAGAAAATGCACCTTCTACTGTGTCTAGTTGCACGGAATTAGTACTACCATTATGTGCGCTTCCAAAATAAATATTAACTTGTTTGCCATTTAACCCAAATTGAATGCTGTCTTTTCCAGGTTCTGCTCCTGAACTAGAATAAGCAAACTCTATTTTTTGATCGTAATAAGGAGTTATATCTACATCTTTATCGTCACAATGAACATCCTCTAATACCCAAAATTTTTCTAGGTTATACTGTTCTCCCAAAGGCGGTTCATTTTTAAATTCAAAGGTGACTTTATGCGCTTTGCCTTGGGCATCGTAAATTTTATCAAGCGTTAAGACCACATTTTCATATTTATTTTTTTTCTCAGTTGGAGCTTTAGGTGTGGGATCCGGTATGTTGGGATCGGGTATGTTGGGGTCGGTATTTTTTTTCTCATCGATTAGATGAGCAACAAAACTTCCTTTGAGAAAAATATCACGACTTGCTTTCCCGGGCGTCGTTTGCGGGCCTTTCTCATGAATCGGTGCCAGATTTCCTGCGCTATCATAACCCTGGACTTGCCCGCCTGTTTTGCGATCAATTAAGATCCCATCTTCAAAGTTAAAATGCCCATCACGGGTATAAACAAATTCATTATTTTTTAATTTAACCACAAAAAAACCATGACCTACGATTGCCAAGTCAGAGTCCCCCATGCCTTTTAAATAATTCCCCGGGCCATAATTAGTCCGCATCCCACTAACACGAACACCATGCCCCATTCCTTCTTCACCCTGGCCATTGCCTAATGAGGAATAGAAGACATCGCTGCGTTTAAAGCCATGACTTTGCATGTTGGCGATGTTGTTTGAGGTATTTTGTAAGCCGTAGCTCGCGGCAAGCATTCCTGATAAGCTGCTATAGTAGGTATTACTCATTTATTTTTCTACCTCATAAATATGGTTTACGTCTACCCAGGGCTCGCCGCCATTTTCCCTTTGGATTCTTACTTCGGGCATTTGCTCCTCTGTAAAACGGATGGCTTCTACCAGGCCGTATCCCTCTTCGCCAGTGATTTTCACACTATGACCTAATAAACTGAGCCCACGATTGCCATAGTGTAATTGTATTAACTTCATTAAATTTTCATTGCTTGCGCTTGCTTGCTGCAATGTTGAAAACTGGGCCATTTGTGCCATGAATTCACGGTTGTCTATTGGTTTTAAGGGGTCTTGATAGGTTAGTTCTTGCATGAATACTTTCATGTAATCCGCCTGGCCTACATCCACGCCATTAACAGGTTCAGTCATTGTTTACTCCATTAATAATTAAACGGCTTAATACCAAGCCTTTTTGCTTTAAATGATTCTGGATTAGTTGTATGAGTTTTTTTTGTTCTTTTTTGTCGCATGAGTGCAGATTTAAGGTGAGTTCTGCGTGTTCGCCTTGGATAAATAAGTGGTTATTTTTAAATTGGATGCGGCGATTTAGACTCTCGTTTACCCATTTTATGCTGTTGTCTTGGTTGTTTGTCACCTGGGTCGTTTTTTTATTGCTGGTGGCCAGGGGGAGCGTTGATTGCTCTAAAGCTTGTATTAACGCATGAATTAACGGCGCGAATTTTTTTGCGCAGGCATCATAGTTTTCTCTATAGGGGCCGAGGTCATTTAATTGCGAGCGCTCTTCCATCAGAGCTGTTGGTTCTTGTTTGGTTGTTGTCGCAAAAATCGACGTTTCTGTAGTGTCCATTATTGGTTGTTGTTGTCGGTTTTCTTGGGGGAGGGCATCGAAATGCAAACGGGATTGTTGCAATTGTGTTTGGTGCTGCCAATAGTATTCATCCCCAGTGCTTTGTTGGGTGGGACTAATTAATTGTTGCCAGTTGGGTTCTTTGACCCAGTCTTCAGATTCACCTAACCAATTGCCAAAATTGGCAGGGTGTGGTTTTTTTGTTTGCGCTTGCTGCTCGCTAGTCCACGGAGCTAATTCGTCAATTTTCATAGTGATTCCCTTTTTTGGATAACCCATTCGTCCAGTGCATTATCATGTGCTTTTTTCTGTTGTTCGTGGTGACTTGATTCTTCGCGCTCTAAGTACTTTTCCAACATCTTTAATTCGGTTTTGACGCGTTGTATTTTTTCCTTTAATTTGCGTTCGACATCCTGATGATTTTTTAGTTCGGCGCTTAACTCATCTTTTTTGTTTGCTTCCTGGGTCATGAAGTTCAGTCGATTCATTTCCAGCTCAGGGTTAATCACTAAAGACTTTGGGCGCGCTTGATTAATGAGGCCATCAATCGCCTGAATTTGCGTGGTTAGCGACTGAGACTGGGTTTGTGACTCGTGTAAATGTAGATTAAGTTCATTAAGTTGCCAGTTTAATTTGCTCATCAGGGCATTGAGTGGCTGATTCATCGTAAAATATCCTTAAAGCGGTGCATGAGTTCATCAAAGGATAAAAAGTGGTTTTTATCTTGAATGAGGAGCTGGTTAATGGCCGGAAGTCGTTCAACTGCCTCATCTAAAAGCGCATTATTTCCTGGTTTATAAGCGCCCACTTCAATCAAATCCTTATTCTGCTGATAGAGGCTGAGCGTGGCGATGATTTGATTGATAAGCTGTTGTTCCTCTGGCGCGACTATGTGTTTGGCCAGACGTGAGACACTTTGCAGTATCGATATCGCGGGATAATGCCCTCGTTGCGCTAATTCTCGGGTCAGCACAATATGACCATCTAACAAGGCACGCATGTGATCGGCTAGTGGTTCATTAAAGTCATCGCCTTCGACAAGTACCGTGTATAAGGCACTGATACTTCCTTGCTCTTTAAAATTTCCCGTACGCTCAATGATTCCTGGGAGCAAGGCAAAAACACTGGGGGTATAGCCACGAGCAGTTGGTGGTTCGCCTAAGCTGAGACTGATTTCTCTTTGTGCCATGGCAAAACGGGTAATTGAATCCATAAACAACATGACCTGCTTACTTTGCTGGCAGAAATATTCAGCAATGGCCGTTGCTGTATAAACCGCCTGGCGGCGCATTAAGGCGGATTCATCACTGCAGGAGACGACCAATACGGATTTTTTTAAGGTAGCCTCATCCAGATGATTCACGATAAAGTCATTTACTTCGCGGCCACGTTCGCCAATCAGGGCAATGACGTTAATCTCACTTTGCAGATTTTGCACCATGGTTCCGAGTAAGGTACTTTTACCAACACCACTGCCGGCGAAGATGCCTATTCGTTGTCCTTTACCTAGAGGAAGGAGGCTGTCTATGGCTTGTATTCCGGTAGTTAGGCGTTCGTTGATGGGCATTCTGGTTAATGGATTGATTTTTTTATTTTTAGTTAAAACCCGTTGTGTGTATGTTAGCTTAATTTGTTCATCAATGGGTTGGGCAAAGGCATCGACGACATGTCCAAGTAGTGCTTCGCCAACCGCAATGCTAAGATGATTCCCGGTGGCTCTTACTTTGTAGCCCATACATACCTGGACTGAATCATATGGCATCAGGTAGACTTTGCCTTGCTCAAAACCAATAACCTCTGCTTGCATGACGGTTTGCTGGTTTTGATCGAGAATGTCACAGACCTCACCGATAAATGTTTGGGGTGGGCCATTGGCAACCAGTTTTAAGCCCACAAATTGCTCAATTTCACCTAAGCGCTCGATTGCTTGCAGAGTGTTAAGCCAGGGATGCATGCTGTCCTCGGTGTTTGAGTTGTATAAGCACTTCTTTTAACTTGTCGATTTGTTTTTCGATGCTGGCATCAAAAACACCATGATTCGTTTTTATCACATAGCCCCCTAAAATAAGTGACTCATCGCTTTTGATTTTTAAACCATTTAAATGAGTTGCATCTAATTGAATGGCGCCATTTTGCAGGGCCGTAATTTCTTGTGGGTGCAGGCACAGTTCAACATGGTGCTTATTATTTAATTGGCCAAGTACCTGATTAATTTGTTGTCCCAATGCTTGGGTATCTTTTTGTTGCTCAATAAAAAATTGTTGGGTGATAAGCAAAACAATATCGGCAATTTCATTGTTTAAGTCGCTACGATTTTGGGCGATGGCTTGAGGAATTGCTGCAAGGCTTGCCTGCAATTGCTTTTTGAGTTGCTCTAGTTCTTTTTCATTATGGGTACGTTCTTCATTTTTTCCTGCTAAATATCCTTGCTCATAAGCTTCTTTTTTGAGCTGCTCTATATGTGCTTCATCGACTTGGCGAATTGACTTTTCTGGTTCAGGGGCAAGTTCTACGTTGGGCTGATTTAAAAATACTTCCTCATTACTGATGACGGCTTTTTTGTATAATTTAGCCATGTATGGTCTCCAAGTGATCTTGGAAGCTAAGTTGTGCTTGCCATTGTTGAAAAACGAGCGACTTGGTGGCTGGTTTTAATGCCTTAACTTCGGTTTGCACTAGTTCGTTGATCGGATGTTTTTGGGGACAGGTTGCCAAAAATTGCTGTTCCCAGCTAAATTGTCCTTGTTGGAGAATAATGGCGATATAAAGAGGGTCTTCTTGATGCAGTTGCTGGCAAGCTTCGGGTAAGGGTATTTCTTGCTGAAGCATCGGTATTTGTGGGGCGGATAGTTTGCGAAATTTACGCGCATCACGGAGCAATGAATGGCCCTGCAATTTATTAAATTGCGCATTTTGTTTTGCGGTGAGCTGTTTAAGTACCCACTGTTGATCTGTATGTGGGAGCTTGGCAAGATTTAATAAGATTTGTTTCAATTCATTATTCATGATGATTTAACCATTGTGTTAATTCGAGCAAAAGCTGTTGGCGTTTTTTTTGGCGGATGCTCCGGAGCACTAGAGCGCCCGAACTACTAAGGGCGATGAAAAAGAGTAAAGCAAGTATTGCCTGCCATTGTTTATCCTTATCCCAATATGTGTGCATGGTTTCCCAAAAACTAATCGTCATGGCCGTTTGCGGTGTTGCATTCAAGATAGGCGAGGGGCGTTTTGTCGAGAACACGGGTTGTGCAATTAGGGCTTCAACACTAATTACATCCCCACGTTTCTCATTAAAACCAACGGTATTTTTAATTAATCGTTGTACTTGAGCAATGGTTTTGGCATCGGTATATTGGGGTATGACAACACTAATCGACAAGCGCTCAATTGTACCGCTGGCACGCTTGAATAATTCTTTTTCACTGCCAAATTCATAGGTTTTTTCCAGCGTTAAATCCTGATTGCCTTTTTGTTTTCCTTTTTTATCGACCGTGGAATGTTTAATTTCTTTTTCGTGAGTAATTTGTCCTTTGGTTTGTGGTTTAATTAATTCACGTTGCAGTTCATCGTAATTAATTTCGGCATTGATTTTTACCATGACCTGGTTTTTCGCAAAGATTTTGTGGAGCATTTGCGTTACTTTATCATTCAGATAGTGTTCTATATTTTTTTTACTGGCAAAATGAGTAGAAGAAAGGTCTTCTTCTGTCTGTGACAGTGTATTGCCATTTTGATCCACCACGACTACATTTTTTAAGCTCAAATGGGCGACACTGGCCGCGACCAATTGTTGGATACTGCGTACCTGTTGGTTCGTTAGCGCTTGTTTTAAATGTAAGGTTATTGCCGCTTTAGGTTGGTTCTCTTCGTGATCAAATAAATGAGTTTCAGGAATAACCAAATGCACCCGTGCTTGGCGTATTTCATCAAAACTGGATATAGTGCGTTCGAGCTCACCTTGTAATGCCCGTTGGTAATTAATTTTTTGTGAAAAATCCGTCATGCCAAAATCATTTTTATCAAACAATTCAAAGCCAACATTGCCGGCTAATTGCAAGCCGGAGCCCATGATCTTGAGCCGGGTTTTGGCGACTAAATCTTTATCAATTAAAATATCTTGGCCGCCATGGCGTACTTGATAAGAAATATTCTCTTGTTCTAGCTGGCTTAAAACTTTATTGGCATCTTGCTCGTCTAAATGACTAAACAAGGTGGCATAAGAAGGCGATAACGCCCACCAGCTAAGCGCGATGGTAGCCATAAAAATTAAGGCAAAAGATAGAGTTAAACTTAATTTGCGTTTTAATTCTAAGTGATTAAACCAGTGCAAGGCAGTTTGTAAATAATTCACGTTAAATTTGCTCTCTTAATAAATCTTGATAAGCACTCATCAAGCGGTTACGAATTTGTTCCAAATATTGAAACGAGAGTTTGGCCTGTTCCAGGGTTAACATGGTTTGGTGTAAATTCTCTGTATGTCCACCGGCTAACTCATTTAACGCCTGATCGGCCGTATTAAGTTGCTCGTTGGTGTTGCCTAGTTTTTCCGCGACCCAAGTCGAAAACTGAATTTCTGGTTCTTTGCTGGTTTCCACACTGTGGACATTCGGTTTAAGAAATATATTATCAAGCGCATCAATTCTCATCGCTCATCTCCTATGCTTAAGGCTTGTAAATACAGACTGTGTGCACTGTTTATTATTTTAATATTGGCTTCATAAGCACGTGATGCACGCAGAAGGGTAGTCATTTCATCAATGGTACTTACGCCGGGGTAATTCACATAACCTTGTTTGTCGGCTGCGGGGTGTCCGGGCTGGTACACTTTGCTGGGCGGAAGATTTTCAGGAACCACCTCAACTGAATCAATGCCCATTTCCTGGGGCTTATCAACCAGTTCAGCAAATGATTTGGCTGTGGTTACTACTTGGCTTGCTTGAAAGAGCGAGCCGTCAGCCTTTTGTAATGAGTGTTGGTTGGCAATGTTGTTGGCAACTACATCAACACGTAATTTTTCTGCATTCATACCTTGGCTGGCAATGGCGTAAATTTGAGCGTAATTCATTATTGATTATTCCCTTGTAATGCGAGTTTCATGATGGCTAATTTTTGATTTAATCCTTTTACAAGCGCGCGGTAGTGGGTCATATTTTGCACGTTTAAGGTCATTTGCTCATCAATAGTCGATTGATGATCGCTTAGCTGGTAGTGGGGGGGAATGATCGCTAAATCACTTGCTTCGCTGCTTAAATGATTTTCATTTAATTGCTGCTCAAAATTAACTTCCAGCGTTTGATAGCCTGGGGTATTGATATTGGCAACATTATTGGCAATTGCGGTTTGACGCATTAAGGTTGCATCTAAAGCCAGGCTGATTAATTGTATGGTTGCATCTGAGTTCATCATAGTTCCTTATTGAATAACTAATTCAGCATGTAATGCACCAGCTCGTTTTAAGCTTTCCAAAATCGCAATAATGTCGCGTGTTGACGTTTGTACTTTGGTTAACGCGCTGATGAGATCGGCCACCGTGGCCCCTTGTTTTAATTTCACCGTATTGGCCGTATGCTCACTGACATTAATATTGGTGGACGGCGTAATGGTGGTGCGCACCTGCCTTCCCATGTTTTGGATTAAGGTCGGTTGCGATACCTGGTAATCGGTGGAAATGGAGACTTGTAAATTGCCATGGGAAATAGTTACCGCGTCAATGCGTACATCGGCACCGGCAACAACTACACCGGTGCGTTCATTAACGACTACTGTTGGTAGATTGTCCGGTGTAATCACCACATTTTCGAGTTGGCTAACAAAACGAATAAAGTGTTTTCTTGCCGGGAGTGGTGGGTGGATTTCAATATCCTGCGCAGAACGCGCCAGGGCGGTATTCTCGCCAAATTGTTTATTAATCGCCGCTTCAATGGTATCTGCCGTGGTAAAATCCGGGTGGTTTAGAATGAGGTGAATCCCGCCTGTTTTATCGATCATATCATTGTAAAGCGTTTTTTCTATGATGGCGCCACCAGGTATTAAACCGGTGGTGGGATGATTTTTTTGAATCACATTGCCATAAAGATCGTATTTAAAGCCACCAATAGAAATCGGGCCTTGGGCCAAGGCATAGACTTGATTGTCCGTTCCTTTGAGCGGGGTGACCAGTAAGGTGCCGCCTAATAAACTTTTCGCATCTCCTAAAGAGGCAACGTTAATATCTATTTTATCGCCTTGATGAGCAAAAGAAGGGAGGTTCGTGGTGATGATCACCGTTGCCGTATTGCGACTATTTATTTCATTCGGGCTAAGTGTGACCCCAAAAGTTTGTAATAAGTTAGAAATAGCCTGGGTGGTATCTTTGTTGCGCCGGGAATCGCCCGAGCCTGCTAAACCAATCACCAAGCCATAACCGGTCAGCGGGTTTTCTTGCAGACCAGATAAGCGCGCGATTGATTTTAAACGTACGGCCGCATTGCTTGGTTGCCAGCCTATTTGGGCGATAAGTAGGATAAAAAAGAGTATTTTCTTCATTACACTAATCCTATAAACGACAGGATTTTGTAAATGTAATTACGATCTTGGGAGTTCGAGACAGAACCGGCACCTGTATAGGTAATATGTGCTTGTGCCAGGCGTGTCGATAAGATGGTATTTTGTGGACTAATGTCTTCAGGTCGAACCACGCCACTTAGCAAAATTCTTTGTTGTTCACCATTAATGGTAATCATCTGCAATCCTTCAACGAGGTAGGTATTATTGGGAAATACTTCTTTAATGCGCACCGTTAATGCAGCTTTGATTTTGCCATTACGCCCAGTTTTGGCGGCGGTACTTCCTTTGCCTTCTAAACCAAATTCCACCTTATGGTTATCGCGGTTGTAGCCAGCTTCTAAGACTGTTTTTATCTCTTTATGCGAGGAAAGATCAGCACTGGTTTGGGCATTGGATGTTTCAAGGACAATAACGGTGAGTACGTCCCCAGGCAAAGTTGCTTTGCGATCGGCAATTAAGGGGCGATAAATGTCTTCATCAAATAGGTTGACTGCCCAGGTTGTTGGCGATGCTGTGATAATAAGCAAGAGGCCTATTATTAATGTTGTCGGATGTGGTTGACCATATGCAAAAAATCTTTTCATTCTACAATCTCCGCTTGATTTTTGCCGGTCACTGTGGCGACAAAATATTTATTGGTTTGCGGATTTTGCATCCGAACGGCCTGGCCTAGATAAGCATCACTTTGTGCTAAGGCTTCCATCATTATGGAAATTCCATGTTGTCGTACATTCACGTTTACTTTGTGTCCTTGCATTACCTCAGGTGTAGTACGCACATCGTCATGAGTTAGAATCTGATTTTTATTTATTGAGCGTGTGAGCCAAACTCTTTGGGGGAATTGGGTTAATGGAGGATTTTTTAAGCCGGCAATATTGCGTCGTTGCAACGCTATGTCCTCGGAATGAAGCAGTGTATGCTGTTTTATTTTATGTTGCGCCACGAATACAGCCTGATAGGCTTTTACGGCAAACCACACAGGAATCGAGCGTTTTTTAGAGTTTAAATGAAGGCATACACGTTTTGCTATGGGGTATTTCTTTGGCACTTGCACGCTAAAATCAGTTAAGGGAATATCACTGTCTTTTAACAAGGTTTTACTGTTTAAGAGCACCTGACTGTAGGCTTGACTTTTAAGTTGCTGAGCTAAAGCCTGGCGGGCTTTATTTAAAAGATCCTGAGCCTTAGTACGGACTATGATGCGGATAATGGCTGTATTTTTTCCTTTCCATTGGTAGCTAAATACGCCTACTTTATTTTGTAGCCAGGTAATGATTTGTTTTTTGTTGAGGCGAGCGCCGTCTCGTGGTTGGCTATCCAATATGATTTTGCTCCAATGATGTGGATCTGGAGTAATCAGCAGTAAATCGCCAACACGCTTAGCCTGCGGTGTAATATGCGCCTGGAAACGCAGTACCGTTTCTGCCTGCGCTGGGAATATGGCCAATAAAAAAACTAAATTAATCGCGAATTTCATTAGTCAATTTTTCCAGTTCATCCGCAATTTGTACGGCTTTGGCATTGAGTTGGTAAACCCGTTGCGCCATAGTAAGTTGCATGAGCGAACTCACCATATCCACATTTGAGCCCTCTACTTGATATTGTGCCAAGGTGCCTAAACCACTACTGCCGGGATTGTCTATGAGTGGTTCGCTGGATTCATCGGTTAAGGTATAGGTTCCAGAACCTACCGGATTTAAGGTTTCGGGGTTAATAAATTTAGCTAATTGAATGGTCCCTAAAAGTTGCGGTTCAGGCTCATCAACCAGCGTTACCTCAACATTGCCATTGGTGTGAATGGTTAGTTGGGTGAAATCTTCGGGAATCTGAATATTATCTGCCAGTCTTAATCCTTCTTGCGTGGCAAGGTAATGATCGGCATCAACACTCAAGGCTGAGTTACGCGTATAAGCAATGCTGCCATCGGTATTAATTACCTGATAAAAACCTGAGCCATTGATGGCTACATCATTCCAGTTATTACTTGCTTTGAGTGGCCCATCAGTAAAGTCTTTACTCGATTTATAGAGCGCTGTGCCTAGTCCTAATTTGGCACTAGGCTGGTTATTAAATAAGGACTCTTCACCGTGAATGTTTTGATAAAGCACATCTTCAAACGTTAGCTTAGTGGCCTTGTAATTGGCGGTATTTAAATTGGCAAGGTCATTGGCAATGCGGTCAATGTGATATTCTTCTGCTTTAAGACCACTGGCCGCAATAGCAAGTGCATTAGACATTTCCTTCTCCTAACTGATTAATGGCAGTGGCTAATAAATTATCTGCGGTACGCATGATTCGTTGATTGGCTTCAAAATGGCGTGAGGTTTTGACCATATCCATCATTTCATCGATGGATTTCACATTGGATTGCTCAATAAATCCTTGATGTACTTGCGTGTTTGCGCCAACAGGAATGGGGGAGTCATCACATTGATAGAGGCCATTGCCGCTGTAACGCAACAATTGCGGCTGTTTAAATTGTACAATGTTTAATTGATCGACTTTATGGTGGTCAATAAATAGCGCACCTTGGGCATCGACTGTAAACGCGTGATCATCTACTTTAATCACCCCACCTTTTCCCAAAACGGTTTCTCCCGTTGCCGTTGTTAATTCGCCTTGATTATTTACTTGAAAATCACCACGTCGCGTATAAAAAATGCCTTGCTCGCCTTGTACTTGAAAATACCCCTCACCACATAAGGCAAGATCGGTGGGATTTTTAGTTTGATTTATGAGTCCTTGCGCTTTTAAATGCGATTGCTCTAGTTGTTGGGCAACCTGATTCACATTCGCTTGCAAATGCATATCAAAGCCGGCGTTTTCAATTAATTGTCGTTTAAAGCCAGGGGTGTTCATGTTGCTGATATTTTGACTGATGGATTGCAATTTTAATTGATCATAATCCATGGCCAGTTGCGTTGCAGTAATTGCATCAAACATACGATTTCCTTATTTCACGATACCAAAAGACTCCACCTGAATAGTGATGGGAATTTCACTCATAGCCAGCACCGTCAGGTGAGGAATCACTCTTTGTGTTAATTGTTTTATGTGTCTTCTTAGCATGGGTGAACACAGCAAAATAGGGCGCTTACGTTCGCCTAACATTTGTTCGACCTGATTTGCCAAGGATGTAATTAAGTTTTCTGTGACCTTGGGTTCCAGTGCTAAATAATCTTTAGCGCTAATACTTTGGTTTAGCTTTTGTTCCAGCGATGCTTCTAGCGTGAGTACATATAAATTGTTTTGATTGCCTAATAGTTTTTGGCAAATAGGCATCGCTAAGCCTGCTCTGACCAGTTCGGTAAGCTGAACAGGATCTGGCATTTGTTTGGCATGTTCCAGTAATAACTCCATAATTTGTTGCAAATGGCGGATGGAAACCTTTTCTTGCAATAAGATTTGCAGGATACGTTGAACATGACTTAAGGGCAGAAGCGCTGGGATTAGTTCTTCGCTTAGGGCTTTTATCCCGGGTTGAAGCAATAGTTTTTCTGTTTCTTCGCGAGTTAAGAGCTCAGCAACATGGGCATGAATGAGTTCATTAAGGTGAGTCGTTAATACAGTTATTGGTTCGCAAATCGTATAACCTGCATCAGTTGCTTCATGTTTATTCTGCGGCTCTATCCAGCAAGCAGGTAAACCATAACTGGGGTCACGTACTTCTAATCCAGTAATTAAGGCCTGGTCCTTATTTTTATTACGCGCAGAAAAAATGGCCAATACCTTATCCATATGCAGTGGATTGGTACCGGAAGAATTGCCTTGTATGGCAATTTGGTACAAGGGGTAGTTTAGTTTTTTATCATTTTTTATTTTCACTTCCGGTAAAACAAAACCCAAATCAAAGGCAATGCGTTCGCGAATTTGCTGAACAACGCGGAGTATCTGTTCTTCATGGGCTAATAAGGTGGTATATAGTTCTTTATTTAGATTAATTTCAATGGGATGAATACGAATTTTATCGTATAAATTTTCTTCTTCGGCTTCGGCAATTTCTTCTTTATTTGCCTTCATGGCAAAAAAAGTAATTAAAACGAAGAGTCCTAAAATGAGCAGTACAGGGACAAGAGGAATCCCCTTTAAAAATAAAAGACAGCTTAGGCTCAAACAAACCAACATTAAGCTTTTGGGGTAGGCGCTAATTTGTTTGGCAACTTCTGAACCTAAATGGGCATCCGTTGCCGCTCGAGTGACGATGATCCCGGTGGCCGTGGAAATAATTAAGGCGGGGATCTGGGTCACTAAACCATCGCCAACTGTAAGCAAGGTATAGGTCTGAATTGACTCGGATAAGCTAAATCCTTTTTGCAATAAACCAATGGCAAAGCCACCGATGATGTCCACTAAGATGATGAGGATTCCGGCAATCGCATCGCCTTTAACAAATTTACTGGCGCCATCCATGGCCCCATAAAAATTAGCTTCTTTTTCAATTTGTGCACGTCGGAATTTCGCTTCATCTTGCGAAATACTGCCCATATTCAAATCGGCATCAATACTCATTTGTTTGCCGGGCATACTGTCTAAAGTAAAACGTGCCGCGACTTCCGCAACGCGTTGAGCCCCATTGGTTACTACGATAAATTGTACAATAATCAGGATTAAAAAGACCACTAAACCCATGACGTAATTGCCATGAATAACATAATGCCCCATGGCTTCAATTACTTTACCGGCATGGGCATCAGATAAAATTAGCCGCGTTGCTGAAATATTAAGTGCCAGCCGAAATAGGGTGGAAATTAGTAAGAGGGCAGGAAAGGTCGAAAAACTTAAGGGTTTATCGGTGTAAAAAGTTAACAGTAAAATAGTTAATGCCCAGCTGAAATTAATGATCAGCAATAAATCCAAAAGTTCGGCCGGAATCGGTATAAATAAAATAAAGAGGATACTCGTGGCAAAAGCAATCATAATCATTTCGCTGCTGTTGCTGAAGAAGTTTGTTTTCATTGCTCCTTCCTCCGACGCGCATAAATTTCTTTGAAAATGGCAGCTGCAAAGGGATAGAGTTCTTTATTGATCCATTGATTGAGCTCAACAGAATGATAAAGCAGGCGGGCAAAGCTTTTATTCTCGATGATGGGAACGCCATGTTTTCTCGCCAATTCTTTCACTTGCGACACCATTTCACCTTGTGCTTTACAGACCACTTTAGGTGCGGGCATGCTGGTACGATCGTATTTTAAAGCGATGGCTAAATGAGTGGGGTTGGTAATGATTACATCGGCTGTTTTAACTTGTTTTAATGAGGCTGTTTTTTGGCGTAATTGTTGTTGCAACTGTTTGATCTTCGATTTTATTTTCGGATCGCCTTCTCGCTGTTTGTACTCATCTTTAACTTCTTGTTTGCTCATGCGTTGGTCTTTAGCAAATTTCCAACGCGTATAAAATTTATCAAGGACTGCCAGCAGTGAGAGTAAAAGGAGCAATTGAAAAATAAGGCTTAATAAAAAATGCATCATAAGGCCTGGATGCTGAGCGGTAGGTGTTAAGGCTAATGGTAAAATATTGGTAAGTTGATGCTTGAATGCAAAAAATAAGAAAATAAACGTACTCATCAATTTCAGGGTACTTTTTGCCGCTTCAAAACAGGTTTTTATGGAAAATAGTTTTTTAAATCCTTGCACGATATTTAAGCGCTTAAAATCAGGAACAAGTGGCGTAGTCGACCACACGATTCCCGATTGGGTCAAATTAGCAAGGATAATGGCCAGGACACCAGCTAAGGCAAAAGGAAGCCACTGATGGAGGAGTTGCATTAGGATAAATTGGTGTAAATGGTTGATGTTATCCAGACTAAATTGCATTTGTGCCGCAAGATAAAGAATATGGCGCAGCATTTCTTGAATTTCATGTAACTGCTTGGGCCATAGGGCGCTCATCATGCCTAACAGTACCAACAATGAAATACAGGTTGTCAATTCAGCGCTTTTGCTAACTTGTCCTTTTTCTTTGGCTTTTTGTAATTTATAAGGCGTTGCCTTTTCTGTTTTTTCACTCATGACATAATTTCCTGCCAAGTGTGAAAACATTGTGAAAATACGGTAGTGGTTAGAGGATTGATGTAATTTAACATCATGAATAATAAAAATAAACCGAACAGTATTTTTATGGGTAAGGTAAGAAAGTAGGTGCTGACTTGTGGCATATTACGGGTAATCAGGGCGCCACATAAATCGAGAGCAAGCAGGGCAATGATGATGGGGCTTGCGATCATAAAGGCCATGCTAAACATAAAGCTAAATTGCTTAATTACCGGTGTGAAACCCGCGAATAAGCTTAAGGTTCCCGGTGGAATAATGATAAAAGAATAAGCCAGGCCTTTAAATAACCACTGATGCCCATCCAAACTAAAAAAGAATAAGACCGCCAGCATGGATAATAAATGACTGGTTAATGGTTCCTGGCTGTGTTCACTGGGATTAAAAACGGCGGTAGCATTGTATCCTGTTTCACTATCAATGAGTTGTCCTGCTATTTGAAATATGGCAAAGGCGGCATACAGGCTAGTAGCTAAAATTAAGCCATTAGCAAATTCGGCAAGACCACCAAAGAGAATGGCATTATTGCTTAGCTCTGATTTTTGCGGGACGTAGTTAGCCAGCAGCATGCTCAAGGTGAAAATAAGGATTAGGCGTGCATGAATCGGCAGCTGACGTATTGCTTGAATGGGGGTGAACAGGAGTACAGTGCCTAAGCGAATTGTGATGAAAAATAAGCTAGTCAGCCAGGGCAGGGAGATGGTCATGGTTTTATCGCCCCAGGAATGCTTACAAAGATATGTTGCGCAAACTCAACCAATGAATGCAACATCCAGCTCCCACAAAGCATGAGCATCAGTACTACGGCCAAAATTTTGGGGACAAAACTTAAACTAGAATCTTGGATTTGCGTGACAACTTGAAGTATTGAGATAAGCAAACCACTAATTAGGGCGACTAGAACGACAGGGGCGGCAATCAATAAGGCATGCCACAGTAATTGTTTGCTTAAATAGATAGCTAAATCGTTAGACATCATCCCTTTCCATTAGTGCTAACTTGCAGTAATCCTTCTTGCATCAACAAAAACCAATGCAAGCTTACATTTTATCCATAGGTACTATATATGAAACACGGGAGGATTAAATCAAACTTAAGCGAGCAAAACAAGTCTATTGATTTAAAAAAATGAAAAAATTTTGCAGTATATGTAGATGTAATATTGGGATGATATATGCCATTTAGCATCCTTTTTCTAAAACATGCTATCAATAAGTCAGACCGGGAGACGGTTCTGGTTTTAACGCGATAGTGTGCGATCTGCGGTTTTCACTTCCTCAAGGTGGCTAACCACCGTGCCTACCCGGTCGCAGTGGCCGGCAGAATTAATGCAAAATCGACACCGAGACTAGAAGAGTCAGAAAAAAACACGCGAAGCATTGATTTGTTTTCAATTTAAAATTGGCTAAAGTCCAATCCACAGTTTCATTGACACTTAATAAGTGCATAAATGCAATAAATTTTACAAGGATATATAAAATTTAACATAGGCGCTAAAAAAATAAAAAACTGCTTGACAGAGGCAGGGCTGGTCATTACAATGCGAGCCTTATTTAGGGGTTATAGCTCAGCTGGGAGAGCGCTTGCATGGCATGCAAGAGGTCGGCGGTTCGATCCCGCCTAGCTCCACCATCAACATCGTTGCATGTTGATGGGTAAAAACGTCTAGGGTCCCCATCGTCTAGTGGCCTAGGACACTGCCCTTTCACGGCGGTAACAGGGGTTCGAACCCCCTTGGGGACGCCATTTTTGGTGTTTGAAGTAGTAAAGAATAAGTAGTACAATGTAGTAAGATAAAACATCTAGGTCCCCATCGTCTAGCGGCCTAGGACACTGCCCTTTCACGGCGGTAACAGGGGTTCGAACCCCCTTGGGGACGCCATTTTTGGCTTAATGAGCTCACTTCTATACGCACCATTTCATAGTAAATCTTGGGTAATTCTTAATTCTAATCAATCAAACTTAATAAAGCTTTATCTTATTAAGCACAGACGCGTTTTATCCTTCTTATATTGGGGATGCCAAATCATTAGAAAAAAAAATTGACACCCCTGTCGATTGGACTCTAATTCACTCCGAGGATGAAAATGCCCATTATGAACAAAAAAACGGGGCGATCCTTCAGGTCAACGACCCAACCTACTTATCGTTAAATACTGTCTTTATAAGTTTGATTCGGGATAAAACAACGTTATTTATAAGCGTTCAAAAATAGTTCGCGTATTAAAGCCAAACAAACGCTCATGCATGCGATAAGCATATTCATCCGTCATATTCGCCAAATAATCACAAACGACGCGATACGCTGCTGTCTCATCTTCAGCTTGTTTGAATAAAATGCGGTTTTTATTATCTAAGAGACTGCCTGGATTGGAACTAATGGCATCAAATAAGCGCAATACCACAGTTTGCCCACCATACTCAAAAGTACGTGCTTCTTGTGAATCAATGACATTATGATAAATACACTGCATTAAATAATGCAAAAGAGCAGCGGCTTCAGGAATTAAGGTGAGGTTGAATTTAAATAAATTATTTTCAAACGCTTCATTAGTTACCATTATTTGTGTTGAGGTAATAAAATAATTAACCATTTCCCCAATAGTTTGTTTTCTTAAATAGGGGTCTTGAGAAAATAATGAGTCTATTATGCGATCCTGATGAATTGCCAACACCGTATCACCTAATAATTGCCTAAATTCCGGAGTATCTAAATGAGACTGGTTAATAAGGCGTAAGTGAATGGCATCTTCTAAGTCATGAACACCATAAGCTATGTCATCTGCAGTATCCATGATCGAGCAATCAAAACTATGATAGGCCGCTTTTCCTGCTTTTGTATTTTGCGGCATTTGCGCCAATGATTGAAATAACTCTCTGTCTTGAGTTGAAAAGGGAGATAATAACCAATCCACCTCGGGTTGTTCGCAATCAAAATAAGCTTTAGGTGGCAGCCAATCATTAACTTTGATGGTTTTATGAATGGATTCGTGAACAGGCGGTTGTTTGGGGGCGAGTACACTCGAACGTTTTACTGGGTATTTTAATACACCAAGTAGAGCTCGCCGAGTTAAATCCAAGCCAAACGCGCCATAACTGCTTTCGACTTTGGTCAATAAGCGTAGCGTTTGTCCATTTCCTTCAAAACCACCATAATGACGCATCATGTAATTCAATGCCACTTCTCCACCATGGCCAAAAGGGGGGTGACCTATATCGTGGAGTAAGCAAATAACTGAAATTAAATCATCATTAGGTAATAACCCGGTTAAGATTGTATGTTGCTCTTGATTAATCATCAGATTACGAACTATGCTGCGTCCTATTGAATCAACTTCCAGCGAGTGAGTAAGACGAGTTCGGTGAAAATCACCTTCGTCGGTGCCTAATATTTGGGTCTTTCTTTGTAATCGGCGAAAAGAAGGGCAATGAATAACCCGAGTCCGATCTCGCTCATAAGGATCGCGATGATCTTGAGTCCCTCGTTGATTGGTTTGCCCTGAGCGTCGGTGAGTCCACATAAAATTTTGCCATAAACATAATAAAAAGAGTAACTGTAAGCCATACTTTATGCTTAAACAACATAAACCGCTAAAGTTTTTTTGAATTTAGTAGATAACTGTAAATAAGAACAGTTATAACTCAGGGGAATAATAATGAATAATAATATTAAATTCGCCGTAGTCGGACTCTGTGCTTTAGGCCTGTCTTCCTGTGCCATGATGGATGACAGTACGGGTACTAGTTTGAATTACCCTGCTTATGCTTCTTACTATGATAGCCAAGCTTACATGCGTAATACTTATAATATGCCAAATTATAATTATAATTACAAATATTATGAGAGTACGCGACCAAAGCAGGACGTTGTTGTACCGGACTCTTATCATGTCGGCGACATGAGGCCACCTGTTTCATTCCAAGATCGCGATCAAACCTGGGTAAGCAGCCAAAATCCTCAAGGTTATACGATTGAGTTAGCAGAAGGGGACAAGGCTTCAAAAGTAGCGCAAACACTTTATAAAACCCCTAAAAAAGATCGCATGGCTCAAGTGAAGGTACAACGTGATGGTAAAGATTATTATCGTGGTGTTTATGGTACATTCAACAGCGCAGCTGATGCACAAAAAGCTTTGAATGCTTTGCCTCCCGAGATTAAAAGCAGTGCTACGGTGAGAAATTGGAGTAGTGTTCAGCAGTAATTGGGGAAGGAGCATCGCTAGAGTTAGGCTATGCTAAAGTTCATAGCCGTCAGGTTAAGGAATTTAACCTTGTCTATCCTCGATCCGTTCGGGCTAAGGAAGCGCTTCAGCGCTGTCTTGAATCCTTGCCAGTCTTGGCGCAAGGATCCGAGATGGTATAAATGTGAACGGGTTGGGAGAGGAGCAAAGAGCTTTTTTTCTTAATATTTCAGTACTACGTTGCTGCACTTAGTAAAACCATCACATGCACTACTCCAGGAGTTGGGGTACGTTCCGCATTAAATTGTTTCAAATTGATGGCATAGCGCTTATTGATTTTTTCTAACCAGGCAATAAACAAATTAAAGGCAACTGTATCAAAGGTGAGTTGGATATCACCTGAGCCAGTTTGTTGCAATTGATAAGGAAATTTCAGCGTAGAATCTTCTTTAAGCTGTGTGGCCAAAATAGTCAGTAACTGACTGTTATCAACCGTTTCTTTTGTTTTGGATTTGTGATTTTGCTGCCTTACTTTTTTCATCCAATCCAAAGTAGCGATTTTTTCAACTAACTGTGTGGATTTCTGAGTTACCTGATGGCTTAATGGCGTATATAAAAATAAATAGTAACAATAGAGAATAAGACATAAAACTGCGCCTATAAGCATCCATTTTTCTCTTTCGTTGAGTGTACTTAAATAAGCTTTCACGTTAACTCCAGGGTAGCGACAACTTGTTGCTCACGAGTAGATGCTTGCGTTTGCTTGACATTAAGTTGTGATTTTTTTAATTGATTCTCCAATTTTTCCAAGCTTGCAAAATCAGAACTGATTAGTGTAACGGATAATGTTTTATTTTGATAATGAAGTTGTTCCAAAGTGAATTGCTCACTGTTTATTACCTTGGAAAATTGATTGAGTAAAAACCAAAAGCGTACTTGCTCTTCGCTCTTATTACCTTTTAACAATTGGTCAATACGGAATTTAGGACTAATTATTTGTTTGGCACCTGGAAAAAATTCACGGTAAATAACGGCAATTTGCTCATCAATTTGTGCTGTTTGTTTATTCACAAAATGTAAGTTTATTGCATTAACCAAAATCAGTGATACCAACCAAAGACCAAAAAGCACGCCGGCTAGTTGATATCCTTTTTTAATCAAGTCTGACTTATTGCCGTGGAGCATTTCACCTTGGCAAATGTTCATTAATCTGGATTGCAAAATTCGTTGTGCAATCCAGAAATAGGAGGTTTCTTGGCTCTTAGCTAGCTCAGCATTTTGCTGTATCTGGCTATCTGAAAATAAGAGCGGTTGATATGTCGGATGGTTTTTAATATAGCTCTGGGCCAGATCACCGGAGAGAGCACCTTTAAAATCATCGGCGTTAACGAGTAGTGTTGATTCACTAACACATAACTCAGCAGGCTCTAGAGCAAACCAATCTAAAGTGATTGCCGTAAAGGCAATTTCTTTTTCACCAAGCAATTGCATGATGTAGCGCAGTCGTTGTTTATCGATAATGGTAATCAGATACTGATTGTTTTGGTAGCGTACCTTATCAAAAGCAAAATGAAGCTCATCAACCGATTGAGCCAGTTTATCTTCCAGGGCATAAGGGATAGCAACGCGCGCTTTTCTATCGGGAAGCCAGGGTAATTCAAGATTTAGAAGACTGGCATTCGCACTCGTTTCAATAACTAGCGTATTACATTCTTTTTGTAATATTTGAATGTCAGCAAAACTGCGCTGTGCAGGCGGAGCACTTAAGGCTCCATCCTCATCAAGCTTCAGACAAAAACATCCTTCATCATTCAGATGTTTGGTGAATAAAAAAAGGGTATTCACTAAGCATAAGCCCTATGTTTTTTAGCGTTCATGGCAATCCATTGTTGTTTTAATTGTTGTGATAACAAATAAACGACAAGCGCATATTGAGGGCTTGAATTGTAACGAGTAATCACAAAGAAATTAGGATAGGCTATCCAATATTCATTTCCTTTCGCAGTAACAAGCTCAATTACTCCAGCACGTGAAGGATGATTATGGGATGCTGTAACTGGTTTTACGCCATTGGCAGTTAATTGATTGTAGTAATAATTCGCTTTTTTAGGATTCATTTGAATGGATTGATAGCGTTTGCCAATCAATTTTGCATGTTGCGCA
This sequence comes from Legionella drancourtii LLAP12, assembly GCF_000162755.2. Lineage (GTDB taxonomy): Bacteria > Pseudomonadota > Gammaproteobacteria > Legionellales > Legionellaceae > Legionella > Legionella drancourtii. The sequence goes on from NZ_JH413832.1 coordinate 96,083, forward strand.
ACACCTGCATTGGTTTGCCAGCCATGAGCTTTGAAGTAATTGGCAATACTTGCAATAGAATCGTCATTATTCGTTACCAGATCACGTTGACCTTTATGCTTAAAGTCTACGGCAAAATTTCTGTAACTGCTTGGCATAAATTGAGGTTGGCCTATAGCTCCGGCATAAGAACCTTTGTATTTTGTTGCAGGGACATTATGTTCACGACAAAGTAGCAAATATTCTTTTAATTCATGTTTGAAATAGGGGGCACGTTTGGGGTAATCAAAGGCAAGTGTCGCCAATGCATCAAGCACTCTATTGTCACCTTGACGCTCACCATACAAGGTTTCTACACCGAGAATCGCTACAATCATTTCGGCAGGCACACCGTATTTTTTTTGTGCTTCTTCCAGTGTTTTTCTATTTGCAGCCCAATAGTCTATACCGCCTTTTAAGCGCGCAGGAGTAAGAAATAGATCGCGATAAACATCCCAATTTTTCTTTTCATAGGGTTTATCCATGGATTCGATAATTTGCGGTTGCAGTTTCACTTGACTTAGCGTTGCGGTCAGTTGTCTGGCATTAAAGTGGTACTCTTTTACCATATTATTGATAAAAAGTTGTACGTCTTTGCGTTTTGTAAATGCAGCATCAGCAAAAGTTGTACAAGAAAAAAAATAGAGTATTAGTGCGGTAAAACCCAACTTGGCCATTCGTTGCATGGTACATCCCGATAAGTGAGGCGAAAGGACAAATTTTATTAAAAATGCGAGACATTAGCAAATTTTTATAATTACTTTAAGCTAGAGCATATTTAGGCTAAAATGCACTATTTGCAAAAAGGTTATCTGAGTTGAGTGATTTAAAGCGTATTCGCAACTTTTCAATTATTGCCCATATCGATCATGGTAAATCTACCTTGGCGGATAGATTTATTCAAATCTGTGGTGGATTAACTGATCGTGAAATGAGCTCGCAAGTGCTTGATTCTATGGATATTGAGCGTGAGCGAGGTATCACGATTAAAGCTCAGTGCGTGTCACTAAATTATACCGCTAAAGATGGTAAAATTTACTTATTGAATTTTATTGATACACCAGGGCATGTGGATTTTAGTTATGAAGTTTCGCGATCATTAGCTGCTTGCGAAGGAGCTATCTTAGTTGTCGATGCCGCGCAAGGGGTTGAGGCTCAGACAGTAGCCGTGTGTTATACGGCAATTGATCAATCGCTCACAGTGTTGCCAGTACTTAATAAAATTGACTTACCACAAGCGGAACCAGAACGGGTTATTTCTGAAATTGAAGACATTATTGGTGTTGATGCACATGATGCTATCCGCACGAGCGCTAAGAGCGGCATAGGGGTTGAAGATGTCCTTGAAGCTTTAGTTGCAAATATTCCACCACCAGAAGGGGAGGTGGATGCGCCCTTGCAAGCACTTATTATTGACTCATGGTTTGATAGTTATCTTGGCGTTGTTTCTTTGGTGCGTATTGTTAATGGCTCGATTCGTAAAGGCGATAAGATGCGTATTATGTCTACGGGTCGTTCTTACGAAGTGGATCAGGTCGGTATTTTTACCCCGAAACGTACTAAATTAGACGCATTGCATGCAGGTGAAGTTGGTTATGTTGTTGCGGGTATTAAAGAAATTCAAGGCGCTCCAGTTGGTGATACTCTTACCCTGGAAAAAAATCAGGCGGCTAGTGCTTTACCCGGTTTTCAACGCGTAAAACCACAGGTTTATGCCGGTTTATTCCCGATTAGCGCGGATGATTTTGAAGCATTCCGCGAAGCTTTAGCTAAATTAAGTCTTAACGATGCTTCTTTATTCTATGAACCCGAATCTTCTGAGGCATTAGGTTTTGGTTTTCGTTGTGGCTTTTTGGGTATGTTGCATATGGAAATCATCCAGGAGCGTCTGGAACGAGAATATAATTTGGATTTGATTTCTACGGCACCAACAGTGGTTTATCAAATCGTGACGCAAAAAGGTGAGACCTTACTTATTGATAACCCTTCTCATTTACCGCCAGCGACTCAAATAAAAGAGATGTATGAGCCTATTGTGCGCGCCAATATATTGGTGCCACAGGACTACTTGGGTTCCATTATTAATTTGTGTATCGAGCGGCGTGGTGTGCAAGTCAATATGACTTATAGTGGACGTCAGGTTTCGGTAACTTATGATTTGCCAATGAGTGAAGTGGTTTCTGACTTTTTTGATCGCTTAAAGTCAGTCAGTAGAGGCTATGCTTCATTAGATTATAATTTCTTACGTTTTGATCCGGCTGATTTGGTAAAAATGGATATTTTAATTAACAGTGAACGTGTTGATGCACTTTCTGTTATTGTCCATAGAGCTTCTTCGCACAGTCGCGGTAAGATCATTGCTGAAAAAATGAAAGATTTAATTCCACGACAAATGTTTGATGTAGCCATTCAAGCTGCCTTAGGAAGTCATATCATTGCTCGGCAAACAGTTAAAGCCTTGCGTAAAAATGTGACGGCTAAATGTTATGGCGGTGACGTGTCACGTAAACGAAAATTATTAGACAAACAAAAGGCAGGGAAAAAACGCATGAAGCAAGTAGGGCATGTAGAAATCCCTCAAGAAGCCTTTATGGCGGTTTTCCAATCGGATAAAAAGTAGGATCTGGTGGGGCTCTCGAGAGCACTAGAACAGAAGTAGCTGGGACGTAAATTCAGTTGAACATTTATTAGGATATGAAGTTATGAATTTTGCTTTAATATTGGTTATTCTGTCATTTGTCAGTGGGTTTATTTACCTACTCGATGTGCTATTTTGGGCAAAAAAACGCACTGAAGGTCAGAATCCAAATAAGATTATTGAATATGCACGTTCCTTTTTCCCGGTATTTTTTGTGGTTTTACTGTTACGCTCGTTTTTGATTGAGCCGTTCCGTATCCCCTCTGGTTCTTTAGAGCCTACTTTATTGGTTGGTGATTTTGTTGCTGTAAATAAATTTGCTTATGGTTTTAGGCTTCCTGTGGTGGAAGAGAAAGTAGTTTCAGTTGCTAATCCGAAAACCGGCGAAGTGGCGGTATTTCGTTGGCCGCCAGATCCATCCTATGATTACATTAAACGCGTTATTGGTGTTCCTGGGGATCAAATTAGTTACCATAATAAAGTGCTAACGATTAATGGCCAAGAAGCAAAACAGAGTTTTGTTGAGTATACAACGGATGAAAGTTCTGGAAAGCCGGTATCTAAATATAAAGAAAATCTAAATGGTGTCGTTCATGATATTTTTGTGAGAACGGATGTTCCCGCTGTAGATTTTGATTTGGTGGTGCCCGAAGGTAATTATTTTATGATGGGCGATAATCGTGATGATAGTGCGGACAGTCGTTTTTGGGGATTTGTGCCTGATTCTTATTTTAGAGGAAAAGCCTTTTTAGTTTGGATGAGCTGGAATGGCAAAACAGATAATGTCCGTTGGTCTAAAATAGGTAAGATGATTAATTAAACAGGTAATGTGCCTTTCAGGGGATGATGTATTGGCGATAAGCTAAGTACAAAATGAAGAATAAGGATTGTTCTGATGCACAAACAACAAGGAATGACTTTTATTGGCATGTTACTGACGATGGCGACAGTAATTATAGCGGCAATTTTGGTAATGCGTGCGGTGCCTGTTTATCTGCAGTATTATTCGATAATTGAATCAATAAAAAGTTTAAATGCGGTGCCTGTTGCCAGTTTAACTGGTGATTCATATAGCGATGTTGAGGTGCTGCGTGGTCGTTTGAACAAGCATTTAGAGATCAATGGATTGGATAATTTAAAGCCCGATCAATTGACTATAGTACCCAATGGCACAAATAAGTTTACAGTAAAACTAAAATATCAGATTGTTAGGCCTTTACTGTATAATATAAGCTTATTATTCGATTTTAATGATACTCAAGAGGTTGTAACCGGTAGTGAAAATTGATTTAGAAAGACTGTGCCGTCGCATAGATTATCATTTTGAAAAGCCCGCTTTTTTAAAGCAGGCGTTGACTCATTGCAGCGTTGGTAGTGAAAACTACGAGCGTTTTGAATTTCTTGGCGATTCCATTTTAAGCTTTGTCATTGCTAATGAGCTATTTCATCGTTTTCCTTCGCAAAGTGAGGGGCATCTTAGTCGTCTGCGTTCGTTTCTTGTTCGTGGTGACATGTTGGTAGAAATTGCCAGAGAACTTGATTTGGGTGATTTCCTCTTTTTAGGGCAGGGTGAATTAAAAAGTGGCGGTTTTCGTCGGGCATCTATTCTTTCTGATGCCCTGGAAGCGGTCTTTGCCGCCGTCTTTTTTGACGGTGGTGTGGATGCGGCAAAAGAAGTTATTTTGAAGTTGTATCGTTCCAGACTTGAAGATCCTAATTTAAACGATTGTCTAAAAGATTCTAAGACTCGATTACAAGAGTACTTGCAGGCAGAAAAAATCGCCCTTCCTGAATATGCTTTAATTAAAGTAGAAGGGGATGAACATGAGCAGTTGTTTTATATCACCTGTACTGTTGAAGCGGAAAAATTAGTGACGCAGGGCGAAGGATCTAATCGGCGTAAGGCAGAGCAATTGGCTGCAAAAGCGATGTTAGAGCAATTACGTCCAACTAAGAAAAAGTAAGTGTGGGCTGAATTTTAGTTAATTATAAATCCCAATGAATCTTGTCGTTGTAATCATAGGTACTTGGGATGCTCATTTTTTTCCTTTCCAGTTTTTAGATAAATCAAAGGCTATAAGTCTGGTTTACATGTTCCACTAGAGGCTGTTGATCTTTCTATTAGCTTGGCCAAAATGAGTCAGACTTTCTGTGCTCCGATGCGTACATACTTGATGTATGCTCTGCTTCGGTGCCTAAGAATCAACCAATTCTTGACTCAATCTAGCGCCAATGGCAACAGACCCTAACCTAATTTAATTTTTTGTTAATAAATCTATTTTATAATCACAATGAATTATTATTGGATGGTTAGTGTAATGAGAACAGAAAATGATGTTGTATATCGAAAACAGGCTTTGGATCTAAGTTGTGATTTAAGTCAAATAAAAATTGATGGTGATTTTCAGAATTCCCTTTTGTTGCACTTTATTAATGAAAATGAAGAGCATTTTGCAATGAAAATAGCGAAACGTCCTGATCTTTCGACCTTTATTAATATGACTGATCAACAATGTGGAAATAGTGCATTATTGTTTGCTATTAAACGTGGTTTTTTTAAATTAGCCCAGTTTTTAATTAATCACGGAGCCGATGTAAGTCTTGTTGATGCTTCTGGGCATAATGCATTACATTATGCATGCTACTTACGAGATGAGGGGCTTCTCCGCGCTTTGTGCTCATCAGATTCGTACAAGCGTACTAAGGAAAAGTGTCTTCAGCAACAAACACGACGTGAGCACTTTACTCCGGTTGATTTATATTTATTTGAATCACGATTTCTCTTTCCTTCTAATTTAAGTACTCATAACAATTTATGGGACTACCGGGCGGCCCCTCCTTTTGAACAAGCCTATAATCGCCCTAAAGTAACATTTGCATGGATTCATGGTTTTGATTGTGAGCAGGCTTCGCAAGCGCTACTTGAATTTGCAAATAAGCATCATGAGCATTATTTTAAGAATAGACTTTATGTCCAGAGAGTTCATAATGCTGCTGGTGGCTTTGAGATTATACGTCCTACAGATGCACAAGTAACGCAGTTAAAAAATGATAATGCGCAGTACTTAACTGCTGAGTATTACACCGATCATTGCAGAGCAATGAAATTGCCGGCTATTGAAAAATTATTACATTTGAGCGAGCAATATTTGCAACATCTTGAACGTATGGTAGTAAGACCCAATACGGGTGCTTGGACTCTTCTTGAGACGAAAAAAGAAACAGTGAACGCGTTGCTAAATACTTTGAAGGATTCATCTACCTCAGAAGGCACTAAAATTAGAACGTTTCAAACGGGTTTGAGTGATGCTCATGAGACTTTATCAAAACATCGTGACAGGGGTTGGATAGCTTTCTTGGGCAGAGCCTTGTCGGTTATAACGGGCATTAGATTTTTCTACACAACAGGCTCTGTGTATTTCTGGCGAAGTCATGGCGAGCAATTTGAGCGCAATTGTGATGAGATGCTTAAGTCTCAGCAGCTTCCGAAATTATGTTAAGTTCACGCGAATTAGGGATAAGGATCGAATAAAACCGTTCTTCAGTGCGAATGGATCAGAATAGGATAAACCCTGTTTTGCTCTCTTATCCCGAATCTACGCTATTTAATGGATATAACTCTATTAATTTGGCGTTATAATGCGCAGCGAATCACCTCAATGCGTATAAATATAATATTTCTCTTGAAAAACATAGTTATTTAATTTAACTTACTGATTTTAATAATAAAATTTAATAATAAAACATGCATAATAATAATTCTCATTCTACGCGCAATTTTGTTAATAAATTACGTGGATTCCATGCAAAAAACGATGCGCATGGTCGCTATGACAGGCCTATTACCGTAACGATAAAAAAATTTTGTGAAACACATTTTGATGAGTTGATGCAACTTTGTGAGCAAGATGAAACTATTGTCTTAATTTGTAGTTTACCTATTCCTGAGTTGCAACAATATTGGCAAGACCAATTACCCGACGATGCAAATTATAATGGAAATGGGCGCCCAATTTTTGAGCAAGTTATGAGCCGTTTTAGCCCACCAGAAGAACCCATAGATGAACCAGGGGTTGGGCTAAAACGTTAAGTGGTTATATCATATGCCTACGGAAGAGCCATTTTTAGCACTTTGCTGAGCATTGTCAGAAGTTTGCGCCGATGCAAAAAATGAAGTATTGGGCGTTTTTTTCTTTCGCGCGTATTCGTTTTTTTGAGTAATTTGCTCTTCTTGAGTAATTTGCGCTGCAAGTAATTCGCTAAGACGTCTTTTATGAGTACTTATTTGGGCTTTTGTTTCTTGAGCTTTCGATTGCTCTATAAACAACCTCCTAAGACTTTTTTTAGGAGTACTCATTTGAGGACTAGAAGTTACGCTCCTTATGGCTTTTCGCACTGTATAACTGGGTAATTCACCTTGGGTTATGCGTTGTGGAGGACCCGAGCCATCTTTCTTCGTCGTTGGGTAAAATGCATCAATTAATTGCATATTGGGATGGATGAATTTAGTAATATTTCTTTGGGTTTCGTCCCAAGTAGATTTGCTTTGCTGAACTATCCATTCCGGAATATTAGAAAGATAAAGGGTTTTTAAATCCAACTCATTGTTGATGATCCATTGTTCTATAAGCAATAGATCTGTTTGCTTTGTCAGATTTGCTTTACCGAAAAAAACTCTTCCTTCCGTAATCATATTTTTCAAGTAATTAAAATTGTCTTGGCTGGCAAGAAAGCCATGAGTATTGTTTTGCATGAGTTTAAATTGGTCTTCTAAAAAAACACTAAAGGGCTCAAGATTTTCATTTTCATTGATGACTTTTAGAAATTGAGAAATAAACTCTTCTTTTGAGGCTGAATTCAAAATTAAAGATTGTAATAATGGATATATAAAACTATGTACTGCGGGGTCGATATCAAAAATAGCCGCATAAAAGGGACGGGTTGTGCAAATGATGTCTAGGTTAAACCATACAGAAAAACCTACATGAAGGGTACTTTTATCATTTTCTGGCAATTGAGTTAAGCTTGCTAGTGTTTCTTGTTGCTTTTGTTCATTGCAAATAACATAAGGTAAATCGTTAATTGGGGTACTGCAAGCTTCTGCATACAGGGCAATTAGCTCATGAAATATTTTTATCATTATTTTATCCAAAAGAATTCATACAATCTTCCTTGGGAAATTTAGTAACATCCTTAAAAACTATTATTTCTATTTATCAATAAGTTAAATAGAGTCAGCTTCATAAATAGGCTAATTTGATTTATTTATGGGCATTTTGCGCGTTGCATCTTACCATATTTTATCAAATTAGCGTCATTTATCTTTCGCTAGATTGAGCCAAAATGGGTTTATTTTCGAGCACCGAAGCGGAGTATACATTAAGTATGCGTGTATCGGAGCGCAGAAAATCAATTCATTTTGACCAAATAGTAGAGATAGTAGAAAGGTCAACAGACCCTGACTCTAATGGCCATAATATTTCTGATAAATAGAGGTATATGTCCCATCTTTTTCTATGCTGAGAATCGCTTTGTTTATTTCGGTGATTAATGCTTCTTTATCTGAAAGAGCGATAATGCCGTAACCCTCCCCTAATGGTATGGCATGTCCTACTAATTTAATGTTATAAATATTGTTGTTGATGAAGCTATAAGCAATAGCGTTATTTAGCACAATAACATCAACTTTATTTTGTGCTAAACCAGATAAGAGATCGGAAACTAAATTATAGGCAATAATCTGATTGTCATTATGATAAGAAGATTGGGTCAATAAGTTATAAAAAGTAGTCTTAATCACCCCGATTTTTTTGTTTTTTATATCGGCTATGTTATTGATGGGACTGTTTTTTGAAGTAATAAACTGCATTTTACTGACTGCATAAGGAACGCTGATTGCATATTGCTCTTGCTCAAG
>NZ_JH413832.1:104890-107245 GCF_000162755.2 Legionella drancourtii LLAP12
TAGGTACATGTTTCTCCAATGCGCTTGCATATATTATTCATGAGATCGATGCAAAAACCAAAATAATAAGGGCCTTGAGTGGTATTAATTTTTTCGACAACGGGGGGACCAGAAACCCCTACACCAACAGTTAACGAGCGACTAAAAGAGAATGTGCTCACAAGTAGCATCATGATGAATACTACATTTTGCATCCTATTGGAGATTTTAGTTAATTCCATGTCATTCTGCTGTGTTTTCTTAAAATTTAGAAAGCAAATCCTGTTTTGTCAATTTCTTTGTTAAAAATGGGTTATTAGTTGTTCAATATTATTAATTATGGAGTTGAATATTTTCAACTCCATAATTAAAGGGGAGCAATAGATAATTAGAATGAACCATAACTTGGTGGTTGGTCCTGAATCTCATCATCCATTGAGGGTGCGGAAGGAAATGGGCTCATCTTTTCTTCAGTACTTTTAAAGAAGATATAGCTTTCACCGTTATTGCTTGATACATTTTGTGCTTTATTAAATAGTTGGCTCATTGCATTTTGTTGTTCTAGAAGTTGTTGTTCGATTTGCGCACTCTGGTTTTCTGTTTGGCTTATTTGCATCTTTAGATTAGGAATAATAATTACACTTAAATCATAAGCACTTTTCCATTGATTCATGAGTGCTTTTTCATTGTTATGAATTTGCTGGTTATTTTGTTCTATTTGAACATCATGGGCTGCCTTTTGAAAGTGAACTATAATAGCAATCGTCAGTGAAATGACGCCAAGCATAGCAAATGCACCAGGAACAGCAAAAAATAAAGGGCTGATAATTAACGTATTGATTAGACCGGCACTTAATAGACCGCATGCTGTTCCGAATAGAGCGGCATACAGTGCATTTTTTCTATAATGACCGGCTGACTTGCTCTCAAGCTGTAATTGCGTGGTTGCGTCAGTAAGCTCTTTATTGGCTTGTACACGTTTCGGTTCTGTGGTGGCGTGGTGTTGTAATTTTAATGTATTTTCTTCGAGTTCTTTTTGTAGTGCATATAAATTAGTTCTTGTCTCATTTAGAGAATTAATAATTATATTTTCTTTCTTGCTCATTTCCATAAAGTTTTTCATCATGCCTAAAATCAGTTTTAATGCCTGTTTTTCATTAAATGTCATTTGTAGACTATAGGTAGTTTGTTGTAATGCATGTTCTAATTGCGTTAAATACATTGGATAGCTTAGTTCAAGAGCAGTATCCATTAGTTGCTTTTGTTTATTGTCTAGTTTTTGGCCTTTAATCTCTATTTTTTGTTTTAGTGCGGCGAAATTTTTAGGTGATAGTTGGAGGAGGTTGGGATCATAGGCCTTTCTTGCATTGTCTCTATTAATACGTTCTTGATTTCTAAGAGCGCGTTGCTCCTCTTTATGAGGTAATTCGATCTCTATTTGATGCTTCATTGTTACAAGGTGCTCTTCGATTTGTTTTTTTTCTTGACGGCTTTTATTTAAAATTTGGTTTTCTTCAGTAATTATATTATTCGTTGTACTAATGAGGTAAGTAAGTGTTTTGTATTCGTTAATAAGTCTATTGAGCGCATTTTGTAGTAAATGATTGTCAGGATTAATATGAGGGTATACCTGTGTATGAGAATGATGGCTATGCACATGCTTTTGTGGGTAAGAACTATGTAGAGATTGCCGATCAAGGCTATACATGTCGCTATTTACCTGGGTAAGATTGACTTGCAGGGCATAAAGCTTATTACTGGCTTGCTTTATGTTGGCTTGTCTTTGAAAACAGTCGCTCTCCAGTTGATGTAATTGGGCGGTGAGGTTATTAAACTCATTTAGATAATGTGCTTTTAGGGCGTTGTCATCATCACTTTCTTGTTTATCCTTGTCTGCTTCTTCCGTATCCTCCTTTTTTTGGGATTCACAGGCTAATGGAATAACCTGATTAAGCATTGCTTGTTTGTCCGCATTGCACTGCTCAGAGAGATAGGTGCTAATTGAGTTTATTGTGCTTGATAAGGGAAGCCTTTCCAGAAGATATTGGCGAAGGAGTTGGTAATCAGATTCGTTAATAGCTGTATTTATTTGAGATTGCACTAGATCATTGATAATGATTTCTGATAATGCCATGAGTCGTGACTCCTCAGTGAGTAAATTATGAACTTATTTTTATTATTTCAACTATTTATATGAATCCTTGTGTCTCCAGGAGCGAGCAATTGCGTGCTTTTTACCTGGGAGTTATTGCTCCGATTAAGTAAGTGACAAGCTCCTTAACAGTGCGATTTAATTGAAGGCATTATGCCATCTAAATGTTAAGGAATTGTTAAGAAATTGTTTCTTAATTGTAAAAAAATTATGGTTTTATTACA
>NZ_JH413832.1:107531-122065 GCF_000162755.2 Legionella drancourtii LLAP12
TTAATTGTAAAAAATTATGGTTTTATTACATTGGTATCGTTTATTCAGAGTAGGACAAAAGTTTATGCCAGTCTTAAAGCATTATGCTAGATTAGCAGACCATGAGATTTCGAAATGAATTCTAAGTCAAATCTTCTAATACGCCACTAATCTCCAACCACTCTTCTTCGGCTTGATTTAAAGAGGAATGTGCAAGCTCACGTTTTTGTAGTAATTGGTTTAATTGGCTTTGCTGGGCACTGTCCTCATAGAGACTGGCATCACCCAGTTGTATATCTAATTTTTCAATTTCACCATGAAATTGCGCCATCATTTGTTCTAATTTCTTTAAACGATTTTGTAATGTTTTTTTCTCTTTGTAATCATTTGCGGCAGATGTCGTATTGACGCTTTCTTTAACGGAGTCTTTAGTTTGTAACCAAGTATGATAATCATCTAAATCGCCATTAAAGGCTTGTACTTTCTTTTGATAAACTAAATAGAAACTATCTACCGTAGTTTTCAGCATGTGTCTATCGTGTGAAATGAGAATTAAAGCGCCTTCATAACTTTGCAATGCAAGTTCAATGGCCGAGCGCATGCCTAAGTCTAAATGGTTGGTTGGTTCGTCAAGTAGAAGTAAATTAGGTTTTTGCCAAACTAATTTGGCTAAGGCCAAGCGTGCTTTTTCACCGCCTGAAAAATGATGAATGGGCTGTACGGCCATATCACCAATAAAATTAAAGCCACCTAAGAAATCACGGATGCTTTGTTCGCGGACTTCAGGTGATAATACTTGGATGGTTTCTACCGGGCTTAACTTGCAGTCCAATTGTTCTAATTGATGTTGGGCATAATAGCCAATTTGCAAATGAGCAGAACGATGAATAGTTCCATTTAATACGGGCAAAGAACCCGTTAATGTTTTGATTAACGTTGATTTACCTTCACCGTTAGGGCCAAGCAAAGCTATTCTATCTCCTGGACTAAGTGATAAATTGATTTTCTTCAATGTGGGTTCTTGTCCTGGATACCCTGCATCAACTTGACTGCACTGTATTAATGGATTGCCCGCGCGCGGACAGGGGAAAAAGTCAAATGAAAAAGGTGAATCGGCTTGAGCGGCAGCGATGATTTCCATGCGTTCTATGGCTTTAAGTCGGCCTTGAGCTTGTTTTGCCTTAGTTGCTTTCGCTTTAAAACGATTAACAAAGGTCATCATGTGACTAATTTTTGCTTGTTGCTTTTCATGCATGGCTTGTTGTAAGGCTAACTGTTGTGCATGTGTTTTTTCAAAACAGCTGTAATCACCACTATACAGTGTTAAATTTTGTTTTTCGATGTGCAAAATATGTGTAACAAAAGCATCAAGAAACTCTCGATCATGGGAGATCAAAATAATAGTACTGGGACTTTGTTTTAAAAAACGCTCCAACCAGAAAATAGCTTCCATATCTAAATGGTTTGTTGGCTCGTCAAGTAAAAGCAAGTCAGCCGGTTTCATCAGACAACGTGCAAGACTTAAACGCATGCGCCATCCGCCTGAAAAACTATTAACCGAAGCATTTTGCTGGTCACTACTAAAACCTAAGCCGGACATAATTGTCGCTGCTTGTGCGGGTTTACTATAACCCGCAGTTTGATTTAATTCGTCATGACAGGCAATCACCTCGGCATGATTATGCGTTTGCTCTGCTTTTTCTAAACGTTGGAGTAAGTTGATGTATTCATCATCACCACTTAAAACAAAATCCAGGGCTTTCTCATCACTATCTGGTAATTGCTGTGATAAATGGCTAATTCTCAGATTAGGATTAATTAAATATTCGCCCGTATCCGCAGTTAACTTTCCTAATAAAAAATCAAATAGAGTTGATTTGCCACAACCGTTATGGCCAATAAGACCTATTTTTTGTTTTTCATAAAGAGTGACGCTGGCTTTTTCAAGTAAAACTTTGGTGCCACGGGTTAAGGTGATTTGACGAAGAGTTAGCATTTTAAATTATTAGCCACAAATATAGAGGAGGGGATTCTAACATAGATCCTTACTAGTTTAGAACGCTTAGGATCTGTTGACCTTTCTATTATCATGGTCAAAGTGAGTTGATTTTCTGTGTTTCGACACACACATACTTGATGTATGTTCTGTTGCTGTGCTCAAAAATCAACCCGTTTGCTTAATCTAGCGAATATCAACAGTTTCTGTTCTTTTAGCTGGGTTCTATCGTTTTTTTCTTTGCTGATTGATATCGTGCTTGTTTTTCAATATCAATATAACGGTCTGTTGTGGCGCTGGAACTATGACCCGCATCATCGCGAACATGTTCGCGAGGGCGAATTTTTACATCTTCAGAAATTCCCGTATGCCTTAACCAGTGCACTGTTGCTGCTGCTAAATTATCTGCTTCGTCTGCATGCCCCTTTCTCCTTAGTTCTTCGCCAGCTAAATCAAAACAATGTTGAATAATCCGTCGAATGGGGGCGGTATCACTCATGGGGCCATTGCCACGTATTTTTGGCAGAAGCGGCGTATTATCTGCGGGGGAGGGCAGAGGCGTTAATCCTAAGAAGCCGCGCCAACGAATTAAACTATCGAGCATTGCTTCACTTACGGCGATTTGCCGCTCTTTATTTCCTTTGCCCACCGTAGTGAACCACCAATAACCATTACTGTCTTTGGCAAAATCATTCATACAGGGCATCCAGCGGTCATTTGCTGCTAATTCCGAAATACGTAAATACATGCCAAATAGCAGACTCAACATAAAACGGGTACGCTCATGTTTCATAGGGGATTCTTCTGCAAGTGATTCTGCTGCACTAAGTACAGCACTCCACTGTGTTAAGCTTAAACGACGTATTGGGGTATTTTGTTGGCGTTTGCGAATGAATTTACTTTTTTGGCGAATCAGGGCTACTGGATTTGACATCAAATATTCTTCGGCAATTAAGAAATTAAATAAGGTGCTCAAAATAGCGAAGATTTCCTGAGTCGCGCCTTGAGATAAATTAAATTGGTCTATATCCGGCTTTTGTCCATTTTTTATGGCTGATTTACTTAAGGTAACCACGAAAGGTCGCCATTCTTCATTGGGAATACGTAATCCTTCTTTTTCGATAAAACGAGGAACTTTTTTGAGGCTTATCCAAGGTTTGGGTGGGTTTTGGCAAAAACGAATGTATTGTTCGATGTCATCGCGTTTTAAAGTATCGATTGTTGTATTCTTAATTAGCCAGGACCATTGCAGCAATCGTTCTGCTTCTCGCCGGTAACTATTGAAGGTACCTTGGCTTCCAGTGTAACTTTTTAGAAAATTTAAGGTGTAATAAAAATCATGGTGAAATCGAGCGTTGGGTAATACGACATGTTCATGATTTTTATGTAAGTAGTTTAGACTATCAAATAGTGGGAGTAGCTTAAATTTCATAGTGCTCAATATAATAAAGATTAATTGACTAATGCTAGCTGAAAAATAATTAAGATTCGAGAACTAAAGTATAGGCTAGGACGTATACTCTCGGTGCACCAGTAGATAGGGTGCATAATTTATGCTTGAACGCAATTTTTCGATATTATTAAACACATCCACAAGAGCAGGTTTTGTAAACGAAAAAACCAACTGCATTGCAAATTAATCAGTTTGGTTGTATTAATACTAGGGGTTATAAATTTTTTTAAAAAAAGTGATTTTTTTATTGACCTGAATCCTTCTCGTTAGTATCATGTGCGCACTGTCCACGGGACGGGTCACGGGGTGTAGCGCAGTCTGGTAGCGCGCCTGCTTTGGGAGCAGGATGTCGGGAGTTCGAATCTCTCCACCCCGACCAAATTTAAGCGCCCGTAGCTCATCTGGATAGAGCATCGGCCTTCTAAGCCGAGGGTAGCAGGTTCGAATCCTGCCGGGCGCACCAGCCCAATAGTATACACAAGTTTCTAAAAAGTTTATGGTGAGCGTAGCTCAGTTGGTAGAGCCCCGGGTTGTGATCCCGGTTGTCGTGGGTTCGAATCCCATCGTTCACCCCATGAGTTGTAGTAGAAGTAAGGTTTACCGCTAAAGATTCATCTGAGTCTTTACAAGACCGAATTACTGATTGATAATCCAACCTGATTGCGAAAGTGGCGGAATTGGTAGACGCACTGGATTTAGGTTCCAGCGGGGCAACCCGTGAGAGTTCGAGTCTCTCCTTTCGCACCATTTCATTATAAATTCCAAAGAGGTGAGTTAATGCAAGTTTCTGTTGAGACCCTAAAAGGTTTGGAACGCAAGGTGACAATTTCTGTACCTACGGCGAAAGTTGAGGAAGAAGTCAGCTCGCGTCTCAAAGGTTTAGCTCAGAAAGTTAAAGTAGATGGTTTCCGTCCTGGCAAAGTCCCCATGCACGTTGTTACTAGCCGTTACTCCGATAGCGTTCGCGAAGAAGTTGCGCGCGATATGGTTCAATCCACTTTATTTGAAGCCTTACAACAACATGAATTAGTCCCTGCCGGTTATCCATATGTTGAGCCTGAACAAGTAGAAAAAGATAAAGATTTTAAATACACGGCTACATTTGAAGTTATGCCTGTATTTGAAGTTGTTGAATTAAACCAAGCTGTTGTTGAACTTGCAAAGTCAGAAGTAACCGACAAAGACGTTCAAGAGATGATGGATAAATTACGTGAGCAAAACAAAGAATGGCATGATGTTTCTCGTGCGGTTAAGAGTGGCGACAAAGTCGTAATTGATTTCCAAGGCTTCCTCGACGACAAAGCATTTGATGGCGGCAGTGCTGAGGGCCATGAATTAGTGATTGGTTCGGGCTCAATGATTCCAGGTTTCGAAGATGGAATTATTGGTGGTAAGAAAGATAAGCCATTTGATATCAAAGTGAATTTCCCAGAAGATTATGGTCATAAAGAATTGGCTGGTAAAGAAGCGATCTTTAAAATTACCATTCGTAATGTCCTGGAAGGTAAATTACCTGAACTTGATGATGTTTTTGCAGAAAAATTTAATATCAAAGAAGGCGGCGTTGAAGCGCTTAAAACTGACATTAAAGACAACATGACTCGCGAATTAGAACGTCGTGTTAGCATGATGAACAGAGAAAAACTGTTTGATAAGTTAATGGAAGTAAATATCATTGACTTGCCATTAGCTTTAATTGATAAAGAAATCGAACATTTAAAACATGATATGTATCATCGTTTGTTTGGCCATGAGCATCATGAGAATGAACAGATTCCTGATTTCCCAAGAGAATTATTTGAAGAACAAGCAAAACGTCGTGTTCATCTTGGTTTACTATTCTCTGAATATGTTAAAAAGCATCAAATTGTTGCTGATAAAGAAAAAGTTGATGCGATGATTGAGAAATTTGCAGGTGCTTACGAAAACCCTGATGAATTACGTGCTTGGTACAGAAGTAGCAAAGAGCACTTGGCTGAAATCGAAGCATTAGTTATGGAAGAGATGGTTGCAGATAAAATTGCTGCTGATGCTAAAATTAAGCATAAGTCTACTGACTACGATTCAGTGATGAATCCAAAAAAAGAAACTGAAAAAGTGACTGAGAAGAACAAAGGAGAGTAATTTTATGTCAGGATATTCAGATAACATAATTCGCAATGCCAGTGGATTGGTGCCAATGGTTATTGAACAAACGTCACGTGGTGAGCGTTCGTATGACATCTACTCAAGATTATTGAAGGAACGTATTATCTTTCTATTGGGTGAAGTTGAAGATCATATGGCTAATTTAGTGGTTGCTCAATTGTTGTTTCTTGAGTCTGAAAACCCTGAAAAAGACATTTCTCTTTACATTAATTCTCCTGGTGGTGTGGTAACTGCTGGTTTAGCAATTTATGACACCATGCAGTTTATTAAGCCTGATGTCAGTACGTTATGCATTGGTCAAGCAGCAAGTGCTGCGGCCTTATTGCTTTGCGCTGGTGCTGATGGTAAGAGATTTTGTCTGCCAAACTCACGTGTAATGATTCACCAACCTTTAGGTGGTTACCGCGGTCAGGCAACTGATATTGAGATTCACGCACGTGAAACTTTAGCGGTAAGAGAGCGTTTAAATAGCATTATGGCAAAGCACACTAAAAAGACACCTGATCAAATCATGCGTGACACAGAGCGTGATAATTTTATGAGTGCTACGCAAGCTGCTGAATACGGTCTCATCGATAAAGTTATTTATGATCGAGAAGTAGTAAGTAATCCAGAAGAATAATCTATCTTCAGCTCGTTAATTTGAGCGAAATGTTGAACCTCCGGATCTAGTATAGCGTATAATGTTAAGACTAGATTTGGAGGTTCCTTTCAACGCTCGGGATGCCTGGAAAATAAATTAGTTCTTGTTTGTAGTGGCATATCTTTTTCTGATTGACTAAAATTTTACATGTGTTACCTTTTTTCGGTAATGGTTGTAAGAAGGGGTTGGATATGAGTAAATCCGGTAACGGAAGTGGCGATAAAGTTCTTTATTGCTCTTTTTGTGGCAAAAGCCAACATGAAGTAAAAAAAATTGATTGCTGGGCCTTCAGTATTTGTCTGTGATGAATGCGTTGAGCTTTGCAATGATATTATCCGTGAAGAAACGCATGAAACTCATGAAGAGGTAGAAGTACGTTTACCATCACCAAAAGAAATTTCAAAATTCTTAGATGAGTACGTTATTGGCCAGCCGCATGCGAAAAAAGTGCTGTCTGTTGCCGTGTACAATCATTACAAACGTTTACAACATAAAAGCGAAGATGGTGTTGAACTGGGTAAAAGTAATATTTTACTAATTGGTCCAACAGGTAGTGGTAAAACGCTTTTAGCACAAACGTTAGCACGCATTTTAAATGTTCCTTTTGCTATGGCTGATGCAACTACTTTGACTGAAGCAGGGTATGTTGGGGAAGACGTCGAAAATATTATTCAAAAGCTTTTGCAAAAATGCGATTACGATGTAGACAAAGCGCAACAAGGTATTGTTTATATTGATGAAATCGATAAGATTTCACGTAAATCAGATAATCCTTCGATAACTCGTGATGTTTCTGGCGAAGGTGTCCAGCAAGCATTACTCAAATTGATTGAAGGAACAGTGGCTTCGGTACCACCACAAGGTGGTCGTAAACATCCTCAGCAAGAATTCTTGCAAGTGGATACCTCAAATATTCTCTTTATTTGTGGCGGTGCTTTTGCTGGTTTGGATAAAGTAATCAGGGAGCGAAGCGAAAAATCAAGTATCGGTTTTTCTGCACAGCTGAAAAATAAAAAGGACAATAGCGAAGAAATATCTAAGGTATTAAGTCGATTAGAATCTGATGATTTGATTAAATATGGATTAATTCCTGAGTTTGTAGGTAGACTACCTGTAGTAACTACATTGCAAGAACTGGATCAGGGGGCTTTGATTGACATCCTTACTAATCCTAAAAATGCCTTAACAAAACAATTCCAGTCACTTTTCAAAATGGAAAATGTTGAGCTAGAATTTAGAGATGAGGCCTTAGTTGCAATTGCTAAAAAAGCCTTGGAACGAAAAATGGGGGCTCGCGGTTTGCGCGCGATACTTGAAAATATTCTTTTAGACACCATGTATGAATTACCTTCTCTTGAAGGTGTAAATAAAGTGGTAATTGATGAAAATGCTGTAAATAATACATCAAAGCCTATACTTATTTATGAGCAAGAGATGAAGAGTGCAGCAGGCGGTCAAGAATAGGACTTAATAAGCAACTATTCACACCATTAAATCCCTGCGCCTTTGCCTTGCTACTGGTTCAGGGATTTAGAATGATGGATAGTTGTATCTATCTTTTAATTCAGCTAAATAAATCCCTCCTACAAGTAGCTTGATAAAGGTACTTGGCTATTAAATGGTTAGTTTCCTCATTAAATTTCTCTTTCTTATTGAGTACTTTGTTCATTTCAAGAATTACCGGTATACTCAGTTAAAGTAGTAAAAAATGTTGTAAAATTATAACTATAGCTTTTGTTTGAATAAGGGTTCGTTATGTCTATTGAAAATAAAGTGACGCCTAATGAGACTGAAAAAGTATCAATGATTCCTGTGTTGCCTTTGAGGGATGTCGTAGTTTATCCTCATATGGTAATTCCTCTTTTTGTTGGTCGCGGAAAATCAATCAAGGCCTTAGAGGCGGCTATGGTCGATAATAAGCAAATCTTTTTAGTTGCGCAGAAAAAATCATCTAATGATGATCCGACCGCAGATGATATTTATGTGGTTGGTACTTTATCCAGTGTGCTGCAATTATTAAAATTACCAGATGGAACGGTAAAAGTTTTAGTTGAAGGTGAACAGCGTGCGCGCGTAAAAGAATATAGCCAAGAAAAGGGATATTTAGAAGCGTCTCTGGAAATTATGGATGAGGTAAATACGGCAGTACAAGAACCAGAAGTTGGTATCTTAATGCGCTCATTAATGTCGCAATTTGAACAATATATTAAACTGAATAAAAAAATTCCACCTGAAGTATTGTCGCCATTAGCTGGAATAGAAGAGCCTGGTCGTTTGGCAGATACTATTGCCGCTCATTTAACTTTGAAAGTTGATGATAAACAAGAATTATTAGAAACCTTGGACGTAGGAACTCGTCTTGAACGATTGATGTCTGCAATTGAAACAGAAATCGATCTGTTGCATGTTGAAAAGCGTGTAAGAGGACGAGTAAAGCGTCAAATGGAAAAGAGTCAGCGTGAGTATTACCTTAATGAACAAATGAAAGCCATTCAAAAAGAATTGGGAGAAATGGGCGAAGAAGGTAATGAAATCGAGCAACTCGAAAAATCCATTGAAAAAGCAGGTATGCCAAAAGAAGCCAAAGAAAAATCTATGGCTGAACTTCATAAATTAAAAATGATGTCACCAATGTCTGCTGAGGCCACAGTTATCCGTAATTATCTGGATTGGATGTTGTTGGTTCCTTGGAAAAAGAAAAGCAAAATTCAATTTGATTTGTTAAAAGCAGAAAAGTTATTGGATAAAGAGCATCATGGACTGGAACGGGTTAAAGAACGTATTATCGAATACTTGGCAGTACAAAAACGTGTAAAACGTTTGAAAGGCCCGATCTTATGTTTAGTTGGACCTCCAGGGGTTGGTAAAACTTCTTTAGGGCAATCTATTGCTAATGCTACCGGCCGTACTTTTATTCGTATTGCTTTAGGTGGTGTGCGTGATGAAGCTGAGATACGTGGACATAGAAGAACTTATATTGGTTCTATGCCTGGAAAAATTATTCAGAAATTATGTAAAGCAGGGGTGAAGAACCCACTGATTATGCTTGATGAAGTGGATAAGATGGCCATGGATTTCCGTGGCGATCCTGCTTCTGCATTGCTTGAAGTGCTTGATCCAGAGCAAAATCATACCTTTAGCGATCATTATCTGGAAGTGGATTATGATTTAAGTGATGTCATGTTTATTGCTACTGCTAACTCTTTGGAAATACCTGCACCTTTATTAGATCGAATGGAAATAATTCGTTTGGCAGGTTACACCGAAGATGAAAAGGTAAGTATTGCGGAGCAGTACCTTGTACCCAAACAAATTTCATTGAATGGTTTAAACAACGATGAAATTCATATTAGTGAAGGTGCTATTCGAGAAATTATTCGTCATTATACGCGTGAAGCTGGGGTACGTAATCTGGAGCGTGATATTGCCAGTGTCTGCCGAAAAGTAGTGAAAGATATTCTCTCCAGCAAGAAGCCTAAAAAAATGATCGTTACCTTAAATAATATCGAGAAATATTTAGGTGTGAAGAAATTTCGATATGGATTGGCTGAAGAGTTTGATCAGGTTGGACAAGTAACTGGCCTTGCTTGGACTAGTGTGGGTGGCGAGTTGCTGACAATCGAAGCGTCAATGGTACCTGGCAAAGGTAAGGTAACGCACACGGGGCAATTGGGTGAGGTCATGCAAGAATCCATTCATGCGGCAATGACAGTAGTGCGCAGTCGCGCCAAAAAACTTGGATTAGCAGATGATTTTTATGATAAAAATGATTTTCATATCCATGTTCCCGAAGGTGCAACACCGAAAGATGGACCGAGTGCAGGTGTAGGTATGTGTACCGTACTTGTTTCTGTTGTAACGCAAATTCCCGTTAAAGCAGATGTTGCAATGACTGGTGAAATTACATTACGAGGGCAAGTATTGCCAATAGGTGGTTTAAAAGAAAAATTATTGGCTGCGCATCGAGGTGGAATTAAGCACGTGATCATTCCTGAAGAGAATGTTAAAGACCTAGAAGAGATACCTGACAATATACTGCGTAAAATTACAGTACACCCCGTTAAGACCATAGATCAGGTTCTTGAATTGGCTCTACAACGTAGTCCTTGGGTGGATCGGGCAGAAATTGTACAGCCTGCCACTTTAGTAGGTAAAAAAACGAAAAAAACTAAAAATAATGATTTACATACCCATTAATTAGAGGTATATTTCGTTTCGTAGCCCGCCACTGGCGGGCACTGCAAGGATGAAACTACTTGACTGGTTAATTTGATTGGGTTTGAGTTAGATTAACTTAAAGTATGGAAGATTAACTGTATAGGGGAAGCAATGAATAAGAGCGAATTAGTTGATGCTATAGCAAGTGGTTCGGGTTTAACAAAAGCTGATGCCAGCAGAGTGCTCGAAACTTTTACTAGTACGATAACTGATGCTTTAAAAAGCGGTGATCAAGTTGTAATACCTGGATTTGGGTCGTTTTCAACAGGTAATCGTTCGGCACGTACAGGTAGAAACCCACAAACTGGGAAAGTTATTGAGATTAAAGCATCACGAGTTGCTAAGTTTAAAGCAGGTAAAAACCTGAAAGAAGCCGTACAAGAAGCTTAAGATTTCAGGGTGCTTAGCTCAGCTGGGAGAGCATCGCCCTTACAAGGCGAGGGTCGTAGGTTCGATCCCTACAGCACCCACCATGAAATGGAGTGGTAGTTCAGTTGGTTAGAATACCGGCCTGTCACGCCGGGGGTCGCGGGTTCGAGCCCCGTCCACTCCGCCATACTTAACGCGCCTTTATGGGCGCGTTTTTATTTTATAAAAGATGAGAGACATTGTTTTTTGCTGACATTAAATGCAGCCAAACCGAAATGAAAACAGTGCGAATTACTTAAGATTTCGGGTGCTTAGCTCAGCTGGGAGAGCATCGCCCTTACAAGGCGAGGGTCGTAGGTTCGATCCCTACAGCACCCACCATAATATGGAGTGGTAGTTCAGTTGGTTAGAATACCGGCCTGTCACGCCGGGGGTCGCGGGTTCGAGCCCCGTCCACTCCGCCACTATTAACGCGTCTTCATAGACGCGTTTTTTTTGCTTAAAATTTTACGTCCGAGTTTGATTTATGCGACTCGGCGTGGGGTAGAGCCGTCTATTTGGGTTCAAGCGTCACATTTCGATCAAATGTCTATGATTATCTTGTTAGAACATAATATTTACTGGTTTTTGTTTGGATTTCTATCCGATTAGGTTACAATCTGTCTTCATTAAACTATGTTAATATTTAAATGGATCTCGGGACATGTTGCAGAAGTTAAATGAGCGTATACAAGGTGTTGTAGCTTGGCTGGTTGTTATTTTAATCGGTATCACATTCACATTATTCGGTGTAGATTATTACTTCCAATCGCATCAAACAACAAATTCTAAAGTTACAGTCAATGGTGAGCCTTTAACTGAACAAGCTTTTGAAATAAATTACCGACGTGCTCGTGGAATGCAAGATATTGCACAGATGACTGCTGAAGATGAGAAAAAACTACAAAATCAAGTTTTAGATCAAATGGTAACCAATGAAGTAATGGTTCAGGCAGCGCATACGAATGGCTTTAACGTGAGTTTAAACCAAGCTAATGCTGCCATCCTTAATATTCCTCAATTTCAAGAAGATGGTCATTTTTCTAGTGAAAAATACCAACAGGCCTTAAGTGCTGCTTTATTTACTCAATTAAGTTTTCAAAATGAAGTAAAACAAGGCATGTTGTTAAATCAACAACGCTTTGCTTTTATCGGCAGTTCTTTTGCACTACCTGATGAAATTGAACGTTTTGTTAAACTGTATATGCAAAATAGAGATTATGATTATGTCACGATTTCTGCTGCACGTTTTGAGAAAGATGCTCATGTTTCGCCAGAAGCTATTGCTGATTATTATAAGCAACATCAAAAAGAATTCATGGCTCCAGAACAAGTAAGTCTTGATTATGTTCTGCTTTCGATGAACAATATAAAAAAGCATATTAAAATATCAGATGATGATATCAAACGTTTTTATAATGAAAATCAAAACAACTATTTAACACCGGCTCAATGGCAAGTTGCTCATATCTTATTTGCAACCCCTGAAGATGTTTCAAAAGATGAATTGGATCAAATTCAGAAAAAAGCCGATGATGCTTATGCTGCATTACAAAAAGATCCTGCTCAGTTTGAAAAACTGGTTACTACACTATCGGATGACAAGCTTTCTGTTGCGGAAAAAGGGGCGCTTCCCTGGATCACTGCTGGCCAGAATGATTATGATAAGATTTTATCTAATTTAACGAAACCAGGTGAAATTTCTGCTCCTGAAAAAACTAAACACGGTTATGAAATTTTTAAGTTAATTGCTTATAAACCTGTAACTATGAAGTCGCTAGCGGAAGTAGAAACAACAATTAAAGAGCAATTACTTGCAGAAATGGCGCAAACTCAGTATGCACATGCTTTAGAACAATTATCTGACTTGAGTTACCAATCGCCGGATTCATTAAATCCAGTTTCTGACGCAATGAAATTAAAGATTGAAAAAACACCAGTATTCTCACGTGCGGGTGGTAACGATGCCATCACTAAAAATCAACTTGTGATAAATGCTGCGTTTAGTCATGATGTTCTTGAGTTAGGTAATAATAGTGAACCAGTTCAATTGGATAATGATTCCGTTGTGGTAGTGCGCGTGAATGAACATAGGGCAGAAAAGGAACAGTCGTTAGAAGCTGTTCAGGCACAGATCAATAAGATTCTCATTAAACAAGTTGCTGAAGCTAAAGCAAAAGAGCTTGGTAAAAATTTATTAGATCCTACAGAGAGTAAAGAACAAGAAAAGCTTATGAGTACCCATAAATTAACCTGGAATTCAGTAGAACATGCTTCCAGAGACAGTGATAAAGCCGATGTGTTGATTAATGATGCTGCATTCAATTTATTACGACCCCAAAGCCGTAATGGTATTGTTTTACCTAATGGTGATTATGTAGTGGTCAGACTAAAGCATATTAATGATGGAAACTTAAATACTTTAGACAAAGAGCAACAAGATAGTCTTGTGCAACAAATTGAGGCGAGTTCGGGTATGATGGATTATGACTTGTATGCAAAAAGTTTAATTAATCAAGCCAAAATTGTGAAACGTTAGTACCACGGCTATTTGTATTTGACTGTTTGACGTTGGGATGGCGTCATTCAGTCTAATACATAGATGGCCATCTCCCGAAACCCAACTAAAATTACCTACGTAGCCCATAACTAATCGCTACGCTGACGCCACATTAATCAATCATATCGAGCAGAGATAAACCTGTATCAACTTGTTCTTCACAGACCACTAGCTTTTCTTTGGCCAATGAAATAATTCCCTCTACTGCTCTTTCTACCTTACCTTTAGTAACTATATCATAAGAATCAGTCGTGTATTTTGAATAAAGCATGCCAAGAGGATAGAAGATAGAGGATAAAACCTGAAATGCAGAGTTACAAAAATAGACGGCTGTATCTAAAAAAAACTCCGGGCTACCACAATATTGTGAGAAAGAAAGACAATAGGGGATGGCATAAAGAACGCCCACTAATGCCATAATAGGTGCATGAATAAGACCGAAAAGTCCTGTGATGAAATCTATCACTAAGTTACCACCTAAACTCCACCCCACATTGAGCGTTATACGCGCCCCATCGATTATTGAGGGTACAGTCGTTGAGCTGTTTTTAATCCGTGTAGCTCTGTCAATGATGCTTTGATAATTTGGATTGGGCTTGTTCAATTCAGCAGTAATAATTCGTGCTTCTTTTAAAAGTTCACTGTAAAAATGATATTGTTTTTTAGCGTTGGCTAAGACATACATTGGCTTTGCATCATAAGGCAGAGGAGCAAAATCCCAGGAAAAATGTTCTTTGGGCCGAAAAGAACCAAAATCATTAATAAGTTTTTCCAAGTTTATTTTTTGATTACCAAGATGGCCATTGTAATGAATTACACAATCCTTGGGCACAACAGTAAGATATTTTGACCATCGCTCCCTACAAATTTCAGCAAGTGTAGATTCTAAATGCATGCTAATGCGATTACTCTTTGCGTGATTAAAAAACATAAAAACCTTGGATGGATTATTTTTGTACAAGATATCATTTTAAGAGGTTAAAATCAACATAATAGGCTTTAATGTACTTAGCCATCAATAGGACATGGCTTACTATTTTGTGAGGGTAGGGTGATATTAGATAAACTTGGTAGAGTTACTTGATACGATAATGCCGCATCCGTGCAGCGAAGTACAATTACTGTACTG
>NZ_JH413832.1:123048-126505 GCF_000162755.2 Legionella drancourtii LLAP12
GGGGTCAATCATCCCTGCCTTTAGTGATAAAAGTGATGATGAGATGGAACGCATCTTGGGAGCTATTCCTGATACACTAAAGTGCCTTGATTTAAGTGGAATGAACTTTGATAAGAGAGGTGTTCACTCATTAATAAGAATTATTAACGCGATTCCCAAAGGGGTTAGCACGCTGAAGTTTGGTAATAATCATCTTGGCCTTATGAAAAAAGGGGATTTAAAACAATTTATCCGCGCAATCCCATCTCATATAACCTCTATTGATTTAAGTGATAATGATTTCGGTGAAATGAATACAACTGAATTAAAGAACGGCTTTGCTGCTGTTCCTGCTCATATTACCTCTATTTACTTAGGTAATAATAATTTTTATAAAAAGAGCAATAATGAATTGAATGGAATTCTAGAAATAATACCACTTAGTGTAAAAGACATTAACCTTAAAAAAAATAAATTGTTCAAAAAAACTGATAAAACGGATAAATTTTTCAGGATGTTGGAAACGAATGTTAAGGAGCCAGAACGATTTAATTGGGGAAAAAATGGTGAGTCTAATTTTGCTAGAGCCTTAGCTCCGCTGATCTCTTTATCTACCAAAGGCATGAAAAATACAAATCTTGAGCCCTTAGCTGCAGATAGCGTTACAACGATTTTGTCATTTCTTGCCCCATCCTCAGTTAAATCAGAGCGTATTAAGCAATTTATTACCGAAAAAGAGAAGAAAAATGAACTTAAATTATCAGAAGTAGAGGTAGAACCTAATCGTGTTTTAAGAAATATATTCAACTTCTTTAACAGTTTTGCTCCTACAAGGAACCATGTATCTAATGATGTTTTTGTTAACATTATGGCTTCTAAAAGATAATAGCTGGATTGAATCTAGTCCTATTTATTCTTGATGGGTGGCTATTGATATTTTTACTATCTTGGCCAAAATTTTTCGATTTTTTGTGCTTCAATGTTCACAACTAGTGCTTGTTTTTGCATTGAAGCCCCAACTCTTCTGATTAAAAATTGGATATCGTCGGCTTCACTTTGTTGTAGACCATGCTATTTTATGATAGTCATCCCATAAATAACAGCAAAAGAGCAAATTGATTTATATTTGATCTTTTGGTATAATTTTCAAAGATGTCTCTGTTGTAAGCCTGTTCATATGTTGTTAGATATTAATTTGTTATTAACTTCGTTGCGAGAAGATTTAGGTTACCTCTTACCAGAGGATAGTTGTCATGGATTTGCAATTAGATGGCTTGAAGCATGCTTGGTTGGTGAAGAAAATTTATTTGAAAACCGCATTAAAGAAATTCATTCCTATGGCGATTCATTAATTGCTCGAATTCAAGAAGCACAAGACAAAGAAGAAAATCAATTAACAGAAGAAGATAAAACGCTTCTGGATATTCAAGCTTTTTTTGATCACATGGAATTACAGCAATCCCCAAATAGCTATACCTCATTTTTTGGTAGGCCATTTTCCCAATCTGATATTGAATCCATTTCAGATATTGCGACTTCTGATGCAATGCGTTCCCGGGGGGGATTATGTAAAATATATTCCCATCCAGGGATGTACACAAAAGAAGAAGTCACGCAATATTTTGATAAACTCAGCGATGTATTGGACAATGCAACAAGTAACTCAGCAAATGAATGCTGGGGAATTCTTATCGGTGAATTTTATCATACCATTGCAGTAACCTATACCCCGGGAATTGGATGGCGGTTCATGGATAACGAACAATATCCTCCCTTAGTATTTAGTAAGGAGGAAACTCATTTACTTGCTAAAGAAATAGTTGAGGTTTTAACAGCTAAACCTTCAATTCCACATATTGGCTTTAATTGTTCTATTTTTACTGTTGCTGATAATGCGTTATTACCTGCAGTAACCACTGCTCTTAATCAATTTTCTGAAAAACTGGCATTAACCGAGGAGATGTTAACGCGAGAATCTGATGGATATGACTTGGCTTGTATTGCAACTCAAAATGAACATACTTGGATTCTAGCGGAATATCTTAAATATGGACTTAGGATAGACAACGATTATGGCAATTATCCATTAATTTATTTAGCTGTGCTGCATGGTGATTTAGAAATTATAGATTTTCTCTGTCATAATGGAGCTGAGATAAATGTGTTGAGTGCTAATTACACACCAATCTATCTAGCTGCAAAGAATGGTGATGTAGCATCTATATCCCTGCTGGCTAAGAACGGAGCTGATGTAAATAAAGGCGATTGTATTACCCTGGTTACGCCTGTTCATATTGCAGCTAAGAATGGACACGTCCCGGTGATCACTGCCTTTGCTAAACTTGGGGCAGATCTTAATTTAGGGGATGATAAGGGAGCTACACCACTTCATGCTGGAGCTGAAGAAAATTGCGTTGAGGCAATTGTTACCCTTATCGGGCTTAAGGTCGCGCCTAATATAGCTGATGATAACGGAGCTACCCCACTGCATATGGCTGCCAAACGAAATAGTGTCGAGGCTATTGCGGTGCTTATTAAGCTTGGCGCAAATCCTAATTTAAGAAACGATAAGGGAGCGACCCCGCTGCATATGGCGGCCAAACGAAATAATACGGAGGCTATTGAGGCACTTCTTAATCGTGAAGCAGATCCCACTTTAGTAGACGATAATGGAGCTACTCCTCTTCATATTGCCGTCCAAATGGATAATTCTGAGGCCATTGCTACGTTTGCCAAATTTGGAGCGGATTTGCATTGTCAGTTAGATAATGGAGTAACTCCTATTTTCCTAGCAGCTCAATATGGTTGTATTTCTGCATTCGAACAATTAATTATAGCAGGCGTTAATGTGCATTCGACCTGCGAAATAACAGTAGAAAATCTTCAGGAATTAGCCTGTCATTGCTCAGAGAAAATTGCTACAGTAGAATACGCAGAAAGAATAAGTAACAACATGAGTCAGTTCATAAAACAACATCATCATGCAGGTAAACAAACAATCAGCATTACCCCATATGATATGGCTTGTATCGTAGAAGAAAAAGATCTGCTTTGTTTGCTAGATAATAATCACCATAAAAGAAAGTTGGATAAGCTGGAGCTTGGTTTTTTCTCCTATAATGAGGTCAAAAAATCGAAAAGCACCCTCCAATCCACTAATTACATCAACATGATACCAAATCAACGCTAATTTGATCACTCTTAGCTTGTTATCCATCGTATTTAATGCAACGGATGCAGACTAAATGAGTTTTAAATGAAAATGTGATTGGTAAGCGAGCGTTTTGGTTTGAGATTTTATTTGATTGGAGGTATTTATAACTGTATGGAGTTACCCCTCTATTAGAGGTAAACTACTTGAGCTAATGATGCTGCATCCGTGCAGCGAAGTACAATTACTGTACTGATCCATTTCATGTTGACATCCTGTCAGACATATCCATGTCATCCTTACTTCGTGATTAAAGTATAGCTTATC
>NZ_JH413832.1:127076-128778 GCF_000162755.2 Legionella drancourtii LLAP12
TTTTAAGTATAGCTTACCTAGGGTTATTGTCATTGAGCGGATTGCGCTACTTCATGTAAGATATATCTCAAAGAACATGATGCATTATCTTGTTTTGATCTAGGGGGGTATTTGATGTCATTCATCCCCCTAAAGGGTTTTGTTGATTAACTATCTGACAGTTTTGTTTCACAAAATTCAGGCGGAGCGGTAGCTTTGTGGCATTCTCAATGATGTCATTTTATTGAGTACCTCTCAAACTAATTTAGCCTCTTGCTTTTGTCACTTAATATCTCAGGCATGCAGCGAATCGCCAATTATTTTCTTGAACGCTGCACACCTCATTATGAATGGTTTCGACGACCATATTCTCTATTTTTCTGCTATTGCATCCTTAAGTTCATGAATATTCCGATTACGAAGTTCCAATATTCTCAACAGCATTGCCCTCAGTGTATTATGACGTCAGCCTGGTGCCAATGCTCGATATGCAGAGGTACTGAGCGCTACTATAATCATTTTATATTCTCCCTCACCCAGCGCTCGATGCTCATCACATTAATTCCCTGCTGAGCATTGAATGTCTTATCTATATCCCAAGACACTCCTTTTCCTTCCGCGAACACCACCCTGTATTTCTTGATGGCGTTGGTAGGATCGTTTGCCAGTTCCTCTTTCAATTGGGGTATACTCCATTTCACTCGACGCATCTTGCGATTCAAGACAGAATCAATAATATCCGCCAATTGCCTATAGGTAACAGTATCACTAGCTGTATACACGATGCTATTCACGATTTGTGGTTCGGTAAAGCAGATCTCCGCAGTCAAAGCGCCAATATCATTCGGTGTTGTGACAGTGACTTTATTTTCCCAGCTACCCAGCGCGTGCACTGTATTTTGCACAAAGTCAACTATTCCGAAAGAAGGTTCAAACAGGAAACTGGTGAACATTCCTGTTGAAACAATGACCCATTCCATGCGGTCTTGTGATCTTAGTAGGCTGCGCACGTCTAGCTGCTCGTCAAATAGATCTTGTGCACTACCTCTGCCAATAAGATCGTAATTGATACCAAATTGCCAAGGGAAATAACGTATTACACCAGCATCAAGGGCTGCACGCGCAAGTTTGAGCTGGAGTCCTCTCCCAGTTACGAAGCCTGTGCAGCCGATAACGGTATGAAAGACTTTAAAAAGAGCAACGAGATCAGTACCAGGGGCAGAGAGATCTCCCGCAAGAATGTTGATACCTAGAGAATGAAGTTCGGCGATTTCCTGTTGTTTTCTGGAACTATCAGAATTAATTGATGATGGGCGAAGGAGGACGGTAACTGTAGTACCTGAAGACGAGGAGATGTGCGTGGCCAAATTACGAAGCACAGCCATACCAAGTTCACCTGCACCTAAAACTAAAATAGAATGATTCATCTCAAATTTTCTCTCTGGTGAAATGTTATTGATGCAGCAAGAATACTATAATTTACATCAGGATCATCTTTGACTGGAACAATATTTTGAATGTTAGGAAACTCTGTTAGATAGGTGTCTTTATTATAAAGGCTAAGAAGATTTTGGCATAAATGATGTAGTCCATCAGGTTCAATATTATCAAGTAAAAAAATCGGGCTCTACCCCAAATAAGGGGGCACTTTAATCAAGTTAGTCTAAACTAACTTATTGATTTCGCGATCAGAATGGAGATTAAAGTGCCCAAGCATAATCTT
>NZ_JH413832.1:130045-131431 GCF_000162755.2 Legionella drancourtii LLAP12
GGTGTAGTTTTATGAAACGAATTCAAGTGTTATTCCTGGTTGGTCTTCTTGTTTCTTTGTCTTCTTGTAAGACCTGGTGGAATAAGGATGATGAAGATAAGAATCCTTTTAAGGGCATGAGCGCTGAACAGCTTCATACCGACTCTCAAAAAGCACTGCGTAAAGGCGAATATGCAAGTGCAATCAAGCGTTTAGAAGCTATAGAAACCATGTATCCATTTAGTGATTACACTGAAAGTTCACAAATGGATTTAATTTATGCGTATTATAAAAATGAAGATTATCCTTCTGCAGCAGCAACTGCAGAACGTTTTATTCATCTTTATCCACGGGCTAAGAATGTAGATTACGCGTACTACATGCGTGGATTGGCAAATTTCCAGCAAACTCGTGGTGTCTTTGCTAAGGTATTGCCATTAGATGAATCTTGGCGTGATCCTGGGACGCAAACTCAAGCTTATTCAGATTTTGCAGTTCTAATTCAAAAGTTCCCTGAAAGTAAGTATAAGGCGAATGCGCTGCAACGTATGATTTATTTACGTAATATGTTTGCGCAGCAAGAGTTGAATGTTTCGAAATTTTACTTTAAGCGTAAAATGTATGTCGCAGCGATTGAACGAGCCAGTTATTTAGTTAAAAACTATCCTCAGGCACCTTCTGCTCAGCAAGCACTGGTGATTATGTATAAATCAAATGTTGCATTAGGTTTAAATAAAACGGCTGAAGAAGTTAAGACGGTTTATCAAGCAACTTATCATACCACGCAGATGGTAAGATTGACTCCTCAGTAATTTCCTATTAATAAGCCTTGGGCTGTTGTCTAGCTTGAGGCCTTTTTATTTTCTTCTTATGAATCTATTGAGTTTGCTGATGTATTTCTGCTGCCTAAGACTTGATGTACCGTAGGGTTAAATTAGATCAAAAATAGCTTGGTGCTCTGAGCCTACGAAGCCCAACAACGGAGCGAGGCGACCTTCATTGTGTTGGGCTGCACTTCGTTTAGCACCACAACCTATACAAGAATTTTACCTTACATCATTAATAGTAGCGCAAGAGAGGGTACTTATAGACACAGATTTTTGCGCTTTTCTAAAAATTATGAAAAAAATTGCTGAATAGACAAAGGGGTTAGAACTGCTAAAAAAATCCAACCCAATACCACCCAAAATACATCTATTCTTGCTCCTAGTGCTTCTTTATATATTTTTCTTACTAGGGCAATAAGCCAAAAACACACGAATCCTGAGATAAAAACAGTGCCAAAAATAAACCCTATAGCGATTAAACCATGCTGATTGCCAAGCGCGAGGTTTACAAAAATTTGCACGAAGAAAAAGAGTATGAATAAAACAACATACATAATATTAATGCTCATTAAGAGGCATG
>NZ_JH413833.1:0-7299 GCF_000162755.2 Legionella drancourtii LLAP12
AAGGCCCATCATAGATTTGTCACAACAAATAACATTGAGTAATTCTGGATTTTCAAAAACAAACTCAGTAAGGTCATCAGAAGAATTTGCGGATATTAAAGCTTGAGCAAATAAAGCCTGGACAAAGCCAATAAGGTTATAATCTTCTTCACCCCGACAAATTTTTTGAATATTATTTTTAAATTCATCATCCTTTAATAACTCAGGTATTCTTACAGCTAATTGAGCTACCTGAATAATTTCTTGCATATCATTATCATCAATATCTTCGTCCGTTAGCTCAGGAAAACTTTCAGCTAATTGAGCTCGCATCTGTTTTTTAAATTCAGGTAATTGAGCTAGCTGAATATCAGAAAGTGGTTCAGACAGTACTTTATAAAGCTCTTTTAAAAGCATTGGGAACTTCCTATAAGAAATGTCCCAGTAGTGTATATATAGTGACGAATTAATGTCAATGGAGCCATTTTTTGTCCATTATAGCGTGGGATTAAAGATCACAATTTTTGCTTCTTTGAGGGGGCGTGTGGACAAAGTGACAAAACTGCTATTTCAGATTTTTCCCAATAAAATGAGCTGTATTTAATCCAAAAACCTTAAGAAGGTATATTCTGACATAAGTGATTCACCCATTTAAAGCTTAACAATTATGCTTTCTGAATATAAGGCGCTCAAAAAAAGCATTTTAGGCATAATGTATCGAAGTTACTAACGGCTCCACAAACTGTTCTTTTTGCTTATATTAACAATAACTATATGCTTTCAGATGAAGAAATACTTATTTTGATAATTCAGAAACATCGGCAGGTTTTATTATTCCTTCAGCAACAATAGCAATTAAGGGTGCGATTGTTTTTTCGGTACACTGTGCTAATTTTATTCTTGTTTTTTCATTTTGGGGTGAATAAAAATCAACAAAATCATGATGCTTATAACAATGAAGCAGCCATTGGACTTCTTTCTGGGTTACGGGAGAACAGAAAATAGAAACAAGCTTGGATGGTGGTATGAGCACAAGGCTTTTTTGGCTTAGATAGCTGGCAATATTTTTTCTTAACTCATCCACAAGAGTAACTGGAGCATTATTTTCCTGAGCAACCCGATATAAAGGGATATAGTGATTAATATTCATTAACGCAATAAGTCTATTTTGCAGATTTTCATCTAAATTTAAAAATAAGGTTTGGTATTTTTTATCCGTTAACCAACGCTCATCTTGAGCAACAACACACAGACGTAAAAGATAACTGTCTCTGTCATCCTTTAATTCATCAGCAAGACTTAATTGTCTTAACGCCGTAAAAAATTCAAGTACAGCATCTGCTAATGGGCGGTTTTGCTTATTTTTTTCGCCCATTTTTAAAATAAAACGCTCTATCAACTGGCAAAGGAATGGCTCAACTTTTTTATCAAAATGCTCAAATAAACCCTTCGTGCAAAAATCAATGTCTCGAAATTTTCTTACTAATTCAGCATGATCCATATACTTATGGCTATCTCGGAACTCTATAATTTTTTGCAATGGATTATGAGCACCAAAAATACTCAATAAGAGAGGACTCAAAGCAAAAAAATCACTGGCCTCTGAATAATAACCATCCAGTAATTCAAGAGCAATATGCTCAGGAGTGCCTTGAACATCTTGCACTCTGCTGACTATTGGTTTTGCGTAGTCAAGATCCAGATAAGACACATCAATTTTATACTTGTTGTCCTTATCAAGTTTAAGACTTATTTTAATATTTTCGCCTTTAATATCACCATGCACAATAGATGGGCCGCTGCTGTTTTTATAATGTAAGTGGTTAAGTCCCAAAATCAATTGCCAAGCAATATCTACTGCTTGAAAAAAAGTTAATTTTTTTAATTGTGGATTATCCTGCAAATCAGGATAAATATGGAATCCGTCGACAAAATCCATGATGAGCACATCCCGATTATCCATATTAAACGTTGCTATCTTTGACGCATAAAACTGGTAAGGAGATGGGTGCTGCTTTCCATCGTAGAGCTTTATGGCAACAGGCTGTTCCTTATTAAGGTCCAGCTCTTCTTTGGCGATACGGCATGGCTTTAAATGAGTTACATCAGGTTTTATAATGGTGCATTGATACCCCTTATAAACATCACCACCTAATTCTTCAGAAAAATCGCAGGCATAGTACACAACACGCCCATTATTTTGCTGAACGGGAAATAAGGTACAGAGCGAAAACTCGCTATCCTTTTCGTGATTCACCATAAAATACATACCTTATTTTGAATGCGATAGATTAATGCGATCTATTGATAACTATAATATTTTATTGCCCAAAAAGCACCTAAAGAACAAAAAATTTACCAAAATAAACCAAAATATGCACAAATAAATTGACGTACTATACTTTAAACAGAAATAAAATGCATGCTAAAAACAGTTATTTTTTTCTTATGTACATAAGAGTATAGCTTTACAACATTCTTACAAATAGCTTAATAGTCTCTTAATTTTAAAGGAATAAAGTAGAAATATACCAGTAGGGTGTTATGCCAGTGCATCCTTATCATTAATCTTTAAAAAGGAAGATGACATGATATCTCTAAGCGACGTCAGTAAAGCATTGGAAATTGAAAAAAAACATTTGCTTATCGAACTCTATTTAAGAGAAAAGTTCAAAGAGCGCTTTGATCCAACATGGCTTCAAACAATGGGTAATTATACCCATTTGGCAGACGCTATTGATTTTTTTTATAAATTAGGCAATGACAATTTAAATATCGTGGCACTGAGTAGTAATAATGCGGAAACACGTAATGCACATGCGGAGCAATTTAAGCTGTTATCAAGCTTGTTGGATAAACTCGTTGTATTTACCGAAGACGTCCCTCCCAGAACCACTGCTTTTAAAGAAAAAGACGCTGTTTTAGCCAACATAGCGCTTAACCAAAGAATAGAAAATCGTTCATTACGGGATTTGCATGCTCAAAGCAGCAATCTTGGAATTGCGGAAAAACTCCTTACTGAAGATCTAGGACAAACTGAATGGCTTGGTGAAGTTGATTTAGAACGTATGCTCATTAAGCTGGATATCAAAGACAGAACACACATCACGCGTTTAAATCCTGAAGACATTGGAATGATATTGCATTTTGAACGAGTAAAACATGCAGAAGCTACCGAACCTTATACTATTCCATTATTAATTAACTGTGGCAGTAGCGGCTCTTTGCATAGCCAAGGGTCTCATTGGACTTATGCCATGGTAACCGTTAATCCAACGACTAATGCAATTACAATTGATTATCAAGATTCTATGCCTCTTAGCGGTACAGAACGGACAGCGCTTGAGAATGCGATTAATTATCAAGATGGTGACTATAGTGCATTTCCAGATGCAACAGCACATGTGAATGTAGCAAGCGATGGATTACAAAGGGATGGTTGGAGTTGCGGTTATCGTGCATTACAAGGCTTAATCACTACCCCAGGATTTCCAATAGATGGCGGTGTAAATCTTAGGGAAGATTGGCTTAAATTAGCAGAAGCGCAAACCGAATCTTATGATCTGCGCAATGCTGTTTATGAAATACTATTGAGCGGTCTGGAAATTAACCCAGATTATTTTGTGGCAATGAAACTAGACCAAGAGATGGTAAAGCCTTCAACCAAAAAAGAAACCTATGAACTGGACAGCAAATTCACCCAGCATTATTTGAAATTATTAACTGAAACGCATACAAAAAATCCGATTACAACCAATCATTTTACCGAAGCATATCAAAAAATTATTGGGCAATTATCAAGTGCAACAATTAATACAAAACGACAAGAAACGCTAAAAGAATTGCATCAGCAAATAAGCGAAATAACGAAAAATGATTCATTATCCCCTGATGCAAAAATTATCGCACTTCTGGATACTTTTGCATCTAAGTATGCCATGATTTTAGAGAGCAGTGGTGGTAAAAATAGTAAATTAGGTAAATTTATCTATGACTTTTGTCTTAAAAATTTGGGAGTAGAATTAGGCAAAAATCCACTCTATCGTTTAAAAACAGAAGGACTAGCGGTGCAGATCATTAATGAACAATTAAATGCTAGACCTAAAAAAATTGATGAAGGAAGTTTATTGCCACCTATCAAAAAAAGATCAACTGAACCCTATCAAACCTCAATTAGTACACCAGAGGTAGGAACAGTGAAAACGACAACTTTTAAAGTAACGCCCTCTGTAGGTACAATTAAAACGGAACAAATAACAGAGTTTGGCCAACCAACATTACGTAAAGATAAAAAATTAACGCGCTTGGGAAGCATGTTTGGCGCATCACAATTTTGTTATGCAAATAAACCTGGCGGCGTGGAACCTGGCTTTAGAGCAATTGACTTAAATGAATTATTTTTTAAAGAATTAGATAAGATTTTAGCAGATGAAAATTTACCCTCTGATACGAAAATCTCGGATCAGGAAAAATTAAATTTTAAAGCCTTAAGAGAATCACTTAATAAAGCTGACCTAGGGCAAAAACGAATAGTTTTCTCAACGTTTATTAATACTCAAGTCCCAGGTCCTCATGGTGAGGGTACTCTAAACACAAGCATGCAATGGCTTTGCAATCAAGTCAAAGACACGGTGGCCAAGAATAATAAATTAAGTGCCTGGATGTATAAACTTGATTATGCAGAAGGACAAAAAGATAGGGTTACCGCAAATAAAGAAGCAATAAGAGAGTTTGTTGGTACGCGTTTAGCGGGTATTTTTAGTGTTCAAAACCAGAAACAGGAAATTACCTGGGTTAACAATGGTAAAAACGGCCCGCACGCATTATTAGCTTGCGGTTGGAAAAATGGATTACAAGAATTAACACAATTTCTCCATGGCGGTAAAGAACCTGATTATAATGGCGTACTGGTTGAAGATAAAAATGCACCGGTTAAGCGTTCTAAAAACATTCCAGGTTTAGGAAAAAATTTAATTTTTGGTATTGCCATTGGGGATCGCGATGGCATGGGTAAAGATGCGCAAAATAAAGGATTTGCTGATGGCGAGTTCTATGGTTTTGACTATGGTAAACCCTATGAAGGTGGAGGAGTAAGCGCAAGCATTAGCGATGACTTTTCATTTGAAGATAGCTATGCCAAGGCTCCTGCGATATTTAGAAGCTCTTCAGTAATAGGTGTTGCCCGTCACTATATGTATCGTAACTACAGCGCTTTTTACGATACGCCTTTATCCGAGCGTATGGTCGGTTTTCATTTACTAAGAAAGATGATTACTGGGGAAAATCCTAGTGAAGAAGTTATTAAAAGCTACCCGGGTTTAAGGCAAGAATTACACCGTATTCAAGAAAATACCCCCTCTCCCAAAGAGTTAGTAAATCAGTTAGGTGATATCAGAAATAATTGCCGCGAGGGAAGTCCGATACAAAGCCTGGTAGATACTCATATCATGCAATTATGTGCAGGAAAACTATCAAACTATGATTTGTACTTTGCCAAAATGAAAATTGATTTAATCGATATGGCAATTAAAAATGAGATGCCTTATGTAGAGCTTGCAAGCTATATAAAATTCATTGATGAAATGACGGTACAAGCCAATAAAAGCAATCAACATATATTGGCGGCATTCAATGAACGCAGGTTATTACCCAAACAAGAAATTGATTTAATTGATAAATTAGAAAAGATTTTTTCACCAACTTCAGTCATGTCACCTGATGGAACCGTATTCCTTAATACCATGCGTTTTGATCCACAAAGCGGTCGAATCCCCTTTCAATTAAAGAGGCAAGACAATGGAACTTATACCTTAAGTACAACAAATCCAACCATTGCTGACCAATTAAATAAAGAGCTTGGTCTTAAATCAGTCGCGAATGGTAAAGGTTTGAGCTGCACTCTAACCCAAGAACAACTCGTAAAGTTAATAAATAGTACAGAGCTTAAATACAATCAAAAAAGAGAGCGTTTATTAATTCAACCTACGTATCAACACATCACATTACCAGACATGATTAGGTTAGTGAATAAGAATAATTTACCTCTCGAACCCAGAGTAGATGTTGGTTATTTATGGCGTCAAGATAATAGCTTATCTCTTCGCGTTGTGGCTAAAACAGAAAAACAAGCACTGGAAATGCAACAAATTTTTCAAACCCCCATCAAGGTTAATAGGGCTAAGATCATTGAAATTCCTTCTGGCATGCATCAGTTTTTTCAGAATGAAATAGCCAAAAGGACAGATGAAGAACGAAAGCTAATCCAGCAGAAAACAAAGATTGGCAAAGAGCAAACCGAGAATCTAAGCTCGACTTTATCTCAAGCAACTGTTCAGTCACATTCATCGACAACGGATAAATGGAAAGATTTGCATAAAAAACAAGAAGAAACACCAATAAAGTCCTTAACACCATCAGAACAATTAATTAAACGATTTGAAGGATTAATTCATGAAGAGAAAACTTTAGCGCTAATTAAAAATGCAATCGCAGAAATAACCACTTCGGGTGCTATTGATAAATTGCTGCAATACAATGATAAAACATTAACGGCGCCTAATAATATCAAGGTAATTATCGAAGAACGATTGGGCGAGGTCAAAGAAATTGCAGAGGAACTCGTAGCCACGTCGACAACAAATGAAAATACCATTCGACTCACTTTGTGAGTTTCGAATAAAAATATGAACGAAATGATGCTTAATTGCATTCCCAAGGACAAACGATGTTATCAAAGGGTTGCGTCCCCAGATAGTAAATTCCGTGCGACACGAAGTCACATACAACTACTGCTCCTGAAAGTAAACTGGATGTTCCGTTATCTTAATTTTAAACGGCAGTATATCAAAAAGAAGCTCTCGATCACTTTTATAAATGTACCAACCCGCCACAGCTATTTGGATTATCGCTTAAGGATTGCTGCTCGGAAATATCATCCATTATCATTGAGGACTTCTTTTCTATTCCTGCATTAAAAAAGCTAAGAGCAGACGTGATGGTTTGTGTTTCTACATTAATAATAAGCGGAAGCAGTGGCTCAAAAAATGAGGTTTTTATTACTTCAAGGGCAGCAATTTTAGCACCTAATTCAATCATTATTTCACCTAAAATCGTCATTGCTGGAGAAGTTCTTCCTTGAATGTTTTCAGCTAATTTTTTATACGATTTAACATCATCTTTATTATGTAATCGCTTATAAGTAGCCAATAAAACCCAAGTTAAATCAGCGATTGATTCTCCTCTACCTTTTTTAACGCATTAACTTGGGTGACTAATTGAATTAAATAAAATCTAATTGTTAAATCCACATTTTTTATCTCA
>NZ_JH413833.1:8269-13840 GCF_000162755.2 Legionella drancourtii LLAP12
ATGGCCGTTGTTTGCGGCGATAAGGACCGGTGTTTCGCCATTATTATTTGCTTTATTTAAGTCTACCCGCTCATGCTTTGCGAGTTCGGCAATAACCGAAATATGGCCGTGTTTTGCGGCAATATAGGTAGGGGTTACTTTATTAGGTGCGGCTTTATTTAAATCCGCGCCATATTTTTCAAGTTCAGTAATGACAGAAACATGGCCATGGGATGCTGCAATATAGGTTAAACCAATCTCATTCGCTACGCGACCAGCCATTTCCTTAATCAGTTGAGGACTAGTTACAAATTGCTCTAATTTCTCTCTTAAATTACATAATTGCAAGTGCTTACCTGTGGTAAAAACAGAAGTGTTAAAGGCACTATAAGGACTGTCGTCTGATTTGAAGCTCTCTATGATGCGTTCGGCAAGTAAATCAGTTTCATGTATCATAAATGCTAGAGATGGATACTGATTAATATCCATAAAGCCCCATCCCGACTCGGGTTTATAGGTTAAGGCGATTGTATGGTTATTGCTCGATAAAACGATGCCCAAGGGTTCCTTCGATGCGGTGTAAGTGCTCTCTAAAATGAGGCCCAGGCTATCTAAATACTCTTTAATTTCTTCTTTTGCATAAATACCTGGCTCAGAATAAATTCTAACTAACCCACCAAGAGACTTAATTCCGTCTGAAGAAGCATAATAAGAGAGCTCTTCGATATCAAGTTGTCCCAAAGATGCATTAAAAAGCGAAAAATGAACGGAAGGCGAATGATATAGTTCCAAGCTTTCAAAAAAAGCAAGAACATCAAGTAAGGTCATATCCTCCTTCGTTAGATCTTGCCCCTTCTTTTCTTTTACAGTCTGAATGGAATTGACTAAAACTTCGGCGCCGGAAACAATAGTGTTAATACGCTCAGCAAACAGATGTTCCTCACCAAGAAGGCAAGCCTCTATCCATCGTAAGGAAAACCCATGACAGCGCCCCGTTGTATTGTTTCTATAACCAAGGCTTACTGATAATTTTCTGACAATAGTGTGAGTGGACATTTTATTAAAATCATAATGAGATAAAAAAAATCATTATAGCTAATTAATGTTAATATAATAAGCCTACCTTCCGATATGGCCTGGATTATATTGTTGATATTTTAATGAACTTGTTTTATAAAAAACATCTCTTTTCTGAATGTCTTGATAAAAGACAGCAACCTGTACTTAATTATCCATTACACGGAACAGTGATTTGTGAAATTGTCGTGTACTGAGTTCATTTACTTGAAATTATTACTAAGTTACAAAAAGAAGAGATTGCCATTTATTCATTAACTGAACAAATAGACCCCATTTGTGCCTAGCTACGTATCTAAAGCCATTCAACCAAAGATGCATTGAATCACATTTTAGGATCGAGTAAACTAAACCTGTAGATAGCAAAATGCTCACTGAGCTCAAAGTCATTACCTGCATTATCGGTAAAAAAACGCCATTTCATAAGATAACTGCACAAGAAAATTATCATTTTACACACAATTTCAAGAATCCACATATCTTGAAAAATAAATAACTCAGGATTTATCCGATGTCTGAACCACTAATTTCTATAACAAAAAAACAGGCCGTGCTCTTTGCTTGTTTCCTGGTTATGTACGAATTTCTAACTTATATCGCCAATGACATGATTATGCCAGGGATGATTCATGTAGTTCAATCGTTTAATGCACCTGAATCGGATGTTGCGACATCCCTCACGGTTTACATTCTTGGTGGTGCGAGTTTACAGGTTCTTCTTGGCCCGCTATCTGATGCGTATGGACGACGTCCTATGATGTTGTTAGGTGGTTGTCTGTTTTTTATCTTTACCCTATTTATTGCATGCTCAAACTCAATGAGCCAATTTTTAACTGCGCGTTTTTTTGAAGGCATGGGCCTATGTTTTATTGGTGTTATTGGTTATGCAACCATTCAAGAAATTTTTGAAGAAATGGATGCGATTCGCCTGATATCCATTATGGCAAATGCGACCATTCTTGCGCCATTGTTAGGGCCGTTATTGGGTGCTATCGTCATTCATTATACTTCATGGCGCTATATTTTTGTCTCCATTGCATTAGGGGCATTGATTGCGCTATGGGGTTTATGGCGTTTTATGCCAGAACCTATTGGCCAAACAAAAAAGAATGGCGAAATCATCCCGAAAACCAAGTTTTCAGCAAAAGAGGTATTTAAAAACTATAAAAATTTGCTTTCCAATAAGGTTTTTAGTTTTGCAACTTTAGCGATTGGTACGGTGGGAATACCTTGCCTTGCCTGGATTGCACTATCACCGATTATATTGATTAAAGAAGCAAAACTTACGGTAATTCAATATGGACTGTGGCAGCTTCCCGTTTTTGGTGCAACCATTTTAGGAAATTGGTTTTTACACAAGCTTACTTACAAGCATGAAATTAAAAAGATAATCTTTTGGGGTTGTATGATCATGATTGTTGGCGCGCTATTAACCTCCGTGCTGCCTTATTTATACGGCAACGACTATCATTATTTACTTCCTGGAATAATTATCTACTTTTTCGCGCTTAGTATCGTTAATGCACCTTTAAATAGATTCTGTCTTTTTGTTACTTCAGTGAGCAAAGGTACCGCTTCTGCCCTGGTGAGCTTAAGTGTGATGATTATTGGTGCCATAGGTACTGAAATGGCAAATATGTTTTACACAACCCATAATAATCTTCATTTTGGACTTTATTGCAATATGGCACAATTGCTATTTTTTATGTGCATTAGCCTGGCATTTTGGCTGCACAAAAGAGAGATAAAGCCAGAATAAGAGACACCGCTTGAAGAAACATTTACTTTTAACGCGACTGAGGTGTTGTACTAACGGGTATGTGCATGTCGGCATCTACTTCAGCTCGTTCAGCCTGCCTAATCTGCCTGACATGTGCTTTATAATCTTT
Organism: Legionella drancourtii LLAP12; assembly: GCF_000162755.2. Lineage (GTDB taxonomy): Bacteria > Pseudomonadota > Gammaproteobacteria > Legionellales > Legionellaceae > Legionella > Legionella drancourtii. Next base: position 11,215 of record NZ_JH413833.1, read on the forward strand.
TTGCGTTTTCACAACATCAATAGCCTTATTTGTTTGCATTATCGATTCTTCTACCACAGCCCTCTTGTCCACACTCAAAACCTCTAATTGCTCTTTATCTAATGTTTTGATAATAGGCAATTTTTTTGCAATAAACCCCGAGCTGATTGTTTTAGGAGGGACGAAACCTGGTGTAGTACATCTCATTAATTTTTCAGGTGAATAAGTACTTGGCAAAATCCAGCGTGGCGACTCCATACGCTTTTTTATCTCAGGATCATTTTTAATAAAATATAATACTGCAGCATATAATCGTTCCGCTTGCTCCTTATCTCGTCCTCTAATCACAATGCGTCCCTTGCTCGGATCATAATTATTTAATAACATTTGGGCTTGTTTCAGTGCTGCGACTTGCTTTTCATCTGTATTCAAATTAGCTGTTGACCTATCAACTACTTTACCTGTTTTATTTTGTTCTAAATACAGTATTTTTCCAGGTGCAATCTCCGCTTCGGCGACAATAACCTGATCATTTTTTAAAAAATCCCCTTTATAAACAACTTCTTGAACTTCATCTTGCGCCACTTCAGTTGGAACTACAGTAGCCCCTGCTGCAGTAGAGGCAGTATTCGCTTTCTTCGCAATTAAGTCATTATCTGCTTCATTTTTATTTTTAACCGTTGTTTTTATATCAAAAAACTCTCTTGTATCATAAAACATCCTGTCTTTTGAATTGTGTTGCGGTTTAACATCATTAGGATGAGCAATTAACTGCCTTAGCTTCACTTCATTTCTAATTTGCTCTAAGCCTTTAGATAATTCTGAATGCATCGAACTCGGGATTTTTCCTTCTAAAGCAATCAGTTCTTTTGCAAATGCATCAATTAAAGCAGGAGAATCTTTAACTCTATCTAATTTGGGCCCTTCAACTGGTCCACCACCAATATGAAGCTTGGCCATATGTTCTAAGACCATGTTTAAATGAGGCTCCTGTTTCACATTAGGTGTTTTTTCAATTTCTTTTTTAATTTTAAATAAGACATATTCTCCTGCGGTATGCATCAATGGCTTGGAGTAATAAGTTTTATAAGCATCAAAAGCAAATACGTATGGATTTTTTCGATATTGTTCAAATGCATCAGCATTAACATAGATACGCGTTGCATTTGGCACTCCAGAGTTATCATCTTTAATCCATTTATCATTATCTCGAATCAGTGCTATAGTGCAATCGCCCTTAGGTTCACTGAAAACTGAAGCAGCCGCCTTAAAACCAGAGGCTAATTTTTCTGCTTCAGTTTTATTATTCCATTCTTTAAAAATACGATTTGAAACCAGCATTGTTCCCTCAATTGACTCCCCTCCTTTTTGTAGTTCACCATGCTTATCTAACGTCTTAAGAACCAAATCATTAATACTGTATACCGCTTCTTTATTAAGCGCATTGATTATAAATTCAGAACCAATTATTCCTTTTTGACGATGCTTTTCTTCGTATTTTTTAAACTCTGGTAAGTTTTCAGGCAAATTCATTAAACTAAATGTTTTGTCCGCTGGAATTGCCTTAAAATGTTTCTCTCTAGCTTGTGAACGCGAATTTCCCATGAAAGATACTGTTTCGCCAAATGTCTCATCATCTTCACCAACAATACATACGGGTATTACATTGTTTTTTGGATCAGCAGCTAAATTTTCAAGGGTAGGGAGTAGATCAGATACGAAACTTGGTACTCTTCCATGATAATATTTTGAAGCTGTATCAACAATGACAATACCTAAATCAGGGGAAAGAACTGCGGCCTTTAAGATATTTTCTTTAAGCTTAGATGCACTTTTTTTATCTAAATCAGTAATATCTTTACATGAACTCTTAACTCCAAAAGCGATCATAAGCTTTCTAACGCTGGATTCATCACGTTCAATACCACCATCTGAAAAAACAAGGCCATTTTCAGTAGTACTACCCAAGCTTTTGGCTGTTTTATTATTTATTTCATCTAATACTTGTTTTTTCACAAAAGATTTGCCGCTTGCCGATGGCCCCAATAGTGGTACTACAGGGCGAGTAATCCACTTTGCCCCGGTAGAACTCATTAAAGATTTATCAACAACTGCATTAATATAATCTTTATCAAAACGCTCTTCTCGACGAGCCAGCTGAAAAAGTTTTGTTCCTTCTGGGCCTAGAAGAACACGCAATTTGGTTACCTCTTTATTACCAGAGATAATTTCACGATCTTCTAAAAATTTATCTAACTTTTTCCTGAAAAAATAAGGATCGCTACTTGCCAGATTTTTAGCAATTTTATTAGCAGCATCTTCATCATTAGGAAACAATTGAGCATATTTAGCCAGATCTTTTTGTCTTTGTTTATCTCTATAATTGTCCATGCCCTTATAAAGGATTTCTTGTTGTGCCGGTGTAGAAAAAAATTGATTAACACGCTCCTGTCTTTTAGCAACATCAATTGGATCAGGTCCATATGATGCCTCAATATCATTATCCGGCTCAGAATCATTATCAAGTTCAGAATCATTATCAAGTTCAGAATCATTANCAAGTTCAGAATCATTATCAAGTTCAGAATCAGCATCAAGTTCAGAATCAGCATCAAGTTCAGAATCAGCATCAAGTTCAGAATCAGCA
>NZ_JH413833.1:14013-75590 GCF_000162755.2 Legionella drancourtii LLAP12
AATCAGCATCATATTCAGAATCAGCATCATATTCAGAATCAGCATCATGTTCAGAATCAGCATCATGTTCACCAAAGCTACTACTTACATCTGAACTACGCTGAACATCTGGTTGTGCTATAGCCGTATCAGCCTCTATAATTTTAGCATGAGCAGCAGTCACAAATGATTGTTCAAAATCAGAAGGTGATGGTGGTAGTAGTATCTCAGCATCCTCACCAAGACTGTTTGCATTTGAGTCAAATACATCGGAACTACTTTGAGACGATGAGCGATTTGCGGTACTTACAAAACTCGGCATATCCTTATTATTGTCTGCCCCTTGAGTGGCGAAAGAAAAGGTTAAATTTTTAGTTACTAATTTTTTATCTTCTTTATTTCTTGCTTTACTAATTAGCCATTTGCCTAAAGGACTTTCAGGCCCAAATTCAGTAATAAACGTTGTACTGCTCTGTGGATGCTCATGAGCTACAGCCAAAGCTGCTTGTGCTAGCTTATATGCAGCTAGATTGTCTTTAACTCCTTTAAATACTAAAGCAAGCTCAGCATATGCTTGAATTTTTTGTTTGGCAGTAAAATCTTTCTCGATAGGTTTTGTGCTCTTTAAAACAAGCCAAAGAGGATTTTCAGTTTTTTGATAAAGTTTATTCAACGTATGGACATCAAATGTTGCTGGCTCTAATGTAAATGACTTTTTTAAATCCGCTCTGCGCAGATCAATCCCTAATGCCTGATGAATATCAGAATAGGCAGAAGGATCCCCTGACACTACAATAGTGATTCCATTTCTTGCATCTAATCCAAATATTCCGGGATAGGCTTGGGTTAGGACAGTTTTTAAATATCCAGAGGGACTCACAACACCTTCATGCTTAGTATTTTCTGATGGCGAGTTCATGTTAAGATCTAAAATAGATCTTAACATAACCCATTGTTTTTCCTTCTCTTTCATTTTAGGAGGAAGCTTACTGAATAGTTCTCTGGCGAACACGATAGCGGCTACTTTATTTTGAACAACATTAGCAATATCCTTTACGCTTTTAACGGTTTGTTGCGTAACATCTAGAAGATATTGATTCTCTGTTGGAAATTGCAATTCTTTGAATGGCATCTCTATCCGCATTATATTTTGAAACGGCTGTGCAGTAATAAATGGGATTTCTCTTTTTTGTTCTTTGCGAACATTGTCCGATACTTTATAGCTTGTACTTGCTGCAATATACTCATCTGACTTTAATAGTCCTGCCCGATACTCCTTATAGATATTGTTTATTTCCTGTTCGTAAACAGCTAATTCCCCAAATTGATCCATGATTTGCTTATATTCTGGTGATTGAACTCGTGAACATACTCTCTCTAGCAATTCCTTAGGCTCTATCCCTGTACCATCATCGTTAATTAATTCCGTCAAAGAAGGTAAATTCTTATACGAGCGAATTAAGCTATTTAATTTATCTGTATATATATCAATAGTTTCTAATTGCTCCTTTTTATTGTCCTTTCCACAAACTTGAATCTGATTTCTTAAAAAAGATAACTGAATACTTAGTCGTTGAAAGTCACTTACTAGATTTACCTCGTTCATTACTATTTCTTCGATTCTATGTACAATAATCTTAGGTAAATGATTTTCTATTGCCGAAACGGCCACATTCCGTTGTTTCCATATCTCCATTTTTTTTTGCACTGCATCATAATTTTCTTGAATACCCTGAATTGGTGGCATTTAAGCTCTCCGGGATAAATAGAAGTTTCCCCATTATTTTTAGTGTAGTATCATATTTCTGTGTGAACAAAAATATAACAGAAATTTTTGTTATATTTTCACTTAGAATGGTAAACATGAAGAAATTATCCCTAAAAACCTGCCGCTAACGGTAAATTGGTTACCGCCTCTATCGAGGTTAAGAATGTCGTTGCAGATAAAGCGATGAGGTTAGCAAGCCTGGCTACAAACAGGCTTGCTTTAGATTAACTTGACAGCTAAGGGTTGTAAAACTGGATGACGCGGTAAAGCCCAGACTTTTTTATTTCAATGCTGCTTGGCTGGATGAGATTCTTTTAGTAAAAATCCGGCAATCAACAAACTGGCCAAAAAGCATAAGGGCATGACTAATAAGGCAATTTGATAGCTTTGTGTGCTGTATACATGCACACCATTAACTACATGCCAAGAATTAGTGTGCTGTAGTATATAACCGACTAAAGGTTGAAATATTGCTCCGCCAATGAGTACAGACAAATTGTTAAAGCCAGAAGCTGTACCAACTAACTCAGGCGCATTATTTTCTTTGACTACGGCAAAACTTACTGTTTGGCCACCTGCTCCTAAACCTAATACAAATAAAACAAAAGGGGTCCAACCATAAGTTAATCCGGGTAAATAAAGCAATGTCAGCGTGGCAATTAAGCCCAAAGCCGCACTAAGAATCAAAGCAATACGTCGGCTTTCAATCTTATCACTTAGCCATCCTAATAATGGACTACCAACACCAATCCCTATCCAAATCATACTACACAAGCCAGAAGCGGCAACCACACTGATTTGAAATTTTTCTTGCAAATAAGGAACGCCCCAAAGTGCTGCAAATACAGCTATTGGCGTCCAAATCGCGAAAGCGTAACTACCAATAATCCAGGTATGGGCATGTTTACAAACGGCTACAAGTCGTTTCCATTCATCACGTAAATAATGTTGCGGAGCAGTTTGATTTTGCTGATGTGGGTAATCGCGTATGTACAGCCAAAAAAATGCGGCCAAAATAAAACCAATAACAGACAAAATGAAGCTCGCATTTCGCCAACCCACACCTTGAATTAGATAAGCTAAGGGTACTTCGCCAAACATAGCACCAACCGAGCTCATCAATTGGGCAATACCCGCTAAAATAGCAAAATAATAAGGTGGAAACCAACGCGATAATAAAACCAAGACACCAATAAAAGAAAATGCCGAGCCAATTCCAATTAAAAAACGACCAATACAAGCAGTAAATACACTATCTGTTGAGGCAAAAAAAGCGGAGCCCAAAGCGCAAAGAATAATAGCAAAAGTCATTAATTTTCTAGGGCCATAGCGGTCATATAAAACCCCTGCTGGCAATTGGGTTGGCGCATAGGCATAAAAATAAAAAGCAGAAATAAAACCAAAGCCCTCGCCAGTAACACCAAAAGTTTTCATCATGGACTCGGCCATAACGCTAGGCGCTACTTGTAAAATAAATTCATATAAATAAAACGATGCAGCCAGAAAAAATATAAAATAAGCAGTTGCAAGATTGCCACTCGCTCCTTGATTTGTCTTCTCAGTGTAATATGCGCTCAATTTAAAGTCACTCCGTTGTGGGTAGCACATTTAATCTTATAGCCATTTAGTTTGTCAACATGATTTTGTTGAATTCAATGTGCCTATTATTAGCCAGACTAGGATAATCTCTTAAAAACCGCATCCCTTCCCCATTGCTATTAAGTTAAGGATTTAGGCTTCAAATTTTTCAGAGCCTGTCGTCCCCGCTTAGGCGGGGATCCATTCCTCACTGGCTATAATGCCAATTCATGGATGGTTTCTCGCCTGCGCGGGAATGACAGATTTCCTTAACTTAATGGCAGTGATCCCTTCCCCCCAATGAACATAGCCATCAAGCTAAGGAGTTTAACCTTGTCTATCCTAAGCCCGAACAGCTTTGAAATCTATCAAAAAACATTTTTCCTTTAACTTGACACCATTCCCTATCTTGACACGCAGCTTCGAGATAGCATCATCAATTTAATTAGCTATGCGTAATTAACTATGCGGATACACCGCTCCTAAAATTGCTGGGCGTTTAGATCCAGTAATCGCACTTAAATCCAAGGCTTTCTTATTTATTGTCTGTGCCGCTAACCAAGCAAAGAGCATTGCTTCCAAATAGTCAGGACTAATCCCTATATCGGCAATACTCATAACAACCGTTTGTGGTAGTAAATCAGCAATCATTTGATGTAAAACGATATTATGCGTACCACCACCACATAAATACAATTCCTTTACTTTTTTCCGTGCATTAATAACCGTATCAGCAATAGTATGGGCAGTAAAGGCCACCAATGTTTTTTGCACATCTACAGCTTTATATTCAGGCTTTAAATAGGATTCTAACCACGCCAAAGAAAAATACTCCTTGCCAATGCTCTTTGGTGCCGCAAGTTGAATAAATGAGTCAGCCAGTAACTGAACTAATAAAGGCTTAATCACTTCACCCTGTTTGGCCCATGCCCCATCAACATCGTAAGCTTTTTCCTGATGCTTGGCAATCCACGCATCCATTAAACAATTTCCAGGGCCTGCATCCCAACCCTTAGTCGGTTCATTAGCATTGATAAAGGTAATATTGCTAATACCGCCAATATTTACTAAAGCAACATTAGCTCGGTCTTTGGCAAATAATTCCTGATGGTAAAGTGGCGCAAATGGCGCAGCTTGTCCACCATTTACTAAATCGCGCGTGCGAAAATCGGCCACTACAGTAATACCCGTTAGAGAAGAAATTGTATGGCCACAGCCTAATTGAAGCGTATAAGGAATACTACTACTTGTATCGTGGCATAGTGTTTGACCATGACTTCCTATAGCACAAATATCATCGGATAATAAGTTAGCTTCCTGCAATAAATCATTTGCAGCACCAGCAAATTCTTGTCCTATTAGGGTATTTAATTGGCAAATGGATGCGAGGCTTAAATCAGTACCATCAAGTACCTGATCAATACGTTGTTTCAGTGCATCACTGTATTTTTTGGTGATGCCGCACAGCAATTGATTGGAGGACATATCAACAAGTGCCGCGTCAATACCATCCATGCTGGTACCGGACATTAAGCCGATGTATAAAGCCATTTTAATCTCCACAGATAGAGAGGGATTATTGCAATTTATCAATCTCTGCCTATACCGCGCAGCTTGTCCGCGAGGTATAAGGATATGAGGTTTTCCCGAACTGATTAAGAAGTTACAGGTTATTAAAGTCTAAAACAATTATAAAAATTTCTAGTCGTTATTTCCGCTATTTCTGCATAACTTACCCCACGCAGCTCGGCTAAAGCCTCAGCAACATACTTTACTAAAGCAGGATGATTTTGCTTACCACGAAATGGTACCGGTGCTAAATAAGGCGAATCGGTTTCAATGAGCATTCTATCTAGCGGGATTTTTCGCGCTACTTCTTGTAATGCAGTCGCATTTTTAAACGTTACAATGCCAGAAAATGAAATATAAAAATTCAGATCAATCGCTTGATGTGCAATGTCTAGACTCTCCGCAAAACAATGCATAACGCCACCAATTTTTTGTGCGTTTTCTTCAGCCATTAATTTAATCGTATCTTCAGCCGCTTGTCGTGTATGAATAATCAAAGGCTTAGCTGTCATTAGTGACGCGTTAATATGTGCTTTAAAACGCGCTCTCTGCTCTTCTTGTGCCTCTTCAGTATGAGTACGGTAGTAATCAAGACCCGTTTCACCTAAAGCAATACACGCAGGGTTTGCCGCTAAATCACAGAGCATTTGTGCTGTAACCGGGTAATCCATTTCGGTATTCGGGTGAACGCCTACTGAAATACTAATATTGGGATAAGCGGCAGCTAATTGCTCCAATTTAGGGTAGTCGCTTAATTCCACACAAACACATAAAAAGTGTTGTACCCCATTGTCTTTTGCTTGCGCTAATACATTAGCCATATCCTGATTAAAATCGGTTAAATCCAAAAAATTTAAATGGCAATGCGAATCAACTAACATAAGTAAATAACCTCAAATTAAATAGTGTCTGTCAACTGGTGTGATTTTAGCATTCCCGCTAAATAAGTCTCAATTTTATTACATAAATAGCGACTATTTTCACTAACAAATTGCACTCCTATTCCAGGCAATTTATTTCCTTGAGCTCCCTTAGGAGTAATCCAGACTATCTTACCTTCAACCTGATACAATTCATGCTCATCCATTAATTTTACCGATAAGTTTAAAACGATGCTAAGCGGATACAAATGATGAGTACGAATAAACAAGCCTCCGCCTTTAATAAACGGCATATAAGCGGAATATAAAGACGATTGACTATCAAATGAGCAGCTTATTTGTTGCGTTTTATCCATATCGATGCTCCTATAAATCAAACAATAAATCTTCCAGGACTAAAGTGTGATTTACATTCATATTATGGCTTAGTTTTCGTTGCAATGTATTGATTTTATCGATTTGTGCAAAAATCATCAGCGGATTTAATAATGAGGCCAGTTTATTCAGCTGATTTATGGCAGGCCCAGTAATTGCGACTTGATGGACTCGCATCATCTGTACTTGTGAATAGACCAAATAAAAAAACCAGAGCAGCGTATTAAGCTCAAACTGCGTCCATTGAGCCGCCATGATACAAGGATGCGTTTTTTTTTCAATCACCGCAATTAAGCCATCAAGAATTGATTCAGCCTGATTCATAACTACTGCTTGCTCTGACTCTTGGGAATACTGCTCACCAAGCGTTAAAAGGTTGGTGGCGACTAAGTTGGTTTGCGATGAAAAACGAATTACTTGACAGCGGCTCAATACCGTAGGTAACACGGTGCTTAACTGCTGCGCCATCAATAAAAAAAGTGTGTGCTCCGCTGGCTCTTCCAAAATTTTTAATAATGCATTTGCCGAGGCCGTATTCATTCGATCTGCGGACTCAATAATGATTAAGCGATGAACCGCACGTTGCGGCGTTAAATAAGAATAATTTTGTAATTCCCTAATCTGATCGATTTTAATTGGCCCACCATTTTTTTCCGGCTTAATCCATTCCACATCAGGATGCTGATTGCCGGCTGTCATTTGGCAATCAACACATGCATGACAGGGTTTATGTTCTTTATTCTTACAAACAACCAATTGGATAAATTGCTTCGTAAAATCCAGAAGCGCACGATCGAATGCGCCAACAAATAGCATTGCCTGTGGGATACGCCCCTGCTTCCATGCTGATTGCAAATGCTCCCATTGTGCTGGATAAGTACTCATGCCTTATGCTCTATAAACTCTTTCAATACGCATTGAATCGCCAGCTGAACTTCATGCAATGGCAAACCAGCATCAATGAGTACTGCATTAGGATTAGTACGCACATGATGAATGTAACTGCTATGGACTCGATGAAAGAAGTCAATAGACTGTTGTTCTATACGGTCAAACTCACCGCGAGATTTAACCCGCTTCATCCCTTCTTCAGGGCTAATATCTAAATACAAGGTCAAATCTGGTTTAAAACCATCCAAGGCAAAGGCTGATAACTGTTGGATCATTTGTTCATTCAAACCACGTCCACCACCTTGGTAAGCCATGGTCGAGAGTTCAAAGCGATCGGCAATAACCCAGGTTCCTTGTTGCAACGCAGGCTTAATTACTTGTTCAAGAAGTTGTATTCTTGCTGTATACAATAATAATAATTCACTTTTATCATCTAAAACACCCTTATATTCAGTGCCCTTAATGATCTGCCGCAATAACTCACCAATGACGGTACCACCAGGTTCACGAGTAGTAATCGTCTTAATTTCCAACCGAGTCAAATAATCAATAACCGTACTGACCGCGGTAGACTTGCCGGCGCCTTCCAATCCTTCAATAACGATTAACTTCCCGGTTGCAGATGACATTAAGATCCCTTGTGTTGGTATTGATGTATCGCCTGTCTTTGTTGCAGGTAAGTTTCAGAAAATTGATGGGTACCATCACCTTTAGCAACAAAATATAAATAATTAGACAATTGTGGATGCGATGCAGCATCCAACGCTTCTTTACTCACCATGGCAATAGGCGTTGGAGGTAAACCTCGATAGCGATAGGAGTTATATGGCGAATCAACCTGCATATCATTATGGGATAACTTGCCAGTATACGCCGCTCCTAAGCCATAAATAACTGTAGGATCCATCTGTAACGGCAATTTTTTTATTAATACGATTAACCATAACCCCCGAAATAAGCTGACGCTCTTGAGGCACTGCTGTTTCTTTTTCAATAATTGATGCCGCTGTGAGTAATTCATACGGATTTTTATAGGGTAAATTGGGCGCTCTATTGGCCCATACTGTATTTAAATAACTTATCAACTTACGATGAGCATGTTCCAATAGGCTTTTACTACTGCTACCACCTTGATATTGATAGGTGTCCGCTAAAACCAAACCTTCTGCATTAGAATGATTTTCCTGAATTAAAGACCAATCGCTCGGGTGATAATCTAGGTAAGATGCCTTTGCCAGATCTTGCGCTATTTTCTGCTGAGTTGTACCGGCAATAATGGTGAAGTTTTGTGTTAACACATCTCCAGAGACAACTCGGTAGAGCAATTGTATTGCTGTCTCACCGGGTTTAATTTGATACACGCCCGCTTTTAAGCGCTGTGACAGACCGGTAACACGAATAATCATGAGTAGTGGTCGTTGGTAATGAATTAAATTCTTCTCTTTTAACGTTTGTACAAATTGCGATGCCGATGTAGTACGATCAAGGTTGATAATAACTGGAAGCTCTTGTTTCGCTAAAAGCGGTTTGGCTACTAAACTGTAAAAATTCCAAAATAAATAAGAAAAAGACACAAAAAACAGTATTACTCCATAAAGTATCAGTTTTTTATGTCTTATAGAGGCCATTTAGACTCGCTTAAATACTAAGCTACCGTTGGTTCCACCAAAACCTAATGAATTACTCAACACATAGTCAATTGTTCGCTCTTGTGCTTTATGTGCGACGTAATTCAAATCACAGCCTTCATCTGGGTTATCCAAATTAATGGTTGGTGGGGCAATTTGATCTTGAATTGCCATAATACTGATAATGGCCTCTACAGAACCAGCCGCACCTAATAAGTGTCCAGTCATGGATTTTGTAGAACTTACTGCTAAATCATAAGCATGGTTTTTAAATATACGCTTGATTGCTTTAGTTTCATTTAAATCATTAAGATAAGTAGAAGTTCCGTGTGCATTAATGTAGTCAATTTGCTGAGGATCAATGCCTGCATCGTTAATAGCGGCTTCCATCGCACGTGTAGCACCATCAGCGTCTTCATCAGGCGCTGTAATATGATAAGCATCACCCGACATACCAAAACCAGCCAGTTCCGCATATATCTTCGCGCCACGGGCTTTTGCATGCTCATATTCTTCTAATACGAGAATACCAGCCCCCTCACCCATTACAAAACCATCTCTATCTTTATCAAAAGGTCTGGATGCCTTTTCTGGTTCATTATTGCGTTTAGACAAAGAACGTACTGCAGAGAATCCGGCTAAACACAGAGGCGTTAAGGTCATTTCCGCACCACCGCAAACCATAACATCAGCATCACCGTAAGTGATCATACGCCCTGCCAGACCAATATTATGTGTTCCAGTAGTACATGCAGTAACTACAGAAATATTAGGCCCCTTCAGGTTATGTCGAATTGAAATCTGTCCGGCAACCATATTAATAATACCTGCAGGAACGAAAAATGGAGAAACTTTACGAGGACCACCAGCTAACAGCCTGTCTTCATTATTGGCAATTGTTTGGATACCACCAATACCGGCCCCCACCGCGACACCAATACGATTTGCATTCGTTGCATCAATTTTCAGCCCCGAATCCAATATTGCCTCATCTGCAGCGGCAATACCGAATTGGGTGAATGGATCCATCTTTCGCGCATCTTTAAGCGGCACATAATCTTCAATGTTAAAGTTTTTAACTTTAGCCCAAATTTGTGTACTGTACTCAGCAGTATCAAAATCTTCAGCTACTGTTACTCCACTAACACCGGCTAATATGTTCTGCCAAGTATCTTTTACATTTAATCCGACAGGGGTAAGCATCCCCATACCGGTAACAACTACGCGCCGCTTACTCAATGAATACTCCTCGAAGAATTAAGCTTCTTCTTTATCTAAATTAGATTCAATATAATCAATTGCTTCTTGAATCGTGGTAATTTTTTCAGCTTTCTCATCAGGAATTTCTGTTTCAAATTCTTCTTCAAGAGCCATAACTAATTCGACAGTATCTAAAGAATCAGCACCTAAATCATCAACAAATGATGCATCATTTTTCAGGTCTTCTTCTTTAACGCCTAATTGTTCAACAACAATTTTGCGTACACGATCTTCAACAGTACTCATAACTTGATTTTCCTCTTTCGGTTGATAGAAACTTTTTAAAATTCTGGGGGTAAATACCATTCCCATTTAACTACTTAGTATCTCGCCTAAACCCCATACTACAAGCATTTAACGGTCAAAGTTAAATGGAAGTGGTATAGTTTATTCATTTATACAGATAACGCAAGTGCATTAATCCATGTACATGCCACCATTTACATGAATCGTACTACCTGTAATATATTTAGCATCATCGGATGCCAAAAAAGCAACAGCATTCGCAATATCTTCTGGTTGTCCTAATTTGCGTAAAGGAATTCTTTTCAACATTTCTTCCTTTACCATATCAGGTAACGCAGCCGTCATATCCGTATCAATAAAACCAGGTGCAACAACATTTACAGTAATGTTCCTGCTACCAATTTCTTGCGCTAAAGACTTAGTGAAACCAACAACACCAGCTTTTGCGGCCGTATAATTTACTTGGCCTGTATTTCCACTCGAGCCCACAACAGAACCAATAGAAATGATACGTCCCCAACGCGATCTAAACATCGGTTTTATACAAATTTTAGACATTCTGTATATGGAATTCAAATTCGTTTCAATAACATTGAACCATTCATCATCGTCCATACGCAATAATAAATTATCAGCGGTAATTCCCGCATTATTGACCAGGATTGCTGGAACCTGCCCTGCTTCTGCTAAAGTCGCCATTACCTGTTCTATTTGCTCAGCACTTGTAACGTTAAGAACAAGGCCTTTTCCAGTCAAATTTTCTTTTTTAAAATATTCATCAATTAGCTCAGCACCTTTTTCAGTGGTTGCAGTGCCATAAACAAATGCTCCGTTTTGTGCTAGCTTCAAAGCAATGGCCTGGCCGATGCCACGGCTAGCTCCTGTTACTAAGGCGACTTTGCCCTCTAAATTCTTCATTGACGTTCCTTAAACAAATACATGCCATGAATTCGTATTTATGTAGATTAACCACCTACATGAACTACAATCATACCCACACCAACTTAAACTAATTGTTCTACTACTTGATCTAAGTTAATAGTATCGTAAATGCTAATTGAATTTAAAGATCTGTCTATTCTTTTAATTAAGCCACTCAGAACTTTTCCAGGACCGCTCTCGAGAATCAATTCAACATTATTATTCTTGAAGAATTGAATGGTTTCAACCCAACGCACAGGACTATATAATTGGGCTTTCAGTTTTTCTCTTATCTCTTGTACTGACTGATAAATACTCACATCAACATTGCTAACCACTTTAATCACAGGCTTTTTGAAGTCAACCTCGGCTAAATATGCAGCAAAAGATTCAGCAGCATCAGATAATAGAGGGCAATGACAAGGAACACTCACAGGAATAATTTTAGCAAGTCGTGCTCCAGCATCTTCTGCCAAGGCAATAACGCGCAGCACCGCTGGAGTATGACCGGCTACTACGATTTGCTCCGTTGAATTAAAATTTGCAGGGGTAACAACTTCATTAGCCTGACTAGCTTCCAGACACAAAAGGTTCACTTGTTCTTCATTAAAACCAATAACAGCAGCCATGGCGCCAGCACCTAGAGGTATAGCTTGCTGCATAACTTGGCCACGATGCGCTACCAAACGAGCGGCATCCATTAAAGACAATGCACCAGCACAAACCAAGGCAGGATATTCACCTAAACTATGACCAGCCATAAATTCAGGCTTAGCAATGCCCTGCTGTTCTAAAAGTCGATAGACAGCAACATCTGCAGTTAGCATAGCAACTTGAGTATATTCTGTTTGATTAAGGCGCTCTGCTGGCCCGTGTTGAACGAGTTGCCATAAATCATAGCCCACGGCCTCAGAAGCCTCTGCAAAAACATCCACAACAATGGGATATTGCAATTCAAAATCAGCCAACATACCTACAGATTGTGATCCTTGCCCAGGAAATACAAATGCTGTTTTTACCATAATAAAATTAACTCCGAACTAAAATTCAACTTAAATTTCGTTTTGAGCAACGTTAGGATTCTTTAAAAAGGCGTCATATTGGTTCATGCCAAAGTCAAGAAAGCCTATATTTTGCTCAGGATGACAAATATTGTGTTGTCTAATAACGAATAACCATAGCGCCCCAAGTCATTCCACCACCAAAAGACTCAATCAATAATAACTCGTCTCGTTTAATTTGATTGCTTCTAATAGAATGGTTCAGAGCCAAAGGAATAGAAGCAGCAGAAGTATTGCCTTGAGTACCAATAGTAACAATAACTTTTGACATAGGAAGTTCTAATTTTTTGGCTATAGCTTGAATAATGCGCATATTAGCTTGATGAGGAATTAACCATTGAATGTCCGACTTTTTCAATTGACTAAGCTCTAAAACTTCATCAACAACCCCGCCCATTATATTAACGGCTAATTTAAACACTTCATTACCGCGCATATTAATTGTTGCGCGCTCCATCAGAAATGTTGCGTTGGCAAGGTTTAAAAATTTTTCGGCATCATAGGAAGCATGTAATACACTCCCCAAGATACCTGGCTTATCACTAGCACTTAAAATAACTGCTCCAGCACCATCGCCAAATAATACACAGGTCGACCGATCGTTCCAATCAACGGCGCGCGACATACTTTCGCTGCCAATAACCAGAACATGCTTTGCAGCGCCTGAAGCAATATACTGCTTTGCAATATCCATTACGTAAACAAACCCGCTGCATGCAGCACCTACATCAAACGCAGGAATAGGTTTTTCAATCTTTAATGCATGTTGTACATAGCAAGCAACACCAGGAAAAAAATGATCTGGAGTACATGTTGCAACGACAATTAAGTCAATTTCATTTGCATCAAGACCGGAAGCATTTAAGGCCTGCTCCGCTGCTTTCGATGCCATATAGGACGTCGTTTCATGTTCTTGGGCAATACTGCGACTACTGATACCTGTCCTGGAAACAATCCATTCATCACTGGTATCCAACATCGATTCCAGTTCAACATTAGTAAGTTGTTTTTCAGGAATATAACCCCCGGTACCACTAATTACAGCATTTATCATAACAGCAACCCTTGATTTATAAAGTCGTTTATTTGGGCTCGTACTAAATCAATAACGTCATTTTCTACTTCCAGAATAGCTTGTTCTATAGCATGTTGAAAACCAAATGCATTGGCTCCACCATGGCTTTTAACAACAATACCATTCAAACCCAACATACTAGCTCCATTATAACGCGAAGGATCCAGACGACTTTTAATATGTTTTAATACAGGCAATGCAATAAAACCAAGCATTTTAGTAAATAGATTGCGATTAAATGATTCTTTAAATAAATCCAGGAACAATCGGGCAAGGCCTTCACTTGCCTTTAATGCAACATTGCCGACAAATCCATCACAAACCACTAAATCAACCGAACCTGTATAGAAATGATCGCCTTCTACATAGCCTACATAGTTCATCATAGAACATTCTTCGAGCATGTGCGCTGTGCGTTTGACCTGATCATTGCCCTTCATTTCTTCAACGCCTATATTTAACAAGGCAATTTTGGGATTTTGTTTATTTGCAACAGCCTGAACTAATGCGGACCCCATCACGGCAAACTGAAATAAATGTTCAGCGCAGGAATCAACATTAGCCCCCAAATCAATAACCCAAGTGCGACCTTTCATTGTAGGAAGCTCTGAAATAATTGCGGGTCTATCAATTCCAGGTAATGTTTTTAAAACATAACGCGCCGTAGCCATTAATGCCCCGGTATTTCCAGCACTAACACACGCATGTGCGATGCCTTCTTTAACCAGATTAATCGCCACACGCATAGAGGAATCTTTTTTATTGCGCAAAGCATGCGAAGGCAATTCGTCCATAGCAACCACTTCAGAGGCGTGGACTACAGAAAATTGCTGCGATGATGCAACACCCAGCTTTTTTAAATAAGCATTAATCTTGTCTTGAATACCAACAAGAATAAGTTTCAGGTTGGGGTTATCTTTAGCTGCGCACACACAGGCAGGAATCACTACACTTAAACCATGATCCCCACCCATTGTATCAATTGCAATGGTGATATTTTTCAAGAAAAATTACTCTTGATCTTCATAAACGTTATCAGTTTCGATAACTTTTCTACCACGATAGTAGCCATCTTCAGTCATGTGATGACGACGATGAGTTTCACCAGTAGTTGAATCTACAGAGAGCGTAGGCTTTGTTAAAGCATCATGCGAACGTCGCATATCACGACGTGAGCGTGATTTTTTGTTTTGTTGTACGGCCATTGTATTACTCCTAAACAATTTGCATTCATAAATAAAGCGGGAATATTACCGATATTTTAGCATCAATCCAAGTATTAATTGCATAAAAAATCAATAAGAGTCATTTTTTTCGGTTAAAAATTGATTTATTTCACTACGGCAATCAGTAATTTCTGGATGAAATTGTGGCGCATAGAGATGTAATTCATCAATAATTAAATCGTCCAGATCAACCTGAAAGCTGGGCGAAACGATACATTCATACTGCTCTAACAGTTTTTCTGCACGTTCTTCATCCCGACATATCGCAATCGTTGTATTATTGTCGTAAGCGTAATTAAACTCATCTAAACAACGTTGGCATTGAAGCTGGAGTGCTCCATGAACATGAAGATGAATTAAATAAAAATCCTCTATTGCTTCGACCCAATAGCTCACCTCCAGTGTACAAGGTACGGTGATAAAATGAGGTAGTCGCTCACTAACGGTCACTGTTTTGGTTTGTTGGCCGTATTTGACCATTTCTTGTATATGAAACATTATTACTACATCCTAGATAAATTTTCTCTGCATATTTTCTGTTTTTATGAGATAATGAACAGTTTGCAATGTAACTATTCAGGTGATGAATCGTTACAAGTCTTTAATAAATAATAAGCGGTATCTGAATTTTATGAAAGCTAAAATTATTGTTGGCATGTCTGGTGGGGTTGATTCTTCTGTTGCAGCCTGGCTATTGAAAGAGCAAGGATATGAAGTTGAAGGCTTGTTCATGAAAAATTGGGAACAAGATGATACAGATGGATTTTGCCCTGCAGCCCAAGATCTTGCGGATGCCCAAGCGGTATGCAATCAACTAAATATTCCGCTGCATAGCGTTAATTTCTCAGAACAGTACTGGGAACGCGTTTTTATGCATTTTCTAAGTGAATATGAGAAAGGACGAACACCTAATCCTGATGTTCTGTGCAATAAAGAAATCAAATTTAATGCGTTTTTAAATTATGCTTTAGACCTTGGTGCGGATTACATTGCCACGGGTCACTATGCTAAAAATAAAATTAGTAACAATATCGGGCATTTACTTAAAGCAAAAGACCGCGACAAAGATCAAACTTATTTTCTGCATGCAGTAGATCCTGCCGCTCTAGCAAAGACGTTATTCCCTATTGGCGACTATACCAAACCAGAAATCAGAGAATTTGCCAAACAACTCGGGCTCGTTACGCAAGCCAAAAAAGATTCCACAGGGATTTGTTTTATTGGTGAAAAACGATTTAAAACTTTTTTAAAAGAATTTATCCTGGCAAAACCAGGTGAAATTAAAAATATGGATGGCTCTGTGCTTGGAAAACACGATGGCCTTATGTTTTATACCTTGGGTCAACGACAAGGATTAGGAATTGGTGGTACCCAAAACTCCACGGAAGATCCCTGGTACGTCGTAGATAAAGACGTAGCAACCAATACTCTGTATGTGGCTCAAGGAAGCCAACATCCTATGCTTTATGCACAAGGTCTAATTTGTGGTCCCATCCATTGGTTAGCAGACTGCAAGGATAATTTACCCCTAACCTGTTATGCAAAAACACGATACCGACAAGCAGAACAAGGCTGTATGATTTCACCGCCTGATGGTGATTTGCATTATGTAATGTTTTCTAGTCCACAAAGAGCCGTAACCCCCGGCCAATATATCGTTTTTTATGATAAAAATCAGTGCCTAGGCGGTGCTACGATTGAGCAGATTATTAGGTAATTGAATATCTATGATATACTTAAATGATACAACCTGGAGTTAAAATGGCAGCTATAGATATATCCCCTACTACCAGCGACATCCGTTTTTCTGTTAGTGCTGCAGACAAAGTGTCTGAGTTAATTAAAGAAGAAAATAACTCAAAACTTAATTTACGTGTTTCCATCAGCGGTGGCGGCTGCTCTGGATTTCAATACGGATTCAGTTTTGATGAAGAAGTTAACGAGGATGACACTGTAATCATACAACAATGTTCTGATGGCACCTCTTCTGTAAAATTACTAGTAGATTCCATGAGTTATCAGTACCTTCATAAGGCTGAAATTGATTACACTCAAGGTATAGAAGGCGAACAATTTGTGATTCGTAATCCAAATGCGAAAACCACCTGTGGTTGTGGTTCGTCATTCAGCATGGCTGATGAGGATGATGAATAACTTAGTGTTTTGGGTTGGGCCACATGGCCCAACCGGCCTAAAATCAATAGGGTTTAATAATTACTTTGGTGCCAATCTTCATAAAATTCCGGCTTAACCAACGCGCATCACTAGGAATCAAACGCACACAGCCATGACTGGCATTATAATTAGGAACTTCATAAGAACCATGTATTGCATAATTTTTGCTAAAATACATGCAATAGGGCATAGGCGCCCCACCTCGTCCAACAGGATACCTACTTGAGCGACACCCAGCTCCTCCCTTACTCCATACACGATACACTCCCGCAGGCGTTTTGCAGCCTCGGTGAATATCCGGACAATACTTCCTTCCTCCCGAACCCCTCCCTGTACGAACTACTTTACCTTGTTCATTAATAGCTTTCCAAGATAAGGTGTTAGGATTAAAAATAAACGTATTGCCTGCCGAATATGCGGAGCAAAATGGGAAAATAAATAATAAAAGTAGTAAAATGCGAGGTACTGACAGTGCCGGGAGTTGCTTTTCCATAATATTTCCTTTTTGTATCCTTCTCACAGTTTATTTTAGTTTAAATTTCAAACAAAACAAATTCGTTTCAGGAAAAAAAAATTATATGTTCTACTATTAACTTGAGGGAAATTCATTAAGGATAATAGATCATGCAAAAACAATCACTTATAGCAATATCTATGTTACTTGGCAGCGGTTTAGCATGTGCAAATACCACTGCGCCAAGTACCACTGCAACTCCAGCTGCTGCACCGATAACGGCACCAGCGACAGCGCCATCAGATGCTTCATTTGAAATGTCTAAAGCTACATGGTTAACAACTATTGTTCCAATGTTACCAAGTCTTATTTGTAAAG
Organism: Legionella drancourtii LLAP12; assembly: GCF_000162755.2. Classification (GTDB taxonomy): domain Bacteria; phylum Pseudomonadota; class Gammaproteobacteria; order Legionellales; family Legionellaceae; genus Legionella; species Legionella drancourtii. The sequence goes on from NZ_JH413833.1 coordinate 31,479, forward strand.
GATTTATGGGGGATCCAGACTTAAAACAACGACTTGATGCAATTAAAATGAGTTATGAGCAATGCGTCAGCGCCATTCCTGAAAGTGTCAGCAAATGCCAAAACCAACTCTATGCAAGTATTCCAGAACAAATCAGCAGTACTGATGCAGCTACTTGGGGAAAAAAATTCGGTGAATGTATTGGTAAAGATTTTGCGATGAAATACCTGCTGCCTAAATAGAGGCAATAGCTCATCTTGATACATTCTGAGTAAATGAGCCACATTCACTCAGAGTGTGCCAAGTTCACATCCCCATTCTCTTGGCTTCATATTCAAACGTCTAAAACAATTTATTTAGAAACAATAACTCACACAAAATTATTGTTTCTTAAAATATTATTCAATTACTTAATTTTATTCTAAGGAAAAAAGCATATACTTGACTATATTTAAGGCATGTAATTTAAACATAAGGCGGAACGAATGTACTCAGAAACCTATGCTCATTTAAAATCCAAGTACAACTATGATAATTTTGAGGTAATTGCCGAAGCAATTGAAAAACACTTTAGCGACATATTTAAGCTTGCTGTACTGGATGATATAGTCAATAGCACAGGGAGTTATGTTCGGCTCTTTGATGCATGTATGAAACAATTAACTGATTTGTATACTGTTGAAGAAGTTGTTAGCAAACTTTACGAGACACTCCAAACTCCCCCCATTAAAAATAAGCTTGAAAAAGAATATATTTTCATCCCACCAATGGGACTGCAAGGATCAAGACAAATCAATTACTTAGAAAAATTAGCAACCAATGATGCTAAAATAGCAGAGCCACTCTCATTTATTGATATGATGCGTGTAGCCAATGGATTACGCCACCTAAAGAAAAGTAAAGATGTTGTTGGTGTAGTCCATTTAAATAATTTAATTGTTCCCAATGCACTGGATATCGAGAAGCTAAAACAAAAAGATGCGCTCATCGTTAATTTTAATCGTGATTTGAAGGGTACTCCTAAATGGGGTGTAATTAATTTGCTCGATAAAACTTCCCCTTTAATCTATTGCGAAACCCCATTAACCGAACGTGAAAAATCAGAAATACAAAACGCTTTAGGAATTCAACTGACAAAGGACCAATTTAAGGGAGCAACCGCCAATAGCCTACCCTCAACAGGATATATGGCAATAGCCTGGTTGGATCATAATGTTACCAAAGCCTGGAACTTCGACGTCAGCACTGATTTTACGGCGTTGTTTAAAGAATTTATTACCGGATATTTTGGTGGAGATAACCCGGGTTTATCTTATGAATTTATTGCAAATGAGCGCACTAAATATTGTACTCATGCCTTCCAAGAAGTATTAAAAATCACAGATTTTCATGAAAAAAGTTATGGTTCAGATTATACTCAACCAGGTTTTGGCCTATCACGTACCACATGGATTGCTGGTTTAGGAAAGGCTGATAATGAATCATTTCGTCCAGGAGATCTTGGCAAAGCAGTCCAAATCATTGGTAATGCTAACTGGTCCTATTCGCAAATGGAACCGCTACTCCATCAATATAACCGAACTTTACCGCCAGGGTTTGCAGCAACCTTGTCAAGCCATCAGCTCGCTCCGGGTTTCCCCTTGGTACTACAAACTGCTACCTCTGTTACCTTGAATATCCCAGAAAATTTAGATACAGATGCATTAGAAGATACGCACCACATTGAATGCGCAAAAACAAATACCTCTTCAGGATGGCTTAATGCTCTCTGGAACAAACTTGGAATGCAACAAGGAGGCACTAAAACGCAATTCTACGCAACAATGATCGTATTAGGTCTTGTGCGCTCTAAAGCAAAAAAACAAGTACTGTCCCTTAATGTGCCAAGTAACTATCAACTAAATAAAGAAGAGCAGCAATTTGTCATTCAAACGCTATTAGAAAACCCCTATGTTACTGAGTTTAAAATTAATGAAACACTCAGTGCCACAAACAAATCATTAGAACAAATTAAGCATGCGTTAACGCCAACATTTGCACGTAACCGTTGGTTAGCTGCAAATGGCTATCGTCCTCCATTGATTGATAATTATTGGCGTCAAGCAGCGCGATACTGGCTGGTTCATTTAAATCAGGTATCCGATCTATTGCAACCCAAAAGGGAACACGAATTATTTAAAAATTGTGTTCGGGAAATGGGGCTTCAAGGTTTAAAAGAAGTTTTAGAATTATTAAATGATGATGTTGAACGCGAATTTTTTGAAATGCTCTATGGTAAGGATAAACCTGCTTTTTATGCTGCTTGTCTACCAGAGCAATACCCGGAATATTTAGACACCCTATTAAACCACTTACAGATCGAAGCTTATTTTCCATTTGGTGAATTAGGAATCTCATATCAACCTGGAAATAATCAAAAATTAGTTTCTGTAATTAATGAATTCAACAAACTCAAACAATTTGAACGAGTTTCTTTCACTGATTGCTTAAAAAGAACCAGTTATTGTAAAGAATTTCTCCAAACATTAATTGAAGAAGCGCAGAAACAAAAATGGGTTGGCTTAATTGTTATCCCAGAATTAGAAGAGCAATCCAATACCAGTGAATCACGCCGTGAATTACGAGTGATGTATACCTTCTTAAACGATATCATTTTGCACAACCGCCATCTGAAAGCAGCAGAAGAAGAAATCAGAAGTATCAATGAGGCCACTGATTTTACGATGCCCGGAACTGGGGACGATGAAATCAAAATTAAAAACAAAGGATCAACAAGCCGATGCAGCTGCTAGTGAAGAAATTGATCATATCATTGAACGTGGTTTAGAAAGCATCAATAAAAATAGTAAATGGCCATTAAAGAAAGGCGGTGTAGTCCAATTACAATTGCAACAACAGCAACAAATTGAACAAAACCGTCAAATGCAACAAGAACAACAGAAAGTTGTTATTAATATACTTGAAGAAGCGATTGCAGGCGATCTGGTCGATTATGCAAATATTGACAATTTGCTAAATAAATTCCTCAAAGAATTTGAAAAAGAAAATACTGTAGAGCACAATGCAGCTGCCCTAAGAACACATAATGAATCGTTATTACAGGGCTTTTTCCATACTTGGATTAACGCGAATCCGAATGTTAACGCTACTCATGTTATTAGACAAATGACTGTTGAGGCGGCACAAGCTTTACTACGTAAGCATACTCGATTGTCCTCTGGATTAAACCCTGAAAACCTACCTAAAGGATTTTATACTCAGCGCTCAAAAGATGGTAATTTAATTTTATGCTATAGCCCTGAGTTATCGTATGTAAATCCTCCTAATGCATTAACCATTGACTTATCGATAAATGTTCCTAAAAACGAAGCATGGGAAGGTGATTTTCGTCAATTTGATTTAAGTAAATACAGTACATTTACAGCGCAATTCGATGAAGCTGACTGGAAAAATATTGTTCTTTTTTCCTGCATGCAACCGCCCAAAAGCAGCTACGATAATGAGTATAATCTATTCAAGGATGACAACGGTAACCTAATTGGTAAAGTTGATATTACGAGTAGTGCTAATCGTAAAAAAATCATTGATTTCTGGCCGGTATTTTTACAAGTATGGCAATATGGTGGAGCCAAAGGCGTAGAACAGTTTATCGCACAACCTAGTACTAGTTTTACTCTTACAGATCATGCTATTAAAAAACTATTATTAAGCAAAGTCCCTTCTATGGAGTTAAGAAAATGGGCTTCTGAACTTGACATGAGTGACAAGTATCTACGTGCATTAGGACAAATCTATTATCGTTATGGCGAATTAGGCCTGACTACATTCCTAAGTAAACTACGCCAGTTTGAAGCCGTATTAGGAGTAGAATTTTTTGATCATTTTAATGAAAACCTATTAGCCCGCAGTGAAAATTTCAACTGTTTTGTGAATAAAAATTTCATCATGACTCTAGATGACATGATGGACAAACTGAAATCTCGCGAAGCAAAAGGAAAGTTAGACGCCTGGAAAAAAGTGATTACCCACCATATGCATGCGGTGGGCTGGGACAATATTGATGCTTTATGGCGTGGATATAGTCATTTTGTCGCCGAGCTAGAACAGCTAGGACTGAAACTTGAAGGTGATGAATTTGATAAGATTAAACCAGAAAATATGCTCATCTGCATGGATAGAATACTCAACAGCTTAAATCAAATCCCTGACTATGATATGCAAAAGCAATTTCTTGCCAAGCTTGATCATTTTGATTTAACTTACGGCGGTGTGCATTATGCGTTACAACATGAAGGCTTCAAGTATTTTGATAGCGAATTGGAATTGCATGATTTTGATTTAGGCTCTCCTACTTATACACCTGATTTAGTATCACTGTATCAATGGACAGGTAGTGACGCAACCTTGAAAATGAAGCGTACGCTCGCCTCAAAAGCACAATTTAGCCAGCAAGCATATCACCTTTTAGTAGAAAAACTAGGTAATGATAAAGTAGAATCAAGACATCAATTGCTATGGTTATTGCATACTCATTATAGTGCAGTAAACATGCCCGCTATTCTGGAGCAACTTGATCTTGTGGCATCCGATTTTCAAGAGCTCATTGCGCGCCATCTCGATGATGCAATTTACATACGAAATAATAAACGACTTAATATTAGCTTTGATGCACTGCAGGCTTTAGCCTCTGTGATAAGGAAAACGGATGTTTCAAAACTATTAAAAGCCTATCCCAATGGTACGTTTCTTGAGGCGGTCAGCATTCTATACCAATCTCAGCGTTGGAATGATCAAGAAGTAAATAAAATAATCAATTTATTTAGTGCACACCTACCTAAATCAGCAGATTATCCAGATTCCTTTTACCGTGAAGGTTATAAGTTGGCTACGTTATTTGGCATAACTGACCCAACCCAACTCCAAGAATTTTACACTGCAACTAAAGATTTACGGCCAATAGTACAAATTGAATTACGACTTTTAATAAATCAATTGCTCTCAGTGGATTATGCAACGACTAACTTAGATGCATTAGTAAATCATGCAAATTGGGACGCACTCATTCATTGTATTAAAGCGATGAAAAGTGATATGGCGCATACAACGATTCATCGTATTGAACTCATTGATCAATTCGATACCCTAGGCATTCAATTTAAGTACTCCAAAAGCGGAGAATTCCGCGCCCTTGCGTCAAGCCCAGAAGACAAACCGGCTGAGCTCGGATTCTTTGTGGATCATGAAGATCGCCTCTGGGAGTTTATGCTGAAACATATAGTTGTCCCAACCGAAGGTGACGCTAAAGAAGCATTGAAACCAATTGTCCGCTTTTTGAAAAAATTGCAATTAAACCGTACCTATTTAAATGAGATTGAACCTCTATTGTCTTCTTTAGAAGAAGCACAAGAAGGCCATTATTGGAGTGCAACTTATTTCTACCAATTATTGCGTGCCTTACAACCTGAAAACGATCAAGCATTATTCCCCATTTCCCTACTTAAAGTGATCTTACAAGAAGAATCAATCGCACCGAGAAAGATTAATAATGTCGAAAAAGATTTTCCTGTTGAACTCGCAGAGCCACTGCAAACTATTTTGAAAAATTCCGTGTTTAACCGCCATCAACAAGGAATTCTTTGCCAGATAGCCCTGCGTGAATACAACTGGCAAGGTACTATTGCGTTGCTAAATCAAATCATGGGCACTTTATCAATCGATGGATATGCAGACAGTAGAACTTATGCTTTAGAAATATTAGCAAAAAGTAAAAACTTTTCCGATCTGGAAACACGCTACGAAAATTGCCGATGGTTATTACAACATACACCAACTACAGAAATTGCTCCGCAATGGACAAAAACAACGGCCTTATGGTTAAAAGCATTAAGTTTACGTAAACAAGAAGAAGATTTATTTAGCAAAATAAAAGCGCAATTTGCAGATAATGGGGGTAAGCTCTCCTTAGTTTTGCATATTCTAGCCTTCAGTACCTTAAGCCCCGGGTTAAAGGATAGTGAAAGCTATGAGCATGAACTAAATAAAAAAGCAGCTAAGCTGGTTGACAGCCTAGGCGACATGGAATATAGCGATTTAGTTAAATTAGCTAAAGCCTATCCTCAACAGCCCTCACCTTCGGCTGATGACATTCTGCGTTTAATTAAGAAACAGAAAAAAGAAGGCCTCAGTTGGAGCGCAAGTTTTGAAACCTTTGAACGTCAACCATTTACTGAGCCACGAACTGATTATGGATTAGTAGCCGCTACCCGTGATGCCGATTTACAGCGTATGATTTCTGAGACCAAAGTAAGCGCTGAAGAGGCACGCCAAGGACTATCTATCGAAAAAACAGCGCGACTTACTTTAATTTTCGGCTACTTAAAACAGCTGGAAAATGGTACTGAACATCTGAAAGGAAGTGAGAAATCTATTTCAACGATGGCTCCTCAAGAATTAGCAAAAGCATTTCAGACTTTATCCAAAGTATCCCCTCAGGATGATTTAACACGCGCACAAATCTGGGCCATATTGTTTGAAGTTCTAGGACGGACTACCCGTAAATACCCCCATTTAGCACAACAATTTGCATTAATAGCGAATGACATTGGCGTTGATGCCTCAACTCGTGTTTTACAATTGGCTACAGGTGAAGGTAAAAGTCACTTCGTAGCTATGCGCGCAGCACGCCATGCAGGCCAGGGAAAAACGGTTGATGTATGTACTGCAAAACGAACGCTTGCAGAGCGTGATCTTGAAGATTATCAAAACTTATTCGATTATTTAAATATTAAAACAGCGTATATTCATCCTAAGTCATCGCGCACGGCCTATATGGATGCTCAAGTTCATTACGCTACCTTAGGTGACTTATCGCTCTTTTTAGATGAACAAAGTTATTCTGGACAGCCGATTGAAATCGACCCAAGCGATCGTGTGGCCTTATTTGACGAATTTGACTTTATCCGTTTTGAAGAAGGTCGCAAGACTGAATACAACTATGCAAGACCGACTGGTAAAACCCCCAAGCAAATGAATTGGTTTTATCAATCAGTAAATAATTTTTATACAACTCACCGTGAAGAATTAAATAAAGAAGGTGAGATTCATATAGAAACATTACGTAAGTTTGTTCAATCACTCAAAGCAGATGTGGGTGAAAATGAGGAACGCTATAATTTAATTCGGCCAATGCTGCAAGACCCTCTGCAATTGGTACAATGGTTACAATCAGCATTTGAAGCCCATAATTTAGAATGGGGTATTAGCTTTACAGTACGCGAAGAAAACATTGAGGTGGGTGATGAATCCTACCCAATGCGAGAAGTTATCCCCTTATCGTCCGATAACCAAAAGATGGTGGGATCAACCTTCAGCGCAGGTGTACATCAATTGTTAGCAGTGCGTTTAAATACTGAAGCACGATTGGAAAAAAACCCCCAAAATTTCCATATTCATCCAGAAAGTAACATCATTAGTTCTCAAGTTGCTGCACAGCGAATGAAAAAATTATGGGAACGTTGGGAAGGTTTTTCTGGTACGATTTCCGCAGCACAAGCAGCTACATTATATCGCGAACAGGGTACGCAAGTATTACACGTACCGACCAACCAACGTGACTTACGTTTATGGCATAAACCTAATTTCCACAAGACTGACGACACACGTCTGACAAGTATTATCAAACAGATAAAGACCTGTATCGATAAAAAACAATCCATGTTGTTCTCTTGTAAAAATGACAAACAGGTGCAAGAACTACAAGAGAAGCTAAGTAAAAAATTTAGTGCACAAGAGTTAGCACAACATTTTATTTTCTACACGAATGAAGAACACCGTACTGCAGCTGAAGTCTTAGCAGACAAAACCGTAAAAGAAGACTGGCATGGCGGTAAAAAACAACATGGAGTTGGTCTTGTCGCCTCAGGATTTGGTCGAGGTGATAACGTAGGCGTGGAAGTCGTCTTCTTATTCGATGTAAATGATACCAACGACAAACTGCAAAAAGGTGGTCGAACCGCCCGAAATGGTGCTGAGGGTGAAGTATTCCAATTTTATTTAGAAGATGATTTAGTCCAGGAAGAACAACGCCTATGGGATTTATTGGACGTGCTTGAACCAGATACGGTAAATCATTTAAAGGATCAATTACTCCATGTTCTAGGTGACAGTGATAACGAACGTTGCTTTGAGCGCGTTATGCTCTTACGTGAATATGTGTTTAGCTTACAAAATGCAGCAAATCAAGGCTACCATAATGCGCTTGCTCAATATTCATCATGGGGCATGAAAACATTAGGTAAAATTGAAGATCCTGCCACTCGCCAAGCATTAACCGCTAATTTTAGTCTTCAGCTAAAAAGATTAGATAAATTATGGATCAATATATCCAGTAAAGATAAATTAACTGTAGATGAAAAAATCGCAGAAATTGAAGAGCAAATTACGGGACTATCAGCCGATTTCACCACGCGTTATGAAGAAATCGAATTAACGGTTACTCCATTTGATTTGGATACGCATCAACCAACAGAAATTCAGATGGTTGTTCCGGAGGCACCTCACAAGCCATCCGCTGAAGATCGCGCAGTTGCCTCTATTTGCAGTGTAATGGCTCGTTTACCCGATTTAACACTGCGGGATAGTCATATGGCCAGCATACCGCAATTACTTGGCGCTGTGGCAATAAATCCTCAGAAACTAAAGCAATTTGCAATTCGGATTGCTTCATGTACAGCAACCTCTGAATTCCTCCATAAGTTGCATCTTGCCGCTATCCAGGCAACGAAACCATCAAAAGCCTGGGAAACGCTTGAATCTGCTGCCGCTCCAGAAATTGAAGGACATGAATTATTTGATGGTGTTTCTGATACGGTGAGAACTCGCTGTGCTCTTGCCTTAGATGCGTTGGTGCCTTCATTACAAGAACAAACCATTCAGTCACTAAGTGCTCCAACCCTGCTATCCAAAGAAACACGGATAAATGAAATCTTACCTCTTCTAGAGTATTTAGGTAAATTCTCTGTAAAACAGCAGAATAAATGGGGGGCTGATTTTATTATGCAAATGCATGCATTACCGAATCAAATGACTCCCGAATTACTGTCATGGTGCCTTGATGCAAGCCAACCAATGAGTTGTTCAGACTTCACTGTTTTTGGCACCATTATGCGCCTAACGTCAGAAAAAAATGGACCTTTGGAAAAAGAGGAGCTTACTGAGCTATATATGCAGTTGGCGCGAGCTACCAAAGCAGAGCCCGAGCAACGCGTTCGCATGCTTACCAAATGGGAATCATGGACCCAGTACATCCCCAATGATCAATATAAGAAATTTTTAACCGCTTTTTGCCATTCAATGGAACATTTTAAAGAAGGTGAAAACTGGGATACATTTACAACCTTAGTTAGAAAAACGCAAGACTGGATCAATAAGGGTGGACAGGCGAATTATGTTCCTGAGCTATTAAACGTATGGAATGGCCTAGCTAATCGCGTAAAAGATTTACCCGAAATGAATGAGTATTTGCAATGGACCATGAGGCTTGGTGGCAAAGCTTGGTTTAAAATGATTAATGCAGCAATGCATCTATCACCTACAGAGGCATTCCAGACCCATCTTCATCAATTTAAAGAGTATTGGAATTCACTGGAAGCAACTTCATTGAAAAAACAAGCGAAAATCAATAAATTCCATGAATGTTGCGATAAAATCAACCTCTTTTATCAAACGATTAATGAGCTCAGCCAAGAGCAACAAACACTAATGAAGAATCAATTCTTGGCATTAGATAATGAAAAATTTACACTCATGATTGATTTCATTGGGGAGTTGACGACCAGCCAGCCACAAGCTTTAGCTGAAATGTTATCTTATCTCAATGATTCCAGCATAACTTTATCGCGTAGTAAATTACTCAGCAAAGTTATAATCCAGGCAACCGATTATCATAAGCGTAACCCGCAATTTGCCCATGAGCAATTAATGGAAGCGATTCAACGCTTTAAAGAGTGCGATGAAAATACATTAGAACTCTTACTGCAACTAATGGATCAAAATAAAGAAACCGCGCAAACAGTTGAACCCTTATTTGATAATACAGTCTTCCACTTGGATAAACATGTGCCTGCTGCGGCAAGAAAAAATGTAGAAGACATAATTCAATTATTTTACCAAGCGGCAAAAGACACTAATGGCTATCTGAACGCAATGGCGTTAAAACCTTCTATACTTGCTCTATTTGACTTTACCAAGGATTCTAAAGAGCGTCAAAATCAGCGTCTGATTTTTATGCACTTACTGCAACAACAAGTCTTTGTTAAGGATAAGTTATCTTCTGAAAAGCAAGATTATAAATGGAGCTACGAACGCAATGAGCAGCTTCTTCAACATGGGCTTAACTGTTATATTCAGCATACGCAGCATGTCTTAGCGGCAAAACCAGCTAAAGCAAATGTTCATCAAAAACGTGATTTAACGGTGAAACAGCAACATGAATTATTAAAACTGACTGATGAACTAGCAATCATTGGCAAACCATCTCTCCGCATTGATCCTCTGAAACAAGAACAAAATGCGGCCATTCTATCTCTAGGATTAAACAATTTGCTAAAAAATTACCAGTCCACTTGGTTTAAATCTAAAGAGCGAGTGGAGCAAGCATCTGAATTACAAGCTTCATTAAAGATCGAAGACGCCCCTAGATATCAGGATGTATTACGTGCGATTAGCGAAGCAAAGCTTAAAGCAATTCAAAGCGATGAAGCACAAAATCAGGTCCGTTGGTTTAAAATGAATAGCAGCGGTCAAAGTCGTTACTTTAATACGTTAAATCAAATGCAAGATTTGGTTTTACGTCAGTGGTCACAAGATATTAAAGAACTTCATGGCCTTACAGCGTATAAAACCCATAATCAACAAGAGTTTGTGCAGTTAGTTCACTGTTTCCAAAAGGCGGCTGCTAAATATTATGACGAAAATTACCCGACCCCTGATAATCCACGATATCATGAAAAACGACAAAAATTAGGTCGCTTCTTTGGGGGGGGTAAAAATCGAACTGCTCTAGAAATTTTACTTACAGTTTTAGGGCAATTCGAGGGAGAAATACTAAGTGATGGTCTTTCTGAAGAAGGGGTAGAAAATCTGATAAATGGATTAAATCAATATGTATCGACACTTCCTGGCCATTTGGTGACGCTAGCGAATGAGATATTAATCAGAGGTGATTCATTACAACTTAATCTGAGTGAACAAGCTGATCATGAAGAGATAAGATCTACGTTTAAAGGCGACCTTTAAACTATAAACCCTGTGGGTTGAGTCATTTGACCAACCCACGTTATCTATTCGTCCCAATGATTAATTCCTGATTTTTTAGTCAGAAACTCTACAAAAATTTGATGTTGATCGAGCTCATTAGCCTCAGCAAGTACTACTATGGGATTTGCCAAACGCAGCGCGGCAATTTCCTGTACCTTAACGGTGGTATTATTCGCATTCTCCTCAACGTCTGCAAATAAACTGCTTTGACCACCAGTCATCGCTAAATAAACAAAAGCCAGGATCTCAGCATCGAGTAACGCGCCGTGAAGCTGACGATTGAAATGATCAATTCCAAAACGTTTGCATAAGGCGTCCAAACTATTACGCTGCCCAGGAAATTTGTCGCGAGCATAAGTTAACGTGTCAAAAACATCACAATAGTCTTCTAATTTTTTCTTCCATTGCACATGGCGTAATTCAGAATTCAAAAAACCCATATCAAACGCCGCATTATGAATAATTAATTCGGCACCACCTACGAATTGCAAAAATTCAGAAACCTTATCAGCAAATAAAGGTTTGTCTTGCAAAAATTCATCACTAATGCCATGTACACGAAAAGCACCTTCATCAACTAAACGCTCGGGATTAAGGTAAACATGGAAGTGTCTCCCGGTTAATTTTCTATCGATTAATTCCACGCAGCCAATTTCAATGACACGATGCCCTTGCTCATGGCCAATACCGGTGGTTTCTGTATCTAAAACAATTTGTCGCATTAAATTACTCTCTAAGCTCTTCGATACCTTTATTAGCCAAAGCATCTACTAATTCATTCTCAGTATGGCCTGAATGCCCTTTAACCCAATGCCATTTTATTTGGTGCTGAGAGGCCAAATCATCTAACATTTTCCACAAATCCGCATTTTTAACCGGCTCTTTTTTGGAATTGCGCCAACCGTTTTTCTTCCAACCAGCCAACCAATCCATCATTCCTTGTCGTAAGTATTGAGAATCGGTATATAAATCAACAACGCAAGATCGTTTTAATGCTTCTAAACCTTTAATAGCGGCCATGAGTTCCATACGATTATTAGTAGTATGCGCCTCGCCCCCATGTAAGGTTTTTTCCTGACCTTGATAGCGAAGCAATACGCCCCAGCCACCAGGGCCAGGATTTCCTTTGCACGCACCATCTGTATAAATTTCAATACTCACTTAACCCTCTTTACGCTATAAATTGTAAAACATTCGATAAACGCCTTCTCCCAGTAAGGAATATAGGTCTCAAGCTAAGCCCTATTCCTACGTTCCGCGGCTTATCTGCGAAATCCAGAGATCTGCTCTTTGCGCAAGATCATTAGATCCCGCGAACATGCTGCGGGAAGCAGACAGAGGATTTCCTTAACTTAACGCCTATACACAACTAAGAGGAGAAGGTAATTTTTCATTAAATAAAACTAGTGTTCCCCAAGAACTCCTCGCTCAGAATCTTCTGTTTAACCGCTGCAATATCAGGGGCAAAATAACGATCACTGTCATAAGGCGCAACGCAAGAACGCACCTTATTATACACGTCTTCCAGTAAGGGGGCAGTTTTTAAAGGTTTGTGGAACTCAATTCCTTGACAGGCTGCCAATAATTCAATCGCCACAATTGTTGCTGTATTATCATTCATTTCATGTAATCTTCTTGCGGCATTCGTTGCCATGGACACATGATCCTCCTGATTAGCTGACGTTGGTAAACTATCAACTGAATGAGGATGAGCAAGTGCTTTATTATCACTAGCACAAGAAGCCGCCGTCACATGAGCAATCATAAACCCAGAATTTAAACCACTTTCTTTAACTAAAAAGGCAGGTAAACCACTAAAGTGTTTATCAATTAATAAAGCAATACGACGTTCCGCATTCGCACCAATTTCAGCAATTGCTAAAGCAAGATTATCGGCAGCCATAGCAATAATTTCCCCATGAAAATTGCCACCAGAAAGAATATCGCCCTGTTCGCTAAACACTAAAGGATTATCAGAAATAGCATTGGCCTCCACTGCTAGCGTCTCTTTAACAAAACGAATTTGATGCAATGCCGCCCCCATGATCTGAGGTTGACAACGTAATGAGTACGGATCCTGAACCCGAGAACAATCTAAATGAGATTCACGAATTTCACTACTGGCTAATAATTCCCGATAACGAGATGCCACATCACGCTGCGCCTGATGCCCACGTATCTTGTGTATCCGATCATCAAAAGGAACATCACTGCCTCGGGCTGCATCTACAGATAATGCACCGACAATTGTTGCTGTTTCAAATAGATTTTCAGTGACAAATAGTGCAGCAATCGCTAAAGCCGTCGAAACCTGCAATCCATTAAGTAAAGCCAAACCTTCTTTAGCTTCTAATTCTAGTGGTGTAAGACCTGCTATTTTTAAACCATCCACTGCACTTATTAGTTTACCTTGATAACGTACTTCCCCGACACCAAGCAATGGCAACGACAAATGCGCTAATGGAACCAGATCCCCTGAAGCACCAACGGAGCCTTTAGCAGGAATACAAGGATAAACCTGATGATTAAATAAAGTAACCAACGCTTCAATTAATTCCAGGCGCACCCCAGAATAACCTTGAGCTAAGTTATTAATTTTAAGCAACATGATCAAGGCAACCACGTCATCTGCAAGCAAGTCACCAGTGCCACAAGCATGAGACAAAACAATATTACGCTGTAATTGTTTTAAATTCTCAGGTGAAATCGTCTGATTCGCTAAAGAGCCAAAACCGGTATTAATTCCATAAACAGTCTTTTTACCCTCAAGTACTTTTTTTACGGTTTGATGTGATGCATGAATTACATCAAATGCACTTTCGGCAAGAGCACAAGGTAATTTTTTACTCAAAACAAGCTTAATCGACGCTAAGGTCAATTGGCCTGGTTGAAGAATAAAACGCTCGGACATTAATTAACTCCTTTTGATACAAAGAAATAGACCTCAAGACTCCATCGGCAACCACAGTTTGTTTTCTTGCGCACACTGCTTCGCCAGTGCATAACCAGCATCCGCATGGCGCATAACCCCTGTTGCCGGATCATTATGTAGAACTCGAGCCAGACGTTGTGCTGCCTGCTCCGTTCCATCAGCGACAATAACCACTCCAGCATGTTGCGAGAAGCCCATACCAACGCCACCGCCATGATGAATGCTAACCCAGGTAGCACCGCTAGCGCAGTTTAATAAGGCATTCAATAAAGGCCAATCAGATACTGCATCACTACCATCCATCATCCCTTCGGTTTCGCGATTTGGACTGGCAACAGAACCTGAATCTAAATGATCGCGACCAATAACGATTGGAGCCTTAACCGAACCATTTTTAACCATCTCATTAAATGCCAAAGCCAGACGCGCTCGATCCTTTAAGCCAACCCAGCAAATGCGTGCCGGTAAACCTTGGAAGGCTATTTTTTCTTTTGCCATATTCAGCCAATGGTGTAAATGCTTATTATCAGGAATCAGTTTTTTAACCATCTCATCGGTAGCATAAATATCTTCAGGATCGCCCGATAAAGCAACCCATCGAAAAGGTCCTATACCCTCACAAAATAATGGGCGAATGTACGCCGGTACAAAGCCCTCAAAAGCAAAGGCATTTTGTTCACCGGCTTCAAAAGCCATTTGGCGAATATTATTACCGTAATCAAAAACAGGAATTCCACGTTTTTGAAATTCGAGCATGGCATGTACTTGAATTGCCATGGATTTTTTAGCCTCATGAACTACTTGTTCTGCAGCGGTTTGCCGCATCTTGGCAGCATGTTCTAAAGTCCAGCCAATGGGAAGATAACCATTTAAAGGATCGTGTGCACTGGTCTGGTCAGTAACCAATGCAGGGGTAGCACCACGTGCTACTAATTGTGGGAAGATTTCCGCAGCATTTCCTAAAATTGCAACCGAGAGAGGTGTTTGTTGCTGACAGGATTCATGTATCCAGGATAATGCTTCATCTAAATCACGAGTATACCGATCTAAATAGCGTGTTTTTAAGCGCTTTTCAATGCGTGCGAGATCACATTCAACGGCTAAAACGCTAGCGCCCGCCATCGTTCCGGCTAAGGTCTGTGCGCCTCCCATACCGCCTAAGCCACCAGTCAAGATCCAACGTCCGGCTAAATCACCATCATAATGTTTACGTGCAGCAGCGACAAATGTTTCATAAGTCCCTTGGACAATTCCCTGAGAACCAATATAGATCCAACTCCCGGCAGTCATCTGGCCATACATCATAAGGCCTTTTTTATCTAATTCATTGAAATGCTCCCAGGTAGCCCAGCGAGGAACTAAATTGGAGTTGGCAATTAATACCCTAGGTGCATCTTCATGGGTGGTAAAAACACCAACGGGTTTACCTGATTGGATCAATAACGTTTGATTGGCCTCTAAAGATTTTAAAACCTGTTCAATTTTAGCAAAACAATCCCAATTACGCGCAGCTTTTCCCAAACCACCATAAACGATCAACGAATCAGGATCTTCTGCTACATCCGGGTCAAGATTATTACAAAGCATACGTAATGCCGCCTCAGTCAACCAGCTCTTAGCCTGCTTGTCTGTGCCACGATTTGCTCGAATTACCCGCGCAGTTTTGTTCTCCTCCATAAAGCGTGCTCCATTGCTAAAAAAATTACACTCATCATACACCAGACACATTTTAGATGCATAGAGATTAACTTAGTTCATCCTTCCTATTTCATTGCTATTTCCAGGGTTTTTATTGATTAATTTAAAGGTTCTGTGTATATTAAAAGAACACTTATCTAGGTTGAGTAACTCCACGTTCCTACCAATAAAACTTACTCAAATAAAAGGATAGTATCCATGTATCAAAAATTAGTAGAGCATTTACAAAATAACTTATTAGAAAATTATAAAGCAAGAATACTCTCTACATGGATGAATGAAAAAAGTGATGTAATTGATAGCGAATGCGATGCAGAAATAACAAGAATAAGAACCGAATGGGCGCGCAATAACCAGTGTCTGGTCCCCAAAAAAAATCACACCCTAATCACTGTCGATGGTGGTTATCAAGTAGATGAGCAAGAATATAACAATCTGTCAATTGATTATTATGGGATTCGTGACTCCATTGATAATAAATACAAAACACAATTTATTAACGACCATTGGAATTCAAAATACAATGCATTACAGAACCGCTTTGAAGAACAACTAAAAAAGCTCGAACATGAAAAAATTATTGAGCAATTTTTAGCACGACATTCCTGGCTGCAAGAAGAACTTAACTCCGCTATGGAGTTAAGCTATGCAACGCCTATTGCCTACGAATTTTTATTTACATTCACACAAAACCAGCTCGACGAACTCGAATCGCCACATAATTCAAAACCATGGTCATGGGAAACAATAGAGGAAATTCAATCTGCTGCGGCAAAATGGCCACCACTAAATAAAGCTAAACTAGCACTTGAAATAGAAGGTTTTCCCTATAAAAAAATCGCTCAGACGTACTATGCGAGAAATCCCTCTCTGCGTAGTGCAGTTGAGGCTGTTCGTAACGTTCAATTTATGCTAAGAAATACGGGAAGATTTATTAATTATGTCCCTAGACGTATTGATATATTGCGTTATTTAGCAAAAAACTACGCATCCCATACTCAAGCTGAATTAGCCGGTGGTATTTTTACCCCAGGCACAGCGCCCTATGGTGCGGAAGAATTAGATAAATTATCGAAAGCACAATTAACACATCTAAATACCCTAATCGTTAATATCGGTAAGGAGACTGAACCTGTTTGGATTAGCTTATCGAAAACCAGTGCCTCTTCTGCAGATTGGGAAGCCTATATCCCTGAGTCATTGGATGGTAATTCCATGCTTGCCCTTGCTGAAGCCAAATTATCTTCATTTATTCAACAAGGAAATAAAGTCACATTTAAAACTGTCGACTATAAAGATAATGCCCAGCAAAATAATCTTCAAGAAGCAAATGATTTAGCCATATGGCATGCTGTACTTTTAGGTCGCGTTGTACCATGGCAACACGAGGATCATGCAAAGCGCCCGCCTCTTAGCCAATACCGAAACACCATTCCTGTACCCCTCTTTCTCGAATTAGCTCACAAATCATTCCAGCCTCCTGGTTATGGTAAGGGAAATCTAGATGAAGTTGATCAAGCATTTTCACGAAGAACGCCCTTTTCCAATGCCAGCCTCGAAGAAGAACTTGGTTACCTTAAAGTTCGTGAGTATCTTTTAAATGACGCTTACTTTTATACAGAGCAAGCACGAGAAACCAAGCTCATGACGGCTTTTGATCAGCAACAAATTATCTTGTCTTCATCAACAAAAGGAGCGCTGCCTGATCAACTTAAGCTCATTAACCAGGCAAAAGAATCACTGTTAAAACATGCTTTATTCGTTATTTACCATAATGAAAATATAACAAAGCTGGTCATGCCCGCCTTACCTAGTGCTGGAATTTATAATCAAGATTTACCGCTTGAACAATTATTTAACCTCAATGCCTCTCTTTTAACCGTGCAACCATCTCATTTACTCCCCTTAAAAGAAGATGACAATTTCCTGTCTCTGGCCATGCAGTGTTCCGCGCGTAATCGATTTTTAAGTACCGTTTTAGACTCATCATCCTGGAATGGAATGAGTGAACTCTCCAAACGCGCCAAACTTTGGAGTACTGCGGGACGTGAGATGGTACATTTTTATAGAAATCAGAATAAATACGTTGAATTGGATTTCATTAATGAATACCAAAAGCTGAATGCTCAATGGCGCACGACATTTTTTGATCATTCGCAAAAACCAAACGATCCTAAATCGCAATCCCTATGGGCTTTGGCGCAAATAGCACAAATGGGCATCAAAGGCCTGGATGAGCTATTTCAACATTTAAACCTTAGTTACATTAATGCTTGGGATAATACCTTTAAAGAGCCAGCACCTAATTTACCAGCGGTTTTTGATTTAGTAGGAAGCCTTAATAGTGATCCGGTAGCCTATACCAAGCATTTAAAAAATAAAATACAAGCGCTTGATAGCAATAACTGCAGCCCCATATTTAAATCATTATCGTTTATTCTTCCTCCTTCTATAACCGCAGTACACAATGACCTGATTGATATCTTTGCACTCATAAATCGACAAAAAATACGTCTTAGTGATGCAGTAGATGAAATTACTTTATATAATCTGAAAATTGCAGATTATCAAGAAGCTAAGAAATTCCTCGAACATATTGAGCAACTAGCTCAAGACCATTTTGCGCCATTACAAATTTTAATTCATATTCCTGATTGGGATCGCCAAGCATTTTCCAATAGTCAAGATTGTGAACTCAAAGCAAAATATAAAACGATTCAGAATCTGATTCTGGAGAATCAACGCCAAGCTAAATTTGCAACATTTACAGAAAACACGAAGAACATTCATTTACTTGCCAAAGGCGAAGTAAAACCTGAGCTTATCCTTGAAGAACATGCAGCGAGGAAACCACAACCATGGTCTGGTGAGGATGTAACGTACCCTTTGACCTCGCAAACACCAGGACTCCAGCAACAACTCCAACAAGCCGTGGAACAAGAATACATGGTGGAAGAGGAACAAGAGCAAGAACAAGAGCAAGAACAAGAGCAAAAAATTGAAGAATACATTAGTGATGAAAGTTTACTCATTACCCGCGAAACCATTGACACCATAGCAAACTGTACTGCGCTCTGGGACGCAGTTCCTATGCACATGAAACAATTCTCAGGTTGGGAGCAAAAAAACCTACGCCAATTATTTTCCCTTTGGGTAGGTAGTGATGTTGATGCAGCGCATGTCATAAAAAAAATCGAACCTGGTGCAGTACAAAAAATAATGGAACAAGCATCCTCTTTCCGCCTAGGGATATCGCGAGATAATTTACCTGCAGGCTTTTATTTAGCCTATTCACGCAAGGATAGAGGCATTATTCTTTGTTACGATAAAAAACGCGAAAAATTGGATTTAAAGACACGAACTGAACAAATAAAAAGAAAAACGAAATCCCTTTACCGTGCAGTTTTATGAGCCGATGAAGCCGCAAATCTTTAGAGGCGATTTTAGACAGTTCACCCCTGTAGCTTCGCTAATAACGACACAAAAGCTCATGTGGAAATATGTGGCTACCGATGATCAAGATCAACAGCGAATAAACAATGCGCTGGGTACACTTGAGCAATTAGCATTAACCACTGCTCCAGAAAACGCATTAACTCAAATGCAAGAGTTTACACTCACTGGCCAAACCGGGGAGCAACCTGGAACTTTGGAAGATTGTCGCTCCGCGTTAAAAATTTGGGCCCAAGGAAAATTAAACGCACCTGTCGACGTATTGGATGCTTTATTTGATAATTCAAGCCAAACTGTCTTAACCGCGGATAATCTTTTCGCCTTGGGGCAAATATTTTATGCGCATGAAGTAAGTCATTTAGAAATGGCGTCTAAAAATGCTTCCGATAGCTTTTTTGTGCTCGCCCAACAAATACATCAAGCATTTGGCCCACAACATTTTGCAACATGGAAACGCTATTTCATCGACCCATCGCAGAATTTAAATGAGTGCCTGACTAAAGAAGAGCTAGATACCGTAGCGCTAAGTATTGTGACCTTAAAAGATGATAAGCCACTCCACAATATTTGGTGGGCTTTAATTAGCGCTCATGGAGCATCTACCGGTCTTACCCGTTATAGCCCTTTATGGCGCAGTTTTCAAAAATTACTAACTTATACAGAAAAGCATGGTCTGATACTCAATGAAACAAGCATGCTCGAGTATTTAAACAATGCAACTGATTTTCAAGCACAAGTCTTCCTCGACCGCTTATACAATGTCTTACGCAATAGCGAAAAAGAACTATTAAAACAAAACATCCAACAAGACATTCTAAATAATATTCATCATATTGATTGGCGTCATAATGGATTTTATTACGCATCTCATTACGAAAAATATCCTTATTGGTATGTATCACTTGAGTTAACTGAGTTTAAAGCACACGATAAGCAGGTTAATCCAAGTTATTTATTAAGTTTGGATAATACTGCACAAAAGAATCCGCATGACCTCGTTATTAGCAGTTTGCGTTATCTTAGTCAAAGAATGCGTATATTGACCACGGATTTTAACTGGCTACAAGAAGTAATTAATCGAAATTTAGTAGAAACAGGTCTGTTGGCTACCCAAAAGGGACCTTTAGCATTGCGTCTATTCGTCGTTTGTTTATCTCAAGGATTGGATAGAACTTCACATATTGACGAAGAGTTAATCGTTAATCAAATTAATGCCTTACAATCTATAGATACGGATATCCTGACTTGGTTGAATAAACAAGTACTTTTGGATGGAGAACTTATTCCTGGCTCATGGCAGGTAAAATTTGAACATCTAGCGACGTTAGCAAAGACAATTCAGACCTCCACACTAAAAAATAATATACTGAGCTTAAGTAATTTTGAAGCCAGAGAATTTATCAACAACTGCGGGCGTGCTTTACAGTGTTATTCAAGCAAACATGTTGCAGACACTTATTTTTCTAAAACATCCTACCCATGGCTTAATCAAAATGATCCTGCACAATCTGCTTTAAGTGAATTATTCAATACTCTAGAACGAGATCATTTACAGTCTGACAGCACCTTATTAAGTGCATACCCTTGGCTGCTCCTTGAAAAAGATAAAGTAAGTCAAAGATGGGGTGATCCGCTTTCTGCTGCTGGCTACAGGAGTTATTCGTTCTATGAGCAACAACGTATATTAAACAAACAACTAAGATCCATTGATTTTGCTAAATCATCGCATTTACCTTCATACCAGGAGCTGGTAACGCTTAGAGAGCAAATGCGAGTTACCTATGACGCCTCAGCACGCAAGCAATTTATTAGCGAGCAACTTGAAAAAGGATGCAGCATTACCAATCAAGATGCGGCCTACCGTTTATTGAATCCAGAAGAACAAAAAACGGCTCATGAATACCTAAGCAAGTATCTAAAAATTAATTTTAAATCGCAAAATATTAAATTATGTGAACGCTTATTTACTGAATGCATTGCCGTGAGCGTTGAAAGCGCCGCAGCACATAAGCGCTTGGAAGCATTCTTAAAATTACTAGTAAGCATTGATAATAAGCCTCATTTCAACGATTTAGGGCTGGTCTTAGGTTTGCTCATAGAGCAATCCCAAAAAGGAGTACAAAAATACTACTCCTTAGAGCAACTGACCAGTTATCTGGATTGTTTAATTGATAGAGAACATGCGGCCAACGATCACTACCCAATCCATATTTTAACCACTGTTTTACACCAATATGACAGCACAACAAATCAACATTCATCATTATTAAATAGCAACTTAAACGAATTAAGATCAGAAATTTATCCAATACAACTCCAGAAAAATATTGCGGATATCGTGCGCTCCGAATTACCGAGCCAATACAAACCTATACTCACTAAATTTGCCCTGCATCATCCTGAGGACAGTCTTTTTGTCAATACGGCAAGAAGAACACTCCAATCGCTGCATCAAGAAAATGCAAGTCCACAATGGATAAAAGGCATTGGTAATTTTATCAGCGCCATTACCGATCATGAACTTCCTTTGCTCTACTCAAAACGCACAAGAATTTTAAGCCAGATTTCTCTTTCTTTTGAAAGAGCCACTAGAGAGTACAGCGGTTTATCATCACAAGATAACGAGCATTTGCACAAGCTCTGGCAAGACAGCCAACTGAGACTCATTGAAATTTATCAACAAAAAGACAGCAAGATTAATGGCGATGCAATTGATTTCTTTGCTCTTCAAGAACGGCCTAAAGACGCATATATTCGCATGATCGTCTTACAAGCTCTTGAACTTGAGAAATTAAACCTTACCGAAAAACTAGTCGATCTAGAGCATCTTAAGTCCCAACTGCAACGCCTTGATGAAAAAGAGTTAAGTGCTTTAGCAGTCTACTGCCATTCATTGCCGGTGCCTTCAATCGAATTATTTAATAAACTGACTAATCCGCAAGAATTTACCAGTACAGAACAATTAATTCACCGATTCGAAACAATAGAACAAGCAATCAAAGATAAAGAGAAAAATACATCAAAAAGACATTACAGCATTACAGCGCGTGATAATGCGGATTTAATCCGTGTATTTCAGGGCTTAAAACAAAAAGGCAAAGGCGTTATTGCTGAAGACCAACAAAAAAAATTACTCGAGCTACTTTATTACGTTAATGCGTTCAGCCAGGTTAATTATTTGGGCACGATCTCTTTTAGCAATTTACAAGCACTACTTCTAGAGCAACGTAACGTGCTTCTAGATAATGCCGCAACTCCAGATGAAAAAAGTATGGCCTCTGCGCGCATGCTGGCGTGCATGCGTGAAGTGCTGCTACGTAAAACCGGTAAATGGGTCAATCACACGCAAATGCTGGATCTTATTTATGCGGCGCAGCATAACAGTGAAAGCCTACTCCACCAGGTGCGTACAGGGCAGGGAAAAAGTATTATTTCTCTGATGCGTGTTTCCTATCTCGCATTGAACGGCCTCGTAGTCGACATTTTCAGTTCGAAAGACAGCTTATCCAAACGCGACCAAGAAGAATTCAGTCACGTTTTAGATGCAATCGGCATCCGTAATTCATACATTACCCCTAGTTCACCTGCAGATAAATATCAAACGAATGACAGCCCAAAAAATCTTGGCGCCGTTAATTTTTGTACTATTGGTAATGCCAGCCTCTTCCAATCAACACAAATTTGGCAACACATTAAAAACATTAATTTAGACCCTAAATTACGTGTTGCTTTTGTAGACGAATGTGACTTCGTACTTAAATTTGAAGACACCCAGTTTAACTATTCTGCCAATAATGGTGCCGAATCTATTTATAATTTTGATGAATGGGTTTATCGCATTGCGTATAAATATTTCATAGAAAATAAAAACAGTTTCCCTCAGGATGAACAAGAGGTATTGCGAATTTCGCGCAACGTCCACCTAAAAGCACTGTGTGAATTGCTACAACAAGAAGCTAAAAACAGCCCTAAACAATCTGATTTTATCGAAAAATACATTGTTCCGGCTGCTGATGGTGATCTCAAGGCCGTTGCAAAGCGGGATAATATATTAAAGAAACTCCTTGTTGCCGCTAACTCCGCACAAAATTTAAAGGAAGACGTTCATTTCTGTATACGCCCGGATCAACAAATAGCAGGACAAAGAACTGTCATTAACACACGTTTTGCCAAGGTACTTATTGGTAACCAAATTAAGCATGGTTCAACCTATAGTGAGTTGGTACATCAATTCTTGCACGTACGTCTCAATGAGGAAGCCATTGCTAAAGGCCAAGCACCTAACTTTTTTGTCGAACCAGACAGCCAGGTCGCCCTCTCAAGTAATGCCAAGTATGACCTGAAAAAACACTATCAAAAACTGGAAGGCTGCACCGGTACAGCCGGTAACAAAGAAGACTTAAAACTGTATGAAGAAATTTTTGGGATTAAACATGTAATTAAATTACCATCACATGAAGAGTTGCGCAGTAAATTCTTGGGCGTTATTTATGCTAAGGATAAAAAACAACAAATTAATGCCCTTGTTGAGCACCTACTGCAATTTAATGATCGCCCCATTCTGATGACCTGTGAAGATGATATTGCCGTGAAACAAATGGCTACTTTAGTTAAACAGGAACTGGAACAACGCGGAGTATTTAATCCTGATAATTTTATTATCGATACAAATGACAGTGGTTTAGCAGAAAGTGAGGTGGTACCACGCGCAGGGGCAGCAGGAAAAATCACCATCAGCTCAAGGATGGGGCGCGGAACAGACATCAAGCCAGAAACCGAAGAAGGACTGATGGTCTTACGTACCTACCCTACACTTCCGCAAATAGTCAAACAAGAAACTGGACGTCAAGGAAGAAATGGAGCCAAAGGAACCAGTATTGATATCATTAATTACAGTGATGTATTAAAAGAGCATAAAAAATATACGAAAAAAGATTCTCCTCAGCAAATACGCTTAGCAGAAATAATGCATGAGGAAGAACAGCATCTGGCGCAAAAACTCCAGAAACATATCAATATTGGCTCGGTTAAATGGGAATGGCTAGCCGATTCCGAAGAAATGAAAGAAAAATATTTAATCACACGCTCAGTACAACAATTCAAATATGAGCTTAAAAAGAAAAATGAACTTTACCTGCGCCGTAAAGAGTTCCTGATTGCTTCTTTGTCTGGCGATGTAGCAGACGTTATCAAACGTAATTTTGATAACACGGCATTCCCCTTAACACAATTTAAGGATGATTGGCTTGAATGCAATCAAAAAATTGAAGCCTTATGGAACATCCGTCTGGCAGGAAAAGCAGGCGATAGTGAAGAAGTTTATGTCGAGTTTATCAAGCATGTAGCCATGACATGGAACATTTTTTGTCTACGTTACAATGATTTAAATTCAGCGTTACTTGCAGATCCTGCCAAAGCCTTAGGAACAAATATCGAGAGACTGGGCAACAAAGTCAATGATGAAATCAAAAAAAATATTGAGCAGTACATTCGGATTTTAACTCTGCAAAAAGAACAAAATTTACTCCTAAGCGAGGAAGCAGGTAAACAACTTAGGACATTAAGAAATATAATCATTAAAGAAGTACTCTCAAAATGTGATCCTGATGAAAATATAGATGCAGATCGTGAACTCTTCGAAAGAGCAAGCAATTTACGCGACTTAATCACCGATGTGCTGCATGATGATAAAGAGCAAGTATCTTTGGCCGCCAAGGCGCCCACGGCTCAAAAGCCGACAACCTCTACTCATGGTCCTGAATTTAAGTCCGTTGTTTCCTTCTACCAAGAATGGATAAAAGGCGCTGAGCGCTATTATTTTGCTGCAGGCATACCCGAAAAAACGCGCCAAGCGATTTATGGAAAATCACCATCTCATCTGCCACTTTTCTTCCAATCAATCTATGAAACAAGTCTTATGAAGAATAAAGAAGCAACAAAACAGTTATTTGATGCATTATCTTCATTACCTAAACCACAGTTATTCCTGGTCCCAATTAAAAACTTAGCGCATACGATCACGCATTTATCAACACGATCAGAACATCCCGATTTTCAAAAATACCTTGACTGCCTCAATGTGTTTTTCAACATTGAACAACTGCAAAAAATAACCCCCAGAATGTCAACACCAGCAGATCTTAAAAAAATTGGTTTGCTGTTGAATATGGTCATGAAAATTTCTACAAATAATTTCATTGAGCAAGACAGTAGAAAAACATTCGAATTGATTACAACGCTTTCTCAACGCATTCGCGAAGACTTTTGGGATGTTTTTGATAAAAAACTGGCTGCGGATATTGAAGCAGTATTCACCTACAGCCCTGAAACAACGGCTCTATTAACCGAGAAAACGCTGGATTTGGATCTATACCACATAATTAGATCCATTAATCAGAATAAAGAGCATGCGATGCGTGAGCAGCGAATCGTACAAATTGGAAAATATCTCCATACCCATCATAAGGAACTAGCAGAAGGACACTTGGGTGTACTAAGACCGCTATTTCAAATGGTACTCGGTGACGCTGCAGAAAATTATCTCCCTAACCCACAAGTGCTGGCGGGAATGCCTACAGAAAGACAAAAAGAGTTTTGGAACTTTATTGCACAACGACAACCGGTATCGCAAAAATCAATCGACGAACTAGTGCGGATTTTACATAACGGCTTAGATACAGCCGAGTTTGAGCAACAGATTTTTACACCAATGATGCAATTACCCCCCTATGTCTCGGTGGGCTATATTGCTGAACATTTAAAAGGGAACATCAGTCGAACAAACATTACTGATGGTCAAAGGGCATTAGCACAAATTAAAGAAGCAGCTTTAGCATTTACCCAATTTGCACACCAAACTGGGCTTATTACCGCAGATCAAAAGTATGCACACGATACTCATAAATTATATGCTGATTTTGTAAATGCATTTAATTATTTTGAACCCGAAGAAAATAAACTATTCTTTACGCTATGCGCTAAGAAAAAATATGCAGGTCTGCCACTACACTCGCTACTTGCTCTGTGTAATACATGGAAAAGAAAAGGGATTAATGATTTACATGAACTCTTAACACTTGCTGTTGATGTGATGAATATCCCCGCCGATTGCCGCGATCCCATCATTGAAGCCTATAATAAGGGACTAAATGATGGCGAATCCCTGCATCGTCTAAAATTATTCATTACCCAGGTTAAGGGTCTCACTATTGGCAACACCTTAATGACAAAGCTATGGAACACGTGGCACGACAAGGTTATAACATCAGAACAACATCTGAATATAAGTGTGCAGTTTGCGCAAAAGGCTGAAGGGACATTATCGGTTACTGATATAAATGCACTCAATATTTATGACACATGGATTAGCAATCCAAACGATACAAAAATGCTGGATGATTCCGTGGAACTAATTAAGGAAATTGCGAAATTTAATATGCACTATCCTAATGTGCCACTGCTTGCTGAATTTGTAGAAGGTCCCAAAGACCCACATATTAGAGAGCGCTACCACCAATTTTTACATGCCATAAAAGATAAGGACCTTAATGAGGCGACCCTATTTAACCTGTCCCAAGCATGGCTCTCAGGGAGAATCGCTAATTTAACCCTGTTGCAACAAATCATTAACACCAGTCAATTAGCGCAAAAACTACAGCAAAAAGAAAATTGGGCTGATTACTTTATGTATGCGGCAAAAAATAACGTTGAGCGCCAGGGAATTATGCAACTTATCCATCATAATATTTTGGATTTAGGCAGTGCTTTTTCGAAAAAATGCTATGACGAATACGGACAATTAGCACTTAGGGAAATTAAGACGCCGGAACATTTATCCCAAATGACGTTAGTGCAAAGAAGAACTTCGTTAACGACGAACTTTAAAAAAGTAGTTGTGTTTACGCAGGAAATAACAAGCATTAATAATGATATTATTCCTGAGAACGCACCCAAAAAAGCAGCTACTGGTGAAATGAATCAAAACAGCTTGTTCTTTGCGGAACAACAAGCTGCTTATAAGAAAGAATGGTGGGTTAACAGTACGCGTAAACAACAAGCGAACTCCCTATTTAAGAATTTAAATACCATTTCAACCAATAATAAAGCCGATTTCTATCAAGAATCCCTAAAACATATCTGGACAGCGCAAAGAGAAATTTTAGAAAGTGATATTGGTACAACGAGAAATAAAAAAGGATACAGCAGGCTCTATGACATCACCGTGCAAATGTCCATCCATCTCATGAAGCAATATATTGCTGATGCGGACATAGGCATTCAAGATAAGCTATGGCTAAATGATTCATTACAAAAACAAATAGGTAAACATATTAGCCTATTAGCAGAGCGCTTACCTGATGCTCATGAATACAAAGCACTATTTAGTACCTATACCAATAATTGCGAAAAAATGAAACCAGGATCAACTGAGTTCATGGTATTTCAAGAACAGTTACAGGAAGTAACGAGCAATAAAGTTCCCAAACATTTGCGCTATTTGGTAACTAATATTGCGTATTTTATGGATCTAGCTGGCGACAATGGTGCCTATAAAGAAAATAAGGCACCCAAAGCATTGTAAGATTATTTTGAATGCGGTAGGAACACTACTGCATTCAGGCTTAATGCTCTAAATAACAGGAATTCTATTTTCTCAAACGAAAAATACCTCTTCATCTCCCCATCGAACCAGAGATAACAAACCATATAGCCACTCTAAAAATGCTATGTTATACTGAAAATAACGTCTATTAATTGTGTTATGATAAATTGTCTAATTCAGAAAAACACCCTAAGTCGCTGCGCGTATTTTTTGCTACAGAAATGTGGGAACGATATGGTTTTTACGTTGTTCAATCGCTTCTTGCTCTTTATTTAGCCTTGCATTTTAAATGGCCGGATAAAGAAACTTATGCCTTAGTAGGCTCATTTACAGCGCTCACCTACCTCTCTCCAGTTGTCGGTGGTTGGATAGCAGATAAATTACTTGGTCAAAAACGAGCCGTCTTGTTAGGCGCTGTCGTCCTTTTTATTAGTTATTGCCTTTTATCAACCGTAGACAGTACAACCATCTTGACTGCCTCTTTAGCGGGTGTTGCTGTCGGAACAGGTTTATTAAAACCCAATATTTCCTCACTTTTAGGCAATGAATACCTGCAAGGTTCCGCCCGACGTGAAAGCGGATTCACTATTTTTTATATGGGGATTACCTCTGGTATTATCTTGGGAACTACCCTCCCAAGCATACTTAATGAATATTTAGGTTGGGCTGCCTCATTTACCAGCGCAGCAATTGGGATGATTATCGCATTTATCGTATTTTTACTTGGCATAAAAATATATAAAATTAAAGATTATAATTCTTTTGTATTTCAATATAAAAAAATCTTTACCGCATTCGGATTAATGCTCCTATTATGGTCCTTATCTTTTTATATTTTGAACTCACCACAATTAGCGAATCTAATCTTTGGCCTTGTTGTCTTATTCTCAGCAAGCTATATTGTCTATGCGGTAAATGGTGAAAACGCCAATCAATCACGCAAAACGCTCATTATCGGCTTATTGTGCATTATCTCAGTCGTCTTCTGGTCTTTTTATTTCCAAATGTTTATGTCACTAACGCTCTTTATTTCACGAGTTGTGGAACCAACATTTTGTGGTATTCAGTTTCCTGCCCCCTATTATGTCACCATCCAAAGCATTGGCATGTTGATTATTGGTTATTTTTTAGCAAAGAAAAATCCTCAACTCAATTTAAAAGAACGCGGTTTAAATATTGGCAAAAAATTTCTGTTTGCTATTTTTATTACCACCGTAGCATACGCTATTATCGCGTTGGTTAGTAATTTCACCGAACGCTCAGCCTTATTATCGCCATTGTTAATTATCCCAGCTTATCTCATGTTTTCTTTAGCAGAATTATTGCTCTCTCCTGTTGGCTTATCGGCAATTACCCTTCTTGCTGATAAAAATAAAGTCAGCACCATGATGGGGATCTTTTTCGTTTCCTTAGGTATTGGTGGATTTTTATCTGGGAAACTGGCTTCATTAACAGCCATTCCAGCAGGTGAAACGAACGTTGCCATATTAAAAACGCTTTATGCAACAGCATTTGCACAACAGTTAGGCATCCTTTGTATTGCCGCATTAGGGTGTCTCATACTCTTTGCTGTAATTAAATTTTTACTCACACATATGCAACTACCAGAACATTAATTTTGCAAATATTGGGTCAACATCTAACCTCACAATTACGTAGCACGGGCCATTTAACCCAACATTGGCTCTTCCTTACCCGCTTGGCGTTGCGATGAGCACTGCTGTTGGATCAAACAACCCCTGCTACATTATTGATAGAAGTATAATATATTACTTTAAACGCCTAGCAACTCCCAATAAATACTGATATCATTCAGCGCTTTTTGATAGAAGATTTCTTATTATTATGTCAGCACAAAATCCAATGTTACCTAAACTAATCCACGCCCTTGAAGACATTCAAGCAGTAGATATTAAAGTGATTGATGTCCACAAACAAACAACCATCACAGACTATATGATTATTGCCTCAGGTCGTGCCTCACGTCATGTCAAAGCTGTAGCACAAAAAGTAATGGAAGACATGAAAATGGCTGGTTTGCCTGCATTAAACTGCACCGGCATGGAAACTGGCGACTGGGTGCTTGTCGATTTCGGCGACTTTATCGTTCACATAATGCAACCTGAAAGCAGACAATTCTACAACTTAGAAGGTCTTTGGGAAGAGCAATCTAGCTAATAAATGCCATGTTAAAAATTACCGTTATTACTTTAGGCAATAAAATGCCCGACTGGGTGACCCAAGGCTCCAATGATTATGCCAAACGCTTTAATGACGGGATTCAGCTGAAAATAGTTGAAATTCCGTTAATTCGCCGCAGTAAATCTTCTGATCTCGCACGTATCATGGAAAAAGAATCTGTCTTGATTAAAGAAGCCCTACCTACGGGTGCACGGATTATTGCATTAGAAATTGAAGGGAAATCATTTGGCAGCGAAGAATTAGCCCAGAAAATAACCCAATTACAACAAACCTCAAGTCATCTCTGTTTTCTCATTGGTGGTCCTGAAGGCCTCTCTCAGGAAGTACTTAAACTATGCCATGAGCGCTGGTCTTTATCAAAATTAACCCTTCCTCATCCTTTAGTGCGAGTTATATTACTGGAAGCCTTGTACCGGGCTTGGTCGATTATCAATAATCATCCTTATCATAAATAACCAGGGTCTCTAGGGTCTGTTGAAATTTAATTTAATTTTCTAACGTCAACCCAGATGTTGTTTATAGTAAAAAAAGCCATTTTGATATACTATGCTTTTTTTTGCTCCATACTAACCCTCTGTGCGTAATGAGTCTTAATCAATCGTTTAGAAATTATCAAACAGAATCACAGCATCAACGTTTTAGACTTAATTTGCTGGTTGCTTTTATCATCATTTTATCGTTAATTCTGATATTACGACTTGCATACCTGCAAATCTCAGAATTTAAAAAATACCAAACCCTCTCCTTAAAAAATCAAATGAATATTACCCCTATTGCGCCCCCCAGGGGTGTAATCCTCGATAGAAATGGGGTATTAATGGCAGAGAATATCCCAGTCTATGTTCTTGAAATTATCCCCGAACACGTCAAAGACATGCAGCAAACACTAAAACAACTGCATAAGCTAATTCCATCGATTAGTGAAGATGATATAGACAGCTTTAACCGAGCAAGGAAACAAAATCGCTCGTTTATGCCGATTCCAATTAAATTAAAATTAACCCAAGAAGAAGTAGCACTTTTTGCAATTAATCAATACCATTTTCCTGGGGTTAGCATTAAGGCGCGTCTAATGCGTTATTATCCGCTAGGCGAAATCACCGCGCATGTATTAGGCTATGTGGGACGTATTAATATTCAAGAACTAAAAACAGTTGACCCCACCAATTACCGAGCGACCAATTTTATTGGTAAAGCTGGTGTTGAAAAATACTATGAAGATATTCTCCATGGTAAAGTCGGCTATCAAATGGTTGAAACGGACGTTAGTGGACGCACATTAAGGGTCATTGATAAAATTAACCCCCACTCGGGCGCTAAACTTTACTTAAGTATCGATACCCGTTTGCAAAAAGCAGCTTATGAAGCCCTAAAAGATAAACGCGGCGCCGCCGTAGTTATTAATTCTAAAAATGGCGAGGTTTTAGCAATGGTGAGCTCACCTAGCTTTGATCCCAATATTTTTGTCAGCGGAGTGAGTTCAAAAGAATATAAAAAATTATCCAACACCCTACAGCGACCTCTGTTTAATCGAGCAGTTCGTGGCGTTTACCCCCCAGCTTCGACCATCAAACCTTTTGTTGGTTTAGCCGGCTTGGATAAAGGATTCATCACAACATCAACCACAATCTATGACCCAGGAAAATATAAACTATCGAACTCCAGCCATTACTATAGGGATTGGAAAAAAACGGGACATGGTATGATTAATTTTAAACGCTCAATCACTGTTTCTTGTGATACGTTTTATTACCAATTGGGTAATAAAATGGGTATTTCCAATATTGAAGACATGCTGGTTAAATTTGGTTTAGGCCATTTGAGCCATATCGATCTTTATGAAGAAGCATCAGGAATTGTGCCGAGTTTACGCTGGAAAAAACAAACTAAAGGCGTAACCTGGTACCCTGGCGACACCTTAATCACGGCCATTGGTCAAGGTTTTATGCTGGCCACACCACTGCAAATTGCCAATGCTACAGCATCCTTAAGCCAACATGGACAACGTTTTAGACCACATTTATTAACTAAAACGGTAAACAGTGATAACGGTGAAATAAAACGTTATAAACCCATTGAAGAATATCCCATTTATCTTAAAGATGAAGACAATTGGGATATTGTTAAAGAAGCCATGCACAGCGTACTTACCAGCAATGAAGGAACTGGTTACCGATTTGGACGAAACCCACCCTACCCTGTAGCAGGAAAAACTGGAACGGCGCAAGTATTTAGTGGCCGCCAATATGAAAAAACAAAGTATGAAGATATACCCGAAGCGTTACGTGATAATTCATTATTTATTGCCTTTACTCCAGTAGATAAGCCTGAAATTGCATTAGCAGTAGTCGTTGAAAATGATGTTGTTGCTTCTGTAGTTGCACGCAAGATACTCGATACTTATTATGAACTTTATCCGATGAAAACGAATCATGAACAGACGACACACTAAACCCGTTTATCGCTTCACTGCGAAATCACTGCATTTGGATCTCCCTTTATTGGGCTTGCTGCTGCTCTTAATTAGCTTTGGCCTGTTGATTTTATACAGTGCATCTAATGCCAATATGAGTATGATTTTTCGTCAATCCATGCGCTTGGTTATTGCATCACTTATTATGATTGTGCTTGGTTTTATTCCACCACATAAATATAAAATCTGGACACCCTGGATTTACAGTATCGGTCTGGCCTTGTTAGTTGCCGTAATGCTCATGGGTAAGATTGGTAAAGGGGCCCAACGATGGCTGGAATTAGGTTTATTCCGCTTTCAACCGTCAGAAATCATGAAACTGGCTGTGCCCATGATGGCCGCCTGGTATTTTGACCGCCAAACACACCCCAGTAGTTTAAAAGCTATTTCTGTTGCCGGACTTATTATCGGCATTCCGGCTTTACTGATCGCCAAACAACCTGATTTGGGTACGGCAATTATGGTAGCTGCAGCAGGGTTTTGCGTTATATTTTTAGCCGGTATCCGTTTTAAAGTAATTTTATTAATTATTCTCCTAATCGGCTCAGCAATACCCATCGTGTGGCATGTGATGCACGATTATCAGAAACAACGCGTTTATACATTGCTCGACCCCGAACAAGATCCCTTAGGTTCAGGTTATCACATTATCCAATCCAAAATTGCGATTGGTTCCGGTGGTCTTGTCGGAAAAGGCTGGTTGCAAGGCAGTCAATCGCATCTTAACTTCTTGCCAGAACATGCGACAGACTTTATCTTTGCCGTAAGTGGTGAGGAGTTTGGCTTTGCCGGCGGCTTTGCCATCATTGCGCTCATTGTTTTAATTTCATTAAGAAGCTTAAACATTGCCTCCCACGCCCAAACAACATTTACCCGCCTCCTGGCCGCAAGTCTTGCCATGTCTTTCTTCATGTCTGGCTTTGTGAATATAGGGATGGTAATGGGTATTATTCCCGTAGTGGGAATTCCTTTGCCTCTAGTAAGTTATGGTGGCACGGCGATGGTGACCTTTTTAGCCAGTTTTGGCATATTAATGTCGATTAGCTCGCATAAGATTTTGTTTAATTGTTTGCGTTAGTGAATTTAACTACTCGTGCAAGAGGGCACCAATGTTGCAAAAATGATCCGACTTACAAAATCCTACGTTTTGGGTGGATTTCAATTGTAAATACCAAATTAAATGATACTTATATACGTGTTCCATGCATTCAAAGATTGAACTGAACATACGCATGATTTCAAATCTTTTAATAGCTTGGCCATAAGCTGGATTTTTATGCGTATTAATCGCACTGATATCACACGAGGGATTACTCCTTATTAGTTTTTTAAGAGACTCTTTAGCAGCAATAGTATTGCTGCTAAAGAGTCTCTTAAAAATCAATCGCCCCCTCCTCATCCACTGCAAGAGAAAGATATAGTACACCATTGTTTCGGTGTTTGAATTTATAACCGCAAGCTTATCGTCTGCACCATTATTTAAATATGCCATTCCTTTTTATGGTGTTATTCTCATCATCACAAGTTTTTTTCTGTGTTACAAAAAAGTTATTTAAAACTTTGCGGCCAATTTCCGTTGTGTTTCGATTCAAGGCAAGGGCTACACCTTCTATAAGATTATTTACTCATGTTACGCACACTCCATTTTAAGCGGCCATATTTTTAAGCTCCTGCCACGCAATCTGACTTGCTCTAAGGATTAGTTTGTACTTGATGGCAAAGTGATTTAACTGAGTTTTTATCTTCAACAGTTCCAACTTGCAATAGGCAATAATAGAAGCATAAATATGATTACACTGAGTTTTGACGGTTCGAGTGGGTGACTTGGTTAGCTTGCATTTTGCTTAATTGACTTGTGATACTCTTCAATCCGCCACCGTTTCTGGTACACTTCATAAAGACGTTCGGCACTACTTAGCCTGTCATTAGAAACAAGATAGAAAATTCCTGTTGAACCATTTTCGTTTTTGAAAATCTTTTTCAGAAGCCTCACGGGGAAGTCTAGGCCTTTAAGCCAGACTGTGTGCGCTATATCCTCGTCAAGTTCTAATGCCCTTACTTGTTCGTACCATCCGTTTTTGGCATCGTTTTCAGATAAGACTAATATGCGATTAGACTTGAGCCCAATGATTAACGATTTTTGAAGGTTGAACCATATTGGCCTTCGAGCCAAACCAGTTGTCGGCCAGCACATAATCAAACATTACCTGATTGGTAATGGCTTGGGCAATCAGGTTTTGAAATAATTGATTTTTGGTTACTAATGACTTTCTTCTCGTTTGTCTGGTTTTAATATCACAATAGGCAATTTCTTTTTTTAATCACCTCATATCCTATGGGTACACTGAAGTCAGCATAGCGAACCATGCAAGACAAGATATTTATCCCTTTGAGTACAGCTCCTTTGACATGAGAGTAATACCAGAAATTCACTTCATTCTCATCGGTATATGGTTTTTCTTCGATGGAATCATCAAGTATCAAATATAAATCAGCACGAACCGATCAATATATACTCAACACACCCAGAATAACAGCAAGTTATAGGCTACAATTAATACAAATAATAGATAGTGAGTTTAAAATGATGCGCGGAGTAGAACGTGATTATAGTGAGTTCACACACTTGAAAGAAGATTCATGTGCAAAGGTTAGCCAACAAAATGCAACGCAAATGCTTGACGGTGCAAAAGATCAAATAATAAAGAAATTGCAAAAACTGGATGTTAATAATATTAAAGAGGTTGAAGATTTATATTTAATTGTTGCCCAACTAACCCATGCAGCCTCCTATGTAGCCGCGATAAACAAAGCAGAGAGAAAAAGGACTTCATTTGATGATGAGATTGAAAGTATTGGCCTTGATGATATCGCTCCTATATTACTAGATACATTCAAAGATCAGCCACAAACATTAAATTTAGCCAAAATAAATTTAATTGATGACACCCATAAGCCGAGCAAACAAGCTTGGGCTGGCTTACATTGCAGGATGGTACTAGTGGCTAACGCAACAAAAGCACATCATGTAATGGCAGTTTTAAAAGATAATATCCCAACTTACAAAAGTCATCTTGAAAATAAACTTAAAGAAAATGGAGTGGTTATACCCCCCCCCAAGGAAATGCACGATGCCCCCCCTACAATAATCAAAAAACTAGTCACTAGATATCACGTCGTTTCAGATATAGAAAATAGAATTAAGGATAAAGAAAGTTTAAATGAAAGCGATATGAAGTTTGTAAAAGAAAAAATAAAAATATGCCTTGCTCATAAACCAGATTGGTCTGAAAGACCTTTTCTTCAAAAACTCACAGACGTTTTAAGTTTCGGTATAAAGCCTCTATATAGAGCATTTTTTTCCAAAGAAAAAGAGTTACAAAAGACACTAGAGCAATCGATTACGCAAAAATAGAAATCAAACCGAAAATTGAGTAGCCAACTGTTCATGGATTGGCAAAAAACAAAATTTACTCTTAGCCAGGCGTTGGCTTGCTTGTGCCATCGCCAATCAGGCCTGTCCTCCCAAAGATTTAGTACCCAATACCAGCGCATGCTAAAGTGCTTCCTCAGCCCGGTTCAAAAATAAATTAGCCCTGTCCCGATTTCTTATCCATAACTCGCGTTAACTTAATGGCAGAGGGACTCCCATTGATTATACTCAGAGCAAAGCCGCCACCGGCGCATAACTACGTCGATGAATCACACAAGGACCGAGGTGCACTAAAGCTTCTCGATGCGCAACAGTTGGATAGCCCTTATGCCCTGCAAACCCATAGCCAGGATAAATGGCATCAAGCGCCTCCATTTCTTCATCGCGTAGTACCTTCGCTAAAATCGAAGCCGCACTAATTTCAGGAATTAAACTATCCCCCTGAATAATTGCCCGGCAGGGAACAGCTAACCTAGGTGCATGCGCGCCATCAACCAATACCTCATCAGGTTTAATCGGTAAGGCCTCTACCGCTCGGCGCATCGCTAGCAATGTTGCTTGATGAATATTTAGTGCATCAATTTCATCAACTTCTGCCCTGCCATAAGCAAAAGCTAAAGCGCGTTCTTGTATTTGTAATGACAACAACTTGCGTTTTTTAGGGGTCAATTTTTTAGAATCAGCAAGTCCTTCTATTGGTTCTTTTAAAATAACCGCTGCTGTAACTACGGCGCCCGCCAAAGGACCACGCCCCACTTCATCAACACCTGCAATTAGTGCGTTTTTATTCATTATTATTCCACTCAGCTCAATATAGGCCTAATAATACCCATTTAAAATTGATTTATCACCCAGGAAATGCGATCATTACGCACAAATTATTAGCAAATAAACTTATTTCTATGAATAAAATTCGCTGCGCAGTTGTCGGTGTCGGCTATTTAGGTCGATTTCATGCACAAAAATACCAACTTATCCCTAATGCAAAATTAGTTGCGGTCTGTGACGCAAGTCAAACAGCAGCAGAAGCAGTTGGACATGAATTAAATGTTCCGGCCTACACTCAATATCAGGAATTATTTAATCAAGTTGATGCGGTAAGTATTGCGGCGACAACAAGCAAGCATTATGAAATAGCTAAAGCCTTTTTAGAGCAAGGCATTCATGTTTTACTTGAAAAACCAATTACAGAAACCACCGCGCAAGCTGAAGAATTAATTCAACTGGCTAAAAAGCATAATGCAAAATTACAAATAGGACATCTTGAGCGTTTTAACTCAGCTCGGCTCGCACTCGATAATTATTTAACAATACCGCACTTCATTGAGGCAGAGCGCCTAGCGCCCTTCACGCCACGCGGTGCTGATGTGAATGTGGTGCTTGATTTAATGATTCATGACATTGATCTGATTCAGAATATGATAAAAAGCCCTATTGTTTCTATTCTGGCACAAGGCACGCAGGTACTAACCAAGACGATTGATATTGCTCATGTACGTCTTACTTTTGCTAACCATTGTGTTGCTAATCTAACCGCCAATCGTGTCAGTCTTAAGACCTCACGTAAAACGCGAATATTCCAAGATGATTCGTTCTTATCGATTGATTATCAGAGTAAACAACTTTCCGTATTTAAAAAAGGGACCGGTGAAATGTTTCCTGGGATTCCTGATATGGTTCATGAAGAAAAAGAACTGGAAAAAGGTGATGCTTTGTTAGAAGAAATAAAAGCATTTCTCCAATGCATTGCCGAGAATAGCGACCCCATAGTTACCGGAGAAGATGGTCTAGCGGCATTGCAAACCGCAGAACAAATCACTGCATTGATTCATACTAACCTGCTTGAACGCCATGCAAAAAGCTAAACGCGTTGTCATCATTGCCGGTGAAGAATCAGGAGATGTTCACGCATCGGTCTTGATTAAACAATTAAAGGCCAGTTACCCTAATATTGAAATTAGTGGGATTGGCGGCAAGCACATGCAAGAAGCTGGTGCAGAATTAATCTCTGATCTAGCACGTTTCGGCGTTACAGGAATTACTGAAGTTATTCGCCATCTTGGGGTTATTCGTAAAGCATTTAAAGCCATCAAGAAACATTTAAGCGAACAAAAACCAGATTTACTTATTCTAGTCGACTACCCTGGCTTTAACTTGCGGTTAGCAAAATATGCCAAACAGAAGTTAGGACTTAAGATCGTATATTACATTAGTCCGCAAATTTGGGCTTGGAAAGCAAAGCGTATTCATCTCATCAAAGAATGTATTGATATGATGGCGGTTATTCTCCCTTTTGAAAAAACAATCTATGATAAAGCTCAAGTACCCGTACGTTTTGTGGGGCATCCTTTGGTTGAAAAAATAGCTGCCGTTGAAGATAAAGCATCACAACGAAAGACCTTAAATTTACCTTTAGACGCTCAAATTTTTGCGCTTCTCCCTGGCAGTCGCAGCAATGAAATTGAGCGACATATGCCCGTATTACGTGATACAGCAAAGCGCCTACATCAACGTTATCCTGACTTACAATTTGTCATTCCGATTGCTGGCACTATTAATGCAGAAAAAATAACGCAGTATTTTGCCCAAAGCACCCTGCCAGTGACCTTTATACAAGGCCAGGCATTAAACTGTATGGCTGCCGCAGATTTTGTAATTGTTGCTTCTGGCACGGCATCACTTGAATGTGCCTTATTAGAAAAACCAATGTGCATCATTTATAAATCATCATTCATCACCTACATTGTGGCCGCAAAACTCATCAAGGTAAAATTCCTGGGATTATGCAATCTTTTATCAAATAAAATGATTGTGCCTGAATTTTTACAGTATGATTGTAATCCTCATGAATTAAGCAAATACATCACTCAATTCTATAATGACAACACGCAATCTAAAACGATGCTTGCTCGATTAGCAACACTTAAAGACTCTTTGTCTTCAGAAAGATCCGACTGCTCTTTGTTTGCCCTAATAGAGAGTCAATTGCTCGAAAAAAATGCATCATTTTAGCTTGAAAATATAGAATATCAATTATCCTTCATGTACAATTAATTTTGCTTTCACTGTAAATGTAAGCAATTGGACTGTCGCTGATTTAATTAACAATAAGGAAGTTAAGATGAATGTCATTGAAACACCTGAAACTACCCAATCAATCACCAAACAAGATCAAGGTCTTCAAGATCTAGTGTATAATCTTGTTACTCGTTTCCTTGCTGAAAATAAAAGCAAAAATATAGACGATCTTTATGACATGATACTGTCTGAAGTTGAACCTCCATTATTACAAGCGGTAATGGAAAAACGTCGCGGTAATCAATTACAAGCAGCTAAAATGCTAGGAATTAGTCGCGGCACAATTAGAAAAAAACTACAAAGATATTTTGGAACAAAATACTTCCGCTTAACGGATGAATAAGGTATAGAAGAAAGAGGCTCGTTCATCGAGCCTCTTTCATTTTATCTCCATGAATAAACAATCTTTTTTTCCCTCTATATTTTAATAACTGTTGACTCTTGAATACCTTTATATAAGATAGCTTCTAAAGAATTCTAGGAGGATCCTCATGTTATCTGATGTCAATATCAGGGAGTTAAACCAGCAAGTAACCGATAAGTACATCGGTACCGCAACATACTCTACCCTACTACACAATTTAGTAGAAAAATCGCCTATTTCTGCCATAGTAAATGATATCAATACTCAGTTAGCTTTAATTGTTAAAAGTGATAAAACCAATATTGAGTCACTTTTAGTAAATAAAGCTTACGCATCGCAGATGCAACAAGATATAGAAGAAAATCAGAGTGATGCTCAAGAGATGAGGAACGATTTATTATTATCCTCCCAATTAACTCTGGAGGCGACGGCTCTTACGAAAAAAATCTCAATGTATGGATTAAGAATACAGAATGACAGTGCGAATATCGACTACCTGCAAGACAAAATAAGAGAACTAAATCAACAAATTGCAAATTATGGTGCGACTCATCACCAGCCAAACACCGATCCATATAAACAAACAACCCATGGTCATTCGCACGGACAAACAACCCATGGTCATTCGCACGGACAAACAACCCATGGGCATTCACACAGACAAACAACCCATGGGCATGGTAATGCAGAAGTCTCATTAGAAAAACAAAAACTAATATCACTAAAAGAAAGACTCAATACTGAATTAAGTTTGGCACAAAAAAACTTAAACGAAATACAATTAGAATATAACAACACAAAAAATCATGCCCAAACAATAGAAAAAAGCCTAACTAGAGAGCTACCTAAAAAAGCGCAACAAAGAAATGAACGCGCTATTGAACGAACTGCACGTGAAGATGCGCGTCTAAAAAATGCATCCAGAAAGCAACACCTTACCCCTCACAACTACCAATTATTAGTACATACAATTGCGATTGCTCATCAAAATATAGACCTACAAGAAAAGCTGTTCAAAGATGAAGTTGCCAAGCAAAGCTATAAGCTATTTGTTGCACGTATTGAAACCTACTTAAAATCTGAATCGAAACTAAGTTATCACGAAACAGAAGCATTGAAACAGGTTATTATCCACATGCATAATCACTTTGAAGTACTTAAAAAAAGAACTGTTGAAATGGAAAAATTAGAACGTGCTCAAAACAATAAAAATAGATTGGTAGGTGAACTGCGGCAGGAAGAACAAAAGCTTCATCAATTAAAAAATAATCCTATTCTGGAATCTCAAAATCAACAGCTACTCGAGCAAAATCAACAGCTAGAAAAAGCAATTGAGCAACGCCATACACTGAATAATAAGCTTCTTAAAATTAGCGCGTTTACCTTCTTATCAACTGGAACATTGCTTGGCGGCGCATTTCTGGCAATGAAATTGCTCCCCCTCGCAGTCAGTTTAATTCCCTTATTATTCATCCCTGCGGGGATAATTGCTATAGCAACCATTGGACTTTTAATTGCATCATTGGTTTATACTGTCCGGAGTAATTCAGATAAATCCCAACTAAAACAAAATAGTGCTACAATCACCAGCAATAGTGAACTAATTTCCAATAAAAATAATACAATCAAAACGCTTGAACAGATAACAATACCTTCATTAAAAACTCAACTGAATGATATTGAACAACTTATTACAGGACTTGAACAGCGCATTAGCGATCTGGAAAAAGAGGCTGAGCTATCCTTAAATAAAGCCCATAATGTAAACCCAACTGCAACCAAGGATCCCAATTTCATCTTTACGCCACCTATTCCAGAGACAACTGAGCCCACTCCTTCTACGTCTCCAAATAAGGAAGATATTGATTTTGTATCGGCGACTTTCAGATCATAATATAGGCAGATTAAAATGTTTGTAATCTATCATTCCTAAGGGGATTCTTCGCAGCTGAGGAGCATGAGATAGTCGGCTCTTTTTCATGTGCAAAAAACCCGCCTGTATTTAAATAGGAGCTTATATTTTTAAAGGTAGTTTGCTGTGCGGGAGCCTCAGCTGAGTGCCGCAACACGTCAATTCCAATGGATGCTGTTTGGCGGATAAATTCTGTTGATTGATTGCAATGTTGACTTAACAAATAAGACATTTGCGATACATTATGCTCATTATTGCCTAGCATCCCTTCTGCTCTTGCTGCAATTTCATTTACAATCATATCTCCAGGAGCTCGTATAATAACTCGCACCATCATATTAAATAGGGTATTGCACATTCTACTTAGAGCATGTAAAACACGAGTCACATCTTTAATAATTTTTTGTCCTAACTCCTGCCAAGATTTTAGAGACCAAGTTAGAGGACTCAAAAAACAACGAACAATCAATGGAATATAGTCTGTAATAATAATTAATGTTCGGTTTAAAGAGGTTTTTTTTGTAGGAGGATACAAAAAAGCAGATATTCCTTTTATAAAATCACTTTTATTTTTAATATCATTAAATAACTCTTCAAGCATCATCAGCAATGCACGTTTTTCTCGATGGGATAAATACTGGAGCGAATCGTTCTGATTTACCAGAATTTGAAAGAATTCTATTTGTAACAAGAGTTCTTTACTTAAATTTAATTGATTAAGATTACTATTTAATGCCTCCTGGTGAGGCTCGCAGTCCATGGAATTTATACCTAAGGGATGATTAATACCCATTGTATTTTCAAAAAATTCTATTACTAGAAAGTAGTTAACTGCATCATTGTTGGCTATTTGGGTAATTACATTGAGAATAGATTGAGGAACTGCATTTTTTAATAGAGAAAATAGTTGCGTATATATTTGCGTCACCAACGGCAATGCAGCTGGAGCCAGCATGGATAACATTGCGCCAAGTTGCATTAAGAGAATTAAATTTGTTTTAAAGGGATGTTTAGCTAAGGAATAAGTAATCCCTTCATCTATACTTGTTTTCATTTTATCAGAGATGAAATTTAATAAATCTGTCCATTCACCAGCACTTAGATGGTAAGGTACATTTGCCATTTTGTCGCTTGTTATAAATATGGAATCCGTATTTTTGGAATTACTTTGTTGCACAATGCTCTTTTCTTGTTCTTCAAACGGAGCTAGTAGTTGTAGGTTTTTTTCTTGAATATTGTTAAGAGCGGATTTTGTTTCCGATAAAATTATTTGGCACTGGTCAGTTCGCTCCT
Source organism: Legionella drancourtii LLAP12 (assembly GCF_000162755.2). Lineage (GTDB taxonomy): Bacteria > Pseudomonadota > Gammaproteobacteria > Legionellales > Legionellaceae > Legionella > Legionella drancourtii. Next base: position 74,214 of record NZ_JH413833.1, read on the forward strand.
CTTTTTTAAACTTTATTTTTACATCTAACAGAATATCATAAAATCCTATAACCAAGCGGGAAGCGACATCCAAACAAGTTCGTCCGACATCCTTTAACAAATTAATTACTAATAAAGCCAATTGGTGCCCTTTTATTGTGCCAAAACTTGTTCTCTTAAATGAGCATGAATCAAAAATTTCTTTAATTAATGGCGTAGTATTATTTTGAAGCTTATATGGAAAAAGAAAGGCACTTAACGAAGGAATTTTTATCAAATCAAAGGTGAACAGAGCAGTGAATAAAGCAACGGGTAAGTCGATAATTAAACTTATTAGGAAATATGCGGATCCTCGAACCAATCTGTTAAGTAAGTTCAATATCGAAAAATTCTTCCAGGAGGTTCTTTTTTGATTGGAAGCAAAATCATTTAATGGAGCCCCATTTAATAGATATTCTCCATCTTTATACTGAATACCATATCCTGATATTTCATTAATGGTATAAATGACCTGTTTTGCCTTTTCCTCATCTAGCTCAGAAAAATCAATAGCTAAATTATCGATAATATCTTCGAAATTTCCCTGATGAGATGCCAAAATTGGATTATGCGGATCCGCCTCGTAACTTTGAATCGCTTGCAGCGCATTTTCGCAAGCAACATGTAGCTCTCCTCGAAAAAAGGATTTTTCTTGACGACTATATACAAGGTTCTGATTAAACTCTTGTATTTTTGTAATAATTGCCATACCCATGTTTTTTACTTGGGTATGAATTGAATTAGGACCAGTAGGCTTTAAAAGGATTTCAAATTCTTGAGGTGATGCATTTTTAATTTTTCCTGAGATTGTTTGTAAATTTTTCTCTAATCCTTCATATAGTGTTTCCATTTTATGAAATACATTTTTATCATAGACTAATAACGAACTTAATGTATTACGATGAATGATTTTGGATTTAATTAATTCGCTTATTACCTCATTTATTTTTACTTGAAGCTCAATTTTCTGCTGCTCGTGCTGATATTCATCCATGGTATTTGTCATGCGCTCTATAGGTTCTAAGGCCGTTAATAAATCTTGAGAAAAATCCAGCAAGGAAATTTTTTCTTTATAAAGAGAAGTGACTTTATGAGTTTCATAGGCACGCGTTAAAACTATTTGACGGTATTCGCCTAATTTAATTATTGCTTGTGAAATTGGAGTTTCTGCAGGAACCAGTCCATATCGTTTGAGTTTTTCGATAGTATCTTTTCTAGTATGATAGATAAGTGTTTTAAATTTTCCGTTTTTTTCTATAATATGAACTGCTTCCGTGGCTGAGGTCTTGATTTCCTTTTTAGAATAATAATCTAACTCATCTGAATAAATTTTTCCTGGTATTTTAGAAATCTTAGGAG